>NZ_RIBS01000009.1 GCF_003719825.1 Montanilutibacter psychrotolerans | reverse complement strand
GACTCGCAGTCTCAGGGCGCAAACAGTCTCTCCCTGCACCGATCCGAGTGCCCCCGGATCACCAGCCCATCGCTGGTGGGTTGAAGATACAAGGGCGCAATAACCGAAGGGCATTGCGCCGTATGTGTTCACGTCGCGGTTGATTTTCATCGCGTGTCCCATCCGGCGCATTACGCCTTCGGCTAATGCGCCCTACCCGGGACCTCCTGCGGCGCCATCGTCCGCGGGCGACGCACACGTTGCGTAGGGCGCAACAACCGAAGGGCGTTGCGCCGTATGTGTTCACGTCGCGGTTGATCTTCATCGCAGTCCCATCCGGCGCATTACGCCTTCGGCTAATGCGCCCTACCCGGGACAACGTGCGGCGCCATCGTCCGCGGGCGGTGCGCACGTCGTGCGCAGTCATCGACATGAATGCGCCGGCATCACCCAGGCAATAAAAAAGCCCGCCCCGGTCGAACCGGTTGCGGGCTTGCTCCCTCCCCCACGTCGGGATGCGGGTCGATCGTGAAGGATTCGTTAGGTGGCTTGCACGCTGCAGTGCAAAACAGAACTTGCCGGTTCAGAAAGGCTCCCGTACCGGGCACTGCCTGGACCACTGGGGTCGGCAACGGCGATGGCCGTCGCGGCGGCGACGCAACCGGCCAGCACCGCGGTGGCCAGCAGGAAGGCGGTCGTCGGATGACGGCGGCGTCGGCGCATGCGAATCACTCCTCCACCCAGGGGCATGGCGCATCGCCGCGCAATCGCGGCGATGCGCCCGGGCCTGCCCTACAGATCGGCGAGCACCGTATCGGCCGCCCGCAGCGCCAGCGCGGCAATGGTCAGGGTGGGATTGCCGGTGGCCACGGTCGGGAACACGCCACTGCCCACCAGGAACAGGTTGGAGTGATCCCAGGAGCGCTGGTCGGCGTTGACCACCGAGTTGCACGAATCGGTACCCATGCAGTAGGTGCCGACGATGTGGCCCGAACCGAAGAACTTCAGGCGTTCCATCTTGTTGTCGATCTCGATCTCGAACGACGCCGGATCGTCGGCATCGGGTGCGGTGGTGTACTGCTTGGCACCCATCATCGCGAAGATCTCGTCGGCGGTCTGCTTGGCCGCCACCATGCCGGCCTTGGTGTAGTCCGACAGGTTGTAGTCGATCTGCGGGCGCGGCAGGTTGAGATGGTCGGTCTCGGTCTTCGACAGCGTGACGCGGTTGCCTGGCTCGGGCGTCTGCTCGACCAGGAAGCCCAGGCGGAACTGCCGCGACAGGCCATCGTTGAGCGCCCTGACCAGCTCGTTGCCCCACAGCGCCGGCGGGTTGCCGCCCGGGTTCAATGGCGGATTGAGCTGACTGGCGTTCATGCCGTTGATGAAGTCGAGCGTCGTCGTCCACGGATCGCCGATCGAGAAGTTCCAGCCCTCGTTTCCGATCTCGATGCGGAACGCGGCGCGGTCCTTGCGGAACTCGCCGTCGCGGGTGCTTTCGATGCCCGAAGTCGCCAGCGGCCCGCGATAGCCATACACCGGCTTGGGCGCCAGGGCCCAGGCGAGGTACAGCGGGTGATCCATGAGATTGCAGCCGACCTGGCCGCTGGTGTTGGCCACGCCGTCGGGCGTGCGACCGCAGTTGGTGGACATCAGCAACAGGCGCGGCGTTTCGATCGCGTGGGCGGCGATGATGTAGCGCGTGGCCGTGACGGTGCCGCTGCCGGTCTGCGTGCCGGTGTTGCTGTCGTACTGCAGGTAGTCGATGCCGGTGACCTGGTCGTTGTCGTCATCGAGCGTGACATGGCAGGCCACGGTGCGGGGCCAGATGGTCACGTTGCCGGTGTTGAGGGCGGCCTTGAGGGTGACGCTCGGATCGTACTTGGCCTGGATCGGGCAAATCGGAATGCAGTTGGTGTTGCCCGCGCAGGTCGGGCGGCTCTGGTAGGGCTGCGAGTTGCGGCCCGCCGGCGTCTCGGTCACCACCAGCGGCATGTTCAACGCGGTCTTGCCGGTCACTGCGGTGGTCACGGCCTGATCGACCAACGACGGCGGGATCGGGTTCATCGGGTACTGGTAGCCCGACGGGAACGTGATGCCGAGATAGCCCTGGGTGGACACATCGGCCGACACGCCGATCTCGGATTCAGCCTTGCCGTACCAGGTCTCCAGGTCGCCGTAGTCCAGCGGCCAGTCCACCATCACGTGGTACTGGCTGTACATCAGGAAGTCGTTGGGCACGAACCGCAGGCTGGTGCCGAGCCAGTGCCGCATGGTGCCGCCGGCGATGCGTTCGTAGGTGCTGCTGAACGCCAGCGGGCCCTGCTGGACCATGTAGGCCTGGTCGGGCTGGTTCCAGTTGTTGGGCGCCAACGTCGCGGTGGTGGCGCGGCCGATGTTGAAGTTGTTGGGATCGGTGACGCTGGTGCCGGCGTCGTCGGTGAACACCAGCGGCGTGTAGGGCACTTCGGGCAACTTCACCGAGGCCATGTAGAACCGCTCCATGTACTCGTTGGTGTTGGCCGGCAGCGGATCGCCGGACTCGAGGATCAGCACCTTCTTGCCCACCAGCCCCAGCTGTTTGGAGATCAGTGCGCCGCACACGCCGGCGCCGACGATGACCACGTCGTAATGGTTGTTGGTGCTCATGCGCCGTTCCCTCCAACAAAGGCCGACAGCGGCGGCGGGTTGCCGTTCCAGTAGCCGAAGCGCAAGTTGCTGTAGCCCATCGGGTGTGCCTGGGCGACGTTCCAGGCCCAGCCCTGGGTGTAGGCACCGGGCGAGATCACGTTGCTGGGCGGCGGCGGCGGCGCGGGTGTCGCCGGCTGGTAGGCCTGCAGCGCGGCCGGCGAGTACCAGCTGCCCAGGTACCACATCAGCATCGTGCTGCGGGCGGTGAAGCACACCGCTTCGCCGGACTGGTTGAAGATGATTTCGGCGATGGCCGCCGGCTCCTTGTCCTGGTTGTCGCTGTAGATCTGCAACAACTGGGTGAAGTCGGCCGGGTCCCGGGCCATCGCGTAGTCGTAGTAGACCTGCGACAGGTTGTGCGCATCCAGGTCCGGAGCGAGCTGCTCCTGGGCGATGCCGGTCAACAGCACGGACAGGCTGATGAAGGTTTCGACGGAAATGTCGTCGGTGGTGACGGTCATGGCGTGGCCTCCTTGGCGATTGCTATGCGGGCCTGACGATCGCGGCGCTACTGCGCGCGTTCGAGGATGAAAGTGAAGTCGGAGTCGCGGCCGGTCGTGTCCGTGGCATCGCCGTGGCAGTCCATGCAACTGGACGAGGACTTGGGCACCTCTCCCTGGCTGTAGGTTTCCAGCGTGGTGTTGGCCAGGAACAAGGGCGCCGGCGCACCGTTGGGGTCGGTCGGACTGGTCGGGTTGGTCGGCCATTGCGTACTGATCAGCTCGTAGTTCGGCCAGACCGTCCCGGCCAGGATTCCCTGGAAGGCGGTGTTGAGCTTGACCGTAGCGCTGGTGAGCGGGGTGATCCGCGTGATCTGGCTGGTGAAACCGTTCGGGAACGGCTGCACGTTCGGGTTCCACGGACGCGGTGGCGGTTCGTTGACCGGCTGTCCGGCCTTGGCCGAGGCGTAGAAGTTGTAGTGCGGGTTGACCTTGCCGCCGAGCGCGATGGCATTGTCGGGCACGTTGTCCACCTGCTCGAAGGTCGACCAGATCCACTGCGGTGCGCCGTCGGTCTTGTGCGCGGCATGCCAGCCCACCAGGCCCAGCGTGACCGCCGTGCAACTCTCCTCCACCGTGGGATTGGTCGAAGGTGGGTTGTAGGCCAGCGCGTCGACGGTGTGGAAGCGGCTGGGGTCGTCGCCCGCGCCCATCACCTTCCACGCGGCCTTGACCATGATCGCGCCCATCGTGCCGTTGCTGCCGGTGGTGTCCGCGCCTTCGGGAAACACCACCCCGCCGGTGAAGGCCTTCTGCCCGGACTTGCTGTACAGGCCGTTCTGCACGATGTACTCGAACATCGGCTTGTTGACGAGCAACTCGTAGCGCACGTAGTTGCCGTTCTGGTCGATCAGCGGGCCGGTGTCGAAGGGCTGGTCGATCTCGCTGGTCACGGTCTTGTTGAGCGAGAAGCGGCGCACGATGCGCTTCTGGTCCGCGCCGGCGATGCCGCGGCAGGCCGGCGGGATCACCCGCGGCGCATCCCAGGCCGTGGGCGTGGCGCCATCGGCGAGCATGATGTCCGACACTTCCTTCCAGTCCTCCCACTGCGTCCGCGTATCGCTTCCGGGTGACGGTGCCTGGCCCTCGGCCGGGGCGTTGAGGGCGATGAAGGTCAGCCACGAGTAGTAGTCGAACCCATGCTGCACGTTGGCCAGCGCGCCGGGCCCCTTGAACGGCGGAACCAACTGCGCGTCGCACGGCAAGCCGGTGGTCAGCAGGGCCGTGGTGATCGCCGTGGTCGGCGGGGTGATGTTGCAGTTGTCGACCGGCGGGTTGATCGGTGCAGCCGCAGGGGGCGTCGTCGTTGTCATCGGCTCGGACACGGCCGGCCCTGGCTCCGTTTCCTGCAGACCGGCGCAGGCGGCAACCACCGCCAGTGTCAGGGCGGCAACGCCCAGATTGCGTATCGCGGGTTTGTTCATGGCCAACATTCCTTGTTCGGGCGGCTGCAGCGCAGCCGCGTGTGGCGGCGTGCTCAGGCCGGATCGGCAGCCAGCACCGGACGCGCGGCGACGCCGGCCGCGTCGGTCACCATCGACGGGCGGATGAAACCGGCAACGCGCTCGAGCAGTTCGGAAACCACGAACAGCTGTCCGTTGTTGAACAGGAACAGGTCGGGATGCTCGGCCAGCCAATCACGGAACACCGGCCCCTTGAGGTGCTCCTCGAATGCCGCCTTGTCGTCGAACGCCGAGAGGAAGATCAGGTCCTGGGTGGACGGCGTGGGATAGGAGGTCACCGAGAAATCCGGCAGGAAGATCGTGTACATCGGCACGAACGGCTCTTGTTCCTGCACGCGACGGGCGAGCTCGGTCAATGCCACGACGGCCTGGTCACGCTTGCCCGGCAGAATGCTCCACTTGGCGACGATCGAAATCATGGCTTGCTCCTCGGTAGTTGAGTTGGCTTGCGGTGGTGTGGTCAGAGCGAACGGAAGAACCCCAGGCTGGGCAGGTAGAAGTACTCGCCGCCCCGCATCTGCACCCAGGTCGAAAAGTCGAACGCGACGCTGCCGTCGCGGCGCACGCCCCAGGTCGCGCGATAGCCATCGGCGGACAGGGCGGCGGAGAGGAAGGAGGGGGCGAACTGGGCGCCGAAGTCGCGACCGTGCGACTTGAGGATGTTGCCCTGCGAGTCCTCCAGCAGACGGATGTACGCATCGCCGCTGTAGTTCGGGCTGGCCGGATTGGTATCCAGCGATGTCAGCTGCAGGTCGACGTTCATGCGCTTCCCCTGTTCGGGTGGAGGCATTCGATGGCTGGGCGAGCGCGACCACGTGGCCGCGCACGCTGGCTCAATCGACGAAACTGCGGTTCAGCGGTGCAAGGTCCAGCGGTTGCGACTGGTCGGGCTCGAACGCGGAGCCGACGCCCTGTTGGAAGTCCATGAATCCGTCGGGATCGCAGGCGCGCTTGACGTCCAGCAGACGTGGGTAATTGCCCAGGTAATAGCGGTTGGCCCAGTCGGCCAGCAGCGGATCGATGTAGTTGACGTACGCGCCGACGAAGTGCGGTTGCAGGTCGGTGAAGAACGCATGCGCCCACTCGACGTTTGCGCGTGCGTCGGACGCGTTGGTCCAGATGGACTTCACCTCCGGCACGAAACGCGCGCCGCGATGCGCGAACGCGGTGGCATCGTCGGCCACCTGCGAGACCTTGCCGCCGGCGTGGGTCCAGACGATGAAGCTGTCGGTCGACGGAACGCTGGCCATGTAGCGCTCGAACACCGCGATGGCATCGGGCGTGAACGCCCCCGGCATCATCATCCCCGAGCAGATGTAGGCACTGCGGTTGTCCACCAGGGTCGACGCGCCGTTGAGCAGCTCGAAGTCCGGAAGGGTGATGGCGTTGAGCGATACCGTCAGCGGCCCTTTTTCCAGCAGCGGTGCAAGCAGCGACGCGCCCGTGGTGGCATTGCCGTTGTAGATCACCGTGAAGCCGAAGGTCTGGATCTTGACGGTGGGATCGGACGGCGACGGACTCATGCCCCAGATGCCGTACACGGCCATCTCGTCGGGCAGGGTTTCCACCCACTGGTTGTAGAAGCCCAGCACATCCTGCGCACGATCGGGCAAGAAGCGGATCTGCCCCGTCAGCATGGTGTCGGTGGCCGGCGCGTGCACCTGCAGGGTCATGTCGACCACCACGCCCCAGTTGCCGCCACCGCCGCCGCGGCAGGCCCAGAAGAGGTCGCGGTCGGTCGGGTCCTGGCAGTCGGCGTCGAGCTTGCGCACCTGGCCGTCGACCGTGACCAGCGTCAGCGACACCAGGTTGTCGATGCTCATGCCGTACGAGCGCGACACGAAACTGTAGCCGCCACCCTGCATGAAACCGGCGATGCCGACGGTCGGGCAGCCGCCACCAATCGGGATCAGACCGGTGCCGCTGTTGATCAGGTACACGTACACGTCGTGCCAGCGCGCGCCCATCTGCACGAACACCCGACGCGTGTCGCGATCGAGCGAGATCGCGCGCATCAGGCTCATGTCGAGCACGAGGCCGTCGTCGTTGAGGCAGTAGCCGGTGGCGCTGTGGCCACCGCCCTTGACCGTGAGGCGAAGGCCGTGGCGCTGCGCGAACTGCAATGTCAGCACGATGTCGCGGGTGCTGTTGGCCTGCACGACGAGCGACGGTTGCAGTTGCACGCGGCCGTTGTCGATCTTCAATGCCTGCTGGAAACCCGCCTGCCCGGACACGAGCAGGGTGCCACTGAGTTGCCGACGCAACTCATCGATCTGCGCTTGATCAGCGGCCATATCCATCCCTTGGATTGCCTTGGCGTCCGATTGCCATGGACCGCACCCTTGGCACCGACGCCATCCGCGTCCGGTGCGATCCCCCGGGGCCGACTATGGTCCCGGGGAAGATGGGCCGTCCATAGGAATTCGCGGCTTTCGGCGAAGTCCTGTCAGGTTTTACAGGGGGAATCTGACCCGCTGGTGCGTCGTTTCCCTACCCCGAAATCAGCACTCAGGCGATTGCCGCACGCGCGCGACGCGTGTACCAGCCCCGGGTCGCCACACCGCGTTGCGCCATCACCGCGCGCGCGGCGTCCTCGCCCGACACGCAGCCGCCTTCCATGAATCCCTGGGTGTCTAGCGCGCAATGTTCGCCGGCGAAGAACAACCCGCCCACCGTCTCCCCCATCGCACCGCGCAGGCCCGTCCAGTCGCCCGGACGCAGGCAGGCGTAACTTCCCAGCGACCATGGATGGCTGGGCCAGTGGAAGCGCGCCTCGCGTGCATCGCCGCGCGCCGCGGCGGCGCCCGGGAACACGCGATCCAGTGCCGCGACCGCGGCGTCGGCCTGTTGCCTGGGCGTGCCCTGGCCGAGTTCGACGCCGTGCCGGCCACCGGTGAAATTGGTCAGCACACCGGCCTGGCCCGGCTGCTTGCGCGAAGTGTCCCAGGTGGTCTGGAGCGGCAGGTCGCTCACCAGCGCGCCGTTGGCGTCGTGTTCGTTCCACACGCGCCGGCCGAACCCGATCATCAGCTTGGCGTTGGTGCCATACGCCAGCTGATCGATCGCACGGCGCTTGTGCACCGGCAGCTCGACGTCGATCGACACCTTGCGCAGCAGCGTGAATGGCAACGCGAGGATCGCCTGCCTGGCGTGGACATCGCGGGTCGCGCCATCGCGGCGGAAGCTCAGCGTGTAGCCATCGGCACGTCCCCGGATCGCTTCGAGCACGCTGCCGGTTTCCACCGTCCCGGAAAGCCGCTCACCCAGGCCCTGCACGATGAGGTCGTTGCCGCCGCGCACATGGAATCGCTCGTCGCTGCTGCCGAACACCTCGAACGTGTCGCCCTCGGTGCCGATGAAAGTCAGCAGGTTCAACGACGACTGCTCGTCCAGCTCCAGCCCCATCTCGGTGGTGTAGGCCACGTCGATCAGCTTGCGCAACCACCCGCTGACGCCGTTGCGATCCAGCCATTGCGCGACCGACAGCGCGTCCAGCGCCTGCGCGTTGTCGGGTTTGTCCCAGGTGATGTCGCCGTCGCCGATCGTGGCCAGGTCGCGCTCGATCGCCGCGGCCACGGGCACGAATGCCTCCACGATCTCGCGCTCGCCGATCGCGCGACCATCGAAATACCAGGTGTCCTGCATCGTGTCGCCTTCGAGCAGGTCGTCCAGTGTCAGCCCCATTTCGGCCGCCAGCGCGCGGATACGGACGTGGTCGGTATCGATGAGCTCGCCGCCCAACTCGATCACCTGGCCGTCGGCGAAGTGGTTGCGCAGGCTGTGCATGCGGCCGCCGATGCGGTTGCTGGCCTCGTAAATGCGCGAGCCCACCCCGGCCTGGCGCAACCGCCACGCAGCGCTGAGCCCGGCGATGCCGGCGCCCACGATGACCACGTCATCGCCCGCAATCGGCGCCGGAGTCGGAAGATGGCTGCAGCCTGCCAGCACCAGGCCCGCACCGGCGCCCTGGAGCAGGCGCCGGCGGCGCAGGTCGATGCGCAGGGCCACGCCCTGGGCGTAGAACTCGTCCAGCGGCTGGGCCGTGTGCCCGGAGGCGCGGGCGATCCGCGCGGCGCGTTGCAACAGCGAGAACAGCGGCGTGCGTGCCATCGGAAGCTCCTATGCAAGGGACGGGGCGGGTCCGAGGAGATGACCCAACGATCTGACCCAACGAAGAAACGCAACGAAGAAGCGCAACGTGATAGCCCAACGAGAAACCCGCTCAACGGGACCAGCGGCGATGTTCCCCCCACGGACCAGCCGACCCGCCCCTGCCGATACTGACAGTGTCCGAGTGGGCGGCCGCGGCGGGACGCTGCGTCGGATCGGGGCGTCGCTGGGGGCGCGCGGCCCGATCGTCCGGTTCGCCGGTGGACCTTCGCGGCGCTCGCCGCACTTTCCGCGCTTCCTCCCACCAAGCGGTTTCCCATGGCACCGCCGCGTGCCGTTACCAGGAGCAAAGCGATGGAACGCAGCACCTTGTCTTCAATCCGGCGCGTAAGGCGCCAATCCACACGGCATCAGGGGGCCCACGGCCTGCTTCCGTGGTTGTGCGCGCTGGTCATCGCCGCGCCGGCCTCGCTGGCCGCGAAAGAGCCGCCGTCGCGCGATGCCGAGGCACCGGTGCTGGCGGTCATGGAACGCAGCACCGACGAACGCAAGCCGTTGATGCGCCTGACCGCAACCGGTGCGCAGCCGCTGGACACGCACGAGGCGCGCCTGGACCTGCGCATCGCCTACACGCGCTCGCGGATCTGGAACCCGGCGACGCCGGGCTACGACGAGGTCAACCTGCGCTCGTACCACAGCCCGGGCACCAACCCGGAAACGCCCTTCGTCGCACCGACCATCGTGACCGCTCCCGGCGAGACGGTGCGCATCCGGCTGGAAAACCAGTTGCCCCAGGAGCCGGACTGCAAGCCGCCGAACGTCAACATCCCGCACTGCTTCAACTCGACCAATCTCCACTCGCACGGACTGTGGGTCAGTCCCACCGGAAACAGCGACAACGTGCTGCTGACACTGCGGCCCGGGGTCACCTTCGAGTACGAGTACAACCTGCCCGCCGATCATCCGGCCGGCACGTACTGGTACCACCCGCACCTGCACGGCTCGACCGCGCTGCAGGTGTCCAGCGGCATGGCCGGCGCCCTGCTGATCCGCGGCAGCCGCCTGCCTGCGCCTGAGCGAAACGGCGACGTCGACACGCTGCTGCGCGACCTCAACGGCCAGCCGTTCCACGAACGGGTGCTGCTGTTCCAGCAGGTCGCCTACGCCTGCCGAGACGCCAACGGCGCGATCAAGGTCAAGAAGAACGCCGCAGGCGACGTGATCGCCTGGGTCTGCGATCCCGGCGAAGTCGGCAGCATCGAGGGTTACGACCAGTTCGGCTTTGCACCCGGCGCCAGCGTGGACACCTGGGTCCAGTCGGGCCGACACACCAGCATCAACGGCAGCGTGCTGCCGACCTTCAACGACGTGGTTGCCGGTCGCATCGAGCGCTGGCGCATGCTGCACGCCGGCGTGCGCGACACGATCAGCCTGCAGCTGCGTGAACTGCGCACCGACCACCCCAGCATCGAGGGCCTGTCCGGCGCGGAGCTGGACAGCTGGGTGACGCAGAACTGCACCGGCCCGGTGCTGACGCAGTTCGAGGTGGCTGCCGACGGCCTGACGCATGGCCAGGCCATCGAGAAGGGGCAGAACGTGCTGCAACCGGGCTACCGCAGCGACGCGCTGGTGGTGTTCCCGAAGGCCGGCCAGTACTGCGTGCTCGATGCCGCCGCGCCCGCCGACGGCAGCATCACCAATGCCGCCGAGGATCGCCAGTTGCTCGGCATTGCGACGGCCCGCTCGGAAGGCGCGCCGCCGGTGACGGATGTACGTGCCTTCCTCACCAACAACCTGGTGGCCGCGTCGAACATGTTCATGCCGACCGACACGCGCGCCAAGGTCACCGCCGACCTGCGCAACGGCCTGCGCCTGGATGCGTTCGTTCCGCACAAGAGCATTCCCAAGAGCGAGGTCACCGGCACGCAGGACCTGGTGTTCAACATCGATCTGGACAAGACGCCGTTCGTGTACATGGTCGATGGCAAACCCTACGACCCGAACACCGCCCGCCAGCTGGTGCTCGATGACGTGGACGAGTGGACGCTGAAGTCCACTCGCGCCAACCACCCGTTCCACATCCACGTGAATCCGTTCCAGGTCGTCAGCATCCTCGATCCGCACGGGGTCGATGTCAGCGTCACCGGCGAGCCGAACGACCCGCAGTACGCCAACCTGCAAGGCACCTGGAAGGACACGCTGTTCGTGAAGCAGGACTACACCGTGGTCGTTCGCACGCGCTACCAGCGCTACATCGGCGAGTACGTCCTGCATTGCCACATCCTCGAGCACGAGGACCAGGGCATGATGCAGAACGTGCGCGTGGTGTTGCCCGACGGCATGGGCGGCGCCGTCGGCGAGGGCCACCACTGACCCTGCGGCGTCGGGAGGCGCGCGCAGCGTGACGGCCGAGGCAGTGATCGGCTGATCCCGCTCGTCGTTTCCCGCCGCCGGCCGGACAAAGAAAAACCCCGCCTCGCGGCGGGGTTTCTCGTTTTTAACGGTGTTGCGCTGCCTGGGGCTGGATCAGAAATCCATGCCGCCCATGCCGCCCATGCCACCGCCGCCCGGCATCGCCGGCTCGTCCTTCTTCGGCAGCTCGGCAACCATCGCTTCGGTCGTGATCATCAGACCGGCGATCGAGGCAGCGTTCTGCAGCGCGGTGCGGGTGACCTTGGTCGGGTCCAGGATGCCGAACTCGAGCATGTCGCCGTACTCGCCGTTGGCGGCGTTGTAGCCGAACGCGCCCGTGCCTTCCTGCACCTTGTTGAGGATGACCGACGGCTCTTCGCCGGCGTTGGTCACGATCTCGCGCAGCGGCGCTTCCATCGCGCGCAGAGCGATGGTGATGCCGTGGTTCTGGTCTTCGTTGTCACCCTTGAGACCGGCGATCGCGGCCTTGGCGCGCAGCAGTGCCACGCCGCCGCCCGGGACGATGCCCTCTTCGACGGCAGCACGCGTGGCGTGCAGGGCGTCTTCGACGCGAGCCTTCTTTTCCTTCATCTCGATCTCGGTCGACGCACCGACCTTGATCACCGCAACGCCGCCGGCCAGCTTGGCAACGCGCTCCTGCAGCTTCTCGCGGTCGTAGTCCGACGACGTCTCTTCGATCTGCGCCTTGATCTGCTTGATGCGGCCTTCGATGCCACCGGTCTCGCCGGCGCCGTCGATGACGGTGGTGTTTTCCTTGGAGACCTGCACCTTCTTGGCGCGGCCGAGGTCGGCAATGGTCGCCTTGTCGAGCGCCAGGCCCACTTCCTCGGAGATCACGGTGCCGCCGGTCAGCACGGCCATGTCTTCCAGCATCGCCTTGCGACGGTCGCCGAAGCCCGGAGCCTTCACGGCGCAGACCTTGACGATGCCACGGATGGTGTTGACGACCAGCGTGGCCAGGGCCTCGCCTTCGACTTCCTCGGCGATGATCAGCAGCGGCTTGCCGGCCTTGGCAACGCCTTCCAGCACGGGCAGCAGGTCGCGCACGTTGGAGATCTTCTTGTCGTGCAGCAGGATGAACGGGTCATCCAGCTCGGCCTGCATCGACTGCTGGTTGTTGATGAAGTACGGCGACAGGTAGCCGCGGTCGAACTGCATGCCCTCGACGACGTCGAGCTCGTTCTCCAGGCCCGAACCGTCTTCGACGGTGATCACGCCTTCCTTGCCGACCTTGTCCATCGCCTGGGCGATGAGGTCGCCGATGTTGGCGTCGGAGTTGGCCGAGATCGCGCCGACCTGGGCGATTTCCTTGCTGGTCGAGGACGGCTTGCTGATGTTCTTCAGCTCGCCCACGGCCGCGGTGACGGCCTTGTCGATGCCGCGCTTGAGGTCCATCGGGTTCATGCCGGCGGCAACGGCCTTCATGCCCTCGCGGATCAGCGCCTGGGCCAGCACGGTGGCGGTGGTGGTGCCGTCACCGGCGTTGTCGGAGGTCTTGGAAGCAACTTCCTTGACCATCTGCGCGCCCATGTTCTCGAACTTGTCGGCCAGTTCGATCTCCTTGGCGACGGACACGCCGTCCTTGGTGATCGTCGGCGCGCCGTAGCTCTTCTCGAGCACGACGTTGCGACCCTTCGGGCCCAGGGTGGCCTTCACGGCATTGGCGAGCACGT
The DNA here is from genome assembly GCF_003719825.1 of Montanilutibacter psychrotolerans. Taxonomy (GTDB): domain Bacteria; phylum Pseudomonadota; class Gammaproteobacteria; order Xanthomonadales; family Xanthomonadaceae; genus Montanilutibacter; species Montanilutibacter psychrotolerans. The sequence continues at coordinate 101,348 of NZ_RIBS01000009.1, read as the reverse complement.
TGACGCCGCGCACCATCTTGGCGCGTGCATCCTCACCGAAACGAATTTCTTTGGCAGCCATTTGTTACTCCAGGATTCTTGAATTGGGGTTAGGGATTCAGAAGACGAAAGCGAGGCGGGACAGGGCGGGAAGGCGGCCAGCGCAGGCGCATCGGCCATCCCGGCATCCCGTTCCCGCAGGGCGTCAGCCCAGGATCGCGAAGATGTCGTCTTCCTTCACCACCAGCAGGTCGACGCCGTCGAGCTTGACCTCGGTGCCGCTGTACTTGCCGAACAGGACCTTGTCGCCGGCCTTGACCTTCGGTGCGCGCACGGTGCCGTTGTCGAGCGCCTTGCCCTCGCCGACGGCGATCACTTCGCCCTTGATCGGCTTCTCGGTAGCCGAGTCCGGAATCACGATGCCACCGGCGGAAACCTTCTCTTCTTCCATACGCTTGATGACCACGCGGTCGAACAGCGGCTTGATGTTCATGGGCAACCCTCTGGATGTAAGTTATTGATGCAGCGTAAAAAACCGGGGAATTTTAGCAGTCGTCGACGGTGAGTGCCAAGTCTGCGGACGACAACACCCGGCAAACCGGGATCGCAAAGAGATGGGGAAGCGCCTGCCGCTTTCAAGGGCACGACACGACGGAAGTGCCATCGACGTGGCTTCAGGGCCGCCGGGATCGCGGTGCTACGCGGCGCCCGAACGGTGCCGCGGGGTGGGTCTGGGCTCGACGGCGTTTGCTCACGCCACCACGGGATCGCGCCACTGGATCGCGTCCCACGGTTCTGCTCCAGGGCGTCGCCACCCGGTGGAAACCACGCCTGCGACAGATGCCCGGATCGGTCCCGCGGGGACGTACATAAAGAAAGAGCGCGCCCCTTGGGGCGCGCTCTTTCCGGTACGGAGATGGCTATCCCTCAGCTTGGCGCAACCGTGCGCCCCTCCCCTGACCCAGACCTCATGTCGAACCGGCATCCTGCCGGCCAATGGCAATCTTGGACCGATCGCGTCACCTTTTCCACCAAGACGTGCGGCCCCACTCCTGTATTTATGTGACGTACGTCACACTTTGACGAAATACTTTTCGACTGCTTTCCCTATGTACAGCCGCAATATGCCAGCGGCTTGGGATCACGAGTCACTCCCGTATCGAGACCCGGGATTGGGCCCGAAGGCGCAGCACTCCTGCGAACGGCGCGCCCCCGGATGGCGCCCGCCGCCGTCAGGCGCGACCACCATTCGCACCGGCTCGGACGAGGCGGTCCTTGCCCCAGACGGATCGAAGCCGTGGGCGAAACCGACAAGCGCAGACGTTGCGCAGTGCAGCATCGCCGGTCCCATTTGGCCAGCCGTTGGCCAGCCAGGCGGATGTCCAGCGGGACGCGCCGCGGGCACCCTGACGCTTGCTGGGCCGGGCATCGGCCGGTTCGCTGGCAACCTGTCACGCGCCCGGATCGATCTCCGCCGGCGCCCAAGCGACCTGCGTCGGCGACGGGAATACGCGATGCTCGGCCGCCGTGGGGTGGCGTACGGCCACGCCCGGGTGACGGCCCGCGCTCTCGGGCCGCTGTCACATGCCCCCAGCAGACTATTGATTCAGCCACTGCCAGCAAGGCAAGGAGCCATTGATGCACCGCAAGATCCTCATCCTCCCGCTGGCCTGCGCACTGTCGCTCGTCGGCGGTACCGCGAACGCCGCGGTGTTCATCAACGAAATCCACTACGACGACGCCACCGCCAGCGGCGACGTCGGCGAGCGCATCGAGGTGGTGGCCACGGCCGGCGAAAGCCTGTCGGGCTACCGCGTCTATCTCTACAACGGCGCCACCCCGAGCGCGGCGACCAGCTACGACAACGATCCGGTGCCGACCGGCAGCCTGCTGACCTGCGGCGGCAGCGTGCGCGTGGCAACCCTCAGCTACCCCAGCAACGGGATCCAGAACGGCAGCAACGATGCGATCGCCCTGGTCAACGCCAGCGGCGCCGTCGTGCAGTTCCTGAGCTACGAAGGTGCCGTTACCGCCAGCAGCGGCCCCGCCGCCGGACTCACCAGCAGCAATCTCCCGGTCGCCGAATCGGGCTCCACGGCAGTGAACACCTCGCTGCAGCTGGGCGGCACCGGCAGCAGCCCCGCTCACTTCACCTGGAAGCCGTCGGCTTCGCAGACGTTCGGCAGCTGCAACAACGCCCAGACCTTCACCGGCACCGCGAACCCCCCACCGACGATCACCTCCACCCTGCCCGCCAATGGCGCCACCGATTTCCCGGCCGCCGGCGACCTGGGCGTCGCTTTCAGTGAATCGGTGTCGCTGACCAGCGGCGCCTTCGTCCTGCAGTGCGCACAGTCGGGGTCCGTGGCACTCAGCCACGCCAGCAGCGGCAGCAGCTTCACCGTCTCGACCAACAGCGCGTTGCACGCCGGCGAAGCCTGCACGTTGACGGTCGTCGCGGCCAAGGTCAGCGACAGCGGTGGCGCGCATCCTGCGCAGGACAAGCTGGTCGCCTTCAACGTCGCCGCCGGCAGCAGCGGCGGCTATTACTCGCACGTCAACACCTCCAGCCCCAGCCAGTTGCGCTGCTCGCTGCACCAGGCCATTCGTGGCCACACCGCCTACCCGTACAGCGGCGGCACCACCAACACCTGGACCATCCTGGAGATCGCCGACGAGGACCCCAACAACGCCGGCCGCATTCTCGATGCCTACCGCAACCGCAGCTATCTCAAGGTCACCGACCGTGCGGGCAGTGGCTCCGGGTTGAAGTACAACCGCGAGCACAGCTGGCCCAATTCGCTGGGCTTTCCAAGCACCAGCGGCGACCTCGGCCTGCCGTACGCGCCGTACACCGACACCCACATGCTGTACCTGACCGATGCGGCCTACAACGCCGACCGCGGCAACAAGCCGTACGCCAACTGTCCGGTGTCGGCGCAGTGTGGCGAGCGCAGCACCGAGGCCAACAACGGCAGCGGTGGCGGCAGCGGCACCTACCCGGGCCACTCGAACTGGGTGAACAGCAATTCGTTCGAGGTCTGGGGCACGCGCCGCGGCGACATGGCGCGCGCGGTGATGTACATGGCGATCCGCTACGAAGGCGGTCGCGACGTCAACACCAACCAGTCCGAGCCAGACCTCGAACTGACCGACGACCGCAGCCGGATCGTCGGCACCTCGTCGTCGCCGGCCTACATGGGCTTGATGTCGACCCTGCTGGCCTGGCACCAGGCCGACCCGCCGACGGCCGCCGAGCGCGAGCGCAACGAGGTGATCTTCAGCTTCCAGGGCAACCGCAACCCGTTCATCGATCACCCCGAATGGGCGAGCACGGCGTTGTTCACCTCGGTCAAGCCGGCCAGCTGCCAGCTGATTCCCTGATTTGATCGGGCTGTCGCGCTGAAGTGAGGGTGGCCGCCGCGTCGAACCGGCAGGCCACCCTCCCATCGACCGGCCTGCCCGGAAGCGAGAGCGTCGTGGTCCGGCTCTGGGCACCGCGCTCCGGGTTCGGCACGCGTCCGCCGAGATGCCGCCGCGGCATCGACGGGCTTCCCACGAGATCCCTGTCAACGAGGCCAGCCGGCACTCTTGGCCGGCCGACCCGATCCGACACGGCCGCGGACGCTAAACTGCGCGGCATGCCCGATCCCCGGAAGCCCCTCCTGGTGTTCAGCACCTGCCCCGACGACGCCAGCGCCGATGCGATTGCAGCGGCGCTGGTCGACGAGCGCCTGGCCGCCTGCGTCAGCGCGCTGCCGGGCGTCCGCTCGGTCTACCGCTGGCAGGGTTTGACCGAGCGCAGCACCGAGGTGCAGTTGCTGATCAAGACCACCGCCGACCGCCTCGATGCGCTGACCGCGCGCCTGCAGGCTCTGCATCCGTATGAACTGCCGGAAATTCTTGCGGTCGAAAGCCGCGGCGGCCTCACCCCCTACCTGGACTGGGTGGCCGAACAGACCCGAGACCATGACTGACACCCCCAGCCTGTCGTGGCGCGATCGCGCCGCCCGTTTGCCCTTCCGCGCCCCCCTCACCGCCCATCCGCAGGCGCCCGGCCTTGCCGCCCGCGGCGCGCGCGCGCTTCTGGCGTCGCTGCTGGCGATGGCCGCGATGCCCAGCCTGGCGGCGAACGTCGACGACCTGCTCCCGGTCGACCAGGCCTTCGTGCTGAGCGTTCAACCCGCCGGTGCGGGGAAGATCGCCGTGCAGTGGAAGATCACCGACGGCTACTACCTGTATCGCCACCGCACGTCGGTGCAGGCCGATGCCGGGTTCACCGCACAGGCGCTGCAACTACCAGCCGGCGAAGCGCACGACGATGAATTCTTCGGGCGCGTGGAAACCTACCGCGGCCGCCTCGACGCGACCCTGCCGGGACAGGCGAACGCCGCGAGCACGGTGCTGACGATCAAATACCAAGGCTGCGCGGACGCGGGAATCTGCTACCCACCGCAGACTCGCAAGGTCACCGTCGCCTTGCCGGCAACCGGCGACACTGCCGGTGTCGGGTCGGGCATGTCGCTGCCCAACAGCGGCGGCCTGCGCAGCAACGCGATCGGAGGCGGGCTGTTGGGCAACCGCGGCGGTGGCTTTGATGCGCTGCCACTGCCAGCGGAACAAGCCTTCAACTTCGAGGCCATCGCCGGCGACGGCAACACGCTGCTGCTTCGCCTGACGCCGGCACGCGGCTACTACCTGTACCGCGACAAGACTTCGTTCCGCCTGGATGCCGCCGCGACGCGTGCGGGCATTGGCATCGGCCAGCCGCGTTGGCCGGCCGGCAAATCGCATCGCGATGAGCATTTTGGCGATGTCACCGTGTATTTCGACCAGATCGAACTGCCGTTGCCGCTGCTGCGCAACCGGGCCGACGCCGCGACGATCCACTTGACCGCCGGCTTCCAGGGCTGCCAGACCGACGGCATCTGCTACCCGCCGATGACCCGCACGATCGAGCTGGCCCTGCCGCGCGGCAAGGTCACCACGCCCGTGGCACCGGCGGACGCCGGCGCGCTGGCGGTGGCCACTGCCGCGAGCACCGCGCAGGGCGCCCCCATGCCCGGCGCCGCACCTGCGGCCCCCGCAAGCGGTGATCTGCCCAACCTGGTCCAGGCCGACCCCGCCGCTTCCGTCGCTTCGACGCCGGCGGCAGCGACCACCCGCCCGACCACCGTCGCCGAAACCGCCGAGTCCTCGGCGGCGCCGCGCGGCAGCAACCTCGGCCCGCTGTCGGCATTGCTGTTCGCCCTGCTCGGCGGACTGGTGCTGAACCTGATGCCGTGCGTGCTTCCGGTGCTGTCGCTGAAGGCGCTGTCGCTGGCCGGCAATGGGCAGGATCCGGTCCGCGCGCGCAGCGGCGCGCTTTGGTACACCGCCGGCGTGCTGTTGAGCTTCATGGCGCTGGGCGCGATTGCGCTGGGTCTTCGCGAGGCGGGCCTGGCGCTGGGATGGGGCTTCCAGTTGCAGCAGCCATTGGTCGTGGCGTTGTTGGCGCTGCTGATGTTCGCCCTGGCGTTGAGCATGTCCGGTGTCTGGCACGTCGGCGGTCGCTGGACCGGCGCTGGCCACGCGTTGACCACCCGGCACGGCCCCGCCGGCGATTTCTTCACCGGCGTCCTGGCGGTGGTCGTTGCCACGCCGTGCACCGCGCCGTTCATGGGCGCCGCGCTGGCCTGGGCGTTCACTGCGCCAACCGCGTTGGGGATGGCCGTGTTCGTCGCCCTCGGGCTGGGCCTGGCGCTGCCGTTCCTGCTGGTCGGCTTCGTGCCGGCGCTGGCGCGCCTGCTGCCGCGCCCGGGGGCGTGGATGGAGACGCTCAAGCAATTGCTGGCGTTCCCGCTCTACCTCACGGCAGCGTGGCTGGCCTGGGTGCTGGGCCGACAGCGCGGTGCCGATGCGATCGGCTGGTGGCTGGTGGCGGCTGTGCTGGTGGCGTTTGCCGCCTGGGCGTGGACGCGTTCGCACCGGGGCAGCGGACGCTGGGCGATGCCGGTCGCGGTGCTCGCCGTCGTGGCGATGGCGCTTCCCCTGCGCGCCATCCAGCAGCTGCCGCGACCGACCACCACCGCTGCCGCACCGACCCACGATGGGCTGGTGGCCGTGCCGTTTTCCGAGCAGAAGCTCGCCGACCTGCGCGCTTCCGGACGCGTGGTGTTCGTCAACATGACTGCCGACTGGTGCGTGACCTGCAAGGCCAACGAGAAGGCGGTGTTTGCGCGTTCGGGCTTCCGCGACGCGCTGGCCGCGGCGGACGCGGTGTACATGGTGGGTGACTGGACCGATGTCGATCCCGCGCTCACCGCCTACCTGCAGCGCCACCAGGCCGTCGGGGTGCCGTTGTACGTGGTCTACCCGCGCGCCGGCGGCGACGGCCGGGTGCTGCCCACTGTGCTGACGCCCGGCCTGGTCCACGCCGCGTTGGCCGAAGCCGCCGGCGCTGTACCGTGAGCCACGACTTGACGGCCTCCCCATGAAAGTCACCACCGGCAGGATCGTCGCCATTGCCGTGGTGGCCGGGTTGTTGGGCGTGGCCGCCAGCCTGCTCAGCTCCGGCCCGGGACCGCTGCTGCGCAGCGAGATCGGGCAGCGTGTGCTGCAGACCGTGATTGCCAGCAACGCACCCGAGCCACCGCCCGGATTGACGGTCGCCCAACGCGGCAAGATCGTGCCGGCACTGCAGCTTCCGTCCCTGGACGGCCGCCCGGTCGCGCTGCCAGCCGCTTACGCCGGCCGGCCAATGCTGATCAACATCTGGGCCACCTGGTGCGGCCCCTGCATCGCCGAGATGCCGGAACTCGACCGCTACGCCGCCACCCAGGGTGCGAACGGCGTGCAAGTGGTCGGTATCGCGCTCGATGATGCCGCCGCGGCGCGTGCCTTCCTGCAGCGCGTGCCGGTGCGCTACCCGATCCTGCTCGACGTGGCGGGCCCCGCCGACAGCAGCGTCCGCCTGGGAAATCCCAAGGGCGTGCTGCCGTACTCGGTGCTGGTGGACGCCGACGGCCGCCTGGTGAAGCAGCGGATCGGCCCGTTCGAACATGGCGAGATCGAGGGCTGGGCAGGGACGCCGACAGGAACGCCGACAGGCGGCGTGACCCGGTAAGACCGCGGGCGCGGCCGGTACTGCGCCAGGCCATCCGGTACCCATTGCGCATGCGCACCTGGAGCGGTCGCGACGGGCCGTCCCGGCCATCGGCCGGCATTTCGAGCCATTCGCCGCATGGCGCCGGACCTTGCGGAGCCGCGCGGGTCGCCAATCCGTGGCCGCTCGAAGCCTTGGTACGGGTGGCTGGTCGGGCTAGAGCCCAAACTCAAACAATCGTTTAAATCACTGTAACTTCGCCGAAATGCCGGCGAACGTCTGGACACCCTCCCGGCCATCAAGCACACTCCCGGCCTTTCCAGCGATGCCGGTCACAGGAATGGCGAAGCTTCTGGTCCTGCACGGCCCCAACCTCAACCTGCTCGGCGACCGCGAGCCGGCGCACTACGGCCGCACCACGCTGGCCGAGATCGACGACGCCCTGCGCGACGGCGCGCGGCGCGCGGGCCACCAGCTGGAATGCCTGCAATCCAACGCCGAGCACGTGCTCGTCGACCGCATCCAGGCCACCCGCCACGACGGCACCGCGATCATCCTGATCAACCCGGCCGCCTTCACCCACACCAGCGTGGCGATCCGCGACGCGTTGGCCGCAGTGCAGGTGCCGTTCATCGAGATCCACCTGTCCAATCCGCACGCGCGTGAACCGTTCCGCCGCCACAGCTACGTCAGCGATCTCGCCCTGGGCGTGGTCTGCGGCTTCGGCGATGGCAGCTACCGCTATGGCCTGGACGCCGCGCTTGCCTGGCTCGACCGGCAGGCCGCGACCAGCGCCCGGACGTCCTGACCCTTTTCCTTCCGCATCACGCCCCGGCACGCCGGGACCAACCAGAGGCCCGTCCATGGACCTGCGCAAAATCAAGAAGTTGATCGACCTGCTCGAGGAATCCAACCTCGCCGAAATCGAGATCAAGGAAGGCGAGGAATCGGTGCGCCTGGCCCGCACGCCAAAGGGCAGCTTCACCATGGCACCGCAGCCCATGCACCACGCCCCGGTCGCGCACGCCGCGCCGATGCCGATGCACTCGCCCACCGAGGCGGCCACCGGCGGCCATGCCAAGCCCGCCAATGACCTGCCCGATGGCCACGTCGTGCGCGCGCCGATGGTCGGCACGTTCTACGCGTCGCCGGCACCGGACAAGCCGGCGTTCGTGACCGTCGGCCAGACCGTCAAGGCCGGCGACACGCTGGGCATCATCGAAGCGATGAAGATGTTCAATCCCATCGAGGCCGACGTGTCCGGCACGGTGCTCAAGGTGATGGCCGAGAGCGGCCAGCCGATCGAGTTCGACCAGCCGCTGTTCGTGATCGGCTGAATCATGAGCAGGACGCCGGACGTGGTCCGGGTCCCGTTTCGCAGAAACCCGAGTCCCGGAACTCCTCATGCTCGATAAAGTCGTCATCGCCAACCGAGGCGAGATCGCGCTGCGCATCCTGCGCGCGTGCCACGCCCTGGGCATCCGTACCGTCGCGGTGCACTCCACCGTCGACCGCAACCTCAAGCACGTTGCGATGGCCGACGAGTCGGTCTGCATCGGCCCGGCGCCATCCACCGACAGCTACCTCAACATGGCCTCGCTGATCGCGGCGGCCGAAGTGACCGACGCCCAGGCCATCCACCCCGGCTACGGTTTCCTGTCGGAGAACGCCGACTTCGCCGAGCGCGTCGAGGAATCGGGCTTCATCTTCATCGGCCCGAAGGCCGACACGATCCGCCTGATGGGCGACAAGGTCGAAGCCATCCGGGCGATGAAGGAAGCCGGCGTGCCGTGCGTGCCCGGCAGCGGCGGTCCGCTGGGCGACGACGCGGCCACCAACACCAAGATCGCCCGTGAGATCGGCTACCCGGTGATCGTCAAGGCGGCCGGCGGCGGCGGCGGTCGCGGCATGCGCGTGGTCCACACCGAGGCCGCGCTGATCAACGCCATCGCCACGACCAAGGCCGAGGCCAAGGCCGCGTTCGGCAACGACATGGTCTACATGGAGAAGTTCCTGGAGAACCCGCGTCATGTGGAGATCCAGGTCCTCGCCGACGGCCAGGGCAACGCGATCCACCTGGGCGAGCGCGACTGCTCGATGCAGCGTCGCCACCAGAAGGTGGTCGAAGAAGCGCCGGCACCTGGCATCACCCCGGAGCAACGTGCCGAGATCGGCCGAGTCTGCACCGAGGCCTGCGTGCGCATCGGATACCGCGGCGCCGGCACGTTCGAGTTCCTGTACGAAAACGGCCGCTTCTACTTCATCGAGATGAACACCCGCATCCAGGTCGAGCACCCGGTCACCGAGATGGTCACCGGCATCGACCTGGTGCGTGAGCAGCTGATGATCGCCGCCGGCCACAAGCTGTCGCTGAAGCAGGAAGACATTGTCCTGGAAGGCCACGCGATCGAGTGCCGCATCAATGCCGAGGACCCGGACACCTTCATGCCCTGCCCGGGCCTGATCCAGCATTTCCACGCCCCGGGCGGCCCCGGCGTGCGCGTCGACAGCCACATCTACGAGGGCTATCGCGTTCCGCCGAACTACGACTCGATGATCGGCAAGCTGATCGTGCACGGTCCGGACCGCGAGACCGCGATTGCACGCATGCGCGTGGCGCTGAGCGAGATGGTCGTCGACGGCATCAAGACCAACATCCCGCTGCAGCAGCGCATCCTCGCCGACGTGGGATTCCAGCAGGGCGGGCAGAACATCCACTACCTGGAAAAGCGGCTCAAGGAACAGAAGGAAAAGACGATCTCGATCGTCTAAGCCCGAATTGCCCGCGCGGGAGCGCGCGCGCCGCACAACGGCGCCGCCGCTGCGCGAACGCGTAACCACCCGCTGGCGCGCATCTCGCGCCAGCGGGGCCGCGGCACCTCGCCGCGGGCACCTCGCCGCGAGCTACCGTCGGCCCCACCGGCGCCCGGCGCGATGCCGGGTCGTGCGCCCGGACGTCGGCGCCAGCACCAGCCTTGGATCTCCCGTGCCTGCCGTGGCCCGCGGGCAACGCGACCGGAAGTCGCCGCGCAACCCACCCCACTACGAACCCGCCTGTGCGACCACTGTCGATCCCGCGAGGTTGGTGCCCCGGGGGGCCTGCGCTACATTCGCGCACTCGCCTGGAGTGAGTGATGGCACGCCCCAAGTCCTTCGCCATCGCCGCGCTGCTGCTCCTGCCGCCGCTCGCCTTTGCCACGCCTGCCGAGGCCACCGGGCCCAACCCGGCCATCGATGGCCAGGTGCTGGCAGCGGACCGCCTCGGCGCGGTGCGGGTGGGCATGCGCGAAGAGCAGCTCACCGCGCTCGGCCTCGCCCTCGCCGACGAGCCCACGCCGGACGGCCAGACGACGGACTTCCTCGCCTGCCATCGCAGCCGCATCAACGGCAGTGCCGTGGTGGTGATGTTCGAGGACCTGGTGATGACCCGCATCGAATTGGACGACGACTCGATCGCGACAGCCGCTGGTGCGCGCATCGGCACGCCAGAGGCACAGCTGAGGCGGCTCTACGGCCGCAGCCTGGTCCGAGTCGGCGCGGACGGCCCACCCACCCGATACACCGTGACCTCCACCGATCGCCGCCACGCGTTGGTCTTCGAGGTGCACGACGGTAAGGTCAACGCCCTGCGCGCGGGTCTGCCCGACGCGGCGATGCACGGCGAAGGCTGCCGCTGACGCCGCGGCCGGAGGCGGCGGCGCACGAACCGGCCCGCGCTCGCCCTGGGGTGCCGGGTGGCGGGTGCCCGGCGGCGGTCCATAATTGCGGCCCCAACCTGCCGGCCGGCCCACGCGATGCCCTTTCTCGAACTCACCCTGCCTTGCAGCGAAATCCAGCAGCCGCGTTACGAGCACGCGCTGGAGGATGTCGGCGCACTGGCAATCACCCTGGCCGACGCGCACGCCGATGCACCCGACGAGCAGGCGATCTTCGAACCCGGGGTCGGCGAGACGCCGCTGTGGGGCGAGATGGTGCTGACCGCGCTGTTTCCGGCCGAGACGCCCGAGCAACTGCTGCTGCATGCGCTGGCGGCGGTCGACGTCGAGCTGGACTGGTCACGGGCGCAGTTCCGCCAGGTCGAGGACCAGGACTGGGAACGGGCGTGGATGGACCAGTACGCGCCGTTGCAGTTCGGTCATCGCACCTGGATCGTGCCGTGGAACCACCCGCTGCCCGAAGGCGCCGATGCCGCCGACGCGGCGGTGGTCAGACTCGATCCGGGACTGGCGTTCGGCTCCGGCACCCATCCGACCACGGCGCTGTGCCTGCAGTGGCTGGATGGGCTGGCCGACGAAGGCGTGCTGCGCGGTGCGCGCGTGCTCGACTTCGGTTGCGGCTCCGGCATCCTCGCGCTGGCCGCGCTCAAGCTCGGTGCCGACTCGGCGCTGGGCATCGACAACGACCCGCAGGCGCTGCTGGCCACGCACGACAACGCCGAGCGCAACGGCGTCGGCGACCGTCTCGCGGTCTGCCTGCCCGGCGACGAGACGCCCGCCACCTACCCGGTGGTGGTCGCCAACATCCTCGCCTCGGCGCTGATCGCGCTGGCCGACACCCTCGCCGCGCGCGTCGCACCGGGCGGCCGCATCGCGCTGTCGGGCATCCTGGCGGGCCAGGAGGACGAGGTGCTGTTGTCCTACGAGCATGCGTTCGAGCAGCTGCAGGTCGAGCGACTCGACGACTGGATCCGCATCGACGGCGTGCGCCGCCACTAAGCCTCCGCACCCGGATCGCCCTCGACCGGACGGTGCCGCGCGTTCGCGTGGCACGCCGTCGGGATCGCGTGCCGGGTCACGGCCCCTCCCCGTTCCGTGAACGCCCGCTTACACTCGTCGCATGTTCCTCGCCTGCCCACACTGCGGCTTCCTGGTCGCCCTGATCGCCCATCAAGATGGCCGTGCGCCGTTGTGCCCTCGTTGCAAGGGCGCGGTGCAGGCGTCGCCTGCGGCACTCGACGACGTCACGACGGACGCCGCGGTGTCCGGGGACGAACGGGATGCGCCGTCGGTAGAGACCGAGCCACCGATCTCCGAGCAGCTTGACGCCACGGCCGGCCACGGCGGACCGGGCGACGTTGACGCCAGCTCCGGCACGAACGCGTCGGTTGAGGCGGTCGCCGGCGATGCGGTAACGACCGACGCGGCAACGTTGTCGCCTGAAACATCATCCACAGCGCCATCGGGCGTACCGACCGATACGACCGGCACCGACGGTGCGGTGGTCGAGGGCACCGGTGCCGACGTCGCGGCCGCCGCAGCGAGCGCGACGCCGCCGGTCGCAAGCGATGCGTCCCCCGGACCGCGTCCGCGACGCCATCACGCGCCGAGCTTCGCGCGTCGCGCGCAGGCCCGACACGCGCACGGCCGGCGCTGGCCAATGCGCGTTGCGGTGGCCGCGCTGACGCTGGCGCTCGGCCTGCAGCTGCTGCTGGCGCAACGTGCCGAACTCGCCGCCGACGCGCGCTGGCGGCCGCTGATCAGCAGGGTCTGCGGCGCGCTGGGCTGCGCGATTCCGGATTGGCGCGAGCCCACCGCCATCGCGATGCTCGACCGCAGCGTTCGTCCCGCCGGGCGTCCCGGGGTGTTGCGTGTCGACGCGAGTTTCCGCAACGACGCGCAATGGCCGCAGGCCTGGCCGACGCTGTTGCTGAGCCTGACCGATATCGACGGCCGCACCGTCGGCGCACGCGAGTTCACCGCCAGCGAGTACCGCAAAGGCGACGGGCCGACCACGTTGGCCCCCGGGCAGAGCGCCACGGTGCAGTTCGAGGTACTGGAACCGGGGCCGCGCATCGTCGCGTTTACCTTCGAATTCCGATGAGGCCGCCTCCGGCCGATGCGCGGTCGCGACGGCCGCACCGCAATTCGCGACACGGATGACGCCGTCGTCATGTTTTCCGGCGCCGGGCCGCGCTAGACTCCCCCTCCCGTCGCCTGGCCATCATGCCGCGACGCATGTCTCGGGGATTTCTTGAACGCCGCCACCGACCGCCACGACGCCTCCCGCCCAGGCCCCAAGGTGCCGCTGCGCGACCATGTAGCGACCTCGATCCGCCGCTATCTCGGCGATCTGGACGGCAGCGACACCGAGAACCTCTACGAGATCGCGCTGCGCGAGCTGGAAATCCCGTTGTTCGTCGAAGTGCTCAAGCATTGCGAAGGCAATCAGAGCCGCGCCGCGGCGATGCTCGGCATCCACCGCGCCACCTTGCGCAAGAAGCTCAAGGACTACGGCCTGGGCTGACGGCTGTCGCGTGCCGGCCGCGCGTGGCGGGTCACGCCCGCGGCGCGCCCTCAGCCTTTCCAGAAGTACCGGATCAGGTGGAAGAACACCGGCGCGGCGAAGCACACCGAGTCGAGACGATCGAGCACGCCGCCATGGCCCTCGATCATGTGCCCCCAGTCCTTGATGCCCCGGTCGCGCTTGATCGCCGACATCACCAGACCGCCGTAGAACCCCATCAGGTTGGCCACCAGCGCCAGCGCTGCGGCCTGCCATGGCGTGAACGGCGTGATCCACCACAGCGCCGCGCCAAGTGCGGTAGCCGACAGCACGCCCCCCACGAAACCCTCGACCGTCTTCGACGGCGACAGCCGCGGCGCCACCAGGCGCCGACCGGCGAGCTTTCCCCAGATGTACTGCAGCACGTCGGACGATTGCACCACGATCACCAGGAACGCGATCAGCAGCAGGTTGCTGCCCTCGTAGCCGCGGAGCTTGAGGTTCAGCAGTGCCGGCACGTGCGAAATGCAGAACACGCAGATCATCAGCCCCCACTGCACCTTCGCCGTGCGTTCGAGGTAGCGCGTGGTGTCGCCGCCGGCGGTCGACAGGATCGGCAGCAACAGGAACGCGTAGACCGGGATCAGCAAGGTGTACATGCCGTACCAGTCGATGTAGACCAACCAGTACTGCCACGGCAGCACCACGTAGAACGCCACCAGCAGCGCGTAGTAATCGCCGCGCCGAGTGGGCGCGAGGGTGATGAACTCGCGCAACGCGAACAGCGACACCAGCGCGAACAACACGATCACGCCAATGCGCCCCAGCGCGAACGCGATGCCCACCACCAGGGCCATCACCCACCACGCGCGGATCCGCGCGACCAGGTTGTCGACCACGCTGCTGGACCGGCCGTGCAGCCGCCAGCGCAGAACCTCGGAGACCGCAGTGGCCACCAACAGCACCGCGGCGATGCCGAGAAACAGCCACACCGGCTTGGATATCGCGGCGATCATGGCGTGCCCTGTTGGCCGTTGTCGCCACCGTGGGCCGCCGTGCTTGCGCCAATCCCATTGTTGTTGCGGTTGCCGGCGGGCCCGCCATCGGTGCCGTGACCATCTCCCGACCCACCGTGGCTGTCATTGCCATTGCCGTTGCCGTCGCGCGGCGCCAACGCGATCAGCGCCGCGCGCGCGCGCGCCAGGAAGGCCGGCTTGTCCTCATGACAATCCAGTCGCAACGGCCGGCCGAACGTGGCCGTGCACAGCAGTGGAAGTGGCAGGAATTTGCCCTTGGGCATGACCCGCGAGAGGTTGTCGATCCACACCGGCACGAACTCAAGCTCCGGGCGTTTGCGCGCGAGGTGGTAGAGGCCGCTCTTGAACGGGAGCACGCCATCGCCGGGGTTGCGCGTGCCCTCCGGAAACAGGATCAACGAGCTGTCGCCATCGACGGCATCGCACAGCACCTGGATGGGATCGGCGTGCCGGTTGGCCGCCTCGCGCTCGATCAGCACGCCATTGAACACCGAGCGGATCAGGTAGCGACGCAGCGCATCGCCCTGCCAGTACTCTGCCGCCGCGACCGGTCGCACCCGACGGCGCAGCGCGGGCGGCAGCGCCGACCAGATCATCACGAAGTCGCCATGGCTGGAGTGATTGCCGTAGTAGACCCGGTGCTCTGCGGACGGCGTGCAACCCTGCCACAACGCGCGCGCGCCGGTGATTGCATGGATGGCGAAACTGAAGCATCGCGCAATCAGTTCACCGATCATCGCGCCTCCAGGCGGTGCACGATCGCGCGCAGGCGCAACGCCGCCGTCACCGCCGCGCCGGTGGCGACCAACGCGGTGGCCACGGCCAGCGCCCATGCCGCGAGCCGGGTTTCGCCGACGCCCACCAGCACGGCCGCGATCAACGCGGCCACGCTCATCACCGCCATTCGCCGGCGCCGCGGCATCAGCCCATCGGCGCGCTCGGGCAAGCCGCAGGCCACGCCGAGAACGCGCACGTAGGCTGTCGACAGCGCCAGCAACGCCGCCGCCCATCCCAGGTCGACACCCCAGGCGAACGTCGGCGCCAAGCCGTAGCCGAGACCGACGAACACCAGCGCGTCGGCGGCGCGATCGGGCGCGTCGTTGTAGACCTCGCCGGCGCGTCCGCGCAGCCGGGCGTACGTCGCCAGCAAGCCGTCGAGGCGACTGCTGGCCAGACGGGCCTGCATCGCCACCGCCGCGATCACCAGCAATGCCGCCGCCGAGGCCGGCGGTTCGCGCAATGCGAGCATCAACGACAGGCCGGCAACCATCGCGAACACCACGCTGCTCCAGGAGAGGCGATTCGGGGTGGCGCCACGCGCACGCAGCCACACCACCACGGCGCGCGACCAGCGCTCGCGCCAGGGGCGCGCCGCATCCACGCCGGCGTCGTTGGCGCCGTGCGGGTCCTGTCCTTCGATAGCGCGCTTATCCACCGCAACCTCCGCATCCACCGCCGCCGCAACCGCCACCACCGCCGTCGCCGCTACCGGTCGAGCCGCCGCAGCTGCTTACGCCATCGCTGGTAGCGCTGCCCGGTGGCGGCGTGCGCGCGAGGTGGTAGTCGGCGTAGGCACTGCCGATCAGCACCGGAGTTCCGGCCAAGGCCACCTGTTGCAGCAGGTCATCGTCGTTCGCTCGGCCCGATACCCGCTTGGAAGCAAGGTGCAGGGCCGCGGCACCGGCGCGCGTGTGCCACACCGGTATCCGTGCGAAGCCGACCACCACCATCGCCATCAACGTGGTCAACACGGTCAGCAGCCCCACCGGTCGATCGCGCTCCAGTCCGATGGCGATCTTGGCCAGGCCCGACACCACCGCGAACGCCGGCAGCGAGGCGGCCATCAGCGCGTAGGCGTGGGCGGTGCCCGCGTCGAACTGCAGTCGCTTGCGTTCCAGCGCCGAACGCACCGACTCCTGTGACTCGGTGATCGCCGTCAAGGCCTTGTGGATGCGCTCGTCCATGCGCACCGTGGCGAGTGCGTCGCGCAGTTCCACCGGAAGATCGTCACCACCGTGGGCCGCACGCAACCACGAACGCGTGGCGGGGTGCGCCACCCCGGCCGCGTCGCGGGGCAGATCCACGCGCAGCGCGCCGCGCTGCAGCAGGTCGGCGACCACGACGTCGGCCGCGCGCGGTGCGCCGCGCGCAAGGAAGCCCAGCTCGACCGGCGTTGGCGATTCGGCCTGGACACCGACGCTGCCGCGATCACGCAGCGCACGGCGCAGGCGCCTGGCCGCGACGATCGTCAGCGCGGACAGCACCAGTTGGAACAGCAGGAACCAGCCACCGCGCCACTCCAGCGGGTTCGGCTCGGCTGCGGACAGCGCGCCGAAGCCCCATACCAGCGCCATCAGCACGCCGCAGACCAGCAGCGATGCCGAGCCCGTGTCCGGGGCGGGCCAGACCTGGCTCAGGGGCATGCGCGGCGCCGACGCGCGCGCGTGGCGCTCCGGTGGCGGCCAGAACGTCTCCGGCGGCGGGCCGAAGTGCATCCGGTAGGCGTCCCAGGTGGCCTGGTACTGCGCACGATGGCGCGTGGTATCGGCGCTGCTGCCGTCGCTGGCGAGGTGGTGCAACGGCACGCCGAGTACGTGCGGGCAGAACCGCTCCCAGTACTCGCGCGAGTCGGTGAGGTGCAGGTGCCAGACCGCGTCGACGGTCCGGCTGGGCGTGACCTCTTGACTGCCGATCACGGCCAGGAAGCAGAACCGGCGGTACTCGATCAACGCGGACTCGGCGCTGGCCTGCGAGCAGCCCAGCGTGTGTGCCAGGCGTGCCGCGAAACCACGCGGGCGACCGCCCGCTCCCCCGTCGTTCCGATCGCCGAAGTCGTAGTCCTGAAGCCGCTGCCACAGCGCCTGCTGCGTGGCGGTCCAGTTGGCGGGCGGAGTCTGGTTGCGGCCTTCACTCACGACGATGCACTCCACAACGCCAATCCGACAGACACCCATTGGGCCAGTAGCCACGCGGACTGCCACAGCAGCAGCCGGCGCGCACCCCGCCAGCGCGCGCGCCAATCCCGTCCGCCACCAGAGGGTGGCTGAAGACCCAACGATTGCAGGCTGGCGTCGAGCGTGCGCGCGGACGCGTCGGCGACGTCTTCGTCCGAACCGCCAGGTGCGCCGCCGGCCTCCGACAGCGCCTCCAGCAGGTCGGCATCGAGATCGACACGTACTGCGTGGTAGAGCTGCAACAGGCCGGCGCTCACGCTGACCAGCAGCCATGGCAGCGACCCGCCTGCGAGCGTGCCCTGCCCGCTGGCCGCGATTACCAGCCACCCACCTGCCAGGGCCAGCAGCAGCCATGACAGCGCGTTGAGCCGGCGCCCCTGCCGCAACAGCAGCGCCATCGTGCGCAACGTAAAGCGCGTGGTCATCTCGACGAGGCCGGCATGGCGGCAGGGTGCATCGGCGTGCCGCCGTCGAAGGCGAGCTGCAGCGCCTGCCGGTGCGGCTCGCCTAGCACCACCGCCGGTCGCGCTGCCTGGACGCGCGCGATCGCCAGCTCCACCGACGCTGCGCGCCCACTGTGCA
Source organism: Montanilutibacter psychrotolerans (assembly GCF_003719825.1). GTDB lineage: Bacteria > Pseudomonadota > Gammaproteobacteria > Xanthomonadales > Xanthomonadaceae > Montanilutibacter > Montanilutibacter psychrotolerans. Next base: position 83,490 of record NZ_RIBS01000009.1, on the reverse strand, counting down.
ACAGCCACGCGGCAACCGCCGAGGCGCTACGGGAATACCCCAGCGCGCAGCACACCAGCACCCGGCCCCGGCTTCGCGCGATCTCGATGTCGGCCGCCACCGCCCGCAGCAACGTAGGCGCCGGGGCGATCAAGTCGAGCGTCGGTCGCACGGCATCGTCCGCGCGCGCATCGGCCAACGGCAGCTCGGCGGCGAGGTCCACCACCACGTCGAAGCCATCGCGCTCGGTTGCCGTCGGCACGCGGCCCAACCACACGTCGTCGCACACCGGCACCGGCCGGGGCGAGCGCCGCGTCCACCAGCGCGAGTTGATCCACGCCGCCAGCAGGTAGGGCGCATACAGCCATTGCGCCGCGACCGTCAGGCGGCCATCGGCCTGCTTCTGGAACCCCGACGCGCCCAGCAGCGCGTAGTTGGTCGCCACCAGCAACAACGACACCGCCGGCCACAGCAGCCACAACGCGGCGCCTGAAAACACGACCGCCGGCAGCGCCAGCGACATCGCGCCGGCCAGGTACAGCGCCGCCAGGCGCCAGCGCGCGCGTTCACGCGTCCAGACCGCGCCGCGCCACGGCGGGTCCACCCGCATCGGCCACAACCACGCGCACAGGAAGCCGGCCAGCAGGCCGGTGGGTACATCGAAGAAGTGGTGTTGGAACGTCGTCAGCACCGATACCGCGATCAGCACCGCCCAACCGTGCAGCCACCAGCGCCAGACGCCGTGGAGATGCGCACCGAAGCGCAGCCACAGGATCACCAGCAGCACGATGTGCAGCGACGGCGCCTGGTTGAACGGCTTGTCGAAGCCCAGCAAGACGTCGAACAGCCAACCGAACACGCCGTCGCTGTCGGGTCGCGTGAAGCTGAAGCGCAGCGGCCACAAAACGAAGCAGGTGACGGCGACAAACTGCGCGGTCAGCAGCCGCAACGCCTGGCGATCGAGCTCGCGGCGATCGCGGCAGATGAACAGCGAGACGGCGTAGAACGCGTCGATCGACCAGTACGGCACGATGGTCCAGGCCCAGAACGGAATCGCCGATTCCCAGCCAAACACCACGCTGGGTACCGACACGCGCGCCGCCGCCAGCGAATTTGCCCAGCCGTAGCTGAGGAAGAACAGCGGGCCCAGCAGTACCAGCCATGCGATCGCGCGCTTCCACGGCCGCGCCGACGGCACGGCTGTGGGCGGCGGCGTGTTGACCGATGGCACGGCCGCGGCGTCGCTCATGCCTCGACCCGCTGCGCCAACGACACCGTGAAGATGCCCCATTTGTCGATGCGCTGCTCGACTTTGCGGAAGCCTGCCGCGCGTACCAGCTGGTCCATCTCGGCCTGGCTGCGGCGGCGCATGACCCACGCCGCGCCACCACGATGGCTGGTGAGCGCGCGTGCGATGAACTCCAGCTGCGGGTGCCAGGGCTGGCCGGTGTAGACGAGGTAGCCACCGACCGGCACCGCCGCGCCCAGGCCCTCGAGGGAACGCCGCACCATCGCGTTGTCGGGGAACAGCTCGTACAGGCCCGACACCACCGCCAGCGTCGGCCGGGGGTCGAGCGTGACCAGCGAGGCGCGGTCGAACGCGTCGGCACGCTCGAACGTGGCGATGTCGCTGGCGCCGAGTTCGGCGATCAGCGCGCGGCCCTTCTCGACGTTGAGCTCGCTGAAGTCGCGCAGCCGCAGCGAATCGGCGCTGTCCCGGCCCTGCCCGAGCGCCTCCAGCGCATAGCGGCCGTGCCCGGCGGCGATGTCGACCGCGTGGACAGGCAAGCCGGCCGCGCGCAGCCGCGACTTTGCCTCGCGCAGCAGTTCGGTGATGTGCTCGCGCCGGACGCGGATGCCGCGCCAGCCGATGGCATCGAGGTAGTTGCGATCCACCAGTTTGCCCAGCAGCGTCTTTCCGTGCGCCTGGTTGCGGTAGACGTAGTCCAGGCTGCTGCCCGAATCGAAGCCGGTTTCCAGGCCCAGCGCGATGCCGTCGGACAGCCTTCCGCCGAATCGCAACCCGGCCCGCACGCCGCGCCAGCGCAGGTCGGCCAGCGAGTTGCGCTCGGGCGGCCAGGCCAGCTTCTGGGCTTCGTCGAAGCTGGGACCGCGCTCATGCGCGTCCAGCAGTTGCGGGCGCAGCACGGGCTGGGCGAAGCGCGCCAGCAGGAACGCGCGCACCTTGGCGACCACGGCGCCGCGGCCTTCCTCGCCGAGGGTGTCGTGATAGAAGCCCGGCAGCAGGTGGCGCTCCTTGATGCCGGCGCCGAGGTTCTCGTAGAAGCGGTCCTGCGGCGCGCGGTGCACGACGAAGTCCGATCCCGACACCAGCAACTGCGTCGGCACGTGGATTGCCTGCGCGTCGGCGACTACGCGCTCGGCGGCCTCGTACAGCCCGAGCAGCACGCGCACCGAGATCGGCCGGGTGATCAGCGGGTCGCTGGCGTAGCTGGCAGCGCGCTGCGTGTCGTGGGTCAGCCACTGGGGCCGCACGTAACTGTTGACGAAGAAGTTGCCCCGCAGCTTCTGCATCAAACCCAGCAGCGGTCGGGCGAACGGCACGTACAGCTTGACCTTGAACGCCGGCGAGGCCAGCACGAGGGCGCGCAGGCGCGGCGCGTAGTCGTGGGCCCAGGTGGTGGCGACCACCGCACCGACACTCTGCGCGACCACCGCGACATCCTCGATCGCAATCCCGTGCGCGGACCCCAGGTGGGCGATGAACGTGTCCAGGTCGCGCACCAGCGCTTCGAAGCCCGGCGCATCGCCGCGGGCGCCGGGCGATTGGCCGTTGCCGCGCGCGTCCCAGGCGAAGAAATCGAAGGCGTTGAGGCCGAGTTCGTCGACCAGGTGCGCGACGCGGCCGGAATGCTCGTGCCCCCGGTGCAGCAGCACGATCGCGCGGCGCGGGCCGTCGCCGGGCGCTCGCCAATGCCGGTAGAACAGTCGCTCGCCATCGAAACTGCTGAACTGCGATTGCTGGAAATCCCTCAAGTCCCGCTCCTCCTGTGATCCGTCACATCATTGCCGGTGCGCGCCTGGGCGAGACCGGCGCGCACACGGCGCACCACGGTCCACGCACACAGCACCGCCATCGCCAGCACCACCCATTGCACCGCCATCGCATCGATCAAACCCAGCGCCAGCAGCAGGCCCAGCGTGCCGATCACGAACGCGCGATCGCTCTTGCCCATCGGCCCGTCGTATCGACGCTGCGCGCCCACCATCAGGCCCAGCACGCCGGCGTATTCGCTCAACGCCGCCAGCCACACCAGCAGCCACAGCGGCCACGCCGCCATGCCCGCCACCGCCAGCAGCGACAGATACAGCGCGGCATCGGCGATCACGTCGCCCAGTTCGTTGAGGAAGGCGCCCAGCGGCGACTGCTGCGCGAATTCACGCGCCAGCATGCCGTCGATGGCGTTCAAGGCCATGCGCGCAAACATCCAGACCGGCAGCAGCGCGAATACCCAGGGCCGCAGGGGCGCTTGCCACCAGACCAGGCCAGCCACCACCAGCGACAGCAGCGCCGCGGTCACGGTGACCTGGTTGGCCGTGGCCCCCAGCGCGTGCAGGCGACGCACCGCTGGACGCAGCAGCGCCTGGAAACGTCCCTTCAATGCGTAGATCGAGGCCAATCCCGGGCTCCTGACGCCTGTCCACAGCGCGGACCAGCGTCGCAGCTTAGCCGTTGGCCGCGCGTCCGGAAATTGCGGATGGCGGCGTCGGGAGAATGCGCCTTGTTTCCTCATCCGATTGCGGCCGGAGCGGGTTGGTTTCCTGCGCAGCTGCCGCCGCAGCGACAGAGTCCCCGCGCCGCACCGCGACCCGCCCGCCGAAGCGGCACCCGCGCCAGGCGCCACGTCCGATGCCGACCGGTGGTCCGCCCCGGGCCGGCCCCGCCGGCCCCAACCGCTATAATTCGCGCCTTCCCTGCTGCCCCCTCCCCGTATGACTTCCGATCGCCTGTCCGCCTCGCCGGTGAAGATCCGCCGCGCGCTGCTTTCCGTTTCCGACAAGACCGGTCTGGTCGACCTCGCCCGCGCACTGGCCGCGCGCGACGTGGAGCTGCTGTCCACCGGCGGCACCGCCAAGACGATCCGCGACGCGGGCCTGGCCGTCAGGGACGTCAGCGACGTCACCGGTTTTCCCGAGATGATGGACGGCCGCGTCAAGACGCTGCACCCGCTCGTCCACGGCGGACTGCTCGGCCGCGCCGGCATCGACGATGCGGTGATGGCCGAACACGGCATCGGCGCGATCGACCTGCTGGTGCTGAACCTGTACCCGTTCGAGCAGGTCTCGGCCAACCCCGACAGCACGATGGACGAGATCGTCGAGAACATCGACATCGGCGGCCCGGCCATGTTGCGTTCGGCCGCCAAGAACTTCGCACGCGTGGCCGTCGCCACCGACCCGGCGCAATACGCCGGCATCGTGCAGGAGCTCGATGGCGCCGACGGCACGCTGTCGGCCAAGACCCGCTTCGCGCTGTCGGTGGCCGCGTTCAATCGCGTCGCCCAGTACGACGCCTGCATCAGCGACTACCTGTCGGCGATCGGCGACGACGGCGCGCGCGCGTTGTTCCCGGCGCAGCAGAACAGCAACTTCGTCAAGGTGATGGACCTGCGCTACGGCGAAAACCCGCACCAGCACGGCGCGTTCTACCGCGACCTGCACCCGGTGCCGGGCACGCTGGCCACGTTCACCCAGCTGCAGGGCAAGGAGCTGAGCTTCAACAACCTCGCCGATGCCGATGCCGCCTGGGAATGCGTGCGCCAGTTCGAGACCCCGGCGTGCGTGATCGTCAAGCACGCCAACCCCTGCGGCGTTGCCCAGGGCGTGGCCTGCGGCGATGCGTACGAGCTGGCCTACGCCACCGACCCCACCTCGGCGTTCGGCGGCATCATCGCCTTCAACCGCACGCTCGACGCGGCAACGGCCAAGGTCATCCTCGACCGCCAGTTCGTCGAAGTGCTGATCGCGCCGGACTACGAGGAAGGCGCGCTCGATTACGCCCGCAAGAAGGCCAACGTGCGCGTGCTGCGGATTCCGCACGGCGATGGCCGCAACAACTTCGACATCAAGCGCGTGGGCTCCGGCCTGCTGATGCAGACCAGCGACATCCGCGAGGTCGGCCGCAGCGAGCTCACGGTGGTGTCGAAACTGGCCCCCACCGACAAGCAGCTCGACGACCTGCTGTTCGCCTGGCGCATCGCCAAGTTCGTGAAGTCCAACGCGATCGTCTACGCGCGCGACAGTCGCAGCATCGGCATCGGCGCCGGCCAGATGAGCCGCGTGGTGTCGGCGAAGATCGCCGCCCTCAAGGCCGAGGAAGCCGGGCTGGTGGTGCCGGGATCGGTGATGGCATCGGACGCGTTCTTCCCGTTCCGCGACGGCATCGACGCCGCGGCGGCCGCCGGCATCAAGGCGGTGATCCAGCCGGGCGGGTCGATGCGCGACAACGAGGTCATCGCCGCCGCCGACGAGCACGGCCTGGCGATGGTGTTCACCGGCGTGCGTCACTTCCGCCACTGAACCGGGCCGGCCGCATGCGCCCCACGTGGCTGGCGTCCGCACTGCCCGCTTCCGGCGGGCAGCCTGCGGGCGGCGCCGTCGGTCTCGAAGCGCTCGACCACTCGCCGCGCGCCCGGAGCCCCAACCGCGCCGCCTGACGACCCGGACACGCCGCCCCCCGCACGCCCGTCGCCCCAGCGCCACCCCGAACCCAACGGAGCCCGCCATGCGCAGCCAGCACGATCACCCCGAAACGAAAACGCCGACCCAGGCCACCGGTCATCGCGCTGCCGGCATCGCCGCCCTGGCCGTTGCCACGCTGTTGCTGGCCGGCTGCGGCAAGGACGAAGGCGTCGAAGGCGCGCTGGACCAGGCCGCCGGCGCCATCGGCAAGACGCTGCCGACGCCGTACCGCGACGGTCTGGTAGTGGATGCGGCCAAGGTCGAAGGCAACGATCTCGTCTTCGTGATCCGCAATCCCGACATCACCGTCGCCAAGGCGCGCGGCAAGAAGGACGTGCTCGATGCGCTGCAGCGCGATGAGCAGGACGCGATCAGCGAGCTGTGCCGACACGACGATCTCGCCGCGGTGCTGAAAAACGGCGGCGGCGTGCGGCGACGCTTCGTCGACGGCAGCGGCCAGTCGTTCTTCGAGGTCACCTTGCAGCCCGCGCAGTGCAACCCGGCCGGCAAGCCGCGCTAGCCGCCGCGCCCGCGCCCATCGAGGGCGTCGGCGTCCGCCGCATCCGCAACACGGGCGGCTGCCACCCGGCGCCACCTCCACACGTACACCTCACCCGAACGCGTCGGCGGTCGGGGCACCACGGAGCACACTCGCAATGAAGATCCTCGTCATCGGTTCCGGCGGACGCGAACACGCGCTGGCATGGAAGCTCGCGCAGTCCGCGCGCGTCGACGAAGTGCTGGTCGCGCCGGGTAACGCCGGCACCGCGCGCGAGCGCAACTGCCGCAACGTCGACGTCGCCGCCAGCGACATCGACGGCCTGCTCGCGCTGGCGCAGCGCGAAGGCGTCGCGCTGACCGTGGTCGGCCCGGAAGGCCCGCTGGTGGCCGGCGTGGTCGACCGCTTCCGCGCTGCCGGCCTGAAGGTGTTTGGCCCCACCGCAGCCGCCGCGCAGCTGGAAGGCAGCAAGGCCTACGCCAAGGACTTCCTGGCCCGCCACGGCATCCCCACGGCGTACTACGCGGTGCACACCGACGTCGACGCCGCGTTGGCGTACGTTCGCGAAAAGGGCGCGCCGATCGTGGTCAAGGCCGACGGCCTGGCCGCGGGCAAGGGCGTGATCGTGGCGATGACGCTGGCCGAGGCCGAAGCCGCGGTGCGCGACATGCTGGCCGGCAACGCATTCGGCGCCGCCGGTTCGCGGGTCGTGATCGAGGAGTTCCTCGACGGCGAGGAAGCCAGCTTCATCTCGATGGTCGATGGCGTGACTGCGCTGCCCATGGCGACCAGCCAGGACCACAAGCGCGTCGGCGATCGCGACACCGGCCCCAACACCGGCGGCATGGGCGCGTACTCGCCGGCCCCGGTGGTCACCCCCGACGTCCACGAACGCGTGATGCGCGAGGTGGTCAATCCGACCGTGCAGGGCATGATCGCCGACGGCATTCCGTTCACCGGCTTCCTGTACGCCGGGCTGATGATCGACAAGGCCGGCGCGCCGAAGGTCATCGAGTTCAACGTGCGCTTCGGCGATCCGGAAACCCAGCCGGTGATGCTGCGCCTGCAGTCGGACCTGGTGGACCTGGTCGAGGCCGCGCTCGCGCAACGCCTGCACGAGGTGGAAGCGCACTGGGACCCGCGCCGCTCGCTGGGCGTGGTGATGGCGGCGGCCAACTATCCGGAAACCCCGAAGGCCGGCGACGCGATCCACGGCCTCGACGCCACCGTTCCGGCAGGCAGCAAGGTGTTCCATGCCGGCACGCGCCTGGACGACGCCGGCAACGTCGTCACCTGCGGCGGCCGCGTGCTGTGCGTGTGCGCGCTCGGGGACAGCGTCGCGCAGGCCCAGCAGGATGCCTACGCCGCGGTGGCAGAAATCAGCTGGGACGGCGAGTTCCACCGCAACGACATCGGCTGGCGCGCGATCGAGCGCGAGCAGGGCTGAGGCGAGCCGCAACCGGGCGCTCGGAGCGAGGCAGGGCCAGTGCTCGCATCGTGCTCAGCGCCCGCACGGCCGCTGCCCGCCGCATCGTTCGTGAGCCGGATCGATGTGTTCCGCCCGGGTCTCCGACTCGGTTCATGGGGCGACGGGACACCCTCGTTCCGATCCATGGCATGTACAGGGCGGCAGTGCTAGCCTGCAGAAATGAAGTCAATTGCCGCCAGCAACGTCTACCTCCGCACCCCGGCAGCCCGCAAGGAAGGCGTCGAACGGAACGTACGCAGCTCGTCCGCAATCGAGGGCGTGTCCGCCAAGGTGTTCCGCAGCGCGGTTGACGGGCGCTTCGTCACGACTTCCAAGTCGGACCGAACGACCGTCGTCAAGGACGGCCGCCCGAAGAAGAAGTAGCCGTTCGGCGAGTGCGCCGCAGCACGCCGGCGAAGATCGTTTCCAGAAGCTGGTAATCGCGGTCCATCGCAGCATGGATCGCGCCGATGTATTCCTGCTTCTTCCTGCCGCGAATCCCACTGAAGTCGAGGATGGGCCAACCGGCCTGCAACGCCATCAGCGTGTTGAGTAGGCGTACCAAGCGGCCGTTTCCCTCGCGGAAAGGATGGACCAGGATGAATTCGGCATGGGTCCGAGCCATTGCGGCTGACAGGCTGGCTTCGTCCATGCCCTCACAGGGCGTGCATTCGGCCAGGACGTCTCTCTGAAACGTCGTCATCAATCCGGCAATCAGGTGCGCGCTGGCGAACTGGAAACCGCCCTTGCCCATATTGACCTGCCGGTAGTCGCCCGCCCATGGGTAGACGCCACCCAGCCAGCGCCGATGCCAGTCACGCAAGTCGTTGGTGGTGAACCGCTGTGCCACGCCGACTTCGTCCAGCAGCGCATCGGTCAATGCGAGCAGCGTTTGGGTTTCCGCGCGCTGCATTTCCCGCACACGGACGATGCCCGGACGATTGGCCAGCACCCGGCCGCGTGAGCCGGGCTGGAATGCGCCCTCCGAACCGTCAACGACATATCGGCCAGGTGTCATGGCTTACAGGTGGCCGGAGAAGGTCTGGTGCAGGAGGGATTGCTTGAGTTCGTTGAGCTCAGTGAGCTTCGACTGCCCGGCGTAGTCCAGATCTCTGGTACAGCCGGCAACCTTGTGCAGGAGGTGGTCGATGCACTTGAAACCTTGGTCAAACACGGCGTGGCTCCCTTGTCCGGCTGCACTTTAGCCGGTGACGCAACCGAACGGATCAGCTGGGACGGCGAGTTCCACCGCAACGACATCGGCTGGCGCGCGATCGAGCGCGAGCAGGGCTGAGGCCACCGACGCCAGGGCGGGCTCCGGGTGCGGCGCTAGGGCTCGCCCGGGGGGGCCACGCCGCCGTCGGCCGCGCGACCAAGGCGCTGGCCGCTGAGCTTCGGTCGGCGTCATCCCCGCGCGCCACGCCGGGCCGGCGACGCGCCAGGCCCGGCGTCACAGCCTCCGGTCGAGCGATCCGATACGCCGCGTCGTCATCGGCGCTACCCCGGCGATCGCAGGGCGCGGCCAACGCGCGCACCACGCGGCAGGTGGCGCGCGCTCTGCTAGGCTCGCCGGCAAACCCGGGGGCCGCATGGCGCACAACCAGTTCGATCTGCTCAAGCAACGACGCTTCGCGCCGTTCTTCCTGACCCAGGCACTGGGTGCGTTCAACGACAACGTCTATCGACAGGCGATCATCGGCCTGCTGTTCTGGCTCGGCGTCAGCGGCGAGCAGCGCACGCTGTACACCAACCTAGCCCCGGCGCTGTTCATCGCGCCCTACTTCCTGTTCTCGGCCACCGCCGGACAGATCGCCGAAAAGCTGGAGAAGTCGCGGCTGATCCGCATCACCACCACGATGGAAATCGTGATCATGTCGCTGGCGGCGATCGGCTTCCTGACGCAGAACATGGTGGTGCTGCTGGTCGCGCTGTTCTGCACCGGCCTGCAGTCCACGCTGTTCGGGCCGGTCAAGTACTCGATCCTGCCGTCGGTGCTCAAGCCCGAGGAACTCACCGGCGGCAACGGCCTGGTCGAGATGGGTACGTCGATCTCGATCCTGCTGGGAATGATCCTGGGTGGGCTGATCTTCAAGCTGGCCGGCGACCAGGGGCCGGTGGTCGCAGCCACCGCGATCGTCGCGCTGGCGGTGACCGGCAACCTGGTCAGTCGCGCAATTCCGCGTGCGGAAGCCGGCGCCCCGGAGCTCAAGGTCAACTGGAACCCCATTCCCGAATCGATCGCCGTGCTTCGCCTGGCGCGCAAGCAGCTGGCGGTGCGAAACGCGATCCTCGGCGTGTCGTGGTTCTGGTTCATCGGCACGGTACTGACCGCGCAGCTGCCCACGTACGCCGAGGTCAACCTCGGTGGCAGCGAAACCCTGTACCTGTTCGCGCTGGCGCTGTTCTCGATCGGCACCGGCGCGGGCTCGATGCTGTGCGAGCGGCTGTCGGCGCGCACGGTGGAGATCGGCCTGGTGCCACTGGGCGCGTTTGGCATCAGCGCCTTCATGGTCGACCTGTACTTCGCGCGCAGCGGATTGCCGGCGGCAACCGGGCTGGACGTCGGCGCGTTCCTGCAGCAGCCGGGCAGTTGGCGCATCGTCATCGATCTGGTCGGCATCGGCGTGTTCGCCGGTTTCTTCGTGGTGCCGCTGTTCGCGCTGATGCAGAGCCGCACGCCGAAGCAGGAAATATCGCGCGTGATCGCCGGCATGAACATCCAGAACGCGGCCTTCATCGTGCTGGCAGCGGCGCTTGGCATCATCGTGCAGCGCTTCCTCGGCTGGAACATTCCGCAGGTGTTCCTGGCACTGGCCATCGCCAACGCGCTGGTCGCGATCTGGATCTTCACGATCGTGCCCGAGTTCCTGATGCGCTTCCTGAGCTGGGTGTTCGTGCGCGGCCTGTACCGGCTGCGCCTGGAAGGCATCGAACGGCACATCCCCGACGAAGGCCCGGCCTTGATCGTGTGCAACCACGTCAGCTACATGGACGCGCTGATCCTGTCGGCGAGCATCCCGCGGCCAGTACGCTTCGTGATGTATTACCGGATTTTCAACATCCCGGTGATGAGCTGGATCTTCCGCACCGCCAAGGCCATCCCGATCGCCGGTGCCCGCGAGAATCCCGAGCTCATGCAGCGTGCGTTCGACGAGATCGACGCGGCGCTGGCCGATGGACAGATCGTGGGCATCTTCCCCGAGGGCGCGCTTACGCGCGATGGCGACATCGCCGCGTTCAAGTCCGGCGTCGAACGCATCCTCGAACGCCGTCCGGTGCCGGTGATTCCGATGGCGCTGCGGGGCATGTGGAGCAGCATGTGGAGCCATCGCGACAGCCGCATGGGCCGCATGCGCGTGCCGCGCCGATTCCGCGCCAGCGTCGGCGTGGTGGCGGACGCCGCCATCGATCCGTCCGCGGCCGACGCGCGGATGCTGGAGGCACACGTGCGTACCCTGCGCGGCGACGCGGCCTGATCGTCGTGGACTGATCGTCGCGGCGCCGGTCGACGGCGTTACGATGCGCGCTCCCTTCTCCGGACCGACGTGATGCACGACCAGACAACGCCCGACGGCCTGCCGCCACCGCCACCGCTGCCGTCCATCGCACAGGCACCGCCCGTGCAGCACGCGCAGCACTACCCCGCGCAGAAATCCGTCGCGGTCGCGGTGCTGCTGGAGCTGCTGCCGGGTGCGTTCTTCCAGACGTTCGGGATCGGTCAGCTGTACGCCGGCAACGTCGTCAGCGGACTGGTCTTCATGATCGGCTACTGGATCGTCGCGTTCATCAACCTGATGCTGTGCGCGATTTTCATCGGCTTCATCACCTGGCCGCTGTGCTGGATCGCCGCCGCGGTGGTCTCCTCGCTGATCGCAGCGAACGCGGCCGGCCGCACGTCGCCCCGCCGCGTCTGATCTCCATCGCACAGACAGTTTCCGACCGACGCTGCTAGGATTCGCCGCGCGGGCGGCCAGGGTGGCGGCCCAGATCATTCAAAGGGGAAACAATGAGCACACCACCACCGTTCCAGGAAGCTGCACCCGGCCCGATCCAGAGTTACATGGTGTGGTCGATCCTCATCACCATTGCCTCGCTGTGCTTCTGCTGCGTCATCGGCACGATTCCGGGCATCGTCGCGATCGTGTTCTCCTCGCAGGTCAACAGCAAGCTGGCCCAGGGCGACCACGCCGGTGCGCAGGATTCCTCGCGTCAGGCCAAGCTGTGGTGCTGGATCACCAGCGGCCTGTGCATCGTGGGTGTGCTGTTCAACGTGGTGTGGCTGCTGGGCGGCGGCGCCGAGCATTACATGGAAATGATGCAGCAGATCCAGAACGCGCAGCGATGATCGCGTTGCGGCCATCGCGGCGTCTGCCGATGAAGGCCGCTGTCGTGGCGGTGGCCCTGGTGGCCATCGCCGGCGGCTTCTGGGTGCTGCGCACGTTCGACCCGAATGCCGTCGGCAACCTGTTCCCTCGTTGCATGTTCCACGCCCTGACCGGGTGGTTTTGCCCCGGCTGCGGCATGACCCGCGCGTTGCACGCACTCGCCCAGGGCGACCTTCCGCGCGCCCTTTCGATGAACGTCCTGCTGGTGCCGATGCTGGCAGCCGCGCTGTTGATTGCCTGGCAAGAGTTGGGCAACCGCCGCCTGCTCGGGCCGACGGCGCGCGCCTGGCTGTACAGCCCGGCGTTGTGGATCGGCCTGCTGCTGGTGTTCGGCGTGCTGCGCAACCTGCCCTGGTGGCCGTTGAGGCTGCTGGCTCCGGGCTGAGGCGCCCGCCCGCGCAAGCCCGCGGCGCGGCAGCTCCGCCCCGCCTTTCCCTGCAGTGAATACGATCGGTGCGCCCCGGCCCGTGGCGTGCGCGGGATCCGACACCCGATGGCCCTGGCGGGCACCGCAACGCGTGGCGGCCGGGCGAATGACGTGCGTTGGCGGGGTGCACCCAGGATCGGGGCTGCCTGGGGCGGTATGGCTCGGAACGGTACCGGTTGGCAAGGTCGCAACCGGTTGCGGACCCGAGTATTTCCCGGAGCCGCGCAGGCGCCTCGCTGCCGGCCTCAGTTCACCCAGCCGGCGATGACGAACAAGGCGAGGACGGCCATCCAGACCAGCAGGCTGCGCCAGACCAGGCTCATCGCGTCGCGCAGTTCGGGCAGGTCACCGGCGATGACCGGAGGTGGTCCGCCCACGTCGTCGGCGTAGTCGGCCGCTTCTTCGGCCAGCTCGGTGCGCACACTCGCGCGCGCCACCGCGCCCAGGAAGCGTCCGTCGAGCGAGAACGAGGCACCGCCGTTGTCGCGCCAGGCGCCCAGCACGGTGTCGAAATTGCCGACCAGAGCCAGCGCAAGCGTCATCAGCTGCGAGGCAGGCCAGTCCAGTATCGCGAGCAGGACGCGCGCACCGGCCCGGGTTTCCATCGGCAACGCCTGGGCCGCCTCGCTTTCTGCCGCCAATGCCGCCAGGCGGTACAGCAACGCACCGAACGGACCGAGCAGCAGGAACCACAGCAACACGCCGAACCAGCGGCGCAGCGCACTGCGGAAAACCGCTTCGATCATCGCGCCGCCATCGACGGGCGCATCGTTGCTGGCGCCCAGCAGGCTCACCGCGGCATCGCGGCGGGTTTGCGGATCCTGACTCGATGCCACTGCCTCGACATCGACATCCAGGTCGCGCGGTCCCCACGAATAGAACAGCACCGCCACACCAAACAGCAGACCGCCCAGCCCCAGCAGCGGAGCCTGCAGTGCGTACTGGAACAACGCGACGGCCAGCAGCGGTGGCAACAACGCCACCACGATGCCCCATCGGCTACGCCACAAACCGCCTTCGGACAGATGCGAGTCGAGCCAGCGCAGCCAGTCACCAAACCAGCCGTACTGGCGCAGTGCAGCGGCCAGGGCGGGCGCGAGGTGGCCCAGCACGAGGGCGACGACAGTGGCGATCAGGGTGGCTGACATTGCGGCTTCCTTCCCAACGTCGCGTGGGACCGCTGTGATTCTAGCGTCTCCGCGCCGACCTCAACGCACCCCGGAAGACGATGCGGTGGCGCATGCTCGGGCCAGCCATTGCTCGATCAGCCAACGTGCGATCGAGATCGGCGGCGACAGCAGCGGGCCGCCATCATCCATGGCGGCATCGTCGCGCGCCTGCGCCGCGCGGATCTCCTCGACGGTGAACCAGCGCGCCTCCTCAAGCTCTTCGGTGACCCGCGGCTCGTCCGGCTCGGCCTGGGCGATGAAGCCGAGCATCAACGCACTCGGGAACGGCCACGGCTGCGAGGCAAGGTAGTGGCAGCTGCGCACGCGCAGCGAAGTTTCCTCGGCCACCTCACGGGCGACCGCCTGTTCGAGCGACTCGCCCGGCTCGACGAAGCCGGCGATCACCGACCAGCGCCGTTCCGGCCAGCTCGACTGGCGACCCAGCAGGATCCGGTCGCCATCGCCGACCGCAACGATCACCGCCGGATCGGTACGCGGGTAATGCTCGATACCGCATCCACCGCAGACGCCCAGCCAGCCGCCGCGCTGCATCGCCACCGGGCTGCCGCAGACACCGCAGAAGCGGTGCCGGTTGCGCCAGTGCTGCACCGCCCGCGCCTGTGCGAAGACGCTGGCGGGAAATGCCGGCCACAACGTTGCGGCGGAGCGCAGGTCGATGCGTTGCGGCGCGTCGAATGCCGTCAGCGCGGCCTCCAGCGAAAACCACGCTTCGCCCTCGGGATCCAGACCGAGGAACGTCGCGGCACCGACGCCGCCGGGCCCTTCGCTGAGCTGCTCGCCACGCGGCGTGCTGGGCATGCGCTGCGCGTCGGCCAGCGCCTGCCCGTCGGCATCGAGCAGCAGCACGCGCGATTGCGCCCACAGAGCGCCCAAGGCCACGGGGTCGTGGCGCAGATGATCGGCGCGATCGAGCGCGGCCCACGGGATCTCGCCCGGAGCGGCGTCGGTGAATGCGAAGGGCGCGCGCGCGACGGTCACGCCGAGAACGAGGAGCCGCAGCCGCAGGTGGTCTTCGCGTTCGGATTGCGGATCACGAACTGCGCGCCGTGCAGGCTCTCGGTGTAATCCACTTCGGCGCCCATCAGGTACTGCAGGCTCAGCGGATCGACCAGCAGGGTCACCCCGTCGGTGTCCACCGCCAGATCGTCCTCGCCCTGGTTCTCGTCGAACTCGAAGCCGTACTGGAAGCCGGAACAGCCGCCACCCTGGATGTAGACGCGCAGCTTCAGCGCCTCGTTGCCCTCTTCGGCGATCAGCTCGCGAACCTTGGCCGCGGCCGCGGAGGTGAACTGCAGCGGACGATCGAGCGATTGGTAATCGGGCAGGCCGAGCGTGGGAATGGTTTCCATGCGATCAGGATGGGGCGCGAAGGCCGCGCATTCAAGGCGCGTCGTGCGCCGATCGCGATCCCGGTACACCGTGGGCGTGCACCACTACGGCGCCGCGCCGGTCGCGCCACCGGTGGCCGCGGTGCCTTCGCGCGTGGCATCTGCCCAGGTGAACGATTGCTCCACTGCCGAGCCCGACTGCGGTGCCAGCCGCACGATCACGCGCACCGGCGTGAACCCTGCGGGCAGGAACACATCGCCCTCCACCTGCTGGAAGTACTTGAACGAGTACGACACGCCCTGGGCATCGGGCTGCTGGCGCAGGTCGGTCCACGCCAGCTTCTGCAACTTGCCGCCGCGACTGCCCTCGACCGACAGACTCAGCCGCCCGGCACTCACGGCGCCGCGGTTGAGGTTCTGGGTGAGCGTCGTGGCGAAATGCCAGGCGGCGGCGCCGGCCTGCGGCTGCGATTGCTGCTGCTCCATGCGCAGGGCGTGCACGCTGAGGCCGCGGCGCTGTCCGGTTGCGCCGACCAGCCGCTCGTAGAACGCCACGTCGGCCCGCAGCCCGGCGATTTCCTCGTCGCGCTCGGCCAACGTGCCCTGCAGGTCGCGGTTGGCATCGCGACTGATCTCGTCCGAACGCGTCAGCGTGCTGACCCGCTGCTGCAACTGCTCGATCCGGCCCAGGTGCCCCTTCGCGTTGCGCTCGGCCTCGATCAACCGGCCGTGCACGTCACCCGGCGCCGGCGCAACGACCCGCCACAGGCCCCAGCCACCAAAGGCCAGGGCCAGCACGAACACCGCGCCAGCGACGATCCACCAGTGGCCAGGGCGGCCTGCAGTTCGAATGACCGGACGCGACGCCATGGCTGCCTACCGCTGGGACGGGATGCTCAGCCTACTACGAGGTCCCCGGCCTTCGCGCCCGCCGCCTCGATCATGCCGGCGGTGTCGCTGTGGATCAGGCGCCCGGTGAGGGTCGCGCCGGCCATCATCTCGACCACCTTGTAGTGGACATTGCCGAGCACGCGCGCCTTGGACTTGAGTTCGACGCGATCGCCGGAATACACGTCGCCGTCGAGCTGGCCGTTGATCACCACCACCGGCGCACGAACTTCGCCTTCGATGCTGCCGTTCTCGGTCAGGTCGAGCACGGCGTCCTGGCCGTCTTCGGCGATCACCTTGCCGATGATCTTGCCCTCGACCATGAGGGTGCCGCGGAACAGGAGGTCGCCACGAATGACCACCTGCGGGCCGATCAGGGTGTCCACGTAACCGTCTTGCTGGTTGGGCTTGTTGCTCTTGAACATCTCAGGTCTCCCCGTTTGCGGTGTTGTGGTTCCAGCCGATGTCCTGGTCGATCGACGCGCCGTTGCCACGCAACGACACGCGCACACGCTGGGGCGTGAACCCCGGCGGCAGCATCACGCTGCCCTTGAGGCGCTGGAAATAGCGGAATGAATAGGACTGCGCAGGCGAGGTCGGCTGCTGGTGGAGCTCGTTCCAGCCGATCGTCGCCAGCTTGCCGTCGCGCACGCCCTCGACCACGAACCGCATCTGGCCGGCGCTGACCACGCCCCGGTTGAGGTTCTGGGTCAGCACGACCAGGTAGCTCCAGGTGCCGCCGGTCTCGGCGACGAAGTCGGCCGAGTGTACATTCAGGCCCTTGGGTGGGGCGGTGGAACCGACCAGGCGCTCGTAGAACGCCACGTCGCCGCGCAGGTCGGCAAGCTCTTCCTCGCGGTCGGCCAGCGCGCGCTGGACCTCCTTGTTGGCGACCCGGCTGATCTGGTCCGACCGCTGCAGGGTGGCCTCGCGCTGACGGAACGTCGCCAGCGCGGCCTGGCTGGTACGCAGCTGCGCGCGGGCATCGCCCAGCGCCTGCCGCAGGGCGGGCAATTGCGGGCCGGCGCGATGGCTGGCCCACGCCCAGGTGGCCGCCAGCGACAGCACCCACAGCAGGGCAAGAGCCAGCCAGGGCGTGCGTTTGCGGTCTTCTTGCGGCCGCACGATGCGGTAGCGGGAATTGGGTTTTTGACTCATCAAGGTGCGATCCCTGGGGGGCGGGATGTCCCTATACTCGGTCGCATAGTTTAGCGAGGCTGCGGCGATGACCGATGCGCACCTGTTCGCAATTGGCGTGGTGCTGGCGTGGTTGGCCGGCATCCGGGTCTATCTCACGGTATTCGGGGTCGGCGTGGCCGGCGCCCTGGGCTGGCTGGACCTGCCCCAGGCGTTGGAGGCCACCCAGTCCCCCTGGGTGCTCGGGGTGTCGGGAGCGCTCGCGGCGGCGGAGTTCTTTGCCGACAAGATTCCCGGCGTCGACTCGGGCTGGGACCTGCTGCACACCTTGCTGCGGGTGCCGGTCGGCGCCTTCCTGGCCGCGGCGACGCTGTCACCCGATGGCGAACTCGGGGCCGGGGCGCTGGCCACCGGCGCCGGCGTGGCGCTGGGCAGCCACCTGTTGAAGTCCGGCTCGCGCGCACTGCTGAACACCTCCCCCGAACCGGTCAGCAACTGGACCGCCTCGGTCACCGAGGATGTCGCGGTGGTCGGTGGGCTTGCGCTGGTGTTCGCCTATCCGTGGCTGGTGTTCTCGATCGCGTTGCTGGTCAGCATCCTGCTGGCCCTCGCCCTGTGGTGGGTCTGGCGCAAGCTGTTCCGCAGGCCGCCCCGGCCGATGACGGGCTGACGTCCACACAACGCAAAACGCCACCGGGTCACGGTGGCGTTTTCGTGTGACCGCGCTCCGTGCTGTCCGCCTAGCGGATCGCACGGTCGGCAGGGCTCAGCCTTCGATCTTGGTGGCCAGGTAGTTCGGCTCGCCGATGCGTTCGATCAGCGCTAGCTGAGTCTCGATCCAGTCGATGTGCTCTTCCTCGGAATCGAGGATGTCGGCAAACAGTTGGCGACTGGTGAAATCGCCCACGCTCTCGCAATGCGCGATCGCCTCGCGCAGCACGGGCAGCGCCTCGAGCTCCAGGGCCAGATCGCAGGCCAGCAACTCGCGCGGGTTCTCGCCGATACGCAGCTTGCCCAGCGCCTGGAAGTTCGGCAGGCCATCGAGGAACAGGATCCGCTCCGACAACTTGTCGGCGTGCTTCATCTCGTCGATGGACTCGTGGTACTCGTGTTCGGCAAGTTCCTTCAGGCCCCAGTTCTTCAGCATCTTGGCGTGCAGGAAGTACTGGTTGATGGCGATCAGCTCGTTGTAGAGCGCCTTGTTGAGGAATTCGATGACTTTCGGGTCGCCTTTCATGGCCGTGCTCCACCTCTGCAATGGCGGCACTCTAGTCCTTTCGCGCGCGCGCTGGCGGAACGCGAATCGAGTGCATTTGCGAGGCGGGGCGAACCGCTGCGCGCCAGGCCTGGCGCGGCTACCGGGGGCGGATCAGGCCGCTTGCTGCAACATCGGCAGAGGCAGCTCGCGACGCACGCGGGCTTCCTCGAGCAGGCTGGAAGCCAGGTCCAGGCAGCTGCCGCAATTGGCGCCGGCGCCGGTGCGCATGGTCAGCTCGGGCACGCTGCGACAGCCTGCCTCCGCCGCCTGGCGGATGTCATGGTCGGTAACCCCATTGCAGATGCATACGTACACGGCGGACCCGCTTGTCGTGCGGCCCGGTCGGCCGCAGGGCAATTTCGCCACGAATGCGAATGATTGTCAATTCGTCGGGGTGTCACTGCCGCCACGGACCGGCTGCCCGGTCGGCCGGGGACGCGCACGCGGCCGGCTCCAGCTGCCCTGCTGCCGAGGGTCCGGGCCCGGCGCCGGCACCGCCAGCGCACCGGCGACGTGCCGGGCGAAGGGCGCCAGGTGACGCAATGCGCTGCTGTAGACCCCTCGCTTGAAGATCACCACATGCTCGAGCGGGTACCAGAAATCCACCCAGCGCCAATGGTCGAACTCGGGCTTGTCGGTGGTGTCCAGGCGCAGGTCGGATTCCTGCCCGGTCAGGCGCAGCAGGAACCACACCTGCTTCTGGCCGATGCAGACCAATCGGTCGTTGCGGCGGATGGCGCGCTGGGGCAGCCGATAACGCAACCAGCCCGGGGTCGCGCCAAGGACTTCGACGTGCTCAGGCAGCAGCCCGGTTTCCTCGCGCAGCTCGCGGTACATCGCCTCGATCGGTGTCTCGTCGGTGTTCATCCCGCCCTGCGGGAACTGCCACCCGTCGCGATGCACGCGGCGCGCCCAGAACAGGCGCCCATCCGGGTGCATCAACACGATGCCGACATTGGGCCGGTAGCCGTCCGGATCGATCACGATGCGGACTCCAAATTCACTGGCTCCGACTCTGCCACGCGCCTGCAACCACGACAACCCGTTACAACGGCCACTTTCGCGATTGACAAGCCGCGGCCGCGAATGGAGAATCTGCGGCCCGCCACGACTGGGGCGGAATTCAAGATCGCCGGCTATGTAGCTCAGCCGGTTAGAGCACAGCACTCATAATGCTGGGGTCGGTGGTTCGAGTCCACCCATAGCCACCACTCTTCGGCGATCTGTTTCCTTGGTTTTCCGTGACTTGCGACGCCCTCGGGCCGTCGCCGCGCCGCGCGCATCCGGACCGGTTCCTGCCTGCTTCGCCACGCCCGCCGACCCGCGGTCGGTTGCCTTTCGTCCGTCGAACGCCCGTCCTGCCCAGCGCATTCCCGCGCATGCTCCGGCTTGTCGCACAATGACGGCATGGACATTTTCAAGATCTTCACCGTCGAGGCGGCACACCGCCTTCCCAACGTGCCCCCCGGGCACAAATGCGCGCGCCTGCATGGCCACTCGTTCCGCATCGAGATCCACCTGTCGGGCGAGCCCGGTGCCGACACCGGCTGGGTGATGGACTTCTCGGACGTCAAGGCGGCATTCCAGCCCACCTACGACCGGCTGGATCACCACTACCTCAACGACATCGAGGGTCTCGAGAACCCCACCAGCGAACGACTGGCGATCTGGATCTGGGACCAGGTGAAGCCTGTACTGCCGCTGCTAAGCGAAGTCGTGGTTCACGAGACCTGTACGTCGGGCTGCCGATACCGCGGCTGATGCGACGGGCCGCCCTCACGCCGGCCGCGACTCCCCCGTTGCCGGCCAGCCGTTCCGGCCGGTCGCCCGGCGCGCTGGATGCCGCAACGGCGGCGTCGACAAACCTGAACAGGGCCTCCCGCAAGCCTTTGTTTCCGAACGGTTTCTGAATCGGAAGGTGCTGTCATCCGCCTGTTGTTGCATTGCAACAATTCGACGCCTATGCTGCACCGCACAAACCGGCAATTCCGCCGATGTGATGCCTCAGGAGCCTGCCATGTACCAGCAGTTCAACGAACAGTTCGTCGCCGCCACGCGCCAGTTCGCGGACACGGCAGCCCAGATCAACCGCATCGCGCTGGAAAACGCCGAGGCCGTGTTCGGCCTGCAGCTGGCCGCCCTGGAAGAGCGCGCGACTGCCACGTTTGCCTTCTTCGGCGAAGCCACCGAAGCGCGTGACATCGACGGCCTCAAGACCCTGTGGCCGAAGGGCGTGCAGCTGGCCCGCGAGAACCTCGAGCGTGCCGTCAGCACCGGCCAGGAAGTGATCGGTCGCTCCACCAAGACCAACCAGGCCATTGGCGAGATCGCCAAGAACCAGTTCGAAGCGGCCGCCAAGACCACCCAGGCGAACGTCGAAACGGCCGCCAAGGCCGCGAGCAAGGTTGCCGCTTCGGCCGGCGCGGTGAAGTAAGCACTCGCCGTCGCCCAGCGACGCAAGACAGAACCCGGCAGGCGACTGCCGGGTTTTTTGTTGCCTGCGATGCCGCCTTTGGTCTCCGTCGGGACGGGGAGACCTTGCCGGCGCCTGTACGCGAACACGATCGCAATGCCCACGGGCCCGCGCGGCACCGGGCCCGCATTCCGCCGCCAGTGCACCACATGGGCGCGAACTCTGCCCCGACTACGACGCGTCGCGCTCGCGCCCCCCGAAAACGACAAGGGCTGCCAGTGGCAGCCCTTGTCGTGACACCGCCGCTCGCGCCACTCAGTGCGCGGGCGCAGCCTCGAGGCTCGCCTGCGCGGCAGCCGCCTTCTGGTGGTCGCGACCGATCAGCAGGTACACCACGGGCACCACGAACAGCGTGAACAACGTGCCGATCGCCATGCCGCCCACGATCACCCAGCCGATCTGGTTGCGCGCTTCGGCGCCGGCACCGCTGGCGATGGCCAGCGGCAGCGAACCCAGCACCATCGCGCCGGTGGTCATCAGGATCGGGCGCAGGCGCAGCGCAGCGGCATCGATCACCGCGTTGAACTTGCTCTTGCCCTGCTCTTGCAACTGATTGGAGAACTCGACGATGAGAATGCCGTGCTTGGCGATCAGGCCGACCAGCGTGACGATGCCGATCTGCGAGTAGATGTTCCAGCTGCCGCCGGTGAGTTTGAGCGCAAGGAACGCACCGAACATCGCCAACGGCACCGCCAGCAGGATCACCAGCGGATCGACCCAGCTTTCGAACTGCGCCGCCAGCACCAGGAAGATGAACACCACCGCCAGGGCGAGGATCATCGTGAAGTCGCTCGACGATTCCCGGAATTCGCGGCTCTGCCCGGACAGGTCGTACTGCGCGGTCGGGGCCACCTCACGCAACGCAGCCTCCATCCACTCCAGCGCCTCGCCCTGCGAGTAACCCGGCGCCAGGCCGGCGCTGACGGTCGCCGCACGCAGCTTGTTGAAGTGGTTGAGCTCCTTCGCCGCGACGGTCTCCTCGACGCTGACCAGGTTCGACAGCTGCACCATCTGGCCATCGCCGCCGCGCACGAAGATGTTGCTCAGGTCGCCCGGCGTGCGCCGGTCGGCGTCCTCGACCTGCACGATCACGTCGTACTGCTCGGACCCCTTCTTGAAGCGCGTGACGTTGCGGCCACCCAGCAGCGTTTCCAGCGTGTGGCCCACCGTGTCCACCGTGCTGCCCACCGCGGCCACCTTGTCGCGGTCCAGCGCCACCTTGAGTTGCGGCTTGTCGAGCTTGAGATCGCTGTCGGGGTTGGTGAGCCTGGGGTTCTCGGCCATCTTGGCCATCAGCTTCTGCACGGTCTCGCCCAGGTCTTCCCAGGTGCCGGTGCTTTGCACGACAAAGCTGACCGGCTGGCCGAAGCCGTCCTGGCCCAGCGGTGGCGGCAGCGTCGGGAACGCCATGACGCCGGGGATGCCCATGAACTGCGGGAACAGCTGTCCCGACACGTCCGCGGTCGAGACCTCACGATCGTCCCAGTCCTTGAGCATCACGAAGCCGATCGTGTTGGTCACCGCCGGGAAGCCGACGATCTGGAAGTACTGCTGCACGTCCGGGATCTTCGCGAACATGCTCTCCATCTGCTTGGCGTACTTGTCCGTGTACTCGGGCGTGGAGCCCTCAGGCGCCATGCCGAAGCCGATGATGAAGC
Organism: Montanilutibacter psychrotolerans; assembly: GCF_003719825.1. Classification (GTDB taxonomy): domain Bacteria; phylum Pseudomonadota; class Gammaproteobacteria; order Xanthomonadales; family Xanthomonadaceae; genus Montanilutibacter; species Montanilutibacter psychrotolerans. The sequence goes on along the minus strand of NZ_RIBS01000009.1, from coordinate 61,097 downwards.
CCTGGTCCTCTTCAGGCGCAAGCTCCTTGGGCAACGCGCTGAAGGTCAGGTACGCGCCGATGAAGATCACCGCCGCCGCACCCACCACGATCCAGCGAAAGCGCAACGCACTGCCCAGCACGCTGCGGTAGCTGCGGTCGATCCAGCCCAGCACCTTCTCGCCGGCTTGGTAGAAGCGGCCGTGCTTGGTCTCGTGGCGCAGCAGCTTGGACGACATCATTGGCGACAGCGTCAACGCGGTGAAACCCGAGACCAGCACCGCGCCGGCCAGGGTCAACGCGAACTCGACGAACAGCTTGCCGGTGCGTCCGGTGGAGAACGCCAGCGGCACGTACACCGCCGCCAGCGTGAGCGTCATCGCGACGATCGCGAAACCAATCTCCTTGCTGCCCTTCAACGCCGCCTGGAACGGCGGCATGCCTTCTTCGATGTGCCGGTAGATGTTCTCCAGCATCACGATCGCGTCGTCGACCACCAGGCCGATCGCCAGCACCATCGCCAGCAGGGTCAGGGTGTTGATGGTGAAGCCGAACGCGTACATCAGGCCGAAGGCGCCGATCAGCGACACCGGGATGGTCACCAGCGGGATCAGCGTGGCGCGCCAGCTGCGCAGGAACAGGAAGATCACGATGATCACCAGCACCACCGCCTCGGCGACGGTGGTGTAGACCTCGTCGATCGACTTCTCGATGAAGATCGTGGTGTCGAACGCGATCTCGATCTTCATGCCTTGCGGCAGCGTGCGCTGGATCTCCGGCAGCATCGTCTTGAGCGACGCGGAGATGTCCAACGGGTTGGCAACGGCCTGCTTGATGATCGCCAGCGGCACCGCGTTGACGCCGTTGTAGCGAGCGCGGAAGCGCTGTTCCTGGGCGCCCAGCTCGACCCGTGCGACGTCCTTCAGGCGCACGAGGTAGCCGTCGACGTTGCCCAGGATGATCTCGCCGAACTGTTCGGGCGTCTTGAGGTCGGTTTCTGACAGCACGGTGAACTCGCGCGCGCTGCCCTCGACACGGCCGGCGGGAATCTCGACGTTCTGCGCGCGCAGCGCACGCTCGACATCGGCCGGGGTCAGGCCGAAACCGGCCAGGCGCTGCGGCTGCAGCCACACGCGCATGGCGAACGTGCTGGCGAACACCTGCGCCTGCGCGACGCCGGGGATGGTCTGGATGCGGTCCTTGACCAGGCGTTCGGCGTAGTCGGCGATCTCGACCTGCGAGTGGCGATCGGACGAGAACGCCAGGTAGATGATCGGCTGCTGGTCGGCTTCCTGCTTCTGGATGATCGGCTCGTCGACTTCGTCAGGCAGCACTTCGCGCGCCTGCGCGACACGGTCGCGCACGTCGCTGGCCGCGCCGTCGGGATCGCGGTCGAGGCGGAAGCGGATCGTGACCTGACTGGACTGTTCGCGGCTCACCGACTGCATGAACTCGACGCCTTCCACGCCCGACAACGCATCCTCGATCGGCTGCGTCACCTGCGACTCGATCACCTGCGCGCTCGCACCGGGATAGCTGGTGTTGACGGTGACGACCGGGGTGTCGACGTTCGGGATCTGCCGGACCGCGAGGCGGTCGTAGGCAATGACGCCGACCAGCAGCACCACCAGGTTGATCACCATGGCGAATACCGGACGGCGGATGGAGATGTCGGACAGGACCATGGGGGCCTCGGTTCTCGTGGTTCCTGCAGGCCGCGGCTGCCGGGCGGCAGTCGGGCCTGGAGGTGTGCCCCGGCAGACGGCGACCGGGACGGATGGGTTGTCGAAACGGGAACCGGCCGCGCTCGCGCGCCGGTCCACCGCCCCTGCTCCTCACGCTGCGGCCACCCGGTGGGAGCCCGCGACGGAGAAGATCACGCCACGCTATTTCTTCGGCTGTTCGGCGGCGGCCGCGGCCGGCTCGGCGGCCGGCTCGGCCGGCGTCTCGGGCTTGGGCTTGGCAGCGCTTGCGGCCGGTGCCGCGCCTTCGGACGGCAGCGGCATCACGCCCATGCCGTCGTGCATCATCGGCTTGCCTTGGCCGGCGGTGATCACCATGTCGCCGGCCTTGAGGCCTTCGACCACCTGCACCTTTCCGGGCACGCGCACGCCGGTGCGCACCACCGTCTTCTTGGCCTTGCCGTCGACCACGGTGTAGACGAAGCGCGTGTCGCCGTCCTGCATCAGCGCCTGCTCGGGCAGCAGCAGGGCATCGGCGCTGTCGTTGCCGGTGTCGAGCTGCAGGCGCGCAAACTGGCCCGGACGCAGGCGGCCGTCGGGGTTGGGGATCCTGGCGCGCAGCTTGGCGCTGCGGGTGTTGGAGTCGATCACCGGATCGATCGCAACCACGTCGCCACCGAAGGTGTCGCCGGGAAACGCGTCGACCGTGAGCTTGACCTTTTGGCCGCTGCGCAATTGCGCGAGCACCGTCTCGGGCACGCTGAAGTCGACTTCGATCGGGTCAAGGCGCACCAGCGTCACCAGGTCCTGGCCGACGCTGACAAACTCGCCGACGCTGACGCTGCGCAACCCGAGCTGGCCCGCGAACGGCGCCACCAGGGTCATCTTGCCCAGTGCGGTCCGGGCCGAGGCAACGCGGGCTTCGTCAACACCCAGCGCGGCGCGCGCCTTGTCGTAGTCCGAGCGCGCGATCAGCTTGTCGCCGACCAGTTGTCCGGCACGCGCGGCGGCGGCCCGGGTGTTGGCCAGGTTGGCCATGGCCTCGTTGAGGCTGGCCTGGGCGATGCTGCCATCGAGCGAGAACAGCGGTTGCCCGGCCGAAATGTGGCCGCCTTCGCTGAAGTGAATGCGGCTGATGCGGCCGGCAACTTCCGGGCGCACCACCACCGATTCGTCGGCGCGCAGGCTGCCGACCGTCTGCAGACCGGCGGATAGCGCCTGGGGCTGGACGGTGATGACTTCCACCGGCAACTTCATTTCGCCACCGGGCGGGCCGCCAGCCGCGGCTCCGCCGGGACCTGCCTCGCCACCACCGCAAGCCGTCACGCCGCACGCGACAGCCATCATCAAAGCCGTGACCAAAAGGGTGCGGCGCATGCGTGAAACCTCGTGATGATCAATTCTTGTACTGATCAGTTTAGGCCGCGGAACCACAACCGCCCCCTGCCGGAAGTAGGGGGCTTGGGAATTACCGCGTTGCAGCGGGCGTTGGGGGCCTCAGGAATGCCGCCAGTTCGCGCGGATCGGGGGAGTCGCGAAACGGCAGCCGGCCCCAGCACGGTAACGCGAGCCAGTGTTGCAGCAGCGCGAAATTCTCGTCGGCGCACGCCATTGCCGGATCGATATCGCTGGCGATCCAGCCGGCCAGTTGCCGCCCATCGGCCAGGATCGCGCGAGCCGTCAATCGCGCATGGCTGATGCAGCCCAGTCGCAGGCCAACCACCAGCACCACCGGCAGGTCGAGTGCGCGGACGATGTCGACCTGCTGCAGATCCGCCGCCAACGGTGCGGCCCAACCGCCGACGCCCTCGACCACCACGGTGTCGGCCTGCGCGGCCAGGCGCGCGTGGGCGGCCAGGATCGGCGCCAGCGAGAGCGTGATGCCGGCCTCGGCGGCCGCCAGCTCCGGCGCCAGCGGTTGCAGCAACGCATACGGGTTGACGTCGTCGTACGCCGGCGTCGGGTGGCTGGCCTCGCGCAGAAGCAAGGCATCCTCGTTGCGAAGTCCATCGACGGTGACGGCGCAACCGCTCGCCACGGGTTTCATGCCGACCGCGCGCAGCCCCTGCGCGCGCAGGGCGTGGAGGAGGCTGGCGCTGGCGAGCGATTTGCCGACACCGGTGTCGGTGCCGGTGACGTAGTAACCGGTGCGGGCGTGGGAATCGGGCGTCATGGCGGTCATGGTAAGCCGCGCCGCCGCGGCCGGTCCCCGGGCGCTCCGGAAGACCCGCCGCGCCGCTACACTCGGCACATGTTCACTGCCAACTCCCTTTCCGGCAGCAAGCCGGAGCAATACGCCCAGTTGCTCGACCAGGCACGCGCGCTGCTGCACGGCGAGCGTGACCGAATCGCCAACGCCGCCAACGTGTCGGCGCTGGTCTACCACGCACTGCCCTCGCTGAACTGGGTCGGTTTCTACTTCTTCGACGGCCGCGAGCTCGTGGTCGGTCCGTTCCAGGGCCTGCCGGCCTGCGTGCGCATCGCGCTCGACAAGGGCGTCTGCGGCGCGGCCGCGTCCACCCGGCAGACCCAGCGCATCGACGATGTCCACGCATTCCCCGGACACATCGCCTGCGACGCCGCCTCCAACGCCGAACTGGTGGTACCGCTGGTGGCCGCAGACGGCAGCCTGATCGGCGTGTTCGACATCGACAGCCCCGAGCCGGGCCGATTCGACGAACACGACCAGCAGGGCCTGGAAGCCATCGCGCGCGCCTTCACCGAATCACTTGCATGACCTCCACCGCACGGTGCCGACACGCGCACCTGCGGCCCGCACGCCATCCCAGGAAGGGTTGCTTCGTATGACTACCGTGAAACTGCGCAATATCGGCCCGAAGTCCGCGGCATGGCTGCGCCAGGTAGGCCTGCGCAGCCACGAGGACCTCGCCGCGATCGGCACGGTCGAGGCCTTCATGCGCGTCAAGCGCGCGGGCTTCAAACCCACGCTCAACCTGCTCTACGCGATCGAAGGCGCACTGCTGGATTGTCACTGGCAGGAAATTCCGGACGAACGCCGTGCCGAATTGATCAGTGCGGCCGAAGCCGCGATCGCCCTGTTGCCACCACCGCGCTACCGCCCGGCGGCATCGCCCTGCACCACCACGATGATCGCCTCCGAACCGACCAACATCGCCGGCCTCCACGACAGCGACGGCGCGGGCCTGGATTTCGACACCGGCATCGAGGATGGCAACGAGTCCGGCAGCGGCGACGACCGGAACTGATCGACGCGCCTGGTCCTTGCACCGCCACGCCCGGCGCGACAGGCGTCGAAACGGGCTCGCCAAGCGGTCCATGCAAGTCGCCTCGACGTGAGGACGGCGTGTGTCACCGGCCCAGGCGCCAACGGCATCACCGCCAAAGCCGCACCCGCGACACACGCGGCCCGGACACGACGCCCAACCCCACCGCAACGCCCGCCCCGCCGATCGCGTAGACTGCGCGCGCTTCTGGGTGACCCGACGGCGCGCTGCCAATGGGTTGAAACGGGAAGCCGGTGACGTCGCCAGGACGGACCGCGCCGGTCAGGGCCACGCCCGCCGTCGCACCGCCCCGGCACCATTCCGGCGCTGCCCCCGCAACGGTAAGCGAGCAGTTCCGCGGCATCCGCCACTGTGCCCACGCACGGGAAGGCGCCGCGACAGGAGGCAGGCCGCGCCACGGCCTTGTGCAGGACGCACGCCATCGCCACGGCCTACGGTCGGTCGGTGGATGCCCCGCTCGCGAGTCCGGAGACCGGCCCCGAAGCATGACTGGTTGCGATGCGGAGGGCATTGCGGCGGCGTAAGCCGGCGTTTGCCGTGCGCGCAGCCCTGCGTTCCTCCCCCGCGATCTCCGAACCTTGCCGAACATCCGGCACGGCAACACCGTGCGCGTTGGAGAACCACCGATGCAGTTCCGCCCTCTTTTCGTCGCGCTCGCCTGCGCGCTCGCCCTGCCCGTGCATGCCCAGGACCACGACGATGCCACCGCGCTCGACAAGGTCGTGGTCACCGCGACCCGCACCTCGATCAGCGCCAACGACGCGCTGGCACCGGTCGAGGTGATCGACCGTGTCGAGATCGAACGCAGCCAGGCCCGCTCGCTGCCCGACCTGCTGCGCGGCCGTGCCGGCATCAGCCAGACCAACCAGGGCGGCGCCGGCAAGCTCACCACGATGTTCATGCGCGGCACCGAATCGGACCACGTGCTGGTCCTGATCGATGGCGTGCGCGTGGGTTCGCCGACCTCCGGCCTGGCGGCGTTCCAGGACCTGCCGATCGAGATGATCGACCGCGTCGAGATCGTGCGTGGCCCGCGCTCGAGCCTGTATGGCGCCGACGCCATCGGCGGCGTGATCCAGGTGTTCACGCGTCGCGACCAGCAGGGTTACGCCCCGCGCGTCACCGTCGGCGGCGGCAGCAACGGCCTGCACGAGTACAACGTGGGCTTCGGCGGTCGCGGCAAGCGCGGCTGGTTCGGCGCCGACTACGCGTTCCGTCGCACCGAAGGCATCGATGCCTGCCGCGGCATCGGCTTCCCCACCTACTCCGGCTGCGGCACCGCCACGCCCGAAAAGGACCTGGACGGCTACATCAACAACTCGCTGTCGCTGCGCGGCGGCATCGACCTCAACGAGCAGCTCACCCTGGAAGCGCACGCGCTGCGCGCCGAGGGCGAGAACGACTTCGACGGCGATTTCACCGACCGCTCCGAGGTCGTGCAGCAGGTCATCGGTGGCTCGGCGCGCTGGCGCCCGAACGACCGCGTGGACGTGCGCCTCAGCGCCGGCCGCAACGTCGATGCCTCCGACAGCTTCATCGGGGACGTCTTCACCGGCTACTTCGACACCGATCGCGACAGCGCCACCTTGCAGGGTGACTTCACGCTGGCTCGCGACCAGGTGCTGACCGTGGGCCTGGACTGGCTGCGTGACCGGGTCGAGAGCGACACCGCCTACGTCGAGACCGGGCGCAGCAACCGCGCCGCGTTCGTGCAGTACCAGGGCACGTTCGGCGCGCACTCGCTGCAGGCCAGCGTGCGTCGCGACGACAACGACCAGTTCGGCGGCCACAACACCGGCAGCGCCGCGTGGGGAATCGCGTTCGGCGACGGCTGGCGCGTGACGGCCAGCTACGGCACCGCGTTCAAGGCACCGACGTTCATCGAACTGTACTACCCGTTCGGATTCGGCAACCCCGACCTGTCGCCGGAGAAGTCGCGCAGCGCCGAGCTCGGGCTGGCGTGGCAGAAGGCCAACCACGGCGTGGCGTTGAACGTGTTCGAAACGCGTGTGGAAGACCTGATCGGCACCGACATCGCCTTCCGCGCGATCAACATCAACGAGGCACGCGTTCGTGGTGCGGAACTGACCGCAAACGCCAGCTTCGGCGTGTGGGACGCAAGCGCCAGCGCGAGCTTCGCTGATCCGGAAAACCGCTCCACACCGTACGAGGGCAAGCAGCTGCCGCGCCGTGCGCGCACCAGCGCGCGTATCGACGTCGACCGCGCGTTCGGCAGCGTCCGCCTCGGTGTCACCGCTGCCGGCGAAGGCGCGCGTTACGACGACTTCGCCAACACCCGTCGGGTCGGCGGACACGCCCTGCTCGACCTGCGTGGCGAGATCGCGCTGAGCTCGGCATGGACGCTGCAGGCGCGCCTGGCCAACGTGTTCGACCGTGATTACGAGACGGTCGAGTACTACCGCCAACCCGGCCGCGAGTGGTTCCTGACGATGCGCTACGCACCCAAGAACTGATCGGCTCCCGCACCGACGGCGACATGCGTCGCCGCCGGTGCGCACGCTGCAGCGCCGCGGCGTTCGGATGAGTCGCCACGTGCCGCTCGCCCGCGCGATGGCGGCTTACGGCAACTCGCCGGCCGAATGCGGGTCGATCGCGTACGGATGGATGCGGTCGAGGAAACCCGGCTGCGCGCGGACGCGGGCAATCCACGCCAGCACGTTGCCGAAGGGTTCCATCCCGATACCCGCCTCGTCGGCACGATGGCCGTACGCGAACACCGACATGTCGGCGATCGTGTAGTCCTCGCCCAGCAGGAACGGTCGCGCAGCCAGCTCGCGATCCAGCACCTCCAGCGCCTTCCGCCCGCCGGCGCGCTTCATGTCCAGCAGCGCCTGCGGCCGCCGATCGGCCTTGCCGGTCATCACCCAATGCCGCAGCGAGCCGATCGTGGCCTGCACGTAGTCGGCTTCGAACGACAGCCATTGCGCAACCTTGGCGCGCCCGAAGCGGTCTTCGGGCAGGTAACGCGTGCCTTCAGCGAGATAGCCCAATATCGCGTTGGACTCCGACAGCACGCGCCCGTCGTCCAGGCGCAGCGCGGGCACCGCGCCGGTGGGATTGATCGACAGGTACTCCGGCCGCTGACCGTCGCCCTCGAAGATGCTGATGAACTGCGTATGGCAGGCCTGGCCCAGGTGGCTCAGCAGCAAGCGGATCTTGTAGCCGTTCTGGGACGGCAGGTAATCGTAGAGCGTGTGCATCGGGACGTTCCTCCGGTGGAGGCGCCATCCTGGGTTGCAGGCCGCGGCGGGACGATCCGGTTCTTGCGGTCAAATCGGCGGGCAGGAACTCCGGCGATGCGTTGCACGCACCGTTGGAAGACGCGGAGGCCGCGGTTACTTCTGCTTCGGCACCTGCTCGACAAGCCGGCCCGCTGGTGAACACGTTCCGTCCTGTTCAGGATCTCGTGATTGCGCCCAGCGCAACGCGGTGGCAGGATGCTTTTTGTACGGAAAATCGCCGTACTGGAGAAGCCCGATGAAAACCCGCGATCATAGCCACACCAAGGGTCGTTTCGACCTCCGGCTGGACCCCGCCGAGAAGGACCGGATTCAGACCGCCGCCGCCTTGCGCGGACAGAAGGCGTCGGTTTTCGCGCGGGAGGTCATGCTGCGCGAGGCCGACGCCATCGTGGCCCAGCACACGACTGTCGCGCTGTCGGCAGAAGAATCGCGCCGATTCATGGAGGCGCTCAACGCGCCCTTCCGCGCCAACGCCAAACTCGCCAAAGCCCTCGCGCGCGCTGGCGGTTGACGAGTGCACTTCATTGAGCGGCTGGATGCCGCCAAGCACGATATAGAAGGCTTCGCGTGTGGTGAGCATTCGCTCGACCGCTATCTGAAGGCCCACGCGGCAAAGAACCAACTGGACGGCATTGCGACCACGCATGTCCTGGTCGAATCGTTCGAAGCCGGGCCCGAGCCCGGGCGGCGTTTCGTCGTTGAACCGTCGAACGTCATGTCCTTGGACGACCCGCTGTTGCCGATCGTTGGGTACTTCGCCCTGTCTGCGGCCCAGCTGCAGCTCACGGATCTACAGCCAAAGGACCGCGCTCGCCTTCCCAGGTACCCCGTTCCGGCGGTCCGAATGGGCCGCATGGCGGTCGCGACCAGCCAGCAGGGAAAGGGCTTCGGCGACTACTTGATTGGTGAAGTGGTGCAACGCGCCTTGGACATGCGCACAACCCTTGGTGTTCGCGTACTCACCGTCGATGCGCTTCCTAGCGCCGTGGGCTTCTATACGGCTTACGGGTTTAGGCGCATCGCGCCCGACTCGCTGACGCTGTATCTGCCGCTTGGTGTTCTTTAGTCGCTCGACGGTCTACCCACCTCCGCACTTGGGTGCACCGCCTGGCGCGGGCGGTGGCAACGAACGCGCGAGACGACTCAATCGATGTGCTCGATGTCGTCGGACAAGAGCAGCCAGGAGTGCTTGCGCTCCTCATAAACCGATACGTGCGGCGCAGGAAAGCCTGGATCAGCAAAGGCGCCAATCGGTACTACGATGAAGCCTGGGGCAGCATCCAGTTGGTAGAAGACGGTGGAGCCACACTCGGGGCAGAAGTGGAATCGTGCGGTGCTGCCGCTATCGCCCGTGCGCACGTGCTCTTTGCTCTGGCCGTGAATGGTCACCGCCTCAGCGGGAAACCTGACTTGCGCGGCAAACACGCTGCCCGTGCGCTGCTGGCATGCAAGGCAGTGGCAGATGGAGTTACGGACGGGCTCCCCGCGGACCCGGGCAGAGAGCCTTCCACAGCTGCAGGTTGCGATGCGGTCGGGCATGGCGCTTGACCCCTGACGTTACGCCGAGCCGCCAGGCGGCTTTGGCTTGGGTGAACTGTTGGAGCCCTCGGCTGGTTCGCTCGGTTTGACGATCCAGCGTGCATGCCCCGTGTGCTGCCGGTCTACGTAGTAATGATGGTTCTGGTGGGCAATCGCGTCGATTGCCGCCATGGCATCCGCGCAGGTTTTTGGATCCCCGCGCTCCACCACGGATTGGAGGCTGGGAATCACGTCACGGCGAAGGGAATAGGCAAGGATGGAACAAGCAAGCTCCCGGACGAGATACGCGCGGTCTGACAATGCGCCGATCGCGAGTGGCACGACGTCAGGGCAATCTCTGGTTGATCGGAGCAGCCTTGCGAGTATGGCGATACGACCAGCACTCCGCTTTATGCTGGGAAAGGCCTGGACCAACAGCGGAATCAGATCCTTCAGCCAGTGCTGGCTGAAGAGCTCCCTCTCGGCAGTCGCGATGGCGCCACCGTTGGCGTGGCTGTAAGTCCGAATGACATCGACGAGTGCAGCATCCGTCATCGTGGCTCAACGCCTGAATTGAGCCGGCGCCGCAACGCGACGACCGGGACCTGACCAAACGACGCGTTACCAAACCGATGAACCAAGTAGCGAAGCGGCATCGGCTCGCAAGATTTGTCAGCGGGAAAACGCTCGCCAGTGAAGAACATGCCGCCCGCCACGCTGCACTGCCACGACCTCGAGCATAGGTGCTGGGAGACCCGACGGGCAGCTGTAGAAATCGTATGACGCTGCCAGGTTCTGCGATGCAGGAATCCATGGGCGGTCAATGGCCGGCTCAGGGGACTCGCCTCCCGAGGCGGGGCGACACGGTGCCGGCGGGCGCCATCCAGTCTGGGGAAGAGAGAACGCGAGCGCGCTCTGATTGTTGTCTACGCTGTGAACCTCTCGCAGGCCCGTCGCGGTTGAAGGAACCCACACGGGAATCCAGCCGCGTTCAATAGCCCCGTCCGCCACGGCGTCAGAGGTGGTCGGGTAGTCCGCGTCAAGAACGTCGTTGGTGCAGCCCGCCAGCAGTAGGACTGCGCTGAGCAAGGTCACGATGCGCACGTGTGTCTCCAGGTGCATGGATGACATTGGGTCCTGATGCCTGAACTAGGCCGAGCCGCCAAGCGGCTTCGGCGTGGACGAATGGCTAAGCCTCAGTGAGGACGGTCCGACGGGGTCGATGTGTGGGGCAAGAAGCACCGAAGCTCGAAAAGAGCTGCAGCCAGGAGTCTCTTTTCCAGATCGACAATGTTCTCGGTCATGAAGGCCAAGCGCCTGAATCAAGCCGAGCCGCCAAGCGGCTTCGGCTCGACTGATTCGTTGGGTGCCGCCACGCGGAGTGGATGCGCCGGGTTGTCACGGATGAACGCCTCAACTTCCGAGAGCCTTTCCGGCAGGGGCGGCCCCGAGACGCTGCGATAGCTGAAGAATCGGAAACCCGCGTTGTACAGAGCTTGCACCTTGGCCCACTGCTCGGCGTCTGCAGCCGACGGAGCTTTGAACGAGCGCCCCATCTCGTGTAGTTGGCCGCCACAGTTGGGACAAACCGCCTCGCGCTCAGGACGCGGCGCAACCTTGAAGCTCTTGCGGCAGTCAAAGCATGCGTGAGCGATCAAGTATTGGGGACTTGGCATGCGATTGACCTGCATTGGTGGCTGACGCTCGCGAGGCGACTTCGGATTGGATGAATGCTCGGCCGCAACCAAGTGCCTGAACGCATCACGCAGATCCCACTGCTCGTGGCCAGGCGACGTGAGCGCGCCACCGGGTGATAGCGGGGAAATGTTGAAGCCCTCCTCGACGTCCTCGTAGTACATCACTAGGCGGCCGGCCTGAGCCACTACATACACACTCTCGACGTTTCCGCCCCGATCGATTTGGACGAGGCGTGGCGCGACCTTGCAGCGCTCAAAGAGTTGCTGCTGCTCAAGCGAGCAATCGGCGAGCTGAGTCGTAATGAGCGACTCGAGTTCGTCTTGCGTCACGGGCTGCCAAGTTTCCATTGCCGACAACCACCTGATCGACGGACGTCGGGTCCGGTTATACAACCGCCGCCCACCAAACGAAAACCCCGCCGATGAAGGCGGGGTCGTCGGGGTTTGATTGGACTATCCGGGCTTCTGGCTTACTCCACCGTCACCGACTTGGCCAGGTTGCGCGGCTTGTCGACGTCGGTGCCGCGTGCCAGGGCGACGTGGTAGGCCAGCAGCTGCACCGGCACGGTGTGCACGATCGGGCTCAGCACGCCGACGTGGCGCGGTGCGCGGATGACGTGCACGCCTTCGGAGGCGCTGAACTCGCTGTCCTCGTCGGTGAACACGAACAGCTCGCCGCCGCGCGCGCGCACTTCCTGCATGTTGGATTTCACCTTCTCCAACAGGCTGTCGTTGGGCGCGATCACCACTACCGGCATTGCCGCGTCGACGAGCGCCAACGGACCGTGCTTGAGCTCACCGGCCGGGTAGGCTTCGGCGTGGATGTAGGAAATTTCCTTTAGCTTGAGCGCGCCTTCCAGGGCGATCGGGTAGTGCACGCCGCGACCGAGGAACAGCGCGTGCTGCTTGGGCGCGAAACGCTCGGCCCAGGCGCTGATCTGCGGCTCCAGGTTGAGCGCGTGTTGCACGCTGCCCGGCAGATGGCGCAGCGCATCCAGGTAGGAGGCTTCCTGGGCGGCATCGAGACGGCCGCGCAGCTTGGCCAGCGTGCAGGTCAGGGTGAACAGCGCCACCAGCTGCGTGGTGAAGGCCTTGGTCGAGGCCACGCCGATCTCGGCGCCGGCGCGGGTGTAGTAGACCAGCCGACTGGCGCGCGGGATCGCGCTCTCGGGCACGTTGCAGATCGACAGCGTGCGGTCGTGGCCCAGCGACTTGGCGTACTTGAGCGCCTCCATCGTGTCGAGCGTTTCGCCCGACTGCGAGATCGTCACCACCAGGTGCCTGGGGTTGGCGACTGCGGCGCGGTAGCGATACTCGCTGGCGATCTCGACCGAGCACGGCAGGCCGGCGATCGACTCGATCCAGTAGCGCGCGGTCAGGCCGGCGTAGTAGCTGGTGCCGCAGGCGAGGATCTGAACGCCGTCGACATCGGCCAGCACGTCGCCGGCGTCCTTGCCGAACAGCTGCGCCGAAAAGCCGCTGGCCATCACCGCCTCGATCGTGTCGGCAATCGCGCGCGGCTGTTCGTGGATTTCCTTCTGCATGAAGTGGCGGTACGGACCGAGTTCAAGCGAGGCCAACGACACATCGGAGACGTGCACCTCGCGATCGACCTTGTTGCCGTTGCCGTCGAACACCTGCACGCCGTCGCGGCGCACGTCGACGGTATCGCCTTCGTCGAGGAAGATCACGCGACGGGTGGCCTGGATGATCGCCGAGACGTCGCTGGCGACGAAGTTCTCGCCCTCGCCCAGGCCCACCAGCAGCGGGCAGCCCATGCGCGCGGCAACCAGGCGGCCGGGCTCGCGCTTGCTGACCACGGCGATGGCGTAAGCGCCGACCAGCTCACGCACCGCCGTCTGCACGGCGACCAGCAGGTCCATGCCCTTCTGCTGATGGAAGTGCACGAGGTGGGCAATGACTTCGGTGTCGGTCTGCGACTCGAACGTGTAGCCGGCGGCACGCAGGCGCTCGCGCTGCTGTTCGTGGTTCTCGATGATGCCGTTGTGCACCACGGCGAGCTCCCCAAAGCTCACGTGTGGATGCGCATTGGCCTCGGTGACGCCGCCGTGCGTTGCCCAGCGGGTGTGGCCGATACCCAGGGTCGCGGCGAAGTGCTCGGCCTGCGCGGCCGCTTCCATCTCGGCAACGCGGCCGGTACGGCGCACGCGGCGCATCTCACTGCCATCGAACACGGCGATGCCGGCCGAATCGTAACCGCGGTATTCGAGCCGCTTCAGGCCTTCGATGAGGACCGGTACGACATCACGATCGGCGATCGCGCCAACGATTCCACACATGGATGGGGGCTTCCGTGTTTGCTGGGGAGGGCCATTCTACCGCGTCGATCCTCGCGCCCGGCCACGCGGACTCTGGCGCCCGGTCACCGTGTCCGCCCTCATCTGGGCGCGTTGTCCGGGCCGTCCGCGCGACGTCCGGGCACTGTCCGCGGCGCCGACCGGGCTGTCCGGCGGACGCGTCCGCGAGACGGTGGACGGCGGTGGCGCCGGCAACATCTGCAATGTTTTCAGTGTCTTGGCGGTTGGCACGGGATGTGCTTTGGGTACCAGTGACGGCCACCACGGCCCCATCCACACACGGCACCGATCCGATGAGCATCCGCGACACTTCCGCCCAGGACCACGTACTTGCCGCCACCGCCCCGAATGCGCGCCGCCGCCGGCAGTGGATGCTTGCTGCCGCTGGCGGCGGGACGCTGCTGCTGGCGTCGGCCTGGCTGCTGGCGGGCTGGAGCTCGGGCGGCCGTTCGCTCGATGCCAGCCGCGTGCGCATCGCCACCGTCGAGCGCGGCGATCTGGTGCGCGACATCTCCGCCGACGGCCGCGTGATCGCCGCCAACAGCCCGGTGCTCTACGCGATCGCCGGCGGCACGGTGACGCTGAAGGTGGTGGCCGGCGACGCGGTCAAGCAAGGCCAGGCGCTGGCCGAGATCGACAGCCCCGAGCTGCGCAGCGCGCTGGCCCAGGAGCAGGCCACGCTCGCCAGCCTGGAGGCCGAAGCCGGTCGCGCGGCGCTCGATGCCCGCATGACGCGCGCCAACGCCCGCAAGCTGCTCGACCAGGCACAGATCGACCGCCAGGCCGCGGTGCGCGACCTGGAGCGCAACCAGCGCGCGTTCGACGGCGGCGCCGTTGCGCAGATCGACGTCGCGCGCTCGCAGGATCTGCTGAAGAAGGCCGACCTCGGCCTGGTGCACGCGCGCAGTGACTTCGGCCTGCAGGACCAGGGCGCCGGCCTGGACACGCGCAACAAGCGCCTGCTGGCCGACCGCCAGCGCGCGGTCGTGGCCGAACTGCAACGCCAGGTCGACGCGCTGACCTTGCGCGCGCCGTTCGACGGCCAGGTCGGCCAGGTACAGGTGGCGCAGCGCGCCAACGTCGCCATCAACGCACCTCTGCTGAGCGTGGTCGACCTGAGCCGCTTCGAGGTCGAGATCAAGGTGCCGGAAAGCTTTGCCCGGGACCTCGCGATCGGCATGCCGGCGCAGCTGGAAAGCAACGGCAAGACCTTTGCCGGCGCGGTGTCGGCGGTGTCGCCGGAAGTCGTGTCGGGCGAGGTCACCGGCCGCCTGCGCTTCAAGGACACACAACCGCCGGGCCTTCGCCAGAACCAGCGTCTGAGCGCACGCATCGTGCTCGACACCCGCCGCAACGTGCTGATGGTCGAGCGCGGCCCGTTCGTCGAAACCGGCGGCGGCAACAG
The DNA here is from genome assembly GCF_003719825.1 of Montanilutibacter psychrotolerans. Taxonomy (GTDB): domain Bacteria; phylum Pseudomonadota; class Gammaproteobacteria; order Xanthomonadales; family Xanthomonadaceae; genus Montanilutibacter; species Montanilutibacter psychrotolerans. The sequence continues at coordinate 45,970 of NZ_RIBS01000009.1, read as the reverse complement.
CGCCTACGTGATGGATGGCAGCGTCGCGGTGAAGCGCCCGATGCGCGTCGGCGCCAGCAGCCTCAATGCCGTCGAGATCGTCGACGGCGCCCAACCCGGCGACCGCATCGTGGTTTCCGGCAGCGACCAGTTCGGCGATGCGCAACGCATCCGCATCTCAGGAGAATGATCATGAACACCACCAACGCCTTCCCGTACCGCCCGCATTGGACCGCCCAGGACATCGCCGACGCCGTTCCCCCGCGCATCAGCGAATTGTTCGCCGCCTCGCAGCTCACTCCCCACGTCGCCAGGCCTGCTTCGGCTCCGCGCTGGAACCTGCACCGCTACCGCCCGCGCAACGAGTTCCCGGCGACGCTGCGCGTGCGCTGAGGGCCGCGCGCTCCCTGCACCGCACGCGCTCGATCCACGCTTCCGATCCACGCCCTCGATCCACCCATCCGATCGTCCACACACCGCCCTACGGAGCTCGACATGCTGCACATGAACGCCGTCACCAAGGTCTACCGCACCGAACTGGTCGAAACGCATGCGCTGCGCGCGCTCGACCTGCACGTGCGCGAAGGCGAGTTCGTTGCGGTCACCGGCCCGTCGGGCTCGGGCAAGACCACCTTCCTCAACATCGCCGGCCTGTTGGAGACCTACACCGGTGGCGTCTACAAGCTCGATGGCGAAGACGTCAGCGGCCTGTCCGACGATGCCCGTTCGCGGCTGCGCAATCGCAAGATCGGCTTCATCTTCCAGAGCTTCAACCTGATCCCCGACCTCAATCTGTTCGACAACGTCGACGTGCCGCTGCGTTACCGCGGCATCTCGTCGGCCGAGCGCCGTCAGCGCATCGAGGACGCACTGGGCCGCGTTGGCCTGGGCTCGCGCATGAAGCACTACCCGGCCGAGCTGTCGGGCGGCCAGCAGCAGCGCGCGGCGATCGCGCGTGCGTTGGCCGGCAGCCCGCGCCTGCTGCTCGCCGACGAACCCACCGGCAACCTGGACTCGCAGATGGCGCGCGGCGTGATGGAACTGCTGGAGGAGATCAACGCCGCCGGCACCACCATCGTGATGGTGACCCATGACCCCGAGCTGGCCGCGCGCGCGCAGCGCAACGTGCACATCGTCGACGGCATGGCCACCGACCTGAGCGTCGAACCGAACCTGGTGCGTGCGCGCCAGCTCGCCGATGCCGCCGAATCCACCCCGGTCGCCTGAGGGCATCGCCATGTTCGGCTACTACCTCGATCTCGCGTTGCGCAGCTTCCGCCGCAACAAGGTGCTGACCGCGTTGATGGTGTTTGCCATCGCGCTGGGCATCGGCGCCAGCATGACCACCCTGACCGTTTTCCACGTGCTGTCCGGCGATCCGATGCCCGGTCGCAGCCACACGCTGTTCTACCCGCAGCTCGATCCCGAGGGCATGGACGACCACACGCCGGGCGCGGAGCCGGTTGACCAGCTCACGCGCTTCGACGCGGAGAAGATGCTGCGCGAGAAGCGCGGCGACCGCCAGGCGATGATGACCGGCGGTTTTGTGGGCCTCGAACCGCAGCGCGAAGGGCTGTCGCCGTTCTCGATGGACGCGCGTTACACCTCGGCCGACTTCTTCGCGATGTTCGACGCGCCGTTCCTGTACGGCACCGGCTGGAGCAGCGTGGAAGACGACAAGCGCGCCCGCGTCGCGGTGATCGACAAGGCGCTCAACGAGAAACTGTTCGACGGCGCCAACAGTGTCGGCAAGTCGGTGCGCCTGGAAGGCACGGATTTCCGCATCGTCGGCGTGCTGGACACGTGGCGCCCGGTGCCGAAGTTCTACGACATGTTCGCCTCCAACGACGGTTACGGCGAAGTCGAGCCGGTGTTCCTGCCGTTCTCGACCTCGCGTGACCTCAAGCTGAGCCGCAACGGCAGCATGAGCTGCTGGAACGACGGCAAGGAAAGCGAAGACCCCGAAGGCAATACCGGCGTCAATTCACCGTGCGTGTGGATCCAGTACTGGGTGCAGCTGGACAGCCCGGCCAAGGTCGCGCAGTACCGCCAATACCTCGGCAACTACTCCGACCAGCAACGCGCCGCCGGCCGCTACCTGCGCCCGACCAACGTGCGCCTGCGCAGCCTGCCCGAGTATCTGGAGTTCAACAAATTCGTGCCCAGCGATGTGCGCCTGCAGACCTGGCTCGCGCTGGGCTTCCTGATGGTGTGCCTGCTCAACACGGTCGGCCTGCTGCTGGCCAAGTTCCTGCGGCGCAGCAGCGAGATCGGCGTGCGTCGCGCCCTGGGTGCGTCGCGCCGGGCGATCTTCGCGCAATGCCTGATCGAGGCCGGCACGGTCGGCCTGGCCGGCGGCATCCTCGGCCTGGGATTGGCGTGGCTGGGCCTGTGGGCCGTGCGTCAGCAACCCAGCAGCTACGCCGAACTGGCCCGCCTGGACCCGACGATGCTGCTGACCACCTTCGCTCTGGCAATCGCCGCCAGCCTGCTTGCCGGCCTGTTGCCGGCCTGGCGCGCCTGCCAGGTCACGCCCGCCATCCAGCTCAAGAGCCACTGAGGCCCGCCATGGACATCCGCCCCATCCTGTCGGCCCTGCGCCGGCACAAGACCGCCGCCGCGCTGATCGTTCTCGAGATCGCCCTCAGCTGCGCCATCATCTGCAATGCCGTGTTCCTGATCAGCGGCCGGCTCGAACGCATGGATCGCCCCAGCGGCATCGCCGAGAACGAGATCGTGCGCATCCAGCTGACCGGCATCGGCACCAGCGACAACGGCGAGGCGTTGACCCGCACCGACCTGGCGGCGCTGCGCAGCCTGCCCGGCGTCAAGGCCGCCTCGTCGGTCAACGCGATGCCGTACGGCAACAGCTCCTGGAACACGTCGGTCATGCTCACCAGCGAGCAGACCGTGCCCACCCTCGAAACCACGCTGTACTTTGCCGACGACCAGCTGACGGACACGCTGGGACTGAACCTGATCGCCGGCCGGGGCTTCAAGCCCGACGAGTTCCTGGAGTGGTCTGTCATCACTGCGCCCAACTCCAAGGCCCATGCGTCGGTGGGGATCATCACCCGCTCGATGGCCGAGAAGCTGTTCCCCGGCCAGTCTGCGGTCGGCAAGACCTTCCATGCCGGTGACGATCCGGTGCGCGTGGTCGGTGTGGTCGATCACCTGGTTCGCCCGAACGAACAGGACGGGCAGACGGCGCACGAGTACGCGACGGTTCTGCCATTGCGCATGCCCTATGACCGCAGCGGCAACTACCTGCTGCGCGTCAGCGACCCGGCGCGGCGTGCGGAAGTGCTGAAGGCGGCCGTGGCAACACTGGAGCGCATCAATCCGCGTCGCATCATCACCGACCAGAAGACGCTTGAGGAAATGCGCGCAACGTACTACCAGCAGGACCGTTCGATGGCCTGGTTGCTGATTGCGGTGTGCGTCTCGCTGCTGGTGGTCACGGCGTTGGGCATCGTCGGCCTGGCCAGCTTCTGGGTGCAGCAGCGCACCAAGCAGATCGGCATCCGTCGCGCACTGGGTGCGACACGCGGACAGGTGCTGCGTTACTTCCAGACCGAGAACTTCCTGCTGGCCACGCTGGGCATCGTGATCGGGATGCTGATGGCCTACGGGATCAACCAGTTGCTGATGCAGCACTACGAACTGCCGCGCCTGCCGGCGATCTACCTGCCGGTCGGCGCGGTGGCGTTGTGGCTGCTTGGCCAGCTGGCGGTGTTCGGCCCCGCGCGACGCGCGGCGGCAGTGCCACCGGCGGTGGCGACGCGTTCGATCTAGTTCACTTCGGCGACAGGTCTCTCCGGGTCGGTCTCCGTCCCGTCCAGCCTCGGCTGGGCGGGACGGGGCCGGGCCGTTCCCGGGGCCGCGACAAGCCCGTCCGCGGCGCCGCAGATGCCGCCGCGGCCCCCGCCGCGCAACGCGCATCGACGCGAAGGGCTTCACTGCGCCGACGCCATCGCCACGCCGCGCCAATGCGCCGATCGCCAGCACGGGCGCTGGCTATACTTTCGACGATACCGCGCGCGCCGGCTCGCGCCGCGCACCCCCATCGCACTGAACGGAACTCCATGCGCACAGTCCTGGTGATCGACGACAACCCCGCGGTCGGCACGGCGCTGGACATGCTGTTCGGCCTGCGCGAGATCGACACGCGCATCGCGCAGTCGCCCGAGGAAGGTCTGCAGGTGCTGGCGCGGGAGGACATCGACCTGGTGGTGCAGGACATGAATTTCACCGCCGACACCACCTCCGGCGAGGAAGGCGTCGCGCTGTTCCGCGCCATCCGCGCGCGTCATCCCGACCTGCCAATCATCCTGCTGACGGCGTGGACGCACCTGGAGATTGCCGTCGACCTGGCCAAGGCCGGCGCGGCCGACTACCTTGCCAAGCCCTGGGACGACCAGAAGCTGCTGGCCAGCGTCGAGAACCTGCTCGAGCTGTCGGCCAGCACGCGCGAGGTCTCCCGCCTGCACGGCCAGCGCCGTCGCGCGCAGCGCGAACTGGCCGCCCGCTACGACCTGCGGGGGCTGGTGTTCGCCTCCGACGAGATCGCGCGCGTGGTCGAGCTGGCCGGGCAGGTGGCGCGTGCCGACGTACCGGTGCTGATCACCGGCGCAAACGGCGCGGGCAAGGAAAAGATCGCCGAGATCGTGCAGGCCAATTCGTCGGTGAAGTCCGGACCGTTCGTCACCGTCAATTGCGGGGCGTTACCGGCCGAACTGATCGAGGCCGAGCTGTTCGGCGCCGACGCCGGCGCCTACACCGGCGCCAACAAGGCGCGCGAAGGCAAGTTCGAGGCGGCCGACGGTGGCACGTTGTTCCTCGACGAAATCGGCAACCTGCCGGCGGCCGGGCAGATGAAGCTGCTGCGCGTGCTCGAAACCGGCCGCTTCGAGCGCTTGGGCTCCAACCGGGAGCGCCAGGTGCGCGTGCGCGTGATCAGCGCGACTAACGCCGACCTGCCGTCGATGATCCGCGACGGGCGCTTCCGCGAAGACCTCTACTACCGCCTCAACACCATCCAGGTCGACGTGCCGCCGCTGGCCGGGCGCGTCGACGACATCCTGCCGCTGGCCTGGCACTTCCTCGCCAGCCTGCAACCGTCTGCCGGCAATGGCAACGGCACGCGCCGGCTCAGCGAAGACGCCGAGCGCGCCCTGCTCGCGCACCGCTGGCCAGGCAACGTCCGGGAACTGCGCAACACGCTGCAGCGCGCCTTGCTGCTTGCGCGCGGCGAGGTGATCACGGCGGCCGACCTGGGTCTGCCGTCGACTCCCACCACCGCCGCCACCAGCGCGCCCGCCGCCGCCGCGGCGGAAGAGCCCGATCGCGACGTCATCGAATCGGCGCTGCACCGGCACGGCGGCGTGCTGGCGCAGGCCGCGGCCGAACTCGGCCTGTCGCGCCAGGCGCTGTACCGGCGCATGGAACGGCTGGGAATCGAGCGCACATGAACCACCGATTGCCCCCACCCGGATCGCCGATGCCGACGTCGCCGCGGAGGCGCGCGCGATGAGCGCCTGGTCGCGTTTCCGCCAATGGCTGCCACTGAGCCTGGTGTTCAGTGCCATCGCGTTGTTCTACATGTGCGTCGCCATCGCGCTGACGCTGCTGCTGTCGGACTGGATCGGCAACCGCTGGCTGGCCGCCGCAACGGCGCTTGCCCTGCTGCTGCCGGCATTGGTCTACCACGTGCAGCGCGCGTTCGCGCCCATGAATGCACTGTTCCGCGCGTTGGCCGGCAGCGTGGCCAGTTACCGCGACGGCGACTACAGCTTCGGCCTGTCGTGGCACGGCAGGGGCGAGCTGCGCGAGCTGGTCGACAGCCACAACGCGCTGGGCGATGCGCTGCGCGATCAGCGACTGGCACTGGTGCAACGTGAGTTGCTGCTCGACACGATGGTGCAGAACACGCCGGTGGCGATGGTGCTGGTGGATCCGAGCCGCCACGTAGTCCACGCCAACATCGCCGCCCGCAAGATGCTCGGCGACGGCCATCGGCTGGAGGGCCAGACCTTCGACGATCTGCTCGCCCGCGCGCCAGACGCCGTGCGCGACGCGTTCGAACGCGGTGGCGATGGCATGTTCACGGTGGGCGACGAGGATCACGAGGACATCTACCACCTGTCGCGACGCCAGTTCCGGCTCAACGGCCGCCGTCACGAGCTGGTGCTGCTGCGACAGCTCACCGCCGAGCTGCGCCGACAGGAAGTGCAGACCTGGAAGAAGGTGATCCGCGTGATCAGCCACGAGCTCAATAACTCGCTGGCGCCGATCGCCTCGCTTGCCCATTCCGGCGCAGAACTGCTGCGCCGCGGCCAGCACGACAAACTACCCACTGCGCTGGCGACCATCGAGGACCGCGCGCGCCACCTCGAGGGCTTCATCCGCGACTACGCGCGCTTCGCCAAACTGCCCTCGCCGCGCCTGGAACCGATCGGCTGGGCGCACTTCCTCGCGCAGTTGCGCAGCCAGGTCGCGTTCGAGTTCGACGAACGCACCTACGGCGGCGACGGCGGTGACGGCAGCGCGCGCGTCGACACCGCGCAGCTCGAACAGGGCCTGCTGAACCTGCTCAAGAACGCGCACGAATCCGGCTCGCCCGAGCACGAGGTCAAACTCGGTCTGCGTCGCGCGCCGGACGCCTGGCGAATCGACGTCCTCGACCGCGGCACCGGCATGAACGAAGCGGTGCTCGCCAACGCCTTGCTGCCGTTCTACTCGACCAAGCGCAACGGCACGGGCCTGGGCCTGGCCCTAGCGCGGGAGATCGCCGAAGCCCACGGCGGCCGCATCGCCCTGCTCAACCGGGAAGGCGGTGGGCTGTGCGTGTCGATGGTGCTGCCCGATTGAGCCGGAGGATCGGCACCGAGGGATGAGCAGCGCGCCCGGCGCTGCATGCGGATGCGACAGTCAGTTGGAGCCGTGCCAACGCCAGGATCACGCGGCGGCCTTCGTTGTGCAGTGCCTGCCGTGGAGGTCGCGATGCAGCTCTCGTCAGACGGCCATCCATGTCACGACGGTGCGCATCACTTGGGCTGCTTTACCGGCCGCCTCCATCCCTCGATCGTGGTCTGTCGCGCGCGCGCCACGCTGAGCTTGTCGGCCGGCGCGTCACGGGTGATCACCGAGCCGGCGGCGATGGTGGCGTCGTTGCCGATGGAAACCGGTGCGATCAGCGAGGAGTTGGAGCCGATGAAGGCGCCGTCACCGATCGTGGTGACGAACTTGTTCACACCGTCGTAGTTGCAGGTGATGGTGCCCGCACCGATGTTGACCGCGCTGCCAACCTCCGCGTCGCCGATGTAGCTGAGGTGGTTGGCCTTGCTGCCGACGCCGAAGCGCGTGTTCTTGGTTTCCACGAAATTGCCGATGCGCGCGCCGTCGGCCAGCACCGTACCCGGGCGCAGGCGCGCGAAAGGACCGATCCTGGCGGCGCCTTCGACCACCGTGCCATCGATGTCGCAATGCGCCGCGACTTCGGTGCCCGGCCCGAGCGTGACATTGCGGATTCGGCAGAACGGTCCGATGCGCACGCCGTCGGCGAGTTCCACCTTGCCCTCCAGCACCACGTCGACGTCGATCTCCACGTCGTTGCCGACGCTGACCTCGCCGCGGATGTCGATCCGCGCGGGGTCGGCCAGGCGGGCGCCAGCCAGGCACAGGGCACGCGCGGCGCGGCGCTGGAACGCGCGCTCCAGCTGGGCGAGCTGCCACGGGTCGTTGGCTCCCTCGACCTCGATCGGATCGGCCACGTGGACCATTTCGGCCGCGCTGAACTCATCGGCGGCGGCGGCGAACACGTCGGTCAGGTAGTACTCGCCCTGCGCGTTGTCGTTGCCAAGGTGCTCCAGCCAGCGACGCAGGGGCTCGCCGTCGGCGACGACGATGCCGGTATTGACGGTGCGGATCTCGCGTTGCTCGTCGGTGGCGTCCTTGTGTTCGACGATGCAGCGCACGCGACCCTCGGCATCGCGCACGATGCGGCCATAGCCGGTTGGATCGGCCAGGTCGGCCACCAGCACCGCAATGCGACCGGGCGCGGAAAGCAGGCGCGTCAGCGTGTCGGCCGCGATCAGCGGAACGTCGCCGTACAGCACCAGCACGCGCGCGTCCTGCGGCACGTTCGGCATGGCCTGTTGCAGCGCATGTCCGGTGCCGAGCCGCTGCGCCTGTTCGGCCCAGTGCAGATCCGGTTGGTCGTCGAACGCATCGCGCACGTGCTCGCCGCCATGACCGTAGACGATGTGGATGCCGGCAGGCTGCAGGGCACGCGCCGTGTCGATCACGTGCCCGAGCATCGACTTGCCCGCGATCTTCTGCAGCACTTTCGGCAGCGCCGACTTCATGCGCTTGCCTTCGCCGGCGGCGAGAATGACGACGTGCAGCGGTGCGCTCATGCGGGCTCCGGGTTCTTGGCGGACAAGCGTTAATTCTATCCGCCGGGCGGCTGCTAGGATGCCGCGGTGCTGAACACCCACCTCACGACAACCCGCCTCGTCATCCGTGTCGGCCCCGGCTGCGTCTGGCGCCGTGTGTGCGGTCAACACCACGCGTCGCGGGACCGCGCATGAGCCTGACGCGGCAGGGACGTCACTTCCTCGCGATCGGCTTGCTTCAGTGGGTGATCGATTGCACCGTGATGATGGGACTGAGCCACGCCGGCGTGCCGGTTGAACCGGCCAATCTGGCCGGACGCGTCAGCGGTGCGATGCTGGGGTTCTGGCTCAACGGCCGCATCACGTTTGCCAGCGAGGACACGCGGGTCGGTCGGCGCCAACTGGGCAGGTTCGTGCTGATGTGGATGGTCAACACCGCACTCAGCACCTGGTCGCTCAGCACAATCAACGGTGCGATCGGATTGCGTGGAGCCTGGCTGGCGAAGCCTGCCGTGGAAGTGGCCCTGGCGGGTCTCAGCTTCGTGCTGTCGCGCAACTGGATCTACAAGCGCTGAGCTCGGCTTCGGGCCGACGACCGCGGCGCTTCTTGGGCGCCGCGTGACAGGCGGACCCGCTGGGGAGCCGCGTAACAGGTGGACGGCGCTTGGGCGCCGCGCGCCACCGAATGCTTTCCCTCGCTGACGGAACCCCGCGTCAGGCGCGGCAGTCGCCGATAGACGCGGGTCGGTCGTGCGCGCGGTTTGTACGGTCGTGCACGTCGGCGCGAGCAGATGGCGACCCCAAGAAAGCAGAACGCCGGCGCTGGGCCGGCGTTCTTTACTGCAACGATGCCGATGCGGCAATCAGTGCTTCATGCTCTTGCGCAGGCGCTCGAGCGCCTGCAGCTGCACCAGGGCCTCGACGAGCTTGGCCTGGGCCTCGGCGATTTCCATCTTCTCGGCGCGACCGGCCAGGATGCGCTCGGCTTCTTCCTTGGCGGCACGGACCGACGCTTCGTCGATGTCCTGGGCACGCACGGCGGTGTCAGCCAGCACGGTGACGACGGTGGGCTGCACTTCGAGAATGCCGCCGGTGATGGCGAAGTCGAGCTGCTCGCCGTTCGGCAGGGTCACCACGACCTTGCCCGGCTTGAGGCGGGTGATCAGCGGCGCATGCTTGGGCGCGACACCGAGCTCGCCCATCTCACCGGTGGCGACCAGCAGGGTCGCGTCGCCGTGGAAGATCTCGTGCTCGGCGCTGACGATGTCGCAACGGAAGGTGGAGGCCATTCTTTTCTCGCTTTGCTCGTCAACGGGATTCGTGGTCGGAACGTCGTCGCATGCCAGGGCATGGGCCCTGGCGCCGACGAGATCCCGCGATTACGAATCCCTAGTCTCGAATCCCGATTCCCGACTGGATCAGCCGGTGATCTTCTTCGCCTTCTCGACCGCTTCCTCGATGCCGCCGACCATGTAGAACGCCTGCTCCGGCAGGTGGTCGTACTCGCCTTCGACGATGCCCTTGAAGCCGCGGATCGTGTCCTTCAGCGACACGTACTTGCCCGGCGAGCCGGTGAACACTTCGGCGACGTGGAACGGCTGCGAGAAGAAGCGCTCGATCTTTCGCGCCCGCGACACGGCCTGCTTGTCTTCTTCCGACAGCTCGTCCATGCCCAGGATGGCGATGATGTCCTTCAGTTCCTTGTACTTCTGCAGCGTCGCCTGGACCTTGCGCGCGGTGTCGTAGTGCTCGTTGCCGATCACGTTCGGGTCGAGCTGGCGCGAGGTGGAGTCGAGCGGATCGACCGCCGGGTAGATACCCAGCGAGGCGATGTTACGCGACAGCACGACGGTGGCGTCGAGGTGGGCGAAGGTGGTGGCCGGCGACGGGTCGGTCAGGTCGTCCGCGGGAACGTACACGGCCTGGATCGAGGTGATCGAGCCGGTCTTGGTCGAGGTGATGCGCTCCTGCAGGACGCCCATTTCCTCGGCGAGGGTCGGCTGGTAACCCACGGCCGACGGCATGCGGCCCAGCAGTGCCGACACTTCGGTACCGGCCAGCGTGTAGCGGTAGATGTTGTCGACGAACAGCAGCACGTCCTTGCCCTTGCCGCTGGCGTCCTTCTCGTCACGGAAGTACTCGGCCATGGTCAGGCCGGTCAGCGCGACGCGCAGGCGGTTGCCCGGCGGCTCGTTCATCTGGCCGTACACCATCGCGACCTTGTCCAGGACGTTGGAGTCCTTCATCTCGTGGTAGAAGTCGTTGCCCTCGCGGGTACGCTCGCCCACGCCGGCGAACACGGACAGACCCGAGTGCGCCTTGGCGATGTTGTTGATGAGTTCCATCATGTTGACGGTCTTGCCGACGCCGGCGCCGCCGAACAGGCCGACCTTGCCGCCCTTGGCGAACGGGCACATCAGGTCGATGACCTTGATGCCGGTTTCCAGCAGGTCGTTGGCCGAGGACTGCTCTTCGTATGACGGGGCCGCGCGGTGGATTTCCCAATGCGCCGACGCGTCGACCGGACCGGCTTCGTCGATCGGGCGACCGAGCACGTCCATGATGCGGCCCAGCGTACCGGCGCCGACCGGCACCGAGATCGCGTTGCCGGTGTTGGTGGCGACCAGGTTGCGCTTGAGGCCGTCGGTGGAACCGAGCGCGATCGTGCGCACGACGCCGTCGCCGAGCTGCTGCTGCACTTCCAGCGTGATCTCGGTGTTGTCGACCTTCAGCGCGTCGTACACCTTCGGCACGGATCCGCGCGGGAACTCGACGTCGACAACGGCACCGATGATCTGAACGATCTTGCCCTGGCTCATTGCTGTTTCCTCGTAACTTAAAGCTGGTTTGCGACCGCGAACTGCGCCCGCATGGATGGGGTTGTTCAAGCCGCGGTGGTCAGACCGCTGCGGCGCCGCCGACGATTTCCGAGATCTCTTGCGTGATCGCGGCCTGGCGAGCCTTGTTGTAGACCAGCTGCAGCGTGCCGATCAGCTTGGTGGCGTTGTCGGACGCCGACTTCATCGCGACCATGCGCGCGGCATGCTCGGAGGCGACGTTCTCGAGCACCGCCTGGTACACCAGCGACTCGATGTAGCGAGTCAGCACGTGGTTCAGGACGGTCTCGGCGTCGGGCTCGTAGATGTAGTCCCAGTCGTGCTTGGCGACCGGCGTGTCCGATGCCGGCAGCGGCAGCAGCTGGTCGAACGCCGCGCGCTGCACCATCGTGTTGACGAAGTCGTTGTAGCAGACGAACACGCGGTCGATATTGCCGGCGCTGTAGCCGTCCAGGACCACCTTGACCACGCCGATCAGCTGCTCGAGCTTGGGCTGGTCGCCCAGGTGCGTCACCGACGCGAGCATGTTGACCTTGATGCGACGGAAGAACACCGAGGCCTTCTGGCCGATGGTGACCACGTCGATCTCGACGCCCTGCTCCTGCCACTTGCGGAACTCGCCGAGCAGCTTGCGGAACAGGTTGTTGTTGAGGCCGCCGGCCAGACCGCGGTCCGAAGACACGATCACGTAACCGACGCGCTTCACTTCCTTGCGCTCGGTCATGTACGGGTGCTGGTAATCGGAGTTGGCCTGCGCCAGATGGCCGATCACCTGCTTCATCACGCGCGCATACGGGCGCGAGACCTTCATCCGATCCTGCGCCTTGCGGATCTTGGAGGCCGAGACCATCTCGAGCGCGCGCGTCACCTTGCGGGTGTTCTGCACGCTCTTGATCTTGGTTTTGATTTCGCGTCCGCCTGCCATGTCTCGCTCGCTGTCGCTATCAACTGCCGCCGTAGGGTGGGCCGTGGCCCACCGTTCTTTCGTGTGGTGGGCCAGGGCCCACCCTACGCGTTACCAGGTACCGGTTGCCTTGAACTCGGAGATGCCCTTCTTGAAGGCGCCTTCGATGTCGTCGTTCCAGTTGCCGGTGCTGTTGATCGTGCTGATCAGCTCACCGGCGGTGTTGGCGAAGTGCGCGTGCAGGCCTTCTTCGAACGCCAGCAGCTTGCCGACCACGATGTCGTCGAGGTAACCCTCGTTGACGGCGTAGATCGTCAGCGCCTGGTTGGCGATCGACATCGGCGCGTACTGCTTCTGCTTCATCAGCTCGGTGACGCGCTGGCCGCGCTCGAGCTGCTTGCGGGTGGCTTCGTCCAGGTCCGAGGCGAACTGCGCGAACGCAGCCAGCTCACGGTACTGGGCGAGCGCGATGCGGATGCCACCCGACAGCTTCTTGACGATCTTGGTCTGGGCCGCGCCACCGACGCGCGACACCGAGATACCGGCGTTCACGGCCGGGCGGATGCCGGCGTTGAACAGGTCGGTTTCCAGGAAGATCTGACCGTCGGTAATCGAGATCACGTTGGTCGGAACGAACGCCGAGACGTCGCCGGCCTGGGTCTCGATGATCGGCAGGGCGGTCAGCGAACCGGTCTTGCCCTTCACCGCACCGTTGGTGAACTTCTCGACGTACTCCTCGGACACGCGCGCGGCGCGCTCGAGCAGGCGGGAGTGCAGGTAGAACACGTCGCCCGGGTACGCTTCACGGCCCGGCGGGCGCTTCAGCAGCAGCGAGATCTGGCGGTACGCAACGGCCTGCTTGGACAGGTCGTCGTACACGATCAGCGCGTCTTCGCCGCGGTCCATGAAGTACTCGCCCATCGTGCAGCCGGAGTAGGCGCTGATGTACTGCATCGCGGCCGACTCGGAAGCGGTCGCGGCGACCACGATGGTGTGCGCCATCGCGCCGTTTTCTTCCAGGCGACGCACGACGTTGGCGACCGAGCTGGCCTTCTGGCCGATCGCAACGTACACGCACTTAATGCCCGTGCCCTTCTGGTTGATGATCGCGTCGATCGCCAGGGCCGACTTGCCGGTCTGGCGGTCGCCGATGACCAGCTCGCGCTGGCCGCGACCGATCGGGATCATCGCGTCGACGGTCTTGTAACCGGTCTGGACCGGCTGGTCGACCGACTTGCGCCAGATCACGCCCGGGGCGACGCGCTCCACCGGCGCGGTCAGCGTGGCGGTGATCGGGCCCTTGCCGTCGATCGGCTCGCCCAGTGCGTTGACGACGCGGCCACACAGTTCCGGACCGACCGGCACTTCAAGGATGCGGCCGGTGGTCTTGGCCACGTCGCCTTCGCGCAGGTGCTCGTAGTCACCCAGGACCACGGCGCCGACCGAGTCGCGCTCGAGGTTCAGCGCAAGCGCGTAGGTGTTGTTCGGCAGCTCGATCATCTCGCCCTGCATCACGTCGGCGATACCGTGGATGCGCACGATGCCGTCGGACACCGAGGTCACGGTGCCTTCGTTGCGCGCTTCGGCGGTCAGCTTGACCTTCTCGATGCGGGTCTTGATCAGTTCGCTGATTTCGGACGGGTTGAGCTGGGAGGTGGCCATGTTCGTTTCCAAAGTAGGGTGGGCCGTGGCCCACCATCGCGTTCGGTGGGCCGAAGCCCACCCTACGTATGCGTGTTAGCCCGCCAGGGCGGTCTGCAGGCGCGCGAGCTTGCCCTTGAGCGAGCCGTCGATCACCACTTCGCCAGCGTCGATCACCGCGCCGCCGATCAGCGACGCGTCGATCGCGGTCACGATCTCGACGTCGCGGCCGAAGCGCTGCTTGAGCGCGGCCTTGATCGATTCGAGCTCGGCGGCCGGCAGTTCGCTGGCCGCGGTCACCTTGGCCTTGACCACGCGGTCGGCGTCGGCGCGCAGTTCCTCGAACAACCCGGCGATCTCCGGCAGCAGCGACAGCCTGTGGTTGTCGGCGAGCAGCTCGAGGAAGCGGGCGACGGTTTCGTCGGCGCCATCGACCGCGAGCAGGCCGACCGCATCAGCGGCGGCCAGCTGCGGGTGCGACAGCAGCACCTGCACGCGCGGGTCGGCAGCGACCTGCGCGGCAAACGCCAGTGCCTGCGACCATGCGGCGGAACGGTTGCCTTCGCGCGACACCGCAAACGCGGCGCGTGCATAGGGACGGGCGAGGGTCAGGGCCTGGCTCATCGTTCAGCGCACCCGGCTCAGAGCTGCGCCGCGAGTTCGTCGAGCAGCGCCTTGTGGGCGTTGGCATCGATCTCGCGCTTGAGCAGCTTCTCGGCACCGCTGACGGCCAGCGTGGACACCTGCTTGCGCAGGTCCTCGCGGGCACGGTTCGCGGACGCGACGATCTCGGCATCGGCCATCGCCTTCTGGCGGGTGGCTTCGACGACGGCGTCGGTCTTGGCCTGCTCGATGATCTGATTGGCGCGGTGGTGCGCCTGGTCGATGATCTCGTTGGCCTTGCTGCGGGCTTCGCGGAGCGCCTCGTCGGCGGTCTGCTGGGCCTGCGCCAAAGCCTTCTGGCTGCTGTCAGCAGCGGCCAGGCCTTCGGCGATCTTCTTCTGGCGTTCTTCGATGGCCGCGTTCAGCGGCGGCCAAATGAATTTCATCGTGAACCAGACAAGGATCGCGAAAGAGATCATCTGGCCCAAGAAAGTCATGAGACTGGGATTCATGACGGGTCCTCGGCGTAATTCGACTGAGGCCGGCCTGGTGGCCGGCCCGGATGCCTGGTCCGCGCGTTATGCGCGGGCCAGTGCGGATCAGCCCTGCAGCGGGGCGATCAGCGGGTTCGCGAACGCGAAGAACAGCGCCACGGCGAGGCCGATGATGAACGCCGCGTCGATCAGGCCGGCGAGCAGGAACATACGACCCTGCAGCATCGGCACCAGCTCCGGCTGACGAGCAGCGGATTCGAGGAACTTCGAACCCATGATCGCGATGCCGAGGCAAGCGCCCAGCGCGCCGAGGCCGATGATGATGCCGATCGCGATGGCGGTCAGGCTCTGGACGTTGGCGATGAACTCCATGGTGCTTCTCCTGGTAGAGGTATTGCTAAACGGTGAAGGGAAAAACGAAAGGGATGACGCGGGGTGCAGCAGGTCCGATCAGTGACTTTCGCGGGCGCCGGCGATGTAGACGACCGTGAGAATCATGAAGATGAAGGCCTGCAGCAGGATGATCAGGATGTGGAAGATCGCCCAGGCCGTGTTGGCGAGAACGCCCGGCACGAAGGTGATCCAGCTGCCAAGCAGGCCGGCGATGAGCATGAACACCAGCTCGCCGCCGTACATGTTGCCGAACAGTCGCATGGCGAGCGAAACCGGCTTGACCAGCCACTCGATGATGTTCATGACGAGGTTGACCGGCACCAGCGCGAACTTCATCGGACCGTGCGCGTGGAACGGCGCGGTCAGCAGCTCTTTGCCGAAGCCCATGGCGCCCTTGGCCGAGAGCGCGTGGCCGATCAGGATGAAGAACACCGACACCGACAGCGCGAACGTGGTGTTGAGGTCGGCCGTCGGGACCATGCGGAAGTACGTGTGGTGCGCGACTTCGGCGCCGGCGGTCGCGCTGATCAGCGTACCGGGCAGGTCGAGCGGGATCAGGTCCATCGTGTTCATGAACACGACCCACATGAAGATGGTCAGCGCCAGCGGGGTCACCGAACGGCGGTCGCCGTGGAAGGTGTCCTTGACCTGGCCGTCGATGAACTCGAGGATCATCTCGACGAATGCCTGGCCCTTGGTGGGCACGCCCGCGGTCGCCTTGCGCGCCGCCAGGCCGAACCACAACAGGAACACCAGACCGAGCACCAGGCTCACCGCCCACGTATCGACGTGGAAGCTCTGCCCGAACACCTCAGAGGTGTTGTGGCCGAGATGGTGCTTGATGTATTCGTTCAGGCCGCCCGAACCGGTCTGTTCACTCACGAAAGACACCTTCATCGATTCAAGAGATTGGCCGGCAGAAGAGCCAGCGTCGCCGCGAGCACCCCAACCAGCATTGGCAGCGGCGGCACGTGGAAACCGGCAAAACCCATCGCCAGTACCGCGATCACCACCACCCACTTCAGCACCACACCCAACAACAGGCGTCCCACGGCCACCCCGGCCGGTTGAACCCCGCCGCCGAGGGCGACACGGGCCGAGACCCAGGCCGCCGAAACCACGGCAAGTCCTCCGACTGCCGCCGCAAGCGCCGATGGCGCACCGCGGAGGATCAGGAAGGCCAGCACGGCCAACGCAGTCGCGCCGGCTTGCCAGACGATCGCGCGCAACGCCAGCCGGCGGCCTGCGGACATTGGATCGTGCACGCGGGACTCGTCGGTCTGGTGGGTTGGACGCAATGCGCCCGGTGGAGCCGCAAAAGTATAGAACGCGCAGGAACTTCCGGCAACCGCCGAGGGTCACGCCCGGCGCTCCTGCCCCACCTGGACCCACCCCATCGAGCTGATCGCGCCTGTCCATGGGCACAGCATGCCGGCAGGCAATCCACCACTGAATTACCCGGGAGGTAACGCCGCAGAGGATGCAGCCTCGGCCGAATAGCCGTCGGCTATCGGATCGAGCGGATCATTCGATTGGCCATTGCCTTGCTGCTGCGGAGAATCGGTGGCTCCGCAATCTGCATCGGTGTCGGCCATGAGCAAGACCCTCAGCTTCGCCTGCGTGCACTTCACCGTGGCGTTCGCGGTCGGCTACGCGATGACGGGCAGCTTGCTGGTCGGCGGCGCGCTCGCACTCGTCGAGCAGGCCTGCAACACGGTCGCCTTCCACCTGCACGAGAACGTCTGGCGCCGCATCCAGGCTCGTCGCGACGCGCTCAGGCCCACGCCTGGGACGGCGCCGGTGTCCGCTTGAGTGCACGCGCGTCTGCGCGACGCGGAACCTTTGCGCGAATGCCTTGTCAGACCCTTCGACCGCCCGCCGCCACTGAATCCTCGTCAATGGCAGAAAGCTGCGACGGGCACTCCGAAGCCCCGGCTTGACCGCCGGGGCTTCGCCTTTTATGGGACGTGGCCGACGCCGCGCGCGCCGGTTGCGCCACGCGGATTGTCAGCAGCCAACGAGCGCGACACGTCCGGCGCGCGCGTCACTTCTTCTTCGGGATGTACAGGTCGGTGATGGTGCCGTCGAACACTTCTGCGGCCATCGCCACCGACTCGCTGAGGGTCGGGTGCGGATGGATCGTCGCGGCAATGTCGTGGACTTCGCAGCCCATTTCGATGGCCAATGCGACCTCGCTGATGAGGTCCCCGGCGTGCACGCCCACGATGCCACCGCCGACGATGCGGTGCGTGGCTTCGTCGAACACCAGCTTGGTGAAGCCCTCGGTGCGCCCGATGCCGATCGCGCGACCGCTGGCCGCCCACGGGAACTTGCCGACGCCGACCTTGAGTCCCTTGGCCTTCGCTTCGGCCTCGGTGATGCCCACCCAGGCGATCTCCGGATCGGTGTAAGCCACCGACGGAATCACGCGGGCAACCCATTCCTTCTTCTCGCCGAATGCGACTTCCGCAGCGAGCCTGCCTTCGTGGGTGGCCTTGTGGGCGAGCATCGGGTTACCGACCAGATCGCCGATGGCGAAGATGTGCGGCACGTTGGTGCGCATCTGCCGATCGACCGGAATGAAGCCGCGTTCGGTGACGTTGACACCGGCCTTGTCGGCGTCGAGCTTGCCGCCGTTGGGCGCGCGCCCCACCGCCACCAGCACGCGGTCGAATACCTGCGCCTCGGGCGCCTTGCCGCCACTCTCGGCAGGCTCGAAGCCGACCTGGATGCCGGCCTTCTGCGCTTGGGTACCACTGGCCTTGACCTTGAGGTGCACGGTCACGCCCTGCTTCTTCAGGCGGTCGGCGAGCGGCTTGACCAGGTCCGGGTCGGCGCCGGGCATCAGCTGGTCCATGAACTCGACCACGGTGACGTCCGAGCCCAGCGCGCGATACACCGTCGCCATTTCCAGGCCGATGATGCCGCCGCCGACGACCAGCAGTTTCCTGGGAATATCGTCCAGCTCAAGCGCGTCGGTGGAATCCATCACCCGCGCGTCGTCCCACGGGAAACCGGGCAGCTTCACCGCCTGCGAACCGGCGGCGATGATGCATTGCTCGAAGCGCACGAGCTGCTTTCCGCCCGGGCCTTCGATCTCCACCTCGTTGGCCGAGACGAAGCGGCCAACGCCTTCGATCACGCGCACCTTGCGCTGCTTGGCCATGCCCGACAGGCCCTTGGTGAGCTGCCCGACGACTTTTTCCTTGTACGTGCGCAGCGCGTCGAGCGAAATCTTGGGCTTGCCGAAATCGATGCCGTAGTCGCTGGCGTGCGCCGATTCGTCGATGACAGCGGCCGCGTGCAGCAATGCCTTGGACGGAATGCAGCCGACGTTGAGGCACACGCCGCCGAGCGAGGCGTAGCGTTCGACCAGCACCGTGTCCATGCCCAGGTCGGCCGATCGGAACGCCGCGGTGTAACCGCCGGGCCCCGCGCCAAGCACCAGCATGCGACATTCGACATCGGCCTTGCGGCCACTTTCGGCGGCGGCCGATGGCGCTTTGGCGGCGGTTGCGGGTGCTGCGGCCGCGGGTGTCGGAGCGGTCGCCGATGCAGTCATCGACGCTGGCGCAGGCGCTGCGGCTGCGGGCGCCGAAACCGGCGTCGATGCCGGCGCAGCCGTCTGCGGAATCGAAGCGGTCGCATCGGACGATTCGATGACCGCGATCACCGAACCTTCCGACACCGTGTCACCCAGCTTGACCTTCAGCGCCGTGACGACGCCCGCGTGCGACGACGGCACTTCCATCGTCGCCTTGTCGGACTCCAGCGTGGCCAGTCCCTGGTCCTTGGCGACGGTGTCGCCCACTGCGACCAGCAATTCGATCACCGGCACGTCGTCGTAGCCGCCGATGTCGGGGACCTTTACCTCAATGCTTGCCATGCGTTTCTCCGTGGACCTAGCCGGCGTCGCCGGCAAGCGATGTGGCGAGTTTGTCGAGCGATTCGCCCAGTTCGACCCAACGACGCTCGCGACGCTTGTCGCCGTCGTCGGTGGCCTCGATCAACAGCGCGGCCTGCTCGCCGAGAATCGCGGCGGGGCCGCAAGTCGGCGCAGCGCCGCTGACGCGCAAGCCGTCGACCATGTACAGGGTGACGTCCTCCTTGAACGGCGCGGTCAGGTCCGCCGGCACCAGCTGTTCGAGCGCGCCGCGCCAGGCGGCCACCAGGCGGCGCCCCAGCTCGGCCGGCATCGGCACTTCGACGACCTCGGGGGTCTGGTCGGTACGCAGCTGCAATTTGTTGTCGGCCCAGACCGACACGCGCTTGTCGGCAACGCTGTGGCGCAGCGTCCAGTCGCCGCTTTCGGCGGCGATCAACTGCAGGCCGCTCTCGGCCGTGCGCTCGGGCAGCGTGGTCAGCGTCATCACCGGCGTGGCGCCGTTGGCGAACAGGCCTTCGACGGCGGTCCCGTGGCTTTCGGTGGCCGGCGGCCAGCCGCGGCCGAGCTCGATGTGGCATTCGTCGGCGGCCTGCGCCAACGGTGCGACGAGGCAGGCCGCCAACAGCCAGGCCAGGCGTGACGAAGCGGAGACGTTGGTGCGCTTGCGATCAGTCGAAGGCGTAGCGATAGCAGTGTTCAGGGAAAACGACATTGCATTACTCCCGAAGCGGTTGCACGGTTACAGCAGGACGCGGCGCATGTCGGCCAGCAACTGGCCCAGATAGGCGGTGAAGCGTGCCGCGGCGGCGCCGTCGATCACGCGGTGGTCGTAGCTCAGCGACAGCGGCAGGACCAGGCGCGGCTCGAACTCGCGGCCGTTCCAGACCGGTTTCATCGCCGACTTCGACACGCCCAGGATGGCGACTTCCGGCGCGTTGACGATCGGCGTGAACGCGGTGCCGCCGATGCCGCCCAGCGAGCTGATCGAGAAGCAGCCGCCGCTCATGTCGGCGGGACCGAGCTTGCCGTCGCGCGCCTTGGCGGCCAGCTCGCCGGTCTCGTGCGCGATCTGCATGACGCCCTTGCGGTCGCAGTCGCGCACCACCGGCACCACCAGGCCATTGGGCGTGTCGGCGGCAAAGCCGACGTGGAAGTACTTCTTGAGCACCAGCGTTTCGCCGCTGGCGTCGAGCGAGGCGTTGAACGTGGGGAACTTCTGCAAGGCACTGACGCTGGCCTTGATCAGGAACGCGAGCATCGTCAGCTTGGTCGCGCCGCCCTTGGCGATGGCCTTGGCGTTTTCCTCGTTGAGTGCGACCCGCAACGCTTCCAGCTCGGTGATGTCGGCATCGTCGTGCTGGGTGACGTGCGGGATCATCGCCCAGTTGCGCGCCAGGTTGGCACCGGAGATCTTCTGGATACGCGTGAGCTCGCGCGTCTCGATGGCGCCGAACTTGCTGAAGTCGACCTTCGGCCACGGCAGCAGGTTGAGGCCTCCGCCGGCGGGAGCCGCCGCGCCGGGAGCGGCAGCCGCCGCGCCGCCCTGCAGCACGCCCTTGACGAACTTCTGCACGTCCTCCTTGCCGATCCGACCGCCGCGCTCGCTGCCCTGGACCTGCATGAGGTCGACGCCCAGTTCGCGCGCGAACAGGCGCACGGCCGGACTGGCATACGGCACCTTGTCGGGCATCAGCTCATCGGCATTGAACGTGACCGGCGGCGTGCGCGGCGGCAGCGCCTCCGGATCGACGCCGGGACGGTCGGACAGCGCCGCGCGCTGGGCGATCTCGCGTTCGGCCAGCTTGTCCGGTTGCGCGGCAACGGCGACGGGCTCGACCTGCGCGGCGGTTTCGGACGCAGGTACCGGCACCGGCGCGGGTGCTGCGACCTGCGGGGCGGCCGGAGCCGGAGCCGGAGCCGCAGCGTCGGCAGCGGGTTCGATCAGGGCCACCAGCGCGCCTTCGGCCAGCGAGTCGCCAATCTTCACCTTGATCTCGCGCACGACGCCGGCGAACGGTGCGGGCACTTCCATCGTCGCCTTGTCCGACTCCAGCGTGACCAGACCCTGGTCGCGCTGCACGGTGTCGCCAACGGCGACCAGCAGTTCGATCACCGGTACGCCGTCGTAGTCCCCGATGTCGGGGACGCGTGCTTCCTTCAACTCAGCCATGCTGGGGGTCCGCCATGCGCGAAAGCCCCCATTGTCACCCCTCCATGCGACAGCGCCAACCGCGGGTCGTCCCTGCCGCGGGTGCGACCCCGGCTGTGGCGCCCGCCGTTGCGACCCAGGGCAGGAGCCGTCGGGCCGAAAAGGCCGTCAGTTGTCGGAGGATTTCGGCGGTTCCAGCTCGACCCGCAGCAATTGCAACGACTGCCCGCCGGGTTGGCGGAACGCCAGCGAGTCCTCCAGGCGGTCCAGTTCGATCATGCGCTGGCACAGGCCCATGGCACGGGCTTCCAGGGCGTCGGCAAGCGGCTTGATGCGGCGGTCCAACTGGTCCTCGATGTTGCTCATGCGTTGCAGGCGTTCGCTGTCGCCGCTCAATGCGGCCGTGACCGCGCCACCGATGACATCGCCCAGCAGACTGGGCAGCACCTCGCCGACCGCGTCGCCGATGCCGTCACCCAGGTCGGCGTTGCTGAAGCGGGTCGGGGTGACCGAACGCGCCAGCCGCGCGTCGAGCCGGCTGCGCGCGGCGTCGAGCTTGCTGCGGCTCAGCCGCGGGTTGCTGGTGAACCCGGCCGCCACCTCGCCCAGCACGTCGAATGCGATGCGCGCGGCATCGCGACCGATCGCCTGCGCTTCGGGCATCGCCGCGCGCGCGCCGGTCTCGAAATCGGCGATGCGGCGGCTGTCCTCGGCGCTGAGCTGGACCCAGCGGTTGTCCACGAACATCCGCCCCTGGCGCATCACGATCGCGTGCGGCTGGCCCACGGCGGTATCGGGGTCGCGAGTCAGGATCAGGCTGCGATCGTTGAGCGTGAGGTGGTAGTCGCTTTTGACATCGCACCCCTTGTTGCCGGCCAGCGCGGTGTGGGCCGCCATCGACAGCAGGACAATCGTTGCGACGCGACGCATGGGCGACTCCGGGTCCTTGGGATGGGCCTATCTTGCCCTTGGACGCACACCGCCCGCACTGCCGTTGGTCATGCCCTGGACCGCCCGGGAAGGCGCTGTCGGCGCGATCCGGGCACGTCGCATCGAGCAGCCCGCACGTCGACACAGCCGTCACATCCGCAAAAGTTCCGCACTAGCCGGACCGCAGCACAAGCGATGTTCATTGCCCCCAGGCCAAGGTGTCCGCGCTGGCCGATGCCCCCGCGCGGCCCGCACCAATGAACAGAACAAGGAGTTGCTGCATGAACCCGATTGCCACGGTCACCCCTTCGACCTCGCACCTTTTCCCGGCACTGCGCACCACAAGCATCGCGCTCGCCGGCGCGCTCGTCCTCCTCCCCGCGGCGGCACTGGCACAGGATGTCGGCCCCACCGACACCAGCGCCGCACCCACCGAACAACCCACCACCGAAAGCGCCAGCGGCAAGCGATTCGCCGTGGTCGGCGGGTACGCACTGGCCGAGCCCACCCGCAATCCACAGATCGATGGCAGCCGCGTGCAGGCCGATGGCGATGGCGTCGCCACGCTCAGCGCGAGCTACTACGTCACCGACAACATCGCCGTCGAGGCGTGGGGCGCGGCCGACAAGCTCGGCCACCGCGTCAACACCGCCAACGGCAAGGCCGGCAGCGTCAACTCGCAGCCCTATGCGGTGAGCGGCCAGTACCACTTCCGCGACGCCGATTCGACCGTGCGCCCCTTCGTGGGCCTGGGCTACTACGAAAGCAACTACGACAACGAGAACGCCGCCCCCACTGGCGACCTCGCCGGCCGCCGCATCGGCGTGGAAACGGCCAAGGGCGCGATGGCGACGGCCGGCGTCGACCTCAACTTCACCCCGACCTGGTTCGCCCGCGCGGACATGCGCTACCTGCATGGCGGATCGGACGTGAAGCTGGATGGCGCCAACGTTGGCGAAGCAAAGCTCGAACCCGTGATGCTGGGCGTTGGCATCGGCGCGCGCTTCTGATCCAGGCCGCACCGGCCGCGGCAACCCACCCCCACGCAGGAGCCGGCAATCCGGCTCCTGCGTTGTCGTGCACCTGCCGCCTCAGGGATGCTCGGCCTCGGCGTGCACCTTCTCGCGCCTGAGCAGGTACAGGCCGCTGGCGACGATGATCGCCGAGCCCAGCCAGGTGATCGCATCGGGCAGCACGCCCCACAACCCCAGGTCCAACAGCACGCCCCACACCAGCGCGGTGTATTCGAGCGGTGCGATCTGCGAGGCCTCGCCAAGGCGGAACGCTTCGGTGATCGCGTATTGGCCAAACGCGCCGGACACGCCGACGCCGGCGATGATCCACAGGTCGCCGGCATCGATCGGCACCCAGTCCGGGATCGCCAGCACGCCGGCCCCGAGCGCGATCATCGTCATCAACCACACCATCATCGACTGCGTGCTGTCGGTGCGCGCCAGCACCCGCACGCTGATCGCGCTGATCGCGTACATCAGCGCCGCCAGCAGCACCGCCAACGAGGCCATGCTCATCAGGCCCTCGCCGGTCGGCCGCAGCAGCACCAGCACACCGACCAGGCCCAGCACGATCGCGGTCCAGCGACGCGGACCGACGTGTTCGCCCAGCATCGGCACCGAGAGCGCGGTGATCAGCAGCGGCGCGACGAAGAACACCGAGTACGCGGTCGACAGCGGCAATGTCTTCAGCGCAAACACGAACGAGGCCATCATCGCCACGCCCAGCACGCCGCGCAGCAGGTGCAGCGACCAGCGAACGCGCAGCAGCGGGCCGATGCCGGCGGTCGCCAGCGCCCAGACCAGCACCAGCGGCAACGACGCCGCACCGCGCAACGCCGCCACCTGGAAGGCCGGGTAGTGCGCGGAGAGCTGCTTGAGACCGGCATCCATCAGCGCGAACAGGCCGACGGCGAGCAGCATCAGCAGCACCGCGTTGCGCGTCTGGCGCGCGGTTCGTACGGGCGGCGCGCGACGGATTGGCGCGCCGCCGGGCGACGGGATCTGGGTTGCGGACATCGGGAGTCTCGACAGGAACGGTGAGGCACGCGTCGGTCACGCCGGGCGCGCGACCTCCGGGACGACGAGCCTGCCCGCAGGTCGGCAGCGCGGCAATAGCGCCGATGGTGTGTGCGTGCCTCCAGCCCGTCCGGCGTGGGGCCGGCGTGCCGAAGGATCACCGCGGCCCGGCCGTCATGCCCGCCCTCGATCCAGGTCTTCCGGACGGCATCTCAACCGGGCCGATCGGCCGGTCCGGCATCGCGAGCGACCGCCGGCATCCGTCGCAGCCGGCGACGCAGGCCCCAGTTGTAGGCGAGGTAGTAGCCCAGCAGCAGCCCGGCCACCGCCAGCATGCCGCCCTGTTGCGCGGCCCATTGGGCATGACCGACGCCTCCGTGCCAGGCCTGCCAGCCGCGCACCAGCCCGAACAGCAGGCGTCCGGCAACCAGCAGGCTCAGCGCCAGCACCAGCCAGCGGTTCGGCGTGTAAGCCCAGCCCTGTGGGAGGGTCTCGAAGCGGGTCAGCGCCAATCCGCCGAGCCCCAGCAGCATGCCCACGGCAGTACCGATCGCAGCGTGCGCGAGTGCCGCCTCCACCCAGAAGCCCAGCAACCAGCTGCTGACCAGCAGCAACAGGAGCGACACCGCCAGGGCGAATGCGTTGATCCGCAACGGCCACACCATCGCCCGACGCCGCGCGGTGCCGGCGCGGTAGCGCTGGCGCATCGCCACCGGCAGCAGCAGCAGCCACAACAGCACCAGCACCACCAGCAGCAAGGGAATCAGCAGCAGGGGCATCGCCGGCTCCGGGCGTGGGAGCGGTCAGCATAGCCGTGTGGCCTGGGACTTCCGCTGGTTTGCGCGCGCGTTGCCTGGCCGTTGTGGCCGTTGTGGCCGTCGTGCGGCGCGGCGTCGTGGACCGGCGGCGCCCGGCCCGGTCGCGGTTCCGCGTTCATAAACACGAGCCCTGCGCCGCACGGCCGGATGCCCCCCCATGAGCTCGCGCCCGACAGCCGATCCAACTTGGCTGCATGCCGCCGCCCCTGCGCTCGCGCTGGCGGCAACGCTTTGCCTCAGCAACTGCAAGGACCGCGACCCAGCCCCGGAATCGCCTTCGGGCGCGGAAAAGCCAGTGCAGCCGGTGGCGACGATCGGCCCGGACGATGCGCTGCCCGCCACCGCTCCACCGGCCACCTCCCCGGCCGTCGCGTTCGACGCGGCCAGCGTGCGCGAGAGCCAGGCATGGCTACCGCCGTTTCCGCTGCTGAAACCGCCCCAAGGCCTCCACGACGCCCCGATGCCCAGCAACATGGCCGGAACCGGCTTCGAGTACATGCAGGCCCGCGGGCATCCGATGCTGGTCGAGGGCCGGGTGCATCGCGCGCGCTACGCGTTGTCGCCTGCCGGTGCGCGGGCGTGGACGCCCGAGGCGTTTGCGCGGCACTACGCCAGGGAGATCACGGCGCTGGGCGGCATCGAGATCGGACGCGAAACACCGTCCGTCACGTTCCCGCCCACCACGTGCGAGGTCTGCCTGCCGCACACCTACCTGATCCGCCAGAGGAGCCGTGTGGTCTGGATTGAAGTGGCCAGCCAGGCCGATCGCGGTGAGTTGACCGTGGTGGAGCAGGCCGTGGTGGACCCGCCCCATTGAACGCGCGGCGAGATCGATCGCCGCGCACCGGGCGCGGTCGACCTCGCGCTGCGCCGGCCCGTCAGCCCTTCAGGCTGGCGATATCGATCACGAACCGGTACCGCACGTCGCCGCGGATCATGCGTTCGTAGGCGTCGTTGATATCGGCGATGTCGATCAGCTCGATGTCCGATGCGACGCCGTGCGCAGCGCAGAAGTCCAGCATCTCCTGGGTCTCGCGGATGCCGCCGATCAGCGAGCCGGCCAGCTTGCGACGGCGCAGGATCAACGGAAACGCCGCCACCGGCGCGGGCTCGTTGGGGATGCCGACGATCACCATGGTGCCGGCGAACTTCAGCAGCTCCAGATAGGCGTTGTAGTCGTGCTCGGCCGACACGGTGTCCAGGACCAGATCGAAGCGGCCGGCGAGTTGCTTGAACGTGGCCGGATCGCGCGTGCTGGCGAAGTCCGCCGCGCCCAGTTCCAGTGCCGCCGCGCGCTTGGATTCGGAGGTGCTGAGCACGGTGACGCGCGCGCCCATGGCGGCCGCCAGCTTGACGGCCATGTGCCCCAACCCGCCCAGCCCGACCACCGCGACCTCGTCGCCGGCCTTGACGCCGTACTGGCGCAGCGGCGAGTAGGTGGTGATGCCTGCGCACAACAGCGGCGCGGCGCGATCCAGCGGCATGCCCTTGGGAATGCGCAGCACGTAGTCCTGGTCGACGGTGATCCGCGTCGAGTAGCCGCCCCAGGTCGGGCGCGAACGATCGAAGCGGTGGGCGGCGTCGCGCTCGAAGCTGTTGTACGTGCCGCTCATGCCGAAGTCGCAGTGCTGCTCCTGGCCGGCCGTGCATTGCGGACAGGTGCGGCACGAGTCGACGAAGCACCCGACCCCGACCGCATCGCCCACCGCGTAGCGCGTCACCGCGCTGCCGACCTGGCTGACGCGTCCGACGATCTCGTGGCCCGGCACCATCGGGAAGTGGTTGCCGCCGCCCCATTCGTCGCGTGCCTGGTGCAGGTCGGAATGGCAGACGCCGCAATAGAGGATATCGATCAGGACCTCGTTCGGGCCTGGCTCGCGGCGTTCGATGGCATACGGCGCCAGCGGCGATTGGCCGTTCAACGCGGCATAGGCGGGAGTCTTGAGCATGGGGATCCTCGGAGCGACGGGGGCGCGGATGCCGCGACGTGGGGCGATCGACCACCAGTCTAGCCAACCCAGCCACGCCGGCGTCGCACGGGCGCAATGCGCGCGTCACACCGTGCTTGCGCTACCCTTTCGCCCCCACGATCCATGACCGGAGCCCGCCATGCCTTCCTTCGACGTCGTCTCCGAAGTCGACACCCACGAACTCACCAACGCCATCGACCAGGCCAATCGCGAACTCACCACGCGTTTCGACTTCAAGGGCGTCGACGCCAGGTTCGAGCTGGACGACAAGCTCATCAACCAGTCCGCCCCCAGCGATTTCCAGCTCAAGCAGATGGAAGACATCCTGCGCGCGCGTCTGATCGCGCGTGGCATCGACGCGCGCTGCCTGGAGTTCGGTGATGTCGAGACCAACCTCGCCGGCGCGCGCCAGAAGATCACCATCAAGCAGGGCATCGAACGCGACCTGGCCAAGAAGATCCAGGGCGCGATCAAGGACGCCAAGCTCAAGGTCGACAGCCAGATCAACGGCGACAAGCTGCGCGTGACGGGCAAGAAGCGTGACGACCTGCAGGCAGCGATGGCGCTGCTGCGCGCCAGCGAATACGAGCGCCCGCTGCAGTTCGACAACTTCCGTGACTGAGTCGCAGCCCGCCGGCGCCGCGCCTGCCACGGACGCCGAAGACCCGATCGCCGCCACCCGCCGCTGGCTGGAACGCGCGGTGATCGGGCTCAACCTGTGCCCTTTCGCCAAGGCCGTGTACGCCAAGCAACAGGTGCGATTCGTGCTCAGCGATGCGCACGACGAGGAGGCGTTGCTGGTGCAACTGGGCGAGGAGCTCGCGCGCCTGCAAGCGACCGACCCGGACGAGATCGACACGACGCTGATCGTGCACCCGCACGTGCTGGGCGATTTCCTCGACTACAACGACTTCCTGGACCTGGCCGACGCGGCCGTCGAGGAATTGGGCTACGAGGGCGAGATCCAGGTCGCCAGCTTCCATCCGGACTACCAGTTCGCCGGCAGCGACATCGACGACGTGGGCAACTGCAGCAACCGCTCGCCCTACCCGATGCTGCACCTGCTGCGCGAGGCCAGCGTCGAGCGCGCGGTGGCGGCATTTCCGGACCCGGAAGTGATCGTCGAGCGCAACCTCGAAACGCTGGAGAAGCTGGGAATCGAGGGCTGGCACAAGCTGCTCGCGCCGTAACGACAGCACGCTCCTGGACTTCCCGCCCCCTGGACCTCCTCCTGCCCTCGGGCACGGGAGGCCAGGCGGCCCGGACCCACGGCCGCGCGCGACGGGCCGTCCGCCCGGGTCAGCCGTTGAACAGCTGCTCGATGTCGGCCGGGCCGAGCACCCGCCATTCGCCGGGCGCCAGCCCGTCCAGGGTCAGGCCGCCGATGCGGCTGCGGTGCAGTGTGTCGACGTGGTTTCCCACGGCGGCGAACATCCGCCGCACCTGGTGATAGCGCCCCTCGATCAGGGTCACCCGTGCGTGGCGCGCATCGACCGCGCTGAATCCGGCAGGCGCCAACGGCTCCTTTTCCGACTCCAGCATCAGCGTGCCACTGCCGAACACGGCGGCCTCGTCACCGCGCAGGTCCGAGGCCAGCGCGGCCTCGTAGACCTTGGCCAGGTTGGCCTTGGGCGAGACGATGCGGTGCAGCAGGCCGCCGTCGTCGGTCATCAGCAGCAGCCCGCTGGTGTCGCGGTCCAGCCGCCCCACCGTCGACAGCAATGGCGCGCGCAGGCGATAGCGCGGCGGCAGCAAGTCGTAGACCACGCGACCGGGGTCCTTGGTCGAGCAGGTGTAGCCGATCGGCTTGTGCAGCATCAGCACCAGGCCGGCGGGCGGGTCCAGCGGTTCTTCGTCGATCCGCACCGCGTCGTGTTCGACCTGGTCGTCGGCGTAAAGCACCTCGCCGTCGGCGTCGGTGACACGGCCCTCGCGGAACATCGCCGCGACCTGTTTGCGGCTGCCATACCCCAGGTTGGCGATCCGCTTGACGAGTTTCATCGCGGCCGCCTCAGTAGCGGCCGCGCCGCAACGCCGCCTTGCCGGCGGCGCGCGTGTCGGGCGACGGGGTGCGCGTGGGCATCGCCTTGATCGCCTCGACGATCTTGAACCCGTCGCTCTGCGCGACCGTGCGCACGTTGCCGAAGGTCTCGCTCAGCACCGCCTCGTAAGGCAGGTGGCGGTTGGCCACCAGCCACAGTCGGCCACCGGGCTTGAGCGCTTCGGCGGCGACCGCGATGAAGCGACGGCCGATGTCCGGACGGTCGGCGCGGCCCTGGGTGTGGAACGGCGGGTTGGTCACGATGACGTCGTACACGCCGCTGCCGACGCCAGCGGTGACGTCGTGCCAGCGGAAATCCAGCGCCGCACGCGACTGCTGGCCGGCCAGGTTTGCACGCGCGAGCGTCAGCGCGCGCGCCTCGGCCTCGAACAGGTCGACCGTGTTGATGCCCGGGCAGCGGGCCAGCAGCTCGGCGGTGAGGTAGCCGAAACCGGCGCCGAGGTCGGCCGCGCGCCCGGCCAGATCGGCCGGCAGGTGGCTGACCAGCAATTTGGAGGCCGGGTCGATGCGATCCCAGGCGAACACGCCGGGGCGGCTGGTGAAGCGCCCGCCCTCGATCTGGCGCGGGGCGTCCAGCGTGGCCCATTGCGCGGCCAGTGCCGGGTCCGCGGCGCCCTGCAGGGGTGCGGTCCAGAACACCCGGCACTTGTTCTTGCTGAGGTTGGCGACCGCACCGGCGATGCGCGCCAGGTCGTCCTGCGCCGAACGCGCGCCTTCGTTGTTCTCCACGCACGCCAGCACGCGTCCGCCGGGCGCGGTGCGCGCGATGGCGCGCGCGAACAGGGCCCGCGATTCCTCGCGCTGGCGCGGCGGCAGCACCATCACCAGCGGATAGCGGCGGCCGTCGTCGGCCTCGTCGTCGACCAGCGTGAAACCGGCCTGCTCCAGGGCCAGGGCATCGGCGCGGAAACTCTGCGCGCAGACCAGCCCCGGCAGCGCCTGCTGGTGCAGCGGCCAGCCCTCACGGGCGCGCAGGAACAGCGCACCGCCTTCACCGGGCCAGGACAGCAGGACGTCGGCAAACGGCAGCAACAGGGTTTCGAGCGCGGGATCGGTCTGGCCGGCAGGCACGGGGGTTCTTCACAACGGGAACGGGTGCGAAGTTTACGTGGCGCGGGGAACGAGTGGGCGGGAGGGGGAACCCCGCCCCGGCGGGAAGCACTGGCACAGGCCCTTGCCGACGCTTCCTACCCGCCCCGGAACCCTGCGCCCGGTCTACTCGCCGTTGCCAGCGCGCAGGTCGATGCCCAGCTCGATTGCCAGTGCCTGCATGGCCTCGTCATCGGTGCTGCGGGTGATCCACCCGGCGCAGGCATCGCTGCCGGTCTGCCAGGTCCACAGCGTGTAGCCGCGCGAACGCAGCTGGTCGTAGGCGATCGACACCAGCTCGGGCACCTCGGCGCGGGCGAGGAATTCCTCGTCGCCGGCGTCCTCGACGCCCCAGTCGATCCACAACCGCCAGCGCGAGACCAGTTGCTCGATCGCATCGATGGCGCCGGTGACATCGTCGCCGTCAACGAAGAAGCCCGACTGCCAGTCGATCAGGTCACGCAGCACCCACACCGGCTCCAGTCCGGAGTACGCCGGATCGCCGAGCGCTTCCTGGTAGGTGACGAACTGCGCCACCGCGGTTTCTTCGTCGCCGGGGTTGATCAGCTGCAGCAACAGCCAGACGCGCGCCTCGGGCGAGTCCTCGTCCAGGTCCTCGGGCGCCGGGCCGTCGTCGTCTTCGTAGTCGTCCATCGTCAGCACCGGGGGTTGCGGCCGTCCGCATCGCGTCGGCATTAGAGCATCGCCACCGCCGTCGCGCACTGCCGCGCCCGGCGGTGCACCGCGCGGCGCGTCAGTGTTCGCCCACGCGCCCGCGATCGAGCCACACCGCCAGACCGCGTGCGTTGAGCTCGATGTCCATCTCCAGCACGGCAAGTATCTCGCCCTCGCTGTGCGGGATGCCGTGCATGCGCGCGTGGCCCAGGAACAGTGCGGTGAGCCGCTCGACCAGCATCCGGTGCCGCGCCGTCTCGCCATCGCACGACCGCGCGATCGCGACCATCGCGTCGATCTGCGTGATCAGGTCGGCGCCCAGCCGGGCGGCATCGCCGACGCGTCCGTAGTGGGTGAGGTAGATCGATTCGGGATGGCGCGCCAGCAGCGTCGCGATCGACGCCTTCAGTGGCTGCGGCTCGAACTGCACCGGCGTGGTGGTGGGAATCACGAACGCGGCGCCGCCAACGTCCAACTCGCGGTACGAGACGCCGAACGTGTCGCCGGCGAACCAGCCGCGGCTGCGCTCGTCCCAGATGCAAAGGTGGTGACGGGCGTGGCCGGGCGTGTCCACGCACACCAGCGGTCGCCCGGCGAGTTCGATCACCTCGCCATCGCCAACCACGCGTACGCGCTCGGCCGGCGTGGCCATGACCTCGCCGTAGCTGCGCGTCATTTCCTCCTCGCCGTACACCACGGTGGCGCCGGCGATCAGGCGTGCCGGATCGAGCATGTGCGGCGCGCCGCGCGGATGCACGACGAGCCGCGCGTTGGGCAACTCGCGCATCAACGCGCCGGCGCCGCCGGCGTGATCCAGGTGCACGTGCGTCAGCATCAGCCAGTCGACCGCGTCCGGTTCCAGACCCTGCGCCGCCAGCGCCGCGAGCATCGCAGGAACCGAATGCTGCGTGCCGCAGTCGACGAACGCCGCGCGCCCCTGCTCGACGATCAGGTAGGCCGCGTCGAAATGCGGCCGCTGAAAGCCCGTGTCTACCGTGGTGATGCCGTGGGACGGGTGCATTGTGGACGTCCGCCTGCTGAAGGAATGAAAGACAAACACGACCGCGCGCGGCGGTCGCTCAGGCCTCGTCCACCGCGAACTGCGCCAGCGCCTCGACCACCTCGGCCAGCTCGACGCCCTCGTGCAGGTGGCCGATCACGTCTTCGCCCAGGTGCAGTGCGGCCGATTCCATGTGCCGCAGCGCCGAGCCGCCCTCCTGCTTGAGGCGCGCGACCAGCTGGCCCGCGTCGCGCGCGGACGCGTGGCCGATGCTCTGCAGCAGCAGGCGGTCGCCATCGACCAGCTTGAAGTAGAACCGGCCATCGGCCTCCCGGTACTGCTTGAACACCGGAAGCACCGCCTTGGCGACCTTGGCATCGGTACTCGTCGATGCGCGCGACAGGTCGCGATAGCCGACCGCCTCGCGCAGCTGCCGCATCAACGGTGCCGCGTGCCGCTCGCGCAGGCGGTGCGCACCGTCGCGCAGGATCGCCTCGATCTCGGCCGGCCTGGCCATCAGCGCCTCGTACTTCACGCGCAGCGGCGCGACCTCGGCGTCGATGCGTTCGAACAGGGCCTGCTTCGCATCGCCCCAGCCGATGCCGTCGGCGAATGCCTGGCGCATCGCGGCCGTCTCGGCGTCGCTGGCGAACGCCTGGTACAGCTGGAACACGTGCGAAGCGTCGGCATCCTTGGCCTCGCCCGGCGCCTTGGAGTCGGTGAGGATGGAGAAGATCAGCTTGCGCAGCTGCTCACGCGGCGCGAACAACGCAATGGTGTTGTCGTAGCTCTTGCTCATCTTGCGGCCGTCGAGCCCCGGCAACGTCGCCACGCTCTCGTCGATGATCGCCTCGGGCAACGTGAAGTGCTCGCCGTAGAGATGATTGAAGCGCTGCGCGAAGTCGCGCGCCATCTCGATGTGCTGGACCTGGTCACGACCGACCGGAACCTTGTGCGCGTTGAACAGCAGGATGTCGGCCGACATCAGCACCGGGTACATGAACAGGCCGGCGGTGATCGCGGCATCGTCATCGAGCTGGTCGGCGCGGTTCTTGTCGACCGCGGCCTTGTACGCATGCGCGCGGTTGAGCAGGCCCTTGCCGGCGACGCACGTCAGCAGCCAATACAGTTCGGCAGTCTCGGGGACGTCGCTCTGACGGTAGAACCACACCTTGTCCGGCTCCAGGCCACAGGCCAGCCAGGTCGCGGCGATCTCCAGCGTGGAGCGCTGCACGCGCGCCGGATCCTGCACCTTGATCAGCGCGTGGTAGTCAGCC
Organism: Montanilutibacter psychrotolerans; assembly: GCF_003719825.1. Classification (GTDB taxonomy): domain Bacteria; phylum Pseudomonadota; class Gammaproteobacteria; order Xanthomonadales; family Xanthomonadaceae; genus Montanilutibacter; species Montanilutibacter psychrotolerans. The sequence continues at coordinate 12,837 of NZ_RIBS01000009.1, read as the reverse complement.
AGGAAGTAGAAGCTCTCGACACCTTGCATGCGACTGGCCGCCACGGCCGGGCGGATCGCGCCGACGTAGTTGCCCAGGTGCGGGGTGCCGGAGGTGGTGATGCCGGTAAGGACGCGGGTCGCAGCCATCGAAACACAACGCCAGGAAAACGGGGGACCGCAGTTTACCCACACCGCCGCAACCCCGTCCGCGCCGGCCACGCGTTGCAAGCAGCGTCCACCACGGAGAGCACCGTCATGTCCCGCCTCGCCTCGCTGCTGTGCAATGCCCTGCTGATCGCCACCACCGCGCTGGCGACCGCCTGTTCGCCCGTTTCCGCCCGTGGCCTGGTGGATGTCGCCGTCGTCGATCGCGACAGCGGCCAATGGCTGGAACCGGTCCACCACCGTGGCAAGCGCTGGATCGCCGGCACCCCAGGCCACCGCTACGGCGTGCGCCTGACCAACACCAGCGGCGAGCGCGTGCTGGTAGTGCTGTCGGTCGATGGCGTCAACGCGGTGACCGGGCAGACCGCCCACCCGTCCCAGGCCGGCTACGTGCTGAGCCCCTGGCAGAGCACCGAGATCTCCGGCTGGCGCAAGTCGCTCGACGACGTCGCCCAGTTCGTGTTCACCGACCTGCCCGACAGCTACGCCGCGCGCACCGGTCGCCCCGACAACGTCGGCGTGATCGGCGTGGCGGTGTTCGAGGAATCTCGCCCGATCCGCTACGACTACCCGCCGCCGGTTGCCGGCATGGAACGCGATCGCGCGGCAAGCAAGGCGGCAGCGCCGGCTGCCGATGCGGCCGCCTCGGGTGCGATGCGTGAGCAATCGGCCCCGCAGCGTATCGGCACCGGCCACGGCCAGCGCGAGTGGTCGCCGGTGTCACGCACCGATTTCGTGCGCGCCTCGCGCAGCCCGAGCCAGGTGAGCGAACTGCGCTACGACGACCACGACAACCTCATCGCGATCGGCGTGCTGCCGCGCTATCCGCGCTGGCCGCAACCGCGCCGCGATGGTCCGGAAGCGTTCCCGAACGGCTTCGTCGCCGATCCGCCGCGCTGGTAAGCCGCGCAGCACGCAACACACGCGCAAACGAAAGGACCGGGAATCCGGTCCTTTCGTGTCCTTGCACGATTGCATGCGATGGTTGTGTCAGCGCGGCCCGGCATGCGGGCCACGCCGCGTTGCGCGCTGGCTCAATTCAGCGTCTTGCCGAAGTCGGTGACCTCGCGGTCGGCGCGTTCGCGATCCCAGCCATACCGCTCCTGCAGCCTGCCGGACAGATACTCGGCATTACCGGCGGCGACGTCGAAGTCGTCATCGGTGAGATCGCCCCATTTGGCCTGGGCCTTGCCCTTCAGCTGCGTCCACTTGCCGGCAATGATGTCTTTGTTCATCGAACGATCCTCTCTTTGCGGGGAAGTGCGGCCCGCGTGGTGCGACGACCGCGACGCAAGCATCGCAACGAGGGCGTTGGCGCGAGGTCGTCATTGCGTTAGCCGACGCTTGATCTTGGTGAACGCGATCTTCGTGAACGCGAGTTGCGACGCGCTCGCACTTGCGCGGTGAACGCGAAAGGGCCGGATCGCTCCGGCCCTTTCGGTTGCGCACTTCGATGGCATGCGCGCGATGGCCTGCTCAGGCGGGCCGAGCGGTGTGGCTCAGCACTTGCCGTCCTTGCAGTCTTCTGCCTTGTCCTCAACCTTCTCGCCGGCCTTCTGCACGTCCTTGCCGGCACCGGCCATGGTGTTGCAGCCGCCCAACGTCGCCATCGAGAACATGGCCAGCATCATCAGAATGATCAGTCGCTTCATCGCTTTCTCCTCGTGCGGTTGCGTCGTCTAACGGGGTGCGGGTGGTCATCACACCCTGCCCAGCGATCAGAACCGCGCCGGCGTGAACCCGACGTGCAAGTCGTGCGCGGGCGTCAGCGGCGATTCATCGTGACGATCACGCCGTCTTCGCACGGTACGAATTCGGCGGTCACCGGCCGTTTCCGCAATCGCATCGAAGCGCGCGGCAAGTCGCGGCGATGTAGCGCGGACAAAAACAGCAACGCCCGCATCTATCGATGCGGGCGTTGGCAACCACCGGCGTCCGAGCGGATCAGTCGTGCATCAGTCGCGCATCAGCGTCGACTTGCCGAACAGGCTTTCGACCAGGTCGACTGCCAACTCGGCAGTGGTGTTGTGCGAATCCAGCACGGGATTGAGCTCGACGATGTCGAGCGAGGCCATGCGCCCGGTGTCGGCGATCATTTCCATCACCAGCTGCGCCTCGCGGTAGTTCGGGCCGCCCGGCACGGTGGTACCGACGCCCGGTGCGATGCTCGGATCGAGGAAGTCGACGTCGAAGCTCACGTGCAGGTGGGTGTTCTCGTCCACGCCCTCTAGCGCTTCCTCCATCGCGCGACGCATGCCGACTTCGTCGATGTAGCGCATGTCGTAGACATCCAGGCCGTGCTGCTTGACCAGGCGCTTCTCGCCCTCGTCGACCGAGCGGATGCCGATCTGGCGGATCACGCTGGGCTGGATCGCCGGGCCTTCGCCGTCCAGGTGGGTCAACTCGCGTGGCCCGAGGCCACACAGGCACGCAACCGGCATGCCGTGCACGTTGCCCGATGGCGTCACCTGACTGGTGTTGAAGTCGGCATGGGCGTCGAGCCACAGCACGCGCAGCTCCTTGCCCGTCTCGCGGCAGTGGCGCGCGACGGCGGTGATCGACCCCAGGCCCAGGCAGTGATCGCCGCCGAGCATGATCGGCATGCGCCCATCGCGTAGTTCGGCCAGCACGGCCTCCATGACCAGGCGATTCCACTGCACCACCTCGTCCAGGTGACGGTAACCCTCCACCGGCGGCTGCCACGGATTGCGCGGCCCGTCGAGGTTGCCGCGGTCCAGCACGTCGACACCGCGCGCCACCAGGGCTTCGGCGATACCGGCGATGCGCAGCGCTTCCGGTCCGAGCCGCGCGCCGCGGTGCCCGGCACCGACGTCGGTCGGCGCACCAATGATCGAAACCGGCGGGTAGCTACGGCTCATGCGGGGTCCTTTTCCGGGCGCAACCGGAATCGACGCGGTCGCGCTGCGGTCTTTTGAAGGTGCGGCTGTCGGCACCGCAAGGCCGGGCCAGCACGTTGATCTGGAAGGATTACAGAAACAGGGCTTCCGCTTCGTGCCCCCAAATATGCCCCCTGCTGCGGTCGCCAGGGCGCTACATTCGCCCCCTAGTGTAGCGGGCGCACCGGCTCGCTTGGACCACCTCGGGAGCAGCCCGTGGATTGGGGACCTGCCGGTGCGCTCTGAGTAGAGCTTGTGAGGCCTGGCAACTAAACTGGGGGCTGACAATTCATTCAAGCCGAAGCCGCTTCGCGGCTCGGCTTGATTTCAGGCGTTAGGCCACTGGATCTAGCGTTTCGGAGTTCGATACTACGTATGTCGCAAGCCTTGATTCCCCCAATGGTTGCGCACGTTGCGCTCGCTGGCTTCCTCTATGTCCTACTCACCGTCGCCCGGGCTCCGGCCGTGTGGGGCATCGGGCGCCGAACTGATGGCAGCAATCCTTGGACCGCTGTCGAGAAGCGTATCAGCGCCAATCTATCCAATCAGTTCGAGTGGCCGCTGTTCTTCCATGTTGCATGCCTGATACTTCTCCAGTTTCAGCCAAGCTCCGCTGCAGTGGCTCTGGCGTGGATCTTCGTCATCGGCCGGCTCCTGCACAGCGCAGTCCAGATTCTCACCGGCAATGTTCGGCTCAGAGGTGTCGTGTTCACGGTTAATTTCCTTGCCGTGATCGGTCTCTGGATCTACGTCTTCATGGCTGCCGGAAATTCGCCAGTGGTCTAACAATTCATTCAAGCCAAAGCCGCTTGGCGGCTCGGCTTAGTTTCAGGCCTTAGGCGCCAACCAAGCCGTCTCGTGGACTGAGGAACGGGCATGTCAGAGATCACTGGAGTCAGGTTTGTTCTCGCTGTTCTGAACCTGGATAGATCAACCGACTACTACACATCGGTGCTGGGACTTGGGATCGACTTTGAAGCGCCGGGTTGGTCGTTCCTATCCCGCGGAAGCTTCCGCGTCATGCTGGGCGAATGCATTGATGCAATTCCTCCAGGAGAGCTTGGAGACCATTCCTACTACGGATACATCACCGTCGCGGACGTGGACGCTCTCTACGCTGAGTATCAACAATCCGGAGTGCAGTTCACGCAGTTGTTGGCCAGCAAACCTTGGGGCATGCGAGAGTTCGGCATCCGTACGCTGGACGGTCATAGGCTGATGTTTGGACAAGAATTGTGAGCGCCACCCCATTGGCGCCTGACAACACCATGTGGCGGCCTACCCGCAACGGCCCATTCAAGCCGAAGCCGTTTCGCGGCTCGGATTAATTCGACGTTGGGCGCCACAGGGATTTCCATGGAAAATCAGGATTGGACAGAGGCGGAGTACCTCGCGCATCTGGCGGACGAGCGCCGCATGTTCGCCTGGGTTCTCCACTACTACGGATCACTTTCGGCAACGGATGCTCGTGACGCAGCTCTCGCGTTCTATCCCTACGAGGAGCCTGGCGACCTTCGCGGGCTGATCTTCCATGACGAGGCATGGCACTGGGCTATGCTTCGCATCCATGGGGAGGGCTACTGGCGAACTCGTGCTGAGTTCCTGCATCCATCACAGGAGTATCGTGATGCTTGGTTGGCGCAGGAACCAGCCAGTGGCGCCTAACCACTCCTTCAATTCGATGCCACTTCGCGGCTCGGCTCGATCTCAGGCGTCAGGTGACAGTGGAGCGTTATGACATTGCTCGTCAGATGGCTCACGGCATCCGAACTCGAGTGGGCTAATTCACGCTATGCGGAAGTAGATTTCCTGCCATCGCCTGCGTCAGACCTTGTCGCAGTTGCCGAACTCAATGGAACGGCCGCGGGCCTGGGCAGGGTGACTCACATTGCGCCAGGTATTGGCGAGCTTGGCGGCATGTACGTGTTCCCTGAGCACAGAGGGGTGGGCGCATCCAAGTCTCTGATCCAGTTCCTTATTTCACAGTCCAATCTCGCGACGCTCTATTGCCTGCCGTTCGAGCATCTGGATGGGTTGTATCAGGCTGCCGGCTTCAAACCTTGTGATCCGGGCCCATCTGTTCCGGGAAAGGTCATGGAAAAACACGCTTGGTGCAACGCCCGATACCCTGACCCGGTATTACTCATGTGTCGCGCGGCGTTGCCGCCCGTCAGCTAACAGTTCACACAGGTCGAAGCTGCTTCGCGGCTCGGCTTAGTTCAGGCGTTAGGCCTCGAGAAATGACCGATACTCCTCTCAATCCCGATGCAGTGCATGACCGTGAAAGCTTTATCCGCTTTGTTGAGGCGCTTATAAGAGACCGAGAACAGGCGGAGAACCTGGAGCGGGACCATCCCGAAATGTATCGATGGGGTGGCGCAAATGAATGGCAGAACGGCTCAATCTCCTCCTTCTTGGATTGCGCTCTAGCCGGTGCGGAAGCGCAGGATGATTGGGGCGTTGCCCAAGGGCCAAGCTGGAGGGATCTTGCCGTCTTTCTGTTTCTAGGGAAGATCTATGAATGAGCTGGGGCCTAACAGGTTGCGCTCGCACCCGATGCATGGGTAGCGGACAGGGTCACGCGTGAGGCCTGTACGGCCTCCCGGCGCGCCTGAGGTTGGGTGCAAGATGGAGGCTTATCCAGATCCTCGCCCAGCCTGCGGCGCTAATTTCGGCAGCCGTCATGCATCGCGGCGAGTGCCGCCACTCGCTGGGCTTGCGCAGACGCCAACGCGGTGAAGGTCAAAGACCCGCTCGATTTCGAAGTGCTCGCCGCATGTTGGGCACCGGCCGCCGGTCAAACGCGAACCGGTCATGAGCCGTCCAACGCAGCGCGCGCCGCTTCCAACGGGTCCGCCGCTTCCACGCTGCGCGGTTGCGGGTTATCCGCCGCCGGGGCGTAGGCAGGGGCGCCCCGGAACATCACGCAACAAAAAACCCCGCGTTTGCAGGGTTTCGTGGCATCGCTGGGTTGTCCTGGGACCGCCTGAAACCGGTCCTTGGTGCCGGCTGTCGGAATCGAACCGACGACCTACTGATTACAAATCAGTTGCTCTACCAACTGAGCTAAGCCGGCGCGGAGCCGCATTCTAGCTTGCCGCCGGGCGATCAGCGCAGCGAGCGGCAATCGAGTTGACGACGTTCGGTCGCGGCGACCAGCGTCTGCGCCTTGCCGGCATCGAAACCGGCCGCTGCAGCGACATCGAGCCAGTACACAGTGGTTGCATCGCCCTCGCCGCCAACCGGCGCGGCCTGCGCCGGAATTCCGGCCGCGACCAGCGCGTCGGCGCGCTTGCGGGCGGCGGCCTCGCTGCCATAGCGGCCGAGCGCCACCGAGTTGGCCTCGGCCCCCTCGCGCACGACGAAATAGTCGCTGAAGCCGGCAGCAGCAATGCGCTGGGCGGCGGCATCGGCGGCCGCGGCATCCGCGGACGGCGGCTGGAACACCCGCCAGCCTCGGCCCCGCGACGGCTCCTGCTTGCGCACCGACACACGCTCGACCAAGGGCTTGACCTGCACCTGAGCCTGCGCCACCGCTCCGGTGCTGGCGAAAGGACCCAGGCTCAGACATTGCGCGGTAGGCGCTGGGGGAACGGCCGCTTCCGCAGCGGGCGTTTCGGCAGCAGGCGCTTCGACCGCGGCGGTCGCGGTGGTGGTGGGTGCGGCGGGTTTCTCCACCAGGGCATCGCTGCCATTGCCGGCGGCCGCAGCGGCGTGGATGGCCGTCGCGGCGGCCTCGCTGGTCAGCTGAAGGCGTTGCGCGCCAACCGGCAGCGGCGCTGGTGCGGCCTTGGGAGGCGGGCCGCGCAGCAGCCACCACGTGGCGACGCCAAGGTTGAGTACAAGCAGCAGGACGAGAAGGGCGCGAGTCAGCATGGCCGGATTGTATCGGCGCCCACGGCGGTCGCACCGGCACCGCGCGCCCAGATCGCGAGTCCTTCCAGCACCAGCGTCGGGGCCCAGCTCGCCATCGGCAGCTGTGCCAGCAGCACCTCGCCACCACCGCCGTGCAGGTACAGCGCGGGGCTGGTGCCCAGTTGCTTTCGCGCCGCGGCCAGGCTGTGTCCGATCAACGCGATCGCCGCGCCATCGCAACCCGATGCCAGGGCGTCCTCGGTGTCCGCCGCGAACTCGTGGTACTCGCCGCCCAGCACCGGCAGGTGCGGCGCGCGCAGATTCAGCGCCTCACGCATGAGCGTCGGCGATGGCGCGATGCGGCCGCCCAGGTGCCGGCCGTCGGCATCGAGCAGATCGACGGTGATTGCCGTGCCGACACCGCAGACCAGCGCGGCACCACCGCGACGGCGCGCCGCCAGCAACGCAAGGAACCGGTCGACGCCGAGCTTTCGCGGCTGCGCGTAGGCGATGCGCAAACCCGCGAACGTGGACTGCGTGCGCGCCACCGAGATGCGCGGGCAATGCGCCGCCAGGGTCGCGAGCACCTGCGCTGTCAACGCACTGCCCGAGACGCTGGCCACGCAGGCTAGATCGAAACGCGCCGGGAGGAACTGGCGCAGCTGCGCGGCCACCTCGCCTTCACGGTGCGGCAGCGCGACCACCTCGCCGATGCCGCCGTCGGCGGCCAGTGGCGCGCACTTGAGACGGGTGTTGCCGAGGTCGAACAACCAGGTCGCCATCAGCCCGCCGCTCCGAGTCGGCGCACGCTGACCTCGCCCGAATGCACGTGGCGCTCTTCGCCATCGCCACCACCGCCGGCCACGCGCACGCGCAGCGCACCGTCGTCGGCGAGACCGAGCGCGGTCGCCGTGTAGTCGCCAGCGGCGGCGTGCACCACCACGGTCTGGCCGGCCAGTGCGTCGAGCACCGCGTGACGGGGCAGAAACGCGGCCAGCCCGCTGTCGTCGAACGCATCCAGCGCTGGCAGCAGGCGATCCAGGACGGCGGCGACGATGCGGTCGCGCGGTGGCGTTGCCTGCGCGGCCAGCTGCGACAGGTCGCACCACGGCTGGTCGATCAGCGCGGCCTGGGCAGCCGGCATGCGCACGTTGAGGCCCAGGCCGAGCACCGCGCGCGCCGGGCCGGCGTGTTCGCCGCCGCCCTCCACCAGCAGTCCGCCCAGCTTTCGCAAACCGCCGTCATCGCCGACCACCACCAGGTCATTCGGCCACTTCAGCCGCACCTGCGCGTAGCCCAGTTCGTGCATCGCCTCGGCCACGGCGATGCCGGCCACCAGGCTCAGCCCGCCCAGCCGCGCCAGGCCGCCGGCGAAGGTTCGCGACAACGACAGGTAGATGTGCGCGGCCAGTGGCGAGGTCCATTCGCGCCCGCGTCGTCCACGCCCGCCGGTCTGGCGTTCGGCCAGCAGCACGCTGCTGGCGCCGTCTGCCGCGCAACCGCGGCGCAGCAGCTCGCTGTTGGTGGAGTCGATCGTCCAGGCAACGTCCAATGCAGACAATCGCGCCGATGCGGCGTCGCTCAGCCCGGCGCGGATGCGATCGGCATCGAGCAGGTCGATCGGCGCGGCGAGCGCGTAACCGCGACCGGCCTGCGCCGAGATGGCGACGCCGGCCTCGCGCAGCGCTTCGATGCGTTTCCACACGGCCGCGCGGCCGAGGCCGGTGGCGCCGGCGAGCGCGTCGCCGCTGGCGGGGCCCGCGATCAGGCGTTGCAGCAATGCGCGTTCGTCCATCACCACCACTCCCAGGTCACCATGGCCCTTGCGCATCACGAGGACCGACGCCAACGACGCAGCAGGCGCACGCCGGCAAACCGCGACTCGGTGCCGGCGCGCAGGCGCGCCAGATTGCCGCGGTGCGTGAACAACACCAGCAGCGCCACCGCGCACGCGAACACCACCCGGGTCAGCGACGCGTCGCTGCCCAATGCCAGCACCGGCAGCAACAGGGCCCCACAGATGCTGGCCAGGCTGACGTAGCCGCTGATCACCAGCACCAGCAACCACAGGGCCACCACGCCCAGAAGCGCCCAAGGCCACATCACGGCCAGGCCACCCACCAGCGTCGCCACGCCCTTTCCGCCACGGAATCCGTGCCACACAGGCCAGACGTGGCCGAGCACGGCCGCGAGCGCGGCGGCATGGGCGTACGCGCCCGGCACCAGCGCGTCGCTGCCGGCGGCGTATCGCCATGCCAGCCACGTCGCGAGGGCGCCTTTGCCGATATCCAGCACCACCACGCCCAGCGCAAACCTGGCGCCCTGGGTGCGCAACGCGTTGGTGCCGCCGGCATTGCCGCTGCCGTGCTGACGGATGTCGACGCCACGCAGCCGACCCAGCAGCAGGCTGCCCGACAGTGAACCGATCAGGTAAGCCAGCAGCACCAGCACGACGCCGGGCAACGCGGGCGGGGTGCCCGACGTGGCAGAGGAAATCAGTGCGAGAGCGGATCCGGGCATCGGGCAATTATGCGCGAGCCCCGCGTCACACCATCAACGGCCCTGGTCCGGAGCCGGCTGCAGCGAGACCACCAGCGCACCACGCCCCGCGTGCGCGCCAATCGCCGGGCCGGTCTCGACCAGGTGCGCCTGCGCGATCAGGAGTCGACGGCTCAACTCCCAGAGAACGCGCTCGCCGTCGGCCAACGCATCGCAATGACCGACGATCAGGCGCCACCGGGTGGACGCCGAAAGTCGCCGCGCGAGGTAGCGCGCAAACACCTCGGGCGCGCGTCGGCGTGCAAGCAGTCCGGCCGCCACGCCAAGGCGGCCATCGGCGCGAAAGCGCGCGACCGGTGTCAGCCCGCTCAAGCGCACCATCGGTCCGGCCCATGCCGGGATGCGTCCGCCGCGCACGGCATGCGAGATGTCCCGCGCCATCGCCCAGGTCAGCGTCAACGGGCGAAGCCGTTCGAGCTCGGCAGCGATCTCGGCCATGTCCCGGCCGGCCGCCGCAAGTTCCGCCGCACGCCACGCCAGCAGCGCCTGGCCGCCGGCGGCGTTGACGCTGTCGAACACGCGGATGCGATCGCCACCCAGGCGCTGGGCGACATGCTCGGCGGCCTGCACCGTGCCCGACACGGCACGCGACACGCCGATGTAGAGCAGCTGCGGGTGGTGGGCGAGCAGGAATTCGAACGATCGGCGGAAGTCGCCCGGTGACGGCTGGCTGGTGGTTGGCAGTGGCGCGTTGCCGCCGGCCGCCGACGCCGCCATGCGCCGGTAGAACTCGGCTGTCGACAGTCCGACCTTGTCGAGGTAGTCGCGGCCATCGACGCTGACGCGCACCGGCACGACGTGGATGGCAAGCCGTTGGGCAAGTTCTTCGGGAAGGTCGGCGGCGCTGTCGGTGGCGATCGCCACACGCACCGCCGATGCCTGGCTGATCTGCTGCATCAGCATGTCGTCGGCCTTCATCGACTCGACCGTACCGAACTGGGCGCAGGCGTCGAACAGCCGCTGCGGTGACGCCACGTGCGCATGCACGCGCATGCGGGTCGCGCCACCGGCCAGAACCAGCGATTCAGCATCGATCGAATCGAGCGCATCGCGCAGCACCTCGCGACGGATGCCGTTGCCCAGCAGCAGGCACTCGGTGCACCAACGGTGCTCCGGGTCGCAGTCGTCGTGGGCGAGCGCCGCGGCGTCGGCGACAACGCCATCGTTGACCGCCTCGACACCACCGCGGATGCGCATTGCCCGCGGCCCGCCGTCGACGAACTCCGCGATGCCCTCGAGCAGATCGACGAAGCCCTGCGCGCCGGCGTCGACCACGCCGGCGCGCCGCAGCAGCGGCATCTGCGAAGGCGTCGCGGCGAGCGCCCGGCGGGTGCACAGCAGCGCCGTGGCGAACCCCGCGCGTGGATCGTTGCCGCCGGTCCGCGCCGCGTCGTCGAGCGCATCGGCAAACGCATCGATGACGCTGAGGATCGTGCCTTCGACCGGATGGGCGAGTGCGGCGCGGGCGCCGTCGGCACCGCGTCGCACCGCGGCGGCAAGGGTGGCCGAATCGAGCACGGGGGCGTTGCGGGCGTGCTCGGCCAACCCGTACAGGAACTGCGCGAGAATCGCCCCGGAATTGCCGCGCGCACCGTCGATGGCCTCATCGCCAACGGCCGTCAGCAACTGACCGATGTGGCGACTGCGACGCCCGAGCGCACCGTTGAGCAGGCTGCCCAGCGTGTGGGCGAGGTTGCTACCGGTATCGCCATCGGCCACCGGAAACACATTGATGCGGTTCAACGCATCGCGGGCGGCGATCACGCGACGGGCACCGGCCACCAGCGCCAGCCGCAGGGCCGGGGCGGTCAACGCAGCGGGATTGGAAGCGTCAGCAGGAACATCAACGGGACCAGGCATGCAGCGAGTCTGCCGCAGCTGCCTGCGACCGCCGCGCTGCAACGCAGCATCTGTCAACCCCCCACAGCCATGTTTTAGCGCTATAGTCCGGAGCTACCACGGGCTTCGGCCTCCCTAGGACATCGCCATGATCCGGACTTGCCTGTGCCTGCTGATGTGCCTCGCCAGCGCCGGCGTGGCTGCCCGTGAAGTGCGGCTGTCCGACGCCAATGGCGGAAGCGGCGGCTGCCCCAACAAGCAAGAGGCCGTTGCCGTCGAGCGTGAGGCGCCGCGCGCCACCACCGGCCGCCGCGGTCCGGTCCCGGCGCGCGAAACCAAGGTTCGGCCCAGCGTCCCCGGCGATGCCGCCGGCGGCCGTGGCTCCTCGCCGCGCTGGCACAGCTTCCTGCCGGGCATGTTTCGCTGAGCTTGACTGACTGAGTCTGCCTGCCTGAACACGCTGCTGCACCGCAGCAGCTCTTTGGCGATCCGGCCCCCGGATCGGCCGCTGCCGACCTGATGCCCTTGTTGCGATTGCTGCGACACCTGCGTCGCCCGCCGACGATTGCCCCCGACCTCTGGCGCGATGCCCGAAACGCGCTGCCGTGGCTGCACGGCCTGAATGCCGAACGCGAGCATCGTCTGCGGCATCTCGCGGCGCGCTTCCTGCACGAAAAGGCGATCACGCCCGTTGCAGGGCTGCAGCTCGATGACGTTCAGCGCTGCATGCTGGCGGCGCTGTGTTGCCTGCCGATGGTCGAGTTCGGCGCCGAAGGCCTGAAGGGTTGGTCGCAACTGATCGTCTACCCGGACGCGTTTCGGGTGGATCGCAGTCACGTCGATGCCGCCGGCGTGCTGCACGAATGGGAAGACGAACTGGCCGGCGAGGCCTGGGAGGCCGGTCCGGTGATCCTGTCGTGGGCGGACGTGCTGGCCGATTGCGAGGACCCGCGCGCCGGCTCTTGCGTGGCCGCGCACGAGATCGCCCACAAGCTCGACCTGCTGGACGGCGTGCTCGACGGCACCCCCGCCCTCCCGCGCGCGTGGCAGCGCGAGTGGGCCCGCGATTTCAAGCGGACCTACGATCGATTCGTCGAACGCGTCGACGCCGGCGAGGAAACCGCCATCGACAGCTACGCGGCGCAAGCGCCCGACGAGTTCTTCGCCGTCGCCAGCGAATACCACTTCAGCGACCCGCAATTGCTGCGCGAGCAGATGCCGGAGGTCGCACGGCACCTGGAGCGCTTCTACGGCCCTGCCCCGTTCGGGGCATCGGATCGCTAGCGGTGATCTCCAGTAGGCAATGCACCGCTTGCCCGCCACACCACCGCGACAGCCCGCGCACCAACTCGTAGGGCGCATTAGCCGACGGCGTAATGCGCCGGACCGGACGCCCGATGAGGACCCACTTCGACGTGCAAATCCGGCGCAATGCCCTTCGGTTATTGCGCCCTTGTATCTTCAACCCACCAGCGATGGGCTGGTGATCCGGGGGCACTCGGATCGGTGCAGGGAGAGACTGTTTGCGCCCTGAGACTGCG
>NZ_RIBS01000008.1 GCF_003719825.1 Montanilutibacter psychrotolerans | reverse complement strand
AGCCGCCGTCGCTGCCCAGCGCGGCGGCGTGCGTGCACCAGCCGTGCCAGTGGCGGTGGCCGCCGTCGGCATCGCGCAGGCGCAACGCGACGGGCTGCGCGACCAGGGCGTCCAGGTCGAGTGTGGCCGACGGCGACAGGCAGTCGATGTCGAAGCGGTAGTCGGCGCAGATTGCTTCGTGGCCGCGGAAGCGTTCGACCACCAGCGCACCGTCGAGCGCGCTGTCGATCTCGATCAGGCGTTCGTGTTGCGACAACAAGCCAAGCCAGCCGCCAGTGGCGGCTGCAAAATCGTGGATATCCATATCCGCGGGGTCTTTCTGATCAGGGCAGTGTGATGGTCAGGTGCGCGGTGCGCGCCGGCATCTGCACCACGTCGCTATAACCGGCCAGTTGACGATCGGTGTTGCGTTGGAGCATCGCGCTCATGCCGAAGTAGCACAGCGTGGCGACACCGGCGAACAGCGCCAGCGGTGCCCACAACGGCACCACCCGGCGCAGTGCATGGGCGATGCGATCCGGCGGCGCCCAGTGCGGCGCGAACGGCGCGCGGCGGCCCTTGAGGTAGGCGATCTCGTCGCCGAGGCGCGCCGTGAGGTAGCCCAGCTTCTCCGGACCTTCGAGACGGTACTTGCCTTCGAAGCCCAGCAGCAGGCAGTAGTGGTAGACCTCGAGCGATGCCAGTCGCGGTGCGCCCTGCGAGCGGAGTTGTTCGAGGCGATCGAAGAAATGTTCGCCGGCGAGGTGCTCGCCAAACAGGCGCAGCTGCAACGGGTTGCGCTCCCAGTCCTCGCGCAACGGCGAGGGCTGGGACAGCATCGCTTCGTCGACCGCTGCGCAGAACGCGTACTTCGCCGCGTACACGTCTTCGGAAGACACGCCGAGCTTGACCGCGCCGCGCTCGACGGTTTCCAGCAGGCGCTGGATCGATTCGACGAACGTGCTTTCGCTGCTCGGCAACTGGCCGCGCTTGAGCAGCATCAGCAGGTAGAAGCCGTCGGCCATCAGGTCGAGCAGGCTTCGCGCCGGCGCGGTGCCGGCGGCCGGGTTGCCGGACTGCTGGTCCGGTGTCAGCGACGGCATGCCCTGTGGCACGGGGGGATTGGGATAGTTCATGGCCGTGGCTTCTTCATGGGGTGAGCGCGATCAGTTCGAGCTTGAGGTCACGCACGCCGCTGGGCACGTAGATCATCAGCGACTGCGACTTGAGCATGCGTTCGTACAGCGGCCCACGCGGTTCGATCGCGAAGTAGTAGCTGCCCGGACGCACCGGGATCGCCGCGGGCACCTGCGCGGCATGGGTCAGCTTCACGCCCGGCAGCGCCGACAGCACGCACTTCTCGACATCGTCCGGCGCGCCGACCTTGAAGCGCACCGGCACCGTCTGCACCAGCTCGGGGCCGGGCAGGTCGGCGGCGACGCCCAGGTAGAACGCCGAGCCTTCATCGATGCGTTGCGAGTCGAGGCGACCCAGGTGGAACGACGGCTTGACCTCGCTGAGCGCGATGGCGAAGTAACGCGCCGAGATCACGGTGTCGATGAGCTCGCGGATGATCTCGAACAGCCTCACAAAGCCCGACTCCGGGCTGCCGTGCTGGTAGGTGGGCAGGTCGGCCAGCGAGTAGATCTTGGAGAAGGTGAGCAGCGAGCCGGCCAGGCGCAGCAGTTCCTGGTGCAGGCGTTCGGGATGCAGGCCCGGATGCCGGAACAGGTGGGACAGCGCGGCGAATGCCGAGTTGGTGGTGTGCAGCAGCCAGAACGAGGCGATATCGCCCGAGCGGAACTCGATCACCGACTGCGACGGTTCGCGATGCAGGCCATACAGCGCGTCGGTCTTGGCCTGCAGCGAGTCCAGCAGGCGCCGCAACTCGAGCTGCAGCAGCGGCGACGAGGCGATGGTGATGCTGGGGGCCAGGAAGGCTTCGTCGAACTCGAAGCCGCCCGTGGCGGTGCGCCGGACGCGTGCGACCGGTACGGTCACGTACGGATCGCGCGGTTCGTCGTCGGTGAGCAGGCGCACGGTCTTGCGCAGGAACGACATCTCCGCTTCGCCCGCGTCGGTGTAGAGATCGGGCGTGTTGCGGTTGTGCTGCATGTAACGCGTCGCGCCGCTGCCTTCGCCACCGCAGTTGCCGCCGTAATCCTTCAGCAACGGCAGTGCCAGGTGGATCGTGGTCGACTGCACGCCGGCCGGAAGGTTGGCCAGCGACAGTGCTTCGGGCAACTCGTCGTCGCCCGGCGCCGAGTACGCCTCGCCATCGGGAAACACCGCCGACAGCTGCTGCGCACGCAAGGTGCCGTTGGCCAACCCGGCCAGATCGAAGCGCGCCAACCGCACGCCCCAGGCGTAAGGGTGCACGGTGGCGGCGAGATCCTGCAGGCGCGCCTCGTGGTACGCGTCCTGGCGCTGGAAGTGTTGCGGGCGCAGGAACAGTCCCTCGCCCCAGAAAACCTTGGACATCCGACTCACGCTTGCCTCGCTGCGTTCATTCCAGCTGTTGCGGTGGTGCTTCGCCGATGTTCGCGCAAGGCGACATCCGACGGACGGCGCGCACGCGATCCATCATCGTGACGAAGCGGAAAGGGTTGCCGGGCTGCGGGCGCCGGCTCGACCGGCTGGCGATGACGGGCATCGCTCAGCGTCGGGTGCTGGCGCAATTGACCGCCGCCAGGCCGTGCGAATCGCCGGAAATCGGGGTCTGCAGCGCGACGCTCGACGTGGTCAGGGCGCAGGCGTGCAGGCCGACGGTGATGCCGTCCTGCTTCGCGGCCTGGCGGGCGTCGAAACTGAAGCGCCAACGGCTCGATGCCGGCGTGCGGAACAGTGCCACCACGCCCACGCTGCGCGCGTCCGCGGCCACGTCCTCGATCATCTCGTGGCGCTGGCCGGGGCGCAGCAGCACCTCGGTGACGCGCACCAGGTCGCTGCCCAGCGCGGCGCGTTCGCGCTCCTCGTCGAGGAACGCATCGAACGGGGTCTGCTCGAACTGCTGCATGTTGCGCAGCTGGTACACCCGCACCACCAGGGCCAGCGGGCGGGCACCGGTGCCGGCGTTGAGGTTCTCGCCGGCGTACAGCCGCAGCGGCACCGAAACCGGTTGCGGCGTGGGAGCCACCGGCGCCTTCAGGCCCATCGCCTCGAGGGTCTTGCCGACCGCCTTGCCGACCCCGCCGCCACTGGCGCAACCGCCAAGCGCCACGGCTGCCAGAACCGCCAGCAATGCCGTCGCCGCCGCGCGACGGCGGGTCCGGAGGCCTTGGGTGCCACAATTGGTCACTTTGCCGGGGCTGTCCATAGTGCGTCGCTCCATCGGGCTTGCGCCCCCTGTTTCGGGTTGTCCGGACTTGCGGGTCAAGCAGGTTCGGCCGATCCGGTAAGAATGCCGTCGCCGTGATGTCACCTTGACGACGGTATTAAAGGCTACTATATCGGCTCTGGGTGCTAACAAGTGTCATGATCTGACATTCCACAGGGATTGGGTCCGCATCGCCCCATGCGGCTCACACAGGGAGAGTGAATTCGCATGAAGCAGTACCCGTCTTTCGTCGTCGTCCGTTGCCTGGTGGCGGCCACCTTGCTGGTGAGCCTGACCGCCTGCGTGTCCAACCCCAAGAAGGGCGGCGGCAACTACTCCCAGTTGATCGGCCAGGCCGAATCCGAGGTCAGCGCAGGGCGCGTCGAGCCGGCGCTGGCTGCATTCAATGAGGCCGCCAAGGCCGATCCGACCAACAAAGAGCCGTGGGTGCGCAGCGCCCAGCTGGCCTTCGATGCCGGCAACTACGGCCGCGCGATCACCGCCGCCGAGGAAGTCCTGCGCCGTGATCCGGCCGACCTCGTCGCCGACAGCGTTCTGACCGTCAGCGGCCTTCGCGTCGCCGTGCAGTCGCTGCAGCGCCTGCAGGCCAACGGCGCGCTCGCCACCTCCGACACCGCCCGCAAGGAAGCCGAACAGCTGGCTTCCGCACTGCGTTCGACGATGGGCGAATCCCCGTCCCGCGCCTCCTCCACGCCGGCTCCGTGCCGCGGTTCGCGTTGCGGCCGCCCGGCCGCCCGCCCGCAGCCGCAGCCGCAGCCGCAGGCCAAGCCGAGCGACGAAAACCCGTTCCGTTGAGTTCCAGGCGGTGGCCGCGTTGCCGCCGCCCGTCCCGCCTATCGTCAGGGAGACGATGTGATGTCCAAGAAGGAAAGCATCCAGAAGCGCCTGCAGAAAGTGCGCCCGCCGCGCGTTCAGCTCACCTACGACGTGGAAAAGGGTGACGCGATCGAGCAGAAGGAAATCCCGTTCGTGGTCGGCGTTCTCGGCGACTTCAGCGGCAATCCCGAGCAGCAGCTGCCGCGCATCAAGGACCGCAAGTTCGTCAATGTCGATCTCGACAATTTCGACGAAGTCATGGAAGGCATGGCGCCGCGCACCGTCTACCGCGTGCCCAACAAGCTCAGTGACCAGGGTGGCGAATTCGCCGTCGAGCTCAAGTTCAACTCGATCGAGGACTTCCGTCCCGAGTCCGTGGTGCAGCAGGTCGAGCCACTGCGCAAGCTGCTCGAAGCGCGCTCCAAGCTCGCCGATCTGCGCAACAAGCTGGCCGGCAACGAGAAGCTCGAAGACCTGCTGACCGACGTGCTCAACAACACCGAGCAGCTCAAGAAGCTCGGCCAGGCTGACCAGGAGTAAGCGACGATGAACGGAGAGGCAGCAAGGGCACCAATGGCCGCCGGTGGGTTGGCCGAGGTCGGCCTGCTCGACCAGATCGTCGAGCAGAGCAAGGTCGCCAAGTCCGACGCCGAGCACAAGCGTGCCAAGGACATCATCTCCGAGCTCGCGCGCGAGGTGCTGGAAGGCACCGTGGTGGTCTCGGACAATCTCAACCTGACCCTCGACGCGCGCGTCGCCGAGCTGGACCGGATGATTTCCGAGCAGCTCACCGCGGTCATGCACCACGCCGAGTTCCAGAAGCTCGAAGGCACCTGGCGCGGCCTGCACTACTTGTGCGGCCAGACGTCGACCGGCACGCAGATCAAGATCAAGGTGCTGAACGCGAACCAGAAGGACCTCGTCAAGGACTTCAAGTCGGCGATCGACTTCGATCAGAGCGCGCTGTTCAAGAAGGTCTACGAGGAAGAGTTCGGCACGTTCGGTGGTTCGCCGTTCGGCGCGCTGATCGGCGACTACAACATCGGCCGCCAGCCCGAGGACCTTTACTTCGTCGAGCAGATGTCGCACGTCGCCGCTGCGGCGCACGCGCCGTTCATCGCCGCGGCCAGCAACGAGATGTTCGGCCTGGAAAGCTTCACCGAGCTGGGCAAGCCGCGCGATCTGGCCAAGGTGTTCGACACCGTCGAGTACGCCAAGTGGAAGTCGTTCCGCGACTCCGAGGACAGCCGCTACGTCGGCCTGACGCTGCCGCGCTTCCTCGGCCGCCTGCCGTACAACCCGAAGGACGGCACCACGGTCGAAGGCTTCAACTTCGTCGAGGACGTCGACGGCGCCGACCACTCCAAGTACCTGTGGTGCAACACCGCCTATGCCTTCGGCGCACGCCTGACGCGCGCGTTCGAGGACTTTGGCTGGTGCGCCGCCATCCGCGGCGTTGAAGGCGGTGGCCTGGTCGAGGAACTGCCGACCCACACCTTCCGTACCGACGATGGCGAAGTCGCACTGAAGTGCCCGACCGAAGTGGCGATCACCGATCGCCGCGAGAAGGAGCTCAGCGACCTCGGCTTCATTCCGCTGGTCCACTGCAAGAACACCGACTATGCCGCGTTCTTCGGCGCACAGTCGGCGCAGAAGGCCAAGAAGTACAACACTGACGCAGCCAACGCCAACGCCGTGCTGTCGGCCCAGCTTCAGTACATTTTTGCCGTGTCGCGCGTCGCCCATTACCTCAAGGCGATGATGCGGGAGAAGATCGGCAGCTTCGCCTCGGCAGGGAACGTCGAGGATTTCCTCAACCGGTGGATTGCCCAGTACGTGCTGTTGGACGACAACGCTACGCAGGAAGCGAAAGCGCAATACCCGCTGCGAGAGGCCTCAGTGCAGGTTTCGGAAGTGCCAGGCAAGCCCGGTGTGTATCGGGCAGTGGCCTTCCTCCGTCCGCACTTCCAGCTCGACGAGCTTTCGGTCTCGTTGCGTCTGGTTGCCGAACTCCCGGCAGGTTCCAAGAAGTAACGCAACACCGAAGGGGCGCAGACCCCGGCCTGTCCGCACCTCCATCGCGGCAGGCTGGCTGTAAACCGACGCCGGGCACGACCCGGCACTCAATCTCACGGAAGAACGGAACAAAGGAAACCAGATCATGCAGCATGCCTTTCTGAGCATCGACACCATCAAGGGCGAGTCCAAGGACTCCGAGCACAAGGACTGGATCGAAATCGAGTCCTTCAATCAGGACGTCCTGCAGCCGCGTTCGGCCACCGCGTCGAGCGCCGGCGGCACGACCGCTGCCCGCGTTGAAATGAGCCCGATCGAGATCAACAAGCGTATCGATCTCGCTTCGACCGCGTTGTTCCAGGCCTGTGCCGGCGGCACGACCTTCCCGAAGGCGCAGATCCAGTTCATGCGCGCCGACAAGGACGGCAAGGCGATCAATTACTACACGATCGAACTGCTGAACGTGCTCGTGCACCGCGTCAACACCACCATGGGCCACGACGGCATGCCGTCCGAGTCCGTCCAGCTGAGCTTCGGTGCGATCAAGTGGTCGTACACGCAGCAGAAGCCGGAAGGTGGAATCGGCGGCAAGACCATTGCCCAGTGGAGCAACACCAAGAACACCCCGCAGCTCGCGGTTTGATGTTGTAGTCGATGCGGTGGCGGCCGAGGCCGCCACCGCGTTCGCGGCCCTTGCGTGGCGAGTGGCCGGGCGGTGGCAAGGACGTCGGCGGGTGCCGGTGCCGTTGCCAACAGCCGATGCTGCTCCCGGCTGTCGTTGTGCGGATCGCAGGGCTGGTCGCGGCATGCCGTCACGGCGCTGCGTCGCAATCCCGGATTCCGCCCCGCGGGTCCTGCCTTCGGGCGCTCATCGGTGCGCAGGACGTTCACCTGCCCGCACCCCTGGTCGCCGACCCCACGGCGGAATGGAAGCATGAAAGGATTCGAACCCAGCCTGCTCGAGAAACTGTTCGACGACGAACCGCGTGCCCGTGCGGCTACGGGTTTGTTCAAGTCGATCTCGCTCGACCAGTACAAGGAATCGGTGGCGCGCGACCTCGAAGGTCTGCTCAACAGCCGCGCCGCATTCTCCGAGGAATCGCTCAAGGCCTTCCCGCACTGCCAGAAGTCGTTGATGACTTACGGACTGCGCGACTTCTCGACCATGAGCCTTTCCAACGGCTACGACCGCGCAGCGATCTGTCGCTCGCTGGAGCAGTCGATCGCGCGCCACGAAGCGCGCCTGCACAACGTGCGTGTGTCGCTGGAGCCCAATGCGCGCAGCATCGGCGGCCTGCACTTCTCGATCCACGCCCTGCTCGACGTGCAGCCTGCACGCGAGCCAATCAGTTTCGATGCGCTGCTGCAGCCGAGCACCTTGCAGTACTCGGTGAGTCGCCTGCGCCGTACCGCGGCGGTGGCCTGAACATGCGCGACGCGTGCACCAATGCCAGCCGGCTCCACGGAGGCGCCTGAGCGATGGAAGATCTGCTCCCGTACTACGAGCGCGAGCTTGCGTACCTGCGCCGTTACGGCCGCGAATTTGCTGAGCGTTACCCCAAGATCGCCGGGCGCCTGCTGCTGTCGGGCGATGGCAGCCAGGACCCACATGTCGAACGTCTGATCGAGTCGTTCGCGCTGCTCAGCGCGCGCGTCAACAAGAAGGTCGAGGACGACTACCCCGAGTTCACCGAAGCACTGCTCGAGGTGCTTTACCCGCATTACCTGCGCCCGTTCCCGTCGTGCTCGATTGCGCGATTCGACATGGGCAACGGCCTGGCCAAGCTCAGCGCGCCGGTCACCCTCGAGCGCGACACGCTGCTGCACTCGCGCAGCGTGCGCGGCGTCAGCTGCCGGTTCCGCAGCTGCTACGACGTGGTGCTGGCGCCGATCCGCCTGAACGCGGCGACCTTCAAGTCGATCGCCGAAGCGCCCATGGCCGTCAGCTTGCCGCAGGGCGTCGGTGGCCAGATCTCGCTGTCGTTCGAACTGCTCGGCGACCACATCTCGCCCGCTGCGCTGGGTCTGGAGACCTTGCGTCTGTTCACCGATGGCGAACCCTCGTTCTGCTCGGCGTTGCGCGACACGCTCGCCCTCGGCGTGCGCGCGGCCTTTGTCGAGGTCACCGGCACGCACCGCTGGCATCGTCTCGACAAAAACCCACTGCAGCAGACCGGTTTCCGCGAAGACGAGTCGCTGATCGATTTCCCCGAGCGCTCGCACCCGGCCTACCGGTTGCTGACCGAGTTGTTCGCGTTCCCCGAGAAGTTCGGATTCTTCGATCTCGACCTGCACGCGCTGCGCGCGCACGCGGGTGCGTCCTTCACCGTGCACCTGGTGCTGGCATCGCAGCCGCCGGACTCGCCGACCACCCGCGTGCTGGAGGGCCTGACCCGCGACAACGTGCTGCTGGGCTGCACGCCGGTGGTCAATCTTTTCGCCCAGCACGGCGAGCCGATCCGCGTGACGCACCGCGCCGCGACCTACCCGGTGGTGGCCGACGCGCGTCGGGCGTTCGCCTACGAGGTGTACTCGATCGACTCGGTGCGTCGCGTGCGGCAAACCCCGCAGGGCGAACAGATCACCGAGTTCCGTCCGTTCTACTCGTTGCACCACGGCGAGACGCCCGACCAGACCGGCCACTACTGGGTCGCACATCGGGACGAAGACGTCGCGCGCCACAGCCCGGGCTTCGAGACCGAGCTGTCGTTCGTCGATCTCGACTTCAACCCGGTGCTGCCGCAGACCGACGTGGCCAGCATCGAACTCACCTGCAGCAACCGCGACCTGCCCAACATGCTGGCCTACGGCGTGCAGGGCGGCGACCTCACGCTGGAGGGTGGCGGCGTCGCGCGCACGATTTCGCTGCTGCGCAAGCCCAGCAAGCCGCTGCGATTCGATCGCGGCCGCGGCGCCCACTGGCGCCTGATCTCGCACCTGTCGTTGAACCACCTGTCGTTGACCCAGAGCGGCCTGCCCGCGCTCAAGGAAATGCTGCGTCTGTACGACATGGCCCGCTCGGCGGTGACCAGCCGGCAGATCGACGGCATCGTCGGTCTCGAGCACGTGCCGACAACGGCATGGTTGCCCGGCAAGCACTTCGCCAGCGTCGTGCGCGGCGTCGAGATCCGCCTGACCATCGAGGAAAACAGTTTCGTCGGCGCCGGCATCGCCGCCTTCACCCGCGTACTCGACCATTTCTTCGGCCTGTACGTGCACGCCAACAGCTTCACCCAACTGGTCTTGCTGTCGTCCGACAGCGGCGAGGAAATCGTCCGATGCGCACCGCGAAGCGGCGAGTCGATCCTGGTGTAGCGCAGCAGCTGCTCGCCGAACCCCAGCGCTTCCAGTTCTTCCAGGCGCTTCGGATCCTCGAGCGGTTGTTCGTGCGCCAGGGCCATCGCGTCGAAGACGTGGTGCCGCGCAAGGTGCGCTTCATGAACTCGATGTCGCTTGGCTTCGCGCCCAGCGAGATCGAATCGGCGCAGGCATTCGCCAGCGACGGCATGGCCCTGGACCGCAGTGCCGCGATCGAGCACGCGGTGACCATGGAGGACCTCGGCGAGGTTCACATCACACCGGCGTTCATGGGCTTGCTGGGTGCGGGCGGCGTGTTGCCGCTGCACTACACCGAGCGTCTGTCCGAGCGCGAGACCTACCACCGAGACCGCGCCGCGCGCGCGTTCCTGGACGTGTTCACCAACCGTGCGGTGGCACTGCACTACGCCGCGTGGAAGAAGCACCGGCTGGCGCTGCAGTACGAGCTGGACAACAACGAGCGCTTCCTGCCGCTGGTGCTGTCGCTGTCGGGCGTTGGCATGCAGTCGCTGCGTCGGCGCATGGTCGATGGCGAAGGCGACGTGTTCGACCAGGCCATCGCGCACTACGCCGGTGCGATACGCCAGCACCCGGTATCGGCGGTGCTGCTGCAGCGCATCCTGTCGGATTACTTCAATGTCAGCGTGCGCATCGAGCAGTTCGTCGGTGCCTGGTACGCGGTACCCGGCGCGCAGCGAACCCGTCTTGGCGTGGGCAACGCGCAGCTGGGTTCCACCGCACTGGCCGGCGAGCGCGTCTGGCAGCGCGACCTGCGCATGCGACTGTGGATCGGACCGCTGGACCGCGGCCACTTCCACGACTTCCTGCCCGGCGGCTCCGCGGCAAAGGCGTTGGCCAAGTGGCTGACCCTGCTGACCGGCGCCTGCCTCGAGTACGAAGTGCGCCTGACGCTCAAGGCCGAGCACGTGACCGGCATCCGCATGGGCGCCGGTGGCGGCGCACGACTGGGCTGGGACAGCTACGTGTGTTCGCGTCCATCGGAGACGCCGCGGTCGGACACCCGCTACGGCATCCACACCCTGCAATGACACGGGCAAGACATCACCGCCCACGCCACCCACGCACCGCCGCCCTCCCATCCACCAGACACCCACCGCAGAGCCGCGCCGCATGAGCATCAACCTCAAGACCCTGATCGGAAAGCTCAACGACACCTGCCGCAGCTCCGCCGAGCGCGCCGCCAACCTGTGCATGGCGCGTGGCCACTACGAGGTGGACCTCGAACACCTGTTCCTGGCGTTGCTCGAGCAGCCCAAGAGTGACCTGGCGCTGATCGCGCAGCGCTGCGGCGTCAAGCCCGAAAGCCTGCGCCAGGACCTCGAACGCGAGATCGGCAACTTCAAGAACGGCAACACGCGCACGCCGGTGTTCTCGCCCCACCTGCCGACCCTGTTCGAGCACGCGTGGCTGATCGCCTCGCTCGACTCGCAGACCACGCGCATCCGCAGCGGCCACCTGTTGCTGGCGATGCTGACCGAGCCGGACCTGTCGCAGCTGGCGTATCGCGGTTCGGCGCAGTTCGCGCGGATCAAGCGCGACGAACTCAAGCACAACTTCGCCAAGCTCACCGAGGGCTCGCAGGAGGCCGGTGACGTGCGCTTCGCCGATGCCGGCAATACCGATTCATCGGCCGAGGGCGACGCCGCCGACAATGCCGACGCGGCCAAGAACGGCCTGTCCAAGACGCCGGCGCTGGACCAGTTCACCACCAACCTCACCCAGCGCGCGCGCGACGGCCACGTCGACCCGGTGATCGGTCGCGATGCCGAGATCCGCCAGATCGTCGACATCCTGATGCGTCGCCGCCAGAACAACCCGATCCTCACCGGCGAAGCCGGCGTCGGCAAGACCGCCGTGGTCGAGGGCCTGGCGCTGCGCATCGCCGAGAAGGACGTGCCGCAGGTGCTGCAGGGCGTTGAGCTGCACACGCTCGACATGGGTCTGCTGCAGGCCGGCGCGAGCGTCAAGGGCGAGTTCGAGAACCGCCTGAAGAACGTCATCGACGAGGTCAAGAAGAGCCCGCACCCGATCGTGCTGTTCATCGACGAGGCGCACACCATGATCGGCGCCGGCGGTCAGGCCGGCCAGAACGACGCGGCCAACCTGCTCAAACCCGCGCTTGCGCGCGGCGAGCTGCGCACCATCGCCGCCACCACGTGGGGCGAGTACAAGAAGTACTTCGAGAAGGACGCCGCGTTGGCCCGCCGCTTCCAGGTGGTCAAGGTCGAGGAACCCACCGAGGTGCTGTGCGCGGCGATGCTGCGCGGCATGGTGCCGCTGATGGAAAAGCACTTCGGCATCCGCGTGATGGACGAGGCCATCACCGAGGCCGTGCGCCTCTCGCACCGCTACATCAGCGGGCGTCAGCTGCCGGACAAGGCGGTCAGCGTGCTCGATACCGCGTGCGCCAAGGTGGCTCTCGGGCAAAGCGCCACCCCGGCGATCATCGAGGAAACCACCCGGCACCTGGAGCGCCTGGAGGTCGAGCTGGCCGCGCTGAACCGCGAAACCGCCGGCGGCGCCAAGCACGGTGAACGCCTGGCCGAGCTGGCCGAACAGCAGGTCCAGGCGCGCCAGGTACTGGCCGACAACGAGAAGCGGCTCAAGCAGGAAACCGAAATCGCGCAGAAGATCCAGGCGCTGCGCGCCGGGCTCGAAGCCGATGCGGCGGCTGCCCAGAATGCCGACAAGGGCAACGCCGACGCCACCAGCGACGCGTCCGATGCGGGCGGCGCCGATGCAGAGGGCGACGTCGCCGTTGCCGCGCCGCCCAAGACCACCAAAGGCAAGGCAGCCAAGGCCAAGGCCGGCAGCAGCGCGCTGAGCCCCAAGCTCGCCGAACTGGACCTGCTGCTTGCCGAGCTGCGCGCGCTGCAGGGCGAAACGCCGATGGTCCCGCTGCAGGTGGACGGCACCGTGGTCGCCGAGATCGTCAGCGCCTGGACCGGCGTCCCGCTGGGCCGGATGGTCAAGGACGAGATCCGTGTCGTGCGCAGCCTCAGCCCGCTGCTGGGCGAGCGCGTGATCGGCCAGGACCACGCGCTCGACGCCGTCGCACAACGCGTGCGCACCGCCAGCGCCAAGCTCGAGGACCCGAACAAGCCGCGCGGCGTCTTCATGTTCGTGGGCCCTTCGGGTACCGGCAAGACCGAGACCGCGCTCGCGCTGGCCGACATCCTCTACGGCGGCGAGCGCAAGCTGATCACGATCAACATGAGCGAGTACCAGGAGGCGCACAGCGTGTCCGGCCTCAAGGGCTCGCCGCCGGGCTACGTCGGCTATGGCGAAGGCGGCGTGCTGACCGAAGCCGTGCGTCGCAACCCGTATTCGGTGGTGCTGCTGGACGAGGTCGAGAAGGCCCACCCGGACGTGCTGGAGATGTTCTTCCAGGTGTTCGACAAGGGCATGATGGATGATGCCGAAGGCCGCGAGATCGACTTCCGTAACACGCTCATCATCCTGACCAGCAACATTGGATCGCCGCAGATCATGCAGGCCGCGCTCAACAAGCCGGCCGAGGAAATCCCGGCGGCGGCCGAGCTGGCCGACGCGCTGCGCCCGGTGATGCTGAAGTCGTTCAAGCCGGCGTTCCTCGGTCGCCTCAAGGTGGTTCCGTACTACCCGATCGCCGACGAAACGCTGGTGCGCATCATCGAGCTCAAGCTCGGCCGGATCCGCGATCGCATCCGCGCCAACCACAAGGCCGCGTTCGAGTGGGATGAAGGCCTGGTCGAGGCCGTGCTGGCCCGCTGCACCGAGGTCGACTCGGGCGCGCGCAACGTCGACCACATCCTCAACGGCACGCTTCTGCCGGAAATTGCCGAATCTGTGCTCGCGCGCATGGCCGAGGGCGGCCGAATCGAGAAGATTAAGGTGACGGCCGGCAAGAACGGCGCGTTCAAGTACAAGATCAACTGAGTCACGGCGCCACCACCGCATCACCCCCTGCCGCGCGAGCGCGGCCCGCATCGACAACAAGGAGCTCCACCATGAACGGACAGTTACGCGAGAAGGTGATCCGAAACTGCAGCGACAAGTGGTCGCGCCAGTACCAGCCCGATGGCCTGGGCGTGCGCGTGTGGCAGAAGCTTGGCCCGGAGCACGTGATCAAGCTGCTGGAAGATGCCGCGGCGCCGGCCCGCACCGATGCCAATGCCCTGCTGCGCCAGCTGGCCAGCACGCCGTGGCGGATCGGCGCGACCGTGCACAGCGGTGGCAAGGGCGACGCGGAACGCGGCGCCGACCCGAACGCGCACATCACGTTGTCGGTCGGCGGCAGGGGCTACCACCTGCGTTGCCGTGAACAGCCGGGGCTGCACGTGATCGCCATCACGGCGTGATTCGCGGTGGGCGGAGCGCCGGAGCCGTAGGGTTCCGGCCATCCGCCTGTCAGCGTGACAGGGCGCAGGTACGAACGATTCGCGAAGACCCCGATGGGCCTTCGCCATGACGGAACGGTTTTTCAGGAGGCGAATGCCATGGATGTCCTCGCCACGGTGCTGACCGCGATGGTCGGTGGTCCGGTACAGAACGAACGCCTGCTGCGGCTGCATACGCCGCTGGGTCCCGAGGTGCTGGTCGCCGAGACGCTGGATGGCGTCGAGTCGCTGTCGCCCGGAGCGCACGCCGAGGCCGGCTTTCGCCTTGAGCTGACGGCGCTGTCGGTCGATGCCCACATCGACCTGACGCAGCTGCTGGGCCAGCCGGTGCTGCTGGAGCTGCTGACCGACGCGTCGCGCACGCAGCTGCGGCCGTTCCACGCGCACGTCACCCGCTTCGAGCGACTGGGCAGCAACGGCGGCCTGGCGCGCTACCGGCTGGTGCTGGAGCCGTGGCTCGCGTTCGCCCGCCAGCGCATCGACAGCTACGTGTTCCAGGACATGACGGTGGTCGAGATCGTCGAGTCGGTGTTTGCCGACTACGCCGATGCCGGCAAGCTGGCGCCGGCCTGGCGCTGGGAGCTGGCCGACCAGTCGGTGTACCGCAAGCGCAGCCTGACCACGCAGTACCAGGAGAGCGACCTGGCGTTCGTCGAGCGCGTGCTGGCCGAGGAGGGCATCGGCTACTGGTTCGAGCACCGCGGCGACACCGGCGGCGAGAGCCTGGGCACACACACCCTGGTACTGGCCGACCACAACGACGCGTTCGTCGATGCCGGTGCAGTGCGTTTCCACCGCAGCGATGCCACCGAGCGCAGCGACAGCATCCAGCACTGGTCGTCCACGCGGCGCTGGCAGACCACGCGCCTGCAACGCGCCAGCTGGGACTACCGCAGCCGCGGCCTGCGTCCGAGCGAAGCCGAGGGCACCCAACACGGCGGCGTGGCCATTGCCGACGTCGACACCGCCGGCCCGTACGCCTGGCCCGACGCGGCCACCGGCGCGCGTTACGCGCGCCAGCAGCTCGAAGCGCTGCAGGTCGCCGCCGACAGCGTGCACGGCGGCGGCAGCTGGCGCGTGCTCGCGCCCGGCGCGCGCTTCGTGCTGCGCCAGCATCCCAACCACGAGGGCGCGGCGTTCCACTGCCTGCGCGTGCAACACCGCGCACGCAACAACCTCGGCGCGGAGGTGTTCGAACAGGTCGAGGCGCAACTGGGCCTGGTCGCCTTGCCGACGCTGCCGCTGGGCGAGGTGTTCGGCGGCGCGGCGCCGGCCGACGAGGGCCTGTCGGACACCGCGATCCATCTCGACACCGCCACCGCCACCGATTTCTACCGCAACGCCTTCGACGCGCTGCCCGCGGCGGTGCCGTACCGGCCGCAGACCGTCGACGGCCACGGCCTGCGACGGCACCCCAAGCCGACCGTGCACGGCACCCAGACCGCGATCGTGGTCAGCGACGGCACGCCACTGCAGACCGATCGCGACCACCGCCTCAAGGTGCAGTTCGCCTGGCAGCGCGGCGGCGACGCCAGCAACCGCCAATCGCACCCGGCCGGCGACGACAACGCGCCGGGCAACGACGCGGCCTGGACCTGGGTACGCGTGGCCACGCCGTGGGCCGGCGACAACTGGGGCGGCGTGCTGCTGCCGCGCAAGGGCCAGGAAGTGCTGGTCGCGTTCCTGGAAGGCGACATCGACCGGCCGGTGGTGATCGGCGCGGTCTACAACGGTCGCGGCCAAACCGACGCCGCGCACAACCGGGTGGCCGGCGGGGCCGCCGGTGCCACCGGCAACGCGGCCGCGTGGTTCGACGGCAACGCGCACGCGCCGGTGTTCACCGGTTTCAAGAGCCAGGCGCTGGCCGACAGCCAGGGCGGCAGCGGCGGCTACCAGCAGTTGCGCCTGGACGACACGCCCGGCCAGGGCCGCGCCCAGGCCACCACCACCCAGCACGACAGCGAACTCAACCTGGGCCACCTCAAGGGCGGCGAAGACAACCTGCGCGGGGCCGAGCGCGGCTTCGGTGCCGAACTGGCGACGCGGGCGAGCGGCGCGCTGCGCGCCGGCGCCGGGCTGTTGATCAGCACCGAGCCCGGCCGCGAGCAGATGGCCGCCAGCGGCGCACAATCGCAGCTGGGCAAGTCGACGCAGCTGGTGCAGTCACTGGCCGGGGCGGCCAGCGCGCAGACCGCGGGGCTCCCCGACGACAGCGGCGACCTGCCGGTGCAGACCACCCTGGCGACCACGGCCGAAACCCTCAAGGCCACGCAGAGCGGCAGCGCCCCCGGCGACGGCATCGGCGGTGGCGACGGCGAGGTGCCCGGCTGGTCCAGCTCGGCCATCGTCGCCAGCAGCCCGGCCGGTCTGGTCAGCGTGACCCCGGCCGACCAGGTGTGGGTATCGGGCACACAGACCCTGCTGGCCGCCGACGGCGACCTGCAGTGGCTGAGCCAGGGCGAGACGGTGCACGCAGCGGCCGGCGGCATCGTGCTGTTCACCCAGGGCGGCGAGGCGCCCGCGGGCAAGCCCAACCAGGAGCGCGGCATCGCCCTGCACGCCGCACAAGGCGCGGTCAGCGCCCGCGCGCACAAGGAAATCGCCCGCGTTGCCGCGCAGCTCAACGTCACCCTGTCCAGCACCGAGGCCGACGTCAGCATCGCCGCCCCCAGCAAACACGTGCTGGTCACCGCGGCCGGCGCCTACCTGAAACTCGAGGGCGGCAACATCGAACTGGGCGCGCCGGGCACCATCGAGTTCAAGGCCAGCAAGAAGGAGTGGACCGGGCCGAAGAGCGCGAGCGCGGCGAAGGTCGAGCTGCCCTCTGCCAGCTACAAGGGCTGCGATTTCAAGATGCAGAATGCCGCCCAGGGTGGAGCTGGACTTGTCTGAGTCAGCAACGGCGGCGGCGGCGGCGGCGCTCGCGGCGTCGTACGAGCGCCTGCTGGCGCTCGTCGGCCACGGGCAATCGTTGCATGCGGTGATCGATCCGGTGCTGGGCGACCCGTTTCAGGCCGAGACCGCGCGAAGCGCGGCCGTGGCGATTGCCGTTCGCCACCCCGAAATGAAGGCCGCGCAGTTCCCGTACCTGTTGCCGCTGGGCGACTTTGGTCGGGACGACGTGATCGACCGTTCGCTTGCCGCCAGCCTGCGACAGGCGATGCGCGGCGATGAGGAAAAGCCGCAAGGCCGCTCGATCTGCGGCTGGGTGGTCACCGACGCTGCGCCCGGCGTGCTGGCCGCGCACCTGGCCGAACGCGCGCGACTTCGCGTCGGACAGGAGATGAAGCTGCTGCGCTTCTGGGATCCGCGCGTGCTCGATCTGCTGCAGGCGTCGTTGAAGCCCGCGCAGGTGGATGCCTTGCTTGGCCCCGCGCGCTCGTGGTCATGGCTGGCGCGCGACGGCAGCCTGCGCAGCATCGCGCGCAGCGAGTCGGCCGCGAGCCACGTGTCCGAAAGCAACGGCTGGCAGTTCGACTCGCTGCAGGTCCGCAGCCTTTTCCAGGCCGAGCACGTCAATCGCACGCTCGATGTGTTGCAGGACATGGGCCATGCCGTGGTCGACGCGGACCTGGTGACGCGTGTCGCCCACCTGATCGGTCGCGGCGCCAAGGAGTGGGGGCTGGAAACCGATCGCGACCAGGTGACGTACGCGCTGTACGGCGTCCTGGTCGGCGAGGGGTTCGACCGGGTGGAAGACGTCCGCGCGGCTATGGCCGAAGCGTGGGCCGAGGGCATGTCGCCCATCGATGCATTGGATCGTTTCGACGAGCAGTACTGGACCAGGCTTGGGGAAGGCCCCCGGTCGGATGCGCCAACAAGAACCGTCTAAGGAGAGATAGTCATGGCCGACACGGGCATTGCCGCGGCAAAGCGCGGCGCAGCAGCCAACACCACAGCGAAGAAGTCCGGCGCGCCGTGCCCGAATTGCGTGAAGGAAGGACTGGCCATCTTGCCGGTCATTTCCGGCGCGTTCTCGAAGACGGAATCGTTGCCCGCCGTGTTTCCGCTGGAAGACCTCACCGTCTCCACTGAACTGAAGGCGCTCAGCAATGGTCTGACCACCAAGGACCTCACCGAGCACTGGTACTTCATGCGCGCGCTGCGCGCGGGCTACCTGTACGTGCTCAAGCCCGACAAGACCTGGGACGCCTACCTCGTCGACAGCTCCGGCCTGCTGCAGGCCATGCCGTCGTCGGGCATGCCCGAGTCGCCCGATGGCATCGGGCCGATGGACAAGCCCGGCGCGTGCAGCCGCTCGGAGCACAACAACGTCGCGCTGCAGTTCTTCGTGCTCGATCCCAAGCGCACGAAGGAAGTCTGGATGGCCTTCAGCCGCTACCGCTGGACGCCCAAGGTGATGAAGGCCTACGCCGACAACGTCGACGGCCTTCGCGACAGCCGCATGACGCGCCTGGACGTGGTGTCTGCGGCCGCAGGCAAGCTGGGCGGCTATGAGGGAAGCCCGGTTCCGCACGGCATGAAGATGACGGCGTCGATCGGCAACTACGTCGCCGACTACTCGTCGCCGGCCACGCGCACCAAGATCAACAAGTCGCAGGTCGAGCCGCTCCACGATCGCGGCGCCAGCGCAACCATGCCGCTGATGACCCTGGCCAACGGCACGGTGCTGGCCACGGCGATGGCCACCGCCTCCAAGAACACCGAGGCCAAGGTCGGGGCGATCGTGCTGCTCGACGACATCGTCGGCGTCACCCGCCAGCTCAACGGCTACCGCAACCGGATTTCCGCCGATGCCGCCGCGGTGTCGGGCATGGGCGACCCGGTGCGCACGCGCAAGCGCGTCATCGCCGACATCATCGAAGGCATCCGCGCCAACGCCGAGGCGAACCCGGGGCCGTGGTGGGATAAAAACTACGGTCCCGACCGCTACCTGCGGCACATCAACCAGGCCGACTGGCAGGCCACCCGGCAGGAATCGAAGCAGTTCACCTCCCTGCTCGAGTACGTCAAGAAGGTCAGTGCCGATTACTGCTCGGTGAAGGAATCCGCGCAGTGGAAGCGGGTGCAGCGCAGCGACTTCGACGATACCGACCACCGCTCCGCATTGGACCGATGCGACATGATCGCCAGTTCCGTGGCCGGCTCCGGGCGGACGAAGCTCGAGCGTGACCTGGTCTGGTACCCGGCCCTGGACATGGAGCCCACCGATCCGGACAACTGGCTGGCACGTGCGCTCACGGGCGACCACAGGCCATTCCTCGAGTACCTGGCCGGCAATCCCGGCGACCAGGACGAGGCGTACGACACGGTCAAGGAAGCCACCCAGCTGTCCGACTTGCTGACCGGTAAGGCCATCACGCAGGTCAACGTCTTCCGTGCCTCGATCCGCGCCCAGCGCGCGGCGAACGAGGCAATGGCCACCCTGGTCGAATCCAGCGCGGGCATCCTGTTCGATCTGCGTCGCGACAATCCCAAGGCTTACAAGAAGCTGATCCGCAAGGTGGCGTTGTCGTTGCTCACGCGCGATGACGTCGTCATGCGCCCGGTGGTGGTCAAGGGCACCTGGAACCGAATCGCCGGAAAGATCATGGAGATCGCCACCGGCGCGCCACGTATCGGCGGGAGCGCGCCGATACGCACCGTGCCCAATGCCGGCCGAGGGCCCTATCTGGCCACCCAGGGCAACCTGGGTGGCAAGGGCTGGGGGCTGTCGCAAGGCCTCGACGGCGCGATCGTCCTGGACCTGCCCAACAGCCGGGCGGAAGCCGCGGAAACCGTTGCCTGGGTGGCCAACAAGCTCGAATCGGGCGGGCAGCTCGATCCAAAAGTCGTCCGCAGGATGGGGCTGGAGAACCTGGATCTCGCTTCGCGCGCTGGCGCCAACGACAACCCGTTCCAGCGCAACCACATGAGCATTATCGGCAAGAAGGCCGAAGTGGGACTGAGCTCGGGCGCGCTGTTCTTCCAGGTCAACGCCATGGTCGGTGCGGTGACCGACTACTTCAAGAAGGACGAGGGCCTGCGGGACGCCGGCGACCTGCGGGACATGCGCGTGGGCATTACCGTTTCGGCGCTGGCGGGCCTGGGTGCGGGGATGGACATGTGCCTGGCCGTGCAGTCGCTGCGTGGCGCGCAGGTGGCTTCCAGGCAACTCATGCAACGCTGGTCGGCTCGCCTCGGCTTGGCCGCCGGTGTGATCGAAGGTGTCTACGGCATCGCCAAAGGCTTTGGCAAGGCCCAGGGTGGTGACGTCGATTCCGGGCTGTGGACGATGGGCTCTGGCGTAGCGCTCGTGCTGGGCAGTGCGGCGGCCTATGGTGCATCGACCGGTGCGGTCCTGGGCATTGGTGCAAGCCTGGGTCCCGTGGGTTGGGCGCTGCTGATCATCGGCTTCCTGGGCCTGGCGTTGTACTGCGCCTGGCAAGCATTCGGGACCGACGACGAGAACATGTTGCCCGTCGAGTACTGGCTCGACAACGGCATCTTCGGCAAGGGTGCGCACCGGACCGGCAAGACGGCCGTCAACAGTCCGTACTACGTGACAAAAAGCAAGACCGTCTCATTGTTTGCGGTTCTGGAAGAGGAAATCTATGGCCTGCAGAAGGTGACCCTGGTGGGCCAAGGGCGCTTCGGCAAGATGAGTGACAGCCACGGCTACAGCCTGCACTTCAGCTACCACATCGCACTCCCGCGCTACGCCAAGGGCAGCCGACTGGAGCTGGAGTTCACTGCCATCTACAAGGGACAACGCATCCCGGCCGGAGGCATCGTCTGCGAAGACGGCAAGCCCAAGCCATCGCGTTCGGACATCACCAAGAAGTTCACGGGCATGCGCAAGGACCCAGAGCTCAAGGTCGACGCGAAGTCCGGCGTGATGGAGCTGGAGGGCTACTTCTCCACGATGCAGGACGAGACCTGGGCCGAGAACGTGATCGAATGGATCGTTGGCACCGAATCCAATCCCGATGCCCAGTACGCCGACGCCATGGAACTGCGCGGCAGCTACTGGCCCGATGTGGTCAACCTTCCCAACCTGGCAACCGTGTTCGAGTATCCGCCGAAGAAGTAACCGATGAGTCTGGTTCTCCCGTTTCGCTCCGTCCCTGACACCAGTGGGCCGAGTTGCCTGCTGTTGCCTTCGCGAGGCGAGCCCGCCACCGATCAGCCCGACGGTGCGGGGCAGGTACGCGACATCAATCCCGCGTACCTGGAGTTCGTGCAGACCGAGCGCAACAGCTGGCGCGGATTCGGCTGGGTGCTGGGCGGCGGCGGCGGGTTGATGTGCCTGCTCATGCTCGCGCCATTGGTGTGGTCGATGGTGCACGCGGCACCGAAGGTCGGCCCGTTGGTCGCGTACGGACTGTCCGCTTTCGTGATGCTGCTTCCGCTGGTGGGCGCCTTCATCGCCTACCGCGCAGCGCGCCTGCCCATGGCGCCCGTCATCCTGAGCCGGCGACTGCGTCGCTTCTACTACTGGAAGGATCGCAAGTCCGGTTGGGTCAGCGTCGACTACGACCGCGCGGTGGCGTTGATCAACATGAACGTCGTGGCCACCCAGGCGGGTGGCTACGTGGGTTTTCGCCTGCACGTGGTCGACATGGAACCCGCCGGCCGTCGCATCCTGGCGCAGATACCCGTCTCCGAAGCCGCCCGCAGCCACGAAGTAGGTTGCGGGTTGTGGGAGTTCATCCGTCGCTACATGGACCGAAGCCAAAAGCAGCTGCCGGCGGTCCCGTACCGACCGTTACCGGGCGATCGCGCCTCCTTGTACGCGCGTATCGAGCGGGATATCTACACAGGCTATGTGGATGCGGAACATCGACTCCCGCCTGGGTTCTTCCACACGTTCTACTTCGGCTTTTCGGCGATGCTGGAGTACTGGTACTACCGCGCCATGGCCTGGATCGAGCGGACCGCGCCGCGCCCGGCGCTGCCTCCGGAGCTGACCGAGGCCATGACATGGGAAGGCGACAACCCCTACACGATCACGCCGCCGACGGGGCTCGAACGCGACGCGATGGAAGGCCGCTTACCCCAGGTCAATGCCCGGTGGCGCGTCGCCCACGTGCTGTCCACACTGTTGTATGGCGGCGCCTTCGTCGGGATGGTCTGGATGGGCTGGTCCATGGCGGCGGAGCTCGGTTGAACCCACCGGCTCGTCGCCTGTCCATACGTTGCCGGTCGAAGCATCATCGTCGAGTCCAGCAGGTGGCTGTTCTGGGCCAACGCACTCATCGTGAGCCCCGGGCTCGCACACTTCCGGAGACCCCATGTCCCTGACTTCCCGAAACGCTTCCCTCCGAACGATGGCGTCGGTGCTGGCCCTGCTGCTGGGTGCAACGGGCTGTGCCGATGCAACGGACGGTCCGACAGGTCCGGATTGGCGACGTGTCATGCCCGACATGGGGGATGGGCAGGAGATCGATATCAACTCACTTGTTGCCCACGAAGGCGGCTGGACGAGCTGGGCAAGGTCGCCCGTGTGGGAGCGCGACATTCCGAAAGGCATCGACGTGCCGCCGCAAAGCAAGCTTCACATCCTGATGCATGCCGATTGCGGCAGCGATTCGGCCGACGTGCGCCCCCTTGAGTTGAAGATCGTCGCGCCGTCCGGGGAGGTCATCCACGCTGCCAAGGCGGGGCAACCCGGAGTCGAAGCGCTCACGTCCATCAACGGGATTTCGTACGGGCAGGCGACGGTTCCGATGATCTGCGCTGCCGCCGCCGCGCGCTGCGAAGGCGACGCGCTCGAGTGGCCTTTGCCCACACGCGACGACCCGCGGTTCGTTCCCACATGCAAGGCGTTCTGACCGATTGAGTGCGCTGGCAGGTCTCGGCCAATTCGCTCATAGCGAGCCTTGGGCTCGCACTCTTCCGGAGCACCCATGCCCCTGATTTCCCGAAACCCTTCCGTCCGAACGATGGCGTCGGTGCTGGCCCTGCTGCTGGGCGCAATGGGCTGTGCCGATGCAGCAGACGGTCTGACAGGCCCGGATTGGCGGCGCGTCATGCCCGACATGGGGGATTGGCACGAGATCGATGTCAACTCACTCGTGCCCCACGAAGGCGGCTGGGCGGCGTGGACGAAGTCGCCCTCAAGGGAGGTCGACATGCCCGAAGGCATGGCCCTCGCGCCCGGCGGCAGCGTTCGGGTCCGCATGCACGTCGAGTGTGGCCAGCACTCAGTCGCTGTGCGCTTCCTGGAGGCGCGATTCCTCGCGGCCGACGGCCAGCTGGTGCAAGCCACGACATTCGGCGATCCGGATACCGACGGGTTTCCGTCGCCGGGCGCCGTTTCGTACAAGCAAAACGCCATCCCAATGATCTGCGCTGCCGCTGCCGCACGTTGCGAAGGCGACGCGCTCGAGTGGCCGCTGCCCACCGACGACCCGCGCTTCGTTCCCACGTGCAAGGCGTTCTGATCGACTGAGTGCATTGGCTGGTGTCGGCAAACACACTCATCGCGAGTCTTGGGTTGCCCGTTGGACGCACGACGGATACCCGACGATCGCGATGACGACGTGTACGGCGAATCGCGGTCGTCCCACATTCGTCGTCGTGCACGGAATGCCGCGTGGGTACCCTCGCAGTTTGGCTATGATCCGGCGTCCGCCCTTACGAACAACCCAAGGAGTACGCAATGAGCCAGCCCAAAAGCCACCTCGAAATCGCCCTGGCCGCCATTCACGTGTTTGGCAATGACGGCCTGCTGGATGTCGCCGAGTTCGACAAGCTGATCGCCTTGGCCTCGCGCGACGAGACGATCGACGAGGACGAGAAGCGCGTGCTCAACAACATCTTCATCCAGGCCGAGCAGACCAAGATCGACCCGTCCGTCGCCGCGCGGATCGCCCAGGTGCGTGCACAGCACGGTATCGGCGCGTAACGACGGCGGGCCTTGTGTCGCGGCGACGGCACGAGGTGCCGCGCGACGGATTTGTCGAATCCACGACGTTGCCGCGTTGCGGCGTGCCCCACGGTCGTCGCCGCCGGGCTTCGGGGCCGGGCGATCCCCGACCCCTTCGAATGACCCTGCACGGCGGCGGTGGCCGTGCGCGACGGTAGGCAAGCCCTGCCGTTCGCGCCGTGGCGGTCTACTTGCGCGCGCCGCGCCGCGAGGTGCCCGCGCCCGCGGCGACGTCCGAGGCCGCCTGGCGCTGCTCTTCGCCGTGCAACTGGACGCGCAGATCCTCGATCGCCGAGAGGATGTGGCCGGCGGTGAGTTGCGTGAGCAGCGGGATATCGCGCTGCAGCCAGGCGTCGAGCAGGGCGCGGTGCTCGTGCAGCGCGCGGTCCTCGCGGCCTTCGGGCTCGAGGTGCTTGCGTGCGTAGCGTTCCGAGAGCACGTGCAGGCGCTCGACCAGTTGCGTGGTCAGGCGCTGTCGGCACGGGCGGACCAGCGACAGGTGGAAATCGCGGTTGAGGATGGCGGTCTCGGCTGGATCTGCGCGCGCGCAGCATTCTTCCAGGGCCGCCAGCGCGGCACGCGCAGTCAGGCGATCGTCCTCGTCGGCATTGCGACTGGCCAGTGCGGCGGCGTCGGGCTCGATCTTGGCGCGTAGCGCAAACACCTCTTCGGCCTCCGCCCTGGACAGCGGTGAGACGTGGAAGCCGCGGTTGGGGTGCGAGGCGATCAGGCCGTGCTGTTCAAGCCGTCCCAATGCTTCGCGCAGCGGAATCTTGCTGATTCCGAGTTCCTCGGCCAGGGCCTCCTGACGGATGGGGGCCAGGGGCGGGATCGCGCCGGTAAGGATGCGTTCGCGGACGACATCAAAGGCCTGGTCCGACAGCGTCCTGCTTACGATGCTCATGGGATAGGGGGGTCTCCGAAAGCGCGCGCGGGTTCCGCGTGCAGTGATGCGGGGGCAGCGTCTGAAGCATATCCCGCGACGCCGGGTCATCGGTGCATCCGCCCATGCCTGACGAACGGCTGTGCCAGCGTGCTGGAACGTGCCTTGGGTCACGGCTGAACGAAAAATAACGTATACGATTTGCGTTACAGGTTTGTGCGGCCGTCTGCCGACGCCTGGGCAGGATGCGCGTCCGTCGCGATGCGGGCTGCGTCTTCCGGGGTCGAGGAGGGGCCCGATCGCTACACGTCGTTTTCGCTGCTTCCCGTGACCGTCGACGCCGTCCGGCGCCGAGCGTGGTCACGCCACCGAAGTTCCAATCCATTCCGATCCCGACATTGGTCGGGCGGCCGGCCGATGGCTGCGCCGTCCGCCTGGGCTGTGCGCGCGAAACGCCAGCCGGCCGGGTGACCAGCAAGGAGAGCGTAGTGCGTATGCAGATTTCCAGAAGATCCGTGCCGGCCTGGTTGGCCGGTACGGCCGCCGCGGCTGCGGTGTTTCTCAGCTATGCCGCGACGTCGGGGCGTACCGAAACGCGCGGTGTGGCCCCGTCCGTGCAGGCTGGTACCACGGCCGCGGCATCGCAGCTGATTGCCGCAAGGACGAACGCCGCCGGGCGCCTGGTCGCGGGCATCACGCCCAGCACCGAACGCCAGGTGTTTGGTGATCACGTGCAGCAGCGGCCGCTGCCGCCAAACCTGCGGATTCCGTTGCAGCCCTCGGAAGGCCACTGGCTGCGCACCGGCACCGACACGTCCGCGCAGCGCGCCAACCTGCTGAGTCGCCCGTCGGTGCGAACCAGCAATGGCCGGTCCGCGCTCACGGCCGCTGCCGCCTGCGACGTGAACCGCTTCGGTGCGTTGTCGGGTGCGGCACTGGTGACGGCCATCAAGACGTCCGAAACCGGCTGCATCAACGAGCTGTTTGGCCTGA
This sequence comes from Montanilutibacter psychrotolerans, assembly GCF_003719825.1. Lineage (GTDB taxonomy): Bacteria > Pseudomonadota > Gammaproteobacteria > Xanthomonadales > Xanthomonadaceae > Montanilutibacter > Montanilutibacter psychrotolerans. Next base: position 89,710 of record NZ_RIBS01000008.1, on the reverse strand, counting down.
AGGGTGCGGCCGCACAGCGCACCTTCAACGAAGCGAAGATGGTCACCGTCGCCAACGGACTGCGCACGGCGTCGCTGTCGTACGACGGCACCAACGCGGGGTCGACGTTGCAACTGGTGCTGTTCATGCGCGCCGGCTACTACGTGCAGTTCTACGACGACGCCGTCGGCAACTACGGCAGCGCCCTGACGTCGGCCGTGCGGGGTGCACTCGACGCGTACATCGGCAACGCCAACTTCGGGCGCATCGACAACGTGCACGGTGAAGTGCTGGCCGAGGTCGTGACCCTGATCGACAGCTCGGGCGAGAACGCGCGCTACCTGTCGACCGTGTCGCGCCTGCTCGATGGCTACAACACCAGCTACAACGCGCACTACTGGATGAAGGCGGCGGTGAACAACGCCTACACGGTGCTGTTCCGCGGCCATGACAACGATGCGTTCCGCGCGGCCGTGCAGGCCAACAGTGCCATCGTCGACACGCTGAATCGCTTCGTCACGCGTCACTTCGCGCAGCTTGGCGGCGAGCAGGACTACCTCGTCGCCAACGCCGGTCGCGAGATGGGGCGGTTCCTGCAGTACGACGGTGCGCTGCGGACGAAAGTGCGACCGCTGGCCAAGTCGATGCTGGACCGCAGCCAGATCACCGGCAACACGGCCAAGCTGTGGATGGGCGTGGGCGAGATGGTCGACTTCCACGACAAGGCCAACTGCAGCTACTACCAGCTGTGCGATTACACCGCGCGCATCGACGCGGCCGTGCTGCCCGTGCGCCACCAGTGCAGCAGCACCCTGCGCATCCGCGCGCAGGCCTTGACCGCGGCCGAGCTTGCACAGAGCTGCGCCACGGTCGCCGGGCAGGAGGCCTACTTCCACCAGCAGCTGGCCACGGCCAAGCGCCCGGTCGCCAACGACAACAACAGCGCCCTGGAGATGGTGGTGTTCCGCAGCAGCGACGACTACGGCACCTACGCCGGCGCGCTGTACGGCATCGACACCAACAACGGCGGCATGTACCTCGAAGGCAACCCGTCCCGCCCCGGCAACCAGGCGCGCTTCATCGCCTACCAGGCCGAATGGCTGCTGCCCAAGTTCGAGATCTGGAACCTGACCCACGAGTACGTGCACTACCTCGATGGACGCTTCGACATGTTTGGCGACTTCCAGGCCGCGATGTCGCAGAAGACCGTGTGGTGGGTCGAGGGCCTGGCCGAATACCTGTCGTACTCGTACCGCAAGGAGGACTACGTCCGCGCCCGCGAGCAGGCGGCGACCGGCGCCTACAAGCTCAGCCAGATCCACGGCAACGACTACGCCAGCGGCTCCACCCGGGTCTACCAGTGGGGCTACCTGGCGGTGCGTTACATGTTCGAGAAGCGCCACGGCGATGTCGATTCGATCCTCGGCTACTTCCGCCCCGGCAACTACACCGGCTACGGCACCTTCATGGCCGGCATCGGCACGCGCTACGACCAGGCCTTCGCTGGCTGGTTGCCGTGCGCCGCCGACCCGCAATCGACCACCTGTGGCAACACGCCGCCGGTTGCCAGCTTCACCGCGGTGACCAGCGGCACGCAGGTGTTGTTCCGCAGCACCGCAACCGATGCCAATGGCCGCGTCGCCAGCCAGGTCTGGGATTTCGGTGACGGCACCTCCAGCACGCTCAAGGACGTCCTGAAGACCTACAGCAGCCCCGGCACCTACCAGGCGAAGCTGACGGTCACCGACGACCACGGCGCAAGCCACACCCAGGTTCGCGCGATCACGGTCGTAAGAACGCTTGCCTGCCCCGCCTCCGACGTCCGGGTGCTGGGTCGCAACTGCATGCGCAGTGGGTTGTCGGCCGCGGCCGGGCAGACCCTGTACTTCTACATCCAGGTGCCGGCCGGCGTGAAGCGGCTGTCCTTGGGCCTGACCGGCGCCAGTGGCGGCGGCAACCCGGACCTGTACGTCAGCACCACCGGGTGGGCCAGCCCCGCGTCGTTCACGCACCGCTCGGCCACCAACAACAAGATCGAGCAGGTGGTCCTGACCAACCCGGCGGCCGGCTACGTGTATGTCAGCGTGCACGCACGTACTGCGATCACCAAGGCGGTGCTGCGTAGCGAGTACTGAGCGCGCAACCACGCAGTGAACCGAAGCCCGGCGGAGCGATCCGCCGGGCTTTTTCGTTTGAGGACTGACTGCCGCTGCCGGTGCGATGGGGCCTGCCAGCCGGACGTCTTACCGCTCGTCGGCATCACATGTGTAACCGTTGACGACGTCACATGTGATGAATATGGTGTCTTACATGGAACGAAAATCTTCCGCCTACTACCAGCGACGCCACCGCGAGCGGTTGCGCGACAAGGGGCTGGTGAAAAAGGAGTTGTGGATCCTGCCGGAGTTCACCGATGAGCTCCTGGCTGTCGAGAAGCGCATGCGCCAGCCGCGTGGCCTGGCGCCCATCCAGAGGGAGAAAGGAATGAGCGACCCCAAGATTTGGACGGCGACCGCCCTGTACGAGGCGATGTCGGCGATCGAGCAGTTCCAAAGCGGTGCGGCGCGCGTCGAGTTGCTCGACGGGGCCGAGCCCAGCCTGCACCTGGTGATGCACGACTACGGCGACCTGCCCCTGTTCATGGCCGTGGTGGGCGAACAGATCGTGGTCGAGGCGTTGCTGTGGCCGGTCTCGCAGGTGCGCGACCCCGCCGGGTTCAACGAGCAGGTCCTGCGCACCCACAAGATGTTCCCGCTGTCGACGATTGGCATCGAGAACATCGATGGCGAAGCGGTCTACATCATGTTCGGCGCGCTCAGCGCCGGATCGAGCCTGTCGGACGTGCTGTTCGAGATCGACACGCTTGCCGACAACGTGATCAGCGCCACCGAGGCGTTCGAGTCGCAGCTGCGTGAAGCGGCATAACCCAGGCCCGAGCCAGGAGACGAGAGCATGAACATCTGGAGCAAGCTGTTGACCGCACTGCGTGGCGGCGCGAACGAAGTCGGCGAAACGCTGGTCGACGGCCAGGCGCTGCGCATCCTCGACCAGGAAATCCGCGACTCCGATACCGAGCTGCGCCGCTCCAAGGAAGCGCTGGCCGAGATCATGGCCAAGCACAAGCTCGCCGAGGGCCGTCTGGCCAAGTCGCACGAGAAGATCGCCGAATACGAGGCCTACGCGATGAAGGCGCTGGGTTCCAACGACGAGAACCTCGCCCGTGAAGTCGCCGCAAAGATCGCGGTGCTCGAGACCAGCCGCGACACCGACCGGCAGCAGGTTGAACAGTTCGCCGCGAGCGTGGCCGACCTGCGTCGCGCCATCGCCCAGGCGGAAGGCAACATCCGCCGGCTCAAGCAGCAGGTCGACACGGTCAAGGCCACCGAAAGCGTGCAACGTGCGCAGGCCACCGTCGCGCACCGCTACAGCGGCTCGCAGACCAGGCTGCAGACCGCGGTCGATTCGCTTGAACGCATCAAGCACAAGCAGGCCGAGCGCGGTGCGCGCATGGAAGCCGCGGCCGAGCTGGCCAAGGAAGAAGGCCAGGACGCGCTCGACACCAAGCTGCGCGAGGCCGGCATCATCGCCGACGCGGCCAGCGCGGAATCGGTGCTGGCGCGACTCAAGGAAAAGGCCGCCGGCTGAGGCCGATTCGGCCGCCGCGTGGCGCGTCGCTGACCGTCCACCGAGCGCGTCCGCGCCGGTGGCCAAGCGCAGCGATGTGCGGCCCGGCAGCGGGCCGCGCGCCCTGCGTCATCGGCCTCGCAAGAACTCCGTTGCGCCACCTGGCGCCGGATGAGGGACTACCGGCGGGGAGGCCGAGATGGACGTATTCCTACAGATTGTTCTGGCGTTTCCCACCGTGCTGTTCAGCGTTGTGCTGACGGTCGCGGCGGGCTACTGGCTGATGGCCGCGCTGGGCATCGTCGAGATCGACGCGCTCGACGCGGCGCAAGTGCCCGATGGCGACAGCCTGGACATCGAAGGCGTCGCCGGCCTGCTGATGAAGTTCCGCCTCGGCGGGATTCCGCTGTCGCTGATCCTCACCGTGCTGGTGTTCTTCGCGTGGCTGGCGAGCTACTTCACCGACTACCTGCTGCTGCGCCACCTGCCGTTCGAGTGGCTCCGGTGGGTGCTGGGCGTGGTGGTGATGCTGCTGTCCGCGCTCGCCGGGCTGTTTGCGACCTCGTTCGTGCTGCGGCCCTTCCGCAAGGTCTTCGAGCGTCTGCGCCCGGCATCGGCGCGTTCGATCCTCGGCCAGGTCGGCGTGGTGCGCAGTCCCGACGTGTCGCCGGTGCGCGGCTACGCAGCGTTCGACGACGGTGGCGCGGCCCTGACCCTGCAGGTGCGCAGCCACGGGCAACAGGCGTTCCAACGCGGCGACCGCGTCGTACTCATCGAATACCTCGCCACCGAGAACGCCTATCGCGTGATCGGCGAAGACGAATTCCAGGGCCTGTGAGCCCGTTCTTCCAAAGTTCCCGTCCTACGGAGATGCACCCATGAATGCTGCGCAAGTCATGCCGTTCCTGATCGGAACCGGTGTCCTGTTCCTCCTGATCCTGGGCATGTTCGGGCTGTTCAAGACCTTCTACGTCAAGGTTCCGCAGGGCACCGCGCTGATCGTCAACGACCTGTCGGCGACCCCGAAAGTGCATTTCACCGGCGCGATGGTGTACCCGGTGATCTACAAGAAGGAGTTCATGAAGATCTCCCTGCTGACGCTGGAGGTCGATCGCCGCGGCAAGGACGGGCTGATCTGTCGCGACAACATGCGCGCCGACATCACCGTGGCGTTCTACCTGCGCGTCAACGAGACCCAGGCCGACGTGCTGCGCGTGGCCAAGGCGATCGGTGTCGATCGCGCGTCCGACCGCGACGCCGTCAACGAGTTGTTCAACGCCAAGTTCTCCGAGGCGCTGAAGACCGTCGGCAAGCAGATCGAGTTCGTGAAGCTGTTCGAGAACCGCCAGCAGTTCCGCGACCAGATCATCGAAGTGATCGGAAACGACCTCAACGGCTACGTGCTCGAGGACGTCGCGATCGACTACCTCGAACAGACCCCGAAGAGCTCGCTCGATCCGAGCAACATCCTCGACGCCGAAGGCATTCGCAAGATCACCGAGCTGACCGCCGCGCAGAACGTCATCACCAACGAACTCGAACAGAACGAGAAGCTGGCGATCACCAAGAAGAACGTCGAAGCGCGCGAAGCGATGCTGGCGCTTGAGCGCCAGCAGGCTGACGCCGAGGCGCGCCAGAAGCGCGAGATCCTGACCATCCAGGCGCGCGAGCAGGCCGAAACCGCCAAGGTGCAGGAAGAAGAGCGGCTCAAGGCCGAGCAGGCCCGCATCCAGGTGCAGGAGCAGCTCGACATCCGTGCCGAAAACCACCAGCGCGAAGTCGAGGTGGCCCAGCAGAACCGCCAGCGTGCGGTGGTCATCGAAGTCGAGAAGGTGACCCGCGCCAAGGACCTGGAAGTGGTGTCGCGCGAGCGCGAGGTCGAGCTGCAGAAGATCGACAAGGAAAAGGCGCTGGAAGTGCAGCGCAAGGAAATCGCGAACGTGATCCGCGAGCGCGTTGCGGTCGAGAAGACCGTTGCCCAGGAAGAAGAGCGCATCAAGGAAGTGCGTGAGGTGTCCGAGGCCGACCGCTCCAAGCAGGTCACCATCCTCAACGCGCAGGCCGAGGCCGAGCAGGAGCTGGTCCGCCAGGTGAAGCAGGCCGAGGCCGACGAGGTGGCGTCCAAGCACAAGGCGGTCGAGGTGACGGTGCTGGCGCAGGCCGAGCTCGAAGCGGCCGGCAAGCAGGCCGAGGCCAAGAAGAAGCTCGCCGAAGGCATCGAGGCCGAACGCGCGGCGCCCGGTCTTGCCGATGCACGCGTGCGTGAGGTCACCGCGGCCGCGGCCGAGAAGGAAGGCCTGGTCAACGCCAAGGTCACTGCCGAGCAACTCGTTGCCGAGGCGCGCGGCGAGCAGGAGAAGGGCCTGGCGCAGGCGCGCGTGATCGAGGCGCATGCCGACGCCAAGCAGAAGCAGGGCTTGTCCGACGCCAAGGTGCTGGAAGAGAACCTGTTCGCGCAGGCGCGCGGCGAAGAGTCGCTGGGCAGCGCGAAGGCCAAGGCGACCCGCGACCTGGGCATGTCCGAGGCCGACGTGCTGCTGCAGAAGTTCAAGTCGGAAGCCGAGGGCCTGGCGCAGAAGTTCAACGCGCTCGACGCGCTCAGCGACGACGCACGCCAGCACGAAGAGTTCCGCATGCAGCTGGAAAAGAGCTTCGAGCAGGCGATGGCCGGCATCGAGGCCAACAAGGAAATCGCGAAGGAGCAGTCCGACGTGCTCGCCGCGGCGCTCAGCAAGGCCAACATCGATATCGTCGGCGGCGAAGGTGCGTTCTTCGATTCGTTCGCCAAGGCGCTCTCGGTGGGCAAGGCGATCGAGGGCGTGGCCGGCAAGAGCCCGATCGTGCAGGACGTCCTGCAGCGCCTGCTGGCCAAGAGCGGGGATGGCAAGGCCGCTATCGGCAAGCCGCTCGACGTTGCCGAGAAGAGCAGCGAGACATCGCTGGGCGGCTGAGTGAATCGTCCGCGCCCCCTGCGTCCTGCGCAGGGGCTGCGCGACCGGTACGCCACGCAACAGTCAGTACCCGCGGCCCCGGTCGCGGATCCGAACCGTGCAGGATGGACACCTGATGTCGCAGAACACTTCGCAGAGCGCCTCGTCGACCGCCCCGTCTTCGTCGCCGTCGGCCGGGCCGACCGGATCGACCGGGCCCGACACCGCGCAGATCGACCAGGCCGTGGCCCAGGGCGGCGCCTACGAGGTGCTGCACAAGCGACTGGCGGACCAGGGTCAGCGCCTGCGCGGCGTGGCCGAAGGGCTCAACCAGCAACGCCTGCAGCAGTTCGGCAGCAGTGCGATGGAAGTGGTCGGGCGGCTGCGCATCCGCACCGAGAACAACTGCGTCGCGCGCGACATCGTCCAGGTCGGCGATTGCCTGCTGTTCGGCTACAACGTGTTCATCGGGCTGCGCAAGGACACCCGTGTCGAGGACGTGTTCTCACTGCATCGGCTGATCGAGGGCGCCGACGGCTACGATGCCGAAGCGGTCGATCCGGCGAGCAGCTTCCTCGGCGATGCCGCATTCGTGCGCGACTTCAACGAGCTCTACGCGTACTACAAGAGCACCCGGCTGGTGCAGCTGGCGGTGCGCGACGGCAAGCTGCTGGCCGCCTTCCAGATTGGCGAGCGCATCGACGACGTCCGCGTGTTCCGCTGGTCGGTCGCCACCAGTGGCGAGGTCGCCTACATCGACAATCGCGGTGAACGCGATATCGTGCCGCCGGCGCCGTTCGACTTCGAGTGGACCCGCGCGACGCGCGAGATGGTGGTGCACGGTCGGCATCCGCATCTCAACATCCTCGACAAGCTGTTCGTCGAGACGTTTGCCGGCGATCTGACGATCAAGATCGAGGACAACACCAAGGACGGTCTGGGCGTCTACCGCGAGCCGGTGGACGACAAGACGCAGTCGCTCGACGACGCGCACGTGGAGTTCGCGGCCATCGGCAGCCTGGTGCTGCTGAAAGTGCTGCCGTACCGCGAGTCGACGTGGCGCTACCTGGTGTTCAACACGCTCACGCGCTCGGTGCAGCGCATCGATGCGATCGGGCTGGCGTGCATCCAGCTGCCCGAGGACCACGGCATCATCTTCCCGGGCGGCTACTACCTGCCCAGCGGAGAGAACAAGGCGTTCGAGCAGTCCATGCACGGCATGGCGTTCCAGCGTGCGATCCGCTCGCCCAACGGCGAGGACGTGCTGTACGTCTTCTACGAACCCGTCGAGGGACGCTCGGCGCTGTTCACCTACAACATGATCGAGCGTCGCCTGCAGACGCCGATCTTCGGGCACGGCTGGGCGCGCCTGGACGACGGCCGCATGGTGATCTTCAGCGCCGAAGGCGTGGAGCCAACGCGCGTGCATCCGATGCAGGTCTGGCAGACGCCGTTCTGCAGCGAGGACCACGCGGCGCACCAGCCCCGCGGCACCGGGTTCATGGGCAAGATCGGCAACGCCGAGCTGGTTCGTGGGCTGTCGGACGTGCTGAGCCTGTGCCGCGAGATCGACAGCCCGGACGTCTCGGTGCAGCGCTATGCGCAGCTCGGCCAGAACACCCGGCGCCTGTTCGACCTGCACCACTGGATCGCCGACCCGAACTGCGGCGACACCGGCAAGCTGTTGCACGACATCGCCGCCACCAGCGAGGCCGTGCTCGACGAGTTCGAGAAGGTGCAGGGCATCCGCGACCAGTCCGCGCAGGCGCTGCGCGACGCGCAGGCCCGGCAGGCGGCGTTGCTGGCCACACTGCTGCCGGACAACTGGCAGCAGGTGCAGGAGTTCGTCGACGCCCTCAACGGTTTGTCGGCGCTGCGCGGGCACCTGCTGACGATCCGCGAGTACCGCTACATCGACGTTGCCACCATCGATGCGATGGAAGCGCAGCTGCTTTCCGCGCACGAGGCCACCGGCGCCGCCACGGGCGGGTTCCTGGCCAGCGACAAGGCGCTCGCGCCGCTGCTCGAGCGCCTCCAGCTACTCGACACGCAGGCGCAACAGGCGGTCAGCGCGGCTGAGCTCGCCAGGACACTGGCGCAGATGCAATCGATGTCGGCCGACCTGGACATGCTGTCGGCGCTGATGGCCACGCTGAAGGTCGACGACGCCACGCAACGCACGCGCATCGTCGAGTCGATCTCGCAGGTGTACGCGCGGCTCAACCAGGCCAAGGCGCGCGCCGATCAGCGCCGCAAGCAGCTCGGATCGAGCGAGGCGATCGCCCAGTTCGGCGCGCAGTTCACGCTGTTCGGCCAGGGCATCACCAGCGCACTGGCGCTGTCCACCGATCCCGAGCGCTGCGACGAGCAGATGTCGCGGTTGCTGGTGCAACTGGAAGAACTGGAAAGCCAGTTCGGCGAACACGAGCAGTTCCTTGGCGACATCCTCGCCAAGCGCGAAGAGCTGCTGGAAACCTTCGAGACCCACAAGCAGTCCCTGCTCGACGACCGCCAGCGCAAGGCGCAGGCGGTCATGGACGCGGCCACGCGCATCCTCGACGGCCTGGGCAGGCGCACCGCGCGCCTGGCCGACCCGGCCGAGCTCAATGCGTTCTTCGCCGGGGACGCGCTGATCCTCAAGCTGCGCGAGCTGGCCACCCGACTGCGCACGCTGCGCGACAACGTCAAGGCCGATGACGTCGAGGCGCGCCTCAAGGGCGCGCGCGACCAGGCGGTGCGCGCGCTGCGCGATCGCAGCGAGCTGTTCGAGGCGGGCGGCGACGTCATCAAGCTGGGCCCGCGCCATCGCTTCAGCGTCAACACGCAGGAACTCGACATCACCGTGCTCGCGCGCGGCGATGGCCTGAACCTGCAGCTGACCGGCACCGACTACCTCGAGCCGCTGCACGACGACGGCCTGCAGGCGCTGCGGGATTACTGGCAGGTCGCGCTCGATTCGGAGTCGGCGACCCTGTATCGCGCCGAGTACCTGGCGGGGCGGGTGCTGGACGCTGCGCGCGATCGCACTGACGGGCTGACGCCGGATCTGCTGCGCCAACAGCTGCTGCAGCCCGAACAGCTCGAACGCACGTTGCGCGACTTCGCCGCGCCGCGGTACCGCGAGGGCTACGAGAAGGGCATCCACGACCACGACGCCGCGCTGATCCTGCGCTCGCTGCTGCCGTTGCTGGACAGCGCAGGTGCGTTGGTCCACGCCGCTGACGCGCGTGCGCTGGCGGTGCTGGCATGGTCCACGTTGCGCACACAGGACCTGCCCTCGCAGTGGCCAGAACGGGCACGCAGCGCCAGCGCCATCGAGCGGATGTTCGGTCGGCGCGATGCGTTGCAGGCCCTGCAGGGAGAGGTCGCCAGCGCGATCCAGGGCGTGGTCGACGCACAGGCGCTGCCGGTCGCGGCGCCGCTGGCGGCGCGCGCGGCGGCCTACCTGGTGCTCGAACTGTCGGCCGACCACCCGCAGTTCGTCTTCAGCAAATACGCACAGCGGTTGCTCGGCGCGCTGCAGCAACGGCTGGCCGCGGCGCATCTGTGGGATGGCGTGCAGCGCACGCTCGCGCAGCTGGACGGCCGCCTCGGCGCGCGCTGGAGCCTCGCCCGCCATTGGTTGCAGGCGCTGTGCAGCGAGCCCGAACACGCCGCGCTCTCGGACTACCTCGACGAAGCCGTTGCGCTGTGGCTGATCGACGAGGGCATCGCGCGCCGGGTCACCGAGGTCGATCTTCGCGTCGTCGTGGAAGGCCTGCTGGGCCAGCATGCCCGCATCGACGGCGGTCGCCTGGCGCTGGGCGTGGACGAGTTCAGTGCGCGCCTGCAGCAGCACCGCGAGGTGTTCGTTCCCGGCTTCCAGCGTTACCAGACGCTGCGTCACGAGGTGCTGGCTCGGCATCGTGACTCGCTGCGGCTGGAGGAGTTCAAGCCGCGGCCGTTGAGCTCGTTCGTGCGCAACAAGCTGATCAACGACATTTACTTGCCGGTGATCGGCGACAACCTCGCCAAGCAGATCGGCACGGTCGGAGAGGCCAAGCGCAGCGACCTGATGGGCCTGCTGATGATGATCTCGCCACCGGGCTACGGAAAGACCACGCTGATGGAGTACGTGGCGCATCGGCTCGGGTTGATCTTCATGAAGATCAACGGCCCTGCGTTGGGCCACGAGGTGCGGTCGCTCGACCCGGTGCAGGCGCCCGACGCCACCGCGCGACAGGAACTGGAAAAGCTCAACCTCGCCCTGGAGATGGGCAACAACGTGATGCTGTATGTCGATGACATCCAGCACACGCACCCCGAATTCCTGCAGAAGTTCATCTCGCTGTGCGACGGCACGCGCCGCATCGAAGGCGTGTGGAAGGGGCGAACGCGCACCTACGACATGCGCGGGAAGAAGTTCTGCGTGGTGATGGCCGGCAACCCGTACACCGAGTCGGGCGAGGTCTTCAAGATCCCGGACATGCTGGCCAACCGCGCCGACATCTACAACCTCGGCGACGTGCTGGGCGGCATGGAGGATGCCTTCACGCTGAGCTATGTCGAGAACTGCCTGACCAGCAATCCGGTGCTGGCACCGTTGGCCACGCGCGATCTTGGCGACCTCTATCGCCTGGTCGAGAAGGCCCGCGGCCGGGAGTTCTCCGCCAACGACCTGAGCCATGCGTACAGCGGCGCGGAGATCAACGAGATCGTCGCGACCCTTCAGCGGTTGATGCAGGTGCGCGACGTCGTCTACCGGGTCAACCAGCAGTACATCGCCAGCGCGGCGCAGGCCGACAAGTACCGCGTCGAACCGCCGTTCCGGTTGCAGGGCAGCTATCGCAACATGAACAAGCTGGCCGAGAAAATTTCGCCGGTGATGAACGAGGCCGAGTTGCAGCAACTGATCGGCGATCACTATCTGGGCGAGGCGCAACTGCTGACCACGGGCGCCGAGGAGAACCTGCTCAAGCTGGCCGAGCTGCGTGGCGTACTCGACCCTGCCCAGGCCGAACGCTGGGCCCAGATCAAGCGCGATTTCCTGCGCAACAAGGCGATGGGCGGCAGCGAAGATGACGTCGGCGGGCGCGTGGTGGCGCAGCTGGCCGACCTGGTCGAGGGCGTGCGCGCGCTCGATGCCACGGTTGGCGAGCCGGCGCCGAAGGCCGAAGCGGCGCCGTGGCCGCGCATCGTCGAGTTGCTCGAAGGCGTGGCGACGGCGCAGGCGCGCCCGGTCGTGGCGCCGCAGGCGCCAACCGACGCCCGGGAGCCGCAACTGGGCGCGGTGGACCTCGCCGCCGCGTTGCAGGCCGCGTTCGCACCGCTGGTCGCCGGCCTGCAGGATCGCCAGGCACAGCAGGAGCGGATGCAGCAATCGCTGGTCGAGGCGCTCGCCCAGCTCAAGCAGCAGCCGGCCGGTACCACCGCCAGCGTCGCGCCGGCGGCCCCGGGGGTGTCCACCGAGGAGCAGATGCGCCTTCATCTGGCACTGTCCGAGATCGCCGCGCGCCTGCACGAACGTACACGGCGCTGAGCGCTACCCACCGGAGACGGCATGGATTTCCAGCAACTCGACGAAGCGCTGCGCAGCAGCGTTGCCGACCTGCAGCTCGACAACGACGAGAAGTTCGAGCTGCGCGAACTCGGCGGACGGATCGACGCCGAGCACATCCGTTACCTGCGCAACCGCGCGTTCGCGATGGCGCGCGAGCTGATGATCGCCGAGCCGGCGCGGATGCTGGATGCATTGCGTTGGCTCGAACAGGTGGTCAAGACCCTCGACCTGTCCGCTGCGGTGGCCGCTGCCTCCAGCAGCGCCTACTTCTCGCCCGGCGAAAGCTGCCTGCGCAAGTTGCGCGAGATGTGCCGCGGCGCCAAGCGCAGCCTGGACATCTGCGTCTACACTATCTCCGACGATCGGCTCAGCGAGGAGATCCTCGCCGCCCACCGACGCGGCGTCGCGGTGCGGGTGATCAGCGACAACGACAAGCGCGGCGATACCGGCAGCGACATCGCGATGCTGGCCGCCCAGGGCGTCGCGGTGCGACTGGACGTCAGCGCGTTCCACATGCACCACAAGTTCGCCCTGTTCGACCGAAACGCGCTGGCCAACGGCTCCTTCAACTGGACCCGCAGCGCCACCACCAGCAACGACGAGAACCTGGTGGTCAGCCAGGACGCCTACCTGGTGCGCTGCTTCGGCGGCCAGTTCGACGCCCTGTGGGCGAAGTACCCGGCCCTGGCCTAGGCCTTGCCGGACGGCCCGGCGCACGCCGAAGTGTTCATGGCCCGGCCCACGACGGATAATGCCGGCCCAGCCCGCCAGGCCCGCGCACCGCGCCGGGCCGGGGCGCATGAACCGTTATCGATGAGCCTGAGCCCCCAGCAAGCCCGGACCTTCCCCGACTATCCCTTCACCGCGCAGCGTTTCGAGGTGCGTCCCGGCATCGGGATGAGCTACCTGGACGAAGGCGTCGACCACGACGGAACCGTGGTGATGCTGCACGGCAATCCGTCGTGGAGCTATCTGTGGCGCAAGCTGGTGCTGGGCCTGCGCGACCGCTATCGCTGCATCGTGCCCGACCACGTGGGCATGGGCCTGTCCGATAAGCCCGGCGAAGACCGCTATCGCTACACGCTGCAGTCGCGCGTCGACGATGTCGAGGCGCTGCTGTCGCACCTGGGCATCACCGGCCCGGTCACCCTGGCCGTGCACGACTGGGGTGGGGCGATCGGCTTCGGTTGGGGGCTGCGGCATTCCGACCAGATCCAGCGCCTGGTGGTGCTCAACACCGGCGCGTTCCCGCTGCCGGCGGCCAAGTCGCTGCCCAAGCGCCTCAAGCTCGGGCGCGATTCGGCGATCGGCACCGGCCTGATCCGCGGCTTCAACGCCTTCGCCGGCGGCGCTGCCAGCATGGGCGTGGTGCAACCGATGCCGCGCGCCGTCCGCCGCGCCTTCCTCGCGCCGTACGACAGCTGGGCCAACCGCATCTCGACCTCGCGCTTCGTGCAGGACATCCCGCTGGGCGATGGCGATGCGGCGTGGCCGCTGGTGCAGGCGATGGCGGCGAAGTTGCCGTCGTACGCCGATCGCCCGGCGTTCATCGGCTGGGGTCTCAAGGACTTCGTGTTCGACCACCACTTCCTCGCGGGATTCACCAGCGCATTGCCGCAGGCGCAGGTGCACCAGTTCGAGGACGCGGGCCACTACGTGCTCGAAGACAAGGCCGACGTGCTGGTGCCGGCGATCCGTCGCTTCCTCGACGCAGACGCGCTGGCGAAATGAACGTGGCGGCGGTGGTGACCGGCGTTCTTCCCATCGCGTCGCCACCGCGCGTCGCGCGGAGGATGGTTGCCGGACACGGGCCGCAGCCGTGACCGACGAGGCGACCGACGGCGATCGTGGGGCGGGGCAATCCGTGCGGGAATCGTCTGGGGACTCGGGCGTGTGCAACATCGCCGCGTCGTTGCCGCGCCTGGCACGTGAGGCACCCGATCGCATCGCGATGCGCTGCCCCGGCTCGCGTGGCGCCGACGGCCTGGCGCGCTACGACGTCGAGCTGAGTTACCGCGAACTGGACGCGCGCAGCGACGCGATCGCCGCTGGCCTGGCGCGTCGCGGCATCGTGCGCGGCACCCGCACGGTGGTGATGGTGCGGCCGTCGCCGGAATTCTTCCTGCTGATGTTCGCGTTGTTCAAGGCCGGCGCGGTGCCGGTGCTGGTGGATCCCGGCATCGATCGCCGCGCGCTGCGGCAGTGCCTCGACGAAGCGCAGCCCGAGGCCTTCATCGGCATTCCCCTGGCGCAGTTCGCTCGCGTGGTACTGGGTTGGGCGTCATCGGCGCGCGTGCGCATCACCACCGGCCGGCACGCGTTGCTGGCCGACGCGACGCTGGCGCGCGTGGAGCGCGACGGCGCCGGCGCGACGGCACAGTTGGCCGACACGCGGCCCGACGACGTCGCCGCGATCCTGTTCACCAGCGGCTCCACCGGCGTGCCCAAGGGCGTGGTCTACCGGCATCGCCACTTCGTCGCGCAGATCGCCATGCTGGGCGAAGCATTCGGCATCGGCGCCGGCGCTGTGGACCTGCCAACCTTCCCGCCGTTCGCGCTGTTCGATCCGGCACTGGGCGTGACCTCGGTCATCCCGGACATGGACGCGACCAAGCCAGCGCTCGCCGACCCGCGCAGGTTGCACGATGCGATCGCGCGCTTCGGTGTCGACCAGCTGTTCGGCTCGCCGGCGCTGATGGCGGTGCTGGCGCGTCACGGGCAGCCGCTGCCGGGCGTGAAGCGCGTGACATCGGCCGGTGCTCCGGTGCCGGCCGACGTGGTGGCGCGGATGCGGGAACTGTTGCCTGCCGATGCGCAGTTCTGGACGCCGTACGGCGCCACCGAGTGCCTGCCTGTGGCAGTGATCGAGGGGCGCGAGCTGCAGGCCACGCGTGCGGCAACGGAAAGCGGCGCGGGAACCTGCGTTGGTCGCGCGGTCGCACCGAACGAGGTCCGTATCATCCGCATCAGCGACGACGCCGTCGAGCGGTGGTCGGACGCGCTGTGCGTTCCCACGGGCGAAGTGGGCGAGATCACCGTCGTGGGGCCGACCACCACCGACAGCTATTTCAATCGCGACGCAATGACGCGGCTGGCGAAGATCCGCGAACCGCGTGGCGACGTCGATGCCGGCGAGCGCATCGTTCATCGCATGGGCGACGTGGGCTACTTCGATGCCCAGGGTCGGCTCTGGTTCTGCGGCCGCAAATCGCACCGGGTCGAGTGCGCGTCCGGTCCGTTGTACACCGAGCAGGTCGAGCCGGTGTTCAACGTCCACGACCAGGTGCGGCGCACCGCGTTGGTCGGGATCGGGCCGATGGGACAACAGCAGGCGGTACTGTGCGTCGAGCTGGCCCAGGGCGTGGACGGCCGGCACTGGCCGCGCATCGAGAGCGAGCTGCGCGCCATTGGCGCCGCGCATCCGCACACGGCCGGCATCGCACGCTTCCTGCGCCATCCGAAGTTCCCGGTCGACATTCGCCACAATGCCAAGATCGGACGCGAGAAACTGGCGGCATGGGCCGCGGAATCGGCCTAGGCGGCGGAACCGGCTAGCAGGACGACGGCGGCAGCATCGTCGTCGCCGGGCGATGGCACAACGGCAAACGAACAGCGGGTACCCATGAAGATCCTCGTGACCGGTGGTGGTGGTTTCCTCGGGCAGGCGTTGTGCCGCGGTCTGCGCGCGCGCGGCCACGAGGTCGTCAGCTTCAATCGCGGGCGTTACCCCGCGCTCGATGCGATCGGCGTGACCCAGGTGCAGGGCGATCTCGCCTCGCGCGACGCCGTGGTCGCGGCGGCACAGGGGTGCGAGGCGGTGTTCCACAACGCGGCCAAGGCCGGCGCGTGGGGCAGCTACGACAGCTACCACCAAGCCAACGTGGTGGGCACCGACAATGTGCTGGCGGCCTGCCGCGAGCACCGTATCGCCAGGCTGGTCTACACCTCGACACCCAGCGTGACCCATCGCGCCACGCACCCGGTCGAGGGCGGCACTGCCGACACCGTGCCGTACGGCGAGGGCTTCAAGGCGCCGTACGCGACCACCAAGAAGATCGCCGAACTGGCAGTGCTGGCCGCCAACGACGCGTCGCTTGCGACCGTCGCGTTGCGCCCGCGCTTGATCTGGGGCGTGGGCGACAACCAGCTGCTGCCGCGCCTGGTCGAACGCGCCAACGCCGGGCGACTGCGCCTGGTCGGCGATGGCAGCAACCTCGTCGATACCACCTACATCGACAACGCGGCCCGGGCGCACCTGGATGCGTTCGACGCGCTCGCTCCGGGCGCGGCCTGCGCGGGGCGCGCGTACTTCATCAGCAACGGTGAGCCCAGGACGATGCGCGAGACGCTCAACGGGCTGCTGGCGGCAGTCGGCGCGCCGCAGGTCGACAAGACCGTTCCATTCCGTGTCGCCTACGCGGCCGGCGTGCTGTGCGAAGGGCTGTGGCATGTCCTGCCGCTCAAGGGCGAACCGCCGATGACGCGCTTCCTCGCCGAGCAACTGGTGACCACGCACTGGTACAACATGGGACCGGCGCGGCGCGACTTCGGCTACGTGCCGCAGGTGTCCTTTCACGAAGGCCTCATGAGGCTGAAGGGCGCCCATCACGAACCGGTCGCCATCACGAGTTGATGACCGCGCACTGGCGAATCTCGATGCTGCAAACGGGGCAACGAGCCCCTCTGGAGGTCGCCATGCTGCACTACGCCGTCGTATTCCTGGTTGTCGCGATCATCGCCGCCGTCCTCGGCTTCGGTGGCATCGCAGGTGCCGCAGCGGGTATCGCCAAGATCCTGTTCGTGGTGTTCCTCGTGCTGGCCGCCATCGCCTTCTTCCGTGGCAGGAAGGTCTGACTCCGATCGCAACGCGCGAGCCTCCCGGGGCCGCGCGCACCGTCGCCCGCCTGCCGATCGGCCCGGATTGCCAGAACCCGTGCCGCCGGCAGGCGGGTGGCGTTGGACGAATCCGGTCGAAGTGCCCGACCCGGCGTGACAGGTTCGGCACGTCAAGCCCGGCGGCGCGGGCCGTTAGAATGCCGGCATGACCGCACCGACCCCACATCCCCTCACTGCGCTGAAATCGCTGGCCGGGCGCGTGCTCGAGGCCGCGCTGAACCGCGCGCTGGCGCTTGATCCCGACACCCGTGATGGCCTGCGCGCACTCGACGGGCGCCGTGTCGCGCTGCATGTGGCGGCGCCTCCACTGGCGCTGCAGGTAACCGTCGCCGGCGACCGTCTCGCGGTGGGGCCGGTCGATGGCGCCGAACAACCCGACCTGTCGGTGCGCAGCACCCTGGGCGCGCTCTTCTCGCAGTTGCCGTTCCTGCGCAACGACGACGCGCCGCCGGTCGGCAAGCTGCGTATCGAGGGCGATGCCGATCTTGCGCGACGTCTGCAGAAGCTCGCCACGCGTTTCGATCCGGACTGGCAACAGCCCTTCGTCCAGGCATTTGGCGAGGTGATTGGCGTGCAACTGGCCGATGCAATCGGCGCCGGACTGCGCCATGCGCGCGATGCCGCGGGCGCGTTTGCCGGCAACGCCGCCGAATTCGTGACCGAGGAATCGCGTGACGTGCTCGGCAAGGCCGAGCTCAATGCGTTCTTCGACGACGTCGACACCCTGCGCGACGACGTGGAGCGCATCGCGGCACGTGTCGCGCGCATCCGCGCTCGCGTCGACGCCGCCAGCGCCGGAGGCGCGGCATGAGGTCGGCGCTGCGCGCCTGGCGCATCGGCCGGGTGCTGTTGCGCTATCGCCTCGACGCGCTGCTCGACGACACCCCGGTCGAACGCTGGCTCAAGCTCGCGCGGCCGTTCGTGCCGCGCGCCTCGGCCGAGATCGAGGCGATGTCGCCCGGTGCGCGGCTGCGCCTGGCATTGCAGGAGCTCGGTCCGATCTTCGTCAAGTTCGGGCAGATCCTCTCCACCCGTCGCGATCTGATTCCCGCCGATGTCGCGGTCGAGCTGGCGCTGCTGCAGGACCGCGTCGCGCCGTTCGACGGCGAGGCCGCGCGTGCGATCGTCGAACGTGCGCTCGAACGTCCGGTCAGCGAGGCCTTCGCATCGTTCGACACCACGCCGCTGGCCTCGGCCTCGATTGCGCAGGTGCACGCCGCGACGTTGCCGCCGGTCGACGGCGCGCCACCGCGCGAGGTGGTGGTCAAGGTGCTGCGGCCCGACATCGAGAAGCAGATCGCCGGCGATATCGCCCTGCTCAACGCGTTGGCCACGGTGGTCGAACGTGCGCACCCCAACGCCGACAAGATCCGCCCGCGCGAAGTGGTCGCCGAAATCGAGAACACGCTCGCCGCCGAGCTGGACCTGCAGCGCGAAGGTGGCAACGCCAGCGTGCTGCGGCGGTTCTGGCTCGACAGCGACGACCTGTACGTGCCGGAGGTGATCTGGTCGCACACCGCCGAACGCGCGCTGACGCTGGAGCGCGTGCGCGGCATTCCCTCCGACGACATCGCCGCGCTCGACGCCGCCGGCATCGACCGAAGCGCGCTGGCCGCCAAGGGCGTGCGCGTGTTCTACACGCAGGTGTTCCGCGACAACTTCTTCCACGCCGATGCGCACGCCGGCAACATCTGGGTCGACACCGACCCCGCGCGACGCACCAACCCGCGCTTCATCGCGCTGGATTTCGGCATCATGGGCCAGCTGTCGGACGAGGATCAGTACTACCTCGCCGAAAATTTCATGGCGATCTTCAACCGCGATTACCGTCGCATCGCCGAGTTGCACGTGCGGGCCGGCTGGATGCCCGCGCACACGCGCATCGACGAGCTCGAGGCCGCGGCGCGCGCGGTCTGCGAACCCTACTTCACGCGCCCGCTCAGCGAGATCTCGCTGGCCGAGGTGCTGGTCAAGCTGTTCCGCACCGCGCAGCGCTACGAGCTGACGCTGCAGCCGCAGTTGATCCTCCTGCAGAAGACCCTGCTCAACATCGAAGGCGTCGGTCGCCTGCTCGATCCGAAACTCGACATCTGGGCCGTGGCGCGGCCGGTGCTGCAGAAGATCCTGGTCGAGCGCTACAGCCCGCAGCGCCTGGCCAGCGAGTTCCGCAAGCGACTGCCGGAGCTGATCACCCACGCGCCGGAAATGCCGCGGCTGCTGCACGCCTGGCTGGACCAGCAGGTCAGTGGCGGGCACGAGCTCAAGATGCGCTCGGACGACATGGCCGAGCTCACGCGTTCGGTCAAGGACGCGACGCGACGCGCGGTCGCGGCCATCCTTGGCACCGGCCTGCTGATCGTGGCGGCCGTGCTGTACGGGTTGGAAGCCGGCGGTCCGCGCTTCGTCGGAGTGCCTGCGTCTTCGTGGATCGCCGGGCTCGGCGGCCTCTGGGCGCTGCTGGCAGCCTGGCCGTGGCGGCGCGCTTGAGGCCGCGAGATCAGTAGCGAAACCGGCGCCGGCCCGTTCCGATCAGTGACCACCCGCCACTTTCGCGGCGGGTGCGCGGCACCGGTGCACGCGCCTTGGGTTCGCCGGCAAAGTGCGGCGAACCCAGGCAGCCCGGCCTACCTGGCCTTCATCGCCGGCACGAACTCCTCGCGCACCGCCTTGGCCAGCAGGTCCGGCGGTAGCAGGCCCTGGTCCAGCAGGAAGTCATTGAACGCGCGACGGTCGAACTTGTCGCCAAGCGCCAGTTCGGTTTCCGCGCGCAACTGCAGGATGCGGCTGTAGCCGTAGAAGTAGCTGCCGGCCTGGCCGGGCGCGTTGACGGTGTAGCGGTCGATTTCCTGGCGGGCCATCGCCTTGGACAGGCCCACCTCCTCGATGAGCACCTTCAGCGCCGTCTCGCGGTCGGTCAAGCCGAGGTTGAGCATCGGGTCGAGCATCGCGCGCGCGGCACGCAGCAGGCGAAACTGCAGTGCGAACAGCTGGCCGTCGAGTGGCTCGTAGGGAACCATCTCGGCTTCGGCGTACAGCGCCCAGCCTTCGACGTTGACCGAGTTGAACGCGTACAGCGTGCGCGCCAGCGACACGCCGCGCTCGACCATCGCGGTGAACTGCAGCTCGTGGCCAGGGCGGCCTTCGTGCGCGGTCAGCGTCCACGCCACCGACGGGAAGTTGAAGTCGTCGTAGGCGCCGTCCTCGCCGGCATTGGGGTTGCTCAGCGGGAGCACGAACGTGCCCTGCTGGCCGGTGTTGCCCACCAGCGGCGCCGGCACCAGGTGCGGTGCGGACTGCGCGGCGCTTTCGGCCGGGGTGCCCAGGCGCATCTGCATGGGCCGCTGCGGCAGCGCCACCACATTGTGCTGCGCGATCAGGCGGTCGATCTCGGGCATCACCACGTTGCGGTAATGCGGCTCGATCTGGTCGTTGCGCAGTTGCGGCTGCTTGAGCGCGCGCATCACATCGAAGTAGCCGGTCTGGGTCAGGCCCTTCTCGCGCGCGACCAGGGGTGCGAGCTGCTGCATTGCCGCGCGTGTTTCCATGAAGCCGACCTGCGCGCGCTGGATCAGCAGGCGCGGGTCGATGTCGATGCCGACGTTCTTGAGCTGCAGCGCGTACAGCTCGGTGGGCAGCTTGTAGTCGGTGCGCGCGGTCGGCACCACTTCGGCCTTCGACCAGGCGGCGTAGTCGCCCAGCTGCTTTTCCAGCGCGGCCAGTGCGGGCTCGGCGCCTTCGATCTTGTACTGGGTGAACAGCGCACGGATGCCGCTGATGTAGGTCGGCACGTTGTTGATGCCCTGCTCGACCTCGATCTTCGTGGGCGCCAGCAGGCCGGCCTGGTTGCGCTCCTCGTAGCGGGCACGGGCCAGGGTGGCGGTCGCGGTGCTGCCTTCGGCCATCCCCACGTAGCGTTGCAGGCGCAGCAGCGCCTTGGCGCGCCGCTCCGGCGCCACCTGTTCGGACAGCAGGCCCTTGATGCCCTGGAACACCACCTGGCCCACGTCGGCCCAGGGTCGCACGAGGCGTTCGTTGACTTCGCTGGCCTCGATCGCGTCATCGGATGCGCGCAGCAGGATCGCCAGGTCCTGGCGCACGTTGGGGTCCGTCTCGGCGGCCAATCGGGCCTGCAGCTGGGTCCGCGCGGCGGCGGTGGCCTCGCGGTAGCGGCGGGCGTACTCGGGGCCGTAGTCGGACACCTGGTCATCGAAGCCCGACACGCCGATGGACGACAAGAGCTCTGGCTGGAACGGTGCCTGCGCGAGCAGCAGCACCTGCGCGTGCTCGTTGCTGCGGGTGACCCAGGCGGGCGCGGGCTTGGATGCCACGGCGGTCGGCGTGGGCGTTGTGGTCGCCTGCGCGAAGGCGGCGGTGGGCGCGAGCAGCGCCAGCGAGATCGCGAGGACGAGCGGCTTGGTCATGGGAAGGGCCTGCGGGAAAGTGTTTGAAGCATCGCCGCTGGCAGCCGCGCTCACCATCCGTCGAAGGTCACAGGGCCGGTTGGCCGTGTCGTGGCAGCGCCGCGGCGCGAGTTGGGTCGCGTCGGGAGCGAAGACGCGCGGACGTTGTGATAGATAGAAACCTGACGCCCAATCTGCCAAGGACAACGCGATGGCCTGCTTCCCCAAGATCGACAAGCCGTGCCCGCTGGACATCGACGCGCAGCGCCGCCTGGACGGCTACTGCGGCCATTGCAGCACCGAAGTGCATTCGCTGGACGCGATGGACGACGCACAGCGCCGTGCGCTGCTGCAGGCCGCCAGCGGCCCGATCTGCGTCAGCTACCGCACCGCCGCGCGCCGTCCGCCGCCGCACCGGGTTGCCGGCTATGGCCTGGCGATCGCCGCAACGCTGGTGTCCGGCGCGGCGATGGCCAATCCGCCGACCCCGCAGACGGCGCAGACACCGGTAGCGCAGGCGAGCCTGTTGAGCCAGGACCCGGAACAGCTGGAGGTGGTGATTGTTGGCGGCGTCAGCGACCCGCAGGACGCCGGCTGGGTCGACGACGGCAGCACCCCGGAGCTGCCGCAGCTCACTGGCGAGGCATTGCGCGAGGAAATCGCGCAGGCGCAGGACCTGGAACAAGTCGTGGTGATCGGCGGTGGCATCAGCGATCCCGGAAACGCGGAGTGGGTCGATGACAGCGACCTGCCGGCGTTGCCGACGGAACCGGCGGGACGCTGATCACGGCGTCGCGGGCGCAGGCCGGCGGCTTCCGGGACGCGTTCGGCGCTGGCGCGTTCAACATGCCAGCGCGCGTGCCCCTTCTGCGGCGTACCCCGGCTACGGCGCGGGTGAGGGATCCGGTGCCGGTGCTTCCTCGGGCGCCACGATGCCGGCGGCGTCGACGATGCGCAGCCGGGCAATCGCACGCGTGACGGCCGGCAGGCCGTCGGTACCGCCATCGCCGACGAACAACGCGATGTGCCCGGCATCGAAGCGACCCAGCCCGGCGTCGTAGCTGCGCCAGCGCTTGCCGTCCCAGGCCTGGACCCAGACGTGCGGGCTGAACACGTGGCTTTCGCCGGTGAATCGGCTGGAGTAGGCGATGCCGTACGCGAGTCGCGTCGGGATGTCGCGCGCGCGCCCCAGGGCCGCCAGCAGCACGGCAAACTCGGTGCAGTCGCCGCCGCGGGTGCGCAGCGCCGTCACCGCGTCGTGGTAGCCGTTGAAGTCGGTTGGCCCGGTCATGTGCTTCTGCACTGCGTCGGCCAGCGCACGCATGCGGTGGTCGACGTCGTTGCCGCGCGCCACGTGCGTACGCGCAAACGCGCGCACTTCGCGGGCATCGCTTTGCACCCAGGCGTTGGGGGCCAGGTACGTCGCCAACGTCGCGGCGTCCGGTGCCGGTTCGATACCGCAGTCACGGCACACCGTCAGCGTGGTCATCTCGATGCCGTCGCGGACCACCTGTTCGCCCGTCATCGGCCAGCGCCACGTGAGCGCGGGCGTCAACGCGAACCGGTAGCGGATCGTGCCGGCCAGCGCTTGCGCGGACATCCGGTACGGCGACTTCACCAGCAGCGATCGCACGAGTTCGCGTGCGTCGGCATCGGTGCGGCTGCCCGTGGCGGCGGCGGGCACGGCGGCAGGCGGTGGCGCGTCGGTGGCGTGTGCGGATGCGGCGGCCAATGCCAGCAGCATCACGGCGTGTCGAAGGCGTGGCGTGGTGGGCTTCAAGCGATGTTCCATTCCGGCGCGGCGCGATGCCGCTGGTTCAAGGTGCTGGATGCGACCGGGTGTGAACCCACCCGGTCGGCGCGGGAGCAAGCATCTGCTCACTCGCGCGCGACGCGCCTTCCGTGCCTCACTTTTCGCCGAGGCAACGGCCGAAGAAATCCTCGGTCAGGCGCAGGCGGTGCAAGAGGTCGCGGCCCTTGAGGCCGTGCTTGGCGCCCGGATAGGTCATCAGCTCGAACGGCTGGCCACGCTGCTGCAACGCGCTCATCAGCACGGTCGAGTTGGTGAACAGCACGTTGTCGTCGGCCATGCCGTGGATCAGCAGCAGCTTGGCCGCGTTGTCGCCCACCAGGCCGTCGACGTGCTCCAGCACGCGGCCGATGCGATAGCCCTCGACGTTCGCGGTCGGCAGGTTCATGTAGCGCTCGGTGTAGTGCGTGTCGTAGAGCGCCCAGTCGGTGACCGGCGCGCCGGCGGCGCCGCACGCGTACGCCTTGTTGCCCTGCGCCAGCAGCATCAGCGTCATGTAGCCGCCGTTCGACCAGCCGTACACGCCAATGCGCGAGGCGTCGACCCAGGACTGCGAAGACAGCCACTTCACGCCTTCCAGCTGGTCGGCCACCTCCACCGTTCCCTGCTCGCCGTACAGCGCGCCGCCGAACGCCGCGCCGCGCCGCGGGGTGCCGCGGTTGTCCAGCGAGAACACCACGTAGCCCTGCTGGGCCAGGTACTGGTTGAAGTCCGGCGCCCAGGTGCGCTTGACGGTCTGCGCGGCCGGGCCGCCGTAGACACTGACCACCACCGGGTAGCGCTTGGCCGGGTCGAAGCCGGTGGGCTTGATCAGGCTGTAATGCAGCGGCGTGCTGCCGTCGGCGGCGGTGAGCGTACCGAACTCGATCGGGCGGTGCGCCGCACGGTAGGGCGCGTACGGGTGCGCGGGGTCGTCGAGGCGGTTGTCGACCAGCGTGGCCAGCAGCGAGCCGTCGTTGCGGAACAGCTGCAGCTGCGGCGGGGTCGCCGGGTTCGACCAACTGTCGACGAACACGCTGGCGTTGCTGGCGAAGCTTGCCGCGTGGAAGCCATCGTCGCGGCTGATGCGTTGCACCGCGCCGCCGGCCAGCGGCACGCGGTAGACCTGCATGTCCAGCGGGGAATCCTTGCCGGCGCTGAAGTACACCTGGCCGCCGGCCTCATCGAGCGAAAGCACCGCGTCGACCGGCCAGTCGCCCGACGTCAGCGCGCGCGCACTGCCATCGCCCTCGATCAGGTACAGGTGTTCGAAGCCGCTGCGCTCGCTGCCCCACAACATCCGCCCATCCTTGAGGAAACGCAGGTTGTCGTGCAGCGGTACCCAGGTGCGGCTGGTCTCGGTGGCCAGCACGCGCTGGCGACCGCTGGCCAATTCGGCCTCGATCAACTCAAGCAGTTTCTGGTCGCGCGACTGGCGCTGGAACGTGAGGCGCTGCGGATCGCGCCAGTCGACGCGCGCGAGGTAGATGTCCGGGTTGGCGCCCAGGTCGATCCAGGCCGGCTTCGCACCCGCACGCGGCGCGATCGTCGCCAGCTGGACGCGCACGTTCGCATCGCCTGCGGCCGGATAGCGCTGCTCGACCACGTCGGTGCGGTCGGGGTAGACCTCGTAGCGCTTCTGCACCGGAACGCCGCTTTCGTCGATGCGCGCGAACGCGATGGCCGAATCGTCCGGTGCCCACCAGTAACCGGTGTGCCGGTTCATTTCCTCGTCGGCGACGAACTCGGCGACGCCGTTGCCGATCGTGTCGCTGCCATCGGTGGTGAGCTGCACGGACTTGCCGCTGGCCAGCTCGATCACCCACAGGTTGCGCTCGCGGATGAAGCTGACGTAGCCGCCCTTGGGCGAGATCTTCGGGTCGGTGGCGAACCCTTCGCCGTGGGTGAGCTTGCGGACCGCGTCCTTGCCGGGCTTGCCCAGGTCGTACAGGTACAGCTCGCCGCCGAGCGGGAACAGCAGCGACGTCGCGTCGGGCGACCACTGGTAATCGACGATGCCGCTCAGCGCGGCGATGCGCTGGCGTTCGCGGCGCGCCTTCTCCTCGTCGCTGAGGACTTCGGTCCCGGGCAGCACGACGTCGGCGTCAACCAGCATCACGGTGGCTCCGCTGGCGATGTCGTAGGCCCACAGGTCCAGGCGGTTGCGGTCGCTCTGCTTGCCGCGCAGGAAGCCCACGCGGCTGCCGTCGGGCGCGATGCGCGGTTTGATCAGGCTGGGGCCGGAGAGCGGGGCATCGCCGGCGAGCGCGGCGAGGGTGAGCTTGCCGGTGGCGGGGCGGGCGTCGACCGGCGTGGCCGGGGTATTGGCGGCGAGGGCTGTGGGCACGAGGTTCGAGAGCACGATCAGGGAGGCGAGGGCGGGCGAGGTCCAGCGTCGGGTCATGGTGCGGTCGGCCGGTTGGGTCAAGGAATGGATGGTGCCGGAGCAGGGGCCGAGTGTAAGCCCAGCCGGCGCGGTGCCCGGTGCCGATCCAGCTTTCTACCCCGGCATCCGCCACAACCAGGCCCAGCGGCGGCCGCCCATCCCCGGCGGTGGCGGCTGTAATGACGGGCGCGTGCGACGCGCTGTTCATCATCGTCGCGCCCGGCGGCGTCGGGCGGTTCGTCGGGGAAAGCAAACGTGAAGCGCCACACGCGCGGGAGCGTCCGACCTCGCAGCCACGACGACGGCGCCCGGTAGAATGGGCGGATGGATGTCTCTCACCTGCTCGACGCGCTGAACCCCGCGCAACGCGAGGCCGTCAGCGCGGCGCCCGGCCACTACCTAGTGCTCGCCGGCGCCGGCTCCGGCAAGACCCGCGTGCTTACCCACCGCATTGCCTGGCTCAATGAAGTCTTTGGCGTGCCCACCCACGGCATCCTCGCGGTGACGTTCACCAACAAGGCCGCCGGCGAGATGCGCCAGCGCGTCGACCTGCAATTGCGCAACGGCGCGCGCGGCATGTGGATCGGCACCTTCCACGGGCTGGCCCACCGCCTGCTGCGCCTGCACTGGCAGGACGCGAAGCTGCCCGAAGGTTTCCAGGTGCTGGACTCGGACGACCAGCTGCGCCTGGTCAAGCGCGTCGTCCAGGCGCTGGAGCTCGACGACACGCGTTTCCCGCCGCGCCAGATCGCCTGGTGGATCAACGCCCAGAAGGACGAGGGCCGCCGTCCCGACAACATCCAGGGCGGCCAGGACGAGTGGGGCGACGTCATGCGACGTTGCTACGCGGCCTACCAGGAGCGCTGCGAGCGCGCCGGCCTGGTGGACTTCGCCGAGCTGTTGCTGCGCGCGCACGAACTGTTGCGCGACAACCCCGCACTGCTCGCGCATTACCGTCAGCGCTTTCGCGAGATCCTGGTCGACGAGTTCCAGGACACCAACGCCATCCAGTACGCGTTCGTGCGCGTGCTGGCCGGCGACAGCGGCAAGGTGTTCGTGGTCGGCGACGACGACCAGGCGATCTACGGCTGGCGCGGCGCCAAGGTCGAGAACGTGCAGCGCTTCCTCAAGGACTTCCCGGGCGCGCAGACCATCCGCCTGGAGCAGAACTACCGCTCCAGCGCCAACATCCTCGATGCCGCCAACGCGGTGATCGCCCACAACCCCGACCGCCTCGGCAAGAAGTTGTGGACCGACACCGGGCAGGGCGAACCGATCGACCTGTATGCGGCCTACAACGAGATGGACGAGGCGCGCTTCGTGGTCGAGCGCCTGCGTCAGTGGGTGCGCGATGGCGGCAGCCACGGCGACGTCGCCATCCTGTACCGCAGCAACGCGCAGTCCCGCGCGTTTGAAGAGGCGCTGATCGGTGCCCAGGTGCCGTACCGCGTGTACGGCGGCCTGCGATTCTTCGAACGCGCCGAGATCAAGGACACGCTGGCCTATCTGCGCCTGGTGGCCAACCGCAATGACGACGCCGCCTTCGAACGCGCGGTCAACACGCCGGCGCGCGGCATTGGCGAGCGCACGCTCGACGAAGTGCGCCGCCGCGCGCGGGCCGACGGCGCGCCGCTGGCAGTGGCCGCCGGTTGGCTTGCCGCCGAGCCGGTACTGGCGGCACGCGCCCGCAACGCACTGGCCGGTTTCCTGAAGCTGGTGGACGATCTGGAAGGCGAGCTGGCGGCGATGCCGCTGCAGGAAAAGATCGACCACGTACTGCAGCGCTCCGGCCTGCGCGAGCATTACGCCAACGAGTCGCGCGGCCAGCTCGATTCGCGCACCGACAACCTCGACGAACTGGTTTCGGTGGCGTCACGCTTCACCCGCGGCGACGAGGAAGACGCTGCGGCGATGCCGGAGTTGGTCGCGTTTCTCAGCTACGCCTCGCTGGAAGCCGGCGAGGGCCAGGCGCGCGCCGACGAGGACGGTGTGCAATTGATGACGCTGCACAGCGCCAAGGGCCTGGAGTTTCCGCTGGTGTTCCTGGGCGGCCTGGAGGAGGGCCTGTTTCCCAGCAACAAGTCCACCGAGGAATCCGGCCGCCTCGAAGAGGAACGTCGACTTGCCTACGTCGGCATCACCCGTGCGCGCGAGAAGCTGGTGCTGAGCTACGCCGAGTCGCGCCGCATCCACGGCATGGACATGTACGGCATGCCGTCGCGGTTCCTGCGCGAGATCCCGCCGTCGTTGCTGAACGAGGTGCGGCCGAAGGTGCAGGTGTCGCGGCCGATGTTCAGCCCGCAACCGCGCCGCGATTTCGGGCACGCCGCGATCGAGGCCGCGCCGGTCAAGCTCGGTGCGCAGGTGCGTCATCCCAGCTTCGGTACCGGCACGGTCACCGACTACGAAGGCAGCGGCGCGCACGCCCGCGTGCAGGTCAACTTCGACGACGCCGGCAGCAAGTGGCTGGTGCTCGCGTACGCCAACCTGCAACCGGCCTGAGTGTCGCGCGCGGCGGCCGTCGTGCCGCCGCGTGCACAACCCGTTCCCACGCAACACCCCCACGCATTCGTCACGGATCACCGCCTTGAACACCCCGCACGACAACCCGCCACCCACCGGCGCGGACGAAGCCGCTACCCCGCAACCCCTCTCCGACGAGCAGTTGCAGCAGCGCCTGGCCGCGGCCACCGATGCGCTCGAACTGGTCGCCGCCGACCACTCGCTGCTCGAGCGCCTGCCCGCCGAGCAGCGTCAGCGCCTGCAGCGCGCGGTCGCCGGCGTCTACCATCCCGATCCGGTCGCGCGCCGCAATCGGCTCAAGGCGGCCGAACGCGAGCGCAACGCCGCGCAGATCCGTCATGACGACGCGCTGCTGGACAGCACCGGCATTCGCGAGCTGCGCCGCAAGCCGGTGTTCACCGCCAGCA
This sequence comes from Montanilutibacter psychrotolerans, assembly GCF_003719825.1. Taxonomy (GTDB): domain Bacteria; phylum Pseudomonadota; class Gammaproteobacteria; order Xanthomonadales; family Xanthomonadaceae; genus Montanilutibacter; species Montanilutibacter psychrotolerans. The sequence goes on along the minus strand of NZ_RIBS01000008.1, from coordinate 61,237 downwards.
ACTACTTCCCGCCAAGCGGCTTCGAGGCGCGCGACATTCCGCCCGCCGAAGACGCCGCGCACATCGGCCGGCGCGAGTCGATCGAGCTGCAGCACTGCTATGTGTGCAAGCAGAAGTACACGTTGATCCACCACTTCTACGACCAGATGTGTCCGACCTGCGCGGACTTCAACTTCGCCAAGCGCACCGAGCTGGCCGACCTGCATGGCCGGGTGGCATTGCTGACCGGCGGCCGCGTCAAGATCGGCTTCCAGACCGGCCTGAAGCTGCTGCGCTGTGGCGCGCACCTGATCGTCACCACGCGCTTCCCGCGCGATTCGGCAATGCGCTACGCACAGGAGCCCGACTTCGACCAGTGGGGACATCGACTCGAGATCTTCGGTCTGGACCTGCGCCACACGCCCAGTGTCGAAGCGTTCTGCCGTGGCCTGCTGGCCACCCACGAACGCCTGGACTTCATCGTCAACAACGCCTGCCAGACCGTGCGTCGTCCGCCGAGCTTCTACGCGCACATGATGGACGGCGAGCGCGCCGCCCTGTCGGCCGCGCCCGCCGAGGTGCGCAACATGCTCGGTCGGTACGAAGGCATGCGCGAGGGCGGCATCGGCCTGCCCTCGGACGGCGCCAGCGCCGAGACCGCGGCCAGCGTGCTCGGCCAGGTCATTTCCGCCGCGCCGGGCCTGACGCACGCGGCCGAACTGTCGCAGCTGCCGTTGATGCCCGATGAGCTGGTGTCCCAGCCGCATCTGTTCCCGGAGGGTCGCCTCGACCAGGACCTGCAGCAGGTCGATCTGCGCGATCGAAATTCCTGGCGCCTGCTGATGCACGAGGTGCCGTCGGTGGAGTTGCTGGAAGTGCAGCTGGTCAACGCCATCGCGCCGTTCCTGCTCAACGCCCGCCTCAAGCCGCTGATGCTGCGCACGCCCGGCCGCGATAAGCACGTGGTCAACGTGTCGGCGATGGAGGGGCAGTTCTATCGCAACTTCAAGACCACCCGCCACCCGCACACCAACATGGCCAAGGCCGCGCTCAACATGATGACGCGCACCTCGGCGGCCGATTACCACGGCGACGGCATCCACATGAACAGCGTCGACACCGGCTGGGTGACCGACGAAGATCCCGCCGAGCTCGCCGCGCGCAAGACGCTGGAAGAGCGCTTCCATCCGCCGCTCGACATCGTCGACGGCGCGGCGCGCATCCTCGACCCGATCATCGACGGCATCAACACCGGCAACCACCTGTGGGGCCAGTTCCTCAAGGACTACCGGCCGACCGACTGGTGAGATCGGAACAAGGACCGGCAGCGTGATTGCCGGCCCGGGATGGCGCCTGATGCTGGCGCCGGGGTGGGGAGTTTTCACCCGCAACGGTGCCAGCGAAAAACGGGTCCTGTGAAAAGCGCCGCGCCTTGAGCTTCGGTCGACCTGCGCTCTTCTGTCGTAGCGGCCGGAGCGGTTCTCGATGGGTATTGCTGTGCTCAGCCCATCCTGCGAGGGCGCGCGCTCAACCCAGCGCGATGCCGAAATGGAAGGCCTCGATGCGCAGGCCTTCGCGCAGGTAGAAGGCATGGGCGTGCTGGCGCTGCGTGCCCGAGTCCAGCTGCAGGCGCGTGCAGCCAAGCCTTCGCGCCTCGTCCTTGAGCCAGTCGAGCATCGCCTTGCCATGGCCGCGACTGCGGGCTGCCGCGTCGGTGACGAGGTCGTCGACGTAGACGTGCCGGCCGACGGCGAGCATTTCCAGGACACGCCAGCAGGCGAACGCACGCGGTTCGCCGTTTTCGTCGTACAGCACCGTGGCGCGGCACCCGTCGTCGATCTGGCGAAGCATCTGGGCGACGAAACGGTCTTCGTCGAACTCGGGCCGCAGCTGCGACACCAACGGCCAGGTCGCGCGCAATGCGGTTTCGTCGTGTGCGTTGCGGATACCGGGCGTTGCGGTTGCGGTGTCGCTGTCGATCATTGCCGTCACCATTCAAACAACTTGAAGTACACCGGCGCGATGGGAGCATCGCCCTGGCGGCTGTCGAGACGGCCGTCGCCGTCGTGGTCGATCAGATAATAAGTGGGTCCGACCCGCTGGATCACCTTGACCACGCGCAGCTGGCCGACGATCCGGTACTCCTCGATCACGTCGCCGTTGTCGATGTTGCGGGTGGTGACCTCCGCGCCCTGCAGGTTGGCGGTGGGGTCGTCGTTGCCGCGCATGCTGGCGCAGCCGTTGGCGAGGGCCAGCAGCAACACCAGCGGCGCGATGGATGCGGCGGTACGCATGGCCGTGCTCCTGGGCATGGGGTTTCAGGATAGCGCGCTGCCGTGAAGCTTTTGCGCAGCCGGCTGACCGTTGCGCCCGGATGCCACATGGCGCACGGGCGCGGGACGTGGCCGCAAGTCGCCCGCACCGCGCAGGGTGCACCACGTAGAATTGCGCTCATGAAAAGACTCGTGCTGATCGACGGTTCCAGCTACCTGTACCGCGCATTCCATGCGTTGCCGCCACTGAGCAACGACGCCGGCGAACCGACCGGCGCCCTGTTCGGCGTGGTCAACATGCTGCGCGCCACGCTCAAGGAACAGCCCGACTACGCCGCCTTCGTGGTCGACGCGCCCGGCAGGACGTTCCGCGACGACCTCGACGAGCAGTACAAGGCGAATCGACCGCCGATGCCCGACGACCTGCGCTCGCAGGTACAGCCGATGTGCGACATCGTGCATGCGCTTGGCATCGACATCCTGCGCGTGCCCGGCGTCGAAGCCGACGACGTGATCGGAACGCTGGCGGTGCAGGCCGTGGCGGCCGGAATCGACGTCACCATCTCGACCGGCGACAAGGACTTCGCCCAGTTGGTCAGGCAGCAGGAAGGCGGCCCCGGCATCGCGCTGGTCAACACGATGAGCGGCAGTCGACTGGACTCCGATGCGTCGGTGATGGCCAAGTTCGGCGTACGCGCCGACCAGATCATCGACTACCTGTCGCTGATGGGCGACAGCGTCGACAACATCCCCGGGGTCGACAAGTGCGGACCCAAGACCGCGGCCAAATGGCTGGCCGAATTCGGCACGCTGGACGCGGTGATTGCCAACGCCGATGCGATCAAGGGGAAAATCGGCGAGAACCTGCGCGCCGCCCTGGTGCGCCTGCCGTTGAACCGCGAACTGGCAACCATCCGCACCGACGTCGCGCTGGAGCAGGCGCCCGACCAGCTGCTGCTTCGCCAGCAGCAGGTCGATGCGCTGAGCGGCCTGTACGCGCGCTACGGCTTCAAGCAGGCGCTGCGCGAGCTGGGTGGCACGGCCGCCACCGCCGACGGTGGTGGCGTGCGCAACACCGCTGCCGGCTACGCGCGCTCGGTCGCGCCGGCGGAGGACGTGCCCGACGCGGCGCTGTCGGCGCCCGGCGAGTACGACATGGTGGTCACCGACGAACAGCTCGACGCCTGGTGCGCACGCCTGCAGGCCTGCGACGAGTTCGCGTTCGATACCGAGACCGACTCGCTCGACGCGATGCGCGCCAACCTGGTTGGCCTGAGCTTCGCAACCGAGCCCGGCAAGGCGTGCTACATCCCGGTGGGCCACGATTATCCGGGGGCGCCGACGCAGCTGCCGCGCGAACATGTGCTCGATGCGCTGCGCGGCGTGTTTGCCGACCCGGGCAAGCGCAAGCTTGGCCAGCACGGCAAGTACGACCTGCACGTGCTGCGTCGCCACGGCATCGAGGTCAACGCCTACGCCGACGACACGATGCTGGAGAGCTTCGTGTTCAACGCCACCGCCAGCCGCCACGACATGGATTCGCTGGCCAAGCGGTACCTGGGCTACGACACCATCAAGTTCAGCGACGTTGCCGGCAAGGGCGCCAAGCAGATCCTGTTTTCACAGGTCGCATTGGACGACGCCACCCGCTACGCGGCCGAGGACGCGGACATCACCCTGCGCCTGCACCGCGTGCTGTCGGCGCGGCTGGCCGGCGAGCCCTCGCTGGGGCCCGTGTACCGCGACATCGAGATGCCGCTGGTGCCGGTGCTGGCGCGCATCGAGGCCAACGGCGTGCTGATCGATGGCGCCGAGCTGCGCCGGCAGTCGGCGGACCTGGGCCGGCGCATGCTTGCCGCCCAGCAGAAGGCCACCGAGCTGGCCGGCCGCACGTTCAACCTCGATTCGCCCAAGCAACTGGGCCAGCTGCTGTTCGACGAGCTCAAGCTCCCGGCACTGGTGAAGACGCCGGGCGGGGCGCCGTCGACCAACGAAGAGGCGCTGGAGGCGATTGCCGACCAGCACGAACTGCCGCGCGTCATCCTCGACTACCGCGGCCTGGCCAAGTTGCGCAGCACCTACACCGACAAGCTGCCGGAGATGGTCAACCCCGACACCGGGCGCGTGCACACCAGCTACCACCAGGCGGGCGCGGCGACCGGTCGCCTGGCATCCAGCGATCCGAACCTGCAGAACATCCCGATCCGCACCGACGATGGCCGACGCATCCGCACCGCGTTCGTCGCACCGGCGGGCCGAAAGATCGTCGCCTGCGACTACTCGCAGATCGAGCTGCGGATCATGGCGCACCTGTCCGAGGACCCCGCGTTGCTGCGTGCGTTCGCATCCGGCGCCGACGTCCACCGCGCGACGGCGGCCGAGGTGTTCGGAAAGTCCATCGACCAGGTGGACCCCAACGAGCGCCGCGCCGCCAAGGCGATCAATTTCGGCCTGATGTACGGCATGAGTGCCTTCGGCCTGGCCAAGCAACTGGGCATCGGCCGTGGCGAGGCGCAGGACTACATCGCGCTGTACTTCAGCCGGTACCCGGGCGTGCGCGAGTTCATGGAGCGCACCCGGCAGGACGCGCGCGAGAAGGGCTACGTCGAGACCGTGTTCGGTCGCCGGCTGTACCTGGAGAACATCGCCGCACGCAATCAGGGGCTGCGCGCCGGCGCCGAGCGCGCCGCGATCAACGCGCCGATGCAGGGCACCGCCGCCGACATCATCAAGCGGGCGATGATCGCCATCGACGCCTGGCTGGCCGGGCAAGGCGGTCAGGCGCTGATGGTGCTGCAGGTGCACGACGAACTGGTGTTCGAGGCTGATGCGGATTTCGTGCCAACCCTGCTCGAGGAAGCCGGGCGACGAATGGTCGCTGCCGCCGACCTGCGGGTGCCTCTGGTGGTCGACAGTGGCGTCGGCGACAATTGGGAAGAAGCGCACTAAACACGGAAGATGAACGCGTGTTTGCCGAAGATGTCGGAGTGAATCGCTCCTGAACCCAACATTTTCTTAACTCTCATCTTCACGAACTATCCATGGATATGGTGGTCATATAGGCCGCGACAGATGCAACGTCTGTCGCTGATCTCTCCCTCCCCTGGAGTGATCCCGGAGCGACGGCCCCTCCCCAGGCCCCGCTCCACCAGCCCCGCCGGCCCCCCCTGCCAGCGGGGCTTTTTATTGCCTGCGGTTTGCCGGGAATTCGCCTGCGCTTTGCCGCGCGTTGCTGCGATGGATTGCGTCGGCACAACGTCGCACCGGCAATCGACAGCGCGCGTTTGCATCGCACTCACGCCTGTCTTGCTGCGATCGGCGGACTGCCGCCGTCGTGGTGGATGGGAGACGCTGGATGGAACCGTCCTCGATATGGGAACCGAGCCTGCCGTGGTGGGAGCTGGTGCTGCGCCCGATGGCGGTGTACCTGGGCGTGATGCTGTTGCTGCGCATGTCGGGCAAGCGCGCGGTCGGGCAGATGACGCCCTTCGACCTGGTGCTGTTGATCCTGATCGGCAACGCGGTTCAGAACGGCCTCAACGGTGGGGACAACTCGCTGACCACGGCGCTGGTGCTGTCGTTGTGCCTGCTTTCGCTGAACTATGCGGTGGCCTGGCTGTCGGCGCGCAAGCCCGCGGCTCGCCGCCTGATCGAGGGCGAGCCGGTGGTGCTGGCGCGCGATGGCCACGTGTTCCAGCAGGTCCTGCGGCGCGAGCTGGTCAGTCGCGCCGATTTCGACGAGGCGATGCGTGAATCCGGTTGCGGCGATCTTGCCCGCGTCCGATTGGCGTTGCTGGAAACCAACGGGCGGATCAGCATCGAGCTGCGCGACGACGACGAGGCACCCTGACTGCCCGCGCATCGTGGGCGCTGCGCCCCGCGGTGAGCCCAGCGCGACGCTCAGGCCAGTTCGGACAGCCAGTCGCGCGGGCGAAGGTAGTCGGCCAGCCGCGCTTCGGCGCTGCCGGGCTCCGGCGTAAACCCGTACTCCCAGCGCACCAGCGGCGGCAGGCTCATCAGGATCGATTCGGTGCGGCCGCCCGACTGCAGGCCGAACAGCGTGCCGCGGTCGAACACCAGGTTGAACTCCACGTAGCGACCGCGCCGATAGAGCTGGAACGCGCGTTCGCGCTCGCCGTACGGCAGGCCGCGGCGACGATCGACCAGCGGCAGGTAGGCATCCAGGAAGCCGTCGCCGACCGCGCGCTGGTAGGCGAAGTCGCGTTCGAAGTCCCCGTGCAGGTCATCGAAGAACAGCCCGCCAACGCCGCGCGTCTCGTTGCGGTGCTTCAGCAGGAAGTACTCGTCGCACCAACGCTTGTGCGCGTCGTAGCGATCGCTGCCGCCGAACGGCTCGCACAGCGCGCGGGCGGTGCGGTGCCAATGCAGCACGTCCTCGTCGAACGGGTAGAACGGGGTCAGGTCGAAGCCGCCACCGAACCACCAGGCGACGGTCTGGCCATCGCGCACCGCGCGAAAGTGGCGCACGTTGGCGTGGGTGGTCGGCAGGTAGGGGTTGTGCGGGTGAAACACCAGCGACACGCCGACCGCACGCCACGAGGCGCCGGCCAGTTCCGGGCGCGCGGCGCTTGCCGACGGTGGCAGCCGCGTGCCGGAAACGTCAGAGAAGCCGATGCCGGCCTGCTCGAACACGTTGCCGCCGCGCAGGATGCGCGTGCGGCCACCGCCGCCTTCTTCGCGTGTCCACGCATCCTCGACGAACCGCGCACCGCCGTCGGCGGTTTCGATCGCTGCGCAGATGCGGTCCTGCAGACCGGTGAGGTAGTCGCGGACGCGCTCGAAGCTGTCGGCCGCGGGAAGGCTGGCGGTATCGGTCATGGCGCGCATTGTAGTGGCGCGCACCGCAGATGCCGCTTTCCGCGGCCGGCTGGCGCGTTGCCACCGTCGTGCGAGGGCAGGCGGACGAGCACGGTGTCGAGCGCGTTCCTCATCGTTGCGATGGCGCGTTCAGCCGGCCCGGCGCCGGCCGGACTCACTTCAACGTCTTTTCGAACAACTCGTGGATGCGCCGGTACTCGTCGTACCAGCTGTCGGGGTGGGTGAAGCCGTGGCGTTCAAGCGGGTAGCTGGCGAGTTCCCACTTGTCCTTGCGCAGCTCGATCAGCTTCTGGGCGAGCATCACCGAGTCCTTGTAGAACACGTTGTCGTCGATCATGCCGTGGGCAATCAGCAGGTGATCCTGCAGGCCGCTGGCGTACTCGATCGGCGACGATTTCGCGTACGCCTGCGGGTCCAGCAGCGGCGTGTTGAGGATGTTGGCGGTGTACTCGTGGTTGTATTGCGACCAGTCGGTGACCGGGCGCAATGCGGCGCCGGCCTTGAACACGCCGGGCTTGCGGAACAACGCCATGAACGTCATGAAGCCGCCGTAGCTGCCGCCGTAGATGCCGGCGCGGTCGCGGTCGCCCTGGTGGCTCTCGACCAGCCAGTCGAGGCCGTCGAGGTAGTCCTCGAGTTCCGGGTGCCCCATCTGGCGATAGATGTCGGTGCGCCAGTCGCGGCCGTAGCCTTCCGATGCGCGGTAGTCGAGGTCGAGCACCACGTAGCCTTCCTGGACCAGCAGGTTGTGGAACATCTGCTCGCGGAAGTAGTTCGGGTAGCGCTCGCTGACGTTCTGCAGGTAGCCGGCGCCGTGCACGAACATCACGATCGGGTACTTGCGGCCCGGTTCGTGCACCTTGGGGCCGTAGAACTTGCCCCAGACCGTGCCCGCGCCGTGGCGGCTGGGCACCTGCACGGTCTCGGGCTGGATCCACTCGCGCGCCTTGAACGCGTCGGTGCGCGTGTCGGTGAGCTGGCGCGCGTCGCCGCCGCTGGATGCCACCACCGACAGCTGCGGCGGCAGGTAGCTGCGCGAATGCCGCACCAGCAGCGCGCTGCCATCGGGCGACAGGCTGAAGTCCTCGACGCCATCGAGCCGTGTGACCTCGCGCACCTCGCCGCCGTCGCGGTCGACCGCGCAGACCTCGTAGTCGCCGGGGCGGGCGCGGTTGCAGGTGAAGTAGAACGTGCGGCCATCCGCGCCAAGCTGCGGCGTCGACGCCTCCCAGCGGCCCGAGGTCAGCGCGCGCGGCGCGGCGCCGGACTGGCTCAGGTAAAGGTGCGAGTAGCCGCTGTGCTCGGACAGGAACCACAGCGCGTTGCCGCCGTCCGCGGTCGTCCAGCCGAAGTCGTTGAAGTTCCAGTTGATCCACGCCGGATCGGTGAGGCGGTGGCGCGGTTGCAGGCGCGCGCCGGCCAGGTCGAGCGTGGCGATCCAGCGGTCCTTGTTGTCCACCGCGCGCAGCATCACCGCGACCTCGCGGCCGTCATCGCTCCAGTGGATGGCCGGGCCCGTGCCGTCGCCGTCGGTTTCGATGCGCACGGCGCGATCGCCCTGCAACGGGTCGGCCTTGGCCGCCTTGCGCATCGCCGCCAGCGGATCCTCGGCGATCCCCGGCAACGTACCGAAGCCGACCTTGCGCGCGGTTCCGGCGGACGCGTCGACCAGCCACAGCGTGTGCGGCAACGGCGCGTTGCGGCCCACGCGGGTGCGGACTTCCTCGAACTCCTCGTAACCCGATTCGGTCACGTACTTGGGCATCTTGCCGTCCTGCCCGCCGTCACCGTCCTTCTCCTGGGTGACCACGAGCAGCCAGCGCGCGTCGGGCGACAGGGCGCTGTCGACGATCTCGACGTCTTCGCCCAGGTAGGCCGGTACCGGCGCGCGGCTGGGATCGGCGTCGCGCCAGGCGGCGTCCTGGTCACGGGCGGCCTCGCGGCGCGCCTTGTCGTCCTTGAGCGTGCGGATCATCGCCAGCTGCCGGTCGCGCAGGTCGTCGGGCTTGGGTGCGGCCGCCGGGTCCTTCTCGGCCTTGACCACCGCGGCCTGGCTCACGCTCTGTCCGGCGCGCCACTGGTACCAGAGGTTGTCGACCCGGAACACGAGGTTGCCGTCGCGACTCCACTGCGGCAGCGCCTCGGTGTCGTTGCTGCGCGTGACCTGGGTCAGCGCGCCGCTGCGCAGATCGCGAACGAACACATCGCCGTTGCGCACGAACGCCATGCGCGTGCGCTGCGCGTCGTAGGCGGGATTGGCCGCGTCTAGGTCGGAGCGCGCCGAGCCGTCCAGTCGCGCGGCCGTGCCGCCGGCGACCGCCTGCTGCCAGGTGTCGCGGACCGTCGCGCCCTCGCGCTTGAGCAGGTACTGCGCACGCTGTCCGTCCCACGACCACCAGGCCTGTTCGACCGGCGAGCCGATCCAGTCCGGGTCGGCCATCGCCTGTTCCAGGCTGATCGCCAGCGGGCCTGCGGTGGCGGTCCGGGGAGCGGGGTCCTGGGCGTGCGCGGAGGCGGCGAGCAACAGGAGCGAGACAGCAAGCGAGACCGGGGACAGGCGCATCGAGGGGCCGGGCGTTAGGGAAACCGGCCGCAGCGTAGCAGCCCGCCGCTGTGCGCAATCGGGCCATCGGTCATGCCGTCACCTTGGCTGAAAGGCCCCAGTGGCGGCGTTCCTGGCACTGATGCGCAGATTGGGGAGGGCAACTGATGCTGTTCCTCGCCTACGCTGCGGCGCACAATGCCCGGCGCGGCGACATCCCGCGCGCCGCGGAGATAGCGGCGTGGATGCATTGATGCTTTCGCGGATCCAGTTCGGTTTCGTGATTTCCGCCCACATCCTGTTCCCGGCCTTCACGATTGGCCTGGCGAGCTGGTTGGCGTTCCTCGAATGGCGCTGGCTGCGCACGCGCGACGGCCTGTGGCGCGACCTGTACTTCTTCTGGCTGAAGATCTTCGCCGTGTCGTTCGGCATGGGCGTGGTCTCGGGCATCGTCATGAGCTTCCAGTTCGGCACCAACTGGGCCGTGCTCAGCGAGAAAGCCGGCAATATCCTCGGCCCGCTGCTGAGCTACGAGGTGCTGACTGCGTTCTTCCTCGAGGCGACCTTCCTGGGCGTGATGCTGTTCGGTTGGAAGCGCGTGCCGCCGAAGCTGCATTTCTTTGCCACGTGCATGGTGGCGCTGGGCACGCTGATCTCGACGTTCTGGATCATCTCGGCCAACAGCTGGATGCAGACGCCGGCGGGCTACACGCTGACCGCCGACGGCGTGTTCGAGCCGGCCAGCTGGTGGGCGATCGTGTTCAACCCGTCGTTCCCGTACCGGCTGTCGCACATGGTGCTGGCGGCGTTCATCACCACGTGTTTCGTGATCGGTGGCGTCAGCGCCGGTTACCTTCGGCGCGGTGTGCACGTCGAGGCGGCGCGGCGGATGCTCAAGGCCGCCGTGGTGTTCGCGGCGATCACGGTGCCGCTGCAGGTGTTTGTCGGCGACCTGCACGGGCTCAACGTGGGCAAGTACCAGCCGGTCAAGCTGGCGGCGATGGAGGCGCACTGGGAATCGGAAGGCGAGGGCCACGGCGTACCGCTGGTCGTGTTTGCCTGGCCCAACGAGAAGGAAGAACGCAACGACTACGAGATCGCGATTCCCCGGCTGGGCAGCGTGATCCTGACGCACACGCTCGATGGCGAGATCCAGCCGCTGAAGGCGGTGCCGGCCAGCGAGCGACCGCCGGTGAAGCCGGTGTTCTTCGCGTTCCGGGTGATGGTCGGGCTGGGCACGGCCATGCTGCTGCTGGTGCTGGCATCGCTGTGGGCGTGGCGCCGCGGTGGGTTGTTCGCACCGGGCGCAACGGGACCGGGCAGCGCCTTGGCGCGCTGGGTGCTGCAGGGCTGGCGCGTGCTGACGCTGTCGGGCTTCGCGGCGATCCTCGCCGGCTGGTACGTGGTCGAGATCGGGCGCCAGCCGTACGTGGTGTACGGCCTGCTGCGCACAGCCGATGCGGTGACGCCGACGCTGGCGCCCGGCAGCGTGGCGTTCTCGTTGTTCGTGTTCGCCGCGGTCTACTTCACCGTGTTCGGCGCCGGGCTCTGGTACCTGGTCAAGCTGGTGCGCAAGGGCCCGCAGCCGCACGAGCCGGCGCCCGACACCGAGCACGGCGACAAGACCCCGGCACGGCCGTTGTCGCTGGTCGACAACGCCATCGACGCGACGGAGACCCGCCCATGAGCCTGGAAACCGTGCTGCCCGTGATCTGGTTCGGCGTGATCGGCTTTGGCGTGCTGATGTACGTGTTGCTCGATGGCTTCGTGCTGGGCCTGGGCATCCTCGCGCCGTTCGCCGAGGACGAAGCGCAGCTCGATCACATGATGAACACCGCCGCGCCCATCTGGGACGGCAACGAAACCTGGTTGGTGCTGGGCGGCGCGGGGCTGCTGGCGGCGTTCCCGAAGGCATACGCGGTGGTGCTGTCGGCGCTGTACCTGCCGGTGCTGATGATGCTGATCGCGCTGGTGTTCCGTGGGGTCGCGTTCGAGTTCCGCTTCAAGGCCACCCGCGCCAAGCCGGCGTGGGGCGCGGCGTTCGCGCTGGGTTCGATGTTCGCCGCGTTTGCCCAGGGCGTGATCCTGGGGGCACTGGTCGAAGGCATGCCGCTGCAGGGCGGCAAGTACCTCGGCGGCGCGTTCGGCTGGTTCAGCCCGTTCTCGATGCTGACCGGGGTGGCGGTGGTGTTCGGCTACGCGCTGCTGGGCAGCACCTGGCTGGTGCTGAAGACCGAGGGCCCGCTGCAGGCGATCGCGCGCACGTTGACGCGGCCGCTGGTGCTGGTGGTGGTCGCGTTCATGGGCTTGGTCAGCGCGTGGCTGCCGTTCCTGGACTCGCGGATCATGGCGCGCTGGTTCGAGGACGGAAATTTCTGGTGGCTGGCGCCCGTGCCGCTGCTGGCGCTGGCCAACGCCTTTGCGCTGTGGCGCGCCGCGATGCAGCACGACCGTGATGCGGCGCCGTTCCTGTTGACGCTGTGCTTCTTCGCGCTGGGCTTCGCCGGGCTGGTGCTGGGCATCTGGCCGAACATCGTGCCGCCGGGGCTGAGCATCTGGGACGCCGCCTCGCCGCCGTCCTCGCAAGGCTTCGTGCTGGCGGGGCTGGTGGTGCTGCTGCCGGCGATCCTGGGCTACACGTGGTGGTCGTACAGCGTGTTCAAGGGCAAGGTCGCCGCCGACGCCGGCTACCACTGATCGGTGCCAGCGCCACCGGTCCGGGCCGCCGGCCCGGTGGCTAGCACCGTCGGTCGTGCCCGGGCCTGAACACCTGTGTTCGCGGGGCCGGGACGGGCAGGTATGCTGTGCGCCACGCTTCGCCGCCTAGAACGTCTCCGGGCCGCCCCCGCCCCAAAGATGCAGACCTACGTTTATAAAAGCCTCCGCAAGGACGACACCTACCTGTTCCTCGCCAAGCGCGATGACTTCACGCGTATTCCCGCGCCGGTGCTGGAGCGCCTGGGTCGTCTGCAGTTCGTGCTCGAACTGGCGTTGACTCCGGAACGACGACTCGCGCGTGGCACCGCCGCCGACGTGATGGCGCAGCTGGCTGCGCGTGGCTTCTATCTTCAGATGGCCAGCGAACTGCCGCTCGACCCGATGACCGAGGACTGGGGCACCGATGCCTGATCCGCGTGCCACCCGCTGGCCACTGATCGCCGCGTTCGCGGCCGGTCTGCTGCTGGCCGCGCTGGGCGGGTTCGGCGGCGCCGCAGCCGCGATCGGCGGCGTGCTCGCGCAGCCGCTGTTCGCCCTGGCGTTTGCCGGCTGGCGACGCGCGGATGCGCCGTCGGCCTTCAAGGCTCGGCTGCGCCACGACGCGCCGTCCCTGCTGTTGGCATGGAGCGCGGCGACAGCGGGTTTTGCCGTCGCCGCGGCCTGGCCGCTGTCGGCCTTGCTGCGCAGCGGCTCCCTGCTGGCCGCGCTGGCCCTCAGTACCGTCACCGGTGCCGCACTGCTGGTGTTGTGGCGGTTGTGGCCACTGTGGCGCGGCCTTGAGCGCGATGGCGGCGACCTGCGCACGCATTGGCAGGCGCTGGCCGAGCTGGACACCAGCGCCTGGCGTGGCCTGGCAGTGGCGGTCGCGGTTGCCGTGCCGGTGATCGCGGTGGTCGCGCTGGCCTGGCCGGGCCTGCTTGGTGGCGGTGTGCGCATCCCGGTCGCGGCGCTGCTGGTGGTCGCCTCGCCGCTGTTGCACTGGGCCGTGCAGCGCGTTGCGCCGGCGGACGAGCTGATCTTCGAGGATGACGCTTCCGCGGTGCACGCCACCTCGGACGAGACGCGCGCCGTCGAGGAGTCCGCCGATGCCGGGCCTGCCGACATCGGGCCCGCCGACGTGGCCTCCGATCTCGTCGCGCCACGGGACGGTGCGTACGGTTCCGCCGGGCCGGCCTCTGCGGTGGCGGCCGATGCGCAGGCGCGCAGCACCGAGTTGGCCAGCACCGAGCCCGCCGTTGCCGCGACCGATACCGCCGCGAATGACGCCGCCACCGATGACGTGACTGCGCAAGCGGTGGTGGCCGGCGAGCTTTCGTCCGGTGTGCTCCCGCCCAATGCGTTCCCGCCCGTTGCAATCGATCCGATGGCAATCGACCCGCAAGCCGGTCTCGCGCCGCTGTTGGGTGACGGCATTGGCGGCGCGCCTGCCCCGGGCGCCGTGGTCCAGGCGTCGGCGGTCGAGCCGCGCGCGCCGGCCCCGGAATCGGTGCGCACGTCGCCGCTGCCCCCGCGCGAATCGCTCACACCCGAACTCTATGCCGCCGCGCGCACCGGTCGGGTCGAACGCGCGCTCGAGCTGCTGGCCGCCGGCGCGGACGCGCACGCCGCGCCGCCGGCCGACGATCGCGACCAGCGCAGCCTCGCCGTGCTGGCCGCGGTGCTGCCCGACCTGCGCCTGCTGCGCGCATTGATCTCCGCCGGTGTCGACCTCAACCAGGGCCATGCCGGCATCACGCCGCTGTTGGCCGCCTGCCGCGACAGCTGGCACGGTCGCCCCGATGCGGTGATGACCCTGCTCGCCAACGGCGCGGATCCGCGTTCGGTCGACAGCGACGGCAACACCGCACTGCACCACGCCGCGCGCAGCTCCGACCCGGGCGTGGCGGCGTTGCTGCGCGACGCTGCCGCCGAGATCGACGCGATCAACGACGATGGCCAGTCGCCGCTCGGCGTGGCCTGCATCGCCGGCAACTGGCGGCTGGCGCGGTTCCTGCTCGAACGCGGCGCGCGTCCTGAGCCGATCGGCGGACGGCCCGCGCTGCTGGCCGCTGCCTCCGGCGAGGACGACGACCCGGCCGGCGTGCAGCTGCTGCTGAAGCTGCGCGGCAAGGTCGACGCACGCGATGCCAGTGGCCGAACTGCCCTGCACGAAGCCGCGCTGGCCGGGCACGAGAGCATCGTCGCGATGCTGCTGGCCGCGGGCGCCGATGCCAGCGGCCACGACAACCAGGGCCGCAACCCGCTGCTGGAGGCCGCGCGTGGCGGTCACCTGGCCGTGCTCGATCGCCTGCTCGCGCACCTGCCGCGCGGTGGCATCGCCGAAGCGGCCGCGGTCGACGACCAAGGGCGCAACGCGCTTGCACTGGCGGTCGCCGCCGACAACGTGCCGCCGGCGATGATCGGCCGCCTGATCGAGCTGGGCATCGATACCGAACAGCGCGATGCCGACGGAAAGCGTCCGATCGACCGCGCCGCCGAGGCCGGCCGCTGGGCGCTGGTGGCCGCCCTCGACCTCGACTACAACCTTCCCGCAAGCGTGCGCGACAACGGCGGCGACGAGCCGTTGCCCGATCGCGCGCCGGTCGAACTGCTGCGCGAATCGCTGCGCGACGGGCGCGAGCGCTCGCTGCAGTCGCTGCTGCCGTTGCTGAGCCCGGCCGAGCTGGGCGCGCAACTGTTCGATGACGAATCCGAGCCTTCCGCGTTGCAGCTGCACTGGCTGCTCATGCAAGGCGCCGACCCCAACGTGCGCCTCGACGACGGCGACACGCCGCTGCTGGCATGGCTGGCACGGGCGGCGATCACGCCGGCGCAGGCGCTGCTGGAGCGTGGCGTATCGCCGGCCGGCAACGGTGGCCTGGCGCGGTTCCTGGCGGCCTGCCTCGACAGCGGCCTGCCTTCGCGCAAGCTCGAAGCCTTCGCTCTGGACCTGCTCGAGCGCGGTGCCGATCCGTTCGGCGTGTCGCGTGCGGGCGATCCGCCGGTCGCGCTGACGGTGCGACTGGACTGGCCGCGCCTGCTCGAACGCCTGCTGGCGATCGGCGTGGATCTGGACGCGCGCGACGGCCACGGCATGAGCGCGCTGCATCTGGCCGCGGCGCTGGGTCGCGACGCCATGCTCAAGCGCCTGGTCGCACACGGCGCGTCACCGGACCTGCTGGCCGCCGACGGCCAGACGCCGCTGGGCGTGGCGCTGGCATCGGGGCGTCGTGACCTGGCCGACTGGCTCGACTGGCGTGGCTGGATGCTGCCCTTGCGCCCACTGCGCGCAAGCGACGTGCCGGCCGCGGCGATCGTGGGCGATGCCGACGGCGTACGCCGCCTGCTCGGCCTCGGGCTCTCGGTCGACGCCGCCGACTCCCAGGGCTGCACGGCGCTGCTGCGCGCGGCCGGTGGTGGTCACCGCGCGGTGGTCGATCTGCTGCTCGCCCGCGGTGCCGACCCGCAGCTGGCGGCGAACTCCGGCGCCACGCCGCTCTCGGCGGCGGTCAGCATGCGCCACGTCGAGATCGTCGACCGCCTGCTCGCGGCCGGTGCGCCGATCGAGCAACGCCTGCCTGGCGAACTGACCGCGCTGATGGTGGCCTGCGCGCTAGGCCTGCCGGAAGTTGCCGCCCGCCTGATCGCGGCCGGTGCCGACGTCCACGCCTGCGACGCGCAGGGCCGCACGCCGCTGCATTGCGCGGCGATGTTCGGTTTCAGTGCGCGCGAGCGTTCGCGCCTGGTGGCGCTGCTCGACACCTTGCTGCTGTCCGGAGGCGAGGCCGACATCGACACGGCCGCGGCCGGCGCCACGCCGCTGCTGCTGCTGGTGGGCGCACGCGCCGAACCCGGCAGCCCGGCCGACGAGGACGTGCTGGTCTCGGGCCTGGAGCTGCTGCTGGACCACGACGCCCGTCTGGACGCGCAGGACCCGCGTGGCTTCGGTCCGTTGCACCTGGCGGCGTTGCACGGTCTGTCGCGCGTGGTGCAGTGGCTGCTGCGCGCCGGCGCCAATCCGGACCTGCGCGACACGCTCAACCGCAGTCCGCGCGAGATCGCGGTGATGCGCGGATTCGTCGACATCGCGGCAGAGCTCAGCCCCGCGTCGCCCGGTCACGACGTCTCGATGGCGCGTTTCCTGCGCGAGCGCTGAGCGCGCGGACCCATCGGGTCGTCGGCGTTGCCGGCGGCCTCAGGGCGTCGGATGCGAGGCGCCCTCGTTCTCGTCGCCCAGCACGCCTTCGCCGCGGTCGGCCTCGAACAGTTGTTCCAGCTCGACGCGCGCGTCCTGCGAGCTCTGCATCAGCGCATCCTCGTCGTCGTGCACGAGGTACTGGCGATTGAGCAGTTTGGAATCGTGTTCGCGGAAGCGCTCAGCGTGGTCGCGTGCCTGCTCGGGCGAGAGGCCCAGTTCGACCAGCACCTCTTCGCCCAGCTTGAGGCTGGTGAAGAAGGTCTCGCGCATCGCGCGCGCGCCCAGGTCCATCAGCGCCCAGGCGTGGCGGCGGTCGCGGGCCCGCGCGAACACCGTGGCCGCCGGGTACAGGCGACGGATCGTACGCACGGTGCGCAGGTTCTCGTCGACCTTGTCGATCGCCACCACGAACACCCGGACGTGTTCGGCGCCGGCCGAGCGCAGCAGCTCGGGCCGCGCCGGGTCGCCGTAGTAGATCGGATTGCCGAAGCGGCGCATGAAGTCGACCTGCTCGGCGCTGTTCTCGATGGCGATGAACGGCGTCTTCTGCGCCACCAGCAGACGCGCGACGATCTGACCGAACCGGCCGAAGCCGGCGATCAGCACCTGCGGGTTCTGGTCGGGGATGGTGTCGAACTCGCGCTTGGGCTTGGGCGACGGATTGGCGGCAAGCAGGCGGTACACCGCGATCAGCAGCAGCGGCGTCAGCGCCATCGACACGCCCACCACCGCGACCAGCCGGTCGCGCAGGATCGCATCGATCAGTTGCGCCTTCTTGGCTTCGCCAAACACCACGAACGCGAACTCGCCTCCCAGCGCGAGCACGCTGGCCAGCTGCAAGGCTTCGCGCCGGTCCAGGCGCCCCGGGCGCAGCCCGACCGCGAACAGGATCGCGAACTTCACCGCCATCAGCACCGCCACCGCGCAGGCGATCAGCTCGGGCTCGGCGAGCACGCGCTTGAGGTCGATGCTCATGCCCACGGCCATGAAGAACAGGCCCAGCAGCAGACCCTTGAACGGGTCGATCTGCGATTCGAGCTCGTGGCGGAACTCCGAATCGGCCAGCAGCACGCCGGCCAGGAAAGCGCCCAGGCCGGCCGACAGGCCCGCGCCCTGCATGATCCACGCCGCGCCGAGCACGGTCAGCAGTGCCGCGCCCGTGAACACCTCGGGCATGCGCGTGCGCGCCACCACGCGCAGCAAGTGGCGCAGCGCGAAGCGCCCGCCGACCACGACCACGGCGATGGCACCGATCGCGCGGAACACCTCGCTCCAGCCCAGGCCATCGCCGGTGGCGGCCGCCTTGCCCAGCAGCGGGATCGCCGCCAGCAACGGAATGGCCGCGAGGTCCTGGAACAGCAGGATCGCGAACGCCAGCCGGCCGTGTTCGCTGGTCAGGGATTTGCGTTCGGACAGCAATTGCAGGCCGACGGCCGTGGACGACAACGCCAGCCCGAAACCGACCACCAGCGCCGGCTTCCAGTGCAGGTCGCCGATGCCCAGCGCCAGTGCGCCCAGCGCCAGACCGCTGAGCAGCACCTGCGCACCGCCGGCACCGAAGATCGGACGGCGCATCACGCGCAGGCGTGCCGGCGACAGTTCCAGGCCGATCACGAACAGCATCATCACCACGCCGATTTCCGACGCGGCCAGTACCGGCTCGGCGTTGCGGATCACCTTCCAGCCAAACGGGCCGAGCGCGACGCCGGCGGCGAGGTAGCCCAGCACTGCGCCGAGTCCGAATCGCCGGAACACCGGCACCGCGACCACCGCCGCAAGCAGGAACACCAGTGCCAGTTCCAGTCCGCCGCCGTGCATGCATCGTCTCCATGGTGATGATCGCCAGCCACGCGATCGTCGCTGAACGGCAAGTCTAAAGGCCGCCCGCCGCAATCGCCCAGCCGCAGTCGGTCCGCTGAAACGGCTTCGCCCGAATCGCCGAGCCTGTCGCCCAACCGGACCCGGGCAACCTGGCCCGACCTGCCCATCGGTGCGGTGCCGTATGGTCCCAGCGGCGGTTGACCCGGCACCGCCCGGGCGGGCACGGGCCGGCCCCAGAGAACGGAAATCTGCATGCGAAGGCACACATACGGTGCTTGCGCCACGTCCCCCGGCCTGATTCCATGGTGGTCGGCTTCGCCGGCAGGGCCACGGATGTCGTTCCAGAGGTTACGCACGGACTTCGACTTCGCGATCCTGATGGCGCTGGGGTCGATCACCCTGTTCGGGCTTGCACCGTTCATGCTGTTCCGCCTCGCGGACGGGCAATGGCTGGCGTTCGCGATCGACTCGGTGATCATGCTGTGCATCTGCCTGGCGCTGGTGCACATCTGGCGCGGCGGCAGCATCGCGCGCGCGGCGCTGCTGGTGGCAGCCACCAACTCGCTGGGCTGCGTCGTGGTCGGCATGGTGCTGGGACTGCCCGGCGTGCTGTGGGCCTACGTGGCGCTGATCGGCAACTTCCTGCTGCTGGAGCGCCGCCGGGCGACGCTGGCGTCGTTGCTGATCATCGGCTTCCTGATCGTGCACGGCGGGGCGTTCGCCAACGTGCTCGAGCGCGCGATGTTCGCCGTCACCGCGACGGTTTGCGCGGGATTCGCGTTCGCGTTCGCCTACCGCGCCGGACTGCAGCGGCGGCAACTGGAGAGCCTGGCCGAACACGATCCACTGACCGGCGCGCACAACCGCCGGGCGATGGAGCGCGAGTTGCCGATCGCGATCGAGGCCAGCCGGCGGCAGCAATTGCCGGTCGGCCTGGCGGTGCTCGACCTGGACTACTTCAAGCACATCAACGATGCCTACGGCCACGAAGCCGGGGACCGCGTGCTGGTCGATTTCGCAGGGCTGGTGATACGCGCCACGCGCAAGGGCGACCGGTTTTTCCGTTACGGCGGCGAGGAGTTCGTGCTGGTGCTGCCGGGCGTCGATCGCCGGGCGTTGCGCACGGTTTCCGAGTTCCTGCGCGCCAGCGTCGCCGAGCAACTGCGCTGCGGCAACGAACGCGTCACCGTGTCGATCGGTGCGGCCACGCTGGCCGCCGGTGAGGATGTCGCGCAATGGATGGCGCGCGCGGACGCGGCGATGTACCAGGCCAAGCAACGCGGCCGCGACCAGGTGGTGGTGGCCGACGACCCGGCGCCCGCCGAAGAACCACCGCCCACCGCCTACCGCATGAAGCCGCGCCGCTTTCCGCTGCGACCGGCGTCGCCCGCATCGCGCAGGCCGCCCCCGAAATGAAGACGCCCCGCACGGCGGGGCGTGGTGACCGCGCCGCCATGCAGGCGGCACCGGGCGCGGCAGGGAAGCCGGAAGGCGCCCGGATCATGCGCGACCTTGAGCAGAGATCCGCCAACACAACGCCGGTGCTGACGTAGCGCTCCCAGGCCGGGCAGAACGGGTCGACAGGTCCCCGCCACCTTCCATACGCGACGGGATGGCTGCGGCGCGCCGGCGCGCGCGCGCGCCGATCGTCGGCAATCCTCGCCATCGACACTCGGGTCGATACCCGATGGCCCTTGCTGCGCAGCGAGCAGCCAGTGGCCCGACTCACGAGAAAAGTTCGCCCGGCATCAGCCATTGGGCGACAAATGAGAAAAAAGTGATCTCTCGAAAGAAGTTCGTGACGGCGCGATCACCTAAATGTGACGCGCCGTCGCTGAGCGCACGGCATCGCCAGGCTCGCTGTTTCGCTCCTTCCGGGCCTTTCACTCAGTCAGATAGGGGGTTCTTGCGGCAACCCCGGCTTCGGCCGGAATCGTGGCAGGCATCCATCAAGTCAAGACTTTCGAGCAGGAATTCCAAATGTCCAACACACGCAAGCAAGCAGTAAAACTGCACATGTCCGCCCTGGCCAGCGCGGTATTGCTCGGCATGAGCGCAGTGTCTGCCCATGCCGCAGAGCTGAAGACCGTCGATCGCCCGGTCGCGGGCGAGTACATCGTCGTCCTCAAGAAGGAGGCGGCCAGCCTGACGGGCGAAGTGAGCCTGATGGGCGGCGTGAGGCGCTCGCCGGTGGCCACCATCGCCCAGCAGATGGCCCGTTCACACAACGGCAGGCTGCTGCGCACCTACAAGAAGGCCCTGCGTGGCTTCGTGGTCAAGGCCGACGACAAGGCGCTGGCGCGCCTGCTCGCCGACAATCGCGTCGCCTATGTCCAAGAGAACGGCATCGTCCAACTGTTCGACACCCAGGCCAATGCCGTCTGGAGCCTGGATCGCATCGACCAGCGCGACCTTCCGCTCTCCGGCTCGTACACCTACGACACCACCGCTGCCGGCGTGCATGCCTACGTCATCGATACGGGTATCCGGGCCGACCACACCGAGTTCACCGGGCGTCTGGGCGCGGGCTTCACCTCCGAGCTGGACGGTCGCGGCACCGAAGACTGCCAGGGGCATGGCACCCACGTGGCCGGCACCGTCGGCGGCACCCGGTGGGGCGTGGCGAAGGGCGTGACCGTGCACCCGGTGCGGGTGTTCGGTTGTGGCCGTACAACGACCGGCGACAAGATCCTCGCTGGCATCGACTGGGTCACGGAAAACCACGTCAAGCCGGCCGTGGTCAACATGAGCCTCGGCGGTCCCGCCGACCAGGCCGAGGACGATGCCGTGCAGGCCATGATCGACTCGGGCGTGATCACCGTCATTGCCGCGGGCAACAACAATGGCGATGCCTGCCTGAATTCGCCCGCGCGCCTGCCTGCCGCGATCACGGTGGGCGCCACCATGAGCAACGACAGGCGCCCCGATACGGCGGATTGGGGGGCACTCCCGGCGCAAGGTTCCAACTATGGTGCTTGCCTGGACATCTTCGCGCCGGGTGACAACATCACGTCGGCCTCGCGCACGGGTTCGCAGGCGAGCACCTCCATGAGCGGTACGTCGATGGCCGCACCGGCCGTTGCCGGCGCTGCCGCGCTTTACCTGGCGGTGCACCCGCTGGCCACCCAGGCGGAAGTGGCGCAGGCGCTCATCAACAGTTCCACTCCCAACAAGGTCACGAACCAAGGCGTGGGTTCGCCGAACCGGCTGCTGTACTCCATCTTTGCAGGTGGCGGCAATCCGCCGGGCAACGTGGCGCCGGTGGCGAACTTCAGCTCGAGCGTGAACGGCCTGGTTGTGCAGTTCACCGACAGCTCCACCGACAGCGACGGCAACATTGCGTCGCATCTGTGGACCTTCGGCGACGGCACCACCTCCGCCGCCCCCAGTCCGAAGAAGACCTACACCGCGGCCGGCACCTACACCGTCACCCTGAAGGTCACCGACGACGACGGCGCCACCCACACCAAGACCGCCTCGGTCACGGTCGCGTCCAGCGGCGGCACCGTGCTGACCAATGGCGTCGCCAAGACCGGGCTGTCCGGTGCGGCGGGCAGCAGCCAGTACTTCACGCTTGTCGTGCCGGCTGGTGCGACCAACCTGAAGTTCGTCACCAGCGGCGGCACCGGCGATCTGGACCTTTACGCGCAGCTTGGTTCGCAGCCGACCACCTCCAGCTTCGCCTGCAAGTCCGAAGGCGGCGCCAACGCCGAAACCTGCACCGTGGCCGTGGCCCAGGCCGGCACCTACCACGTGCTGGTGAAGGGCTACAGCGCGTTCTCCGGTGCCAGCCTGACCGGCAGCTACACCGCCGGCACCGGTGGCACGCAGACCTACAGCAACGCTGCCGACTACACCATCAGCGACGGCGTCACCGTCGACAGCCCGATCACCGTGTCCGGCCGCAGCGACAACGCTCCGACCAATGCCTCGGTGACGGTCGCGATCGTGCACAGCTTCCAGGGGGATCTGAAGGTCGATCTGGTGGCACCCGATGGCAGCCTCTACAACATCCACAACCGTAGCGGCGGCGCCACCGACGACATCAACAAGACGGTCACGCTGAACCTCTCGACCGAGGCGTTGAACGGCACGTGGAAGCTGCGCGTCAACGACGCCGGCCCGGGCGATGTCGGCAAGATCGACAGCTGGAGCATCACGTTCTGATCCGGGTATCGCCGACCGTCCGCGGTCGGCGAAGCTCGGACGTTTCGGAACAACGAAACTCAGCAACGCAACGCATCAGCGCAATAACGCAGCACCGCAGCACCGCAGCAACCCCGGCTTCGGCCGGGGTTGCTGTCCTTCCTTCACGCACAAAAAAGCCCCGCTGGTTGAAGGGCCTTGAAGATCAAGGCCTGCCCCAGCAGGGCTTCTGGTCCTACCTCAGCGGGTAGGATCTTTCGTACTCAGCGCTTCATCGAGCTGAAGAACTCGTCGTTGGACTTGGAGTTCTTCATCTTGTCCAGCAGGAACTCCATCGCGCCGATTTCGTCCATGCCGTGCAGCAGCTTGCGCAGGATCCAGATCTTCTGCAGTAGCTCGGGCTCGATCAGGTAGTCCTCGCGGCGGGTGCCGGAGCGGTTGATGTCGATCGCCGGGTAGACGCGCTTCTCGGCGATGCGGCGATTGAGGTGGACCTCGGAGTTGCCGGTGCCCTTGAACTCCTCGTAGATCACCTCGTCCATCTTGCTGCCGGTGTCGATCAGCGCGGTGGCGATGATGGTCAGCGAGCCGCCTTCCTCGACATTGCGCGCGGCACCGAAGAAGCGCTTCGGACGGTGCAGTGCATTGGCGTCGACGCCGCCCGACAGCACCTTGCCCGAGCTGGGCACCACGTTGTTGTAGGCGCGCGCGAGGCGGGTGATCGAGTCGAGCAGGATCACCACGTCCTTCTTGTGCTCGACCAGGCGCTTGGCGCGCTCGATCACCATTTCGGCGACCTGCACGTGGCGGCCGGCCGGCTCGTCGAAGGTCGAGGAGATGACCTCGCCGCGCACGGTGCGCTGCATGTCGGTGACTTCCTCGGGCCGCTCGTCGATCAGCAGCACGATCAGGTGCACGTCCGGGTGGTTGTAGGTGATGGCCGTGGCCATCTGCTGCATCATCATCGTCTTGCCGGCCTTCGGCGGCGAGACGATCAGCGCGCGCTGGCCCTTGCCCTGCGGGGCCATCAGGTCGAGGATGCGGCCGGTGATGTCCTCGGTCGAGCCATCGCCGCGCTCGAGCTTGAACTTGCGACGCGGGAACAGCGCGGTCAGGTTCTCGAACAGCACCTTGTTCTTCGACGCTTCCAGCGGCTCGCCGTTGATGGTGTCGACGATCGACAGCGCGAAATAGCGCTCGCCGTCCTTCGGGAAGCGGATGCGGCCCGACAGGTGGTCGCCGGTGCGCAGGTTGAAGCGGCGGATCTGGCTGGGCGAGATGTAGGTGTCGTCCGGGCCGGCGAGGTAGCTCGCCTCGGCCGCGCGCAGGAATCCGAAGCCGTCCGGCAGGATTTCCAGCACGCCGTCGGCGGCGACGCCTTCGCCGTGGCGGGTCAGCACCTTGAGCAGGGCGAAGATTACGTCCTGCTTGCGGGCGCGGGCCACGCCTTCCTGGATGCTGAGCTGGTCGGCGATCTCGAGCAGCTTCGGTGCGGGCATGCGCTTGAGGTCGCCCAGCGAGTACACCGGGAAGCCTTCCGGTACCTGCGGGTGCGGGCGCGGCACGAACGTCTCGTTGCTGCCGTCGCCGCCGCCCATGTCGTCGCCGCGGCCACCACGGTTGCGCTCGCGGTCACGGCGGTTGCGGAAGCGCTCGCGACGGTTGTTGCCGCGGTTGCCGCCTTCACCTTCGTTGCGGTCGCGCTGGGCGTTGCCGCCTTCAGCGCCACCGGCATCGCCGGCGTTGTCCTGGCTGCCGCCCTGGGGCGACTCGCCGGAACCCGACGCCTGGCCCTGCGGCTGGGACGGAGCGCGGGAGGGCGCGGGCGCGGGGGCGGCAGGCGCAGGCGCCGCGGGCGCGCCAGCCATCGCCGGCGGCGGGGCCGCGGGGGCAGGTGCGGGAGCGGTCTGTGCAGCGGCGGGCGCGGCGGCCACCTGGCCAGCGGGCGCTGCGGCAGGGTCGGCCTTGCTTACACGCGGCTTGCGCACGCGCTTCTCGGCGGTATCGCCGGCGTCGGGGGTGGTGTCGGACAAGCGGGAATCCTCGCTAAGCGGCGAGCGCTCGCAGACTGCGAGCGGGACGTCAGGGACGTGGGTCAATGGTGGTTTTGCTAGAAGGGTGCGGCGCGGAGACAGAGTCTTGCGGCGCCGGGTGAGGCGAAACTAGCACTGCCGCATCGTGCCGTGCAAGCGCAGGCGAACCAGACGTTCACCTTGGCAGGGCGGTCCTGCAGCACCCCCGCCGACCGTCGGCGGGCGGGGGGCGGGGCCGCCGGAGCGGCCCACGGGAGTCGGCGCGCTTACAGCGCCTTGTCGATCATCTGCGCCAGCTGCGCCTTGCCGACCGCGCCGATCTGGGTGGCCTGGACCTGGCCATCCTTGAACAGCAGCAGCATCGGGATCGAGCGGACGTGGTACTTCATGGCGCTGGCGCGGTTGTGGTCGACGTTGACCTTCACGATGCGGGCCTTGCCAGCATAGGTCTCGGCGAGCTCGTCCAGGGCCGGTGCGATCATCTTGCACGGGCCGCACCATTCGGCCCAGAAGTCGACCAGGACCGGTTCGGACGACTGCAGCACGGCGGCATCGAAATCGGCATCGCCGACATGCATCACTTTCTCGCTCACAAGGGATCTCCTGCGGTGGGGCGGGGTGGGACGGGGGTCACGGAACCGGCTCGGAACCGGTGATCCGGTAGGGCATGGGGCCGTAGGGTAAACTGGGGTGCTTTCGCGACGGCTTCAAGGCCGCCGCGCCATGCCAATCCAACGCCCGACCGGCCGCCCATGGCCCGGTTGGCGCCGGCAGTCTGCTTTGCTGCCGCCACCCATGCAAGCGCACCACCAGCAAGCGCCAACGGCGCGCGGACAGTCCAGTCAATGAGCGACAAGCCCTTAACCGATATCACTTTTTCCTCGTTCGACCTGCACCCGAGCCTGTTGGCCGGGCTGGAGGCAGCGGGCTTCTCGCGCACCACGCCGATCCAGGCGCTGACCCTGCCGCTGGCCCTGAACGGCCGCGATGTCGCCGGCCAGGCGCAGACCGGCACGGGCAAGACCCTGGCGTTCCTGGTGGCGGTGATCAACCGCCTGCTGACCAAGCCTGCCCTGGCCGAGCGCAAGCCCGAAGACCCGCGCGCACTGATCCTGGCGCCGACCCGCGAGCTGGCGATCCAGATCCACAAGGACGCGGTGAAGTTCGGTTCCGAACTGGGCCTGAAGTTCGCGCTGGTCTACGGCGGCGTCGACTACGACAAGCAGCGTGAGCTGCTGCAGCAGGGGGCCGACGTCATCATCGCCACCCCCGGCCGGCTGATCGACTACGTCAAGCAGCACAAGGTGGTGAGCCTGCACGCGTGCGAGATGTGCGTGCTCGACGAAGCCGACCGCATGTTCGACCTGGGCTTCATCAAGGACATCCGCTTCCTGCTGCGCCGCATGCCGATCCGCACCGAGCGCCAGACGCTGCTGTTCTCGGCCACGCTGAGCCATCGCGTGCTGGAGCTGGCGTACGAGCACATGAACGAGCCGGAGAAGCTCGTCGTCGAATCCGAGTTCATCACCAACGCCAAGGTTCGCCAGCTGGTCTACTTCCCCTCCGACGAGGAGAAGATCCCGCTGCTGCTGGGCCTGCTGTCGCGCAGCGAAGGCGCGCGCACGATGGTGTTCGTCAACACCAAGGTCTGGGTCGAGCGCGTGGCGCGCGCACTGGAACGCGGGGGGTACCGCGTCGGGGTGCTGTCGGGCGATGTGCCGCAGAAGAAGCGCGAATCGCTGCTCAACAAGTTCCAGAAGGGCCAGCTCGAACTGCTGGTCGCCACCGATGTGGCCGCGCGCGGCCTGCACATCGATGGCGTCAGCCACGTCTACAACTACGACCTGCCGTTCGATTCCGAAGACTACGTGCACCGCATCGGCCGTACCGCGCGCCTGGGTGCCGAGGGTGACGCCATCAGCTTCGCCTGCGAGCGCTACGCGATGAGCCTGCCGGACATCGAGGCCTACATCGAGCAGAAGCTGCCGACCGCGCCGGTCGATGCCGAGCTGCTGGTGTCGCTGCCGCGCAAGCCGCGCGAAGTGCCGGCCGGTGCCGAGGGCGAGATCGAGGAGCAGGAAAGCATCGGTTCGATCTTCAAGGAGGCGCGCGAGCAGCGTGCCGCCGACGAGGAGCGCCGTGGTGGCGGTCGTGGCCGCAGCGGTTCCGGCAGCGGCGGCCGCAGCGGATCGGGTGGTCGCCGGGAAGGCGGTCCGCGCTCGTCCGACCGTCCGCGCCGCGAAGGTGCTGCCGATGGCCCGCGCACGCCGCGTCCGCCGCGTGCCGAACCCGCCGCAGAGCCGGCGACGACGGTCGCCGCTCACCCCGTCGCTGCTCCTGCCGCCAGCCCGGTCGAAGGCGAGCGCGCGCCGCGCAAGCGTCGTCGTCGTCGTGGTGGTCGCCGCGTCGACGGTGTCGAGGGGAATCCCGCCATCGGTGGTGCCAGCGCGACGGCTCCGTCCGTCGCTTCGGGCGACGCGCCGCGCCCGGCCCGCAACGCCGAGGGGCGTCCCGCCCAAGGCAAGGCCACCCATGTCGCCGCCACCAAGCCCGCTTCGGCGGTTACCGGCGACAGCAAGCCGGGCCTGCTCGGTCGCATCGGCCGCGGACTGAAGTCGCTGATCACGCGCGCGCCGCGTTCGCAGCACTGATCGCGGCGCCGGGTCCCGGCATCGCGACGAAGGAGGGCGCCCAATGGGCGCCCTTCACGTTTCGGCGTACCGCTCGACGCGGCAGGCTGGCCATCCTCGCCGTCGCCGTCGATACTTGCCGGCAAGGCCGCCGGGGGACGGCGGCACGCACCGGTGAGCGATGAGCGTCCTGCGCTTCGACAACGTCAGCAAGCAGTACCCCAGCGGGCAGAATGCGCTGAGCGAAGTCAGCTTTGCTGTCGAAGCCGGCGAGATGCTGTTCGTCACCGGGCACTCGGGCGCAGGCAAGAGCACGCTGCTGAAGCTGATCCACCTGTCCGAACGCCCCAGCCGTGGCACCGTGCTGTTTGCCGAGCGCAACCTGGGCAAGGTGCGTGGCAGTCGCGTCGCGCTGCATCGACGCGACGTCGGCGTGGTGTTCCAGGACCATCGCCTGCTCGGTGACCGCAGCGTCGCCGACAACGTCGGACTGCCGCTGCTGTTGCGCGGCCTGCGCCGATCCGACATCGCCCGACGCGTCACGGCCACGCTCGAGAAGGTCGGCCTGGGCGCTCGCGCCCGCGCGCTGCCGTCGCAACTGTCGGCCGGTGAGCAGCAACGCGTCGGCATCGCCCGCGCGATCGTGGTCGAGCCGGCACTGCTGGTTGCCGACGAACCCACCGGCAATCTTGACCCCACCTTGTCGGCCGAGATCATGGCGCTGTTCGAATCGCTGCCCGAACGCGGCACCAGCGTGCTGGTCGCCAGCCACGACCTCGCCCTGGTCAAGCGCATGAAGAAGCGCGTGCTGGTGCTGGACCAGGGGCGCCTGGTCGACGACATCTCGCCGCTGGAGCTGGCCGAATGAACGCGGCGACCGCAACGCGGCCGCAGTCGCGGCTGGGCGGCTGGTTCGATCACCACGTCTACAGCCTGGTGGCGAGCGTTGGCCGCATGCTCGGCAAGCCGTGGGCAACCGCGCTCACGGTGGGCGTCATGTCCGTCGCGCTCGCGTTGCCGCTGGGCCTGTGGGCGGCGCTGGTCAACGTGGAATCGCTGGCCGGGCAGGTGCAGCAGGCGCGCCAGGTCAGTGTGTTCCTGAAGACCGGGGTGTCCGCCGAACGCGCGACCGCACTGGCCGACGAACTGCGCGCGCGCGGCGATGTGGCCGCGGTGGAACTGCGCACGCCCGAACAGGGCCTGGCCGAGCTGCGCGAGCGTGCCGGCCTGGGCGAGGCGATCGAAGCCCTGGAAGACAACCCGTTGCCGAGCCTGTTGCTGGTCACCCCGCGACAGGACGAACTGCGCCTGGCGACCGCGCTGCAGGCGCTGGCCGAGGCCGACCAGGTGCAGCACGACGCCGGTTGGCGCGAGCGGCTGGACGGCTGGCTGCGTTTCGGTCTGCGACTGGCGATGGTGCTCGCCGCACTCCTGGGCCTGGGCGCGTTGCTGGTGGTGGGCAACACCGTTCGGCTGGATATCCAGGCGCGCCGCGAAGAGATCGGCGTGCTGCAACTGCTCGGCGCAACGGATGGCTTCATCCGTCGACCGTTCCTGTACCTGGGCGCCTGCTACGGCCTGGCGGCCGGGGCACTGGCGTTGGGTCTGCTGAGCGCGGCCAACCTGGCCCTGCGTGCCCCGCTGGCCGAACTGGCCGGAAGCTACGGCAGTCACTTCGTGCTGCAGGGGTTCGACCCGCTGCAGGCACTGGCATTCGTGTTCGCAACGGCAGTGCTGGGCTGGCTTGGTGCCGGCCTGGTGACCGGGCATTACCTGCGTCAGACGCGTCCGACCGCAACCTGAGGATCACCGTGACCACCAGCAGCCACGACCTTCGCCACTTCGACAACACCGCTGCACGGGTGATGGTCGTCGATGGTTCCAAGCTCGCGCGCAAGCTGATCGGCGACGTGCTGGCGCGCGAGCTGCCCGATGCGCAGCTGGTGCTGTGCGGCAGCATCGCCGAGGCGCGCGAAGCGCTTGCGCAAGGGCCGGTGAACCTGGTCACCACCTCGCTGGTATTGCCCGACGGAGACGGCATCGCGCTGGCGCGCACCGTGCGCGAAGGGGCCGTGCAGACGTACGTGCCGATCATCGTGATCTCCGGCGAGGCGCAGTCGCACCTCGAGGAGCGCCGCTTCACCGAGGACGTCACCGACTACTTCGACAAGTCGCTCGGCCACAGCGCGTTGGCTGCGTTCATCCGCGGCTACGTGCAGCCCGAGCCGATCCCGGATGCGCGGGTGCTGTATGTCGAGGACAGCCGCGTGGTCGCGCTGGCCACCAAGCGCATGCTCGAACGGCATGGCATGAAGGTGCTGCACTTCGTCGGCGTGGAGGAGGCGCTCGAACACCTCGACGCCCACCGCGGGCAGGACGACATCGGCACCGACGTGGTACTGACCGACGTCTACCTGAAGGGCGCGCTCGAAGGAAAGGACCTGGTCCAGCACGTGCGGCACGGCCTGGGCTACGGAAAACGTCGCCTGCCGGTGCTGGTGATGACCGGCGATGCCAACCCTGACAACCAGAGCGCGCTGTTGCGCGAAGGCGCCAACGATCTGGTCATGAAGCCGATCGAGGAACGCCTGCTGATCACCAAGACCCTGTTCCAGCTGCGCCTGTCGCAGTTGCCGGAGCAGCGCGCGATGGACCGCTGACCAGCGCGGCAGGGCGCCCGCGTCGGCGACGACGCACGTCCGTGCGTGCTCGGCAGGGGCGGTGGGCTGTCCGGCACGCCTCGCGATTTCCGATCGCGGCCGGCAGGGCTTCTACAATGCCGGCATGACCGACCGGATCAAACTCGAACCCTCTTGGAAGGCGCATGTCGGCGATTGGCTGCAGCGCGAGGACATGCAGGCGCTGTCCACCTTCCTGCGCGACCGCAAGTCCGCGGGCGCGACGATCTACCCGCCCGGCGCGCAGATCTTTTCCGCGTTCGACGCGACGCCCTTCGACGCCACCAAGGTGGTGATCCTCGGCCAGGACCCGTACCACGGTCCCGGCCAGGCGCATGGCCTGTGTTTCTCGGTGATGCCGGGCGTGGCCGTGCCGCCGTCGCTGCTCAACATCTACAAGGAAATCGAGCGCGACCTGGGCCTGCGCCGACCCGATCACGGCTGTCTGCTGCCGTGGGCGAGGCAGGGCGTGCTGCTGCTCAACGCCGTGCTGACCGTCGAGGCCGGTCAGGCCGGCGCGCACCAGGGACGCGGTTGGGAGGGCTTCACCGATCACGTCGTGGAGAGCCTCAATCGCGAGCGCGAGGGGCTGGTGTTCCTGCTGTGGGGAAGTTACGCCCAGGCCAAGGGCAAGGTGATCGATCCGCGTCGGCACCGCATCCTCAAGGCGCCGCATCCCTCGCCGTTGTCGGCGCACCGTGGATTCATCGGTTGCGGGCACTTCTCGGCGGCCAACGAGTACCTGCAGCGGCATGGCCGCACACCGGTGGACTGGTCGTTGCCCGCGCACGCGCAGGCGTGACGGTGTCTGGGGCCCACCGTCTGCGCGCGGCGCGCGGCGCGCGGCGCCGGCTCTCACGTGTTCGGCAACAACACCGCGGCCGCCATGAGGTCGCGCGTCACCCGGTAGCGGCCGCGCAGGGGCGTGTGGATGCCGGCCAGCGGTTGCGTGGGGGTCACCACGAACGTGCCATCGGCGGCGAGCTCAACGCGCAGGTCCGGGAAATCCAAGAACTTGCGCAGGGTTGGGTACAGCGCCTTGTAGGCCGCCTCCTTCGCGCAGAACACCAGCCGGTCGGCGCACGCGATCGCGTGTTCGGGCAGCGCGGCGAAGTGGTCCGACTCGCCCGTGACCAGAACGTGTGCAACCACGTCCCGCGGCAGCGGGCTTGCCGGTTCGATGTCGATGCCAATGCCACGCGCCGTGTCGACGGAGGCCACCGCCACCGCGCACAGCCCGGTGCAGTGGGTGATCGATCCGATGATTCCCGGTGGCCACAGCGGTGCGCGATCGGCGCCGTTGAGCAGCGGCGCGGGCACCGCGCCCAGCGCCTGCAGCAACGGCTGGGCGAGTTGACGCCCGGCGGCGTATTCGAGGCGGCGTGATGCCACCGCCGCCGCCACCTGCGCCTGCTCGAGCGGGTGAAGCGCGGTGGGGTCGGCCTGTGCAGGTGGCATCTGCGCAAGCAGCACCGATGGCGGCAGCAACGGCCGCAACAGCGATGGATCGCACGCGTCGCCACGACCGCCGTCGCGATCGTCATCGTTGGCGATTTCATGCGTGGGCATGAGACGCGTCACGGATTTACCGCCTGCATCAAGCCAGCCACAGCCACGCCCCGACGCCGATCGCGCCGGCCAGCCCGACCGCGCTGCCGGCCAGGAACCGCTCCTGGCGGTGCGCGCGTGCCAGCGCATCGCCATAGGGAATCGTGGTGTGGGCGATCATCGTGTACAGCGGCAGCCACGTTTTCGGAAGAAAACGGTTGAGCGCGACGTCCAGGCGTTTGCGCGCGACGAACCACGGCGATTTCACCTTCTGCTTGAGTTCGACAAAGTTCGCCTTCGACAGCTCGGCCAGCGTGTCGGTGTGCGGGCGGCGCGACTGCTCGTACGCAGCGAACGCCGCAGCGCGATTCTGCCCGTGACGCGCCAGTGCCGCCATCAGCGCCGAGCAGTCCTCGAACGCCGAGTTCATGCCCTGTCCGTAGAACGGGTAGACCGCGTGGCACGCATCTCCGACCAGCACGATCCAGTCATCGCGATGCCATCGGCCGGTGCGGATCGTGGTTAGCGATCCGGTCGGGTGGCTCATCCAGTCGTCCACCAGGTTCGGCAACAGTGGCACCAGGTCGGGGAAGTACTTGTCGAACAATGCCTTCACTTCCGCTTCGCCGGTGGTGGTGGCGAAGCTGTCCGGCCCCTCGAACGGCAGGAACAGCGTCAGCGTGTGCGAGCCGTCGCGGTTGGGGTGCGAGACAAACAGCCCGTGCAGGCGTGGCCATACGTGCAGCGCCTCCAGTTCGATCTGCGAGCCGCCGTCGGGGAGCGCGGACAGCGACAGTTCCTTGTAGCCCCACTCCAGGTACTCCTGCTGGAAGTCGGCGCGCTCGCCGCGCTGCATTTCCTGGCGCGCGCGCGAGAACGCACCGTCGGCACCGACCACCCAGCTCGGGCGTACGCGGACGCGTTCGCCGTTTGATTCCAGTTCCAGCTCGCGCCGGTCCTTGTCGACATGCGCCAGGCGATGGTCGAAATGCAGGCGCACCTGCGGGTGGCGTTGGGCATGATCGAGCAGCAGGCGGTTGAGCTCGTTGCGGTCGATCGAATGCAGTACCTCGCCGCCATTCTTGCCATAGGGCTGGAAGCGCGTGCCACCGTCGGGCGAGTGGATCACGCGGCCGCGCATGGTGACCGACAGCGGCATCACTTCGTCGATCAGGCCGACTTCGGTCAACGCCTGGATGCCACGCTTGGACAGGCCGAGGTTGATCGAACGTCCGCCGGCGTCGCCGCCTAGCCGTGGATCGGGGCGACGCTCGTAGACATCCACGCCCACGCCCTGGCGAGCCAACGACAAGGCCAGCAACGAGCCGGCAAGGCCGCCGCCGACGATCGCGACGCGGCCGTTGTCCGCTTCGGCGTCCGTCGCTGTCGCCGGTTGCTCGGGCGCCGCGGCGACAGCGGTGTCGGCCGGGGCTGCCGCGGGGACCACGGTGCGATCGTTGGCAGCGATTGCCGGCGTGCCAATTCGCACGGACGCCGGCAGCGATGCGTGGCTGTCGCCGCGCAGCTCACGCTCGGTTTCCACCAGCGCGGTCACCGCCTGGTCGAAGTAGTTGCGGCGCACCGTGCCGCCGAGACGGCGCAGGTAAGAGCGCAGGTACGCGGCGCGCACGGTCGGTTCGTCGATGTGGCGACGCAGGAACGGCAGGTCGGTCTCGACCATCAACCGTATCGCCACCATCGGCACCGGGCTGCGTAGCGGGCGGAAGTCGGGGTTGCGCAGCCCGGGGCTTTCGTTCCTGGAATGGAACTCGCCCAGCATCAGGCCCAGGTCGACGAAGCTGGGCTTGAGTTCGCGTTGCACGTCGTCGATCAGTGCCGCCGCGTCGGCTCCCAGGTTGGGGAAGACGATGAGGATGGTCTTGTTGATCGCCACCGAGCCGTTGCGCGGCTCGATCTCGAAGAACAGGTCGCGGTACTTGCCAACCACGTCGGCCAGGCGTGCCGGGTCGGGGTTGCGGTCGGTGATCTCGGTCAGCCAGATCGTGTCCAGGGCCAGCGCCGTCGGTGTGAACGGACACACCGGTCCCGAGCGACCCACGTCCGGATGCGGTCGCGCCAGGAAGGTGCGTACCCAGTCGACCGTGACCGCCAACGGGGAGCCAGGAAGGTCGCGCTCGACTTCCGAGGCGCGCAACAGCCGGCCGCGTGCGGCCGCGCTGAGGCTTTCGATGTGGGTCTGTGTGGCCGCAGCCAGGCCGTCCGATTCCACCAGCGGAATCGCGTCGTTGTCCGATGTCATTGCCATGTCCTTCCATGTGTCCCTGGCGTGGTGCTTCCGATCAGTCCGCGCGACGCATCACGTCGCGCACTGCAATGGGGTGCCCGTGTCGGCGACGAGCGGCGGTGCGTCGGGCAGTTCGCTTTCGACGCGGCGAATCGAACGCACGGCGTAGGCGCCGACGGCCACCAGCACCATCAGCACGCCCAGCACGATGAACATCAGGCCAAGGCCTCGCCCGGGCCCGGTGCCGATGAGCAGGCCGAGCGATCCGGCCAGCGCGCCGCCCGGCGCCAGCAAGGGTTCAAACGTGTGTTCGGCCAGCGGTCCGGCCAGGCAGTAGCCCAATGGCATCGCCGCCTCTGAAAGCACGCGTTGGATCGCAAAGCAGCGCCCCTGCAGATCGGCGGGCACCTTGCTCTGCCACAGCGCGGCATTGGCCGAGTTGGTGAAGGGCATGGTCAGGAACAGCGCGAAGCCGGCCGCACAGATCAGCGTGAACGATGGCGCCAGACCGTGCAGGGCCAGGAACACCCCGGCCAGCAGCGAGAACCCGAGCATGCAACGGATGCGCGAGCGCGGACCACCCCACAAGGTCATGATCAGGCCACCGACCAGCAGGCCGCTGCAGCCGATACTCATCTGCAGGCCCAGCATGGTTTCCGAGTCGCCGCTGACCGACAGCACCAGTGGCGTGATGGCGATGCTGGCGATGCCGAAGAAGAAGTTGGAAAGTCCCAGCACCGTGAGCACACCGAGCAGGCCCGGTCGATCGCGAACGTAGCGGAACCCGGTGGCGGCTTCGTGCCAGAGGTTGGCTTCCTCGGACGGTGTCGTGCGCGCCGGGCGCGGCACCCGCGCCGCCACCAGCGCGACGACCCCCACCGCAAACGTCAACGCATCGACGAGCAGGACGGTGGTCATCGAGAACACGCCCATCAACACGCCGGCCAATGCCGGGCCGCCGACGAGTGCGACGGCATTGCCGGTCTGGACCATGCCGTTGACGCGATTGAGCTGGTCCTGCGATGCCAGCAACGGGATGCTTGCGGCATACGCCGGCTGCAGGAACGCATTGGCCAGCGCGCTGATGCCGACGCCGGCATAGACATGCCACATCGCCAGCGTGTCGGTGGCGAACAGGATCGCCAGCGCCACCATGACCGTGGCCGATGCCACCTCGCAGGCGATCATCGTTCGGCGCCGGTCCCAGCGGTCCACCAGCGCGCCGGCCAGCGGCGACACCAGCAGCGCCGGCAGGGCCATCGCGATGAAGACCAGGGCAAAGCGGGTTTCCGAGCCGGTGGTCCGGTACACCCACAACCCAAGCGCGAACGACGTCAGCCGAGAGCCGACGCCAGAGATCAATTGACCAGCCCAGATCAACAGGAAATCGCGAAGTCCCGGCGCCCGGCTCATGCCTCCACCTCCGACAACGCCGGCAGCGCGCCGCGCTCGCGCAGGAATCGCAGGTACACCGAAAACAGTGCCCGATCGGCAGGCGGGCAGGTCAGTCCGGTCGCGGCAACCAGGTCGGCGGTGGCCGTGCAATCGAACGCGGGCTCGGTGGGGTCGTAGTGTTCCGGGAACAGACCGGCGAACGGCGCCAGCGCGTTGTCGCGCGAGGCCGTGGTGACGGCCAGCAACGCATCGCGCCAGCGTGGATACGGCACCTCGCGCACGCGATAGCCCGCCTCGTCGAGTGCCTCGATGGCTGCCGGAACCGGCAGTCGGTGCGGGTTGAGGAAATGGAAGTTGCCGTTGGCATCGCCGGCGCCCAGCGCCAATCGCACGATCGCGCGGCCGACGTAATCGACGGGCGCCATGTCGAAGGATTCGTCCGACAGGCGCGGTGCCAGGCCCAACTGCACGCAGCCTTTGATCCACGCGTTGAAATAGTCGCCGACGTTGCCCGCGCCGCTGCGGCTGTCGCCGGTGATGCGCGCCGGCCGGTAGATCGCCACCGGCAAGCCGCGTGCCCGCGCGAGCAGCGCCAGCTGTTCGCCGACCCACTTGCTCTGGTTGTAGCCGCCCTGCTGGTCGTCGGCGTGCGGGGGCGGGTCCGATTCGCGCACCGTGGTGCCCAGATGGCGATCGGTCAGATAGACGCCCAGCGTGGACACCAGGTGCACGGGTTTGACGCGCGTGTGCGTGGCCAGGCGCAGCACCTCGCGGGTGCCGTCGACGTTGGCCGCGCGCAGGTGTTCGTACGGCGCCAGGAAATTGACCTGGCCACCGTTGTGGAAGATCGCCTCGGTGCGTTGTGCCAATGCATCGAAGCCCTCGCCGCCCAGTCCGAGCAGCGGTGCCGACAGGTCGCCGGGCACCGGTACCAGACGCGCCTCGTCGCCGTCGCGCCACTGGCCGTAGCCCTCCAGGTTGGCGCGCACCCGCCGCAGGCCGTCGGTCACCGTGTCGGCGCGCACCAGGCACAGGACCTCCGCGTCGGTGGTGTCGAGCAGTTCACGCACCAGGTAGGCGCCGAGGAACCCGGTGGCGCCGGTCACCAGCACCGAACGCGGCGTGGCGCGCGACGTGGCCGGCAGGCGGGCGTGGCGCGGGTCGATGTCGTCCGGCAGCCGCACTTCGCCCGACAGGTCGAATGCCGCCACCGGTGCGCCCGAGCGCAGCTGGTCGATGGTGCGCGCCAGGCCGGCGATGGTCGGGGTGGCGAACACCGATGGCAGCGGCACGTCCACGCCCAGCGCCGCATGCAGCTTGAACACCAGCGGCAGGGTCAGCAGCGAATCGCCGCCAACGGCGAAGAAGTCGTCGTCGACGCCCAGGTCGGCCCGGCCAAGCACGTCGCGCCACACCGCCAGGACGGCGTGCTCGGTGTCGGTGCCGGGCGCGCGCAGCGTGCGCGCGCGATCGTGCGTGGCATCGGGCACCGGGAGTGCACGACGGTCGACCTTGCCGTTGCGGGTCAACGGCATCGCGTCCAGTCGCACGTAAGCGGCCGGCAGTAGCGCTTCGGGCAGACGCTGTGCGAGGTGGTCACGCAACTGGGCCGCGTCGGGACCGTCCTGGGCGCAGACAACGTAGGCGACCAGGCGACGGTCGCCCGGGCGATCCTCGCGCACCAGCGACGCGGCGGCGTGCACCTGTGGATGGGCTTCCAGCGCGGTCTCGATCTCGCCCAACTCGATGCGCACGCCACGCAGCTTGACCTGGTTGTCGCGACGGCCGAGGAACTGCAGCGTGCCGTCGTGGTTCCATCGCGCCAGATCGCCGGTGCGGTACAGCCGCGCGCCGACGTCCTCGACGAACGGATCGGGCAGGAAGCTCGCGGCGCTGGCATCGGGCAACCCGAGGTACTCGCGCGCGATGCCCACCCCGCCGATGCACAACTCGCCCACCACGCCGCGCGGAGCAAGTGCGAGGTGGTGGTCGAGCACGTAGATGCGCACTCCGGGCAGTGGCGTGCCGATCGGCAGATCCGGCCCGGCCAGTTCAGCGGCGTCGCACGTGGCCAGCATGGTCGCGCAGACCGAGGCCTCGGTCGGGCCGTAGTGATTGCACAGCGCGACGCGACCACCGGTGAGGCCGGCGAACCGGCGGACCAGATCGATCGGCACGCTCTCGCCGCCGATCATCATCAGGCGCAGTTGCGGCAGCAACGGGCCGGTGCGATTCATGGCGGCCCAGCCTTCCGACCAGCGACGCCACAGCGCTGCGGGCGCATCGATGGCGCCGACCGCGTGTTCGGCGCAGAACCGCTCGAGCTCGGACGGACCGAGTTCGGTCGGCGTCGGATGCAGCACCAGGGTCGAACCGGTGGCCAGGATTGGGAAGACGTCGCCCACCGAGGCATCGAACACCAGCGGCGGGATCATCAGCAGGCGCTGGTCGCGGAAGTCGTGGCGGGCGATGAAGCCGCGCACCAGATTGACGGCACCACGGTTCTCGATCACCACGCCCTTGGGATTTCCGGTGGAGCCGGAGGTGTAGATCACGTACGCGGCATGCGTGGCACCGGAGGCGTGCGCGTCTTCGATGCCGCGGGCGGCGTCCGCACCGGCGTCGCTGCGCAGCAGCGGCACCGGCACGTGCAGCGCCTGCGCGCGCGCCAGCCAGGCCGGCGGTGCGACGAGGGCCTGCGCGGCGCAATCGTCCAGCAGGAATGCCAGCCGCTCGTCCGGATGCGCCGGGTCCAGCGGCACGTACGCGCCGCCGGCGGCGAGGACGCCGAGGATGGCGACGATCGCTTCGATGGAGCGGTCGGTCAGCACGCCGACGCGCGATTCCGGGCCGACGCCGAGCGCCCGCAATTCGCCGGCAAGGCCGTACGCGCGCCGCAGCAGTTGGTCGTAGCGCAACGTGCCGCCGGGTTCCACCAGCGCCACGGCCTGTGGTGTCCGCGCCGCCTGCGCGGCGAACATCGCGAACAGGCTGTCGTCGGCGGCAGCTCTCGGATCTGGGCCATCGCGGTCGGCGCCCTCGCGGTTGCCGTCGCCCAGGCGCAGCAGGTCGCGGCGGTCGTCGTCGTCGAGCAGCGGCACCTGCGACAACGGCTGGTCGGGATCGGCAAGCACACCGCGCAGCAGCACCTCGAACTGACGTGCCATCCGCGCGACGGTGGCCGCTTCGAACAGATCTGCGTCGTAGTCGAACGTGCCCTCGAGCCCGTCCGTGGTCTCTTCGAGCGACAGGGTCAACTCCAGACGCGCGACGCGCAGTGCCGGCTGGATCCAGCTGACAATGACGCCGGGCAGAGACGGCGGCGCGGCACCCGTGTTCTGCAGCACGAACATCGCCTGGAACAACGGCGTGCGGCCGGGCGCGCGTTCGATGTCCAACGCATCGATCACGCGTTCGAGCGGCACTTCGGCATGGTCCAGTGCGTCCAGGCAGTGCGCGCGCGTGCGCGCCAGCAACTGGCGGAAAGTCGGGTCGCTGCCGAGGTCCGCGCGCAAGGCGATGGTGTTGACGAACAACCCGATCAACGGCTCCAGTGCGGGGGCACGCCGGTTGGCCACCGGCGAGCCGACGACGATGTCGTCCTGCCCGCTGTGGCGCGCAAGCAACGCCTGGAATACGGCCAGCAAGGCCATGAACCGCGTCGCGCCTTCCCGTCGCGCCAGGTCGCCCACGTCGGTCAGCAGCGACTGCGGCAACTGCATCGGCACGCGCCCGCCGCGACCCAGCGGCGTCGACGCGCGCGGGTAGTCGGTGGGCAGGTCCAGCAGGCCGGTGGTGCCACTCAAGGCCCGCTGCCAGAACCCCGTTTGCGTCTCGATGCGACCTGCCTGTGTCGGCTCCTGCTGCCACAGCACCGCATCGGCGAACTGCAACGGCAGTTCCGGCAGTGACGCGTCCGCACCGGTGGAAAACGCGGTGTAGAGCCGCGACACCTCATCGACAAGCACCCCCATCGACCAGGCATCGGACACGATGTGGTGCACGACCACCAGCAGCACGTGCCGGCGCGGTTCCAGGTGCAGCAGGGTCGCGCGCAATAATGGCGGCCGGGCGAGGTCGAACGGTCGGTCGGCGTCGATGTCGGCCAGTCGCTGCACCTGCGCTTCGCGCTCGGTGGGAGCCAGTGCCGACAGATCGATCCGTTCCATCGTGAACTCGCCCGGCGCGACGACGGTCTGCCGCGGCTGACCATCGACTTCGGCGAAACCCGTTCGCAAAGCGTCGTGGCGATTCACCACCTGCGCGAAGGCCCGTTGCAGTGCGTCGCCGTCCAGCACGCCGTCCAGGCGGTAGTAGGCGTAGACGTGGTACGCCGCCGTTCCGGGCTGGAGACGTTCGAAGAACCACATGCGCTGCTGCGCCGGGGACAACGGCTGCGGCTGGCCGCGCTCGGCGCGTCGAACGATCGGCGTCGTGGCCGGCGGGGCATCGTCGTTGCCGGTGCCGCGCGCTGCCAGCTGGCGCTGCAGGAGCTCGCGCTGTTGTGGCGTCAGGCGCGCCAGGCGAGCAGACATCGCGCCGGCGCCGTTGTCGGAAGGCGGGTTCATTGAGGGCACGCTTGTCTTCGTCCTTGAGGAGGCGGGCGTCAGCTACTGGTTTCGGCCAGTAGTGCCTGGATCTGTTCGTCCGACAGGCCTTCGAGCTGATCGAGCATCCCGGCCAGCGCGTCGTCGTCGACGTCGTCCATGCGGTGTTGCAACAGTCGTTCGCTGAAGGCCGCGACCGTTGGCGCCTCGAACAGCAGGCGCAATGGCACCTCGCCGCCAAAGGCCTTGTTCACCCGCGTGATCAACTGGGTGGCAAGCAGGGAGTGACCGCCCAGGTCGAAGAAGTCGTCGTGGATGCCGACACGTTCGCGGCCCAGCACTTCGGCCCACAGTCCTGTCAGGACTTCCTCTTCGGCATTGCGCGGTGCGACGAAGGCGTCCGACTCGCTGGCATCGGAATCGGGCGCCGGAAGCGCGCGCCGGTCGACCTTGCCGTTGGGTGTCATGGGCAACTGGGCAAGCACCACGCAGGTGGCCGGCACCATGTACTCGGGCAGTCGCTCGCGGGCAAACGAGCGCAACTCGGCGTTGGTGGGAACGGCGCCGTCGTGCGCGACGACATAGGCGACCAGGCGCTTGTCACCGGGGCGATCCTCGCGACACGCCACCACGACCTGTCGCGCGGCCGCATGTTCGGCGAGCACGCATTCGATCTCGCCCAACTCGATGCGGAATCCGCGCAGCTTCACCTGGTGATCGATGCGTCCGACCACTTCCAGCTTGCCGTCGCGCCGCCAACGCGCGAGATCGCCGGTGCGGTAGAGGCGCGCATCGGGACGTGTGCCGAACGGATCGGGAATGAACTTCTCGGCGGTGAGGTCCGGCCGCGAGAGATAGCCTCGCGCGACCCCCAATCCGCCGATCAGCAACTCGCCCGGCACCCCGACGGGCACGGGCTGCAGGTTGGCGTCGACGACGTAGACTTCGGTGTTGGCCAGTGGACGCCCGATACTGATCGACGTGTCATCTGTGCCGATGCGCTCGACCGTCGACCACACCGTGGTCTCGGTCGGGCCGTAGAGATTCCACACCTGCGCGGTGCAGCGCAGCAGTCGATCGGCCAGCTCGCGCGTCAACGCTTCGCCACCGCACAGCACGCGCAGGTCGCCGCCCTGCCAACCGGCGTCGAGCAACATGCGCCAGGTTGCCGGGGTCGCCTGCATCACCGTGCAGCCCGAGCGCGCGAGCAGGGCGACCAACGCCGCGCCGTCGCTGGCGGTGGCACGATCGGCCAAGACGATGCGCGCGCCCACGGTCAGCGGCAGCAGGAGCTCCAGCAGCGCGATGTCGAACGACAGCGTGGTGACGGCGCACAGCGCGTCGCCGGCGGACAGCCCCGGCTCGCGCGCGACCGATGCAAGAAAGTTCACGGCGGCGCGATGCGGAATCTGCACGCCCTTGGGACGGCCAGTCGAACCGGACGTGAAGATCACATACGCCAGGTCTTCTGGACCCACGCCGGACGCGGCGCGGTTCGTCCGATCCGGATTGCCGTCCCTCAGCGCATCCTCGATCAGCACCGGGCGGGCCGTGGAGACGGGAAGCTGCGGCAGCAAGTCGCGCTCGGTCACCACCAGGCGCGCCGCCGCATCCTCGAGCATGAACGCCAGTCGCTCGGCCGGATACCCGGGGTCCAGCGGCACGTAGGCGGCACCGGCCTTGAGCACGCCCAGCAGCGCGACCAGCATGCGCGGCGAGCGCTCGACGAACAGGCCAACCAGCTCGCCGGGGCCAGCGCCGTGCGCGACCAGCACGTTGGCCAGCGCGTCGGCCTGCGCGTCGAGCTCGGCGTACGTGAGTCGATTGCCGTCGTGCTCGATCGCCACCGCGTCCGGACGCTGCGCCACCTGCGCCTCGACCAGTGCGTGCAGCGGCACGTCGAACGGTATGTCGCGGCGCGTGTCGTTCCAGTCGCACAGCACCTGCCGGCGTTCGTCGTCGTCGAGGATCGCCAGCTCAGCGATGCGTCGCGAGGGATCGGCCACCACCGAACGCAGCAACTGACGAAGGTGACGCGAGAACGCAACGACGGTTGCCTCGTCGAACAGGTCGGTGGCGTATTCGAGGAACAGCCAGAGGCCTTCGTCGGCCTCGCTGGCAAACAGGGACAGGTCGGTCCGTGCGGTGCCCTGGTTGATCCGGTCGAAGTCGATCGGCGTCAGCGTCAAGCCGGGCAGGTGCGCATCGCCGCTCGGGAAGTTCTGGAAGAACAGCATCGCCTGGAACAACGGCGAATGGCTGAGCGCGCGATCGAGATCGAGCGTTTCCATCAATCGCTCGATTGGCAGGTCCTGGTGTGAATAGGCACCCAGCGTGGCGTCCTTCACCCGCGCCAGCAGTTCGCGGAACGTCGGATTGCCCGACAGATCCGTACGCAGCGCCAGGGTGTTGACGAAGAAGCCGATCAGCGGCTCCAGCTCCTCGCGGCTTCGGTTGGCGACGCCGACGCCGATGATCTGGTCGGCCTGGCCCGAGTAGCGCAGCAGCAAGGTGTTGAAGGCGGCCAGCACGGCCATGAACGGTGTCACCCTCTCTTGCCGGCAGAGTCGCTTGAGGTTCTCGTAGTCGGCCGTCGGCAGCAGGCTGCGCGACACCTCGCCGCGGTGGCTCTGCACCGCAGGACGCGCGCGGTCTCCCGGCAGCTCCAGCACCGGAAGCCGGCCCGA
The DNA here is from genome assembly GCF_003719825.1 of Montanilutibacter psychrotolerans. Classification (GTDB taxonomy): domain Bacteria; phylum Pseudomonadota; class Gammaproteobacteria; order Xanthomonadales; family Xanthomonadaceae; genus Montanilutibacter; species Montanilutibacter psychrotolerans. The sequence goes on along the minus strand of NZ_RIBS01000008.1, from coordinate 18,979 downwards.
CAGGTGCTCCTGCCAGTACGCGAGCTGTTGGCGCATCGCGTCGGTGTCGAGCTGTTCGTTCTGCCACATCGCGTAGTCGACGTACTGCACCGGCAACTCGGCCAGTGGCGATTCCCGGCCTGCCTGGAAGGCGGTGTACAGCTGGTGCAGCTCGTCGTGGACGATGCCCAGCGACCAGCCGTCCACCGCGATGTGGTGTGCGTTGAGCGTGAGCAGGTAGCGGTCGTCGGCGAGCTGCACCAGCAGCGCTCGAAGCAACGGACCGCGCGTGATGTCGAACGGCCGTGCGGCCTCGTCGCGGGCGGCAGCAAGCGCGGCCGACTCACGTGCGTCCGTCGGCAGGTGGCGCAGGTCCAGGCGCGTCACCGGCACGGGCGCGGGCAACTGCACCTGCTGGTGCGCGCCGGCGTCGTCGCAGGCGATCACCGTGCGCAAGCTCTCGTGACGGCGCACGATCTCGTCGAACGCGCGCTGCAGCACCGCGATGTCCAGCACGCCCTGCAGCCAGTGGCTGGCGGGAACGTTGTAGACCGCCGATCCAGGGCTGAGCTGGTCGAGGATCCACAGCCGCTGCTGCGCCGATGACGGCGCGATGCGGTCCGGGCGCAGGCGGCGGCCGATCCCGGCCTTCTTCGTCGCGCCCTGCCGGGCGAGTTGTTGCATCAGCAGTGCCCGCTTCTCCGGCGAGAGGCCGGCCAGGCGTTCGTTCAGATCGCTCATCACACGTCCCCGGGTCGCGCGGTCGTCGCCAGCAGGCGTGCGCTGGCTTCTTCGTCGCTGAGGTGTTCCAGGCTGAGCAGCAACGCCTCCAGATCGTCGGGCTGCAGGCGCTCGCGCTCGGTGGCGATGCGTGCGGCCAATTGCTCGAGGGTGGGCGCCTCGAACAGCGCGCGCAGCGGCAACTCCACCGAGAACGCCTGCTCGATGCGGGCCAGCAACTGCGTGGCGAGCAGTGAATGCCCGCCGACGTCGAAGAAGTTCTCGCGGACATCGATCTGCCGACGGTTGAGCAGTTGCCCCCACAACTCGGCCAGGGTGGTTTCTTCCTCGGTGCGCGGCGCGATCCGTTCGCCTTCGTCTGCGGCACCGGCGACCAGTTCGGGCGCGGGCAGCGCGCGGCGATCGACCTTGCCATTGGGCGTGAGCGGAAACGCGTCCAGCACCACGAATGCGCTGGGCACCATGTAATCGGGCAGCGTGGCCTTCAGATGGTCGCGCAACGCGGCGACCGTCGGCGTGGAATCGGCGGTCACGTAGGCGACCAGGCGCTTGTCGCCGGGGCTGTCTTCGCGGCAATGCACTACGGCCTGTGTCACGCCGGGGTGCTGGGCGAGCACGGCCTCGATCTCGCCCAGTTCGATGCGGAAGCCGCGCAGCTTCACCTGGTGATCGATACGCCCGATCACCTCGATGGTGCCGTCGCGACGCCACAGCGCCAGGTCGCCGGTGCGATACAGGCGGCCACCCGGTCGGGCGGTGAACGGGTCGGCGATGAACTTCTCGGCCGTAAGGTCCGGCCGCCCGTGGTAGCCGACCGCGAGGCCATCGCCACCGATCAGCAGCTCGCCCGGGACGCCGGTCGGCGTGTGCTGCATGTGCTTGTCGACGATGTGGATCTGCGTGTTGTCGACCGGCTTGCCGACCAGGATCGGGCCATCGCCGGCGGTGACACGGCACAACGCCGAGTACACGGTGGTCTCGGTCGGGCCATACAGATTCCACAACTCGTCCGCGCACGGCAGCAGGCGGTCGGCGAGCTCGCGCGGCAACGCTTCGCCGGTGGAGATGATCTTCTTCAGCCCCGGCGTTCCGCGCCAGCCGACTTCGAGCAACATGCGCCAGGTGGCGGGTGTGGCCTGCATCACGGAGGGCGCGCGGGTATCGATCATGCGGCGCAACGCGAGCCCGTCGCGTGCGGTGTCGCGATCGGCCAGCACGATCTGCGCGCCGACGGTCAACGGCAGCACCAGCTCGAACAACGCGATGTCGAACGACAACGTGCTGATCGCGCACACCGAATCGCCAGCGGCGACGCCCGGCTCGCGCGCCACCGAGCGCAGCAGGTTCACCGCGGCCTGCTGCGGGATCGCCACGCCCTTGGGCTTGCCGGTCGAGCCGGAGGTGAAGATCACGTACGCGAGGTCGTCCGGGCCGGCACCGTCGTCGGGAGCGTGCTCGGCGTCCGCACCCAGTGCCTCGTCGGCATCGGCCAGCACCACGATGTCGACGCCGGCATCGCGGAAGCTTGCCGGCAGCTCGTCGAGCAGCGCGCGGTGGGTGACCAGCACGCGCGCCGCCGACGTTTCCAGCATGTAGGCCAGGCGCTCGGTCGGGTAGGTCGGGTCCAGCGGGACGTAGGCCCCGCCGGCCTTGAGGATGCCCAGCAGGCCGATCAGCATTTCCACCGACCGGTCGACATACAGGCCAACCAGCGAGCCGGGTCGGACGCCGGCATCGCGCAGCCGGTGGGCCAGCGCGTTGCTGCGCTGATCCAGCTCGCGGTAGTGCAGCGCGCGGTCGTGGAAGGACAGGGCGACGGCTTCGGGCGTGCGTTCCACCTGGGCTTCGATCAGCGCCGCCAGCGTGCGCTCATTGGGAAGTTCGCGACGGGTATCGTCGTTCCAGCGGGCCAGCTCATCCCGCTCGGCGCCGGTCAACAGTGGCAGCGTGGCCACGCGTGCGTGCGGGTCGGCGGTCGCGGCGGCAAGCAACGTCAGCAGGTGGCCACCCAGTCGCGCGATGGTCGCCTCGTCGAACAGGTCGGTGCTGTACTCGAACATCACCTCGCGTTCGGCCTGCTGGTTCACGAACAGCGTGAGGTCCGCGAGTGCTGTGGTTGGCGCGAGTTCGACCTTGTCCGCGGCCTGCACATGCAGGCCCGCCAGGGCATGGGTCTGGGTGGGGAAGTTCTGGAAGAAGTACATGACCTGCGCCAGCGGTGTGTGGCTGGTCGAGCGCGGCAGGCGCAGTACTTCGAGCACGCGGTCCAGCGGCGCGTCGGCGTTTTCCATGGCGCCCAGCACGTGGCCGCGCACCTGTTCGAGCAGGTCGGCAAAGCTGGTGTCGTCGGGGACGCGTGTACGCAGCGCCAACGTGTTGACGAGAAAACCGACCACCGATTCGAGCTCGACCCGCGCGCGGCCGGCCACGCCCATCGCCACCACGACGTCGTCCTGGCCGGTGTAGCGCGCCAGCAGCGCCTGGAACGCGGCGAGGAACACCATCGACAGCGTTGCCTGGCGCTGGCGCGCGAGGGCTTCAAGGCGTTCGTACAGGTCCGCGGGAATCTGCGTGGACCACAGTGCGCCTCGGAAGCTCTGCACGGCCGGGCGCGAACGGTCGGACGGCAGGTCGAGCGTGGCGGCCGCGCCGTCCAGATGCTGCTGCCAGTAATCCAGCTGGGTCTGCAGGGCGTCGGCGCCAAGGGCATCGTGCTGCCACAGGGCCACGTCGGCGATCTGCAACGCCGGGGGCGGCAGCACGTCCTTCAGCGCATCGGCCGGGGTGCCGGCACGGGCGGCGTCGTGCAGCGCCTGCAGTTCGCTGACCAGGACCGAGCAGGACCAGCCATCGACGGCGATGTGGTGCAGCGTCAGCACCAGCAGGTGCCGTTGCGCGCCGGCGTCGATCAACGTCGCACGCAGCATCGCGTCGCGACTGAGGTCGAACGGCTGGTCGTGCGCAGTGCGCGCCAACGCCAGCGCCGCATCGCGTCGCTCGGCGTCGGTGGTGCCTTGCGCGGACAGCGCCTGCCACGGCACGTCGACGCGGTCGAGGATGTGTTGCGACGGCTCGCCGTGCTGGCTGCGAAACACGGTGCGCAGGCCTTCGTGGCGATCGGAGAGCGCCTGCACGGCATGCCTCAGGCAGGAGGCGTCCAGTTCGCCATCCAGCCACAGCGCGCAGGACTCGTTGTAGGCGATCAGGTTCGGGGTGAGCTGGTCCAGCAGCCACAGGCGGCGCTGCCCGAAGGTCAGCGGAATGCGCTCGGGGCGCGGCCGCGGTTGGATGCGGTTCTGCCCGGCGCGTTGGCGGGCGGCGATCTGGCGAAGCAACTCGCGTTTTGCGGGCGAAAGATCGGCAATGCGCTGTTCGAAATCACTCATCTTGCGTGAACGTCCCTGTAAGAAACCGCCGACACGGCAGAGCCGCGGACGACAGCAAACGCCGTCACCCGCCGCAACTCTGGAATCACCTGCTTCTGAAAATCTCCCCTTGCACCGCGCCCGCCTCGATCGCCATCGCGAGATGGCGTGAGGCTGCTCCCGGGAGCGCGGCATCCCCTGCCGCGTTCCATTCGCAGTACGACTCGATCGTACGGCGGGCCCGTGCTTCGGAGTGTGACATGGATTGCGGTCCCGTTCAGATAGCTGCAATCGAGAACGGAAATGACCACAATCGCGGCCAGTCCCGCCGCCCGGCGGGCGGGGGTTGCTGACGATGGCAGTGGCTGACTTGGTGGCGTTGTCTGAGTTTTCGGCGAAGATCGGCGCTAATCGCGACCTTGTGCAAGGGGGCGGTGGTAACACGTCCGTTAAGCATGGAGGGGTGTTGTGGGTCAAGGCCTCGGGAACCTGGCTGGCCCACGCGATGGACCGCGACATCTTCGTGCCCCTGCCGTTGGCGGCCGTCCGGGCGGCGCTGGACGAGGTGGATGGCGAGGATCGGGTCGCCCGTCTGCAGCCTCATGGCGGGTTGCGACCGTCGATCGAAACGTCGTTGCACGCGCTGCTGCCGCACTCGGTGGTCGCGCACGTGCATTCGGTCAACACCATCGCCTGGGCGGTGCGCGATGACGCGCAGGCGGCATTGTCATCCCGGTTGCACGGGCTGCACTGGGCCTGGGTGCCGTACCGCCGACCGGGGTACCCGTTGACCCGTGCCGTGGCCGAGGTGCTGGCAACGGCCGACACCGCGCCCGACGTCCTGGTGCTTGCCAATCACGGCCTGGTGGTGGGCGGCGATGACTGCGAATCGGTCGAGCGTCGTCTGCAGGATGTGGAGCGACGGCTGCGTCTTCCCGTGCGCGAACCGCCGCCTGCCGACACGGCATGTCTGCGCGCGGCAAACGACCTGGGGTGGCTGATTCCCGAAGATCCCCTGCTGCACGCCGTCGCCACCGACGCGGTGACGTTGCAGGCCGCGCAAGGTGGCGTGCTGTATCCGGACCACGTGGTGTTCCTGGGCACGCGGCCGGCGCTGGTGGCTCCGGGATCGCCGGTATCGAGGGCCGTGGCCGAAGCGGTCGATGGTGGCGCCGGACCACCGGTCTATGCGACCGTGCCCGGCGCCGGCGTGCTGCTGGCTCCGGGCATCAGCGACGGAGCCCGGGCCATGCTGGGCTGCCTGGCGCGGGTGGGGCTGCGCCTGCAGGACGCAAGGGGACTGGTCTATCTGGCCAGAGAGGAAGTTGCCGCACTGACGGACTGGGAGGCCGAGGCCTACCGGCGGTCCCGAGAGCGTTTGTCTCCGGACTGAGTCGTGGTTTTCCAAGGAAGGAATGCAATGCAGATCGTCATACCGATGTCGGGCTTCGGTGAGCGCTTCCGTCGTGCGGGCTATCGCGTACCCAAGCCGCTCATCGAGGTGGATGGCAAGCCGATCATCGCCCACGTGATCGACCTGTTCCCGGGCGAGACGGATTTCGTTTTCGTGTGCAACCAGGAGCACCTGGACGATCCGGCTTTCCGGATGGCCGAGGTGCTCGCGCACTACTGCCCGACAGGTCGGGTCGTTGGCATCGCGCCGCACAAGCTGGGGCCGGTCAACGCGGTGCTGCAGGTGATCGACCGGCTCGATCCGGACGCACCGACGATCGTCAACTACTGCGATTTCACCTGCGCCTGGGACTACGCCGACTTCAAGGCATTCGTCACGCAGAGCGGTTGCGACGGTGCGATTCCCTGCTACACGGGATTCCACCCGCACATGATGGGGTCGACCAACTACGCCTATGTGCGGCAGGAGCGGGGCCGCGTCCTCGACATCCAGGAAAAGCAGCCCTACACCGATCAGCCCACCCGCGAATTCGCCTCCAGCGGAACGTACTACTTCGCGACGGGCGCGCTGATGCGCGACGCGTTCACTCGCACGATGGCACGCGCCGACCTGACGCTGGGCGGCGAGTACTACGTCAGCCTGGCCTACAAGCCGTTGCTGGAAGACGGCCGCAGCATCGCCGTCTACGAGCTCAACCACTTCATGCAGTGGGGAACGCCCGAGGACCTGGCCGAGTACCGCTACTGGTCGGACGCGTTTCGTGCGCTTGGTGATCCGCGCCGCGAGACCGCGCCGCCACCGCGCCACGACGGTGCGGTGATGGTGCCGATGGCAGGGCAGGGCGCGCGTTTCGCGCAGCAGGGCTATGCGCTGCCCAAGCCGCTGATCGCGGTCTCGGGCGAGCCGATGGTGGTGCAGGCGACACGCGACCTGCCGCGGCCGGCTCGGCACGTGTTCGTGCAGCGCCGCGACCTGCCAGGCCACGACGACATCGCCGCGACACTGCGCGAGCGCTTTCCCGATTGCGGCCTGATCGAACTGGAGCAGGTCACCGACGGCCAGGCGCGCACCTGCCTGCTTGGCGTCGACGGCCTCGATCCCGCGCAGCCGCTGACGATCGGCGCCTGCGACAACGGCGCGCTGTTCGACGCGCAGGCGTTCTCGGCGCTGCTCGCTGCGCCGGATGTCGACGTGATCGTGTGGGTGGCGCGCGGGTATCCAGGCAGCGCGCGCCGGCCGCACCACTACGGCTGGGTCGACGAGACGGCCGGGCGCGTGAACGGCATCTCGGTCAAGCAACCGCTGGCCGATCCCGGGCGCGATCCGATCGTGCTGGGCACCTTCACCTTCCGGCGTGCCGGCGATTTCGTCCGCGCCGCCAACGCGATGATCGATCGCGATGGGCTGGTCAATGGCGAGTTCTACGTCGACAGCTGCATCAATGACGCGGTCGCGATGGGGCTGCAGTGCCGCGTGTTCGAGGTCGACCATTACCTGTGCTGGGGAACGCCAGACGACCTGCGCACGTTCGAGTACTGGCAGTCCTGCTTCCACAAGTGGCACGCGCATCCGTACCGGCTGGAGAACGATGCGCGCGTTCCCGCCGAAGCGAAGGTGACGCTCGATCGGCAGTATCGCCTGCGCCAGCCGAAGCGCTGGTCGTGTTGAGCGCGGCTTCGGCAATGCTGCCGGCGAGGCTGCGCGGTGAGCTCGCGCGCTTCGTGCTGGTCGGTCTGACCGCGGTGGCGATCGACTTCGCGGTGTACCGCGGGTTGCTCGCACTGGGCCTGGATCTGCACGCGGCAAAAGTGGCCGGCTACGTTGGCGGCGCGGTCTTCGCGTACGTCGCCAACCGCACGTTCACGTTTCGCTTGGACACGGGTGTCCATCGTCGCGAACTGTTGCGATTCGTCGCGGTGTACCTGGGGGCGCTGGCCGCCAACGTGCTGGTGAACTGGGCCGTGCTGGCGTTGCTGGGGCGGAGCGAAGTCACCCTGATCGCGGCGTTCGTCTGCGCCACCGGCGTGTCGGCGACGCTGAACTTCATCGGGTTGAAGCTGCTGGTGTTCGGGCATGCCGCTACCAATGCGCCGACCGATGACGCCGCCGCCGCGATGGATCCTTCCACCACCGGCATCTCCGTCGATGGTGTGCGTCTGTCGCTGGTGATCCCCTGCTACAACGAGGCGCGCAATCTGCCGCTGCTGGTGAGGCGCCTGCGCGAAGTCCTCGACGGCGATGGCGCAGAAGCGATCGACGCCGAAGCGCTAGACGCCGAAGCGCTCGCGGTCGAAGTGATCCTGGTCGACAACGGGTCGACCGACGATTCGGCGGAGGTGTTGCGCGAACTGCTCGCCGGGCAGACCCGCATCCGCAGCGTGCAGGTCGAACGAAACCAGGGCTATGGCTTCGGCATCCTGGCCGGCCTGCGCGCCGCACGCGGCACCATTCTTGGCTGGACCCACGCGGACATGCAGACCGATCCAGGCGATGCGTTGCGTGGCCTGGCGGCGATGGGCAGTGCGCCGGAGGCCGTGGGCCGGTTCGTGAAGGGACGTCGGTACGGACGCCCGCCTGCCGATGTCGCGTTCACCGTGGGCATGTCGGTATTCGAGACGCTGCTGTTGCGGCGCGCGATGTGGGACATCAATGCCCAGCCGACGATGTTTCCGCGTGCGTTCTTCGAGCGTTGGCAGGATCCGCCCCACGATTTCGCGCTCGACCTGTACGCGTACTACCAGGCCAAGCGCAGTGGATTGCAGGTGCGACGCGTGCGGGTGCGATTTGGCGAGCGCGCGCACGGCGTGTCGCACTGGAACGTGAACTGGCGGGCCAAGCTCCGCTTCATCCAGCGCACCGTGGACTTCAGCCTGCGGATGCGCCGGGACCTGCGGGGCCACGCATGATCATCGTCCGCCACCGACGCAATACCGTCGAAGAGCTGCGGCAGACGCCGGAGCAGCTCGGCGTGGAGCTCGATCTGCGCAGTCGCGGCGACGAACTCATCATCCACCACGACGCCTTCGTCGACGGCGAGCGCTTCGTCGACTGGCTGTCGCATTACCGCCATGGCCTGCTGATCCTCAACGTCAAGGAAGAAGGCCTGGAGGAGCGACTCATCGCGATGATGCAGGCGCACGGCATCGACGACTACTTCTTCCTCGACCAGTCCTTCCCGTTCCTGGTGCGCACCGCCAATCGCGGCGAACGACGCTGCGCGGTGCGGGTGTCCGAGTTCGAGTCGATCGATACGGCCTTGTCGTTGGCCGGCAAGGTCGAATGGGTGTGGGTGGATTGCTTCACCCGGTTCCCGCTCGACCGCGCCCAGGCCGAGCGGCTGCGACAGGGCGGATTCCGGTTGTGCCTGGTGTCGCCGGAGCTGCAGGGGCGACCGGTCGCGGAGATTTCCGCGCTGCGCGAAATGCTTACGCGCGAGGGCATCGTCGCCGACGCGGTTTGCACCAAGGAGCCCGGGCTGTGGCAGTGACGTCAGCGCGCCTGTGGCGGGATCCGGTGTTCCGGGCGGGGCTTGCGCTGAAGCTCGTGCTGGTTGTCCTGCTGGTTCCGCAGATCCAGCAGCAGTGGTTCGTGCCGTTTCTCCAGCACGCCATCGCCAACCCGTCATTGGACCCCTGGTCCGGGTTCCTTGCCGCCGGCGGTACGCCGATGGCCTACCCGTATGGTCCGGTGATGCTGCTGGTGCACCTCCCGGGCACGCTGCTGGGCATGCTGGCCGACTGGGCTGCGGGAACCGATGCGCTGGGCGCGGCCGGCTTCCGGTTGGGCCTGCTGGGCGCGGACGTGGCGACGCTGTACCTGCTGTACCGGTTGTTCCCCGAGCAGCCTCGCAAGCTGCTGTGGCTGTACTGGTGGTCGCCGATCGCGCTGTACGTGACGTACTGGAACGGGCAGACCGACATCGTGCCGGTGGCCCTGCTGCTGCTGTCGCTGCTGCTGATCCGCCAGTACCGCGCGACCGCCAGCGGGGTCGCCTTGGGCCTGGCGCTGGCGGCGAAGTTCAGCATGGTGCTGGCGGTCCCCTTCATCGGCATCTACCTGTGGCGCAACAAGCGGCTGCGATCGCTGCTGCGGCCGTTTGCGATCGGTTGCGCGGCGGCAACGCTGGCGGTGGTGCCGTGGTTGCTGTCGCCGGGATTTGTCTCGATGGTGTTCGGCACGCCCGAATCGGCGCGTGTGTTCGACCTTGCCCTGCCGCTGGGGCCGTCGCTGCGCCTGTACCTGACGCCGCTGCTGTACCTGTTGGCGGCCTACGGGGTGTGGCGCCTGCGGCGCATCAGCTTCGACCTGTTGCTGGCCGCCACCGGTCTGTCGTTCTTCCTGGTGGTACTGGCCACGCCCGCGCCGCCGGGTTGGTACCTGTGGCTGGTGCCGTTCCTGGTCGCCCATCAACTGCAGGGCGATCGCAGTGCACGCGTGCTGGCCGGCGGATTCTCGGTGCTGCTGGTGGGCCTGCGCCTGGTGACCTCCAGTGGAGCGGCACTGCCGTTGTTGCAGCTCGATCCGGGGCCGGCGCTGGCCCGCGCCGGCACCCTGATGACGCCGCACGCGCACTCGCTTGGCTACACGCTGATCGTGGCGACCGGGCTGGTGCTGCTGGTGCAGATGGTGCGCGAACGCGTGGCGCGCAACGACTACTACCGGTTGGGCCAGAAGCCGGTGACGGTGGGCATCGCCGGCGATTCCGGCTCGGGCAAGGACACGCTCAGCCTGGCGTTGGCGGGAATGTTCGGCGAGCACTCGGTGGTGCACGTGTCGGGCGACGACTACCACGTGTGGGATCGCTTCGCGCCGATGTGGAAGGGGCTGACCCATCTCAATCCGCGCGCCAACGACCTGCAGCGCTTCAACAACGACGTGCTGGCACTGATGGACGGCAAGCCGATCCACTGCCGGCAGTACGACCACGTTGGCGGACGTTTCCTGCCGCCTTCACGCCTGGACCGCAACGACGTGGTCATCGCGTCGGGCCTGCACGCGCTGCACATGCCGCGCCTTTACGAGCGCTTCGATGCCAGCGTGTTCCTCGATGTCGACGAGGACCTGCGCCGCGCGTGGAAACTGCATCGCGACGTCAACCAGCGCGGCCACGACCGCGAGCAGGTCCTGAAGTCGCTCGAACGCCGCGCCGTCGACGCACGTCGCCACATCCACCCGCAACGCGCGGCGGCCAGTCTGGTCCTGCGGTTGATGCCGGTGAACGCCAGCCATCTGCTGACTGCCGCCTCGCCAGACCTGGCGCGTTTGAAGTTGCTGGCGCTGATCCGTCAGGGCACGTCGCACGAGCGCATGGCGCGCATCCTGATCGGCATCTGCGGGCTGCACCTGGATGTGCAGCAGGTCGGGGAGACGGGCGACGTGGAAATGATCATCGAGGGCGACGTCGCCGCCGAAGACATTGGCCTTGCGGCAAGGCAGCTGGTTCCGGGGTTGCAGGAAATGCTCGACATCCACCCGCAGTGGGAAGGTGGCATGAGCGGAATCATGCAGCTTCTGGTGCTGATCCAGATCGAAGAATCCCTCAAGAACCGCATCCGCTAACGGCCAGATCGCATGACGCTCAGACTCCATACCGACGGAAAGCCCCTGCGTTCGCCGCAGGCCATCATCTTCGACACCGACAACACGCTGTACGCCTACGATCCGCCGCACGCGCGGGCCATGGCGGCCGCGGAGGCCAAGGCGGTGCGCCTGCTGGGCGTGGATGCCGCGGACGTGCGCGGCGCGTTCGCCCAGGCGCGCGAGGAAGTGAAGCGACAGCTGGGCAAGACCGCCAGTTCGCACAGCCGGCTGCTGTATTTCCAACGTGGCATCGAACTGCTGGGTCGCAAGACGCAGCTGGTGATCACGCTGGACCTGGAGCAGACGTACTGGCGAACCTTCCTGTCGCACTGCGAGCTGTTTCCGGGCGTGCACGACTTCCTGCTGGCGTTGCGCAGCAATGGCATCGGCACGGCCATCATCACCGACCTGACCTCGCAGATTCAGTTCCGCAAGATCATCTACTTCGGACTGGACGATTGCTTCGACTACGTCGTGACCTCGGAGGAAGCCGGCGCCGACAAGCCACAGGAAGCGCCGTTCCGGCTGGCGATCGACAAGCTAGGAATCGAGCCGCGCAACATCTGGATGGTGGGCGACCACCCGATCAACGACGTGGCCGGCGCGCGACCGTTCGGCATCACCACGCTGCTGCGCGTCGACCACGTCAACGGCAGCGGCACCGATGCGGGCAGCGATGTGGTGTTCGACGACTTCAACGAGCTGCACCAGTTCTTCTTCTCGGGGAAGGTCGAGGGGGCACTGAAACGGTAGCCGGATGTCGGCTACCCTAGGAATGGGGAAATACCAGTCAGTCCGTCGCAGCGCCACGGCGTTGCGGCATCGCCGCCCGGGTCGGGTCGATCGCCATCACTGGCGCAGCGACCAGCCAGGTGCGTGCCATCTGTTTCGGTAGGGGAAGGGAATCCTATGCAAGTGACTCTGAGTCACGATCGTCGTGCGGCCGTGCGTGTCTCGCCCGAACGTTGGGTGGTTGCCGGCCTTGTCATCGCCCTGGTTGCGCCCGTCGTCGCCGTTGCCGGCGTCGCGCTGGGCCTTCGGTTGGATGTGTCCGCGCTGGTCGCGGCAGTGCTGGGGATGGCCGTCGTGCCGTCGCTGGCGCGTCGACTGCCACACGAATGGGACGAGCTGCGACGCACGCACGCGGCGTGGTGCGTGGCATGGCTGGCGGTGGCCGTGCTGGCGGCACTGCGCTCGGCGGGCGTGGCCTGGTTCATGGCCGATCCGCAGCACGCGCAGTCGTCGGCGTTCTGGTTCGACCCCTTCTACGTCGGCCACAGCTGCTACTCCGCGTACTGGCAGGCCGCCGAATTGGCGCGGTCTGGGGTCGAGAACCTCTACGACACCTCGCATTACGCGGGCTTTGCCGGGCGGTTCAAGATCGACGAATTCTTCTACTTGCCGCAGTTCCTGCTGCTGCCGGCCGTGGGCACTGCGCTGGGTGGCGACTTCCTGTCGCTGCGCGCTGCATGGTTCGTGCTCGAAACGGCGCTGGTGGGCGGCGCGATGGTGGCGCTGTGTCGCTGGGTGGGCGGTTCGGTCGGACGCCGCGCGGCGCTGCTGCTGCCGGCGGTGTGGCTGGCCAGCCCGGTGCTGGTGACCTTGCAGCTGGGCAACTTCCAGCTTGCCGCGATTGCGATGTCAGTGCTGGCGATGGTGTCGTTCGAGCGCGGCCGGCCGCTGCTCGGCGGCGCATTGCTGGGCTTTGCGGTGTTCAAGTTGTTTCCGGGGCTGCTCGGCATCTACTTGATCGCCACGCGCCAGTGGCGTGCCGTGGGATGGACGCTGGCGTTCTCCGTGCTCTACACCGTGGCGGTCTACGCGTGGCTGGGCGCGGCGCCGTTCGACGCCTTCGTGCACTACCAGGCGCCGCGAATCCTCAGCGGCGAAGCGTGGGCGTTCCTCGAGTTCGAGGGGCTGGAATGGGTCAACACCATCAATGCCTCCGTGCCCGGCCTCGTTCTCAAGCTCAAGGCGCTGGGCGTGGACGGCATGGACCGCGCCCTGGCGGGCAAGGTGGCGTGGGCATGGACGGCGCTCATCGTGGCGCTGACGGTGCTGGCCGCGCGACGCACGGCACAGATGTCGCGCCTGGAGCGCGCTGCGGTCTGGATTGCGCTGCTGACGCTGGCCGCGTTCCGCAGCCCGTTCGTGCCCGATCACAACGGCCTGTTCGCGCCGCTGTGGCTGTGGGGCCTGCTTGCCGCTGCCTGGCCGACGACGCGACGTTGGCTTGTCGGTGCCGCGCTGGCCTGGCTGGCGCTGGCGGCGGTGCTTCCGTTCGAAGGCATCGGCCTGTCCGACGTGGCGCCACGCATGGCGGTGTCCACGGCCAGTCAGCTGGTCGCCGTCGCGCTGTGTCTCTGGGTTGTCCTGCGACGCCCGTCCGCGCACGGCGCCGGCGGTGGTTCCCTGCCTCATGACGATTCCGCCATTCCGGCGGCCGCCTGATTTCCAACGTTTCCCTTTCCGAAGGTTCGTTCCCGATGCGACGTACTAACGCTTTGCTGTTGTTGCTGGCGCTGCTGGGTTGCGCTTCTCCGGCACTGGCCGACGATGCCCTGCGCATTCCGCGTGCCGTGCATGCTCCCAGGCTGGACGATTACGTCGGTGGCGTGCCCGCCGACGCGGGTGTTGAAGTGACGGGCTTTCGCCAGAACACCCCGGGCGACGGTGATCCGGTGTCGCTCGATACCAAGGCCTACCTTTCCTATGACGACACCAACCTCTACATCGTGTTCGTCTGCAAGGACGACCCGGCGCTGGTGCGTGCGCGCATCGCGCGTCGCGACGACATCTTCGGCGACGAGGGCGTGCAGGTGTTCCTCGACACCTTCCACGACCGGCAACGTGCGTACGTGTTCTCCGCCAATCCGTTCGGCGTGCAGATGGACAGCCGCCTGACCGAAGGCCTGGGCTACGACTTCAACTTCGACACGCAATGGACGTCCGACGGTCGCGTGACCGCCGATGGCTTCGTCGTGACGATGGAGATCCCGTTCAAGAGCCTGCGCTTCGAGAAGGGCGCGGCGCAGGATTGGGGCATCGCGGTCAACCGGATCATCCCGCGCACCAACGAGTTCGCGTACTGGCCGTACATCACCGAGCGCAAGGAAGGGTTCGTCCCGCAGTTCGCCGACGCGCGCATCGAGGACAGCATTTCCCCGGGCCGCAACATCCAGGTCATCCCGCATGCGTCCTACCGCAATACCCGGGCACTGGGCCCCGACGCGCAGGGCAATCCGCACATCGGACGCCGCCAGCGCAGCGAAGCCGGCATCGACGCCAAGTTCGTGATCAACGATGCGCTGGCCGTCGACCTCACTGTCAACCCCGACTTCAGCGAAGTCGAGTCCGACGAGCCGCAGGTTATCGTCAACCAGCGGTTCGAGGTGCTGTTTCCGGAGAAGCGGCCGTTCTTCCTCGAGAACTCCAGCTTCTTCGGTACGCCCGTCAGCCTGTTCTTCTCCCGTCGCATCGTCGAGCCAGAATACGGCGCACGCGTCACCGGCCGCGTCGGTCGTTGGGCAATCGGTGGACTCTTGATCGACGACGAGCAGGCCGGGGCGACCGTCACCGGCGAAGACGCCGATGCCACCGGCAAGATCGGCGTGGTGCGCCTGCAGCGCGACTTCGCCGAGCAGTCCAACGTGGGCATGCTGTACACCCATCGCGACGTTGGTCACCAGTCCAACAAGGTCTTCGGCCTCGACACGCGCCTGAAGGTCAACGACAACTGGGCGGTGGCGGCACAGGCGGTGCGCAGCCGTTCGCAGGAGGCCGAAGGCGTCGGTCGCGATGGCCACCTGATGTTCCTCCAGGCAACGCGCGGCGGACGCAACTTCACCTACGACGGGCAGTACATCGACATCTCGCGCGATTTCGAAACCGAACTGGGCTTCGTTCCGCGCACCGACATCCGCCAGCTGTACCAGTCCGCCGCCTACACCTGGCAGTTCCCCGAAGCGCCGTGGCTGATCAGTGCCGGTCCGTCGCTGATCACCGAACACACGTGGGACCAGCGCAACGAGCTGCAGGACTGGAAGGCCGATGCCGGCTTCACGATCAACGGCCTGCGCCACACCAAGTTCGAAGGGCATTGGATCGAGTCCTTCGAGCGTTTCGCCGGCCTGGAATTCCGCAAGGACTCCTACTCGCTCGGCGCCAGCACCGAATGGCTGAAATGGTTGACCATCGGTGCCACGGTCAGTGGCGGCAAGGCGGTGAACTACTTCCCGGCGGCCGGGCTGGATCCGTTCCTGGCCGATGCCCGGCAGCTGAAGGTCGACTTCACCATCAGCCCGTTCGCCCAGTTGCGCATCGACCAGAACTTCATCTGGGATGAGCTGCGCGCGCGCTCGCCGCTCGCCGGCCAGGACGGCGACGCGCGCATCTTCCGCAACACGCTGTCGCGCACCAAGGTCAAGTACCAGTTCAACCGCTTCCTGGCTGCGCACGTGATCTTCGACTACGCCGTGTTGGAGCCCAACGCCAACCTGTTTGCGTTCGAGCGCAGCAAGCGCCTGACCGGCGACATCCTGGTCAGCTACTCGCCCAACCCGGGAACGGCCGTGTACGTGGGCTACACCGACCAGCAGGAGAACCTGCGCCTGTTCGGCAACCCGTACGTCGTCGAGCGCACCCGCGACCTCGACCTGCACACGGGCAAGCAGTTCTTCGTAAAGGTGAGCCGCCTGTTCAGTTTCTGACCTGATTGCCGGCGCGCTCCCGTTGAACGGGGGCGGCCGATTGGCGCGATGCCCGGCCCCGAGCCGGGCCCGTCATCGCCGGCATTGGACACGGAGGTCCCCATGGCAAAGTTTTCGCGGGCGCTGGTTTCGCTGATGGTCTACGGCGCGCTGCTGGCAGCGGTCTACTGCATCCACGTGCGGTGGTTCCGCGTGGACGTGGTGTTCTACGGCGCGTTGTTCGACGCGGTGCTGGCCGCCGCGCTGGCGTTCCCGACGCTGTGGTTCGCCCGTGGCCTGGCGGTGTTCAACGGGTTCGAGCGCGTGCAACTGGTCGCGATCTGGCTGATGTGCGGCTACATCGCCGCCATCTCGGTGCCCACCGTCATCGACCGGTCCCTGTCGTTCTACCTGCTGGAAAAGCTGCAGCAGCGCGGCGGTGGCATCCGCCTGGATCGCTTCGACGAGGTGGTGACGGGCGAGTACTTCCGCGAGCAACGGGTGGCGGACGTGCGACTGACCGAGCAACAGGCATCAGGCACCATCGCCATCGTCGACGGCTGCGTGCGCCTGACCGCGCGCGGGCAGCGACTGGCGCGCTTCAGCCGCTTCTTCCGTGCCCGGCTGTTGCCCAGGCAGCGACGGCTGCAGGACGGCTACTCGGACGTGCTGACCGACCCGTTTCGCAACGGCCTGGCGCAGGCCGACTACGGCTGCGGACCAGCCGCCACCAAACCCTGACCAGTTGGGATGGTCTGGGTACGAGTCGACGCCCTAGCGCAGTCCTTTCAACACCGCCTTGGCGGTTTCCAACTTGTGGAACGCACCCGCCGTGCCCTTGGTGTCGCTCACCAGGTAGGTGGTGGGCAGGCGACCGGCGTGCCAATTCAATCACAAGAAGAAACATACTCGGTGATCAGCCAGGCGCCCCGCACAACTTCAATCTTTACTTGCCTGGAGCAAGCATCTCCAGAGTATTCAAGGAGAAGCGAATCCTGCGACGCGGAAAGTTCTGCATAATCTACGTTCGTGGCCAATATCATTTCGGCAGCGAGCTCCAAGCTCTTCTTGACCTGACTTCGTACCGGGGGCATGCCCGTATGCTCTTCCACATGAGTCATGCGTTCCGCCATGTGGTCGTACACCGTCGAGAGTCGAACTCCGTCGTCGCGGTTTCCGCAGAGGATCATCGGGACAAGGTCCAGAGGGGCGTGCAAGCTGCCGCGGCTCGTTCTCGTGACGATGATCTCGCGAAAACTCCGGAGCGATTGCGCGCCGCAAGGCTCGAAGCTTGTGGCGTCAGGAGATTTGGCCGCGTCGGCCAGCGCGGGGAGTGATGCGGCAAGAAGAATGGGTAAGAGGAATCTCGAGATTCCCAGGCCGCGGACACTTCTGTTCATCGGGCATCCGGGTCGGTAGCGGATACGTGCAGGTGATTCTTGTGCAAATTGTCGCTCGCCTTTCGATGCCATGGGTCGGCCTTGAATCCAGTGAGGTTGGTGTTGTCACTAAAGACAACCGCGCTGAATGTCGAATATAGTTCGCTAGGGCTCTTGCCAGATCCAATATGCGCCCTGAACTTCTCTACGTCATTGCCCTTGACGTTGCGGTCGTCGTAATCGTCAACAAACACTACATCAACGGCAACGCCCATTCGGTGCAACTTTGAGCCGAGCATCGGACGCCATGTGCTGCTGATCGTCAATTCGTCAATCCCTGATTTCCACGCGGCCTCGATTATTCCCTTGTACGCCAAGGGGTTGGTGCGTTTCAACACATCGGCTGGTCGTACGGTTGACCCCGCCCCAACCGCGTTGGCGAAAGCGCCCGTTTGATACGACACCCTGATGTTGACAAGAGGGAGGTCCACATATCCGGAGAGTCGATCGTGGCTCTCTCCAGAAAGCTCTTCGATTCTTCCTTCATAGATCGGACTCAGTACAACTGTCCAGTCTGGAATTGCGAGAACTTCTTTATCTTTGTTGCGAATTGCACCAGGCGAAGTGGTTGTGACGTTGAATGGTTCTGCTGGTGGATGCTGCTCAAATAGTTCGAACAGCCGTTGTGGCCTCACTGGGCCAAGGAGCGTTGCCCCTGCTCCAACTTCCAAGGGAGTGACTCGACTTCGGCCTCGGTCTTCGATAAATGGTCTCTCCAAGAAACTAACCCCACATAGTCGTAGGACATCGGCAGATGTGAATTCATACGAGAGATCTCTCCACGTATCCCCGGTCAGGTAGCCAATGAAGTTGTTGTCGCGAATTTTCGTGGTTTGGCCGCGGTCTGCTGCAGGGTATCGTGAGGCGCTCTCGGTGCTAGCTTGCAATCTGGTCAGCCGGACCTGTGGGATCTCGTGGATCTCGATGATCGTCAGGCCTGACGTATCCGGGGCCACTACGAATAGTGGATGCAAGCGTCGTGCTTCATAGGCATCGTTCCCCAGGTATATTTCAACGGCGACGACGTCGTCCGGCACGTTGATTTCTGCGGTGTGATGGGGGCGCCCAAATTCAGCGTAACTTTTGCCTTGAAGTGTGCGGTGCAGAATTCGCTTGTTGTCGCCTTTTGCGGTTACGGCAAACGGCAGTCCATTCAAGTTGCTGGCACTGTCAGTTACAACTTTGTCCGAATACTTTGCGCCCGGCGCTCTTGGAGATGCGTCAAGTGGCGCCGCGACAATTCGATACTGAACGCGCCTGTTGATTACTTGTGCCGGGGTCTTCTTTGTGTGGCTTTCGGTCGCAATTGACGACGCGAGAGGCCTGCCTTGAACTGGATGGTTCATGTTGTGGCTCAACATTGGTCAGCAAATAGTGGGGCGGGCTGTGATTCGGATTCGCAGGTGTCTGGCCTTAGGTCGAACTTCTCCGCAGTTGTACTAAAGACACGCATGGTTTCGCCATTTTCGTTTGTTGTGCCTCGGAACGATTCTCCCGAGGAATTAGTGATGGCGTAAGCGAAGTTCGCGACAGGTTCTTCGTTCCGGTCTTTGACTACAAACTGGACGCTGAATCGCTTTGCTCGAGAATCGGGCAGCCTTTCGAGTTGCGCGGGAACGTTCTCCCCTGCCTTGAAAGGTTGCTCACTGGCATTGACGGTGAAGTTGCCAGGGCAGGCGAACGTGATGTCGCCGCCTTCCAGGGTGACCTGGGTCTGGCCGGCCTGCAGCACGATCTTCTTGCTGGCCATCACGTCGATGCGCTGATCGGTGG
>NZ_RIBS01000007.1 GCF_003719825.1 Montanilutibacter psychrotolerans | reverse complement strand
CTCGCAGTCTCAGGGCGCAAACAGTCTCTCCCTGCACCGATCCGAGTGCCCCCGGATCACCAGCCCATCGCTGGTGGGTTGAAGATACAAGGGCGCAATAACCCAAGGGCATTGCGCCGGATTGTTTTCACGTCGAGGTGGATTGTCGTTGGGCGCCACATTCGGCGCATTGCGCCTTCGGCTAATGCGCCCTACGCAGTGATCGGAAGCGCCCCACATCGTGGGGCGTTTCGTGGATGACCGGCTCGTGCGGGGTGCCCGCAAGCGGCGGGTCAGCGAACTGCGGCATCCTCCACCGCCCGCCAGACCCGCAGCAGGTTGCCGCCGAGAATCTTGCGGATGTCGGCGTCGGAATGGCCGCGCGCCTGCAGGCCGGCGACCAGGTTGGGGTAGTCGGCGACCGACCGCAGCTGCGTCGGCAGCGCCCCGCCAACCCCATCGAAATCCGAGCCGATGCCGACGTGATCGGCACCCAGCAGGCGCACCGCGTGGTCGATCTGGTCGAGGACCGCAGCGATGTCGGTTTCCGGCACCGGGTGCGCCAGTTCCCAGGCCTCGTCGAAGGCGGCCTGTGGGCGCTGCGGCTTGCCGGCGGCGGCCAGCGCGGCGTTCTCGCTCTGGAAGGCAGCCGCGGCCGGGAAGTACGCCCGCATGTCGGCGGCGGCCTTGGGATTGACGAATCCATTGCCGAACACCAGCTGCACCACGCCGCCCTTCGCTGCGATCGAATTGGCGAGCTCGTCGCTGAGGTTGCGTTCGAAACCGGGCGTGAAGTGGCGCATGCCTGAGTGACTGGCAATCACCGGCACCGTGCTGATCGCCAGCACGTCGCTGACCGCGTCATCGGACAGGTGCGAAACGTCGACCATGATGCCGAGCTGGTTCATCCGGGCGACGACCCGCTCGCCGAATGGGCTGAGCCCGCCCCACCGCTTCTCGAGCGCGTACGAGGAATCGCTGATGCGGTTGTTCGCACTGTGGGCCAGGGTGATGTAGCGCACGCCGCGGGCATGGAAACGCGTCAGCTGTTCGAGGTCTTCGCCGATTGGCGCGCCGTTTTCCATGCCCAGCGCCAGCAGCACGCGACCACCGGACCGCAGGTGCTTGAGGTCGCGGGGCGAATGCAGCATCGCGAACCGGTCCGGATGGCGCGCGACCGCCGCCTCGACCGCGTCGATCTGTGCGTGCGCGCGCTGGCGGGCGGTGCCGTCCTCATCGGCCGATGGCGCGGTGTAGATCGACATGAATGCCACGTCGAGGCCACCCCGGCGCGCGCGCGGGTAATCGAATTCCCGGTCGGGAGCGGACCGGCCGATGTCGCCCCAGCGCTCGACCAGCACGCTGGGTGCGTCGATGTGGGTGTCGACGACGATGGCGTCCTGGGCGAGCGCACGCGCGGCTTCGGGGGCATCGTCGGCCTGTGCGGCCATGGCAATCAGCGACAGGGACAGCGCCAGCACGGACGGGATGCGCATCGGGAATCCTGGTTGATGGCCGACATCGGCACGGAAGCGCAGCTTGCTGGCGAGGACGCGGCGCGCGCAACACCCGCGCACCGACGCGCGTCGACGCGCGTCGACGCGCTGCAGCCTTCCGCGAGGAATCGACTCGTGCGGATCAGGGCCTGCCCTGGCCCGAAATGCGCTGCCCCGCGGCGTACACGGCTTGGGCCAGGCGACCGCCGAGCCAGTAGCACAGCTCGGCCGGGTGCCCGACTTGCCAATGCACGAAGTCCGCACGCAGGCCGTTGCGCAGCACGCCGCGATCGGCCAGGCCCAGCGCGCGCGCGGCGTGTACCGTCGCGCCACGCAGCGCCTCCTCGGGCGTCAGTCGAAAATGCGTGCAGGCCAGTTGCATCGCCTGTCGCATCGACAGCAGCGGTGAGGTGCCGGGATTGCAGTCGGTGGCGATCGCCATCGCGACGCCGTGCTCACGGAACGCGTCCAAGGGTGGCAGCCGCGTCTCGCGCAGCACGTGGAACGCGCCCGGAAGCAACACTGCTACCGTGCCGCGTGCCGCCATCGCGCGCACGCCTTCCACGCTGGTGTATTCGACGTGATCGGCCGAAAGGCCACCGAACTCGGCCGTCAGTGCGGCGCCGCCGAGGTCGCTGAGCTGGTCGGCGTGCAGCTTGACCGGCACGCCGAGCGCGCGCGCGGCTTCGAACACGCGCCGCGTCTGCGCCGGCGAGAAACCGATGCCTTCGCAGAACGCATCGACGGCGTCGACCAGTCCTTCGGCATGCAGTTGCGGCAGCCATTGGCAGACCGCTTCGATGTAGTCGTCCGCACGATCCTTGAACTCCGGCGGCAGGGCGTGGGCTGCAAGGTAGGTGCAGCGCACGTCGATGCCGAGCTGCTGGCCGATGCGGCGCGCAACACGCAGCATCTTGCGCTCGCTGTCCAGATCGAGGCCGTAGCCGGATTTGATCTCGAGCGTGGTCGCACCGTCGGCCACCAAGGCCCGAGCGCGGGGCAGCGATTGCCGCAGCAGCTCGTCCTCATCGGCAGCGCGGGTGGCGCGCACGCTGGACACGATGCCGCCGCCGGCGCGGGCGATCTCCTCGTACGTCGCCCCCTGCAGTCGCTGCTCGAACTCGCGTGCGCGGTCGCCGGCGAACACCAGGTGGGTATGGCAGTCCACCAGCGCCGGCGTGATCCAGCCATCGGCTTCGATCACCTGGCGCGCCAGTGCGGACGGCGCGCCAGGCAACCCCGCGCGCGGCCCGACATAGGTCAGCAGCCCGTCGCGCCAGGCCAGTGCGGCATCGACGATCTCGCCGTAGCCCGACGCGGCATCCAGGGTCGCCAGCGACGCGCCGACGACGATGCCGTCCCATTGAGGTGTGTGATTGGTCATGGCGCGATTGTAAGTCCGGGGCCACCCGCGTCTCGCGCCCGGCGGCGCCACGGGCGACAATCCCCCCATGCAGACGATTCCCAACGCAAGGCTCTGGCATCCCGAAGGCTGGCGCGACGGCACCGCGCTCGACGTCGATCCGCACGGGCGCATCGTGCACCGCCGCGACGGCGAGGCGACCTCGCGACGCGTGGTGCCCGGCATCGCGAACCTGCACTCGCACGCCTTCCAGCGCGCGATGGCGGGCATGGCCGAGCGCCAGACCGATCCGGCCGATTCGTTCTGGACCTGGCGCGAGACGATGTACCGCTTCGCCGCCGGATTCACCCCGGACACCCTGCACGCCGTGGCCGCGCAGCTGTACGCCGAGATGCTCGAGGCGGGCTACACCACCGTCTGCGAATTCCACTACCTGCACCACGCGCCCGACGGCCGTCCCTATGCCGATCCGGCGGCGATGTCGCGGGCGCTGATCGCCGCCGCGCACGACACCGGCATTCGCCTGACGTTGTTGCCCGTGCTGTACATGACCGGCGGTTTCGATGGTCGCGCGCTGGGTGAGCGGCAGCGGCGTTTCGGTCATGACGTCGACGCCTATCTGCGCCTGCTCGATGACCTGCGTGGCGATCCGCGCGCCGGGGTCGAGATCGGTTGCGCGCTGCACAGCCTGCGCGCGGTGCCGGCCGATGCGATGAGCGCCGTGCTGGCCGGTCTTCCGGACGACAGCCGCCTCCACATCCACATTGCCGAACAGACCGCCGAGGTCGACGATTGCCTCGCGATCCGCGGTGCGCGGCCCGTGCAATGGCTGCTCGACAACGCCGACGTCGACGCGCGCTGGACGCTGGTGCACGCAACCCACCTGGACGACGCGGAAGTGCGGGGCATCGCGCGCAGCGGCGCGACCGTGGCGATCTGTCCGACCACCGAAGCCAACCTCGGCGACGGACTCTTTCCGCTACGCGACTACCTCGATGCCGGCGGCCGTTGGGGAATCGGTTCGGATTCGCACATCTCCGTGTCGCCGGTCGAGGAACTGCGCTGGCTCGAGTACGGACAGCGCCTGGCCACGCGCCGGCGCAACATCGCCGTGGGCCACCAGGACGATCCGACCGGCTCGACCAGCGTCGCCGAAACCCTGCTCCGCGATGTCGCGATCAGCGCCGCCGCGTCCAGCGGCCAGGCGATCGGCACGCTTGCCCAAGGCGCGTTCGCCGATGCGCTGGTGCTGGACACCGATGCGCCGCAGTTCGTCGGTGCCAGCGATGCCGACGCGCTGGACCGCTGGATCTTCAGCGGCAACCGCAACCTCGTGCTGGAAACCTGGGTCGACGGGCGATGCGTGGTGCTGGGCGGCCAACACCTGCAGCGGGAGCACATCGCCGCGCGATTCCGTTCGGCGGTCGAGCAACTGCTCGCCACTTGAACAAGGCCGATGAACGCGGCGCCGAGCGCTGCCTCTGAACGCGCCTGCCTGCGCGGTGGCCCTGCCCGTATCGCGAGGTGACCAGCGCCAGGGGCCGTGGCAAGGTTTGCCCGGTACACGCCGATGACGCCGGGAGCGACCCGACAGTTCGCCGTCACAACCGCAAGGAGCGACCGATGACCCGTATTGCAGTGACCCAGGCCCGCGCCGTTCTCGGACTCGCACTGGCCGCCATCGCCGCGCCGAGCCTGGCCGGCGCGATGTCCGACGCCGAACTGGCCAGCATCGTGGCCCGACGCCTGCACGGCGATCGCACCGGGGCCTGTGCCGCCGTTGCGGTGATCGACACTTCCGTCAGCCGTGCCTACGTCTGCGCCGACGACAAGGACCGCGCGCGCGTCGGCCCGACCACCGCGTTCGAGATCGGCTCGGTCAGCAAGACCATGACCGCGGCCCTGCTCGCCGAGCTGATCGAACTGGGCGATGCGTCCCTCGACGACCCCCTGTCGGCCTATCTGCCCGACGGCACCACGGTGCCGACCTTCAATGGCCAGCCGATCCTGCTGCGCCACGTCGTCACCCATACCTCGGGGCTGCCGGCATTGCCACCGGGCGCGCCGATGGGCGGCTTCGACGATCCCTACGCGAAGCTCGATCCGGCGGCACTGCTGACCGCGCTCGGCCGGACCACGTTGCAGCGGGCACCGGGCAGCCAGTTCGAGTACTCCAACTTCGCTTCGATGCTGCTGTCCCACGCGGTGGCGCGGCGCGCCGGAAGCGACTTCGAGACGCTGCTGCAGAAGCGCCTGTTCGCGCCACTGCAGATGCGCAATGCCTACGTGAACCATCGCCCCGACGGCGTGCGCGCCGCGATCGGCCACG
Source organism: Montanilutibacter psychrotolerans (assembly GCF_003719825.1). Lineage (GTDB taxonomy): Bacteria > Pseudomonadota > Gammaproteobacteria > Xanthomonadales > Xanthomonadaceae > Montanilutibacter > Montanilutibacter psychrotolerans. The sequence continues at coordinate 169,357 of NZ_RIBS01000007.1, read as the reverse complement.
CACCCAACGCGCTGCCGGTGCCGGCGTGGAACTTCCACGGCGACCTGGCCGGCGTCGGTGGTGTGCGTGCAACGCTCGACGACATGGTCGCCTACGTGCAAGGCCAGCTCGGCCATGCGCCTGCGCCGTTGCAGGCCGCGATCGCGCGGAGCCAGCAACCGGTCAATCCGGGCGGGCAGCCGGTGATGGCGATGAACTGGATGCTTGCGCCGCTCAACGGACGCACCGTGCATGCGCACGAGGGTGGCACCGGCGGGTTCTCGTCGTTCGTTGCGTTCGATCGCGAGCGTGGCCGCGGTGTGGTGGTGCTGTCCGATACCGCGCTGCACACACTGGGCGGGCTTGGCAGCCTTGGCTTGCCTCTGCTCGATTCGCTCGTGCCGCTGGGCAAGCCGCGCCAGGCCGTGGCAGCCGACGCCGCCTTGCTCGACGCGCTGGTTGGCGACTACGCACTCGATGGCGGCATGACCATGCACCTCAGTCGCAAGGGGCAGGCGCTGGTGATCCAGGCGCAGGGCCAGCCTGCGTTCGAGATGGGCCACGACGACGCCGGCGATTTCTACCCGTTGCTGTTCGATGCATCGTTGACCCCGCAACGGCGCGCCGACGGCAGCTACGGGTTCCTCTGGCAACAGGCAGGCAGCGCGGCAAGTGCGCGCCGTCTCGATGCCGCGCCGGTACCGGAGCTGTCGAACGACGCGTTGCGTGCGTACGCCGGGGAGTACCCGTTGATGCCGTCGTTCGCGCTGACCGTCAGCGAGCGCGAGGGCAAGCTGTTCGGCCAGGCGACCGGGCAGGGCGCGTTCGAGCTGACACCGGCCGCGAAGGACGTCTTCGAGGCCGCGGCGTTCGGCATCGAGGTCCGCTTCGAGCGTGGCGACGACGACCGGGTCGTCGCGTTGCGCCTGCTGCAGGGGGGCAACACCCTGCGTGGCGAGCGTCGCTGAGCGATGGCGTAACGCGCTGTCGCAACGCGCGCTGTCGCCAGGGTCAGCGGCAACTGTCCGGCAGGGCTCCTGCGATCGTGCGGGTGGCAGCGCGCTGTCGTCGCCCGCACCGTGCAGGCGGGTGGGCGGCGTTGACCGGGTGTGCGCTGCGCGTTTGATCTGGCCGAGCGCGGAAGTCCGTTACCTCACGCCGCGCCGAACAGATCGACAGCCAACGCCCCTTCCAGCTCCAGCAGGAAGCGCTTGGTCGGCAGACCGCCGCCAAACCCGGTCAGGCTGCCGTCGGCGCCGATCACGCGATGGCAGGGCAGCACGATCGGTAGCGGGTTGCGCCCGTTGGCGGCACCGACCGCACGCATTGCACTGGGCCGTCCGACACGTGACGCCAACTGCGCGTAGCTCAGCGTTTCGCCGTACGCAATCGTGGTCAACGTGCGCCAGACCTCCCGCTGGAACGGCGTGCCGCGCGGCGCCAGCGGCAGGTCGAAAACGCGCCTGCCTTCATTGAAGTACTCGTCGAGTTGTTCGCGCGCGCGTTGCAGTACTTCGTGATCGCCGTGGCGCCAGTCGGCACCGCGGGGATAGGGGTGGCGCGGCGAAGTGAACTCGATCAGGTGCAGGCCGTCGTCGCTGGCGGCCAGCAGCAATGGCCCGACCGGGCTGGCGATGTGGGTGTGGATCATCGATCGTCTCCGCTGGGGCGCACGCGGCGCAAGGCGCACTTGTGGGGAGGGTGGCGACTCATGTCGCCGCCTTCGGCAAGGGCATGGAGTCGCGCCACAGGTGGATCACGGCGTACCCACGCCACGGACGCCAGGCCTGGGCGCGTTCGCGCAATGCCTTGGCCGTCAGTCGGCCGCCGTCTTCGGCGGCAGCGCGCTGCAGCACCAGGTCCTCGGCCGGGAACGCATCGGGATGGCCGAGCGCACGCAGGGCAATGTACTGCGCCGTCCAGGGGCCGATCCCGGGCAAGGCGACCCAGCGTGCGGCGAAGTCGTCGAGCGTGCGCTCCGGGGCGAAATCGACGGTGCCATCGAGCAATGCCCGCGCCACCGTCCGAACCGTGTCGGCGCGTGCCCGGGTCAGGCCAATCGTGGTGAGGTCGGCATCGGCCAGCGCCGCTGGCGTCGGGAACAGGTGCTCGAGTCCGGGCGCGAACGGGGTCGGCAGTGTCTCGCCAAAGCGTTGCGCGGTGCGGGTCGCCAGCGTGCGTGCGGCCGCCACGCTGACCTGCTGCCCGAGGATGGCGCGAACCGCGATCTCGAAGCCGTCCCAACCGCTGGGCAGGCGCAGGCCCGGGCGTGCGGCCACCAGCGCGGACAATTGCCGGTCGCCGGCGAAGCCTGCTGCAATGGCCTGCGGGTCGGCGTCCAGGTCGAACATGCGCCGAACGCGGTTGACGATCTCCAGCAGCCGCGACGCCGCGACCCCGTGCAGTTCGAGCTTCAGCGCCGCGTCTCCCGTGCCCCAGGCACTGACGCGCAACCAACCCGGCGCGGCCTGCGGGTGCCGTGCGTCCGGCCCGATCACGCGGGCGTAAGAACACGCATCGACCACTTCCACGCCCGGCAAGGCACGGCCGCGCAGGAAGGCCAGCATCGAATCGAAATCGTAGGGGGGCCGGTACCCCAGGCGCAGCGCCAGCACCTGCGCGTCGTCCACGCGCGGGCGTTTGCGCAGGTCGCGCGGTGCCATCCGGTACGCCTCGCGGAACGTGGTGTTGAAGCGGCGCAGGCTGCCGAATCCTGCCGCATGCGCGACTTCGGTGATCGGCAGCGCGGTTTCGGTCAGCAACTGCTTGGCGAACAGCAGCCGACGCGTGCCGTGCACTCCCAGTGGCGCTGCGCCCAGGCGCTCGACGAACAATCGCCGCAGCTGCCGTTCGCCAACGCCCACGCGCTCGGCCAGTGCCGCCAGCGGCTGCTCGGCCAGCGCACCGGCATCGATGAGTTTCAGCGCGCGTGCCACCACGGCATCGCCGCGTCGCCACGTGCCGTCGCCGGGCGCGAGCTCCGGTCGGCAGCGCAGGCAGGGGCGGAAGCCGGCGACCTCGGCCGCGGCCGCGTTCGGGTAATAGACGATGTTCTTGGGCTTCGGCGCGGGTGCTGGGCACACCGGCCGGCAATAGATGCCGGTGCTGGTGACGGCGGTGAAGAACAGCCCGTCGAAGCGCGCGTCGCGGCTCAGCCGTGCCTGTTCGCAGACCTGGATATCGGGATGGGTGCTGGCGGCGTCTGGCGTGTTCATGGCCGCAGGCTAGCACCGCGGCGAAGGTCGGACTCGCCGAATTCGGACATCAATGCGGCGCCCTTGTGGGAGGCCGTTCCGACGCGGCGCTCAATGCTCGGCGGCAGCTTCCCGCAGCGCCGGAAGCAACGCGGCCGCATCGCCATCGTTCGGCGACGGGTCGATGCCCAGCAGGCGCGCGAGCAATGGATACACGTCGACATTGTCGATCGGAGGCAGCACCGCGCCGCGTCGGATTGACGGGCCACGCGCGACGAACAGGGCGCGCATCCTCGGTGACGCCGGATCGAAACCGTGCGATCCAGTGACTGCGCGCGGTGTGCGTTGTTGCAGCTTCTGGCGTGGCACCGCGTCCCAGCCTTCGTCCATCTGGCAGACGATGGGCGGGACGCGGTCGTGTGTTCCGTACTGCCAGCGCGGCGGAAGGTCCTGCTTGCGCCAGCATTCGTAATGCTCGTGCCGTCCAAGCAGGCGGCTCTCGGCCGCTGCGGCGCGCCCGGGCAACGGCGCGAAGCCAATCGATTGCCCGTCCGACACCAGCGCGGCATCCGCGGCATCGACCATGCCCTCGGTCTCGATCGCGTTTCGCACCGTTGCCATGCCATGGTCGGACACCACCACCAGGTTCGTGTGCTCGAGCAGGCCGCGCGCGGCCAGACCCGCGCGCAGGCGGCCGATCGCAGCGTCGAGTTCGGCGATGGCGGCATCGACCTCGGGCGAATCCGGGCCGTGGTCGTGGCCCGCACGGTCGAGGGTTTCGAAGTACAGCGCGACCAGTCGCGGCCGCGTCGGTGCTGGCGCGTCGAGCCATTGCAGTGCGAGGTCGACACGCGCGGCGGGCGGAATCGTGTCGTCCCATGGCAGCCATCGGGTCGGTCGCACGCCGTTGATCGCCGCCTCGCCGCCGGGCCAGAAGATCACCGCGCTGGGCAATCCGACGGACTCCGCGCCGACCCAGATCGGCGTGCCACCCCACCAACGGCCATCGGACTTGGCCTGTGTGTCGGCCACGCGAAACCTGCCGAGCGCCTCGTCGCGCATCGTGTTGTGCACCACGCCGTGGTGGTCCGGCCGTAAGCCGGTCACCAGGGAGTAGTGGTTCGGAAACGTCAGCGCCGGATACGACGGCGTCATCCATTGCGCGCGCACGCCTTCGTCGGCGAGCCGCTGCAGGTTGGGGCTGACGCCGCGCTGCAGGTAGTCGGCGCGGAAGCCGTCGAGCGACAGCAGCACCAGCGTGGGCGGCTGCGCGGTCGACGGTTCGCCGGTGCTGCGGGTGTCCGGCGGGCGGGGCAGATGGTGGCAGGCGGTCGCGGCAAACAGCAGTGCGGTTGCGAGCAAGGCGTGCAGGAAAGTGTGGCGTGTCGGCATCGGGCGAATGATAGCCAGCGATGGTGTCGGTTCCGCGCATGACTTTTGTCGCTGGCGATGCGCCGCGCCGCGGTCGATAGTGCTGCGTGCCCCCAGGGAGCAAGCGCCATGCCGAACCATGCGAATGCCGCGCCCGTCCAAACCCACTCTCCGCATGCTCGATCCCCGCAGGCCCGCTCGCCGGCCGGGCGGCCGGCCTTGCGTGTGCTCATCGGCAGTGCTCTGGCGATGTCGCTGTCGGCAGCGCTTGCGGCAGAGGCGCCACCGCCCGCGCCGCAGGTGGTGCTCAGCGCGGACGAATGCGCGGTCTGGACGCGTGAGCTCGGCTTTGCCCGCTCGGTCGCCGAGAACGACGCGACGGCCTTTGCCGAGCATTTGCATGCGGACGCAACGTTCGGTGCCAGTCAGCCCGAGCCGACCCGAGGGCGTGACGCGGTTGCCAAGCGCTGGGCGCGCATCGTCGAAGGCAAGCGCGGGAAGTTGTCGTGGTACCCGACCCGGGTCACGATCGCGGGCAACGCCGGCGCGGTGGGCGAGATCGCGTGGTCGAGCGGCCCGTCGCTGTACGAGGATCTCACCGAAGGCGCCGACCCGCGTTACGCGATCGGTGCATTCCATTCGGTCTGGGTGCACGACGCCGACGGCGTTTGGCGCGTGTTGTTCGACGATGGCGTGGAGCAAGTACGGGCCAGCGAAGCCGACGTCGCCGCGTTTCACGCCGGCCGTCGCGAGACCTGCCCGTCTGGCTGACGTTGACATGAATGGGGGCGCGGCCCGTGATGCCCGGCCCAGCGCCTGGGCGTATGGTGAAGCTGCGGCCGTGCCCGCCGCGCCATCAGGTGAAGCCATGACTACCAAGCCTTTCCAGCGCCTGCGTCTGCATGGCGCAATCCTGCTGGGTCTGCTGCTCGCAGCCGGCCCGCTTGCTGCGCAGACGGCACCTCCCGCCGAGCCGGAGCTCGCTGCTCAGGCCGCGAACGAAGCACCCGTTGCCGACGCCAGCACCACCGGCGAAGGCGATGCGACTGCCAAGCCAGAAGTCGATCGCAACTGCCTGCGTCACACCGGTTCGCGCCTCATCCAGCGCGAGCAGAAGAAGGGCAAGCGCGGTTGCGCGCCGATGAACGGCCGCGTGTACACGAGAGAGGACATCGACCGCACCGGACGCACCGATATCGCCGACGCATTGCGCGTGCTGGATCCGGCGATCCACTGACGCCACCACCCGCGCGCTGTTTCGCACAACCGACGCCCGGCCTCGTGCCGGGCGTCGGCCGTTCTGGCGGACCGAATCGAACCAGGGCGGAAATCGCATCGCAGCATGCAAGTGCGCGCCTTGGCGGCGATGCGAATCCACGCGCCGTCGCGCGCGACGTCAGCAGCGCAGTCCGTCCAGCAGCCGTCCCAGCGACGCGTCGTAGAACGTGCGGAACGCCGCCTCGTCGTAGCTGAAACGGCCGGCGCGGTACAGCGAGATCAAGCCGTGCGTGTGGGCCCACAGTGTCATCGCCACGTCCCAGACGTCATCGCGGCGCAGCGCGCCTGCGTCCATCGCGTCGGCGACCGCATCGGCCACCACGTTGAGCGTCAGCGAGCGACGGTCGCGGAAATCCTCGGGGAACCGGCGTGCCTCATTTCGTTTGCTGGAGAACGCGTGGTCGAACAGGTGCGGGTGCGCCAGCGCGTAGTCCAGGTAGATGCGGTTCACGGCCATCAGCCGCGCGATTACGTCCTGTCCCTGGCTGCGGGCGGACCAGTGGTGGGCGATCTCGTGGAAGCTGTCGTCGCTGATGCGGCGCAGCAGGGCCTCGCGATTCTGGAAATGGCGATAGATCGCCATCGGCGTGATCCCGACCGCCTCGGCGACCCGACGCATGCTGACCGCATCCGCGCCGTCGCGCTCGAACAGGGACCGGGCAGCGCGCAGAATCCGGTCGGCAGTGGAGGTGGTCATGTGTACAGCGTATACGCCGAGACCCGATAGCGGGCAATCGCGCCACCAAACGCGTCTCCATCGACCGTAACCCACCGGTTCGCGCTGGCTGGAGGCAAAACCGCAGCGCGATAATTTCCCATCGCCCCGTCCTGTGCCAGGTAGCCGCCCATGTCCACCCGCATCGATCCGTCCCGCGTCATCCGCGCCCCGCGTGGCAACCAGCTCAACTGCAAGTCGTGGTTGAGCGAAGCCGCCTACCGGATGATCCAGAACAACCTCGACGCCGAAGTGGCCGAGGACCCGACCGCGCTGGTGGTGTACGGCGGCATCGGCCGTGCCGCGCGCGACTGGGAGAGTTTCGACGCAATTCTCAAGGCGTTGCGCGAGCTCGACGACAACGAAACGTTGCTGGTGCAGTCGGGCAAGCCGGTCGGCGTGTTTCCCACGCATGCCGATGCGCCGCGCGTGCTGATCGCAAACTCCAACCTGGTCCCGCACTGGGCGAACTGGGAGCACTTCAACGAGCTCGATAAGAAGGGCCTGATGATGTACGGCCAGATGACGGCCGGCTCGTGGATCTACATCGGCTCGCAGGGCATCGTGCAGGGCACGTACGAGACCTTCGTCGAAATGGGCCGTCAGCATTACGCCGGCAACCTCACGGGCAAGTGGATCCTGACCGCGGGCCTGGGCGGCATGGGCGGCGCGCAGCCGCTGGCCGCCACGCTGGCGGGCGCGTGCTCGCTGACCATCGAGTGCCAGCAGAAGAGCATCGACATGCGCCTGCGCACGCGCTACGTCGACGAGCAGGCCACCGACCTCGACGACGCGCTCGCGCGCATCGACAAGTACACCGAAGCCGGCGAGGCCAAGTCCATCGCGCTGCTGGGCAACGCTGCCGAGATCCTGCCCGAGCTGGTGCGTCGCGGTGTGCGTCCGGACGCGGTCACCGACCAGACCAGCGCGCACGACCCGGTGCACGGCTACCTGCCGATCGGCTGGACCGTCGAGCAGTGGCTGACCGAGCAGAAGCACAACCCCGAGCACGTGCGCGACATGGCCAAGAAGTCGATGCGCACGCACGTCGAGGCGATGCTGGCGTTCGAGGACATGGGCATCCCGACCTTCGACTACGGCAACAACATTCGCCAGATGGCGTTCGACGAAGGCTGCAAGAACGCGTTCGACTTCCCCGGTTTCGTGCCGGCGTACGTGCGCCCGCTGTTCTGTCGCGGCGTGGGCCCGTTCCGCTGGGTCGCACTGAGCGGTGACCCGGAGGACATCGCCAAGACCGACGCCAAGGTCAAGGAGCTGATCCCCGACGACAAGCACCTGCACCGCTGGCTGGACATGGCGGCCGAGCGCATCAGCTTCCAGGGCCTGCCCGCGCGCATCTGCTGGGTTGGCCTGGGGCTGCGCCACAAGCTGGGTCTGGCGTTCAACGAGATGGTGCGCAACGGCGAGCTCAAGGCGCCGATCGTGATCGGCCGCGACCACCTCGACAGTGGCAGCGTCGCCTCGCCCAACCGCGAAACCGAATCGATGCGCGACGGCTCCGACGCCGTGTCCGACTGGCCGCTGCTCAACGCGATGTTGAACGTTGCCGGCGGCGCCACCTGGGTGTCGCTGCACCATGGCGGCGGCGTTGGCATGGGGTACTCGCAGCACTCGGGCGTGGTCATCGTCTGCGACGGCACCCAGGAAGCTGACAAGCGCATTGCCCGCGTGCTGTGGAACGACCCCGGCACCGGCGTCATGCGCCACGCCGATGCGGGCTACGAGATTGCCAAGCAGTGCGCCCGCGAGCAGGGCCTGAAGTTGCCGATGCTGTGATCGCGGCGTACTACGCTTGAAGCACGAACGGCCCGGCATCCCCGGGCCGTTCTGCTTTCCGCCCGCACGACGATCGGACCTCATCAACGCGCACCGCATCGATCGCACGCAGCGCACGCAAATCATCGACGTTGTGGTGTGACGCGAACGGAGCGCTCCGCTACGCTGGCGCTCTCTCCGATTCGCACCGCACACGCGTCCCGATGCTCACCACCCTGGCGATCGCCAACTACCGCTCGTTGCGTGACCTCGCCGTGCCGATGGGATCGCTGAACCTGGTGACCGGGGCAAACGGCAGCGGCAAGTCGAACCTCTATCGCGCGCTGCGGTTGCTGGCCGAGACCGCGCAGGGCGGGGTGGTGCCCGCGCTGGCGCGCGAAGGCGGCCTGCAATCGACGCTGTGGGCGGGGCCGGAGAACATCACCCGGCGCATGCGCAGTGGCGAGGTTCCGGTGGAAGGCGGCGCGCGCCAGGAGGTGGTATCGCTGCGCCTGGGGTTCGCCGGCGAGGACTTCGGCTATGCGATCGATCTGGGGCTGCCATCGCCGCCGCGCGGCCTCCCGTCGGCGTTTTCGCTGGACCCGGAGATCAAGCGGTGATCTGGGGTGGACCGTTTCTGCGGTCGAGCAATGCGCTCATCGATCGCCGCGGACCGATGGTGCGTGCGCGCGATGGCCGCAGTTGGCGCGTCGTCTCCGAGCACCTGGCCACGTTCGATAGCATCTTCGGCCAGATCGCCGATCCGCGGGGCGCGCCGGAAGTGCTGATGCTGCGCGAGACGATCCGCGGCTGGCGCTTCTACGATCACTTCCGCTCCGACACCGATGCACCTGCGCGCCTGCCGCAGCTGGGCACCCGCACGCCGGTGCTGAGCCACGACGGCCGCGACCTGGCCGCGGCCTGGCAGACCATCGTCGAGATCGGCGACCCGCAGGCACTGCATGAGGCGGTCGTCGATGCGTTTCCGGGCGCGCAGGTCGATGTCGTCGGCAGATTGCTGCGCTCGAACAGCACGCGCACTGCAACACGATCCACCTCGAGAAACATCTCAGCCAGACATCGATCGCCGGCCAGGGCATGCTCGACGCACCCGCGTGGCACTGGCCTGTGCGATGAGGCGCGCGGCGCCTGCCCGGGCTACGATGAAGTCTGCGCTTGGAACCGACCGATAGAGCAATGAGCCACGCTTTGGACAACCCGGTATGGGAATCGTTGATCAGCCGACATGCCGCGCTGGCGCGACGCGCCGGCAACGCGGCGCGCTACCCGTCCGATACCGCGCCGTTCGTCGCGGTCGGCATTGCGGACAGTGCGGCGGCCGAGGAACTGGCGTCGCTGGTCGAGGTGGGCGAGTCGGTGCTGTTCGTTGGAATGACGCCGCCGTTGGGCACGGGCTGGAGCGTCGAGCCGGAGGTGCTGATCGCGCAGATGACGTGCGACGCGCGGCTGTCGGTCAATGACGGCCCGCCGATCGTCGAACTGCTTCCCGATCGTGTGGACGACATGCTGGCGCTGACCGCGCTGGTGTATCCGTTCTATTTCCGTCCGCGCACGGTGACGATGGGCCGCTATTTCGGCATCTACGACGGCGACACCCTGGCGGCAATGGCGGGCGAGCGCATGCGCTTTGATGGCCATCAGGAGATCAGCGCTGTCTGCACGCATCCCGACTACACCGGGCGCGGCCATGCGCAGCGGCTGGTGGCTGCGTTGACCAACGATATCCTGGACAGCGGACGGGTGCCGTTCCTGCACGTGGCCCACCAGAATGTCCGCGCGAAGGCGCTGTACGAACGGCTCGGCTACACGATGCGCGCGGAGATCCCGCTGGTGGCGGTGACGCGCCTGGGCGAAGGCGAGGGCTGAGGTCGTCGGAGGCCGTTCTGGCTCCACCGTGCGTCCATCTTCGTGCGACCCCGCGGTCGCCGCGTGATCTCGATTGACGCTGCGGCGGCGGGCGCGAAAGCAAAGGTGTTGCGAGCGCCCGTTTGTTGCGCCGCAGCGGCCGTCGTAACCTCAGCGCCGTGTCCGCACGGAGGCCGGCATGGCCAGAGTGGTGCTCGCATCGGCGTTGTCGCGCTGGTTGCCGCAGGCGGCGGGCCAGCCCACGGGCGAGGTCGAACTCGACATCGCGGGCGCAAACCTCGGCGACGTGCTCGAGGGCTTGTTCGCGCTGCATCCCAACCTGCGCGGGTATGTCGTCGACGAACACGGCGCAGTGCGCCATCACGTGGCGGTGTTCGTCGATGGCGATGTGATCCGCGACAAGCGCAACCTCACCCAGGTGCTCGGCGAACGCGCCGAGGTCTACGTCATGCAGGCGTTGTCCGGCGGGTGACCCGCGCGGGCGATCGAGGCGTCACAAGCGGCGGCGACGCAGCCAGCGCGAGCAGTCACCGCACGATCGATGGAAGCCACAGGAGTCCGACCATGTCCGAGCCGTCGCTGGTGGTATCGACCCGCAAGGGCCTGTTCGTGCTTGAGCACGGCCATGGTGCGTGGCGCATCGCGCGCACGGCCTTTCTCGGCGACAACGTCGCCCTGTCGCTGGCCGATCCGCGCGACGGCAGCTGGTACGCGGTGCTCGACCTGGGGCATTTCGGCAACAAGCTGCAACGATCGATCGACCAGGGCCGCACCTGGAACGAATGCGCGGTGCCAGCCTATGCCGAGGGCGACGAGGTCAGCACGGGAGATGGCAAGCCACCACAGGCGGCTACCTTGAAGCTGATCTGGTCGCTGGAGGCCGGTGGCGCGTCCGAGCCCGGGCGACTGTGGGCCGGCACGGTCCCCGGCGGGCTGTTCCGATCCGACGACCACGGCGCCAGCTGGCAGATCGTGCGTGCGCTGTGGGAGCACCCGACGCGGCGCGACTGGTTTGGTGGCGGCTACGATTTCCCGGGTATCCATTCGATCTGCATCGACCCGCGGGATCCGCGTTGCCTGCGCGTGGCGATCTCGACCGCAGGCGTCTGGCGCAGCGACGATGCCGGCGAGTCGTGGCGGCAGATCGCCGACGGCATGTTCGCCGAGTACATGCCCGACGATCAGCGACGCGATCCCAACGTCCAGGACGTGCATCGCCTCGTGCAATGCCGGGAGGTGCCCGACGCGCTGTGGGTGCAGCATCACAACGGCGTGTTCCGCAGCGTCGCCGGCGGTGGCGACTGGCAGGAAGTGGGCAACGTCCAGCCGTCGGTATTCGGTTTCGCGGTGGCGGTGCATCCGCGTGATCCGCAGCTGGCGTGGTTTGTGCCGGCGATCAAGGACGAGCGTCGCTACCCGGTAGACGGACAGCTGGTGGTTGCCCGCACGCGCGATGGTGGCGCGAGTTTCGACGTGCTGCGCAACGGCCTGCCGCAACACGATGCCTACGATCTCGTCTACCGCCACGGCCTGGCCGTCGACGGCAGCGGCGACCGGCTCGCGTTCGGGTCCACGACCGGTGGGTTGTGGACCAGCGACGACCAGGGCGATCGGTGGCTGGCGTTGAATGCGCGGTTACCACCGATCCATGCGGTGGCGTTTGCAGACCAGTGACGCCCCGGGGCGTCGTACGGCCCGCGTGAAGACCGCCAGGAACCGGGAGGCGTAAGGTGCGCAAACGGGGCCGATGTGGGTGGTTCGCGGGGGTGCGGGGGCTGTTTGAAGTTCGTGGGGCGGAGTTCTGACGCACGCAGGCGAGGCTGGCCGGGCGAGGCGCCGGACTACGTACGCTGGGAACGGCTGTGAATCTCTGGATACTGTCGCGGGGCTGCATGGCCGGTTCTCGGTCAACAGAACACTCGCAACACCAATAGGGGGAAATACTCATGACTCGCAACACCACCAAGTCGATCGCGCTGATCCTGGCCGGTCTCGTGCTGCTCGCCTTCAACGTCGGCGCCTTCGCACAGGCCACCCGCACCTGGGTCTCGGGTGTCGGTGACGACGTCAATCCGTGCAGTCGCACGGCACCTTGCAAGACCTTTGCCGGCGCCATCTCCAAGACCGCTGCCGGCGGTGTCATCAACACGCTTGATCCGGGTGGCTTTGGTGCCGTGACGATCACCAAGTCGATCACCATCTCGGGCGGTGGCGTGGCAGGCGGCGGTATCCTGGCCGCGGGCACCAACGGCATTACCGTCAACGCCGGCGCCACCGACGTGGTGGTAATCCGCAACCTGATGATCGATGGCGCCAAGACCGGCATCAACGGCATCCGCTTCCTCGCCGGTGGCAGCCTGCATGTCGAAAACGTCGAGATCATGGGCTTCACCAACCGCGGTATCGACTTCACACCCAGTGGGAACAGCCAGCTGTTCGTGACCAACAGCGACGTGCACAACAACGTCAGCGCGGCCTCCGGCACCGGCGGCATTCTCATTGCCCCGACGGGCACGGGTATCGCCACCGTGTCGATCGACAGCAGCCGTCTCAACGACAACGGCTTTGGCCTGCGCGTCAACACCCGCGCCATCGTGACGATCAGCGACAGCGTGGCATCGGGCAACTCCAATTTCGGCGTGGCTTCGGTCGCTGCGTCGGACTTCTCGGATATCTCGGTGGAAGACTGCCAGATCGCCAACAACGGCGCGGGCGCGTCCGTCGGTGCCGGCCTCCAGGCGGACGGCGCGAACGCAACGCTGCGCATCTCGGGCAATTTCGTCACCAACAACGAGAACGGCCTGCGCGCGGTGAACTCCGGCAAGATCCTCTCGTTCGGCAACAACGAAGTCACCGACAACGTCACCGACGGCAACCCCACCGGGCCGTTGACGACGCGCTGATTTCGCTTCGCTCCGCTACCACCCGTCACGGCCAGCCTCGCTGGCCGTGACTTTTTCCGGGCCGGCACGTACCGGCGATCGTTCTGCATTCGAATCGTCAACGCGACGGCCAGCGCAACGTGTAGCGTGTGCAGGTGATGCGGAGCCGGGATGCTTCGCGCCTGGAGAACGCCATGAGCGCAAACGAATCAACCACTCCGCGCGAGGCGGTGGTCCTGGCCCCCGGCGAGGGGCGGTCGTACCCGATGGGCCGCATCCAGGCGATCTTCAAGGCCGATGGCGACGAGACCGCATCGGGCTATTCGATTTCGGAATGGTGGCTGGAGCCCAACACGCAGGGCCCGGGTCCGCATTCGCACCCGGAAGATGACATCTTCTATGTCATCGAAGGCACCATGAGCGTGCTGGTCGGCGACGTGTGGACGCATGCCAGCAAGGGCGCTTTCATTCTCGTGCCCGGCGGTGTCATCCACGATTTCGAGAACCGCGGCAGTGTCCGCGCCGGTGTGCTCAACCTGTTCGTGCCCGGTACGTTCGAATCGCACATGCCGGCGATCGCGCAGTGGTATGCGCAGCATCCGGCCGGCGATGTCACCGTCGCCGCCACCGCGACGACGGCGTAGCACTCACCACGGCGAAACCCGCCGGTCCGACGGGTTCATCGGCTACGTCGGTCGCGCGAGACGCCCTGGTTGTGGTGGCCACTAGCGAGTGTCTGGACGCTCTGACGGTCGATCTGGGGGGCTGGCCGACCGGCAGCTGGCGCGAAACGGCGTGTACGCGCACCATCGGCACGTGCCCAGGCACGTCCCATCCGTCCGACCCAGGAGCGCATCGATGAAGCAGGCCCGTTACGGACGCCGCGGTCCGGTGCCGCAGGAACTCATCGAGGCCGTGCCGTTCGAGGCGCCGCCGTTGGCGGCGGGGCAAGTGCTGGTCGAAGTGCTGGCCGCACCGATCAACCCGTCCGACCTGCTTACCCTGACGGGCGATTACGGCATCCTGCCGCCGCTACCGGCAGTGGGCGGTAACGAAGGCGTCGGTCGCGTGGCGCAGGTCGGGCGCGATGTCGCGGACCTGGCGGTGGGGCAGACGGTGCTGCTGCCGATCGGCTCGGGAACCTGGGCGACGCACCTCGTCGCCGACGCCAGGGCCCTGATGCCGCTGCCCGATGGCGCCGACCCGAAGCAGTTGTCGATGCTCACCGTGAACCCGCCGACGGCTCGCCTGCTGCTGTCGGAGTTCGTCGATCTCGAGCCCGGTGCCTGGGTGATCCAGAACGCGGCGAACTCCGCTGTGGGCGGCTACCTGGTGCAGTTGGCCAAGGCGCGCGGGCTGCACACGGTCAATGTGGTGAGGCGCCAATCCGCGTTGGCGTCGGTGCTGGCGTTCGGCGGTGACCTGACGCTGGTCGACGGTGACGACCTGGCCGCGCGCGTGCGCGAGATCACCGACGGCGCGACGATCGCGTTGGGCATCGATGCGGTTGGCGGTCCGGCTACCGAACGCCTGGCGCAGGCGCTGTCGCCGGGCGGCACGATCGTCACTTACGGTGCGATGAGCGGCGAGCCGTGCACGGTGTCGCCGGCGTCGCTGATCTTTCGAGGCATCAGCCTGCGCGGCTTCTGGTTGGCGCAATGGTTCAAGACCGCTTCGCCGCAGACACGCGCAGCGTTGTTCGGCGAACTGGTCACGCTGATCGCAACGGACAGGCTGCACGCGCAGATTCAGGCGACCTACGGCATCGACCAGATCCGCGAGGCCGTCGCCGCGGCATCGATGGGCGAGCGGTCGGGCAAGATCGTGCTGCTGCCCAACGGTGAATGACCGGGTCGATCCCCGCTGCGCGCCGTCGACGCTGCGGTCGTGCTGTCGTGTCTTTCACTTGTGATGTAGGCCCGTCATGCCCGGTCCCACGAGATACCGCTTCGTCAACGCATTGCTTGCGGGGTTGTTCACGGCCCTGTTGGCCACGCTGCTCAAGGGGTTCCTGATCGGCCTGGAGCAGACCGACGCCGGCTGGGGCTGGCTGTCGGTGCCGATCGCCACGATCTCCGCGGTGCCGTTGTTGGTGCCGGACGTGTTGATGCTGGCGAACGGTCAGTACGCCAGCCTGGTCGTGCTGCCCTGGACCGTGTGGGGCCTGCTGATTGGCACCGTGATCGGTTACTTCGATCGCGGCGAAGGCGGGTTCGGCTGACCGGGCAGCGCCCGCAGCCACGGCACGTCAGCGCACGCTGGCCCGCGCCGGCGGCACATGGTCACCGGCGAGGGCGTGTTGCGGCGCCGCGGCCGCTCAGACGTCGACGAAGACCTTGAAGCCGCCCCAGATCATGCGCTTGGCGTCGAACGGCATGGCCTTGGGGTCCATCATGGCGGCCACCCTGGGGTCGGCCATGGCCTTCTTGTTGACGCTGTCACGATGTGCGCGCGACTTGTAGGCGATCCACGAAAAGACCACCGTCTCGCCGGCCTTGAGCTTGACGCTCTGCGGGAACGAGGTGTGCTTGCCGGGCTTGACGTCGTCTGCGACGCACTCCCGATACTCGAGCGCGCCGTGCTCGCGCCAGACCTTGCCCGCCTTGCGCGACATGCGGCGATAGGCCGCGAGTTGCTCGGTGGGAACCGGCACCACAAAACCATCGACGTAACTCATACGGCCTCCTTGGCGAGTGTCTAGGGCGTGTTAGCACGCGACCGCGCTGGCCCTCGATGCTATCAGCCCTCGGGAGCGTCGATGTGTGCCGCAACGCGCTGCGTTTCGCACTGTCGCGCCGTCGGGCCATTGCCCCGTCAGCCCGAACGGGAAGCAACCGCGCCACGCGTATGCTCGTCCGCGATTCGGCTGAACAACAAGGTTGGATGGAATGCCCAAGGCCGCCCGTGCGATGAAAAACGCGACGACCGCGATGCGAAGCCCTCATGCGAACGGCGCGCCGTTGCGAGCGCGCCGTGACGGCGACCGCCGCCTGCGGGCCTGCTCGACTGCCGTGGTGACGGCGCTGTTGCTCGCCGGGCCGGCGGGTATCGCGTGTGCCGGGGATGCCGAGACGCGCGGCTTCGACGTGCTGCACTACGACGCCCGCGTGCGGCCCGACATTGCCGCCGGCACCGTGGACGGCCGCGTGCAACTGCAGGTGCGGGCCAGCCGGGAAGCACTGGACGCCATCGAACTGGATCGCGATGGCCTGGTCATCGATGCGATCGACCTGGAGGGCAAGCCCCTTCGGTTCGAACAGATTGATCGCCGGGTGATCGTGCGCCTGCCCGAGCCGGTGACACGCGGCGAGGTGTTCCGGCTCGAACTGCACTACCACGGCGCGCCGCGATTCGGCATGCAGTTCCACCCACAGCGCGGCCAGGTGTACACGATCTTCTCGACCAGCCAATGGCTGCCGGTGGTGGACGCGCCCGACGAACGCGCAACGCTGGACCTGGCGGTGGAGCTGCCGGCGGATCTGCACGCGATCGGCAACGGCAGCCTGCGCGACTCGTCCGCGGGCGAGGCACGGAGTGCAGGACAACGCACCTGGCGGTGGCGCCTTGAAACGCCAATGCCGTCGTACACCTATGGCTTTGCCGCCGGGCGCTTCAACGAGGTGTTGTCACCGCACGCGGGTGTGCCGGAAGCGGACGCGGCACCGCGGCCACTGCTGCGCTACGTCGGCGACGGCTGGAGCGACGAGGAACTGCGCGGCGTGTTTGCCGACAGCGCGGGCATGCTGGCCTATTTCGCGCGGCGTGCGGGGGTGGCCTATCCCGGCACAGAGTACAGCCAGGGGTTGGTCGCCGAGACGATCGGGCAGGAACTGGCCGGACTGTCGCTGGTGTCGGACGCCTACGGCCGGGAGGTGCTGGCCGCCCAGGAGCGGCAAACCTTGATCGCACACGAGGCGGCACACCAGTGGTGGGGCAATCTGGTTACCTGTCGGGACTGGACGCACTTCTGGCTCAACGAAGGTTTCGCCACGTTCCTTGCCGCGACCTGGATGCAGCAGCGCTTTGGCGACCGGGCGTACGAGGAAGCCGTGGCACGCTGGCGTGCACGCGTGGAGAAGCTCGATGCCGACGGGCGCGATCGCGCGCTGGTGTTTGCGGACTGGAGTGCGCCCACCGGCGACGATCGCGCGGTGGTCTACACCAAGGGCGCGTACGTGCTGCACCTGCTGCGCACGGAGCTGGGCGAGGCGGCGTTCTGGAAAGGCATCGGCGACTACACCCGCAAGCACCAGGGCGGTTCGGTGGTCACCCGCGATTTCCAGCAGGCGATGGAGGCGTCGAGCGGTCGCGACCTCTCCGCCTTCTTCGAGCGCTGGGTCTACCGGGGCGGTGGCCTTCACGCGGAAGGCGCGCGTGGCGTGGCGTTGGGACGGTCTGCGCCGTGACCTCGCGCGCGACGGCGCGCATCGCCACCTAGGTCTGCAACTGTTCGAGGACGCGGCGGGCCTGGTTTGCCAATGCATCGCGCAAGGCGGCTGGCTCGCGTATGCGAAAGCCGATGGACAGGCGCATCAATTCGCGCGCAAACCAGTCCAGGTCGTCGACCTGGGCGTGCAGCACCACGCCATCGCCGGTCTGCTCGAACAATCCGACACCGGCAAACAACGCCGCGCGCGCCGTGGCCAGATCGGTGAGCAGCAGCACCTGGATCGCGTGCGCACGCGGCAAGGTCGCCATCGAGGAGGCGACGTGGGCGAGGGCATCGAAGTCGTCGGGCCGTGCGTAGCTTTCCGGCAGCTCCTGCACGGCCAGCACGCGGTCGAGACGGAACGAACGCAGCCCGCCGCGCAGGTGGCAATGGCCGACCGCGTACCAGCGTCCGCCGCGGTAGGCCAGGCCCCAGGTGTCGAACGCACGTTCGCTGTCTTCCTGCAGGGCCGAGCGGTATCGCAGGCGCACGCGTTGCCTGGCGCGGGCGGCCGCACTGAGCGCGACGAGGGTGGCGTTGTCGTTGGCGGGCGCGGCACGTGAAAGATCCAGCGTCACCGTTTCGTCCACTGCGCGCACGCGCCTGCGCAGCGACGCGGGCATCACGCGTTCCAGCTTGGACAGCGCGCTGGCGACGGCCGATTGCGCCTCGGCCAGGCCAAGGCTGCGCGCGGCCATCAGGCCCAACGCCAGGGCCAGCGCCTCGTCGTCGCTGAACATCATCGGTGGCAGCTTGAAGCCGGCCACCAGCGCGTAGCCGCCGTAGCGGCCGCGCTCGGTGGTGATCGGAATGCCGATGTCTTCCAGTCGCGCGATGTAGCGGCGCAGCGTCCGGTTGTCGACGCCGAGCCTCTGCGCGAGCTCGGTGCCCGACAGGCGGCCGTGCGCCTGCAGCAGCTCAAGCACGGCCAGTACGCGCGTGGTGGGGTGGTACATGCGGCCAGTGTAGGCCGATACAGGGCGAATTTTGACCTGATTGATCGCGAGGCTGGCGCCATCCACCACCCTCCGCCATCCCGGGATAGCGCTATGCACCGAGTCCAATCGCCGAATCGTCGCCACCTGTCCGGACCCGCCGGGCGGGGTGCGGCCCTGCTGTCGTGCCTGTTCGCCGCCACCGCGCCGCTGGCCGGTCACGCCCAGGACGCCTCCCACCCAACGCCGTCCGGAACGCCCGCCGCCATGATCAGCAGTCCAACCACGACCCGTCACGACGGCGCCCGCGAATTCGATTTCGTCGCCGGCCGCTGGTACGCCCACAGCAAGCGCCTGGTGAACCCGCTGGGCGGGGCACCACAGTGGGAGGAGTTCGATTCGATCCACGACGGCGTGGTGCTGCCCGGCGGCATCGGATCGGCCGACGACTACCGCATCGTCGGGCGGCCGGAGTTCCATGGCCTGGCGCTGCAGTTGCACGATCCCACGACCGGGCAATGGCGCCTGTACTGGTACCGGAAGGGCGTGCTGACGGCGCCGCTATTGGGACGGTTCGACAACGGCGTGGGCGTGTTCGAGGGCGACGACGAGCACGAAGGTCGACCGATCCGCACGCGCTATACCTGGTCCGGCATCAGCGCCGAATCCGCGCGCTGGGAGCAGGCGTTCTCGGCCGATGGCGGGGCCACCTGGGAGACCAACTGGGTGATGGATTACCGGCGCAGCGCGCCGCCCTCGGGGAAATGAGGCGATGGACTACGCGACGCAACTCTGGTTGTTCTTCGCACTGGTGTTTGCGGTGGTGATCCTGCCCGGTCTCGACATGGCCTTCGTGTTGGCCAGTGCGCTGACCGGTGGGCGGCGTAGCGGCCTGGCCGCGGTTGCCGGGCTGGTGGCGGCCGGCGGATGCCACGTGCTGGCCGGTGCGCTGGGCATCGGCATGCTGATGAAGGTGATGCCGGCGGCGTTCAACGCCGTGCTGTTGGTCGGGGCGGTGTACGTGGCGTGGATCGGCTGGTCGCTGCTGCGCAGCCGTGGCGGATTCGGGGCGGTCGACGACATCGCCTCGCGCAGCCTGTGGGCGACGTTCCGACAGGCGGCGCTGACCAACCTGCTCAACCCGAAGGCCTACATGTTCATGCTGGCGGTATTCCCGCAGTTCCTGCGCACCGAGTTCGGCGCAATCGCGCCCCAGGCGGTGGTCCTGGGCGTGATCATCGCCGCGACGCAGGCCGGCGTGTACGGCGCGATCGCACTGGTGGCCGCCGATGCGCGTGGCTGGTTGCAGTCGCGTCCGGCGGCCGGGCTGGTGGTCAACCGCGGTGTCGGCGTGGTGCTGATCGCCGCGGCGGCAATCACTGGCCTGCAGGGCTGGCGGATGCTCTGACCGTGACGTGCGCGGTGGCCATCAGCCCACGGCGACGACGTGGATCTCGATGCCGTCGAGCGTCACCACCTGGCCTGCGTGGATCTTGCAGGTCTTGCGCAGTTCCAGCGCGCCATCGACCGCGACGGCGCCGCTGGCCACGATCGCCTTGCCGGCGCCGCCGCTGTCACACAGCCCCACCAGTTTCAGCAACTGGTTGAGTTCGACGAAATCGCGGTCGAGTTCGAATTCGAGGGTCTGCATGGCGAGGGCGGCGCGAAAGGGCGGGCAGGATCGCAGCGCCGGGTGGCTCAGGCAAGGGCGAGGGCAACCGGGGCGTAGTCCGTGCCCTGGGCGGCCAGCGCGCGCTTCTTTGCCGGTGTCAGCTGCTTGATCGCATACTCGGCGCGGCTGGCAGCGGCGCGGTCGGCGTATTCGAACTGGGCGAGCAGGCGCACCGGCGGGTGCGAGCGCGTGTATCGGGCGCCCTTGCCAGCCACGTGCTGGTCGTAGCGGCGTTGCACGTCGGTGCTGATGCCGGTGTAGACGCTGCCGTCGCGGCATTCGATCAGATAGAGGAACCAGGGTCGCATCGGCGCCAGCCTAGCCCAGGCATGGCCATTTCTGCGCGTGATGATGCCGCCCCATGGGAGGGTGGGCGGCGCCGGTGTCCTGTTCACGTTCACGCGCTGGTGCCGCGCGCAGGCGCAGCATTTACCGGGCAATGGAGACCAGGTGACGCCGCGAGGCCCTCTCAGGCTGCAACTTGTTCCGGGCGGCCAAATCCCGCTGGAAACGCCACGATGCGATGCAGCAAGCGTTTCAGCCCAACGGCGTGACGGATTTGTGAACCCGTCGCTTCCATACGCATGCGAACGTCATTGCGGTGCCGCGGGTCGACTCCGACAATGCTCCCGTCCTTCCGGAGATGTGCCTTGAGTTCTGTCGAACAACCAAAGAAGACCGTCAGCACTGCGCGCCACCTCGCCGCCCAGTTCGCCAAGCCGCATTTCGGCCGCGCGTTGTGGCAGGTGATCAACACGATGCTGCCGTTCGCGCTGCTGTGGGTGCTGATGGCATGGAGCGTGGTGGGTGAGTGGGGTTACGGCTGGACGCTGCTGCTGGCGCTGCCGACCGCGGGCCTGTACGTGCGCGCCTTCATCATCCAGCACGACTGCGGGCACGGTTCGTTCTTCGCCGACCAGCGCCTCAACGACCTGGTGGGCCGCTGCCTCGGCGTCGTCACCCTGTTTCCGTATGGCTACTGGAAGAAGACCCACGCGATCCACCACGGCACCTCGGGCAACCTCGACCGCCGCGAGATGGGCGACATCGAAACCCTGACCGTCGCCGAGTACCAGTCGCGCTCGTGGCTCGGCCGGTTTGGCTACCGCCTGTACCGCAGCACCCCGGTGCTGCTGGGCGTCGGCCCGCTGTACCAGTTCGTGCTCAAGCACCGCTTCCCGTTCGACCTGCCCTTCACCTGGAAGAAGGAATGGGCCAGCGTCCTGCTCAACAACCTCGTGCTGCTGATCGCCGGCGGCCTGCTCGCCTGGGCGATCGGCTGGCACACGGTGCTGATGGTGCACCTGCCGATCGTGCTGATCGCCGGCGCCGTCGGCGTTTGGCTGTTCTACGTGCAGCACACGTTCGAGACCGCGTACTGGGTCCGCAAGGAGCAGTGGGATTCCAACCAGGCCGCCGTTGCCGGCAGCTCGTACTTCGACCTGCCGCGCGTGATCCACTGGTTCACCGGCAACATCGGTTACCACCACATCCACCATCTCGCCAGCCGCATTCCCAACTACCGGCTGCGCGAGGCGTTCGAATCCAGCCCGGTGCTGCAGGCCGCACCGCGCCTGACGTTCTGGACCAGCCTCAAGAGCGCACGCCTGAAGCTGTGGGATGAAGACCTGCAGCGCATGGTCGGCTTTCCCAAGCGCGCACGCGTCTGATCTGCCGCTTGAGTTGATGTGAAGAAAGCGGGCTTCGGCCCGCTTTCTGTTTGTGTGGGGCGGAAGAGTGGGCGCGTGCGATCACTGCATGCCGCGTCGTGCGGAAGGACGGTTGCGTAGGTCGATGCACTATCGCGGGCCGCGACGACTCGCGAAGAGAATCGGATGCGCCCGGGCCCGTCATTCCTTCTCGAACTGCCGGATCTCGTCGAGCACGCGCGAGAACCTGCGGATGCCGCCGCCGCTGAGGCTGTCATCGAGGCGACGCGCCAGGTGCGGGCGATCGGGATGGCGCGACCAGCGATGGAACCACCAGGTCCCCAGCAGGCCGGCGATACCGATCGCGGTGCCGGTACCCAGAAACGACACGACCCAGGCCTGTCCCTGTGCGTTGCCGCCGAGCACGGCCAGCACCAGCACCGGCAGCATCCACAGCAGCCACCACGGCAGGCCGGTGACCATGCCGCTGATGACATGAAAGCGCCGCAGCCGAGCCAGTTGCTTCTGGATCTCCAGTACCGGTGCGGCGTAGTCGATCCGCTGGATGTGCCCGAGCACGATGCCCGCCATGACGATGGTCAACACGCCATAGGCGTGGAGGATCAGTCCGGCCGCCAGCAGGATCGGCACGTCACGGTGTTGGGGCCAGATCGACACACCCATCAGCACGAACAGCAGGCCGAACAGCATCTGCGCGATCTGTCCCCAGAACAGCGGGCGCAGGCCGGCGCGGGCCTTGTCGAGCTTGCCGTCGATGTAGAGACGCAGGTTGAGCGCGTTGTGCCGTTCGAGCCGGCGGTCGAGCGTCTTCCAGGCCGCCTTGACGTCGTCGAGTTCCATGGTTGTTCCTTCGTGATCGGGGGCAGGGCAGGACGCGGGCGCCGGGTCAGGCCAGTTCCTGTCGGATGCGCTGCTTGAGGCGGCTGATCTTGGTGGCGACGTTGGTTTCGCTGATGCCCAGGATTTCGGCGATCTCGCGATAGCTGTGTTCTTCGAGGTAGAGCAGCAAAAGCGCACGGTTGAAGTGGTCGAGCGCGGCGATGAAGCGCTGCAACGCGCGCACCTGGTCGTCGACCTCGAAGCCGTCGCCATCGTCGCCGACCGGCTCGTGCACGGCGTCGTCCAACGGCACCGCATGGCGGCGACGCCGCCCATCGCCGCGCGCATGCGAGATCGCCACGTTCAGCGCGATCCGGTACATCCAGGTTGGAAATGCGCGTTGCGGGTCGTAGCCCGGGTACGCACGCCACAGCTGCGTGGCGATTTCCTGTGCCAGTTCGTCGCGGTCGTCCGGGTTTCGGCAATAGGTGTTGGCGACCTTGAACACGATCCCGCGGTGCGCTTCCAGCAGCGCGCCGAAACGTTGCCGGGTGGCCCGTGCCTGTTGCGCCGTGCTGTCCAAGGCCAGCTGCTCCATGTCCCGCCCGTTCCGGTTGTCGTAGTCGAACACATGATTCGCAGGCAGGGGCGGATCGTCACACGCGGGCGTCAGGGGTCGGTTGCACTGCCTGGGTTTGGTTGTTGACACAAGCTAATTAAGCAATTAACAATATTGTTAATTAAAAAGTGCCCATCAACCAACGGAGCAATCACATGAACCTGCAGATCAGCTACATCGCGTACCTGGCAATCTCGATCGCGATGACCATCTGGGTGGCACGCACCCTGTCGCGCACGGGCGAGGTGTTCCTGGTCAAGTGCTTCGGACAGGACGAGCACCTGGCGAAGTCGACCAACCACCTGCTGGTGGTGGGCTTCTATCTGATCAACATCGGCTTCATCGCCGTGCGCCTCGACGGTTGGAACCTCATTGGCGCGACGCAGAATGCCCTGCCGTACGTGGGCAGCAAGATCGGCGTGTCGGTGCTGGTGCTTGGCGCGATGCACTTCTTCAACATGATGATGATCGCGCGCTACGGCCGGACGGTGTCGGGCTGGGTCAACGACGCGACCCGCGACGCGGCGATTCCGCCGCTGCCGCGCCATTGAGGGCGCGACGGTGCTGATTCGAACCCTGTGGGCAAGCATCGCGGCGGTGCTGTCGGTGGTGTTGGTGATGGTGGTGCTGTGGGTTGGGGCGGGCGCGGTAGCCGGCCCCGCGAGCTTGCCCAGTGCCGATGCGTGGCGCAGCCTGTTCGCCTTCAGCCTGATCGTAGCGGTGGTGGCAGCAGCGGGCGTGGTGCTGCTGGGGGTTCCGGTGTTTGCCGTGCTGTGGCGATTCCGCCGCGCCCACGGCTGGCGCCTGGCCGCTGCCGGCTACCTCTCCGGTACGTTGCCCGTGCTGGTGATGGCGGTGCTGAATGCCCCGATCGGCAGCGGCACCACCTACACGACGGGTTGGCATGGCATGGAGGTCACCCTGCTCGAGCGTGGCACCCCGACGGTCTGGTGGTGGCTGCAGAACATCGAGTCGGCCAGCTTCGCCGGTGCGCTGGCCACCGTGGCGGCGCTGGTGTTCGGCTTCGCCTGGCATCGGCTGCCGGGGCGGCGCGGAGGCTATGATGATTGACACCCACACTCGCCGCGCAAGCGCCAAGCCGTTCCGACGATGAAGCAGGACAAGATCTTCGAAGCACTGGCATCGGGGCCGCGCCGGCAGATCCTGGCGTACCTGTCCGAGCAGGAACTGCCGGCGGGCGATATCGCCGCGCGTTTCGCGATGAGCGCGCCGGCGGTATCGCGGCACCTGACGGTCCTGGTCAACGCGGGCCTGATCAGCAGCGAGCGCCGCGGTCAGTTCGTGGTCTACAAGCTGGTGCCCGACAACCTGGTCAACACCCTGACCCAGTTCGCGTTCGAGATCTGCCCGGTGGGGGCTCCGCTCAAGCGCGAAAGCCGCACGGCCAAGAAGGCCGCCGCCAAGCCCCGCGGCTGAGGCGACAAACCCTTTGCGGCCCGTTGGCCGCTTGCGGGCTTCAGCTCCGAAGAGCGCCGCCAGGGAGTGCCACCGCCAGGGCAACCAGTTCCCGGCAATCCCAGTGGCTGCGTCCCGGTTCGACGCGCAAGGCCCGCGGGTTCACGCCCGTGCGGCGATTGCTGCGATCATGTCGCATGACCGAGAACACCCCAGACACCGCCGCAGCCGCCACGGCCGACCTTTCCTTTGCTTCGCTGAACCTGCCGCCGGCCCTGTTGCAGGGCATCGACGCGCTGGGCTATCAGCGGCTCACGCCGGTGCAGGCGCGGGCGTTGCCGCTGGTGTTGGCCGGGCGCGACCTGATCGCGCAGGCCCCCACCGGGAGCGGCAAGACGGCCGCGTTCGGACTCGGCCTGCTGCAACGCCTCGACCCGCTGCTGATCAAGACCCAGGCGCTGGTGCTGTGCCCGACGCGCGAGCTGGCCGACCAGGTCGGCAAGCAGTTGCGCAAGCTTGCCGTCGGCATCCCCAACCTCAAGATCTCCGTGCTGTGCGGCGGCATGCCGCTGGGGCCGCAGCTGGCGTCGCTGGAGACGCACGACCCGCAGGTCGTGGTCGGCACGCCCGGCCGCATCCAGGAGTTGCTGCGCAAGAAGGCGCTGCACTTGAGCGGCGTGCGCACGCTGGTGCTCGACGAGGCAGACCGCATGCTCGACATGGGGTTCGAGGAGCCCATCCGCGAGATCATCGGCAAGACCCCGAAGACCCGCCAGGGCCTGCTTTTCTCGGCGACGTTCCCCGACGCCATCCGGAAGATCGGCAACGACATGCTGCGCGATCCGGCCGAAGTGACCGTGGAGGCCGCGGCCGGGCAGTTGCCGGTCGAGCAGCTGTTCTTCGAGGTCGAGCCCAATCGCAAGGCGCCGCTGCTGGCAGCGCTGCTGCTGGAGTACCGGCCGGAATCGTGCGTGGTGTTCTGCAACATGCGCCGCGACACCGAGGAGCTGGTTGGCTCGCTCGAACACTACGGCTTCAGCGCGCTGGCCCTGCATGGCGACATGGAACAGCGCGACCGGGACGAGGTGCTGGTGCGCTTTGCCAACCGCAGTTGCACCGTGCTGGTGGCCAGCGACGTGGCCGCGCGCGGCCTCGACGTCGCCGACCTCGCCGCGGTGGTCAACTTCGAACTGCCTACCGATCCGGACGTGTACGTGCACCGCATCGGACGCACCGGCCGCGCCGGGAAGGGCGGCGTGGTGCTGAGCCTGGTGGCGCCGCGCGAGGTGTCGCGCGCGCAGCAGATCGAGACCGAGCAGGGCGGGCGCCTGTTGTGGAAGCGCGCCACGCCACTGGCGGGCAAGGGCGGCAACGTGCCCGTGGCGGCGATGGTGACCCTGCGCATCGACGCCGGCAAGACCGACAAGCTGCGCCCCGGCGACATCGTCGGTGCGCTGACCGGCGACGCCGGGCTCAAGGTCGAGGCGATCGGCAAGATCGACGTGTTCGCGACGCGCTCGTATGTCGCGATCGCGCGCGGCCAGGCAAACGCCGCGCTCGCGCGCCTGCGCGAAGGCCGCATCAAGGGTCGCAAGTTCCGGGTCAACCGGATCTAGCGGGTCGCCCCGGCCGTCCGGAGCCGGCCCGCACGCCGTGCCGCGGCGGCGGCTCAGCGTCCGTTGGCGCTGTACTTGCCCGGGCCAAGCAGGGCGATGGCGACGGCGGTCACCAGGAACATCGCCTGCAGTTCGATCGCCCAACCGCCCTGGCCGTTGAACCGGCCCAGTTCGCCCATGTGCACCAGCGCGATCGCCACCAGCATGTTGATCGCGATCGCCACGCCGCCGATGCGCGCGTGGTAGCCGGCCAACAGCATCAGCGGAGCGATCACCTCGCCGATCACCACGCCGTAGGCGAGCCAGCCGGGAAGTCCGTGCGCCTGCACCATGCCCTCGATGCCGGCGATGCCGCCGCGCAGCTTGGCCACGCCGTGCAGCAGGATCAGCGCGCCCAGGACGATGCGCAGGAACAGTTTGGCGAGGTCCTGCTGGACGCTGGAATCCATGGTGTCTCCGGGTGGTCGATGGCGGCAACGAGCCGGAAGGATAGGCCGCCGGAACGGGCTTGTCTGCCGGCGCGGTGAAAGGTCGATCGAGGGCTGGGCGTCGATCCAGCATTCGGCGCAATGCGCTTCGCTTATTGGCGTCCTGCGAGTGCGCCGTGCGGCCTTGCCGCGCGGTTCCGCTGTGCGCCGCGCGCATCCGGTGGGCCAGGGCCCACCCTACGGTCACAGGATTACGTTGGTGCGTAGGTCGGGCGGCTGTAGGTCGGGCTCAAGCCCGACGCCATTTGCCCGGGTACGGCCGTAGCAACCCGCCGAGAGATCACGCCTAGTCGGCCACGCCCTTGGCCTCCGAGGTGCCCAGCACCTCGGGATGCTGCAGTGGTCGCGGGTTGCCGATCAGCGGGTACACGAACACCGCTGCGAGGATGATCGCCACGCCCACGTAGAACTGCGGCGTCAGCTCGCGCTGCTCGCCCAGCAGGGCGATGGCCAGCACGATCGCGTAGACGGGTTCGAGGTTGATCGCCAGCTGCGCGGCGAACGCGCTCATGTGCCGCAGCGCGACCAGCGACAATGCGAAGGGCAGCAACGTGCAAACCAGCGACAACGCCAGCAGGTAGGCGGCATCGCGCGCACCGGGAAGGACCAGCAGATCGCCGGCAAACGCGTCCGCCAGCAGCGGAACGTGTGACATCAGTGGCGCGAGCAGGGTCAGCGCCAGCGTGCCGGCGCCCAGCTCGATGGCGGTCACGGTGAGCGGATCGCCGTGCTCGACCAGGCGCTTGTTCAACGAACCGAACAATCCCACCAGCATTGCCGAAACGGCGCCGACCGCGATGCCGACGCGCATCGACGGATCGACGCCACCGACCACCAGCGCCACGCCCGGCAGCACCGCGATGCCCAGCGCGAGGTCCCGCCGCGAGAAGCGCGTGTGCGCCAGCCACGGTTCGGCCATCGCCGTGAACACCGTCGCCAAGGCGATGCAGGTCGCGCCGATCGAGGCGTTGGCCAGCTTGATCGCGCCATAGAACGTCAGCCAATGCAGGGCCACCAGCACGCCGATCCCGGCATAGGCCATCAGCAAGCGCCCCGACATCGCACGCAGCCCGCGCCAGACCCGCGGCAGCATCGCCAGCACCGCCACCACGATCAGCATCCGCCACCACACCAGCGGCAAGGCCGGCATCGTGATCAGCTTGCCCAGAATCGCAGTGAAACCCCACAGCAGCACGCAGAAGTGGATCTGCAGGTAGGCCTTGCGGCTTTCGGACATGGGCATCGATCGGGCATTCCGGGGCAGGGGAAACCGGTGTGGCGCCGGCGGCGGTCGCGGCGCGGTCGCTGGCGAAGTGTCCGGCATACGGTACGCGCAGGTGGCCTGGGCCGTCGCGTTGCGCGCGGGCCGCGTGTCCGGGCGCGTGTGCGGTTTTCAGTCCTTCTCCACCGCCATCAGCCAGTCCAGCACCTGTTTCGCCGCGGGCCGCAGGCGACGGTGAGCCGGGTGCACGACGTAGTAACCCCAGCGCGCCTTCAGCACCGGACCGGGGAGTTGATGCAGGCGGCCGTCGCCGAGGTAGGGCCTGGCGATGCGCGCACGCGCCAGCGCCGCGCCCAGGCCGTGCGTCGCAGCGGCCAGGGCATCGGTGGCGTCGCTGAAACTGTGGCGCTCGTCGAGCCGGACCCCATGCACGCCGGCCGCTCGGAACCAATCGTGCCAGCCCTGCCGGGACAGGTCGGAAACGAGCGGCAAGTGCGCCACATCGGCGGCGTCGCGCACCGCGTCGACACCGGGCAACGACGTCGATGCCACCGCGAACAGACTGTCGTCCATGAGGTGGTGCGCGGTCAGTCCGGGCCAGTTGCCGGGGCCGTGGCGGATGCCGAGGTCCGGTCCGCCGTCGTCGAAGCGGGTCAGTGCGATCTCGGTGTCGACATTGAGCCGCAACCCCGGGTGCAGCGCGGTCAATTGCGGCAGGCGCGGAATCAGCCAGCTGTAGGCCAGCGAGTGCAGGGTGGTGACGCGCACGCGTTCGCGGTCATCGCTGGCCGCGCTCAGGCTGCGCAGGACATCGTCCATGTCCGCCATGGCGCTGCCCGCGGCGTCGGCCAGCTGGCGACCCTCGGCTGTGAGCGACACGCCGCGCGCGTGACGCTGGAACAACGGCACGGCCAGGCGTGACTCGAGCTTGCGTACGTGGTGGCTGACCGCGCTGGCGGTCAGGTGCAGCTCCTCGGCCGCGTGGGCGAAGTTCTGGTGACGCGCTGCCGCCTCGAACGCCGCCAGCGCCGGCAGCCAGTCCGCACGCAATGCCATAAGAGCCTCAAATATGGTTTGTGTCTGACGCCGAAAGTATGCGCTTGTAACGGCCGCGGTAGAACGGAGAATTGCCCGAAGACAACAGTCAGACTCGTGTGAAGGCGCATGGATACCCCGAACCCGCTGTCGATCCTCCCCCAGGTCAACGCGTTGCAGGTCGACCAGATCGAGGCTGTCGAGGTTGGCCCCGGCTGCACCCGACGCACCCTGCCGGGCAATCCCGGCGTGCGCGCCTGGCTGGTCGAAATGGCCCCGGGCAGCCAATGGCCGCATGCGGACCACCACGACACCGGCCAGATGTTCTACGTGCTCAGTGGCGAGGTCATCGAGGACGATGGCGCTCTCCACGGGCCCGGCACCTGGGTGTGGTTTGCGCCCGACACCCGGCACCGCCCCCGCAGTGAAACCGGTGTGCGCCTGCTGGGCATGAACGTCGCGCAGGCAGGATTCATCGCTTCCGGCGGCAGCCCCGATGCCCTGCTGCATTCCTACCACCCGACCCAGGGTTGATCCGGTCATTCCGGTAACACCTTCGCTCCCTCAGGACCCGTCGATGAACAGTGTCGCCCACGCCACCGTGTTACCCGCCAGTCGCGAAAGCAGCTGGCGCACGCCACTAGAACTCGCCGTGCTCGGCGCGATCTGGGGCGCTTCGTTCCTGTTCATGCGCATCGCCGCGAAGGACTTCGGGTCCTCTGCGCTGGTGGAGATCCGACTGGCGCTGGGTGCGCTGGTCCTGATGCCATTCCTGTGGCGCGCCCGCGCGGTGATGGTGCCCCGGTTGTGGCCCAAGCTGGCGCTGATCGGCGTGCTGAACTCGGCGATTCCATTCGTGCTGTTCGCCTGGGCCGCGCAGAACGCACCGGCCGGCGTGGGCGGCATCACCAATGCGATGACGGTGCTGTTCACCGCGCTGGTCGGGATGCTGTTCTTCAAGGAATCCATTGGCCTGCGTCGCGGCGTGGCATTGCTGGTCGGCTTTGCCGGCGTGGTGGTGCTGGCCAGCGGCAAGACCGCCGGCGCGAGCATTGGCTGGGCGGTAGTCGCCGGCTGCACCGCGGCGTTCCTGTACGGCGTCGGTGCGCACCTCGTGCGTCGTCACTTCACGGGCTTGCCGCCCGCCGCGGTGGCGGCGGCGACCCTGGGCGCCTCGGCGCTGTTGGTGTTGCCGTTCGCGTTGGCGCATTGGCCGAGCGAGCCGATTCCGATGCGTTCCTGGGGTGCGGCCGCGATGCTCGGCGTGCTCTGCACCGGCATTGCGTACGCGCTGTACTACCGTTTGATCCAGCGCATAGGCGCCGGCCGCGCGGCCACCGTGACCTACCTCGTGCCGCTGTTCGCGGTGGCCTGGGCCTGGTTGCTGCTGGACGAGCCGTTGACGCTGACGATGGGCATTTCCGGTGCATTGATTCTGGGCAGCGTGGCCATGAGCCAGAGGGCCGGCAAATGAGCGCGACGTCTGCAACGAACGACAAGCGCGTGGTGTTCGATTTCGAGATCGACTTCAGCAACGGCGGCGGCATACAGGGCCAGCAGTTCCGCCTGGACATCGAAGGCGACGACATCGACGACGACGCGCTGGCCGATTACATCGTCCACGACCTGCGCCTGCTGATGGTCGGGGCGGTGCGGATACTCAACAAGCGCATCATCGTCGAGGCGCACAAGCGCACGTAGTTGCTGCGCGCGGGCGCGGCGTTCAACGACGACGCCTACCCGAGGCGGTCTGCTGGAGTGGCGTGCACGGCAACGTGCACGCCGCGTCGCCAGGCGCATTCAAGCTCGTGCGGGGCGTCGTTACCGGGTGTCCTGTCGCAATTGTTCGATCAGCGCCATCGCCGCGGCCGGGTTGCGTTCCTTGGCAGACGCGATGAAGAACACGAACACATCGCGAGCCGGCGTCGCCGGTGCGGGCCCGGCATCGAGGCGCGGCAGATCGTCCGGCTCGCCACCTGCCGACCACTGGCGCGCGCGATCGGCCCAGCGCTGGAGTTCGTCGTCGGGGTAGCCGCTGTCGATGTCCGCGCGCGATTGCATCAACCGGGCATAGACGAAATCGGCAGTGAGGTCGGCGAACGACGGGTGCTCGGGCGAGTCGGTGAACACCGTCGCCATGCCGTGTTGGCGCGCCATGGCCAGGTAGTCGGCGTCGACGAAGGCAAGGTCGCGCACGTCGAGCACATGGCGAAGCGCACGGCCGTCCAGCGTGCGCGGCAACAGCGCCAGGAACGCCGCAAAGTCGGCGCGATCGATGGACGGTCCGCGATCGAACTGCCAAACCAGCGGACCCAGGCGATCGCCGAGCGAGGCGAGGTCGCCGACGAAGGCGTCGATCGCGCCACCGGCCTTGGCCAGCACGCGCGATCGCATGATGCGTTCGGGCGCCTTCAGCGAGAACACGAAACCGTCGGGCACCTGCGCGGCCCATTGCGCGTACGTCGCCGGTTTCTGTGCGCCGTAGAAGGTGCCGTTGACCTCGATGGCGCTGAGTCGGCGGCTTGCGTACTCGAGCTCGCGGCGTTGCACCAACCCGGCCGGATAGAAATTCTTCCGCCACGGTGCATAGGTCCAGCCGCCGACACCGACGCGGATACCGTCGATTGCCGGGGTGCCGTCGTCGCGCGCGACGTCGACGCCGACGGACGGCGATGGGGATGTCGCGGGCGACTTGCGTGTGGGTGTCATGGGCTCGGGCTCAGGCGTCGGTCCAGGGGTTGTAGCTGCCGAACCACCACAGGTGGCCTTCCGGATCCCGGCAGGCATAGCCACGACCGCCGTAGTCCTGGTCGGCGAGGGCGATCTCGACGACGGCGCCGGCCGCGGTGGCGCGTGCGAAGTGCGCATCGGCGTCGGCGACGATCACGCAGCAGCTCTGCGTCTGGCGCCCGCCGATCTCGTCGGGTTGCGCCATGCGCTCGCCCCATTCGCCGCCAGCGTCGACCGATCCCAGCATGATCATGCCGCCTTCGCCGAACGTGAGCTGGGCGTGGTGCACGGTGTTGCCGTCGGCGTAGACCGCGTGGCGTTCGAAGCCGAATGCCGTGCACAACCATTCGATTGCGGCGAGCGCATCGCGGTAGCGCAGGCAGGGGATCACAGTCGACGCGGTGCGGTTCATGGCGTGTCCCTCGAATGGTGCCGATGGCGTGCGCATCAGCGTGTCGCGGCGTCGGTTACGACAGCGTGGCGATGCCGGGTTTCGGCCGCGCAGGTGACGTGTATCCTCGCATCGAAGACCGGTCGCTCGCATGGAATCGGCACTGACAA
The DNA here is from genome assembly GCF_003719825.1 of Montanilutibacter psychrotolerans. GTDB lineage: Bacteria > Pseudomonadota > Gammaproteobacteria > Xanthomonadales > Xanthomonadaceae > Montanilutibacter > Montanilutibacter psychrotolerans. The sequence continues at coordinate 137,063 of NZ_RIBS01000007.1, read as the reverse complement.
GCAACCAGGGAGCGTGCAAATGACCACCCACACCGGCGGCTGCCATTGCGGCCGCATCGCCTTCATGGTCGATGGCGAGATCGGATCGGCATACGACTGCAATTGTTCGATGTGCCTCAAGCGTGGCGGATTGCTGTGGTTCGTTCCGCGCGAGACGTTCACGCTGACCACGCCCGAAGCCGACCTGGGCACGTACCGCTTCAACACCCACCGGCTGACCCACCACCATTGCCCGGCCTGCGGTATCGCAACCTTCAGCGAAGGTGTTGGCCCTGATGGCAAGCCGATGGCGGCGATCAACCTGCGCTGCCTCGATGGCATCGACGTGGACGCGTTGACGGTGGTGAAGATCGACGGACGCAGCTTCTGAAACGACTCCGGCGCCTTGCGGCGCCGGTTCGGGGAATGTGTCTTGCCGGCCCGCGACACGCAGCGGGCCGGTGGTTCACTTGATCGGCTGATCCAGCATCAGCTCGCGCGCGAAGCGCACCGGCGGCGAGCCGTACGACAGCACCTTGTCGTGGTAGGCCTTGATGTCGAACGCCTTGCCATCGCGCTTCTCCACTTCGCGGCGCAGATCCAGGTGCTCGCTGTAGCCGACGAAATACGTGGGCAGCTGCGCCGAGGTCAGTTGCGCCCGCACCCACTTACCGGCCGCTTCGCGCTCCTGCTGGAACGTGGTCTGCGTCATCAGCTTCATCGCGTCGTCCTGGCTCATGCCGTCGACGTGAATCGCCTGATCGAGGATGGCGTTGGCCATCGCGCGCAGCGCCCACTTGCGCTGGATCAGCTGCATCAACGGATCGTTGTTCATGTAGCCCGCGTCGGCCAGCACCTTCTCGGCGTACATCGCCCAGCCTTCGATGAACGAGCCCGAGCCCAGCACGGCGCGCAGCGTCGAGGGATGCTTGTTGGAGTGCGCGATCTGCAGGTAATGGCCCGGCATCGCCTCGTGGATGCTGAGCTCGTGGATCGAGCGGGTGTTGTACTCGCGCAGGAACGAGTCCACTTGTTCAGGCGTCCACGCATCGGGAATCGGCGACACCGCGTAGAAGGTGTCCAGGCCCTTGTCGAGCGCGCCGGGCGAATCGCAGTACGCGACCGCAACGCCACGCTGGAACTCGGGCATCAGGATCACCTGCACCGGCGTGTCCGGTACCGACACGAGGTTCTTCTCGCGCACGAACGCCGTTGCCTCGGTGGTGGACTGCTTGGCCAGCTCGACGACCTTGTCGCGCGCCGGACGGTCGGCATAGGCCAGCTCCAGTGCCGCCTCGATCACCGCCTGCTGCTGCGCGTCGTTGGGCTGCAGCGGCATCGGGTTGGGGGCGTTGGGGCGTTCGGACAGCAGCTTGCGGGCGATCTCGTACATCTCGCGGCGGGTCTCGCCGATGGCCGCCTCGGCGCGCGTGCGGATTTCGGTGCGCGTCAGCGGCGAGTTCAGCGCGAAGGCCAGCTTCTCGTCGTACAGGGTCTGGCCGAGGCGGAAGTTGCCCTTGGCGTTGGGCACCAGCGTTTCGTCGAGCCACTTCTGCTGGTCGGCGACGGCGGTGCGCAGCGTTGCGATGGCCGCGTCCAGGCGTTTGCGTTCGGCGCCGGATAGCGACTTCGCGTTGGGCGCTACCAGCTCGTCGATCAGGCTCAACAGGCCGCTGTTCTGCTTGGCAACGGTCTCGGCGTGGATCTTCGGTACGCGATTGGGGTCGAGGTTCTCGCGCATCTGCGCGAACAGCGTCGGCAGCTTCTCCATGCGCTGGGTCACGGACTTCAGGCGTTGCGGCATCGGCGCGAAGTCGCGTGCCATCAAGGTGTAGATCGCGCTGCCGGCGGTGCCGGTGTAAAGCTGCGGATCCCAGGCCCAGGACTGCAGGGTTTCGACCGTCCAGATGTCGTAGCGCACCTGGTTGCGCAGGATCGCCGCGTCGACCTGGTTCTCGCGCGACAGCGAGGACACATCCAGGGTGTCGAGCTCGGCGAGGATCTTCCTGCTGAAGTCGATCATCTTCTGCCGGCCGGCGGCACTGAAGTCGTCGAGCGCGGTGTCGTTGCGGTGGTCGCCGGTCTGGGTGGAGGTCACCGGCTGCAACTGCAACCAGCCGTCGAGCCAGCGCTGGGAGAGATCGGCGAAGCGCGCGTCGGTCTGGCTGCTGGCCGCGCTGGTCGCGGCGGGCTGGTTGCCGGTCGGTGCCGGGGTGGCCTGTGGTTGGCAGGCGGCCAGCGTGATGGTCAGCAGAGCCGCGGCAAGCGGGGTGGCACGCAGGGACATGTGACGATTCCGTTCATGCGGCCGCGGCCGCGATGCGCGCAGGATATCGCCTCGACCGCCCCCCTGGCATGGGCCGAAGGCTGGGTGGGGAGCCTGCGTTGGGGGTTCTGGTGGGTGCGCGTGAGGCCGGCCGCGAAGCCGCGGCGTTGGCGGGGTGGCCGCGTGCGAATTGCCGAGATGGCGCGTCTTCGTGGAGCGCTCAGCTCGCGTCCGGTGATGTCCCCGACGGCGCGCCGGGCGGCACACCCGCGATGCGCTGCGGATGGCTGTAGATGTTGAGCCCATCGCCGCGCGCGAAGGCTGCCAGTGTGATGCCAGCGGCCTGCGCGGTGCGGATGGCCAGGTCGGTGGGCGCGGAGATCGCGACCACGATGCCGAACCCGGCGACGGCGGCCTTGTGCACGATTTCGTAGGACGCACGCGAGGTCACCAGCAACACACCGGCGGCGGGATCGCCCGGGGGCGCGGAGCGGGCCAGGGCACCGATCAGTTTGTCGAGTGCGTTATGGCGGCCGACGTCTTCGCGAACCACCAGGGTGCTGGCGATGCGCGCACCGTCGTCGGCGCCGACGCGCGCCGTGCCGGTTGCGCGCGCAGGCAACGGCAGGAACGCCGCCGCGTGCACACCACCGCTGCGCGCGTTGATCGGCTGGCACTGCGCCAGTTCGCGCAGTGCGGTGGTGATCGTCGCCAGCTCGGGGCGCTGCTCGCAGGCGACCTGGGGCACCGGGCGCAGTGCATCGCGCAGGCTCTCGATCCCGCACAGGCCGCAGCCGCTGGCGCCAGCCAGGCTGCGGCGACGTTGCAGCAATGCATCGTGGCGTTGCTGCGGGATCGCCGCGTGCAGGGTGATGCCATCGGCGCTGTCGACGCGGTCGACCAGGCGAAACTCGGCGGCATTGGCGACGATGCCCTCGCTCAGTGCGAAGCCGAGCGCGAAATCGTCGAGATGGTTCGGACTGGCCATCATCACCGCGAACGCCGAACCGTTGTAGAGCAACGCCACGGGGGCCTCGATCACCACCTCGTCGTCGTTGCCGCGTTGCACCGGGGCGCCGTCGGCCCGGACGCGCTGGGCCTGCACGCCGGCGAGGGCGCGCGAGGTGTCGTTGCGATCGTCCGGATCGGTGCGCATGGCGTCGCGATTTCCGGTCAGCCCGGAGCGCACAGCACGCGGCCGCGTTCGGTGAGGAACAGCAGCGTGCGTTCGCCGTCGCGGCGCTGTTCGATCAGGTCCAGTCCGCCGAGTTGGGGGTTGTCACCAAGCGCGGTGAGCAGGCGCTGCAACTGGCTGATCTCGAGCCCGAGCCGCTTGGCGACGCGATGGATCGACTGGCCGTCCTCGACCGCCAGAAGCTGCAGCAATGCCAATGCCGGGTCGACATCGAAGTCCGGCGATTCCGGATCGAAGTGGTCTGCTGGGTTGTTGTGGGTGGACATCGTCGGTCTCCCGGCCATCAGCGCGCTTCGACTTCGGCGCTGCGCGTCAGTCGCACCGGAATGGATTTTGACGCCGGCGTGCGCGCGCGCTCGGCGTGGCTGCCCAGCGGCACCAGCGCGTTGGTCTCCGGGAAGTACGCGGCCAGGCAGCCAGCCGGGATGTCGTACTCGACCAGGCGGAAGCCCTCGACACGGCGCTCGCCGTCGGGCCACACCGAGGTGATGTCGACCAGGTCGCCATCGTCGTAGCCCAGGCGGGCAAGGTCGCCAGTGGAGATGAAGCACACGCGGCGCAGGCCGTGCACGCCGCGATAGCGATCGTCGTTGCCGTAGATGGTGGTGTTGTACTGATCGTGCGCACGCACGGTCATCAGGGTGAACATTGCCGGAGGTGTTGTTGCCGTCGACTCGTGCGCGCCGGTTACCGGTCCCGCTAGCGCGGGCAGGGCGTCGTCGAGCGGATGCACGTAGAAGCCGGCCTTGCCGCTGGCGGTCGGGAACACGCGGTCGCGACACGGGTGGTGCAGGTGGAAGCCGCCGGGCACGCGCACGCGCTGGTTGAAGTCGCCAAAGCCATCGACCACCTCGGCGATGCGTTCGCGGATGCGGTCGTAATCGGCCAGCATCTCCAGCCACGGCGTGCGGCTGGCGGGAAGCGCGGCGGTCGCCAGGCGCGCGACGATCGCCGGCTCGGACAGCAGTTGCGGCGATGCCGGCGGGTTCATGCCCGACGACAGGTGCACCATGCTCATCGAGTCCTCGACCGTGACCGCCTGCAAACCGCCTGCCTGCAGGTCGATCTCGGTACGCCCCAGACACGGCAGGATCAGCGCGTCATGGCCGTGGACCAGGTGCGAACGGTTGAGCTTGGTGCTGACCTGCACCGTCAGCGCGCAGCGGCGGAGGGCGGCATGCACGCGCTCGCTGTCCGGCGTGGCGGTGGCGAAGTTGCCGCCCATCGCGAAAAACACCTTGCCTCGACCGTCATGCATCGCCTCGATGGCGGCGATGGTGTCGTAGCCTTCGGCGCGCGGTGACGCGATATCGAACGCGGCGTCGAGGCGATCGAGGAATGCGGCCGGCATCTTTTCGTAGATGCCCATCGTGCGGTCGCCCTGCACATTGGAGTGGCCGCGCACCGGGCACGGCCCGGCGCCGGGTCGGCCGATGTTGCCGCGCAGCAGCAACAGGTTCATCAGCATCTGGATCGTCGCCACACTGCGCCTGTGCTGGGTGATGCCCATGCCCCAGCACAGGATCGTGGCGCGACTGTCGAGGTAGACCTGCGCGGCTTCTTCCAGCTGCGCGCGATCGAGCCCGGATTCGTGCTGCAGCTCGTCCCAGCCGGTGGCGCGCAACGACGCGGCGAACGGCTCGTACCCGTGCGTGTAACGGGCGATGAAGTCGCGGTCGACGCCGTCGCGCTCGATCACGAACTTGGCGATGGCGGTCGCAACCGCCAGGTCACCGCCGATGCGCGGTTGCAGGTACAGGCTGGCCAGCGGCGTGCTGCCGCCGGTCATCATCTCGACCGTGGACTGCGGGTTGGTGAAGCGTTCGAGGCCGCGCTCGCGCAACGGATTGCACGCGACGATGCGGCAACCGCGTCGGGCCGCGGCGCGCAACTCGCCGAGCATGCGCGGGTGGTTGGTGCCCGGGTTCTGGCCGAACACCAGGATGGCGTCGCAGTGCTCGAAGTCCTCGAGCGTGACCGAACCCTTGCCGCTGCCGATCTGTTCGGTGAGCGCCACGCCCGACGGTTCGTGGCACATGTTGGAGCAGTCGGGCAAGTTGTTGGTGCCGAACTCGCGCACGAACAACTGGTACAGGAACGCGGCCTCGTTGGACGTGCGCCCGGAGGTATAGAAGATCGCCTCGTCCGGCGAATCCAGCGCCCACAGGGCGGCGGCGATGCGTGCAAACGCCTCGTCCCAGCCGATCGGCTGGTAGCGGTCGCTGCCCGCGTCGTAGGCCATCGGCTCGGTCAGCCGGCCCTGGGCTTCGAGGAAGTGGTCGTCCTGCGCGGCCAACCACGTGACCTGGTGCTGGGCGAAGAACTCGCGTGTCACGCGCTTGCTGGTGGCTTCGTTGGCGACCGCCTTGACGCCGTTCTCGCAGAACTCGAACGTCGAATGCGGATTGCGGTCGGGCCAGGCGCAGCCCGGGCAGTCGAAGCCGCTCGGCTGGTTGGCGCGCAGCAGCGTGTTCGCGCCCTTGACCAGCACCTCCTGTTCACGCAACGCCTGCCACGAACCCTTCAGCGCGTCCCAGCCGCCGGCAGGCTTGTCGTAGGGTTCGATGCGCTTTTCGTCGGACACGGCCGCCACCGCTGCGGTCTGGGTATCCGGACATCATAGCCAGCCACGGGCGCGGGGCGCGGGTGTGGTCGGGATACGGTGCGGGCTCCCGCGACGAACGCTCGGTCACGGCGTTCTGGCATGGTTCGTGCCGCTTGTGGGTGATCGGTGGCATCGCTACCGTGGCCTCTTTCCGATGGAGCGGTGCCGATGCGTTGCAGGAGCTGGTGGTTGGCGTTGGCGATGGCAGCCGCGGTGGCGGGTTGCGCGAAGCAGCCAAGCGGAGAGTCCGCGGCAACGGCAGCCGACGCCGGTCCGGCGAAGGCCGAGGGGCCGCGCGCGGCCAACCCGCTGCAGGTCATGCTTGCCTACGAACACCGGGCGGTGGTGGAGCTGTCGGCAGACCGCATCGCCGCCCAGGCGACGGCCGTGCAGAAGGCCTGCAATAACGGGAAGTTCGGCGCGTGCGTGGTGCTTGGCGTCACCCAGCAGGGTGGGGATTCGCCCGAGGCACAGATCGAGATGCGCGCCGTGCCGGAGGCGATCGAGCCGCTGGTGACGATGGCCGGCGTCGGAGGCGAACTGGGCAGCCGCAGCACGCAGGCGCAGGACCTTGCTCAGGCCATCACCGACAACCGGCTGACGGAGCAGCGACTGCGCAATGAGCACACGCGTCTGCTCGAGTTGCAGGCACGGCCGGGAATCAAGATCGAGGACCTGATGTCGCTGTCGGAGCGGATGGCGCAACTGGAAGCGCAGCTGGCCGCGACGACCCAGGAGGGCGCGCAGCACCAGCGTCGCATCCAGACCCAGAAGCTCACGATCGTGTTGACCATGCCGGGCTCGCAGCAGGGTGGCAGCGTGATCGGCGAAGCGATCGACGACTTCGCCGAGATCTTTGCCACGGTGGTGGCCGTGTTGATCCGGGTGCTTGCCGGCGTGCTGCCGATCGCCGTGGTCGGGATCGGCGGGCTGTGGTTGTTCAAGCTGTGGCGCAGGCGCCGCGGCCGCAACACTGCAAACAAGGCCGGCCCCACGCCGTAGCCATCCGCCGTGATTGACGGCCCGGGGGGCGCGGGCTGGGCGAATGAGCCTACCGCGCCCGCGCGCAATCGCGCGGGCGCTGTCGGGCGCGAGCGACCCGTGTCGGCCGCGGCCTCAGCGCTCTTCCTCGACCTCGAATTCGACCAGCACGTCCAGATCGAAGGCGAGCGCCTCGACCGCCTCGCGAACCTTCTCGGCAGTCGACGGGTTGGGGGCGTCGATCTCGATCTCGTGGACCTCGCCGCCGGCGTTGTCGCTGCGCAGGCCAGCCGAGCTGGAATCGACGTCGTCCATGTGTGGCATCAGGTCGGCGACCTCTTCCACGTGCTCGACGCCATCGATGCTCGTGAGCAGGTTGCCGATCGCGCGGACGTGGTCTTCGCTGCCGGTTATGCGCAGGCGCAACAGGGGCATGGCGGCATTCTCTTTGCGTGTGTGCGGTGAGCCTAGGTGCGGGGGGGAAAAGAATGCGTGAGGGCGGCGCCCGCCCTCATTCACCCGTGCACGCAGATCGGCTAGGGTGGCGGCATGCACAAACCTGACCGGCCAGAAGCCACGCGTCCCACGCGCGGCGCACGCGAAGACGGCGTCAGCCTGCGTCCGCTGGAGCGCAGCGACCTGGGCTTCGTGCACCTGCTCAACAACAACCGCACGATCATGGGTTACTGGTTCGAGGAGCCGTACGAGTCGTACGTCGAACTGGAAGAGCTGTACCGCAAGCACATCCACGACCAGTCCGAGCGTCGCTTCATCATCGAGGACGACAACCACGAACGGGTCGGCCTGGTCGAGCTGGTCGAGATCGACCACCTGCACCGGCGCGCCGAGTTCCTGATCATGATCTCGCCCGAGCAGCAGGGCCGCGGTTACGCCAAGGTGGCCACCCGCCTGGCGATCAACTACGCGTTCCGCGTGCTCAACCTCTACAAGCTGTACCTGGTGGTGGACGTCGACAACGCCCGCGCGATCAAGGTCTACGAAGGCGCGGGCTTCCAGCGCGAAGGCATCTTGGTCGATGAGTTCTTCAGCGACGGGCGCTATCGCAGCGTCGTGCGCATGTGCCTGTTCCAGCACCAGGCGCTGGCCGCGAAACCCGCCGGGGAATAGGCGGGTCGCCGGCGTGGCGCCGCGGCCGCCGGTTTGGCGGCGTGCCCCCATTTCCCAAGCGTGACGACCGCCCCGGACCCCGGCTTTCCCTTCCCGCCGGTTTGCGCGTTCGGGCGCTGGCCCATGGACGCCCGCCCGCGCCGCATCGTAGGCTCGGCCGGGTTATGGGGGATCCACCACTTGGGGAAGGGGAAAGGCATGGCTTGTTTTGCTGGGCGCAACACACTGGGTCGCGCGATCGCGCTGGCCCTGGCACTGCCGCTGGCTGCGACCGCGCTGAACGCGCAGGCACAGGACGCGGAGACCACCGGCACCGAGGGTGCCAAGCAACTCGATTCGATCAGCGTGCTCGGCTCGCGACGCGTCGACCGCTCGTCGGAAACCAGCACGCCGGTGCCGGTCGACGTCATTCCGATGGCCGAGCAGGCCGAGTCGGGTGCGCAGTTCGACCTCGCCCAGTCGCTGCAGTACGCAGCACCTTCATTCAATTCGACACGCCAGACCGGTGCGGACGGCGCCGATCTGGTCGACGGCGCCGCGCTGCGCGGCCTGGGGTCCGACCAGACCCTGGTGCTGGTCAACGGCAAGCGCCATCACACCGTGTCGCTGGTCAACATCTACGGCGCCCGCAACCGCGGAAACACCGGCACCGATCTCAACGCGATCCCGCTGCTGGCCATCGACCGCGTCGAGGTGCTGCGTGACGGCGCGGCGGCCCAGTACGGCTCCGATGCGATTGCCGGCGTGATGAATATCGCGCTCAAGCGTCGACCGGGTTGCGAGGCCGTGTTCGGCTACGGCGAGTACTCGCGCGGCGACGGCGAGAACTGGCTGGCGTCCAGCTACTGCGGCGTGGAGTTCTCGATGGGCGGCGGCCTGTCGGTCACCGGCGAGTGGCAGGATCGTGGCCGCTCCGATCGCTCCGAGCCCAAGGGCAGCCCGCGCATCATCGGCGACAGCGAAGTGCAGAACCGCTCACTGTTCCTCAACGGCGACCTGCCGCTGGGCGAGGCGGCCGATCTCTACTTCACCGCCGGCATGCAGAACCGCGACGCGTCTTCGGCCGCGTTCGCGCGCGGCGGCATCGGCAGCGACGACATTCCCTCGCGCAACTCGCCGGCGATGTACCCGGACGGCTTCGTGCCGTTCATCGATGGCGTGCTCAACGATCGCTACACCATCGTCGGCGCGCGCGGCGACGTGGGCAACTGGCACTTCGACCTGTCGCATACGTTCGGCTACAACGAGCTGCGCTATCAGATCAACGGCACGCTCAACGCCTCGATCGCCAACCTCGACCTGCTCAACGGCGGCGCGGGCATCAGCCCGACCAGTTTCGATGCCGGCGGTTTCTCGTTCCAGCAGAACACCACCAACCTCGATGTGTCGCGTTATTTCGACAGCGTGCTGAGCGGCTTCAACGTCGCCTTCGGCCTGGAGCAGCGCGAAGAGCGCTACCGCATCCGCGCCGGCGAGGCGGGCTCCTACCTGGATTACGACGGTGCCGGCGTGGGCGGCAACCCGGGCAGCCAGGGCTTCCCCGGCTTCCAGCCCAGCGACGTGACCGACAGCAAGCGCGACAGCTGGGCGGCGTATGCCGATGTCGAAATCGACTTCACCGAGCGGCTGATGATGGCCGCGGCGGTGCGTTACGAGGACTACAGCGACTTCGGCCAAACCACCAACGGCAAACTTGCGATGGCGTTCCGCGCCACCGACGACCTGCTGCTGCGTGGCTCGGTCAGCACCGGCTTCCGTGCGCCGTCGCTGCAGCAGAAGTACTTCTCCTCGACCATCACCGACTTCATCAGCGGCGAACCGGTCGACGTGGTCATCGCCTCCAACGGTAGCGCGCTGGCGCAGGCCGCGGGCATCCCGAACCTGACCGAGGAAACGTCCACCGGCGCCACGCTGGGCGTCACCTGGACGCCGCGCGAAAACCTGTCGTTGACCCTCGATGCCTACCGCATCGACATCGACGATCGCATCGTGCTCAGCGGCGACTTCGACAACACCGACCCGTTGATCGGGCCGATCCTGGACGACCTGGGCGTCGGCCTGGCGCGGTTCTTCTTCAACTCCGTCGACACCCGCACGCAGGGCGTGGACCTGACCGTGTCGCACGACATGGACCTGTGGGGCGGCAAGCTGAAGAGCTACCTGGGCGCCAACTACAGCAAGACCGAGGTGACCCAGGTCAACACGCCGCCGGCGCTGGCGGGCCGAGAGGAAACGCTGCTGTCCGAGCGCGACCGTTTGTTTGTCGAGAACGGCGCGCCGCGCAGCAAGGCCGTGCTCGGCTTCGACTACGCCTACGGCGCGTGGGAGGGCGGGATCAAGGTGATCCACTTCGGCGAGCAGACGCTGGGCACGTTCTCGGGCACCGCCGCTGGCGTGCCGAACCAGCACTACGCCGCCAAGACCTCGGCCGACGTGAGCCTGGGCTACAACTTCAGCGAGAAGGCCAAGTTCACGATCGGCGCGGCCAACGTGTTCGATGTGTTCCCGACCCGTCAGAACCCCGACGAGACCGACAACGGCCACGTGTTCGAGAGCGTGCAGTTCGGCCTCAACGGCGCGGCGTACTTCGCGCGTCTGTGGCTGAAGTTCTAAGCGTGACCGCGTGACTGCCGCATCGTGGGCGAGATCGCCCGCGATGCGGCGACGCGCTGAAGGGCAGACGCCCGCGTTTGAAGGGACGCGGGCGTCTGTCTTTCCGTCGGGCCACTGGCGGCATCAAGCGCGTCCTGCGCGATCGTTCGCCGCCGGGCTTCTGGTCGTCGCGGTTACGGGGTAGGACGCCGCGCTGCTGCGGATGCGCTTGCCACCGGCATGCAGTCGGGCATCACCGACCCGGCCTGGTGGCTGACGCAGGGACGGAAGACCGCGGGCAGGCCCGCCATCTCGCGGACCTTGCCGGCGGCCACCACGAACTGCGCGAACGCCGGTGCCGTGCAGGCGGGCATCGTGGACGCGGGATTGCCGGCCGCGCATCCTCCCTGCGGCGCCTCGACGCGGAACAGGCGGTAGTGGCAGTTGCCGCTGGCGCTGGTGATGCATTCGAACCAGGCCATGCCGGTCGTCACGCGGGTTTCGCTGTGGACGATGTCGACGCCGTCGACGGTGGCGCGGCTGACGATGGTGTTGCCGCCGCGCATGTCGCAACCGAACAACGCGAGCAGGAAATAGATCATCGCAATAACGCTACGCATGGATCACCTGTAGGGAGTGGGCGCCGGGGCGCGGTGCATGCTCGGTGGTGCCTGCTTACATGTTGCGGAACAGCGCCATGAACGATTGGCTGACGGTCAGCGCTTCCGGGCGTTGGCGGAGTCGGACGACGCCCTTGCCGGTGTCGTCGCGCGCGATCGACGCGATGGCCTTCATGTTCACGATCGTCGAGCGGTGGATCTGCTTGAACACCGCCGGGTCCAGCACGCGCAGCAGGTCGCGGATCGGCGTGCGCAGCAGCGCTTCGCCGTCGCCGGTCACCACCGTGGTGTACTTGTTGTCGGCGCGGAAGTAGGCGACGTCTTCGACCAGGATCAGCCGCGTGTCGCGGCCGGCACTGGCGGTGATCCAGGTCAGTGGTGTCTGCGCCTGCGCCTGCGTGCGCGGCAGGTTCACGCCAAGCTGCCCGATCAGCGCCGCCAGGGCGGCGGCATCGGTCTGTCCTGCCGCGGCGCGTGCCTTCAGCCGGCGCACGGTGGCGGCAAGACGGTCGGCGGCGATCGGCTTGAGCAGGTAGTCGATCGCGCCGCGTTCGAAGGCATCGATGGCGTACTGGTCGTACGCGGTGACAAACACCACCTGCGTGTCCGGACTTGCCTCGGCGGCGGCGCTGGCGACTTCCAGTCCGGTCAGTCCGGGCATGCGGATGTCGAGGAAGGCGACGTCGGGACGGTGCTCGTCGATCGCTTCCAGCGCACTGGCGCCGTCCTCGCACTGCGCCACCACGTCCAGCTCCGGCCAGGCAATGCGCAACGCATCCAGCAACGCTTGACGCAGCAGCGCCTCATCTTCGGCGACGATGCACTTAGGCACGACGCACCGCCTGATCCTGGGAGTGCTTCTGTGAGTGTTCCTGCAACTCCTGTGCGGGAACGCAGATGGTGGACGCCACGCCATTGGGGAAGTTGGCGACGATGGACAGCGACGCCTCCGCGCCGTACAGCAGTCGCAGGCGCTCCCTGACGTTCTTGAGGCCGATGCCGGTCCCGCCGATGCCGGAGTTGAGGCCCAGGCCATCGTCGGCCACGGTGACTGACAGCTGCGTTTCGTTGGAGCGCGCGAGTATCCACACCGTGCCACCGCCGGGCTTGGGTTCCAGGCCATGCTTGATGGCGTTCTCGACCAGCGTCTGCAGCATCATCGGCGGCAGCGGCGTCGACAGCAGCTCGGTGGGCACGTCGATCTGCAGCGCCAGGCGCGGGCCCATGCGGATGCGGAGGATCTCCAGGTAGGCACGCGAGCGGTCGAGCTCATCGCCCAGCGTCGACAGCGACTCGTCGGTGCGGGGCAGCGAATGGCGCAGGTACTGGATCAGGTGGCCGAGCATTTCGTCGGCCTTGGCCGGCTCGCTGCGCGTGAGGTACTGCGCGCTGGCCAGCGTGTTGTAGAGGAAGTGCGGCTCCACCTGCGCATGCAGGAGGCTGAGCCTAGCCACGGTGAGTTCCTTCTCGGTGACGGTCTGCGCGACGGCGGTCTGTTCGCCACGACGCCGATCGGCCACGCGCCGTGCGATGGCGCGCGTGATGGCCTCGGCGTTCTCGAGATTGGTGCCGTCGTCGACGCGGAGCCAGTCGGTCCACGCCGCGCTCTCGGGTTCGAACACCAGCATGACGCCGCCGGTGCCATCGCGTGGCGTCACGGTGGCGAGGATCTGGTTGCGGGGCACCGGAAACCAGTTCAACGGGTTGTACGGGCCGGGCGCCTTACTGCCGTAGGGGTCGAGGCGTTCGACCTTGGCGCGAATCTGCAGGCTGTCGCGTGCGCTCTCGATGTCATGGACGCGCGGCAGTTCGCGGATCGCCGCCTCCAGCAGGTCGAACGCCTCGCCCGCTTCGAGCGGGATCTCGATCTGGCGGCGATGGCGATTGCCCAGCACTTCGGCGTTGAGGCTGGCGTTGTTGGTGAGCAGGCGCACGCGCCACATGTGCGAGACGGCGCGCGTGATGACGAAGCCGATGGCCAGCATTCCCGCCACGGCGACCGGCCAGGAGTCCAGGCCAATCCCTTCCCACAGCATGCTCAGCACGACAACCAGCCAGAACCACGCGAACACGAGGCGGGCCACGAACAGGAATCGGGTGATCACGTGAGAGTTCCGCTGGTGTTGGGATCGGCGCCGAGAATAGTGGGCGCGGGCCCGGAAATCCCAGCCGCGGCGACGAAACGCGCATGGCGGCGATGAACCGGGCCGGGGGCGGGGTGGAAACGGGGGCGACGGCCCGTCCGGACGGGCATTTTCGATGTCGTCTCGATGCTACGGCGCCGCTGGCCGTTGCGATGCATCGGCATGCTCGCCGCCATCGGCGTGGGCCGGCTAGCGGGCGCCCTCGGGCAACGGGCGTTGGCCGGGCGCGGCGCGGCTCAGGCGCCTGTGTCTTCGTTGGCCAGCGCGCGACACAGCTCGGCGGTGGCGTCGTCGACGGGGAAGCAGCTTTCGATGTGCAACTCGTCGACGGTGACGTCGCGCGACGTGCCGAAGGTGGTGATCGTCGAGAAGAAGTGCAGTTGCCGTTCGCCGCTGCGCAGCACCGTTGTCAGCAGTGGCGCGGGCACCGTGCCGAGCTCGCGCCTGCGCCATCGCGACGGCACGTCGGGATAGGCCAGCGCCTCCTCGAGCAGGGCACGTGCCGCGTGGTCGTTGGGGTTGGCCGCCACTTCGTCGTGCAGATGGCGGATGAGGTCGCCGGCGACGTCCTCCCAGTTCACCACGGCCGGGCGCAGGTCGGCCGGGTCGAAGATCTGCCGGATCATGTTGGCGTGCGCACTGGTGCGGCCTTCCATCACCAGACGGTTGACGCGCGCCGCGGCGCGGTTGGCCATCAGCACATCCCAGCGCCGATTGAGGACAAACGCCGGGTAGGGCTCCTGTTGCTGGAGGATGAACTCGATCGCACGACGCACCTGGGCAAGCGCCGGGGTGTCGAGTGATGTTTCCGGGTAGTGCGCGGCGTAGCCGGCGGCCACCAGCAGTGCGTTGCGTTCGCGCAGCGGCATGTCCAGCGCATCGGCCAAGCGCGCGAGCAGCTCGCGGCTGGGCGTCGCCTTGCCGGTTTCGACGCAGCTCAGGTGCCGCGTCGATATCCCGGCATCGAGTGCGAGATCGAGCTGGCTCCATCGCCGCGCCGCGCGCCACTCGCGTAGCAGCGCGCCGACGCGGGCCACGGCGGTGACGGGTGGGGTGGTTGAGTGGCCGATGCGCATGTCCATGCGGCGATGGTAAGGCCGGGTGGTGCGGCGAAACCATGACCTGTCGGATCATGCCGGCATGACCTGACACGTCATTGATCGTCTGCCGGCGTGCACCGATTCTTTCACCACAGCAACGGGCTGGCATTGGCACGGAGACGGACATGCAACGCAGGCAGTTCATGGCAATGGCGGGTGGGGCGATGGCGGGCGGCGTGCTTGCCGCGTGGCTGCCGCAGGTAGCGGGCGCGGCATCGACGGCGGCGGCAACCACGCCGGTCGCGGCGGGCGCGATGGACGCCGCGGCGTTCCACGCGTCGCGTCGCTTCGCGCAGACCGCGTTCGGTCGCATCGCCTATGTCGAGCGCGGTGCGGGCGAGGTGGCGCTGTTCCTGCACGGCTTCCCGCTCAACAGCTTCCAGTGGCGTGGCGCCCTGGATCGCCTGTCGGCGTATCGACGGTGCATTGCGCCGGACTTCATGGCCCTGGGCTACAGCGAGATCGCCGACGACCAGGACGTCTCGCCCGACGCCCAGGTCGAGATGCTGGTGGCGCTGCTGGACAAGCTCTCGATCGCGACGGTGGATCTGGTGGCCAGCGACAGCGGTGGCGCGGTTGCGCAACTGTTCGTGACCCGGCATCGCGAGCGCGTTCGCACACTGCTGCTCACCAACTGCGACGAGGCGCAGGACTGCCCGCCGCCGGCGTTGCTGCCGGTCATCGAGCTGTCCAGGAAGGGGCAGTTCGTCGACCAGTGGCTGGGGCGTTGGCATGCCGACAAGGCGCTGGCGCGCTCGCCCGAGGGCATTGGCGGCATGTGCTACTTCGACCCGCGCAATCCGACCGACGAAGCCATCGACTGCTACTTCGCCCCGTTGCTGGCGTCTCCGCAACGCAAGGCGCAGGTGCACGCGTACGCCGTCGCCCTGGAGCGCAACTCGCTGCTGGGCATCGAGCCGGCACTGAAGGCGTGCACGGTGCCCACGCGCATCGTGTGGGGCATGGGCGACACGATCTTTTCGCCGGCCGACCCCGATCGCCTCGACCGCAGCTTCGGCAACTCGCGTGGCGTCCGACGGCTGGAAGGCAGCAAGCTGTTCTGGCCGGAAGAACGCCCCGACGTGGTGGCCGAGGAAGCACGCGCGCTGTGGGGTGTCTGATTCACCCACGAGCGTGCATCCGTTGGCCCGCCCGCAGCCGGCAATGCCGGGCCTGCGGGCGGTAGTGTGCGACAGACGTTTGGATCAGCCCGCGCGCCGCGCTCGCCACCGACGCGCCAGCTCGATGACCGCCGCAATGGCCAGCGTCAGCGTCAGCGTCGACAGGAATTGCACGCGCGAGCCCTTGTCCAGCAGAGTCAGCGCGAAGATCGCAACGAGGATCGCCAGGCCCAGCCAGGTCATGTAGGGGAAGGCCCACATGCGAAATGGCAGCGGCGTGCCGCGGCGGTCGGCGCGGCGACGCAGGATCAGCTGCGAGACCAGGGCGATGGTCCAGACCAGCAGGCAGGTCGATCCGACCAGGTTCAACAGCACCGGCAACACCTTGTTCGGATACCACGATTCCAGCAGCGTGGCGAAGAAGCCGAATGCCACGCACGACAGCACCGCGATCACCGGCACCTGCCGGTGGTTGAGGCGCGACAGCACGCGCGGCGCCTCGCCGCGTTCGGCCAACGAGAAGATCATGCGCGAGGCGCCATAGAGGTTGGCGTTGAGCGCCGACAGCAGTGCGATCACCGCCACCAGCGTGATCGCGGTGGCCGCGCCGGGAATGTTGGCCGCCTGCAGCACCGCGGCGAACGGCGAGGCCAGCGACTCGCTGGTCCACGGCACCACGGCCACGATGACGCTCAACGAGCCGATGTAGAACACCATGATCCGCCAGACCACCGTGCGGATGGCCTGACTGATGCTGCGCTCCGGGTCGCGGGTTTCGGCCGCGGCCACCGCGACGATCTCGGTGCCGCCGAAAGCGAAGATCACCACCAGCAGGGCCGCGCCAATGCCGGCCAGTCCCTTGGGCGCGAAACCGCCGTGGGCGGTGAAGTTGGACAACCCCGGCGACGGCACGTTCGGCAGCAGGCCCAGCAGGAGCAGCGCGCCGACGATAAGGAACGCGATGATCGCCGCCACCTTGAGGATCGCGAACCAGAACTCGAACTCGCCGAAGTTCTTGACGCCCATCAGGTTGATCACCGTAAACACCACCATGAACACCAACGACATCGTCGCCACCGGCAACGCCGGCCAGACGGTTGCCAGCAGGCCGGCCGCGCCGACCGATTCGGCGGCGATCACGATCACCACCTGCGCCCACCACAGCCAGCCGACGGTCGCGCCGGCGGTCTTGCCCATCGCGTCGGCCGCATACACCGAGAACGCACCGCTGGACGGTTTGGCCGCGGCCATCTCACCCAGCGCGCGCATCACGATGATGACCAGCAACCCGGCCACCAGGTAGGACACCAGTACCGCCGGGCCGGCGGCCCGCACGCCGATGCCGGAACCGAGGAACAGGCCGGCACCGATCGCGGTGCCCAGGCCCATCATCACCAACTGCCGCGGCTTCATGCCATGGCTGAGACCACCTTGACTGGTGGCGGACGGATGGGCGGTGGGGGCGGACCGGTTGGCAGGAGCCGTCGGCGGCAATCGGGAAGCGGGCATCGTGTCGGCATCGGGACGGAAAACGGGTGGCCACAATACCGAGGTCGCGACGGCGACGTTCTGGGGCGACCTCGTGGGCCACTTCGTGAAGCTGGCACCCGCAGCCGGAGGCGGGTGACCAACGGCCGTGGGCGCGCGCCATCGCAGCGTGCACCATGCCCGTCATGACCCTCGGCGCCGAGCCCGCCCGCACCCCTTCGCGCCGCCACGCCGTGGTGGCGGTGAGCGTCGCCGCGGTTGCCTACGTGCTGGCTCTGGTGGCGTTGCAGGGCCGGCCGGACGCTTCGCTGTTCGAGCCGCTGTTCCTGCTGGCGGTGTTGGGCGTGGTGTTCCCGTTGCTGGCCTGGGTGCTGACGCGCAAGCCGCGTTCACTGCCATCGCCTGCGCCGGGCGAACCCGCGCAACTGCCGGCGATGCTGCTGTACCTGTTGGCGTTCTCGGTACTGGCGCTGGGGTGGGGATTCTCGGCCCTGCAGCAGGCATACCCGGACGAACCCGCGCAATCGGTGGTGCAGCTGCTGGTGAAGTTGGCGACGATGGTCGTACTGCCGGTCTGGCTGTTTGCGCGTTGGCGACAGCACCGGCCGGGGCCGTTGGGATGGAAGCGCCTCGTGTGGGTGTTCGCGTGGATGTCGCTGGCCTACCTGGCGTTGCAGGCGGTGTTCGGGCGAGGCCTGACGACACTGGCCGACCTGTCGCCGTCCGCCTCGACGCTGGCCTGGGCGATCCCGGCCTGCTGGCTGTGGCAGACGGTGGAGGCGGGCCTGGCCGAAGAGGTGCTTTTCCGCCGCGTGCTGCAGGAAAAGCTCGCGATCGCCTCGGGCTCGCCGGTAGCGGCCATCGCATGGGCATCGCTGCTGTTCGGCCTGGCGCACGCGCCCGGGCTATGGCTGCGTGGGGCAAGCATGATGGAAGGCGTCGCCGTGGCCACCCCCGGCTGGGCAGTGGCCTACTCGATCGTGATGATCGCCCCGGCAGGCATCGCCTTCGGCGTCCTGTGGGCCCGCACCCGATCGCTATGGCTGATCGTCCCCCTGCACGGCACGGTCGATCTGATCCCGCAGCTGGCGCCATTTATTCGTGCTTGGGGTGGTGGGTGAGGCGTCGATGGGGCGCGTCGCGGTGCCAACCGGCTGAGCGGTGGCCACTCGATCGTAATGGTCGCGCCGGCAGGCATCGCGTTCGCAATGCGAAAGTCGGAGTTAGATCGCCTCCGCTGTGCCAACAGATTCAAAGGTTTAGGTCGGGAATTCGTCGCCAACTTCGCGATCCCGGAGGCGCGTGGAGTAGTGATTCTTCTGGAGCTGACTTTGGCGTTCGCAACTTGCTGGGAGGCTAGCGCTTCTTCTCAACATTCACCCAAATGGTTCGATCTCGCGCTAAGCCAATCAACCAGATGAAGGCAATTCACCGGCCCCGAAGGCACATATTGAGCTGCGACCAATGACCGCTGAAAACAAAACATCGCGAAGCACCTATTCAACTATGCCGAAGGCTTTCAAGGAATTCATGGAAGCGTTTTCTGAGAAGATCGGCGAAGCGCAGAAGGCTGCGACTTCCTCCTTTGTTTCCAACGCAAATATACACAGGCTCCGTCATGGGGCATCTTGGAACATCGATCCTACCGGCTCTTCGGAGCGAGAATCTTTCGAAATCATCAGCGCTGAATTCGTCGTGAGGCTGTCCGATATCGCAAACAACGATATCAGCGCGCTTGCGAGAGCGATAAACGAAATCTCGGAGGCAATGCATGGCGCATTCGCAAAGCGAATGTATAGCGTGATAGGGCAAGCAGCCGAGTCGGTCGGCAACAGCGTTTCCGCCAAGGACCATGCATCACTCTCTGATGCGATGTATGCGGCGATTGAGAAGGTGCAGTTTGCATCTGACCGATTCGGTCGAGTCACGCCGCCGACAATGCATGTATCTCCAGAGACGGGTCGCCAACTAAATGAACTCGAAGCTAAATCAAGCCCTGAGACCAAAGCAAGATTTGAGGCGCTTCTAGCCGCGAAGACGCAGGCTGCCATCGACGCCGAAGTTGTAAGAAAAGGTAGATTCGTAGGGTATGGAGCAAGCGATGAGACTTCTGTTGGCGATCGGGTGTGACAAGTACGACTACACAAGCCCCCTTATTGGCGCGGAGCTAGACGCAACGCGAATATTCGAACGGCTGACTTCGCCTGCGATCGGCGCATATAACGTTGAGCATTCTCGCCTCGTTCTGTCGCCTAACTCCGACGAGATCCGGTATGCCTTGCGCGACCTTCTACTGGTTGGAGAGCCGATTGAAGAGTTAACAATTTACTTCGCCGGGCATGGCTGTATTGGGCCAGCGAGCTTCTACATGGCTTCTCGAGACACCCGACTTGACGCCCTTTCAATGACGGCATTCTCGCTAAGCGATGCCCTTAGGGCGGTTGTTGAATCTCGGGCCATCCATACGAACATCATTATCGATGCTTGTGAGAGCGGCGGACTCATCGAAGACCTAAACGTGATCCTCAAGGGGTCGTTGATCGGCGAAGCGGGGTCCCCGGGAATAACCCTATTTGCCGCCTCCGCAAGCAACGAGGACGCCGCGGAGAGCCCAGCCGGCGGTCTTGCTACCAGCACGTTGATTGACTGTATCGATGGAAAGATTGCCGTCAGGGATGACATTCCAACGCTGGAGCTTGTGGAAATTGGAAGAATCGTTGGAAACATTCTTGCCGGGGCTCAACAAACGCCGATCGTCTGGGGGCTGAATCTGCATGGCGCATCCCGATTCTGCGCAAACCCGCTCTACTCTCAGCACGACACTGATCTTCGACTAGCCCTTACTACAAGCACCACGAGTTCCCTTTCCATTAGCGGGGAG
Organism: Montanilutibacter psychrotolerans; assembly: GCF_003719825.1. GTDB lineage: Bacteria > Pseudomonadota > Gammaproteobacteria > Xanthomonadales > Xanthomonadaceae > Montanilutibacter > Montanilutibacter psychrotolerans. The sequence continues at coordinate 116,963 of NZ_RIBS01000007.1, read as the reverse complement.
GCCGCTACGTCCTTGTGGCGGCTCTACTATTCGAACCCGGAAGAATGGCGCAGCGCCGACTACATCGGCACGCTAAGAGCGGCGCTTTGCAGCATCGAGGCAGACCAAGAAAGAGTTGGCGATCTCGCGTATCGCTTCTGCATGTCGACCCTGGCGCGTTTCGCGTCATCTGACGATGCGTTGCTTCCTATAAGGATTTACGCAGGCACACTTTGCGCCCTCCTTAAGTGGATGAGCCAGCAAAGCGTCGAGGCCGTCTCGTCACGCCTTGCCGGGCTCTTGATCGAGTCATGCCGTAGCATCTGCTCCCAGCTTCTAGTTGACCTAGAATCTGACGAATATGCGCTTCTCCACGGCAGCGGCGGCCTTCCTGACCTCTTCTATTTGCCGATTAGGACTCTGGAAACACTCGGTTGGCTATCGCTTTCGCTCTACGAGAGCGAGTCGCAGGAGCTTGCAGATTCTGCATCATCAAGTCAGTACATCTCAATCTGTCGCCGGCTCTTAGACACATACCCCGGTGGCTTCAGTGCCGTGAGCGAAGCACAAGCGCCATCACTTGCCGCCATAGTGCTGGCCACGGAGGCGGTTGGCGCCCGCGACATCAGTGAAGAGATCCTCGGCTACCTTATGCGGTCATCAATAGATTGCCGCGCGATGTTTGCCGACACAGCCATCGACGGCAAGGGCGCGTTTAGGTACATCTATGCTCGCGCAAGCGATCAACTGGATGAGTCTCTTGAGCTTTCCTCGAATCCGACGGAGCTATTGACCGTAATTCTCCGGCTGGGCCAGATCCTAGAAATTGACCATATATTTGATCAAGAGCTGTGGAGCTTTGACGACAGATCATGTCTAGCATTCGTGGCGGATTCGCTGTACGAATTTGGCGACAGGACGATACCTTCTGGAAACAATAAGATCTGGAAAATTGGCGAAAATCTCTTTCGCCTATCGGATCTTGGCGGCACTTGGACTCACCGTAGCCAGCGACTCAAGAGCAGTCTGGAACGCATTGGCATTCTCTGCTCCTGCCTGGCGCTTCAAGACAGGGTTCCTTGGCAACTCATTGACGATCTTTGGCCATCAATCGAGACATAATCATATTTTCGCGTATACGAGGGTGGGGAGTTCGATCCACCTGCGCTGCAACCAGAAATTTGAAGGGCTCCTAAAGGAGCCCTTCTTGTTTCAAGGTCGCTTACCCCGCTAGCAGCCCAGCGCCGGCATCAGTACACCTTTACACACATCATCGTCTGCGTGCGCCAGTCGAAGCGCTTGGTCTGGGCCTTGTCCGCAGTAGTGCTGCTCGCGGATGGCTTCTTGCTCGCGGAGGAAGCGGGCGGAGTATTCCTTGATCCTGGCGATCTCGGCGGCGGTCCGCTGATCGACCGATTGGCGCTGCAGTCGATCGTCCATCGACAGGGTGTCGGCCGGGCAAGGCGCAGTGGCCGCAGGCCAAAGCAGACATAGACTCAGTACAGCTGCTTCCTCAATGGGCGAATTGATCAGCGCATCTCGCGAAAGCGTTCGACGAGGAATTCCACGGTGGCGCGCACGCTCGGCAGTTGGCCGCGTCGATGCGGCATGACCAGGGTCGTGGTGACGCTGCCGGCGTTCCACTCCGGCAGTACGTGTTCAAGCTTTCCCGATTCGATCAGTTCACGGCACATGCGTTCGGGTAGGCATGTCATGCCGAGGCCGGCAGCTGCAGCGCCCAGCAGCACCGTGGATTCATTGGCGATCATTGCCACACGAGGCGACACCTGCGCCTGTCCCCCTGAGACGTCGAACAGCGTCCAGGTTGGCGTGGTGGCATTGGTCAGCAGGCCCTCGTGATGTTGCAGGTCGGCGGGAGACTGCGGCGTCTTGCGCTGCTCGAGGTAGGCGGGCGACGCCACCAGAATGATCGGCTCGACCATCAGTTGACGCTGCACCAGGCCCGAATCGGGCAACGGTGCGAAATGGCTGCGCACGGCGATATCGATGCCTTCCTGGTGCACGTCGACGAAGCGATCTGCCACGTCCAGGTGCAGTTGGAGCTTGGGATGAAGGCGCGCCAGTTGTGGAAGGAGTTCCGCCAGGTAGAGCTGCGCGACGGGAATCGAGGCCGTCATGCGCACCGTGCCGCTCGGCTCGGACTGTCGACGACGCACGATGGCTTCGGCGGCCTCGGCCTCGATCAACGCGGCGTGCGCATGTTCAAAGAAGTCGCGCCCCAGTTCGGTCAGGACGAAGCTGCGAGACGTGCGATGGATCAATCTCGCGGCCAACTCGTCTTCCAGCATGGCCACGCGCTTGCTGATGGTGGATTTGGGAATGCCCAGGCGCCGCGACGCGGCGGCAAAGCCGTTCTGCTCCACGGCCGCGACGAAGTACACCAGGTCGTTGAGGTTGAGCATGGCGGGCAAAGTCTGCGCATGTGGACGATAAGTCTCATTCTTTCCGTCTACACGGCCAATGTCCACGAATCTACCTTGTCCCCACGGCGAGCAACCGCTGCGCCGAACCCCAATCAAGGAGATTCATCATGACGACCCCGATCCTTTTCTATGGCGTGCCGTCGGGCTGCTCTTTCGGTTCCATCGTGGCGCTGGAATGGTTGGGACAGCCCTACCAGCTCAGCCGCATTGAGATGCCCGAGCTCGTCACCAGCGACGAGTACCGACGCATCAACAACGTGGGTGAGACACCGACCCTGCGGACCGAAAGCGGCGAGTTCCTCAGCGAAAGCATGTCCATCCTCAACCACATCGCGGCACGCGGCATCGACCGCAAGCTGGGTTTCGCGCAAGGGACACCCGAGTTCGACCGGTTGAACCAAATGCTGGCCTTCCTCAACACCGCGTTCTTCAATTCCTACGTTCCGCTATGGCATGCGCTCGAGCACGGAAGCGACGGCGTGGAGAAACAGGTGCTGACCGATTTCGCCCGCGCCAAGGTGGAAAAGGTTCACGCAGACCTGTCCGCCATGCTCGGCGACAAGCCTTGGCTCCTTGGTGCGCACCGTACGTTGGCCGACGCCTACTTCATTGGCATCGCACGATGGAACGAGTACCACCAGGTGGTGGACCGCCGCGACTACCCGAACTTGCAGCGCCTCTATGACAAGCTCGAAGCCGATCCGGCGGTGATCTTCGCCCATGCCATCGAGTACCAGCGGGTCGCCGTGAGTGCAGGCGGTTTCGCGGGTGAAGTGGCGTTCGACAAGGTGTTGGTGGAGCTGGTGGTCTGACGTTCGGCTCGCTACTCCATGAACTTGAAGTGCTCCGAAAGGAGCCCTTCTTGTTTCAAGGTCGCTACACCGCCAGCAGCCCAGCGCCGTGATCAATACACCTTCACACACGTCATCGTCTGCGTGCGCCAGTCGAAGCGCTTGGTTTCGCCTTGTCCGCAGTAGTGCTGCTCGCGGATGGCTTCTTGCTCGCGCAGGAAGCGGGCGGAGTATTCCTTGATCCTGGCGATCTCGACGGCGGTTCGCTGATCGACGGATTGCCGCTGCAGGCGGTCGTCCATCGACAGGGTGTCGGCCAGGCAGTTGCAGTCCGCGGGCACGGCCGTGGGGTGCGGGGCTTCGGGGGCCGGGAGGGCGCTGGGGTACTGGCTGATCGGTCGGGCGCTGGTTCGCGGCAGGCCCAGCGCGTCGGAGAGGCCATCGAGGTAGCGCTGCCGCTCGCCCTGGACCTTCGCCGGGTCACGTTGCACCACGGGGCCGTACGTCGATCGGCTGGCAGCGGCGCTGGTGGTCGCCGGCGGGCCGGCAAGGGCGAGCGCGGGGAAGATGGCCGCGACGGCAAGTGTCGCAACGACGAACCGGATCGGACGCATACCTGCTACATCGAAGCGTGGTTTGGGCGCGCGATTATCCATGGCGGCTGGCAACCGCGACAACCGTCACAAGTCCGCGCCGGGTGAGGCCGTCCAACGGCCGCTGCGTCGTCGCCGCATCGTGCGCGTGCGCGACAGGCACGTCGCCGTTCGCCGCCATCGACCGCAGGCGGTCGCCCTCGCCATTTTGCCGGTGCTGCAACATCACCTTGTCCTCGTCCGCACCGGGGACGCGCCGGTGATTCGCGGTCGCGATGGCTCCATCCCGACGGCGATCAGTGTCCGGGCGCGGCAACGCCGGGGAAATCGTGAGAGCGTCAAGCCGGGCCCGACGGCGGTTGACGGCCCGTCAAGTACGGGCGAGTCGCGACGTCGGCGTGCATGTCCGGCCTGGGCGTGCACGCCGACCGACCTCAGTTTGCCCGCGTGGTCGCCAGGCCCTGGCCGGCGGCCCACTGGTTGATGTCGTCGCGGCGGATCGCCGCGGCCATCAGGCCCGGGAACGCATCGGGCGTGCAGGCAAACGACGGCACGCCAAGCGCTGCGAGCTTGGCCGCGAGGTCCTTGTCGTAGGCCGGCCGGCCTTCGTCGCTGAGCGCGAGCAGGGTGATGAACTGCACGCCGGCGGCCACCAACTCCTGCGCCCTGGCCAGCAGTTTGGTCTCGACGCCGCCCTCGTACAGGTCGGAGATCAGCACCAGGATCGCGTTGCGCGGTTCGCGGATCAGCTGCTGGCTGTAGCTGACGGCGCGGTGGATGTCGGTGCCGCCACCCAATTGCACGCCAAACAGCAATTCGACCGGGTCGTCGAGCTTGTCGCTCATGTCGACCACCGCCGTGTCGAACACCACCAGTTTGGTGGCTACCGCGGGCAACGACGCCAGCACCGCGCCGAAGATGCTCGAGTACACCACCGAGGCGGCCATCGACCCGCTCTGGTCGATGCACAGCACCACCTCGCGCTGCGGTTGACGCGACTTGCGGCCGAACCCGATCAGCTGCTGCGGGATGATCGTGCGATGGCTTTCCTGCCAGTGCCGCAGGTTGGCGCGGATGGTGCGGTTCCAGTCGATCTCGGCGTGGCGCGGACGGCGTGTACGACGCGAGCGGTCCAGCGCTCCGCTGACTGCCGATCGCATCGGTTCTTCGAGCTTGGCCATCAGCTCGTCGACCACCTTGCGCACCACCAGCCGCGCGGTCTCGCGGGTTCCGGCGGGAATCACGCTCGACAAGGCGATCAGGTTGGCGACCATGTGCACGTCGGGCTGGATGCCCTCCAGCATTTCCTTCTCGAGCAGCATCTGGCGCATGTCCAGGCGTTCGAGCGCATCGCGCTGCATGACCTGCACCACCGACTGGGGGAAGTACTTGCGGATGTCGCCCAGCCAGCGCGCCACGTTGGGCGCCGAACCGCCGCGACCACCACGGCGCTTGAGGCCGTGGCTGCCCTCGGGTTCGTACAGCGCGGACAGCGCCGCGTCCATGCCCATCAGGTCGCCTTCGAGTGCGCCGCAGCCGCTGTCGGCGTCACTGCCCAGCACCATGCGCCAGCGCTGCTCGCGGCTGGTCGGCGTGGCGTCGTCGAGGCTTGCGTCGAGGCCCGCGTCGCGGTCTGCGTCCTGGGCGATCGCGCCGTCGATGTCGTCGTCGGGAAGCGTGGGGTCGGTGTTCATGGCGGTGCGTCGGTGGTGGCGATGCCGAACAGCTCGCGCAGGGTCGGCAAGGCGCGCATCGCGCGCGCTGCATCCCATTGCAATGCCGGTGCAGCGCGGTGTGGGGCGGTGACGCCTTGCTTGACGCGCTCGCCCAGGTCACGGCGGTCGCTGGATTCGAAGCCGGCGAAGGTGCGGCGCACCAGCGGTGCCACGCGAAGGAAATGGCCGTGGCCCAGACCCGACAGCCAGGCGTCGATCAGCGGCCAGACGTCATCGCCGTGCAGCAGCACGGTGGCATTGCGGTTGAGGAAGCCGTCCAGCCATTGCGCCGCCGGCAGCGGGTCGCTGCCCTGCGACAGGTTGAGGCCGAGCTGCTGGTGGACGTCCTCGGCCGACAGCTGCCGGGCGTCGAGCAGCAGGCGCGCGCAGGCGCCGCGCAGCAGCGGCGCCGAGCTTTCCGACAACGCGATGATGCGCAGCGCGCGCTGCCAGGTCGCGGTCTGGTCCTCGCCCTGGCGAAGGTCGATGGCGCGGTCGGCGGCCAGCAGCACGCCGCGTGCGGCTTCCGCTGCGTCGTCGTCCAGGCCGGACATCGCCAGTGGCAGGCCGAGGCTCGCGCGCAGCAGGATGCCGTCGAACAACCGCTCGACCTGGGCGACATCGGTGTTGCGCACGTTGCCGTATCGGTGGACGTTGGCCAGCGCCGGCAGCGCGCCGAGCAAGGCCAGCGGATCGGCGTCGGTGGCCGCGCGTGCCTGCAGTTCGGCGGCCACCGCATCCACTGCGCCGGGCAGGTTGGCCAGCAGCACGCGATCGATCAGTGCGGCCAGTTCCGGCAGATGGGCGGCCGCGCGTGCCTGTTCGATCGCGCGCGTGGTGGCCGCCAGCGCGACGGTGTGGCCGTGGCGGCTGGCGATGATCAGTTCGACCTGGAAGCGTGGATCCCAGGCCAGTTCCCAACTCTCGTGGAAGGTGCCGCGGCCCGAGCGGCCGACACGGGCGATATCGCCCCAGCGGATATCCAGCAGCCACAGCCGGTGCAGCAACTGGCTGCGTTGCAGGTCGGTGTCGTTGCGCAGATCGAGGTCGACGGTTCGCGACAAGGCCTCCGGGCGCAGCCGCAGGCGCTTCTGCTGCGCTTCCAGGTCGCGCTGCAGCGGCACGGTGGGCACGTCCGTCGGCACGCTGCCGATGGCATCGCCGATCATCAGCCGTTGCGCGATCAGCCGCATCGGCGTGTCGTCGCCGTTGCAGATGACGCTGCGGGTGGCCTCGTTGAGTTCGTCCAGGCCCGGCATCGGACGGTCGCGCAAAGCCGCCAGCGTGTCCGACAGGCGCGAGGCCTCGATCAGATGGGCCGAGGAGCAGTCCAGCTCGTGCTCGCGCAGCAGGCGCGCGACGCGGGCGAACCATCCGATGGCGCGCGACGGCCGGACGCCGGCAGGACCGAGGTTGTCGTCCTCGCCGTGCTTCCACAGATGCTCGTACCAGCCCGGCGAATCGATGCCGGCGCCGTAGCCCGATGCGCTGCTGAGGTGATGGTAGGTCCACGGCACCCAGGTGGTCTGGGTCTTGAGTTTGGGGAGGTCGCGCAGCGTCGCCTTGTCGGCCGCGGCACTCACCTTGGCCGCCAGCGCCGGCACATGCCAGGCGCCGCAGACCACGGCGATGCGCTGATAGCCCTGCTTGCGGGCCTCGCGCAGCGTGCTGCGCATGTGCGCTTCGCGCATCGCTTCGTGCGTCGCGTCGAGGCCCGATTGCAGGCCGGCGTTCTCGCGCAGTTCGGTCATGGCCTGTGCGATCGCTTCGAACAGGCCTTCGCCGTCGCCGCGTTCCTCGACCATGTGGTTCCACCAGCTTTCGCCGTCGCCATACCCGGCGGCGCGTGCAAGCCAGTCGAGCGGATCGCGCAGGACGTGCTGGGCGGTGTCGGGCGAGCGCTCATCGCCCGCCGCGGCGGGATCGGGGGCGATGGCGTCGTCGCCATCGGCGTGTCGCGGCGCAGTGGCCGGGTCCTGTGTGGGCGCATCGGCCGGCAGGCGAGCGCCGTCGCCGGAATCGTCGATGCGGGCCGCGGCGCCCGGAGCGGTTTCCTGCTCGCCAGTGCCATCGTCATCGGGAGGTGCGTCGAGTGCGTCGGCCGCTTCGCCCGGCTGCTGCGCGCGCCGCTGGGACTGCTCGCGTTGCCAGGCCAGGCTGGCCGAGGCGGGCACGTCCATGAAGCGCACCGGCACGCCGGCCTGCGCGGCCCACAGCATCGCCTGCCATTCCGGCGAGAACTCGGCGTAGGGGTGGAACACCGCCAGTTGCGGGTCGTCGACGCAATGCGACAGCAGCGCAACCGGTGGCTGCAGCGCAACGTCGATGGCAGTGGACATCGCACCCCGTTCGGCCGGCGCAACCGACTCCTGCGATGCAGGCTGGGCCGCGGTTGCGGCAGCACTTGCCGCGGCACCGACCAGGTGCACCAGCAACGGCTCGCAGCCGGCCGGGCCCTCGATCAGCACGCAATCCGGCTGCAGCGCGACCAGCGCCCGGCGCAGGCTGCGCGCGCAGCCCGGCCCGTGGTGGCGGATGCCGAAGATCGAAACGGCGTCGTCTGACATCGTGGCTTACAGCTGTTCGCGGAACGCGCGGTACAGGTCCTTCCAGTCGCTGCGTTCCTTGACCACCGTTTCCAGGTACTCGTTCCACACCACCTGGTCCTGCACGGGGTCCTTGATCACCGCGCCGATCATGCCCGCGGCCACGTCGGCCGGACGCAGCACGCCGTCGCCGAAATGACCGGCCAGCGCCATGCCGTTGTTGATCACCGAGATCGCTTCGGCGGTGGACAGGGTGGACGTGGGCGACTTGAGCTTGGACTTGCCGTCCTCGGTCTGGCCGTTACGCAGCTCGCGGAAGATCTGCACGATGCGCTTGACCTCCTTGAGAGCCGGCGGCTCGGTCGGCAGCTGAAGGGCGACGCCGAGTTCGGCCACGCGCTTGACCACGATCGAGATCTCCTCGGCCTCGCTGGACGGCACCGGCAGGATCACCGTGTTGAAGCGGCGCTTGAGCGCGCTGGAGAGTTCGTTGACGCCCTTGTCGCGGTTGTTGGCCGTGGCGATCACGCTGAAGCCGCGCGTGGCCTGCACTTCGGCCGACAGCTCCGGAATCGGCAGGGTCTTCTCCGACAGCACGGTGATCAGCGAGTCCTGCACGTCGGCGGGGATGCGGGTGAGTTCTTCGATGCGGGCGATCTTGCCCAGCTTCATCGCCTGCATCAGCGGGCTGGGCACCAGCGCCTTTTCGCTGGGGCCGTTGGCGAGCAGCTGCGCGTAGTTCCAGCCGTAGCGGATCTGCTCTTCGCTGGTGCCGGCCGTGCCCTGTACCAGCATCGTCGAGTCGCCGCTGATCGCCGCCGACAGGTGCTCGGACACCCACGACTTGGCCGTTCCCGGCACACCGAACAGCAGCAGCGCACGGTCGGTGGCGACCGTGGCGACGGCGATCTCCATCAGCCGCTGGTTGCCGATGTATTTCGGGCTGACCACGAAGCCGTTGTCGAGCTTGCCACCCATCAGGTAGGTGACCACTGCCCACGGCGACAGCTGCCAGTTCTGCGGACGCTGGCGGGTGTCGACCTTGCGCAACGCCTCGAGTTCTTCGGCGAATTGGTGTTCGGCGTGCTGGCGCAGGACGGCAGTGCTCATCGGGACTCCGGGGACAAGGGCAGGGAATGGCGGTGGGGCGGGGAAGGTCGGTCGAACCGGCAGAAAAGTCGTCGTGCGCTCAACACATCAGCGCGCACCGGATCGAGAGAACGCGCTCGATGTCGTGCAGGCTTTCGGCCATCGCCGTGGTTTCGTCGCCACGGCGCGGTGTGGGTTTCCAGGCGGACAGGCTGTCGGGGTGCAGCACCGTGGCCAGCTCCAGCAACTGCGAGCGCAGGTAGTAGTCGTGGCGAAGGCGGTCGTTGCCCATCGCCATGCGCAAGCCGAGGATCAGCACCCGAGAGTAGGTTGGCGACAAGGTTTCGCCGAGTGCGCAGGAGCCCACCACGTCGGCCACGAGGCCCTGCCTGCACAGCTCGTCCAGCGTCTTCGGCCAATGGCGTTCGCGCAGCGGCGTCGGCAGCAGCGCGAGCAGTCCGGCGCGGTCGCCACCAAACGCCTTGGCGCCGGCGTCGAGCATCGCTTCGATCCAGTCGCGGTCGTCGGCGCCGACGCGTTCGCGCCAGCCGCGATGCAGCGCGTCCTTCCAGTCGGTCTTGCCTGACCAGGCGATCAGTTCCGCCGCGCTCATGCTGGTGTGTGTCGACCACCACGACAACGGCACCTGGCGAACCAGCTGGTACAACCACCAACCGCGCTCGCCCAGCGATTCGTACTGCGGCCGCTTGCCGTCGATCGCGGCCGTGGCCCACGCGTTGTCCAGTGCCTGCGGCGCTTCGCACTGCCAACTGGTGCGGCCGAGCAGGTTGCGCTTGCTGGTGACCAAAGGCGCCATCCAGCCGATCAGGCGCTGGGCGTGCGACGAGGCAGGAAGCCGTGCGAGCAGCATGGCTGCCGCCAGTTTGACGTCGCGGCTGCGGTCCTTCAGCAACGGCTGCAGCAGCGCTTCATCGTCATCGTGCAGGCCATCGGCAAGCGCCTCGACGAAGCCCAGCCGCTCCTTCGCGGCGAACTCGCCGAGTTGGGATTGCAGCAGCGCGCGGGCCGCGACCGGGTCGCGCGCGCGCAACTCGCGCAGATGCAGCAGGCGCTCGTCGAAGCTGCCTTCCTCCCAGCGTTTGCCGCTGTCGTCCTCGGCGGGGGCCGCCGTCGCATTGGGCGCGGCGAACTTCCACTCGGGGTTGAACTGCGCCAGCCACCTTCCGCGCGAACCGAGCACCGGCAGCAGCACGGCGCGCAACGGCACGCTGCGGCGTCCGGCGTCGAGTGCGCGCGGCACCACCGTGGTGGGCAGATGCGCGGCGTGCTCGGCCAGTCGCTGGCAGGCCTGGAACTGCAGGCGCAGTGGGGCATCGGCGAAGACGTCGGCGAGGGCCGCCGACCACGGGTGCGCGATGTCCAGCGCACGCGGATCGTCGCTGGCGGGTGCCGGCACCGCTTCGGACGAATGCGTCAGCGTGACCGCCGCGAGCCGGCAGGCGCCCAGGGCACCGGCGGCACGGCTGAAATGCAGTGCGGGGTCGTCGCCTTGCCTGCCGATCGCGGCCAGCAGGGCATCGACCTCGCCATTGCCGTCCAGCGCCGGGGTCGCCGGCAGCGGCCCGTTCACGCCGACCAGGGCGTGCTTGATCCACAGCGGGTTCATGCCGCGCTCCCGATGCCGTCAGCCGTCCAGCGACGAGCCGCATCGCCCGGCAGCGTTGCCGACAGCGGTCGCAGCGCGCGACCGTCCCACTCGCCCATCACGCGAAGCGGATGGCCGCCGCTGAAGGCCAGCAACGACCACGACGAGGCGGTGTCCAGCCGCAGTGGCAAGCTGCCGGCGACCGTGCGCAGCCATCGCGCATCGCCGTCGAGGGTGGGAATGCCGGCATCGATCAGCATCGGTACCTGCTGCAACCAGGGGTTGGTGGCGAACCACGTGGAGGCCTGGTCGATGGCGGCGTCGAGCGCGATTTCCGGCCAATCGTGCGAGGCGGCATCGGTCTGGGTGCCGGCCACGGCGCGCAACGGCACCGAACCGGGATGGAAGGCGAGGGTGGCCGTGCAGCTGGCGCCATCGCGCCACAGCCCTTCCCAGCCACGACCGTTGTAGGCGTAGTCCTGCACGAGCGCGTAGCGGCCGCTGTGGCGACCGCGAAGCCACACGCGTCGCTCGCTGAGCTTGGCGTCGCGATCGTCGATGCATTGCCCGAGCACCTGCCAGCAGTCATCGACGTGGTCGGCATGGGCCGTCAGCTCGTCCTTGTCGTGGCCCCAGCCGAGCGCGATGCGCAGGTCGGCTTCGCGCGCCGGGTTGAGCTGCGTGCGGCGCGACACGGCCGCGTTGATCAGCTGCAGCAGGCCGAGGCGCTCGATGCGTTGCGCGTGGCGCTGTGCCGGGGTGGTGTCGAGCGCGTCGTGCTCGGCGGCGGCCTCGACACGCCGGGCCAGGCCGGGTGCCTGGGCATCGACCATGCGCGCGGCCATCGCGCGCCATTCGTGCTGCTGCTCCGGGCCGGCTTGCGCGAGGCCGCGGCGGAACTGATCGGCAATCCAGCGCTGCAGTTCGGCGCTGCCGGAGTCGATGCGCTTCCATCGCGTGGTCTCACGGCGCGCGCTGGCCGCTGCGGCGGCGGCCGGATCGGTCTCGGGCTTTTCGGCGGCGGCCTGCTCTTTCTTTGCGGCCTTGTCGCGGCGCGAATCCATCCACTGGCTGACCCACGCAGGGCGTTCGCCCGGCAACAGGCGCGCGTGCTTCTGTGCGGACAGCAACAACAGCGCCAGGCCGTGCTTGCACGGGAATTTGCGACTCGGGCACGAGCAGCGCGACACCATCGCGGTGAGATCCACCTGGGTCTGGTAGGGCTTGGCGCCGCTGCCCTTGCACTCTCCCCACAGCGCCTCGTCGTCGACGCCGAGCGTCTCCCACTTGCTGTCCGACAGTAATCCGGTGGCGGCTTTTGCCGATGCGGCATCCGGTGCCAGTGCCAGCACCTGCTCGCGCGTCAATGCGATTCCCATGCGATGCCGGTCCCCGTCCGGCGCTCTTCCCAAGCGCACTCAGACTAACGCAGGCGATGGTGTGGCCGCCATCGCGGCGCGGTGCCTGTGCGCGTTGCCGAGTCGATGTTGTCTGCGTCGGTTCTGCCGACGCAATGGCGTGGCGCGGGTCAGGCCGTCAGGGACTCGCGCGCGGCGAACAGCGCGGCGCGTTCGTCGTTGCTGAGATCCAGCCGCGTCAGGCCTTCGTCGAGCAGGATCGGCAGGTCTTCGGCGCCCTGGGCGTACACCGCCAGCGCGCGGTCGTCGTTGGACGGATGCCCGAGAAAAAACGCGTGGCCTTCTTCGTTGCCCAGCACCAGCCATCGGCGGCGCGCCTTGCCGCGATGGTGCACCGCATAGTCGTAGCGATGCCCCTTGCGCTTGATCACCTGCACGCGGGTGATGCGCACGATCACCGGGGTGAGCCGACGCCGGTCGCGCCCGCGATACCGGCTGCGTGCCTTCGCGCCGCGACGCCAGTCCAGCAGCGTGCCGACACCGAGCAAGGCGCAGAAGGCGAGGAAGAACAGGGCCAGTCCCACCCGGTTCCACAGCTTGTCGAGCGCGAGGTCCAGCGTGGCCTGCGACGGGTCCTTGCCCGACCGGACCACCGACGCCTCGTAGTTGCCGCCGGTGCCGATGAAGAAGAACGAGCGCTCCACCGAATATGCGACGCCGTCCACCTCGTAGTCCATGGTCACGTCGCAGTCGGTGAAGATCAGCTTGCGCGTGGAGCACGAACCGTCGATCCGCGCATCGACCGGCACCGCGTTCGCGCGGATCACGAAGTCCGGCGCGAGGCTGGAGATGCCGGCCCAGGCCACGGCAATGGTGGCCGCGGTAAACACCAGCGACAGCAGCAGTCCGCCGATGCCGCCGGCACCGGTGTTGCGCAGGCTCAGCGTCCGGGTGGGAAAGGCGGCGGCAAGCGCGGTGGGAACGGCGTGGGGTGCGGAGGTCATGACGTCCTTGTGCGGGGGCGAAACGGCGATCCGGGTCGCCGGGGCGGCATAGCGTAGCCGGCGCGATGCGCCGCGGGGAGGTGTGACAGACGTACGTGGGCATCGCCGCGTCAGACCGCATCGGCCCGCGCGTGCCGCAAAGCGCAGCGGCGCGCCCCGTGTGGGACGCGCCGCCGGTTGTCGATTGCGATCCGGGCCGTCGCGAGGATCAGCCCAGACGCGGGCCGCGGGCCTCAGCGATCGGGTTCACCCAGCCACCGATAGATCACGCCACCCAACGCACCGCCCACCAGCGGCGCCAGCCAGAACAGCCACAGCTGGCCGATCGCGCCACTGCCCGCGAACAGCGCGACGCCGGTCGAGCGTGCCGGGTTCACCGAGGTGTTGGTGACCGGGATGCTGATCAGGTGGATCAGGGTCAGCGCCAGCCCGATTGCGATCGGCGCGAAGCCGGCCGGCGCGCGAGCGTGCGTGGCGCCGAGGATCACGACCAGGAACATCGCCGTCAGCACCACCTCGCACAGGAACGCCGCGGCCACCGTGTAGCCGCCCGGCGACAACGCATCGAATCCGTTGCTGGCGAACGCGCCGGCGGCGGCGGGGTCGGGCGCGACGAAGTCCGGGCTGCCACTGGCCACCTGCCACAGCACCCAGCCGGCGAAGATCGCGCCGACCACCTGCGCCACCACGTACGGCACCAGGTCCTTGAGCGGAAAGCGACCGCCTGCCCACAGGCCCAGGCTCACCGCCGGATTGAAATGCGCGCCGGAGATGTGGCCGAGCGCGTACGCGCCGGTGAGCACGGTCAGGCCGAACGCCAGCGAGACGCCGAGCAGGCCGATGCCCAACGGGTTGCCTTCACCACCGAAGTTCGCCGCAAGCACCGCGCTGCCGCAACCGCCCAGTACCAGCCAGAACGTGCCGAGGAACTCGGCGATCAATCGCTTGCCCATCACTGCATTCTCCCTTGCGGATTGTGGATCGAAGGATTGCCCGATGACGCCGTTGCGTCTTGACCGCTGGCGTGAGGACGTCGCGCCGCGAGGCGCTTGGCGCGGCGTTACAGCGACTCGCGGTAGGCCCACTCCATGAAGGTCAGGGACATGATCACGCGGCCTTCCGGCGCGCGATCGGTGGCATTGGGGCGACAGGGCTTGTCGTGGACGCCGACGCGTCGCTTGCAGTTGCCCTCGGCGGAGTTGAACCAGGGTTCGCCGCTGGCACGTCGAACAAGCACGCTGCTGCCGGCCTTTGCTGGGACTGCGATGGGCTGTTCTTCGCCGGGACGCGCCATGCGCTCGACGGGAACCGCCTCGGTGGGTGGCGTGCTGTAGACGCCCAGGAACTTGTAGGCACCGAAGGTCGTTGCAAGCACGACGATCAATAGCAGGGTGCTGGGCTTATTTCGCTTGCTTTCCAAGAAGGGATTCATGCGGCTCCTCCTAAGCTGGATGAAACATGCGTTGGTGATCGGCGGCGGCCGGTCGCGTCAATCCCACCAGAAGTACCAGACAGATCCATCCAGCAGTAATACGGTCAATGCCCCCTATGGCCGGCGTGCTCGGCTGGACGATGTCCCGACAATAGACGAATTGTTCCCGCGCCAGCGCGAGCGCGCCGCTGGACGGCGCGATCGGGCCCGTGCGCGGTACGGATCACTTCCCAGGCGTGCGGCGCGACGGCAGCGGAACGTTGCACAGGTCGATGTGCCCGGCCGGGCGCTTGTAGAAATCATCGCGACGATTGCGGCGCGCCTCGACCAGTTCGTCGAACAGCGGCGTGTCGCTGCGCAGTACCTCGATCGGGCTGCGCTCGGCTGCCGGCACGTCGCTGGCGAGGCGGATCGCGCGGATCGGCGTGCGCTGCGAAGGCTGCTCGTAGAAGCCCAGCGGCCCGGTGCCGCGTGCCAGTACCGACAGCCGCTCGATGCCCTCCACCACGCGTCCGACCGTGGTGATGTTGCGGTCGAGCTGGCGCGGCGACTGGCCGATGACAACGTACAGCTCGGCGCCGGTGCTCGAATCGGCGGCCAGGTCGCGGCCCGCGCCAACCATGCCGTAGCAATGCGCCAGCCAGGCCTGGCCTTGTTCGGGATCGCGCGCGGCCGGGAAGCCGTCGACGAAGCCGACCTGCGGTGCCCAGCCGTCGCGGTCGGGCAGGGCATGGAACGCGAGGCCTTCGCTGGCACGACTGAATTCGGCGGGGAGCTTGCCCTTCGCACTGCCCAACGGCTTGCGGTTCGCTTCGTTCTCGCCTTCCGGATCGCCCCACTGCACGACGAAGTTGTCCTGCGAACGGTTGATGCTCATGCCGTTCCAGAAGCCCTCGTGGGCAAGTGCGGTGATGTTGGCGACGTGCTCGGGAGCGAACTGCGGCGCGAGCTCGACCACCACCCGGCCGCTGTCGAGTTCCATGTAGAGCGTGCGGGCCGGATCCAGCGCGCGCCAGTCGGAGGGCTTTGCTGCGTCGATGATCTCCTGCATGGAGCGGGCCTTCGCAGGTGGCGCGGGTTCGGTGGCGGCCGCGGGCATGGCCAGCAGGGCACCGGCAAGCGCGGCAACGAACAACGTCGGAAGCAAAGCGGAGCTGGGCGTGTCGCGGCGCATCGTCAATCCTCAGGTGTGGTCGTGGCGAGTGTAGTCGCCACGCATGAACTCGCTGAAGGCCGCGTCGCCGGCGAAGCGGTTCTCGATCACGAATCGGTATCCGTCATCGTTGAATGTGTAGCGGTAGCGCACATCGCCCTTGGTGCTGGACTTCTCGAACAGCAGCTCGTCGCCATCCCAGTGGCCACGCGCGCGCTCGGGCGGCAACCCCATGCTGTCGAACCACCACCACAGGACGTCGTCGCTGCCGGGCTCGATGGTGAAAACCCCATGGCCGCGGAACGCCACCCTGCCGTCCTTCTCTTCCTCGTAGTCCTGCACCAGCGCCATGCCGTCGAGCGCGCTGCGGCACGTGCTGCGTCCGAACGCGACACCGCCGGGGCCGAACGGCGAGGGCGATAGTTGCTCGAAGCCGGACCAACGTCCTTCCAGACGCATGAGGCGTTTGTGCGCGGGGCCGGGGCGGGGCAAGTCCATGGCAGCTCTCCGTGAGGGCGCGGCGCGGCCGTTGCCGCGACCGCCACAGCAAATCCCTCCTGGCCGGGGTTTGTCAAAGCCGGGCGAGCGGTCCTTGTGGCGTCGCCGTGGCCCACGGCGCTACGCGGCAACCCATGACCAACGGCCTCCCCTTACTACTGGCAGGGGAGCTATAGCGAACTAAGTACTAGTATCAACTCCACGCAAGCCACCCCGGCATGCGGCACACGAGAGAGCAGGCGATGAGCGCGCTCGAACCCCATCTCAGGAAATTCCAGAAAGAGCTCAGCGCAGGCACCGTGTCGCTGGCGTTGCTCGCGGTGCTGGGCGCGGCAGAGGAGCCGATGTACGGCTACCAGATCGCCAAGCGTCTGGAGCGCGAAGGAGAAGGCGTGCTGAGCGGCAAGCAGAGCGCGCTGTACCCGGTGCTGCGCAATCTCGGCTCGGCCGGCCTGCTCGACAGCCACGTCGAACCGTCCGTGTCCGGTCCACCGCGCCGCTACTACCGCATCACCGCCACCGGCCGCGAAGTGCTGACGTCCTGGACCCAGGCCTGGCACGCCACCCGCGATTCCGTCGATTCCGTCCTTGAAGGGCACACCCCATGAACGCCGCCAGCCACCTCCCGAGCACACCGACCACGATCGCCGAGTACCTCCATCGCCTGCGCAACGCACTGGCCGGTGCCGATCCGGCGCTGGTGCAGGACGCCCTGTACGACGCAGAGGAATACTTGCGCTCGGAAATGGCCGAGAACCCCGGCAAATCCGAGGCCGAGGTGATCTCCGCGGTCGCCGGCAGCTACGGCGCGCCCGACGAGGTCGCCGACATCTACCGCGATACCGAAGTCACCGTACAGGCGGCGCTGCGTGCGCCGCCGCCCAAGCCGAGGCGTTCGCCGATCGGCCAGTTCTTTGGTGTGGCCGCCGATCCGCGCACCTACGCCTCGCTGTTCTACATGCTGCTGTCGATGGCCACCGGCATCTTCTACTTCACCTGGGTGGTCACCGGGCTGAGCCTGTCGGCCGGGCTGCTGGTGCTCATCATCGGTATTCCGGTGCTGATCCTGTACTTCGGCTCGGTGCGCCTGCTGTCGCTGGTCGAGGGTCGCCTGGTCGAGGCCATGCTGGGTGAGCGCATGCCGCGGCGACCGCAATACAGCGAACGCGACCTGCCGTGGATCGAGCGGATCAAGGGGCTGTTCACCGATCCGCGCACCTGGAGCACGCAGCTGTACTTCCTGCTGATGCTGCCGCTGGGCATCGTGTACTTCACGTTCGTGGTGACCGCGTTGGGCGTGTCGTTGTCGTTGATTGCCGCACCGGTGCTGCTGGTGCTGGGCGCGGGCGGCGTGATCCAGTTCGGCGACGTGGCGATGAACGCGCAATCGCCGTGGATGTGGCCGCTGTCGCTGGCCGCCGGCACGCTGATGCTGTTTGCCAGCCTGCACGTGGCCCGCTGGGTCGGCAAGCTGCACGGCCAGTTCGCCAAGCACCTGCTGGTGAAGTCGGCGCAGCCGCGTTGACGGACCGCACCTGGCCGGTGCAATCCGGCCAGGTGCCACGAGAAATGACAAGGCCCGGCGAAGCGATTCGCCGGGCCTTGTCGTGTTGCGGTGTCAGAAGTCGAACAGCTCGCCGAGCAGGCTCTTCTTTTTCTTGTGCTTGTAGTAGTCCTGGCCACGGGTGTCGTAACGGCTGTCGTAACGGCCGTCATGGCGCGGCGGCTCGTGGCGGTGCTTGTCGTGGTGGTGCGCCTCGTAGCGCGGCGGTTCGGGCCGCGGGGCGTCGTAACGCGGCGGCTGCGCGGCCGGCGGCGGTGGCGGTGGCGGTTGGTGCTGCGGCTGCTCGGAAGCCGAACGTTCGATCAGCTTGTCCAGCTCACCGCGATCCAGCCACACGCCGCGGCATTGCGGGCAGTAGTCGATCTCGATGCCCTGACGGTCTGACATCAGAAGTTTCACGCCGCTGCAGACGGGACAGTCCACATTGCCTCCTCGGTTTGTTGGTTGGCCCATCGCCGGATTCCGGTCGTTGGACACCCGTCATCGACGTGGGTTCCCGGCGTGATTGCCGGATGCCGATGACGGGACATCGACACCCGATATTCGGGCGTCGATAAGCCGAATCAAGGCCGCGCCGGACTCAGGCCGGTTCTTCCGTCCGCGGGGCCGCGTGGCGCGCGATGAAGTCGCGCACCTGCGGGTAGACCTGGGTGCGCCAGCGGCGACCGCTGAAGATGCCGTAGTGGCCGGCCCCCTCGACGGTGAGATGTTCGCGCTGCGCCTGGGCAACCCCGGAGCACAACTTGTGCGCGGCGCGCGTCTGGCCCTGGCCGGAGATGTCGTCGAGTTCGCCCTCCACCGTCAGCAGCGCCGTGCCGGTGATCGCAGCCGGATCGACGCGCTCGCCGGCGACTTCCCACAGGCCGCGCGGCAGCAGTTGCTGCTGGAACACCACGCGGATCGTGTCGAGGTAGTACTCCGCCGGCATGTCGAGCACCGCGTTGTACTCGTCGTAGAAGCGTCGGTGCGAGTCGGCGTCCTCGAGGTCGCCCTTGACCAGGTCCTGATAGAAGTCCCAGTGCGATTGCATGTGGCGTTCGGGGTTCATGGCCACGAAGCCGCCGTGCTGCAGGAAGCCTGGATAGACGCGGCGGCCGCGCCCCGGGTAGTTCACCGGCACGAGGTGGATGAGGTTCTGCTCGAACCATTCGAACGGCTTCTGCGTGGCCAGATCGTTGACGCCGGTGGGATTCTCGCGGGTGTCGATCGGCCCGCCCATCATCACCATCGAGCGCGGCGTCGCCTCGCCACGCGACGCCATCAGCGAGATCGCCGCCAGCACCGGAACGGTCGGCTGGCAGACGCTGATCACGTGCAGGGTATCGGCGCCAATCAGGCGGATGAACTCCTGGACGTAGGCGACGTAGTCGTCGAGGGTGAACGCGCCCTGCTCGGCCGGCACCATGCGCGCGTCGACCCAGTCGGTGATGTAGACCTTGTGGTCGCGCAGCAGCGTCTTGACCGTGTCGCGCAGCAGCGTGGCGTGATGGCCCGACAGCGGCGCCACCACCAGCACGGGCGGATCGTCCTTGAGGTCGACGATGTTGTCGGCGTCGTCGGCGTACCGCTTGAAACGCAACAACCTGCAGAACGGCTTGCGCAGCATCTCGCGCTCGATCACCGGGTACGTGTCGCCGCCGATCTCCAGCGAATGGATGCCGAACTCGGGCTTCTCGTAATCCTTGCCGATCCGGTACAGCAGCTCGTAACCGGCCGCCATGCGGGTGGCGCCGGGCGTGGTGGACAACCAGCTGCCGGGTGCGCTGAACATCTTGGCGCCGGCATCGGCCCAGTAGGTCATCGGGGCCATCCATGCGCGCCCGAGTTCGTGCAGTTGATAGAGCAACATCGGTCCGTCCCCTGTAAACGGCAGCCGTGGAACACCTTCGTGGAACATGCTGCGTTGCAGCGTAAACGATCAACAAGGCGGAAACGTGAATTCGCGTCACGCCGGGCGAACCGCCTGTCGGAGCCGTTCGCAGCGACGGGGCGCGGACGGCGGGCTACTGCCTGTGGGCGCTGCGAGGCCGGTCCGGCCGGCGGGTCAGCCCAGTTCGAGTGCGGCCACGCCGTCGCGCAGCTGCGGTGCCAGCCACAGCTGCGAGCCCAGGGCGGCGAATCCCTGCGCCTGGAAGCGCTGACGATAGAAGCTCGCCGGCCGGCGTTTGAATCCCTCGGTGTCGCCGTCGATGCCGTCTTCGCGCGCGAAGGTCTCCAGGAAGGCAACGCCGCCGCACAGCTCGGCCAGCGCCGGCAGGCCGCGGTCGAGTTCGCGCGTGTCGAGGTAGTGCAGCACGTCGCTGCACACCAGCAGATCGACCGGCGCGCAGGGGCGCAGGTGCTCGAAATCGCCGAAGCGTGCGAAATGCAGGTTGCGGCGCACCCCGAAGCGCGCGATCGCGTACTGACTGCTGTCGAAGCCGAGGTACTGGAGCTTCGGGCGCAGCTTCAGCAGCGGCGCGCGCCATGCGCCTTCGCCGCAGCCGATATCGAGCACGCTGCGGATGGGGCGCTCGAGGTGGTACTCGGCGGTGGCCACGGCCAGCTCGACCTTGCGCGCGAGACGCGCGGCGCCGCCGATCGCGGCGTCCTTGCGCGGTGCGTCGCGGTACCAGCGCTGGAAGTAGTCGTGATCGTACTGCTTGCTCATTGGTGGGTCCGCAGGGTCGGGTGGCGGCGTGCCGGGGAAGCGGCGCGCGGGTCGCGGGCGTGGCGGCTGCCGCCGGCCCGCTGGGGGCGTGGCATCCTATCGCGCCCTGCCAGCCCGGAGCCCGCCGCGTGAATGCCTATTTGTTGACCAAGACCGCGCACGTGGTGTTCGTGATCGCGTGGATGGCGACCGTGTTCTACCTGCCGCGGCTGCTGGTCAACCTGGTCGAGGCCGGCGAGGAGCCGGCGGTACGCGCGCGCCTGATGCTGATGGGGCGCCGGCTGTACCGCTTCGGCCACATCATGTTCGGGTTCGCCGCGCTGTTCGGCGCCGTGCTGTGGCTGCACTTCGGCATGGCCGGCGGCTGGCTGCACGCCAAGCTCACGCTGGTCGCGGTGCTGCTGGCGTACTTCATCGTCGCCGGGCGCTGGCTCAAGGGCGTCGACCGCGGCCGCGCGCTGCCGTCGGCGAAGGCGCTGCGCTGGTTCAACGAACTGCCGGTACTGGTGTTGTTCGCGATTGTCTACCTGGTGCTGGCCAAGCCGTTCTGATCGGCGCGGCGAGCGGACTGGGCAGCCGGTTCGCGAAGTGAGATCTGCGGTGCGGCGCATCCACGATCGATGGCCTGCCCGAGGCTGACGCGTCGGGCAGGCGGCTTCTCGTGCACGCCGTTGCCGTTGGCGGCCGGGTTCGTCCGGCACGCCCGCGGCTTGCGGCTGTTTCAGGGCGTGCGGAAGGCTTTCGGGTCCGGCAGTTCCACGGGCACGCCGTTGCGATCGCATCCGCTTTTCGCGCACAGCGCCTGGCGCAGCGTCGGCGTGGCCTGCAGCAGGAAGTGGAAGATCGTGTTCTGTTCGACGCTGCCGCGTACCGCGTCGCTGCCGGGGCCGCGCGCCCAGATGCCGACGTCATCACCGCCGTGGGTTTCGCTGCTGGTCGGAACCAGCGCTTCCTGCAGGTAGTTCGGGGCCGCGGTATCGACGTGGTTGAGGTCCGGACGGCCGTGCTCGGCCGGCTGGACGCCGCTGGCGTTGTGTTCGAACCGCTTCGGTCCCTCGGCCTGCTGCGCGCTGGCGCCGACGTACCCGGGACCGTTGCTGTAGCTGAGCGTGGTGTACGGCAGGCCGGTGGCGTCGCGCGCGTACTGGCTGGCATCACCTTCCTCGCCACTGCCGCCCTTGACCTTGCCCAGGATCGGATTGCCGCGGGTCGGATAGCCGACGAAACTCAGCGTGTGCGAGTGGTCGGCAGTGACCAGCACCAGCGTGTCGTCGGCCGAGGTGGTGTCGAGCGCGGCCTGCACCGCCTCGCTGAGCGCCACGGTGTCGGTCAGCGCGCGGTAGGCGTTGCCAAAGTGATGGGCGTGGTCGATACGACCGCCTTCGACCAGCAGCACGTAGCCGTTTCCGCCCGCCGGCAGCGATCGCAGTCGCGTGATCGCCGCGCGCGTCATCTCCGCCAGCGAGGGCTCGCCGCCACGATCGTCCTTGCGGTCGTGCTCGAACTGCATGTGGTCGGGCTCGAACAGCGCCAGCAACGGGCGGCCGGGCGCGGCGTGGGCGAACTGCTCGGCGTTCCACGCATAGCTGCCGTCGGGATGGCGCTGCTTCCACGCGGCGATGAGGTCGCGGCCGTCGAGGCGCTGGCCGACCTTGTCGTCGTACTCCGGGTCGCGCTGCTCGACCGTCATGAAGTTGTTGCGACCGCCGCCCATCAGCACGTCCGGGCCGGTGCCGTGCGGCGATTCGATGATCTGCCTGGCGATGTCGACGCAACCGGCGGCCTTCGCGCTTTCGGGCAGGTCGGCGTCGTTTTCCCAGTTGCGGTCGGCGGTGTGCGCGAAGGTCGCGCCCGGCGTGGCGTGGGTGACGCGGGTGGTGGTTACCACGCCGGTGGCCAGGCCGCTGGACGCCGCCAATTCCCACAGCGTCATCACCGGTGCGGCAAGCGCGCCGGCGCAGTCACCGCGTTCGGCCTGCTGACCGATGCCGAACACGCCCAGGCGGGTCTTCACGCCGGTCGCCATCGCCGACATCGTGCCGGCCGAATCGGGCGTCTGCGAGTCGGTGTTGTAGGTCTTGCTGAGCGCGGTGGACGGAAAGCGTTCCCAGCTCAGCCGATTCTCCTCGCCGGGCGAGCCGCGGCGTTGGCCGTCGAGGATGCGCGCGGCGGCGACCGTGGTCAGGCTCATGCCGTCACCGACGAACAGGATCACGTTCTTGGCACGGCCACCCATCGCGCCACGCTGCGCGGCCTGGGCGGCGCCGTCGCGGAACCACCAGGCCGGCGTCTCGCCATCGGGATGACGAATCTGCGGAACCTCCACCGTCACCGCCGTACCTCGGGGCGATGCGTTGGACGGCGGGGTGCTGGCGCAGGCGCCCAGCAGCAGCGTCGGCAGCAGCGCCAGCAACAGCGGACGCAGTGGGGACGTGGGATGGGGGGAGGTCGCGGTAAGGGTCATCAAAGGGTGCCGGACGGGAAACAGACGGATTATGCCGTCGCCTTGTTGCGGATTCGGGATGCCGCCGTTGCATCTGCGGACTCGCGCGGATGTGCTGGCTCGGGCTATCGTCGGGGCTCGCCTTCGTGAGTGCTTTGCCGATGAAGCTGGTTTCGGCCTGGTTGAAGATCCCGTTCTGGCAGCGCGTGCTGGCCGGCTTTGTGCTGGGCGCGTTCGCCGGCTGGCTGCTCGGACCCGCCGCGAAGACGTGGCTGGAACCGTTGGGCACGATCTACGTGACCCTGATCAAGATGATCGCGGTGCCGCTGGTGCTGTTCGCGGTGATGAACGCCGTCGCCTCGCTGCACGGCCAGAAATCGATGGCGCTGCTGGGCAGTCGCACCTTCCTGTGGTTTGCGATCACCGCGACGCTGGCCGTGCTGGTCGGACTGGGCGTCGGCTGGGCGTTGCAGCCCGGTAGGGGCCTGGCCGGACTGGCGATGGCGCCCGACTACACCGTGCGCGAACTGCCGTCGTGGGTGCAGGTGCTGCTCGACGTGGTGCCTGGCAATCCCTTCAAGGCGCTGGCCGAGGGCAAGATCCTGCAGGTGATCGTGTTCGCTGGGCTGGTCGGTTTCGCGCTGGTCAAGCTGGGCGAGAAGACTGCTGGCCTGCGCAAGCTGGTCGGCGAGGCCAGCGACACCATGGTGCAGGTCACCCGCTTCGTGCTGGAGATGACCCCGCTGGGTACCTTCGGCCTGATCGGTTCGCTGGTCGGCGCCTACGGCTTCGACAAGCTGCTCCCGCTGGGGACGTTCGTATTCGCGCTGTACCTGGCCTGCGCGCTGCACATCGTGGTGGTGTACGGCTCGCTGGTGGCAGCGCACGGGCTCAGCCCGCTGAAGTTCTTCCGCGGCGCGGCCCCGGCGATGCAGGTGGCGTTCGTGAGCTCGTCGAGTTTCGCCTCGATGCCGGCGGCAATCCGCGCGGTCACCCACAACCTGGGGGTCGACAAGGACTACGCGGCGTTTGCGGTGCCGCTGGGCGCCAGCATCAAGATGGACGGCTGTGGCGCGATCTACCCGGCGCTCACGGCGATGTTCGTCTCGCAGTATTTCGGCATCACGCTCGAGCCCAGCCAGTACTTCACGATCCTGATCGCGTCGGTGCTGGGCAGTTTCGGAACCGCCGGCGTGCCGGGCACCGCGATCGTCATGGTGACCCTGGTGCTGAGCGCGGCGGGCCTGCCGCTGGAGGGCATCGGGTACCTGGTGGCCATCGACCGCGTGCTGGACATGATGCGCACGATGACCAACGTCACCGGCCAGATGCTGGTTCCCACGTTGGTGGCACGCGAGACCGGGCTGCTCGACCAGCAGGTCTACAACGCGGCGTCGAGCAATCTGGGCATCGCCGAGGGTGAGGATCGCGGCGAGCGCGAGGCAGCATAAGTCGCACCGACGGGTAGGGATTCTGCTGACGCTTTTCGCACGGGGACGCTCGACACTGTCCGGCCCTGCCAAGGAAGGCCCGACAGACATGAGTGAATCCCATCCCCGCGCCGCGGATACCGCGGTGGCGGCTCCGCGCCCGGTCGTGCTCTGGCCTCGGGTCGCAGCGGTACTTGCCACGTTGGCCTGCGCGGGCGGTTTGGCCGTGACGCTGGCTGTCGCCATCGAGTTCAAGGACGTGCTTGAGAGCTCGGCCAGTTACTACCTGCCGGCACGGATCGCGTTGCGCGCGCCTTGGCTGTTCGCCGCACTGACCGTGGCCTCGCTGGCGGTGACCACACTGCTGATCAGGAAGCCCGCCCATCCCGCGGCCCGCGGTTACGGCAATCTGGCGCTGGGTCTGTCGCTGGTGGTTGTCGTGGTGGTCGGCATCCCGCTGTTTGCCGTCCTCGTCGCCCTGCTTCTGTTGATCAACGCCATGGGATGACGGAGGCCAGCCGCCGGCGGGTCGCGCTCAGCGCACCATGCGGGCAATGAAGGCCAGCATGTCGCGCGTGCTGTCGGACAGCAGCTTCAGGCGGTCCCGTCCGGGAGGCGCTTCGAGGTTCTTGCGCTCGAACGAGGACAGCAGCGCCAGGCAAAGCGACACCGAGGCCTCCTGCCGGCGCGGGCCGTTCCACCGTGGATTGCGCTGGAAGGCGTCGATCGCGCCTTCGATCATCGCCTGCGCCGCCGGGCCGGCCGGTGGCGACGGCGGGATCGCCAGCGTTTCGAGGATCTGTTCGCGGTTGCGGCCCAGCCGGACCAGCCGGCGCGCTTCCATCAAGTCGGCGGCGACGCCGCCGGGGTAGTCGCTGCTGCCGCGGCACAGGTGGCTGCTTTCGGCGGAAATCGCGGTGAGCTTGGACAGGTAGGCGTCGTTGCTGCGCGATGTCGTCCCATCGATGTCGGCGCCGAGTGGCCCGAGGGCCACCAGCGCAAGCAACGCGAGCAACAGGAGCAGGGTGGCGCGCAGGGTCATCCTTGCCGTGTCCGGTCCGGGGCGATCAATAGGCTAACGCGCGGGCGCGCCACTGCCCCCTGGCGGCCCCGTGCAGATGATGCCTGTTACCGGCCATTGTTGCCGCATCCGGATGCAGCAGGTTGACAGCCGCGCCTCCGGGCGGGGGCGTCCGGCGGCAGATTCATATCCGCGAGTAGCGCCACGACTGCATGCGCCCGTCCCGGTAGGGCATCACGCCATGAAACTGGCGGGGGTCGGTATCGAACACCAGCGGCAGGAATTGGCGATCGCCTTCCCACATCGGCAATTCGTGCAGCCGGGCCAACGGGACCCACTCGAGCGTGCCCTCGGGGTTGCTGGTGAACGCGGTGCCACTGAATCGGCTGACCACGAACACGAAGCCGAGCCAGTCCTCACCGTGCTTGCCAAAGCCCGGCCAGCTGATCGTGCCGCGCAGCGACAGTTCATCGCAGTCGATACCGGCTTCTTCGTGGATCTCGCGGCGCATGCCGGCAACTACGTCCTCGTCGGCCTCCAGCTTGCCGCCCAGACCGTTGTACTTGCCCAGGTGCGGGTCGCCCGGACGCGCATTGCGGTGCACCAGCAACACATCGCATCCGTCGGGGGAAAGCACGTAGCCGAGAGTCGCGACGATCGGGGTATATGGCATCGAGGCTGTGTCGGGGGGAGGGCGCGACAGTCTAGCCAAAGCCCGTGCACCCGCGGTGGCAGGTTGCCCCGGTTACCAGAACCGCGCCAACGCAGGCGGTCGATTGGCCTCGACGACGCGCAGCAGGTTGCGCTAGGGCGCGTCCCCGAAGTCGCGGATCACCGTGTACGAGACCAGCGCGCCGTACAGCAACCCGACCATTCCGAAGGCCAATGCCCCGAGGATCGGTCCGTGGCCCCCCGGGAATGCGGCCACCGCGATTCCCGTGAGGAAAGCGAACATCGCGTAGAAGATCGTGAACAACAGGCGCCATCCCCACTCGCGCCGCGGCCCGCGCGAGGTTCCCAGCATCGGTTGCCCGCGTAGCTTGCGCAGGCCCATCTGCGCCAACAGCAGGGGCGCGAACAGCAACGCCACCGCTTCGATGCCCTTGTAGGCCGCGATGACGCCGATCGCCATCAGTGCTGCGCCGATCAGCCAGGCCAGGTGGTCATCGGGGGCGAACGGAACCGCCAGCAATCCGCCGATCAGGGCGGCGATCAGGAACGAGGCGAGGGCATGGGCGATGGATCGCATGGGGCAGCATTTCTCGAAAGGTTGGGTGCGTGCGTGGCTACGCGCTACCGCGATCGGTGATCGCGGCCAGCGGCGAGTGTCTGATTCGGTATGAGCGTCAGTTGCCGGCGTGGGCGCCGCTGTCGGACGGGCGCCCGCGGGCAAGCCGGGCCGCCAGCAGTGCGGCGGGTATCGGCAACAACAGCCCGGCAGCGGCCAGCCACGAGGGGTGGGGCACGGCGAGGATCATTCCGACCACGCCCGACATCACCACCAGCGCGATCAGCACGGCGGCCGGGCGCGGGTGCCGGGCGATCTTCGCCGCGACGAATCCGCCGGCAAAGGCACCCAGCGTCCAGGCCAGCACCAGTATGGCCTTGGCCAGGGCGGGCATCGTCTCGATGAAATGCACGAAGGCCGCTTCGTGAGCGGGGTTGGTCGCGTCCAGCCCGGCAGGCGGCGGGTAGATCGCGTGACCGATGGTTTCGATGCCCATGATCACCAGGAACATCACCACCACGCCCGCCACCACGCCCAGGATCGTCCTGCCCATTTCGATTTCCAACATAGCCGGCTATGTCGGCGAGCATCGCCCGAGACCGGTTCGGCGGGCAAGCGCCGTGCGCGTTTCGCAACCGGGGTGGCGGAGGGCGGCTCAGCCGCCGAGCACGGATTCGTCGATCATGTCCCGTGGCACCGGCGCCTCTGCCGACACCGGGTCAGCCGGTACCTCCGTCCGCGTCGCGCTCCCGTCCACCGGCGCGTCGAAGCCCGCATTCGGGCTCGCGCCTCGGATCGGGGCCTGGTTGGGGTCGTCGGTCGATGCGAACAGCGACACCATGCAGCCACGATCATCGCAATGCACGACATGGCCGATGCGGTGGCCCAGCACCAGGTTCCAAGCCTGCGCACGGCTGCTGCCACGCCATTGCAGGGACACTGGCGCCAGGCCGTCCAGCAGCTCGCGGCCCTGGACGAAGCGTGTGTCAGTGGCCGCGGCGAGCTGTTGCGCGGCCAGCCGGCCCGGTTGATTGTCGAATGCAATGACGATCTCACCGCCGTCGCGAACCACCTGACCTTGGCCGTTCGATGGCCTGACGCTGACCTGGGTCGGTCCGCCATCGGGCACGGTGCCCGGTGGCGCGTGAGTCGTGGTGCCAGGCAAGTCCGCCTGCAGAGCACTCGCTGCATCGATGGGCGGTGGCGTTGGCATGCGCAGCGCGACGAGAAGCACCGCGCCGACGATCGACACCGCCACCGGACCCAGAACGCGCGAGGGGAAACGCCCGCGAAGGCGGGCAGCAGGAGTTTGGTTGGCCTTCGACGGCGTGACCGTCAACGGCGTGGCCATCGAAAGATGAGCTTGAGCGTCTTTCATGCGATTCCCGAAAAAAAGGTGGTGCGACCGCCCGAGGGGGAGAGCGGTCGCACCGGCGCTGGACGTGGTTGCTTCAACTCATGATCGAGTCGACTTACCAGGTCGCCAGCGCTGAGCGGATCTCGTCGCGATACAGCTCGTTGGCGGCGTTCGAGTAGGCCGTGGCGTAGTTGGTGGCCACCGGGCAATCGATCGCCGGGGTGTCACCGTTTTCCCAGCACGGCACCTTGACGTCGGAGATCAATCGCGCGAACGAATAGGTGCGGTACTGGAGTACGCCCGACACCTTGATCGGCAGTCGGATCAGGCCCGCGCCCGAGCGGATGATGACCCGCTGCCCGGCGTTGCCATTGGCGTCGGGCAGCGACGTGTTGTAGCTGCCACCCTTGCCCCAGGTCTGCACGTTGGCACCGAACGCGCTGGCCACCGCGGCCGACTTGCCCAGTGCGGTCGCTTCCTGGTTGATGATCGCCTGCAGCGCCGTGCTGACACCGGTGCCGGGGTTGGCCGATTCCAGGAATTCCGTGCGGGCCGAGTTCGTGTTGCTCAGCAACGTGGAATTCCACACGCCTTCGTACATGCGTGCCAGATCGGCCACGGTGGTGTCGTTGCGGCGGTTGGTCGGATCGACCTTGCCGGTGGTGAAGTTGTAGTACCCACAGCCGATGTTGTGGCGCAGGGTGGTGCCGGTCAGCCCGGTGGCGGTGGCGGTGGCGTTGAACGGAGCAAAGCCGCCATAGCGGATCACCGTGCCGCGCGTGGTCCGGTTGTCCGAGATGCTCATCATCTGGTCCAGGCCCTTCTCGAAGTTGTAGTCGACGCGGGCGTTGGCGGGCACTTCCTTGGACGGATCCGGGCAGGCGTTCTTGCGTTCGGTCAGCGTGCCGGTGCGATAGTCGTAATAGGTGAACGCGGTGAGGATGTTGTCGGTTCCGGCCGCGACGCGCCGCATCGAGTGCAGCAGGTGCAGGGTCTTCAGGGCGCTGGCCGTTTCGGCGCGACGACGCGAGTTGAGATCGACCTTGACGCTGCCACCGACCTGCTTGAGGTAGGCCTCGAAGATGCCGATGGAAGGATTGCCGCTGCTGTCCAGGAACGTCTGACCCATGTAGTTGCGCATGCGTCGCGTGGACGTGTTGGTGTTGTCGATGAAGGCGGCGTCGTAGCGGCGCGTGCCATCGGTGTAGATGTAGCTGTGGACGTCGACCGGGCGCAC
Organism: Montanilutibacter psychrotolerans; assembly: GCF_003719825.1. GTDB lineage: Bacteria > Pseudomonadota > Gammaproteobacteria > Xanthomonadales > Xanthomonadaceae > Montanilutibacter > Montanilutibacter psychrotolerans. The sequence goes on along the minus strand of NZ_RIBS01000007.1, from coordinate 87,825 downwards.
GCCCAGCTGGTTGGCGTAGTTGATCAGCGAAGAGCCCGAGGAGAATCCGTACTGGTACCACCAGGCAGTGGCGTCGGCTCCGGTGTTGCGGACCTGGATGAAGTTGTAGGTGCCGTCGCGATTGCGGTCCAGCTTGACCACGCGACCACTGAACGAGGACACGCGCGAGGACACGCTGGCCTTGCTCTGGTTGACCCACCACTGCCACGCCTTGGCGTCGGTGCCGGTGTTGGCCACGGCAACCATCGAGTAGTACTTGCTGGTGCCGACGTAGTAGGTGTCCAGATCGACCAGGCGATGACCGCTGCTGGCGAGGTTGGTGGCGATCTGCGTTGCGCTGACGCCGCTGAGGTAGCTCCAGTTGCGCGCCGTGACGCCAGTGTTGGCCACCATCACCGCGGCGTAGCGGATGGTGCCGCCGCCCGCGTCGTAGGGCTCGAGGTCGACCAGGCGCGCGCTGTTGCTGCTCAGCAGGCTGCCAACCTGGGCGAACGTCATGCCGTGGTACCACCACCATCCCGGCACGGCGTACGCGCCGCTGTTGCGCACCATGCGGACGGTGAAGCGCGGCGCGCCGCTGACGATGCCGTCCACGTGGATCTGGGTAAGGCGCGCGCTGTTGGTGGTGAGCAGGCTGCTTACCTGCGCGGAGGTGACGCCGTTGTAGACCCACCAGCCGGTGGGGGCGTTGACCGAGTGGTCGGTCGTGCGCGCGGTGGTGTCGAGCGCTGCCGAGGCGCCAAGCGCGAACGTCGACAGAGCGATGGCGAGTGCGCTGCGAACGAGCAGGCGCGGGAGAATGGTTTTCATCAATACGACCTCGATGTTTCGACTGAGGGGATGGATCAGAGGAGGCGTACTGCGGCCGTCCTCGACCGTGCCGATCCGGGCACGTGGTCATGAAACGCATGTGTTGGTCATTGCAGGACAGCGATCGATCGCTGTGCGTTTTTGGCCTGTTTTCGCTGCGATGACGTGGCAGCTCGGATGCAACCACCTGCGCGACAGGCGCGATGGGGCGCGACAGCGTTGCGGGAATTGGCTTTCGCTGATGCGCGCGTGATCGGTATGAGCGCGGGTTTGCGCTGTCGCGCGAGGTCGTCGGCAAACCGACCGGAGCGACCGGTTCCACCTGGTTGCGGGAAGCGACGCGGGCGCGGATCGACGTCCGGTTGCCCTGCTGCGTCGTGGCGACAACGATGGCTTGGCGATCAACGCAGCGTGTGCCAGCCGCGGGGGCGACGCGCGCACTCGGTGTGGCGTGGTGCTTGCGTAAAGTGGCTGCACAACTGCGTGTGCGGCCAGTGCGACGCGCGATCCCGAGGGGCGCACTGCCTCCATAATGTTCCGCCCTTTCATCGGAGACCGCGCATGAGCGGCCAGCAACGCGAACTCACGCTGCGGTTTCTCGCCCAGCCGACCGACGTCAACTACGGCGGCAAGGTGCACGGCGGCATGGTGATGAAATGGATCGACCAGGCGGGCTACGCCGCAGCCGTCGGCTGGAGTGGCAAGTACTGCGTGACCGTCGCCGTCGGCGGGATCCGTTTCGTGGCACCGATCCGCATCAGCGATCTGGTGACGGTGCATACCAAGCTGATCCACACCGGCACCAGCAGCATGCATTTCGCTGTCGAGGTGACCGCGCGCGATCCGGGGCTCGACGAGGCAGCGACTGCCGCCCGCCTGTGCACGCACTGCGTGATCGTGTTCGTGGCGGTCGACCCCGACCACGGCACGCCCGTTCCGGTGCCGGCGTGGACACCGGACAGCGATTCGGACCGGCGCCTGGCCGAGTACGCGCTCAAGGTCATGGCGCTGAGCAAGGACATCGAGCAGGTGATCCAGCGGCTCGACCCGGCGCCGGGCGAGAACGACACCAGCGGTTGATGCCAGCGGGTCGGCGGGGCGTCACCCGAAGGCCGGAAACGACAAAGCCGCCTTGCGGCGGCTTGGTGCGTGACCCGTGCGGCGCGATCGGCGCCCGGCGGACGATCAGATTCCGTTGACGCGGCGAGCCGACATGAACTTGCCGCTCCAGTAGCCGGTGTCCAGGCTGGACACCATCACGTCCTTGCCCGTGCGCGGGGCGTGCACGAAACGGCCTTCGCCGACATAGATGCCGACGTGGTCGACGCGGCCACGGCGGCCGAAGAACACCAGGTCACCGGCATTCAGCGCGGCGCGGTCGATCGACTGGCCCCGCTCGGCCATCTCGCGCGAGACGCGCGGCAGCTCGATGCCCAGGGCATTGCGGAACACGTAACCCACCAGCCCACTGCAGTCGAAGCCACTGTCGGGCGAGGTGCCGCCCCAGCGGTACGGCGTGCCCAGCAGGGCGAGGGCACGCTGCAGGACGCTCTTGACGCGGCCGTCCTGGACGACGCCGTTCGGCGCGAGCACCGCCATGGTGCCGGGCGCTACGAGGCGGTTGAGATCGGTGGCGAGCAGCAGCGCGCGATCGGAGAAGGTCATGGCCTCCGGCAGCACGGTGCGGGTAACGGGTGCGGCGTCAGCGCTATCGCCGGCGAGCGAGGAGCTCGGCGCCTGCTGGGCCAGCGCCGGGCATGCCAGGCAGGCAAGGGCGAGGGCTAGAAAAAGACGGAAAGGCGCCCGTGCAAGGCGGGCATCTGGGGCGGCTGCAGGGCGGCCGTGGCGTTGGGAAGCTGGCGTCACGCGGTCATCGCTAAAGTCGTCACAGGGCGATCATGCCCGTCGAACCCGAGCGATTGGTTCAAATTTCGTTAAAACATCGTTAACAATGCAGTGCGCTGCGTCACATTCTGGCCGATCGCTACTTCAGGACACGTTTGGCGCCACTGTAGTGGCCCATCCAGTAGCTGCCATCGAGATGGTCCAGGCGGACGGTTCCGCCGGTGCTCGGAGCGTGCACGAAGCGGCCTTCGCCGACGTAGATGCCGACATGACTGACGTTGCCGCGGCTACCGAAGAACACCAGGTCGCCGGCCGCCAGCCGTTGCGGTTCGATTCGCGGCCCCTGCAGCTGGGCGAGGTCGCGCGAGGTCCGTGGCAGGCGCAGGTCGAGCATGTCGCGGTAGACGTAGTTGACCAGGCCGCTGCAGTCGAATCCCCCGTCCGGCGTGTTGCCGCCGTAGCGATACGGCGTGCCGACCAGGCTGATCGCCCGCATCAATACCGCATTGGCGGCTTCCGGGTTGGCCGGCTTGACCTGCGGCCACTGGCGGACGGCGCGTTGCGCTGGGCGGGTGCCAGCGTTCGGGCGGGTGGCGTGGTGGCCACCGCAGCCGGCCAGCAGCGCGCAGCCCAGCAGCACGGCAATGGCGACGCCGCCGCGCGCTGGCGCGGGGGCGGGCTTGCCGGGATAATGCGCGGCCTTGTTCACGGTCGATAGCTTGGCGGCTGTCGGCGGCCACGACAAGCCGCAACAACGCCGGCCTCGCCGGACTGCACCCCACCCGCCGTCGCCGGCCCCGGCGATGGATGCCTATCCGCTGCCGCCCGCGCGCAGCCCTGCCGAGCCATTCGCAATGAAGATCGAGAAAGACCGCGTCGTCCTGTTCCACTACACCGTTTCCGAGCAGGGCCAGGAGCCGCTGGAAAGCTCCGAAGGCCGCGACCCGCTCGCGATCCTGGTCGGTCACGGCAACATCATTCCGGGCCTGGAGCAGGCCATGGAAGGGCGTGAGGCCGGCGACAAGTTCGAGGTCGACGTGGCCGCCGCCGACGCCTATGGCGTGCGCCAGGAAGGCCTGACCCAGCGCGTTCCGAAGAAGCATTTCCAGGGCACCAAGCTCGAGGCCGGCATGCAGGCCGTCCTGCAGACCAACTTCGGCCCGCGCGCCGTGACGATCCAGAAGGTCGGCATGAGCGTCGTCGACGTTGACCTGAACCATCCGATGGCGGGCAAGGATCTCCACTTCGCGATCGAGATCGCCGAAGTGCGCGAGGCCAGCGAGGAAGAAGTCGCGCACGGCCACGTGCACGGCGCCGGTGGTCACCAGCACTGATCCACGCGATCCGTCGCGGCCAACAAAAACGCCCCTCGCGGGGCGTTTTTGTTTTTCGGGTCCGAACGCCGCAACGCGGCTCGGCCCGTAGGTCCTGGCGGCGTCCACCCGTGGAGGGTGGACGCCGGTACATCAGTTGACGCTGACCGCGCTCCACGCCGCGGCGACGGCGTTGTACTCGGCCGAGCCGGTGCCATACAGGTCGCGCGCTGCATTCAGGGTTGCCAGGCGTGCGGCCGGGTAGGTGGTGGTGGAGGTGAAGTACACGTCCAGCGCCCGGTACCAGATCGCGCCGGCCTTGGCGCGACCGATGCCGGCCAGGGCGGTGTTGCCGTTGCACACCAGCGAGGCCGGGGTGAGGTTGAAGCTGGTGCCCGTGCCGAATCCGGCCGGCACCACCGCGCCCTCGGCGAGGAGGTAGAAGAAGCGGTTGGCAACGCCGGAGGTGTAGTGCGGATCGTGCGCCGGCTTGTTGCGGAAGCCGCCGCTGGGGTAGCAGACGAACGACGCGCCATCGAGGTTCTGCTTGAACATCACCCGCAGCGCCTTGGTGCCGCCGGGGTTGGAGCGATAGATCTTCTCGCCGATCAGGTAGTCGCCCGGGTCGTTGGGGTTGTTGGCGTAGAACTCGACCAGGGTGCCCATGATGTCGGAGTTGCCTTCGTTCAGGCCGCCGGCATCGCCGGAGTAGACCAGCCCGGAGGTCGCCTGGGCAACGCCGTGGCTCATCTCGTGGCCGGCCACGTCGAGCACGGTCAGCGGCAGGTAGGTGGTGGCGTCGCCATCGCCGTAATACATGTTGTTGCCGTACCACACCGCGTTGACCCAGTTGGTGCCGGTGTGGACGTAGCTCTTCACGCCCTTGCCGTCATTGAAGATGCCGTTGCGGCCAAAGGTGTTCTTGTAGAAGTCGTACGTGGCCGCGACACCGTAGTGCGCTTCGGCGCCGGCCGACGCGCGATCGGCCTGGGTGTTGTTGCCCCAGCTGTTGTCGGCGTCGGTGAACACGGTCGCGGTGCTGGCGGCGGTGGTGTAGCTCTTGTTGAACGAATCCAGGGTGGCGCCGTTGCCGCGGCTCGGGTCGATCATCTGAAAGCCGGTCGCGGTGGAGTCGGTGGTGATGCTGACGTTGCCCAGGCCGATGGTGTGGCCGGTGCCGACGCTGGATGCGCTGTGGACCATGTCCCACTGGTCCAGGATCCTGCCGCTGCGCGCGTCGACGAACACGTGCATCTCGGTTGGCGTCTGGTCGCGCTTGGTGCCCTTGAACACCACCTCATAGGCCAACACTGGCGCGACATCGCGCGCATACACCACCTGGCGGCTGGTCGGCACGCCGTGGAACGCGGTGCCGAAGGCGACACCGGCCTCCACGATGGCCTGGTTGGCGCTGATGGCGGCCACCAGCTGCGGACGGACGCGCGTCTTCAGTGCGACGCTGGCCGAGCGGAACTGGCCATTGCGCGAATGCACGACCACATCGCCGCCGATCACCGGCAGTCCGCGGTAGCTGCGTTCGAGGCGTACGTGCTCGCTGCCGTCGCGATCGACGGTAAAGTTGCGGGCGGTGAAGCGATCGTCGCTGGCGCGCTGGATGCTGACGGCGACGGCGGCGTTGCCATCGATCATGGCCCTTGCACGGCCGGGGGCGGGCGACAGGTCCGGGCGGGCGGCGAAAGTAGGGGCAGAAGCCACGAGTGTGGCGGCGACAGCAACGCTGAGAGTGCGGAACGGCAGGCGCATCGAGATGAATCCCCTTGAAGCGTGATGGATGTACCCCGCGTCGCGCGGGGTGGCTCACAATTCGACGGGGGCCCCGCGACAGCGTTTGCTGTCCTGGCCGGCGACCTGCAGATCGCTGGGCCTGTTGGGTTGCACAGGGACGCCGAAAAGACCTTGAGGCCAGTCCGGCGGCATCCTGTCGGCGCGGCGAGGGCGGTGGGGCTGGGCAATCTGTTTCGCGCAAGTCCCAAATGTCATGCTGCTGCGCAATATCGGCGTGATTTTGCGATGAGCGACTCATTATCTGGAGGTCGGGTGTCGGATTTTGTTGCGGCGCAAAACCAAACGTGGGATGTGGTGGTGGTTGGCGCAGGCGTCTCCGGACTTGCCAGTGCATTGGCGCTGGTCGAAACCGGACGCAGGGTCGCGGTGGTCGAGGCCAGTCGCATCGGAGCCGGCAGTTCGCACGGCAACTGCGGCACGATCACGCCCAGCCACGCCGGCCCGCTCGCCGCGCCGGGGACCATCGCGAAGGCATTGCGCTGGACGCTGACGCCCGATGCGCCGCTGTACATCCCGCCGCGATTCGATCCGCTGCTGTGGCGTTGGCTGCTGCGATTCGCAATGCGCTGCAACCTGCGCGACTGGGAGGCCAGCGCACGTGCCAAGTCGGCACTTCTCAACGATTCGCGCGCGCGGCTGCACGACTGGGTGCGCGACTACCGGCTGGCCTGCGAGTTCGTCGAAAGCGGCGAGGACTACGTGTTCCGCGACGCGCGCGCGTTCGAGCACGGCCAGCACGAGCTCGATCTGCTGCGTGAGCTGGGCGTGCCGGTGGAGCTCATCGACGGCCCGGCGTACGAGGCCGACGAGCCCGCGATCAAGCCCGGTGTCGCCGGTGCGATCCGTTTCGGCGGCGATGCCGCGTTGCGCCCGGATCGCTACGTCGACGAACTCGCTCGCGTGTTTCGCGAACGCGGCGGCACAGTCATCGAACAGTGCGCGTTGCACTCCCTGCGCGAGGTGGGCGACGGCATCGAGCTGACCACCACGCAAGGCCGGATGACGGCGCGTGAGGTCGTTGTGGCTACCGGCGCGTGGTCGCCGCGGCTGGCCGAGGCGATCGGCTGGCCGGCGTTGCGACGCGCGATGCAGCCCGGCAAGGGCTACTCGATCACCTACAGTCCGCCGACGCTTGCGCCGCGTCGTCCGCTGGTGCTGCGCGAACGCCAGGTCTGCGTGACGGCCTGGGACAGCGGCTACCGGCTCGGCAGCACGATGGAATTCTCCGGATTCGACGACTCGCTCAACGAACGCCGCCTGGGTGCGCTCGAACGCGGTGCGGCCGAATACCTGCACGAGCCGGTCGGGCCCGAGGTGCGCGAGCGCTGGTGCGGCTGGCGGCCGATGAGTTGCGACGACATCCCGATCATCGGGCCCGTGCCCGGTCGCCGGCACCTGTGGCTGGCTACCGGCCACGGGATGATGGGCGTGGGCATGAGCTGCGGCACCGGGCAACTGGTGGCCGATCTCATCAGCGGGCGCGCGCCGGCAATCGACCCGGCGCCGTACTCCCCGGCGCGACTGCGGTAGCCAGCGCGCACCCGCCGGACGCACCGGCTTTGCTGTCCAGCTTGTTGGAAGCCGGTCGTGCCAAGTTGCTCGTCCGTACCGTGGGCGCGGTGACGACGAGCCACTGGATCGTCGTCACGTAACGCCGGGCATGCCCAAAGCCGCTAGCGTTCAACGGCCGAACCGACGACGTTTTGCGGGCGGGCAATTGCGGCGTCGATTGGCTCGTCGTCGCGCAACGCTCTGTTCCAGTGGATTCTCGGCGCGCGGTTGCCTTCGTGATGCCGCGCCGCGTGCGATTCGCGCGATGGCGAGCGTGGGCGTTGCTTTCCGGGGTTGCCGACGCCAACACGGCTCGCGACGAAACATGCGCCGCGTGCGCGCGGCGGCGCATCCGCTTGCTGGCGGCTCGCGCGGGTCGCACGCCGGGCGCGCTATAACGGCTGCCATTTCCGAGGGAGCACTGGCATGGCCGATCGCGATACGGGCATTGAGTTTGATCTGGCCGTCGTGGGTGGCGGGTCCGGTGGACTGGCCGGGGCTTTTCGCGCGGCCGAGCATGGCGCGCGCGTGGTGCTGTTCGAGCCCGACGCGTTGGGCGGTACCTGCGTCAACCTGGGCTGCGTGCCGAAGAAGGCGATGTGGCTGGCCGCCGACCTTGCCGGGCGCTTGCGCATGGCGCCATCGCTGGGCTTCAACGGCCTGGCGGGCGGCCACGACGGTGGCATCGACCGGCTCGACTGGCAGGTGTTCATCGCCCATCGCCAGCGCTACATCAGCAACATCCACGCGGCCTACCGGCGTCGGCTGGATGCCGCCGGCATCGTGGTGCGGCCCAGTCGCGCGCGATTGGTCGCCGCGGACACGCTGGAGTGCGACGACGGCGTGCGCGTGATCGCCAAGCAGGTGCTGCTGGCCACCGGCGGGCACGCCCTGCGACCCGACGTTCCCGGCGCGGCGCTGGGCGGGGTGTCCGACGACTTCTTCGCCTGGCGCGCGGCGCCGGAGCGGGTCGCGATTGTCGGCGGCGGCTACATCGCGGTCGAGCTGGCCGGTGTGCTGCAGGCGCTGGGCAGTCAGGTCGATCTGTTCGTGCGCGGCACGCGCCTGCTCAACGGTTTCGATGCCCAGTTGTGCGAGCAGCTGGCCGAGGATTACCGGCAGCACGGCGTGCGCGTGCATTTCGGTTATGGGCTGGGCGAGGTGGAATCCGCCGATGGCGGCGGCGTGCGTCTGCGCGATGCAACCGGCCAGGCGAGCGAGCGCTTCGACGCGCTGCTGTTTGCCACCGGCCGCGCGCCCAACAGCGCCGGTCTGGGGCTCGATGCGGTGGGTGTGGCGACCGACGCGCGCGGTCATGTCATCGTCGACGCGCGCCACGCGACCAGCGTCGACGGTGTCCATGCGGTCGGCGACCTGGGCACGGACGCGGCGCTGACGCCCGTCGCGATCGCGGCGGCGCGCCGGCTCATGGATCGCCTGTTCGGTGGTCGCGACGCGCTGTTCGATGCATGCGACATCGCCACCGTGGTGTTCTCGCATCCTCCGATCGGCAAGGTCGGGCTGACCGAGGCGGAGGCGCGCGAACGCCACGGCGACGCCGTGCACGTCTTTAGCGCCGGCTTCCGGCCGATGCTGCAGGCATTGGCCGAGTCGCCACAGCGCAGCCTGTTCAAACTGGTGTGTGTCGGTCAGGAGCGGCGCGTGATCGGCATCCACCTGCTTGGCGAGGCGGCCGATGAAATCCTGCAGGGCTTTGCGGTTGCGATGAAGCGCGGCATCACCCTGGACGACCTGCGCGACACCGTCGCGATCCATCCCACCAGCGCAGAGGAAGTGGTGCTGATGCGCTGATACCTGCGTTTGGGCAAATGCGTGCGCTGGCGCCGGTGCTACCGTTCCCATGGGGTGCACTACGGCGATCGGCTGATCGTGCGTCCCCGTCGACACCTACGGGCGGCACCGCCGCCACCGAGCAGGATGCAACCGATGAAGCATGGACGTTCGCTGTTCACCTGCGTGCTGTTGCTGGCGCTGTCGCACACCGGCATTGCCGGTCAGGCCAGTGCGATCTCGATCGATGACCTGCTGAGTGCGCCGATTCCCGACGCCCCCGTCGCGGCGGCGAACGCGCCGGTAATCGCCTGGGTTGGCAACGAGCGCGGCGTGCGCAATGCCTGGGTGGCGCGCGCGCCCGACTTCGCGCCGCGTCGCGTCACCGCGTATGGCGACGACGACGGCCAGCTGCTTACCGCGTTGCAGCTCAGCGCCGACGGCAGGCGACTGGCGTTCGTGCGCGGCACCAACCCGGATACCGGCGGCCAGGCCAACAATCCCGACAGCGATCCTGACGGCGCCGAGCAGGCCGTGTGGGTGGTGGCAACCGATGGTGCGGGCGAGCCGAAGCGCGTCGGCCGGGGGCGATCGATGCTGTTTTCGCCGCGCGGCGATGCGCTGGTGGTGCAGGGCGGTGGCATCGCCTGTCATGCGGTGCCCGGTGGCGGCGATGCGCCGGCGTGGTGCCGCGAATCGATGTTGACCCTCAAGGGAAGCCACCGAGCGGTGGCGTTCTCGCCAGACGGTAATCGCCTTCTCTTTGTCAGCACGCGCGGCGACCACGCCTTTGTCGGGGTGCTCGATCTCGCCTCGCGCGCAGTGCGATGGATGGCACCGGATTTCGCGCGCGACAGCGCGCCGGCCTGGTCGGCCGACGGCCGTCGCATCGCGTTCCTGCGCGTTGCCGGAGATCGTCCCGGAGACACCACCAACCTCACCACCACGCGGGCGTTCGAGGTGTGGATCGCCGATGCCGCGACCGGTCAGGGCAGGCGGCTGCATCGCACCAACGAACAGGCCGGCGGCTTTGTGCAAGGGGTCATCGCCGAGCCGCTGCGCTTCAGTCGCGATGGCCGCGTGCTGTTCGCGTCCGAGTCCGACGGCTGGTTGCGCTGGTACGCACTGACGGCCGACGCGCCCGACGGCAGCGTGCCGGCTCCGCTGAGTCGCGGGTCGTGCGAGACGGACGGCACCTCGCTTGCCGGCGACGGCGGACTGGTGTTCAGCGCCAACTGCGATGACATCGAGCACCGCCAGTTGTACGCCGTCGATGCGCAGGCGGGCCCGCAGCGCCGGCTCACCGCAACCGACGCGATCGCAAGCGATCCGTTGCTGCTGGACGACGGTCGCTGGATCGCGTTTCGTCATGCCGATGCGCGCCAGCCAACCGCCATCGCCGTGCTTGCGCGCGACGGCGGGCAGCCGCGTCGGATCTACCCGGCGACGTTGCCGCAACGCTTCCCGCGGGACGCGATGGTGGTGCCGCAGACGGTACGGTTCCGGGCCGCCGACGGGCTGGAGCTGCACGCGCAACTGCTGATGCCGCCGGGCGGCCACCCCGGCAAGCGCCCGGCGTTGCTGTACGTGCACGGCGGCCCCATCCGCCAGATGCTGCCGGGCTGGCATCCCATCGATTACTACTACCACGACTACGCGAACTGGCAGTGGCTGGCCAGCCAAGGTTACGTGGTGCTGGCATTGAACTTCCGCGCCGGAACCGGCTACGGGCAGGCGTTCCGGCGCGCGACGGCGCAGGGACCGCGCGGAGCGAGCGAGTACCAGGACGTGCTCGCCGCACACGCCTACCTGGCCGCGATGGCGCAGGTCGATCCAGGGCGGATCGGCATCTTCGGTGGCTCCTACGGCGGCTATCTGACCTCGCTCGCGCTTGCCCGCGATTCAAAGCGGTTCGCCGTCGGTGTCGATCGCCACGGCGTGCACGACTGGCGCGTGGCCGCCAAGGGCGGCGATGCCACGGCGCTGTGGAACCTGCAGCCGGGCGAGATGGACATCGCGGGCCAGTCCTCGGCGATGTCCCGGCTCGACGACTGGCGCTCGCCGGTGCTGGTGATCCATGGCGACGATGATCCGCAGGTGCTGTTCAACCAGAGCGTCAACCTGGTCGGCGGCCTTCGCGATCGTGGCGTGCCGGTCGAGACGCTGGTGTTGCCGGGCGAGCACCATTTCTTCCTGCGCCATGCCAGCTGGGTTCAGGTGCACGAACGCTCGGGCGAGTTCCTGGGCCGGCACCTGAATCCCTGAGGTCGTGGTTGGCGGCCCGGCGCGTCGCGGCCTGCCCGCACCGCGCCGGCCGCTCCTACAATGCCGGCATGGATACCTTCACCCTGCATCGCGGCACTGCGCCGCTGCTGATCAGCCTGCCGCACGACGGCAGCGAGATCCCCGCTGAACTGGCCGCCGGCATGACCGACGCGGCACGCCTCGCGCCGGACACCGACTGGCACGTCTCGCGGTTGTACGCGTTCGCGCGCGAGCTGGGCGCTTCGGTGCTCGTTCCGCGCTACTCACGCTATGTGGTCGATCTGAACCGCCCGCCCGACGACACGTCGTTGTACCCGGGACAGAACACCACCGGTTTGTGCCCGGCCGTGCGCTTCACCGGCGAGCCGGTCTACCTCGATGGCCACGCGCCGGGTCCGCAGCAGGTCGCGCAGCGCGTCGAGACCTACTGGCGGCCGTATCACGAGGCCCTGCGCGGCGAGCTGCATCGCTTGCACGCACTGCACGGTCGCGTGGTGCTGTGGGAAGGCCACTCGATCCGCGGCAGCGGGCTGCCGTTCCTGTTCGATGGCCGCCTGCCCGATCTCAACCTCGGGACCGCCGCAGGTGCGAGCTGCTCGGCAGGCTTGCAGGCGCGCCTCGAGACGGTCCTGGCGGGGCAGGTCGACTACGACTGGGTGGCCAACGGCCGCTTCAAGGGTGGGCACATCACGCGCCACTACGGCGATCCCGCGCGCGGTATCGACGCGGTGCAGCTGGAGATCAGCCAGCGCAACTACATGGACGAGGATTCCTTCGCCTGGGATGCGGCGCGCGCCGAGCGATTGCAGGCGGTGCTTCGCCCGTTGCTGCTGGCCACGCTGACGGCCTGATCGAGCAGACCGCCAGCGCGCCGGGTTCAGAGCGTCTAGGTGATCAGAACGCCCAGTCCAGCGCCAGCGAGACGTTGCGGCCGGGCTCGTCCAGTCCGGAGCCGTGTTCGCGATAGCGCTTGTCTGCCAGGTTCTCGGCAATCAACTGCAACTGCAGCGAACTGGTGGCACGCCAGCCGATGCGTGCGTTCAGCGTTGCCCAGCCGCCGGTGCCGTTTGGATTGACGCGCGGGTCGGCGGCATCGCGCGGGCTCAGGCGGTTCTGCGCGCTTGCGTACAGGCTCCAGCCTTCGACCTCCCAGGCGCTGTCGAACGCGTAACGCAGGCCGACCTTGCCGAACAGCGGCGGCACGCGATCGGCCGGGTATTCGCCGCCGTCGAACTGCTCGTCGCCGCGCGTGTAGGTGGCCGTGGCGTACGCCTCCAGCGCCTGGTGGCGATACGTGACCCCCGACTCCACGCCCCACAGCTGCAGCCGCGTCGCGTTGCGCGATTGCACGACATCCAGGCCTGACGCGGTGGTGTCGCCGGTCAGCACCGAGGTGATCTTGTCACGATAGTTCGAACGGAACGCCATCGCCTCCCACTGCCACGCCTCGCCGGCGTATTTCAGGCCCAGGTCGACCGTGGTCACGTACTCGGGCTTGAGGTTGGGGTTGGGGATGTTGAAGCGGCTGCCGGGCCGGCTGCCGAACGTGCCCAGGTCGAAGATGTTCGGCGCGCGGAACGCACGGCCGGCATTGCCGACCAGGCGCAGGCGATCGCCCAGTCGCACCGCAACGCCCAGGTGGCCACTGAGGTCGTCCGGCGTGAGTTTCACCGCGGGACCCGCGGCCGTGGCGGGCATGGTGATGTCGAAGCGGCTGTAGCGCGCGCCGTAGTTCAGGTCGAGGCGCTCACCGAGCTTCCAGTCATCGGCGAGGTAGAGGCCAACGCTGTCCATCTTCGAGCCATCGGGATAGCGCGACGGCCGCTCGTTGACCACGCCGGTGTCGAGGCGATGCCGCTCACGGAAGCTGTCGACGGTGTCCTGGTAGTACTCCGCGCCATAGCTCAGTCGATGCCGCTCGCCCAGCGCCTTGTGCAGTTGGGCAGTGAAGCCCCACAACCGGCTGGCGTTGGCTTCGATCTCGCGGTTGACCGTGCCGGTCTCGCGCGTGGTGCGGTTGTCGACGATGCGCTGGTGCCCCACCTGCAGGGCGATCTCGTCGGCGAACGCGAGCGGGTTGGTGTGGCGATAGCGCAACTGGCCGAAGGTGCGTTCCTGCGGCTTGAACAGGAACTCGGCGTTGTCGGCCCGCGTCTGGCGGAAGCCCGGCACCAAGGCGTCGTGGCGCTGCGTCTTGGGCTGGCGCGCGTACTGTGCCGAGAACATCAGCTCGTGGCCTTCGGCGGGGCTCCACAGCAGTTTGATGTCGCCGCCGCGCTGGCTGTACGCGGTGTACGGCAAGGTCTCGCCACCGCCGGCACGCAGCTCGCCGACGTTCTGGTAGCTCACGCCCGCCGACAGGCCCAGGCCGGCGCGACCGGTCTCGATCGCGACGCGGCTGTGGTTGGAATCATCGGCGCTCGAAAGGCGCGCGCGCACCACGCCGCGCGTCTGCCAGTCGCTTCCGTCGAAGCGCGGCTCGGGGGTCAGGAATTGCACCACGCCGCCCATCGCGTCGGACCCGTAGAGGATCGACATCGGCCCGCGCGCCACTTCGATTCGCTCCAGGTTCAGCGGATCGACCAGCGCGATGTACTGGTTGGGCGCGTTGCGGAAAAACGCGTTGTTGAGACGGAAGCCGTCGACCAGGTGCAGCACTTCCGAGCCCTTGAGGCCGCGCACGATCACAACGCCCTGGCCGGGAGTGGTCTGCTGGACGTACGTGCCCGGTTCGCCGTGCAGCAGGTCCGCGGCGGTTTGTGGCGCCATGCGCTTGATCTGCTCGCCGTCGACCACGGTGATGCCGACCGGAACGTCGAGCGCCGACGCCTCGCGACGGGTCGCAGTGACCTGTATGTCGTCAAGCAACGCCACGCTGGCGGTGCGTTCCGGGGCGTCGGTCGCCGCCGCGCCCACGGTGAAAAGGGAGAGCGCGCAGGCGATGGCCAGCGCGAGCGGGGAGGGATGGATCCGCACGGGTGTTCCTTGTCGTTCCGCCATCGCCGGTCGAGTGCACGGCGATGGTCGTGATGTGAGGCGGGCAGGCAGCCCCGACGGTGATCACCGGTGTGAAGTCACCTGGCCACCTGCGCGTTGGTGACGCAACCGCCACGGCCACAGTGCAGATCCGGGCTGGCCGGACCTGCACTGCCGCATTGCGGTGCCAGGGTCAGATCAGAACGCCAGACTCCAGCTGTCGATCCGGCCGGTGTCATTGCCGGAGTTGTCACGGACACGCAACTTCCAGTTGCCGCTCAGCGGCCTGCCCGACAGGTTCAGCGTGTAGCTCCCGGCGATGTTGTCGGCGCTGCCGCCGGTGCGGTCATGGATCGGATACAGCGTGCCGTCCGGTGCCACCAGCTCGACCTTCAGGTCGCCGCGGTAGGTGTGCACGATGCCGAGCGCAAGCGTCGCCGTGGCTGGGGCGTTACCGCTTCGGCCGGCCACCGCGATCGTGCTCTCGACGGTGGCGTTGTCGGCGATGGCCACGTCGTTGGCGTTGGTGTAGGTCCTGGTACTGCGGGCGGCAAGGTAACTGCCGGTCAGCTTCAGACCCGACACCTCCGCGTACGCGCGGACCAGCACGTGGTAGGTGCCCGGCTGCGCGGTGGTGATGCTGCAGGCTTCGTTGCTGGTGGCGCCGTCGGACTTGCAGTCGTAGACGGTCGTGCTCGGCTGCGAGCCGAACTTCACGTACAGGTCGGCATCGCCTTTGATCCCGGCGGTGGTGAACTTCAGGCCGCTCGCGCCGGACGGCACGACCAGTGTGAAGCGACGTTCCTCATTGGTCGGGATGGCCAGGTTGTACTTGGGCACGCCGTTGGTCAGCACGCTGCTGCTGCCACCACCGGCGATGGTGACGGTGTACGACCGGGATGCCGCGGCGCCCTGGTTGTCGGTGACGGTCAGCGTGACGACGTAGCTGCCATCGGCGGCATAGATGTGGCTGGGGTGGATCGCCGGCGAGGAAGTGCCATCGCCGAAGTTCCAGTTGCGACGCACGATGGTGCCGTCGCTGTCGGTCGAGGCGTCGCGGAACGTGGCGGTCAGGCCGGTGCTGCTGGCGGTGTAGTTCGACACCGGCGGCTGGTTGCCACCGTTGCCGCCCAGCGGAACCTTCCACGCGCCGCGCCCGTAGGTGCCGGCGACCAGCACGTGCGGTGCGTTGTCGATCTCCAGGTCAGTGATCAGGATGCCAACCGGCATGCCGGTCGAGAACGCGACGAAGTTGCTGCCGCCGTTGTCGCTGACGTACACGCCGACGTCGGTGCCGACGAAGATCCGCTGCGTGTTGAGTGGATCGATCCGGATCGCGTTGACGGGCACGTCGGGCAGGCCGGCGCCCGCCGCGGTCCAGGTGGTGCCGGCCGTGGTCGAGCGGTAGAGCTTGGCGCCGCCAAACACCGAGCGCACGACGAACACGCGCTGCGCGTTGGTCGGGTCCATGGCGATGTCGCCGATACGACCGCCCGGCAGATTGCCGGTGACGTTGCTGAAGGCCGTGGTGCCGGCACCGTTGGCGCTGTAATGCACCGCGCCGCTGGACGTGCCGACGTAGGTGGGCACCACGCTGCCGATCTTGCGCGGCGTGATCACGGTGATGGTGCCGAGGTTGCCGGTGAGGGACGTCCAGCCAGAGCCCGCGCTGTTCATGCGGTGCACGTAATTGGAGCCCACGAACGCGTAGCCGCCGGCGGTGGCGAGGATGGTCTTCCAGGCGAAGTTGCCCGGTACCAGGCCACTGTTCGACACGCCCGAGAAGGTGCCCGGGGCGCCACCCTGGGTCGAGCGCAGGATGTTGGGGTAGTCACCCTGGGGGTAGCTGGTCTGGAAGACGATGTTCGGGTTGACCTCGTCGACCAGGTTCATGAAGCCATCGCCGCTGGCGTAGGTCAGGTCCCAGACATCGGTGCCATCAAGACGGGCGGACGACGAGTTGTCCTGCGCGCCGCCGAACACGATGTCGGCGTTGTTGGGGTGCACGGCGATGTCGTAGAACTGGGTGATGCTGAGGTTGGAATTCATGTTGGCCCAGCTGGTGCCACCGTTGTCGGTACGCCAGATGCCGCCATCGCTGCCGATCCAGATGCGGTTCGGGTTGTTGTTCGAATAGACGACGACGTGGGTGTCCTGGTGCACCTGCTGCGAACCGCCCCAGCTGTTGGTCATGATGCTGAAGGTGCTGCCCCAGTTGGTCGATCGCGCGGGGCGGATGCTCGCGGCGATTACCGTCGCCGGTGAGGTGGGATGCACGGCCAGGGCCAGGTTGTACCAGCACTGTCCGCTGCAGGCGCTGTTGCTGGTTGCCGTCCAGGACAAGCCAGCATCCCGGCTGCGGTACACGGTGGTGCCGTTGAACGTGTACAGCGTGTTCGGGTCGCGGTTCGAGATCGCCAGGCGCAGGCGGCTGCCGGGCATGGCCACGGTGGGGTTGGTCCAGGTCGCGCCGCCGTCGATGGACTTGTAGACGCCATGGCCCGGCGCGGCGGCGTACACCGTCGAAGTGCCCCGGGCGACCACCATGTCCTCGATCGTCGGCGTCAGCACGCGCGTCCAGCTGACGCCGCGGTTGGTCGAGCGATACAGACCCGAGGTGCCGCCGCTGACGCCCCCGCAGCCGCTGCCACCGCCGGCCATGACGACGTTGCTGTTGGAAGGCAGCACCAGCAGCGAATTCACCAGCTTCAGGCCCAGCGCGCCGGTGCCGCTGCCATTCCGGGCGACCCAGGTGGTGCCGCTGTTGGAGCTCAGGTGCACGCCGTGGGACAGGTAGCCGGCGCAGTCGCCGATGCGGTCGCCGGTACCGACCCAGACGTTTTGCGGCGCGTTGGCCTCGACGTGGATCGAACCGACCGAGTAGTTGCCGATCGAGTCCAGCACCGGCGTCCAGGAGGCGCCGGCATTGCTGGTCTTCCACAAGCCACCCGCGGCGGCGCCGACGTAGACGGTGTTGTCGTCGGTCGGGTGCGGGGCGATCGAGGTGAGGCGACCGGCGACGCGGCCCATGGCCCATTGGCCCATCTTCATCGACGACGGTCCGACCGGCGTCCAGACTTCACCGGCGGCGGCCGCGGAGGCAACCAGGCGCGGGCGTTGAACGCGCAACTGGCGCAACGCGTTCTCACGCAGCACCGAGGTGTCGCGGACGCGATCGAGGCCGCGTTGCTCGATGAACCAGCGCTTGCGCTGTTGGATCTGGTAGGTCTCGTCGCCTTTCGCCTTGCCGCCGTGGTCGCCCTGTACCGGCAGCGAGCGGGTTTGCGCCATCGCGACCCCGCCGACGACACACAAGACGAGTGCGGCCACGCCGCCGTGGCGGGTGGATAGGAAGGTTTTCATCGTGATCTCGTCCCCTGAGTTTTGATCGATGGGCCGGCAGTGCCGGCAAAGGTGCGGCGATTAGACGGGAGGCGCCTGCGCGGTCGGTGTGCTGCGGGTCACTCTTTTCCGCCGCGTGACACCGCGAGGTGTGACGCAAATCTGTATACGAAGATAACGACGCGCCGTGCGGCATACCCCACCTAGGGCCCGGCATCGGTCGCGAGCGTGCAAGCCCGATGCGCGATCGGGGCGGTGGAGAGAGGGGCGCGCGCACGGCTCCATCGGCCGGGTGGAACCCGGCGGGCCATGCGGGCAACGGCGCCGGTGGCGCCTTGGATCAGACGTCCAGCGTGGCGAGGTCGCCCTTGTTCTCGAGCCAGGACTTGCGATCGGACGCGCGCTTCTTGGACAGCAGCATGTCCATCAGCGAGTGCGTCTGCGCATTGTCGTCAACGGTCAGCTGCACCAGGCGACGGGTGTCGGGGTGGATCGTCGACTCGCGCAGCTGCGACGGGTTCATCTCGCCCAGTCCCTTGAACCGGGTCACGTTGACCACGCCGCTCATGCCCTTCTTGCGCTCGGCCTTCTCGCGTTCGATCTTCTCGAGCAGGATCCGCTTCTCTTCCTCGTCCAGCGCATACATCACCTGCTTGCCCACATCGACGCGGAACAGCGGCGGCATCGCCACGAATACGTGGCCGGCCGCCACCAGCGCCGGGAAGTGCCGCAGGAACAACGCGGTCAGCAAGGTCGCGATGTGCAGGCCGTCCGAGTCGGCGTCGGCCAGGATGATGACCTTGCCGTAGCGCAGGCCGGTGATGTCGTCCTTGCCCGGATCGCAGCCGATCGCGACGGCCAGGTCATGGACTTCCTGCGAGGCCAGCACGCTGCCGGAGGCGACTTCCCAGGTGTTGAGGATCTTGCCGCGCAGCGGCAGGATCGCCTGGAAGTCCTTGTCGCGTGCCTGCCGTGCGCTGCCGCCGGCCGAGTCGCCCTCCACCAGGAACAGCTCGGTGCGGGAGAGATCCTGCGACGTGCAGTCGGCCAGCTTGCCCGGCAGCGCGGGACCCTGGGTGACCTTCTTGCGGGTGATCTGCTTTTCGGTCTTCAGGCGTGCGCTGGCGCGTTCGATCGCGAGCTGGGCGATCTTTTCGCCCAGTTCGGTGTGCTGGTTGAGCCACAACGAAAACGCATCGTGCGCGGCGCCCTCGACGAAGCCGGCCGCCTGGCGCGAGCTCAGTCGCTCCTTGGTCTGGCCGCTGAACTGCGGGTCGGTCATCTTGATGCTCAAGACGAACGCGACGCGGTCCCACACGTCTTCCGGCGCCAGTTTCACACCGCGCGGCAGCAGGTTGCGGAAATCGCAGAACTCGCGCAGCGCGTCGGTGAAGCCGGTGCGCAGGCCGTTGACGTGGGTGCCGTGCTGCGCGGTCGGGATCAGGTTGACGTAGCTCTCCTGCACCAGTTCGCCGTCCGGCGCCCAGGCGACCGCCCAGTCGGCGGTCTCGGTGTCCTTGCTGAGCTTGCCGACGAACAGCTCCGGCGGCAGCAGATCGCGGCCCTGCGGGAAGCCCGCCAGCAGCTCACCGCGCAGGTAGTCGCGCAGGCCGTCCTCGTAGTACCACTCGAACTTCTCGTCGCTGGCCGCGTCGTGCAGCTTCACCGTCAGGCCAGGGCACAGCACGGCCTTGGCCCGCAGCAGGTGCTTGAGCGAGCGCAGGTTGAACTTTGCGGTATCGAAGTACTTCGGGTCCGGCCAGAAGTGCACGCGCGTGCCGGTGTTCTTCTTGCCAACGGTGCCGACCACTTCCAGCGGCGTGGCGCGGTCGCCATCGCGGAAGGTCATGCGGTACTCGTTGCCGTCGCGGCGGATGTGGACCTCGACCAGGGTCGACAGCGCATTGACCACGCTGACGCCGACGCCGTGCAGGCCGCCGGAGAACGCGTAGTTCTTGTTGCTGAACTTGCCGCCCGCATGCAGCCGGGTAAGGATCAGCTCGACGCCCGGAATGCCTTCCTCCGGGTGGATGTCGACCGGCATGCCGCGTCCGTCGTCGCTGACCTCGCAGCTGCCGTCGGCGTGCAGGGTCACCTCGATGCTGCGCGCGTGGCCGGCCAGGGCCTCGTCCACTGCGTTGTCCACCACTTCCTGGGCCAGGTGGTTCGGCCGGGTGGTGTCGGTGTACATGCCCGGGCGGCGCTTGACCGGATCCAGGCCGGACAGGACTTCGATATCGGCAGCGTTGTAGCGATTGTTCATCAGGGGGCGGCAGCGGAAGCAGGCGGCGAGGATGCGGGCGAGGCGGGGAGCGGTCAAGGCGCTTCGTCGCGCTGCCATCGGGTCATGGCGCTGGCCCGGCGCGGCGCCGCGACGCGTGTTTGCGGCAGGGGCCTGGTGCCCGGGATCTCTGGCCGGCAGCTCCCGTTCAAGCCCTCGGCGCACAGTGGGGGAGAAAGTGTGACGTCGTGGTTAACACCCCGTTGTTCAGTGGCGAGCAGGCTTTCGGTCGTTAGGGTCCGCACGTCGCTGAGGGGAGCGGCCCATTGATGGCTTGTCCCACTTCATTGCCTTGGAGGCACTTCCCATGAACACCCGCAAGCTGCTGTTGCCGACCCTGATCGCCGCCATGCTGGCCGCGCCGCTCGCCTTCGCCCAGGACACCGCCGGTGCCGAGCAGGCCGCCGCGAGCGAGCAGTCCACGACCGAATCCACCGAAGCCGACAAGGCCGCCGAAGAAGCCAAGAAGAAGGCCGAAGCCGAAGAGCAGAAGGCAGCCGAGGGCGAGAAGGAATCGGAAGAAGAGGACGAAGGCGCGCGCTGAGCGATCCGTCCAGCTTCACCCGAAACGCCCCGGCTTGCCGGGGCGTTTTCGTTCCCGGTCTGGAGCGGCCCGGCTTGCCGGGGCGTTTTTGTTCCCGGTCTGGAGCGCCCCGGCTTGTGCCGGGGCGTTTTCGTTGTGGCGGCCGGGAGCACCCGGATCGCTCGCCATGGCGCCGGATCGGCGTGGCGGCATCGGCCGCGCACGCCTTGCCAGCGCGGTCGCTCCGACCGGCGGATGCCCCGGCGCGATCCGCAGGCTGGCTAGGATTGGACGCGGATTGGGTCCAAATCCCGCCGAATCCGGCCCCGATCGCGTCCGAAACTGCACGAATTGCCAGCTTGGCGCCTGTCAAGCGGTCGCGGTTGTCGCGCCCAGTCGGTAAACTACGGCTTTCCAGCGGCAGTAACTCCATGACTCCCCTGATTTTCGTCACCGGCGGCGTGGTGTCCTCACTTGGCAAGGGCATTGCGGCAGCCTCGTTGGCGGCCATCCTCGAAGCACGCGGCCTGCGCGTCACGATGATGAAGCTCGACCCCTACATCAACGTCGACCCGGGCACCATGAGCCCGTTCCAGCACGGCGAGGTCTACGTCACCGACGACGGTGCCGAGACCGACCTCGACCTGGGTCACTACGAGCGCTACCTGCGCACGCGGCTGAGCCGCAAGAATTCGGTCACCACCGGTCGCATCTACGAGAACGTGATCCGCAAGGAGCGCCGCGGCGACTACCTGGGCGGCACCGTGCAGGTCATCCCGCACATCACCGACGAGATCAAGCGCTGCATCGTCGAGGCAACCGACGGCTTCGACGTCGGCCTGGTCGAGATCGGCGGCACCGTGGGCGACATCGAATCGCTGCCGTTCCTGGAGGCGATCCGCCAAATCCGTACCGAGCGTGGCCCCGACAAGGCACTGTTCATGCACCTGACGCTGGTGCCGTGGATTGCCGCGGCCGGCGAGCTCAAGACCAAGCCGACCCAGCACTCGGTCAAGGAGCTGCGCTCGATCGGCATCCAGCCCGACATCCTGCTGTGCCGCTCCGAGCAGCCGTTGCCGGACAGCGAACGCCGCAAGATCGCACTGTTCACCAACGTGTCCGAGCGCGCGGTGATCTCGGCCGTCGACCTGGACAACATCTACCGGATGCCGTCGCGCTTCTGCGAGCAGGGCCTGGACGATCTCATCATCGACCGCCTGCACCTGGCCGCCGGTCCCACCGACTTGTCCGAGTGGGACGCGGTGCTCGACGCCAGCGAACACCCGGTCGACGAAGTCACGATCGGCGTGGTCGGCAAGTACGTCGATCACCAGGACGCCTACAAGTCGGTGGGCGAGGCGCTCAAGCACGGTGGCCTGCGCCAGCGCACCAAGGTCAACCTGAAGTGGCTGGAATCGACCGATGTCGAGAAGCTCGGTGCCGGTGAGGCCCTGGCGGGCGTCGACGGCATCCTCGTCCCCGGTGGCTTCGGCGATCGCGGTTTCGAGGGCAAGGTGCTGACCGCGCAGCACGCGCGCGAAAGCGGCATCCCGTATTTCGGCATCTGCTACGGCATGCAGGCGGCGGTGGTCGACGTGGCCCGCAACCTGGCCGGCCTGGAAGGCGCCAACAGCACCGAGAACGACAAGGCCAGCCCGCATCCGGTGATCGGCCTGATCACCGAGTGGCGCACCGCCACCGGTGAGGTCGAGCGCCGCAGCGAGGCCAGCGACCTGGGCGGCACCATGCGCCTGGGCTTGCAGGAGCAGCGTCTCAAGCCGGGCACGCTGGCGCGCGAGATGTACGGCCGCGACGTGGTCGGCGAGCGTCACCGCCACCGCTACGAGTTCAACAACCGCTACCTGGTACGCCTGGAGGAGGCCGGCCTGGTGGTCAGCGCCAAGTCGATGGACGAAACCCTGGTCGAGATGGTCGAGCTGCCCAAGTCGCGGCATCCGTGGTTCCTGGCCTGCCAGGCGCACCCGGAATTCCTGTCGACCCCGCGCGACGGCCATCCGCTGTTCATCGGTTTCATCCGTGCCGCGCGCGAATACAAGGCGAACGAAGGCCACGCCGGCAGCCTGCTGAAGGAAGCGTCGGCTTGAGTCCCCGACACGGGGCCGCGCGGATGAACGCTGCGGAAGCCTTTTCCACGGAAGGGCTTTTCCCGCCGTCATCCGACCGCATCCGTGTCCCAGGTCTTTGGGTTTTCCAGGAGTTCGCATGAAGCTTTGTGGTTTCGAGGTTGGCCTCGACCAGCCGTTCTTCCTGATCGCCGGTCCGTGCGTGATCGAGTCGATGCAGCTGCAGCTCGACACCGCCGGCAAGCTCCAGGAGATCACCTCCGAGCTCGGCATCCCCTTCATCTTCAAGTCCAGCTTCGACAAGGCCAACCGCACTTCGGGCACCAGCTTCCGCGGCCCGGGTCTGGAGGAAGGCCTCAAGGTGCTGGCCGAGGTCAAGCGCCAGCTCGGCGTGCCGGTGCTCACCGACGTGCACGAGTACACCCCGATGGACGAGGTGGCCTCGGTCGTGGACGTGCTGCAGACGCCGGCGTTCCTGTGCCGGCAGACCGACTTCATCCAGAAGGTCGCCAGCGCCGGCAAGCCGGTCAACATCAAGAAGGGCCAGTTCCTGTCGCCGTGGGAGATGAAACACGTCACCGCGAAGGCCAAGGCGACCGGCAACGACCAGATCATGGCCTGCGAGCGCGGCGCCAGCTTCGGCTACAACAACCTGGTGTCGGACATGCGCTCGCTGAGCGTGATGCGCGACACCGGTTGCCCGGTGGTGTTCGACGCAACCCACTCGGTACAGCTGCCCGGCGGCGCCGACGGCAAGTCGGGCGGCCAGCGCGAGTTCGTGCCGGTGCTGTCGCGCGCTGCGATGGCCGTTGGCATTGCCGGCATCTTCATGGAAACCCATCCCAAGCCCGAAGAAGCCCTCAGCGACGGCCCCAACGCCTGGCCGCTGGGGCGCATGCGCGCGCTGCTGGAAACGCTGAAGACGCTGGACGAAGTGACCAAGCGCAACGGCTTCCTCGAATCCCAACTCTGAAACCAGCCAAGACCCCATGACCACCACGATCGCCAAAATCCACGCCCGCGAAATCCTCGACAGCCGCGGTAATCCCACGCTCGAGGCCGAGGTCACGCTCGCCGACGGCAGCTTCGGCCGCGCGATGGTGCCGTCGGGCGCCTCCACCGGCACCAAGGAGGCGGTCGAACTGCGCGATGGCGACAAGACCCGTTACCTCGGCAAGGGCGTGCGCAAGGCCGTCGAAAACGTCAACACCGTCGTCGCCAAGGCGCTGGAAGGTTTCGACGCCGCCGATCAGACGGGCCTGGATCGTCGCCTGATCGACCTGGACGGCACCGAGAACAAGGGCCGCCTGGGCGCGAACGCGCTGCTCGGCGTTTCGCTGGCCAACGCGCACGCGATCGCGGCGTCGAAGAAGCAACCGCTGTGGCAGCACCTGGCCAATGGCAACGACGTGTCGCTGCCGGTGCCGATGATGAACATCATCAACGGCGGTGCGCACGCCGACAACAACGTCGACCTGCAGGAATTCATGATCCTGCCGGTGGGCGTGGGCACCTTCGCCGAGAGCCTGCGCGCCGGTGTCGAGGTGTTCCACGCACTGAAATCGGTGCTCAAGGGCCGTGGACTCAGCACCGCGGTCGGCGACGAGGGCGGCTTCGCGCCGGACCTGCGCAGCAACGAGGAAGCGCTGGAAACCATCCTCGAAGCGATCGGCAAGGCCGGTTACAAGGCCGGCGAAGACATCCTGCTCGGCCTCGACGTCGCCTCCAGCGAGTTCTTCGAGAACGGCAAGTACAACCTCACCGGCGAAGGCAAGCGCCTGACCAGCGAGCAGTTCGTCGACTTCCTCGCCAACTGGGCGGCGCAGTACCCGATCGTCACCATCGAAGACGGCATGGCCGAGCACGACTGGGCCGGCTGGAAGCTGCTGACCGATCGCATCGGCGACAAGGTGCAGCTGGTCGGCGACGACCTGTTCGTCACCAACCCGAAGATCTTCGCCGAGGGCATTGAGAAGGGCGTGGGCAACGCGATCCTTATCAAGGTCAACCAGATCGGCACGCTGACCGAGACCCTCGAGGCGATCGCCATGGCGCACGCCCATCGCTACGCATCGGTCATCTCGCACCGTTCGGGCGAAACCGAGGACACCACGATCGCCGACATCGCCGTGGCCACCACCGCGACCCAGATCAAGACCGGCTCGCTGTGCCGCAGCGACCGCGTGGCCAAGTACAACCAGCTGCTGCGCATCGAGGAGCAGCTGGGCGCCGCTGCCCGCTACGTCGGCCGCGACGCGTTCGTCTCGCTCAAGCGCTGAGCCGGGCGCAACACGCGCATGCGCTGGAGGTTGCTGCTGCTGGTGGTGCTGGCCGCGTTGTTCGCGGCCCTGCAGTACCGGCTGTGGTTTGGCGAGGGCGGTGATCTCGCCGTCGCCGCGCTGCGTGACCAGGTGCGCCTGCAGACCCGCGACAACGCGGGTCTGCAACAGCGCAACGACGCGCTGGCCGCCGAGGTCGAAGACCTCAAGTCCGGTGAAGAAGCGGTCGAGGAACGGGCACGCAGCGAGCTGGGCATGATCAAGCCGGGCGAGACCTTCTACCGCGTGGTCGAGGCGCCGGCGGTGACAAATCGTTCGCCCTCGCTCACGGCGCCTGCAGGCGAGGCAGGGGTGGTCGATGTACCTGCCGAGGTGGCCTACAGCGGCGATGCGCCCGTCACCGGCGCGTCCATCGCCGAGGCGCCCGCCAGCGATGCGCGTTCCGGCGATGGTCCGGTGGATGCGGGTCCGACGGGCGGATTGTCCGCAGGCGACGTGTCGACCAACAACACGGCCACCGGCACACCCGACAGCGACGCACCCCACAGCGGCGATCCCCAGCCGTGAGCACACCCGACGGCACACCGGCCGGCATCTGGGTCGTCATCCCGGCCGCCGGCCGCGGCAGCCGCTTTGGCGGTGAGATCCCCAAGCAGTACCTGTGCATCGACGGCCAGCCGCTGATCGCGCACGCACTCGATGCCCTGCTCGCGCACCCGCGGGTGGTCGGTGCGATGGTGGCGCTGGCCGCTGACGACGCGCTTTGGCCGGGCTGGACCGAGCGTCTGGGCAAGCCGGTGCTGCGTTGCATCGGCGGTGGCGAGCGCGCGGACTCGGTGCTGGCGGCGCTCGACGCGCTTCCCGCCTCCGTGCCCGCCGACGCCTTGGTGCTGGTGCACGACGCGGCACGCCCCAACCTGCGCACCGATGACGTGGCCCGGTTGATCGAGGCGGCCGCCGCCAGCGCCGATGGCGCCATCCTCGCCGCGCCGGTCCGCGACACTCTCAAACGCGCCGATGCCGATGCGCGCATCGCCGCGACCGAGCCGCGCGAACGGCTGTGGCGCGCGCTGACGCCGCAGGCATTCCGCCGGGATGCGCTGGCGGCGGCACTGCGCCAGGCTCGCGCCGACGGGGCGCTGGTCACCGACGAGGCGATGGCGATGGAGCGCCGTGGCGCGCGACCGAAACTGGTCGAAGGCCGCGAAGACAACCTCAAGGTCACGACGCCGGCAGACCTGGCGTTGATGGAATTTCTTTTGCAGCGACGCGGCGTCGATGCCGCAGGGGAACGGGGATGAAAATGACAGGTGCCGCCTGGCTGCTGGCCGGGCTGGCGATCGCGCCGTTGCAGGCGGTGAATGCCGGCACGGCGGGCGAGGGGTTGTCGCAATGCCTGGCCGCATCGGCCAGTCCGGACGACAAGGAACAACTGGTGAAGTGGATGTTCACCGCGGTCACTCGGCATCCGGCGCTGGAGCAACTGCCGGAGCTGCCGGCCGGGCAGGTCGATGCACTGGACCGCCGGGTCGCGGCGACGTTCACGCGCCTGCTCACCGAGGACTGCCTGGGCCAAACCCGGGC
Organism: Montanilutibacter psychrotolerans; assembly: GCF_003719825.1. GTDB lineage: Bacteria > Pseudomonadota > Gammaproteobacteria > Xanthomonadales > Xanthomonadaceae > Montanilutibacter > Montanilutibacter psychrotolerans. The sequence goes on along the minus strand of NZ_RIBS01000007.1, from coordinate 61,375 downwards.
GTCACTCGCTCAGGAAGGCGGTGATGCCATCGGTACCGCCTTCGAGGCACTGGGCCAGCTTGCCGGCCAGCAGGTGTTCGGGCATCCCGATGTCACCGCGGCGATCCAGAACATGAGCCAGCACGTGGACAAGGAAAAGTTCAAGCAACTGGTTGAATCGCCGCAGCCCTCCGTGGACGGTCCCGGATCGTGAGCATGGTCCGCATTGGCCAGGGCTACGACGTCCACGCATTCGGCGACGGCGACCACGTGATGCTTGCCGGCGTGCGCGTGCCGCACGGGCGCGGCATCGTCGCCCACTCGGACGGTGACGTCGCGATCCACGCCCTGTGCGATGCGATGCTCGGCGCCCTGGCGCTGGGCGACATCGGCCAGCATTTCCCGCCCAGCGACGAACGGTGGCGCGGCGCGGACAGCCGCGCGTTCCTGCGCCACTGCAACGCGTTGATCGGGCAGCGCGGCTGGAAGGTCGGCAATGCCGACATCACCGTGATCTGCGAACGCCCCAAGGTCGGTCCGCACGCGCAGGCGATGCGCGAATGCCTGTCTGCCGAACTGGGTATCGCGCTCGACGCGGTCAGCATCAAGGCCACCACCACCGAAACGCTGGGCTTCACCGGTCGTGGTGAAGGCATCGCGGCGATGGCAGTCTGCCTGCTGGTGTCGGCGTGAGCGCGGTCGGCGACGACAGCCTCGCTGCGGGCTTGGCGCGCGCGCACGGCGCGCCGGTGCTGACGGCGAAGATCCGCACCACGGCGGAGGACTTCCTGGTCGAGGAAGTGCCCGGCTTCGAGCCGACCGGCAGCGGCGAGCACCTGTTGCTGACGATCGAGAAGCGCGGCATGAACACCGCGTTCGCGGCCAAGCGCATCGCGCAATGGGCCGGCGTGGGCGAGGTGGCGATTGGCTATGCCGGCTTGAAGGATCGCCACGCGGTCACGCGCCAGCGCATCAGCGTGCACCTGCCCAAGCGGATCGCGCCCGACCTGGCGGCGCTTCAAGACGACGAGCTCAAGGTGCTCGAGCACACCTGGCACGCGAAGAAGCTGCCGCGTGGCGCGCTGGCCGGCAACCGCTTCGTGCTGGTACTGCGCGGGATCGACGGCGACCGTGCGGCCATCGAGGCACGGCTGCAGGCGATCGCCGCCCGTGGCGTCCCCAACTACTTCGGCGAGCAGCGCTTCGGCCGCGACGGCGACAACGTGGCCAACGCGCTGGCGATGTTCGCCGGGCGGCGGATGCGTCGCGAGCAGCGCAGCATTCTGCTGTCGGCGGCGCGCTCGCAGCTGTTCAACCAGGTGCTGGCTGCACGAGTTGCCGCCGGCGCCTGGGACCGCGGCCTGGAAGGCGAGGTGTGGGCACTGGACGGCAATCGCAGCGTGTTTGGTCCCGAGCCTTTCACGCAGGCGCTGGCGCAGCGGCTTGCGGCGTTCGATATCCACCCCAGCGGGCCACTGTGGGGGCGCGGCGAGCTGCGCAGCCGCGACGCCGCCGCCGAACTGGAGCTGGCCGCGCTGGCGGGCGATGGAGAGCAGGCGCTGTGCCAAGGCCTGGAGGCGGCCGGGCTCAATCAGGAGCGCCGCTCGCTGCGCTTGCGCGCGCAGGACCTGGCGTGGCGTTGGCTCGACGACGGCGCGCTGGAGCTTGCCTTCCGGCTGCCGGCCGGCAGCTACGCCACGGTCGTGCTCGACGAACTGGGCGCGACGACGGCCCCGACGCCGATGCGCTGGTCTGCCTGAATCCACCGCCCGCCCACCGGGCGGGCCGGGCGCATCCGCGTGAGGTCCACGGGCGACAGGGGCGTTTCCCTCCGAAGCGTCTCCGGGATGGCCCGGGCCGCTACCCGCGTCAACCGTTCCAGACCCGCAACGTGCCTGGCTGAACGATGCCCGCGCAGGCGGAAACCGTGTCGTGCCGGGTTGTCTTGCCACAAGCGAGATGGCGCGGATGTTCCACGGTGACGGTGTTTTCCACCGTTCGTCGGAAGCGATCCGCTGGCACTGGTGACCGCTTGACGCGGGCGTATAAGCCGAAGGAAGCCCCGCGAAATCGCAGGGCGGATGGAATGCGATGGGCGCATTCCCAATCGGAGCCGCTGCCATGAAAGCCAGCCTTCGTATCACCGTGCTGTCGCTGTCCGTTCTCGGCCTCGCCGCGTGCGCCAGCACCAGCGATCGCGACGCGTTCGTACCGCCGCCGCACACGCCGTCGTTGATGGACCAGGACGAGGCCTACATCGCCGCCGTCGAGCGCATCGCGCGCCGCCGCGGTATCGACGTGGTATGGGTCAACACCCCGCGCCGTCCGATGGAGTCCGAAGAGGACGACGACTGATCCTGCTCAGCGCCGTTTCGGCGGCGCGAGCAGCACCAGCACCGCCCCCGTCCCGCCTTGAGAGGCGGGCGCGGAGTGGAAGGCGACCACGTCCGCGCGTTGGCGCAGGAGACGGTCGACCAGGTTCTTGAGCACCGGCACGCCGCTGCTGGCAACGCATTCGCCGGCGTGCAATCCCTTGCCGTGGATCACCCGCACGCAGCCCAGGCCGCGATGGTGGGCGTCGTGGATGAACGCGCGCAGCAGCGCTTCGCCTTCGCGCACGCCCGCGCCGTGCAGGTCCAGTTCGTCCTGCGCGGCAATCTCGCCGCGTCGAAGCCGTTGCCAGGCACGCGGCGAGAGACGCTCGCTGCGATAGACCAGCGCGTCGCCCGCCTCCAGCAGGCTGGCATCCAGCGCATGCCGGAATGCCTCGCGTGCCGCGGCGTCGTCGCGCTCGGCCATGCCCGCTCGCGGCCGGGGCCGCGGAGCGGTCGGCGGCGGCGCGGGCGCCTGGATGCGTCGCACCGGACCCACCGCGGAACGGAACAGCTCGGCGTCATCGTCGTTGTCATCAACCATCGTCACAGCCTAGCGCCGCCACCGACGCTGGCAAGCGCGGACGTCCGCGACACGGGCGTGGCGCACGATTGCGCGCGCTCTGGCGGGCGCGAAACCGCCATCGGCTATCATGGTTGTCGCCGCGATCGTCGCGGTGGTGGCGCAAGCCTGCCATGCCCCGAAACCCCCGCCCGCACCGCGTCGGTACCGGGCACTCCACTCCGTTCGGAAGTCATTCCCGCGGAAGCCATCTAGGGAAACCATGCGAGTTCTGGTCAGCAACGATGACGGCGTCGACGCCCCCGGCATCCGCATCCTCGCCGAAGGCCTGCGTGCCGCCGGCCACGAGGTGCTGGTAGTCGCGCCCGACCGCGACCGTTCCGGCGCGAGCAACTCGCTGACGCTCGACATGCCGGTGCGGGTGGTGCAGCAGGACGCGGCAACCTGGCGCGTGTTTGGCACCCCGACCGACTGCGTGCACGTGGCGATCACCGGCATGCTCGATGTCGAACCCGACATCGTGGTGTCGGGCATCAACAACACCGCCAACCTCGGCGACGACGTGATCTATTCCGGGACCGTCGCCGCGGCCATGGAAGGGCGCTTCCTCGGCCTGCCCGCGGTGGCCGTGTCGCTGGCCACCGCCGACCACGTGGGCCGGCACTACGAAACCGCCGCGCGCGCGGCGGTCGAGATCATCGCCAGGCTGCGCACCGATCCGCTGCCGGCCGACACCATCCTCAACGTCAACGTGCCCGACCGTCCGTGGGGCGACATCGCCGGCTTCGAAGTCGCCCGGCTGGGCAACCGCCATCGCGCCGAAGCCTGCGTCCCGCAGACCGACCCGCGCGGCCGCCAGTGGTGGTGGATCGGCGCGGCCGGTCCCGAACAGGACGCCGGCCCCGGCACCGATTTCCATTCCGTGCGCAACGGCCACATCTCGATCACGCCGATCAAGGTCGACCTGACGCGCTACCAGGCACTCGAGCAGGTCGCCAGCTGGGTCGGCGGACTCGCCGCATCGCTGCAGCCGCAGGCCGACGGAGTGGCGCCATGAGCCTGCGCATGCGCCTGCAACCCGAGGCGATCGGCTCGGGTTTGACATCGCAGCGCGTGCGCGACCGCCTGGTCGAGCGCCTGCGCGACCACGGCATCGCCGACGAGCGCGTGCTCAACGCCATCCGCACCGTCCCGCGGCACCTGTTTGTCGACGAAGCGCTGGCGATGCGTGCCTACGAGGACACCGCGCTGCCGATCGGCCACGGCCAGACCATCTCCCAGCCCTGGGTGGTCGCGCGCATGACCGAGTCGCTGCTGCAGACGCAGCCCAGCAAGGTCCTGGAGATCGGCACCGGCTCGGGCTACCAGGCCGCCATCCTCGCCGCGCTCGGGCTCGAGGTACACACCGTTGAGCGCATCGGCGAGTTGCTGCGCGTCGCGCGCAAGCGGTTCCGCCAGCTCGGCATGAACATCCGCAGCAAACACGACGACGGCCGCATCGGCTGGCCCGAGAACGGCCCGTTCGACGCGATCATCGTCACCGCCGCCGCGCCGGCACTGGTCGATGCACTGACCGCACAGCTCGCTCCCGGCGGCAGCCTGATCGCGCCGGTCGGTGGCAGTTCGTCACAATCCCTCGTCAGGTTGCTCAAGGATGCCGACGGCAACGTGAGCCAGCAGGTACTGGCGCCGGTGGTGTTCGTGCCCTTGCTGTCCGGCCTGATCGACTGAGGACATCGCTTGAAGTTATTCGGACCGTTTTACGAGCGCGCCCTGGTCTGGGCCCGTCATCGGCATGCGCCAGCATTGCTGACCGGCCTGAGCTTCGCCGAGGCCGTGGTATTCCCGGTCCCGCCGGAAGTGATGCTGGCACCGATGGCACTGTCGCAACCGCGGCGCGGCTTCTGGTTCGCCAGCCTGAGCCTGGGCGGGTCACTGTTCGGCGCGGTGCTGGGCTACCTGCTGGGTCACTACGCGTTCGAGCTGGTGAAGCCGCTGTTCGAAATGCTTGGCTGGATCGATCGCATCGAGGCGCAGGTGACGCAGCTGCGCGAGATTGCCGCGCGTTCGCCGTGGCAGGCGTTCTGGCTGCTGGTGCTGGCGGGCTTCACACCGATCCCGCTGAAGATATTCACCTGGGCTTCGGGCATCGTCGGCGTGCCGCTGCTACCTTTCCTTGCCAGCATGGCGGTGGGTCGCGGCAAGCGCGTCTACCTCATCGCGCTGGCGATCCGGCTTGGCGGCGAGCGTGCCGAAGCGGCGCTGCGCCGTTACATCGAACCGATCGGGTGGGCGGCCATGGCATTGCTGTTGGCTGGTCTGGCTTGGCTGATATGGAAGGCACAACAAGGCGCATGAGCAAACTCCCCCGCACCCGCATCCTCCTTTCGCTGGCAATCGCCACCGCACTCGCGGCGTGTTCCAGCACCGTGGTCCGCGAGACCGGTTCCGGCACCGTCACCGGCGGCACGCGTGCGCCGACGGTCGTGTCGGCCCCGAAGTACGGCGCCAGCACCGTGGTGCAGCGCGGCGACACGCTCTACAAGATCGCCAGCGGCAACGGCGTCAGCGTGCTCGACCTGGCGTCGTGGAACCGACTCGCCGCGCCGTACACGATCTACCCCGGCCAGCGCCTGCGCCTGTATCCGCAGGACGGCAACGCGACGCCGCCGCCGCGTGCGAGCAGCGGGTCGTCCACCGCCACCGCGCCGTCGCGCCCGGGCACCACGCCGGCCGCACCCGTTGCATCGCAGCCGTCCACGCGTCCGTCCACACCGCCTGCCGCTCCGGCCAGCAGTGGCATTCGCTGGCAGTGGCCGGCCGAGGGCCAGATGGTCAACGGGTTCGTCTCCGGAGACCCCACCCGGCAGGGCATCGACATCGCCGGTCGCGGCGGCGCCCAGGTGCGTTCCGCCGGTGACGGCGTGGTGGTGTATTCCGGTTCCGGCCTGGTCGGCTACGGTGAGTTGATCATCATCAAGCACAACGACCAGTGGCTTTCGGCGTACGGCCACAACCGCAGCCGCATGGTCAACGAGGGCCAGGTGGTCAAGGCCGGTCAGCAGATCGCGGAGATGGGCCGCAGCGGCGCCTCGCGCGACATGCTGCATTTCGAGGTCCGGTACAACGGCAAGCCGGTCGATCCGTTGCAGCAACTGCCGCGACGCTGACCTCAGCCCCCGTTCGTCGGTTTGCCCGTGCCGGCGGACGAGGTGACGCACAGCGAGCTAGCGCGCGTGTAGTCGTGGCCCCAGGTGCGGAATCCGGACGTGTCGACGTGGATCTGCCGCCTGCCGTAGAAGCCCAGTCCGAACCGTCGTGCCGCTCCGTGCTTGCGCCAGTAGCGACACAGGTCCGCAACGGAGACCTCTCGGCCCAGGTCGAAATCGAGCGCGTTGTTGGTCAGGTGGCGGCTGCGCGAACTGCCGCCTTCGCAACGGTTGAATGCCGCCGTCCGGAATCCGGACGCGACCTGCGGCTTAACCAACACGCCAGCCCGGCTGAGATCTCGGACCAGCACCAGCGTGGGACGCATCGACGGCCAGGCCGCCGGCGGCGGCAGCGCGAATTCGTCCACGGCGCAGCGCCGCCACCGGCGACCGCTGCGTAGCAACTGTCTCATCGGGACGACCCCATCGAGCCCGTGCTGCCGTAGTTGCCGCGAGTAGGCGGCCGATTGCGCGACGTGACCCGCGGCCAGCCAGCGTTCATATCGGTCGGCAGCCGAGGGCGCGGGTGGTGCGCTGCAATTGGCGATGGCGAGAATCGCCACGCAGACGGCGATCAGGCGCACCCGTTCAGCCTGGCAGGATGAATGCCGCCACCACACGGCGGCCTTCGCCGGCCAGCACGTTGAACGTGCGCGCGGCGGCGGCATTGGTCATGACTTCCATGCCGATGCCACGACCCAGGCAGGCGGCCAGCACGGCCGCAGGCGGGAAGATCTGGTTCGCGCCAGTTCCCAGCAGGATCACTTCCGGCTGCTGTTCGAGGATGGGCGCGAGCCCGGCGACGTCCAGCGCGCCTGCATCGCGCACTGGCCAGCTCTCGACCAGCGAGTGGGGCGACAGGACGAAGCTCGCCTCCAGGCGGCGGTCGTTGACCAGCGCCGCGTTGCCATCGGCACCGCGCAGGAAGAACTCGTAGTCGGGACGTTCGAGGGTCAGCTGCATGCCGGCATGCCCGTGACGGCGGTGGGACGGTGGCGTCAGCCGCGCGGCAGCACGATCTGGCGCTTCTCGCGGCTCTCGCGGTACAGCACCGCGGTATGGCCGATACGCTGCACCAGTGCGGCGTTGGTACGCGTGGCGATCTCGGCGATCATCGCGTCGCGGGCCTCGCGGTCCTCGGCGCCAACCTTGATCTTGATGAGCTCGTGGTGCTCCAGCGCGAGGTCGACTTCGGCCACCAGCGTGTCGGTGATGCCCTTGCCGCCAACCTGAAGCATGGCCTTGAGGTCATGCGCCTGGCCTCGCAGGAAACGGGTCTGGGCGGAGGTCAAGACGGTCGGCATCGGGCACGGGAGCGGGAGCAAGGGGGCACGCAGGGTATCATGGCCGCCCCCCACGACCCGAGCCGCGCCCCGCGCGCCCGTATGGCCACTCGCAGCAAAAGCAGCCAGCGCTGGCTCAAGGAGCACTTCTCCGACCCCTTCGTGAAGAAGGCAAAGGCCGAGGGGCTGCGTTCGCGCGCCGCCTACAAGCTCGAAGAGCTGGTCGAACGCGACCGCCTGCTCCGACCCGGCATGGTCGTGGTGGACCTCGGGGCTGCCCCCGGAGGCTGGTCGCAATGGGTTCGGCAGGCGCTGGGCGACAGCGGCCGGGTCATCGCGCTGGACATCCTGGAGATGCCCAGCCTGGCCGGCGTCGACTTCCTTCATGGGGATTTCAGGGAGGATGAGGTGCTATCACAGCTGGTGGCGATGCTTGGTGGCCAGCCCGTGGACCTTGTGCTGTCGGATATGGCCCCCAATAAGAGCGGTGTCGATGCGGTGGATATGCCGCGTGCGATGTACCTGTCGGAGCTGGCCATGGATTTCGCCGACCAGCACCTGCGTCCGGGGGGCAACTTCCTGATCAAGCTGTTCCAGGGCGTGGGTTTCGACGATTACGTGAAGGAACTGCGGCGCCGCTACGACAAGGTGGTGATCCGCAAACCGGAGGCCTCGCGCAAGCGTTCGCCCGAGGTGTACGCGCTGGCCCTGGCCAAGCGCGCGGTGATGAAGTGACGTATTTTGGGTTCGTGGCTCAGGCAAGGGACAACAAGGCGCGTGTTGGCCCGTCCCGGAACCGCCACGTACCTGGTGGACCAGCGGTTTTTTCGCCCTGCGGGGCAACAGGTGATCTCACTAAATGAACGACTTGGCCAAGAATCTGCTGATCTGGGTAATCGTCGCCGTCGTGCTGATGGTGGTGTTCCAGGCGTTCGGTCCGCGCACCGCCGGCAGCAATGAACTTGCCTACGACCAGTTCGTGCAGCAGGTGCAGGGCGACCAGGTCAAGCAGGTGCAGATCAACGATGACCGCACCACGATCACCGGCGAGCGAAAGGACGGAACCAAGTTCCTGACCTATTCCCCGGGCGACAAGGATCTGGTCAACGAGCTGATCAACCACAAGGTCGCGATCGAGCAGGCGCCGCCGTCTTCCGGCCGTTCGCTGTTCTGGACGATCGTGATCAATTTCCTGCCGATGATCCTGCTGATCGGCGTGTGGGTCTATTTCATGCGCCAGATGCAGCAGGGTGGCGGCAAGGGCGCGATGAGCTTCGGCAAGTCGCGCGCCAAGATGCAGGGCGAGGACCAGGTGAAGGTCACCCTGGCCGACGTCGCCGGTTGCGACGAGGCGAAGGAGGAAGTGGGCGAGCTGGTCGAGTTCCTGCGCGACCCCACCCGTTTCCAGAAGCTCGGCGGCAAGATTCCGCGTGGCGTGCTGATGGTCGGCCCGCCGGGTACCGGCAAGACCCTGCTCGCGCGTGCCATCGCCGGCGAAGCCAAGGTGCCGTTCTTCTCGATCTCCGGTTCGGACTTCGTCGAGATGTTCGTCGGCGTCGGCGCCAGCCGCGTGCGCGACATGTTCGAGCAGGCCAAGAAGCACTCGCCGTGCATCATCTTCATCGACGAGATCGACGCGGTCGGCCGCCATCGCGGTGCCGGCCTCGGCGGTGGCCATGACGAACGCGAGCAGACCCTCAACCAGCTGCTGGTCGAGATGGACGGCTTCGAAGGCGGCGAAGGCGTGATCGTGATCGCCGCCACCAACCGCCCCGACGTGCTCGACCCGGCTCTGCTGCGCCCGGGCCGCTTCGACCGCCAGGTCGTGGTGGGCCTGCCTGACGTGCGCGGTCGTGAGCAGATCCTCAAGGTGCACATGCGCAAGCTGCCGTTGGCCGACGATGTCGAGCCGATGACGATCGCGCGCGGTACGCCGGGCTTCAGCGGCGCCGATCTGGCCAACCTGTGCAACGAAGCGGCGTTGTTCGCCGCGCGCGAGAACGCCAAGGAAGTGCGCATGGAGCACTTCGACAAGGCCCGCGACAAGATCATGATGGGCACCGAGAACCGCTCGATGGCCATGAGCGAGGACGAGAAGAAGCTCACCGCCTACCACGAGGCCGGGCACGCGATCGTCGGCCGCATGGTTCCCGAGCACGACCCGGTCTACAAGGTCACCATCATTCCGCGCGGCCGCGCGCTGGGCGTGACGATGTACCTGCCCGAGGGCGACAAGTACAGCTACAACCGCACCGCGATCCAGTCGCAGCTGTGTTCGCTGTACGGCGGCCGCGTCGCCGAGGAGCTGGTGTTCGGTGCGGACAAGGTCACCACCGGTGCCTCCAACGACATCGAGCGCGCCACCAAGATGGCCCGCAACATGGTCACCAAGTGGGGCCTGTCCGACGAAATGGGCCCGATCGCCTACAGCGAGGAGGACGACGAGGTGTTCCTCGGCCGTTCGGTGACCCAGCACAAGAGCGTGTCCAACGAGACCGCGCGCAGGATCGACGAGGTCGTGCGCAACATCCTCGACAAGGCCTACGGGACCTCCACGCAGATCCTCAAGGACAACATGGACAAGTTGCATGTGATGGCCGAGGCGCTGCTGCAGTACGAGACCATCGACGCCAAGCAGATCGACGACATCATGGCCGGTCGCGAACCGGGTCTGCCGACGGACTGGATCAAGTCGGGCCGCACTTCCAAGGATGACCGCGGTCGTCCGGGCGCGATCGGCGGACCCGCCGCCCAGACTTGATCCCACGTTGCCACGCCAACAGGAAAAGGCCAGAGTCCGCTCTGGCCTTTTCTGTTTTCATGGACGCGCGCATGCCCTCGACGAAGCAACCTTCCCGCTGGATACCCATTGGCCTGGCGCTGGGGGTCGCGGTCGGCCTGGCGATGAAGAATCTCGCCATGGGCATCGGGATTGGCGTGGGCATCGGCGCGGCGCTGACCCTGGCCGAAAAGCGGAAGGGCGGCTGAGATGTTCGACACCTCGCCGCAGCTCGATTGCGCCGGACGCTTGCTGGTTCTCGATCGCGCGCGGGTCATGGGCATCGTCAACGTCACCCCCGATTCGTTTTCCGACGGTGGCGCGCACGACACGCTCGAAGCGGCCGTCGCGCATGGCCTGCAGCTGGCGGGCGAGGGAGCTGACATCCTCGACATCGGCGGCGAGTCGACCCGTCCCGGCGCCGAAGAGGTTGGCGTGGAGGAGGAACTGCGCCGTGTGATTCCGGTGATCGAGCGGCTCGCCCGCGAAACCGCGTTGCCGATCAGCGTCGATACCTCCAAGCCCGAGGTCATGCGTGCCGCAGTCGCCGCCGGCGCCGGCATGATCAACGACGTCTGCGCGCTGCGTCGCGACGGGGCGCTCGATGCCGCTGCGGAACTGGGCGTGCCGGTGGTGCTGATGCACATGCTGGGCGAGCCAGGGTCGATGCAGGCCGCACCCGAGTACGACGATGTGGTCGGCGAGGTGCACCGCTTCCTCACCCAACGCATCTTTGCGGCGGAGATGGCCGGCATCGCCAAGAAGAACCTCGTCGTCGATCCCGGGTTCGGCTTCGGCAAGAGCAGCCAGCACAATCTCGCACTGCTGGCCCAGCTGGGTCGCTTCGCCGAGCTGGGTGTTCCGTTGCTGGCGGGGCTGTCGCGCAAGCGCACCATCGGCGAGCTGACCGGGCGCGAGCAGCCGCGAGATCGCGTGCACGGCTCGGTGGCCGCGCACCTGGTCGCGGTGCAACGCGGAGCGCGCATCGTGCGTGTGCACGATGTCGCCGCCACTGTCGACGCGCTCAAGGTCTGGCAGGCGGTCGACGCGCAGGCTCTGCCGCGCACCGCCACCGGCAAGGCGTCGATCCGCTGGCCGGACGACGAGTAGCCCCAAGGGATTGCCCACGGCACTTGTGCGGAGCGTGGTGCTACTTTAGTGTCACTTCATGCGTACCGAGCTCGTCACCACGTTGAAGCGACAGGCGACCGAACTGCTCTCCGATATCGAGCGGGACCGGCAGCCGATCCTGATTACCCAGCACGGCCTACCCAGTGCTTACCTCGTCGATGTCGAGAGTTTTGAGCTGATGCAGCAACGCATGAGCGTGCTGGAGGGCATTGCCCGTGGCGAGATGGCGATCGCCGAAGGCCGTGTTGCAACGCATGCCGAAGCGAAGGCGCGTCTTGCCCGATGGCTGAAATAGTCTGGTCGGAGCCGGCACTGAGTGATCTCGATGCCATCGCGGACTACATCGCGCTGGAAAATCCTGCTGCAGCTGCCGACTTCGTTCGCCGCGTCTTTGCTCACGTGGGGCAACTGGCCGACCATCCCGAGAGCGGCAGCAGGCCCAGGGAAATCCCGCGATCGCGCTACCGGCAGATCGTCGAACCGACGTGCCGGGTGTTCTACCGCCACGACGGGCAGCGGGTGTTCATCCTGCATGTCATGCGCACCGAGCGGCTGCTGCGCGAAAGCGCGCTCGCCGCGCGTCGGAAGCCCGCCCGGGCCGGATGAACATCCGTCGCATTGGCCTCATCGAGCAAACCGTCTCGACCACGCATCAATGACTTGCGAGGCATTCGAGGCTCGCCTTGTGCACAGATCCTGTGGACAAGCGTTGTGGCCAGCGTGTGGATAAGGCGCTGAAAGCCAGGCAGGGCAGGCATTGCAAGTAGTGTGGTGAAACTTTCACCAGCCCCGTCGAATGCGCTTGTGCACAGATCCTGTGGACAAGCGTTGTGGCCAGCGTGTGGATAAGACGCTGAGAGCCAGGCGGGGCGGGCATTGCAAGTGGTATGGCGAAATTTTCACCAGCCTCGTCCGGTGCGTTTGTGCACAGATTCTGTGGACAAACGTTGCGCCCAACTTGTGGATAACGCGCCGAGCGCCAGGCTGGGCGGGCATTGCAAGTGGGTTGGCTAATTTTTGATCACGCTGGTTCGCCGCGGTTGTGCACAGTGGCTGTGGACAAGCATCCGCATCAAGCTGTGGATACAACCTGCAAACCAAGGCCTGGAAAGGCCTGTGGCCTGTATGGCGAAAAATTGGCCAGCGATATTCCTTGACTTCTGCGGCGGCGCGACTTCCGTGAGGAGCGCGCTCGAGCCATGGCTACATGCGCGGCGCAAGCAGCAGCTGATCGTCGCGCAGGCCCAGCCCCCGGAGCTGGTTGACCACCTGCATGACAGCGTCGTACTCGACCTCGCCTTCACCCCGGATAGTCACCATGGCCTTGCTCAGATCGTGCGCCTTGGGGTCCAGGTGAACGGCCGATGCCAGGTCCGCGATGGGAACGTTGCGGCCATCGGCGCGCACCATGCCGTCTGCCACCACCGTCAGTTCCAGCCGTTCGATGCCAGGGTGTCCAGAAACGCAACCGTGGTGATTGATCGAGGCCAGCGGCGCGCTCGTGCGCGGCATGCCACCCACCAGCACCACGACGATCAGCGCGGCCAGCACCGCGACCATCGGGACCACGTTGATCCTGGCTTCGGGCATGTGGGAGGCGTTGGCTTGCAGGAACATGTCGGACGCCTGCGGTGGGTGGTGGCGTCCGATCATGGGGGCACGGGCTGGGCGTCGGCAAGTCGGCTGGTGAAATTTTGGCCAATCAGCCGGCGACCCTTGCTGCGCCGGCCGCGCAGCATTCTGTCCACAGCCTGGTACCGGGTCTTGTCCACAGCCGTTGTGCACAACGGCATCGGACCCGGCCGGCGCGCGCACGGCCGCTGGCCGGGAAGGGCGGGTGGCAGGCTAAGCTTCGCGCGGGGACGGCCACCGGGGCTGCCCACGACGCCGGTGCCACCGAATGACCGCCAGTACGCCTTTGCTCATCACGTTCTCCATCTACCTCGCCGCGATGGTGTTGATCGGTTTCCTGGCGTGGCGCTCGACGCGCAGCTTCGACGACTACATCCTCGGCGGCCGCTCGTTGGGCAGCCTGGTCACCGCGCTGTCGGCCGGCGCCTCGGACATGAGCGGCTGGCTGCTGATGGGCCTACCCGGCGCGATGTTCGTCTCCGGCCTGTCCGAGAGCTGGATCGCGATCGGCCTGATCCTCGGGGCCTGGGCCAACTGGCGCTTCGTCGCCGGCCCGCTGCGCGTCTACACCGAGCGCACCCGCAATGCGCTCACCTTGCCCGACTATTTCACCCATCGCTTTGCCGACCGGCAGCGCATCCTGCGGATCCTGTCGGCGCTGGTGATCCTGGTGTTCTTTGCGGTGTACTGCGCGTCGGGCATCGTCGCCGGTGCGCGGCTTTTCGAGAGCGTGTTCGGCGTGCCGTACGCGCAGGCGTTGTGGCTGGGTGCGGCCGCGACGATCCTGTACACCCTGATCGGTGGCTTTCTGGCGGTCAGCTGGACCGATACCGTGCAGGCATCGCTGATGATCTTCGCGCTGGTCCTGACGCCGATCGCGGTGGTGCTGGGCAGCGGTGGCGTGGATTCCAGCCTGGACCTCATCGCGCAGGCCGACCTGGCCCGCCAGGCACTGTCGACCGAAGCCCTGCAATCGCGCCTGGCCTGGGTGGGCAGCGGCGGGGTGATTGCGGTGGTGTCGGCGATGGCCTGGGGCCTGGGCTACTTTGGCCAACCGCACATCCTGGCGCGCTTCATGGCCGCCGACAGCCTGGCGACCATCCCCAAGGCGCGCCGCATCGGCATGACCTGGATGATCGCCTGCCTGGCCGGCGCCATCGCCACCGGCTTCTTCGGTATCGCCTATTTCGCGGGCCATCCGGCCCAGGCCGCCACCGTGCACGCCAATCCCGAGCGGGTGTTCATCGTGCTGGCCGAGCAACTGTTCAACCCGTGGATCGCCGGCGTGCTGCTGTCGGCGATCCTGGCCGCGATCATGAGCACGTTGTCGTGCCAGCTGCTGGTGTGCTCCAGCGCACTGACCGAGGACTTCTACAAGGGCTTCGTGCGCAAGCAGGCCGGCCAGCGCGAGCTGGTCTGGGTGGGTCGGGCGATGGTGCTGGTGGTGTCGCTGGTCGCGATCGCGATAGCGCGCGATCCCGAAAGCCGCGTGCTCGGTTTGGTCAGTTACGCCTGGGCCGGATTTGGCGCGGCGTTCGGGCCGGTGGTGCTGCTGTCGCTGGGCTGGAAGCGCATGACCCGCAACGGCGCGCTGGCCGGCATGTTGGCCGGTGCGATCACCGTGATCGCCTGGGAGCTCAGCGGCAGCGCGCTGTATTCGATGGTGCCGGGTTTCATCGCGGCGACCGTCGCGATCATCGTGGTCAGCCGCCTGGATCGGCAGCCGCCCGACGCGGTGCAGGTCACCCACGACCAGGTGCGCGCGACACTGCATGAGAACGGCTACTGAGGCGGGCAGGGGAATGACGGCGGCGACAGGTGCGGGCGGTTCCGGCCCGCAGGGCCAGACCACGGCGCCCGGCGTGCCAGTGGCGCGCCTGCCCGAAGCAAGCCCATCGCGTGATGACTCCTCGCAACGCCGTCCCCCCGCGATCGCGCTGATGGGCCCCACCGCCTCGGGCAAGACCGCGCTGGCGCTGGACTGGGCGGCGCGACTGGGAGGCGAGATCGTCAGCGTCGATTCGGCGCTGGTCTACCGCGGCCTGGACATCGGTGCGGCCAAGCCCGGCGCCGACGAACTGGCCGCGGTGCCGCACCACCTCATCGACGTGCGCGATCCCTGGCAGCCGTACTCGGCGGCCGAGTTCGCCAGCGACGCGCGCGCGGCCATCGACGGCATCGTCGCCCGCGGTCGTGTGCCGATCCTCGCCGGCGGCACCGGCCTGTACTTCCACGCCCTGCTGCAGGGCCTGTCGGCGATGCCCGAGGCCGACGCGACGGTGCGAGCGCAGATCGAGGCCGAAGCCGGCGAGCGCAGTTGGGCGACGCTGCACGCCGAGCTGTCCCGGATCGACCCACGCGCCGCCGCGCGCATCCACGCCACCGACGCGCAGCGCATCCAGCGCGCGCTCGAGGTCTACCGGCTTTCCGGCCGAACGATCAGCGACTGGCGGGATGCGCCAAGCCCGCAGGCGCGCCTGCCGTGTCGCGTTCTGAAACTGGTGCTGGTGCCGCACGAGCGCGCGCTGCTGCACCAGCGCATCGAGCAGCGTTTCGACGCGATGCTCGCCGGCGGCTTCCTCGACGAAGTGCGCGGCCTGCGCGCGTTGCCACAGTTGCGATCGCACCCGCGACCGCTGGACCTGCCGGCGATGCGTGCGGTCGGCTACCGCCAGGCCTGGGAGCACCTGGACGGCCGCATCGACGCGGCCACCTTCCGCGACCAGGGCATTTTCGCCACCCGCCAGCTGGCCCGTCGCCAGCTGACCTGGCTGCGTGGCGAACTCGATGCGCGCCAGTTCGATCCGCAGCGCCAGCGGGCCGAGCTGGACGCCGCGCTCAGCGCGTTCATCTGACCCGATCGAGGCGCCGGGGTGGGGCGCGGCAACTGGTCGCGCCGCAATCGGCAGACCCGGCACCGCGCCCGGTCACACCTATGCGGTACCATCGGCCCATCGTCGCGGTGGGGACAACCGCCGGCGATGCGGAGGGCCGCCTGATGGCCCCGCCCATAACTAGAAACCAAGCTGGGGAAACATAGCGATGTCGAAAGGGCAATCTTTGCAGGACCCGTTTCTGAACGCACTGCGTCGGGAACGCGTCCCGGTTTCGGTGTACCTGGTCAATGGCATCAAGCTGCAAGGCACGATCGAGTCGTTCGACCAGTTTGTGGTGTTGTTGCGCAACACCGTCAGTCAGATGGTCTACAAGCACGCCATCTCCACCGTGGTCCCGGCGCGTAATGTGCGTGTGGGTCCGGGCGGTGGCTACGTGCAGCCGGGCGACGGCAACGGCAACGCCGATCAGGCGGCCGACGAGGTCGAATGACCGCAACCGAAGTGAAGGGCAGGTGCGCGCGTGTTCTTTGAACGCTCCAAGAAGGGCGAGCACGCGCTGCTGATCCAGCCGCACGCGGGCGGGCCGCCGGACGAGGGCCTGCTCGAGGAGTTCGCCGATCTGGCCCGTTCCGCCGGGGCGACCATCGCCGCGGTGCTGACCGCGCGCATCGATCGCCCCAATGCGGCCACGCTGATCGGCAGCGGCAAGCTGGAGGAGATCAAGGCCGCCGTTGCCGCCACCGGCGCCGACCTGATCCTGGTCAACCACCCGCTGTCGCCAACCCAGGAGCGCAACCTCGAGCGCTTCCTGCAATGCCGCGTGGTCGATCGCACCGGCCTGATCCTGGACATCTTCGCCCAGCGTGCGCGCAGCTTCGAAGGCAAGCTGCAGGTCGAGCTGGCCCAGCTCAAGCACACCTCCACGCGCCTGGTGCGCGGCTGGACCCACCTGGAGCGCCAGCGCGGCGGTTCGATCGGCCTGCGTGGCCCGGGTGAAACCCAGCTCGAAATGGATCGCCGCATGCTGCAGCAGCGGCTGGAATCGCTGCAGAAGCGGCTTGAGAAAGTCGAAGTGCAGCGCACCCAGATGCGTCGCGCACGCGTGCGCAGCGAGCTGCCGCGTGTCGCGCTGGTGGGCTACACCAACGCCGGCAAGTCGACGCTGTTCAACGCGTTGACCGGCGCGGAGGCATACGCCGCCGACCAGTTGTTCGCCACGCTCGATCCCACCGTGCGTCGCATCGAGATTTCCGGCGGCGCGGTGGTGCTGGCCGACACCGTCGGCTTCGTTCGCGATCTGCCGCACGCCCTCGTCGCTGCATTCCGCTCCACCTTGGCCGAGGCACGCGAGGCCGACCTGTTGTTGCACGTCGTCGACGCGGCCGATCCGCTGCGCGACGAACGCATCCGCCAAGTCGACGAGGTGCTCGGCGAGATCGGTGCCGGCGACATCCCGCAGGTGCTGGTGTTCAACAAGATCGATCGTCTCGAAGGCGACCGCCCCGAAGGCATGCAGCCGCGCCACGACCACCCGGGCGAGGGCCACCAGCGCGTGTGGTTGTCGGCGCGCGACGGCACCGGCATGGGCCTGCTGCGCGACGCGCTCGGCGAGGCGCTGCAGCTGCGTCGCCTGCGCGGCGAACTGCGCCTGCCGCCCGCTGCGGCCCGCCTGCGCGCACGCCTGCACGAGCTTGGCGCGGTGCGCAGCGAGCAGGGCGACGAACACGGCTGGTTGCTGCAGGTGGACCTGGCCGAGGCCGATGCCCAGCGCCTGTATGTGCAGGCCCATGGCCAGGCACTGGGCCCCTTGCTCGACTCGCTGCCGCCGCTGCCCGAACCGGAATAGGACGCCCATCGCCGCCCGCCCTTGCCAGGGGGAGGCTGCCCGCTGGCTTGCGCGGACGGTCGGGACGGTCGCGCCACCCTTTGGGCACTTGCAATCCGACGTTGCGGCGGCGCCATATCGATACCCAATCGATCCCCATCCGATCCACACAAGCCCCTTGCTTGAGGTGGCCGTAACCCCCACCTAGAATCAAGCCTGCCTGCTGCCAATCCGGCGACGGCACGCAATGGAATCCGCATGGGCCATCCCGGTCCGTCCGGGCGTCCACCCGCTGGCCCGCGGCCCGGCTTCCGGCCTGCGGCGGATGGCACCCAACTGGAGCAGGCATGGCCTGGAACACCCCTGGCAGCAATTCCCCCGGCGACGGCCAAGGTCGCCCGCCCCGCAGGAAGACCGGCGGCAACCCGCTCGACGTGGTGCTCGATCCGCTGCGCGGCCTGTTCGACGGCGATGGCGGTGGTGGCATTGGTCGCTGGATCGCGATCGTGCTGGGCCTGTGGTTGCTGTTCAACTGCTTCGTGCTGGTGACCGAGCAACAGCGCGGCGTGGTGTTGCGCTTCGGCGAATTCGCCCGCGTGCTGCAGCCGGGTCCGCACTTCAAGGCGCCGTGGCCGATCGAGCGCGTCACCAAGGTCAACGCCACCGAGATCAAGAATTTCAGCAGCAACGTGCCGGTGCTGACGCAGGACGAGAACATCGTCAACGTCGAAATCAACGTCCAGTACCGCATCGCCGATCCCAAGCTGTTCCTGTTCGGAACGCGCAGTGCCCAGCAGGTCCTCGAGCAGGCCGCGCTCAGCACCGTGCGCGAGCAGGTTGGCCGCTCCACCCTCGATCTCGTGCTGGGCGCACGCGACGCACTGGCCGCCACCGCGCAGGCGCAGCTGCAGAAGTCGCTCGATGCGTATCGCACGGGCCTGGTCGTGACCGAACTCAACCTTGCCAACGCGCGTCCGCCGGAAGAGGTCAAGCCCGCGTTCGATGACGTCAACAGCGCGCAGCAGGACAAGGACCGCCTGATCAGCGAGGCCAAGGCCTACGCTGCCAAGGTGGTGCCCGAAGCGCGCGGCCAGGCGGCCCGCGTCCGCACCGTTGCCGAGGGCTATCGCGCCGCCGCGGTGGCGCGCGCCCAGGGCGACGCCGACCGCTTCTCGATGCTGGCCGACCAGTACCAGAACGCGCCCGAGGTCACCCGCAAGCGCCTGTGGCTGGAGACCGTGCAGGAAGTGCTGGCCGGCAACCGCACCGTGGTCGGCGGTGATTCGCGCCAGCTGATCTACGTGCCGATGGGCAACCCCACGGGCGCCGCCGGCAACGCGCCGCTGCTGCCGCCGGAAGTGCTGTCGCCGACGGTAACCGCCAGCGAGCCCGAACCCTCCCGACCCGCCCGTACCAGTCGACCGACGCGCCCGACCGGCCGTGAGGAGATCTCCCGATGAGACTGCCCCTGCCGTTCTGGATCGCCACCGCGGTCGCTGTGCTGATGGCCCTGCTGGGTTCGGTGTTCGTGGTCGCCGAGGGCGAGACCGCGATGGTGCTCAATCTCGGCCGCGTCGCACGCGCCGACCTCAAGCCCGGCCTGCACCTCAAGTTTCCGCTGGTCGAGACCGCACGCGTGTTCGACCGGCGCCTCACCGTGCTGCAGACCGCCCCCGAGCGTTACCTGACCTCCGAGCGCAAGGACGTCAGCGTCGACTTCTTCGCGATCGGCCAGATCCAGGACGTGCGTGCGTTCTACCGCGCCACCGGTGGCGACGAGAGCGTGGCCATCGACCGGCTTGCACCGATCATCAAGGACTCGCTGCGCAACGAGATCGCCGCGCGCACGCTGCAGCAGGTGGTGTCGGGTGATCGCGCCTCGGTCATCGCCCGCCAGCTCGATGCGATCAACAAGGGCGCCAGCACGGTGGGCGTGCGCATCATCGACCTGCGCATCAAGCAGATCGACCTGCCCACCGACAGCCGGGTGATCCAGGACGTCTACCAGCGCATGAGCGCACAGCGCAAACAGGTTGCCAGCCAGCTTCGCGCCGAAGGCGACGAGCAGGCGCAGATCCTGCAGGCCCAGGCCGAGCGGGAGCGCGCGGTGATCCTGGCCGAGGCCGAGCGCGACGCCCAGCGCCTGCGCGGCGAGGGCGACGCCCTGGCCGCCAAGACCTACGCCGCGGCGGCCAACAAGGACCCGGGCTTCTATGCGTTCCAGCGCAGCCTGGAGGCCTACCGTCACTCGTTCAAGGACGGCCAGGGCGTGATCGTGCTCGACCAGAACGACCCGTTCCTGCAGTACCTGCGCAGCGACCGCTGAGGCGCCGCCGGCGCGATCCAGCGGTCCCGGCCGGCCCCGTTACCTGACCACGACCCGACGAATGCGGCCGGTCAGGGTGGCCGGGACGGCAGAAAACCCGGATAATCCACAAAAGCCGGACGGGACGATCCCTCCGGCTTTTGTGCGTCTGCGGTTCCCCGGGCCCCGCGCCCACCGCCAGACCGGCCGCCACGCGCGGTCCATCTTCCAGGAGTGTTGCAATGGGTCAGTCAGTCGTCGTTCTCGGTGCCCAGTGGGGCGATGAAGGCAAGGGCAAGATCGTCGACCTGCTGACCGAGGAAATCGGCGCGGTCGTGCGTTTCCAGGGTGGCCACAACGCCGGCCACACCCTCGTGATCAACGGCAAGAAGACCGTTCTGCACCTGATCCCGTCGGGCATCCTGCGCGAAGGCGCGCTGTGCCTGATCGGCAACGGCGTGGTGCTGAGCCCGGCGGCGCTGAAGAAGGAAATCGCCGAACTCGAAGCCACCGGCGTCGAAGTGCGTTCGCGCCTCAAGATCAGCCCAGCCACGCCGCTGATCATGCCGTACCACATCGCCCTGGATCAGGCCCGCGAGAAGGCCGCCGGCGGCAAGGCGATCGGCACCACCGGTCGTGGCATCGGCCCGGCATACGAAGACAAGGTGGCGCGCCGTGGCATCCGCGTGGCCGACCTGCATTACCCCAAGCAGCTCGAAGAACTGCTGCGCACCGCGCTGGACTACCACAACTTCGTGCTGACCAAGTACCTGGGCGTCGACGCCGTCGACTTCCAGCAGACCTTCGACGAGGCCCTGGAATTCGGCGAGTACGTGCAGCCGATGAAGTCCGACGTCGCCGGGATCCTTCACGACCTGCGCAAGCAGGGCAAGCGCGTGCTGTTCGAAGGTGCGCAGGGCTCGCTGCTGGACATCGACCACGGCACCTATCCGTACGTCACCTCGTCCAACACCACCGTCGGTGGCGCGCTTGCCGGCACCGGCGTGGGCGCGGACGCGATCGACTACGTGCTCGGCATCGCCAAGGCCTACGCCACCCGCGTGGGCGGCGGCCCGTTCCCGACCGAGCTCAACGACGAAGTCGGCCAGGGCATCCGCGACCGCGGCCAGGAATACGGCGCCACCACCGGCCGTCCCCGCCGTTGCGGCTGGATCGACCTGGTGGCTCTCAAGCGCGCCGTCGCCATCAACGGCATCAACGGCCTGTGCATCACCAAGCTCGACATCCTCGACGGCATGTCGACGCTCAAGCTGTGCGTGGCCTACAAGTACCACGGCAAGCAGACCGAGTACGCCCCGCTGGACGCGCAGGGCTGGGACGAGTGCGAGCCGGTCTACCTGGAATTCCCGGGTTGGACCGAATCCACCGCCGGCATCACCGAGTGGGGCAAGCTGCCGGCGGCCGCACGCGCGTACCTGCGCGCGCTGGAAGAGCTGTCGGGTTGCCCGTTGGCCATGGTCTCCACCGGCCCGGGCCGCGAAGCGACCATGACCCTGCGAGATCCGTGGGCCTGAGCGCCCACGCCGACCGTCCACGCCATAGGCCGGGTTGAGCGCAGCGAAACCCGGCACGGCCGCGCGGCAGATCGCGGCGATATGGTCAGCAGGAGCTCGGCAGGAACTCAGCAATAACCAAAGCCCCGCCTGGCGGGGCTTTTTTGTTGCCGTCCCGGCAGTTTCGCCAGATCTCGCAGGGCGCAATAACCGAAGGGCATTGCGCCGGATTGGTTTGCGTCCAGATGCAACTTTATCGCGCGTCCCGCGGCGCATTACGCCTCCGGCTAATGCGCCCTACAACTCTGGCGCCTGGCGCCCGAATCAGGCCCCCGCCCAGCCGCCGGGCCATCGCCCGTAAACCAGCTGTCCGCGAAGCGGCATCGGTTGGAATGAACGGTCAGGTGGCACTTGCCGTCAGCGCCGCCACTGCCGTGAGTGCGATCCACCCGGGATGCCGTCCCTTGGTGCCGACGAGCACAAGCACCGCGCCACCCAGGTAGGCCATGGCGATGGCACCAGCCACGAGCGAAGCGGACATCGGGCGGCCAATCGCCAGCTGGAACAGAACGCCTGCGAACGCCCAGCCAAAAAACGAGGCCAGGTGCCACGTGGCCCAGAGGATTCGAACGTGGCGCTCGCGAAGCGGTGGCGCACGCCGTGCGGGCACCAGACGACCATCGCGGAGGTGTCGAAAAATGAGGGTCTCGCCAAGCACCGAGTGTGCCAGGCCCGTTACCGCCGCCAGAACTGCTGCAATCAAGTATGGGGTTTGCATTGGGTCATCCTTGAACCTTGCTGGGTCGCCAAACATCTGTGTCAGGGCAAATGCGCGATGTCGTACCGGCGCGCATGACGTCATCTTCGGCCAGGCGAGCTGGGCGGACAAATTTTCATGCGGTCTTGTCGATCCGCGCCACCGTCAACCGTCGTACTTGTGAATCCCCCAGCCGGGTTGCCGGCCAATCACAGGAGAACAGTATGTCCAGGATCATCTCGATGGCGTTGGTTGCGTGCCTTGGCGCCGCCCTGTCCGTAGCGGCGGTTGCCGCACCCACGACGGCCCCCGCGCCCGCAACGTCGCCCGTCGCAACCGGCGCGGCGGCCGCCACGGCGACTGCGCCGACGCGCTCGGGTCGGTTGGCCATCAACGGCGTGGACTACTACTACGAGGTTCGCGGAAAGGGGGAGCCCCTGCTGCTGTTGCATGGCGGGCTGGGGTCGATCGCCATGTTCGGGCCAGTGCTGGAATCGCTGGTTGCAGGGCGGGAGGTGATCGCCGTCGACCTGCAGGGGCATGGACACACGGCCTTGGGCGAACGGTCGTTCCGATTGCAGGACATGGGCGACGACATGGCGGCACTGGTGCGCAAGCTGGGCTACACGCAGGTCGACGTACTGGGGTACTCGCTCGGCGGTGGCGTGGCGTTTCGAATGGCGGCACAGAACCCAGCTCAGGTGCGGCGACTGGTGATGGTGTCGACGGCGTTTTCCGACGAAGGCTATTACGCGGATGTGCGCGTGCAGCAGAACGCCCTGACCCCGGCGATGGCACCGATGATGGCGGGCACGCCGATGTACGCCTCGTATGCCGCGGTGGCGCCGAAGGTGGAGGAGTTCCCGCGGTTGCTCGGGGTGGTAGGTGACTTCATGCGCGCCAAGTACGACTGGTCGGCCGACGTGGCCAAGCTGACGATGCCGGTGATGCTGGTCTACGGCGATGGCGACATGCTCCGTCCCGAGCACGAGGTGGCGTTCTACCAGCTGCTCGGCGGTGGACTGCGGGATGCCGGCTGGGGGCGGGAGGCGATGTCGCGCAATCGCCTGGCGATCCTGCCGGACCTGACGCATTACGAGATCTTCGCCTCGCCGCGACTGGTGTCGGCGGTGCTGCCCTTCCTCGATGGCCGCAGCGACGTGAAGAGCTGGGCGCAGCAGGCGGACGCCGCCAGGTAATGCGCAAGGCGACGTGAGGCGCAAACCACCGCGGATGGCACCGCGTAAAGCGGTGCCGCCCGGATGCGTGTGCAAGTCCGTTGTCGTGGCACAAACGGTGACGCGCATCGCGCCTACCATGGCAGGGCCGTGACTTTCGGCGCTGGGGAAGGGCGTCGGTGGTCGGCACCATCGGGCAGGTCATGCCCCACTTCCGGCCGATGCGCCGGCTCCGGCCCTTCGGGGCGTGCCATGCAGGGATTGCCATGCACCGTTACCTCGTCTCCGCGATCGCCCTGGCACTGGCCAGCGCTTCCTTCACCGTCGCCGCGCAACCACCGTCCGTATCGACGGCGGTGCAGACCACCACGCAGTTGCCGCGCAACGTGCGTCCCGTGCATTACGCGTTGGAAGTGGTGCCGCACGCATCGTCGCTGACCTTCGACGGCAAGGTGGCCATCACGCTCGACGTGCTGGAGCCGACGGCCACCATCACCCTCAACGCGGTCGACATAGCGTTCGCGTCCGCGCGCCTGGCAGGCGCCGGTGTCGAGGCGAGCGGCATCGTGCCGAGAATATTAGTGGATACGCAGGAGCAGACGGCGACGTTCATCTTCGATGCCCCCTTGGCAACGGGGCGCTACGTATTGGCGATGGACTATCGCGGAAAGATCGGCACGCAGGCCAACGGCCTGTTCGCGATCGATTACGAGAACCGGGCCGGCAAGCAGCGCGCGCTGTACACGCAGTTCGAGAATTCCGATGCGCGCAAGTTCGTGCCGTCCTGGGACGAACCCAATCACAAGGCCACGTTCGACCTGACGGCCACGGTGCCCTCGGCACAGATGGCGGTCAGCAACATGCCGGTAACGCAGACCACCGAACTGGGCGACGGCACCAAGCGCGTGCGTTTTGCCCAATCGCCACGGATGTCCACGTACCTGCTGTTCTTCGGGCTGGGCGATTTCGAGCGTGCGACCTTGCAGGCCGGCGACACCGAGGTGGGCGTGATCGCGCAGACCGGGTCGGTGGCGCAGGCGCAGTTCGCGCTGGAGTCCTCGCGCGACGTGTTGCGGGAATACAACGACTACTTCGGCGTCCCCTATCCGTTGCCAAAGCTCGACAACATCGGTTCGCCCGGGCGCAGCCAGTTCTTCGGCGCGATGGAGAACTGGGGCGCGATCTACACGTTCGAGTACGTGTTGTTGCTGGACCCGACGATCGCGACACAGGCCGATCGCGAAAACGTGTTCTCGGTCGCCGCGCACGAGATCGCCCATCAGTGGTTTGGCGACCTGGTGACGATGAGTTGGTGGGACGACCTGTGGCTCAACGAGGGCTTCGCTTCGTGGTTGGCCGGGCGCACCACCGAGAAGCTGCATCCGGAGTGGAACACCGCGGTGGCGGCCGTGGACGTGCGCGAGCGTGCGATGCGCCGCGATGCGGTGGTGACCACGCACCCGGTGGTGCAGCACGTGGAGACGGTGGATCAGGCCAGCCAGGCGTTCGACTCGATCACCTATTCCAAGGGCGAAGCCGTGATCCGGATGTTGGAAGGCTACGTCGGCGCCGAGGCGTGGCGCGATGGCGTGCGCCGGTACATCAAGGCCAACGCTTACGGCAACACGGTGTCGGATGATCTGTGGCGCGAGGTGGAAGCGGCGGCAGGCAAACCGGTCACCGCGATCGCGCACGACTTCACGCTGCAGCCGGGCGTGCCGATGATCCGCGTGGAATCGGCGCGCTGCGAAGGCGACACCACCACGCTGGTGCTCAAGCAGGGCGAGTTCACCAAGGATCGCCCGGACAAGGTGCCGCTGCGCTGGCGTGTGCCCGTGATCGCGCAGGCCATCGGCAGCGATTCGCCGGTACGCGCCGTGATCAGCGAAGGCGAAGGCACGATGAGCTTGCCCGGTTGCGCGCCGGTGCTGGTCAATGCCGGGCAGAGCGGCTATTACCGGACGCTGTACGCGCCGGAGCAGCGCGCGGCAATCCGCGATCGGTTCACGCAGCTGCGTGCCGTCGACCAGCTTGGCCTGATGGGCGACACCTGGTCGCTTGGGCTGGTCGAGCTGCAACCGGCGAGCGACTACCTGGACCTGGTGCGCGCGACACCGGTCGACGCCGATCCGCAGATCTGGGGCAGTGTCGCCGGTCGCCTGGGCGAGCTCGACGACTTCTATCGTGACGATGCCACGCAGCAGGCGGCATTCCGCGCGTTCGCGATCGGACAGCTGGCGCCGGTACTGGCGCGCATCGGCTGGGACGCCCGGCCTGGCGAAGCCGGTCCGGTGGCGAATCTTCGCAACACCCTCATCACCGCGCTGGGCGCGCTGGGCGATGCCGACGTGATCGCCCAGGCGCGTCGCCGGCATGCGGCCGCAGACCGCGATCCGGCGGCGCTGCCCGCGGCGCTGCGCACCACGGTGCTGGGCGTGGTGGCGCAGCACGCCGACGCGGCAACGTGGGAACAACTGCACGCGCAGGCGAAGGTGGAGAAGACGCCGCTGGTGAAGGACAACCTCTACGCGTTGCTGTCCTCCACCCGCGACGTGGCATTGGCCAGGCGCGCGCTGGCGTTGTCGTTGACCGACGAGCCGGGCGCGACCAACAGCGCGGCGATGATCCGCACCGTGTCCAACCAGCACCCGGACCTGGCGTTCGATTTCGCAGTCGCGCACCGCGAGCAGGTCGACGGCATGATCGACTCCGCCTCGACCAGCCGGTTCTACCCGATCCTGGCCACCAATTCGCTGGACCCGGCGATGGTGGGCAAGGTGCGTGCCTATGCACAAGCGCACATCGTCGAAAGCTCGCGTCGCGTGTCGGAAACCGCGGTCGCCAATATCCTGTACCGGGTGGGTGTGCGTGAGCGGGTACTGCCGGTGGTGAGCGCGTGGCTGAGCAGACGCGGTAGCGCCGCGCGTGGCGACATCGCCGAGCGGGCGCGATAGCGCGGATGCGCGTGGCGCCTTGGCATGTCCATGGCGGGCCGCACGGCGCGCATGACGCGCCAAGGTGAATCGTAGAATGACGAACCTTCCAGGGAGACGGATGCACATGTCGGAGTTGCCTTTCAAGCTGCAGCAAATCGATCACGTCGTACTGCGCGTGCGTGACGTAGACCTTATGCGGGCGTTCTACTGCGACGTGCTGGGCTGCACGGTAGAGCGCAACCAGGAAGCGATCGGCCTGCTGCAGTTGCGCGCCGGGCGTTCGTTGATCGATCTGGTCGGCGTCGACGGCAAGCTCGGTCGCATGGGCGGCGCGGCGCCTGGCGTCGAGGGCCGCAACATGGACCACCTGTGCCTGCGCGCCGAGCCTTTCGATCGCGCGGCGATCGTCGCCCATCTGGAAGCGCATGGCGTGCGCGTTGGCGACTTCGGCTCGCGCTATGGTGCCGAAGGCGAAGGCCCGTCGCAGTACCTGTTCGATCCCGAAGGCAATGTCGTCGAGCTCAAGGGCCCGCCGGACGAGGTCCTGGTCGACGTCCATCTCGTCGCAGGCGGTAGCGGCGCGGCCTGACCCGGGCCACGCGCGCAACGGCCGTCAACGCAGCAGCAGCACCGGCACCTGGCAGCTGCGCAGTAGCTGGGTGGTGGTGCTGCCCACGATCAGGTTGCGGATGCGCGAGTGGCCGTACGCGCCCATCACCAGCAGGTCAATGCCGTGGTCGCGCACCTGCTGCGCGATCACCGTTTCGGGACTGCCGGGCAGGAGGTTGGGGCGCGGATCGAAACCGGCCGCACGCAGCTGGTCGAGTGCGGCGTCGACGTGTGCGCTGATGGCGGCGTCGACCGTGCCAACCAGCAACACCTCGCAGGCCAGGTCGCGCAGCAGCGGACTGGCGCTGACCAGATCGACGCAACGCCGCGACGTCGCGCTGCCGTCGAACGCAATGAGGAAACGCGTGACCGGGCGGTAGTCCGGCGGCACCACCAGCACCGGGCGATGCACGGCGCGCACGACGCGCTCGACCTGGCTGCCCAGTTCGTCGCGCTCGGAGTCGGCATTGGCGCCGCGCTTGCCCAGCACGAACAGGCGCACGTCGTCCTCGACATCCAGCAGCGCCTCGACCAGCAGGCCATGGCACTGGCGCGTGGTGGCCGCGACGCCGTGCCGGCGCGTGGCGTGCTCGCGGGCCTGTTCCAGCAGAATGCGGCCCTGCTCCTGGGCAAGCGTGGCGCGCTGTTCGTCGACGGCCGTCAGTTCGGCCAGCAGGGCCTCCTGGCTGACCAGCGCGAGGTTGCCGCTGAAGTCCAGGGCCACGGGCGTGAGCACGCGCTCGAGCGTATGCAGCAGCTCCAATGGCGCATCCAGACGCGACGCGGCCCAGGCGGCGTACTCGGTGACGGCATTCGCGTACGGGGAGGGGTCGACGGCGCCGAGGACGCGACCGGTCGCAGGGATCGGGGGCTGGGTCGTGGCCATGCCGGGTTCCTCCTGGGTGACCGTCAGGCGCCGGGCATCGATCGTGCCGCGCATGCCCGGCTTGCCAGCGATGGTAGCGCTGGCGGCGCTCGATGGGGCGATCGAGAGGGGCGGGCGGAAGTTGGCGTCGCCCGGGCGGTCGCGTCGAACTCTGCGTCGCTCCGGCCTACAATCCGCGCCACGATGCGCAGCGCCGCCTTCCACCGATGGATGAGTCACATGGCGCTGGTCGCCGTGTTGCTGCTGTTGGCCGTGCCGACGGCGGGGCGCGTGCTGGCCAGCGCGTCATCCTCGGATGGCGTGTGGACGCAGATGTGCACGATGGCCGGGCTGACGCTGGTCAAGGTGCCCGGCGGCGACATCGATCCGCTGGCGCCAAAGCCGGCGCCGCTCGGCAGCGGCATGCCCGACGACTGCGCGTACTGTCCGGTGCTCGGCGCGATGCTCGCGCTGCTGGCGTGGGTGGTGCTGGCATTCGCGCGAGTGGCGGCGACGCAGTTGCCCACCGGGCATCCACGGTTGCCGCGCGCCGGCCGGCACCCCAGCGGCCTGGGCTCGCGCGGCCCGCCGATCGCGCTCTGAAACACAAGACCCGCAACTGAAACGCGCGTGGCGTCGGCCACGCGTGCCTTGTGTCTTTGGAGTCCTCCATGCCGAATTCTTCCGGTGCGACGCCGCGTGCGTCGCGCGTGGCCGTGGCTGTTGCCGCGGCCCTGGTTCCCCTGTGCCCGGCGGTTGCCGCCGGCCCCCCCGCCGCGGCACCCGCCGTAGCCGCCCACGCCACCGACATCACCCACGTCGACGACGCGCACGAGACCGCGCTGCTCGACGCGGTGGAAGTCCGCGCCACCCACGTCGAACGCCGCGAACAACGCCTGCGCCGCGCCCAACACGACGGCGCGGCCGCCGTCATCGACCAGCGCCGCGTTGAACAGGCCAACATCGTCGGCAGCGAAGACTTGCTGCGGCTTGCGCCAAACCTGACCCTGCGCTCGCGCTACATCGGAGACCGCAATGCGTTGATCGGTGGACGCAGCAACAGCACCGCGACCGGCTCGCGCGCACTGGTCTACGTCGACGGCCTGCTGATCAGCGATCTGCTCGGCGCGACGTTCAACCCGCCGCGCTGGGGCATGGTGAACCCGGCCGAGATCGCGTCGATGGACGTGCTGTACGGCCCGTTCTCGGCCGAGTTGCCGGGCAACTCGATGGGCACCACGGTGCAGATCACCACGCGCTATCCGCGTGCGATGGCGGCGACGGCGGAGGCGCAGTGGTTTTCGCAGTCCTACCGCGACGACTACGGTCTGGACGACGACTTCCGCGGGCATCGGCTGGGCGCCACGCTCGGTCAGGGGCGCGCGGGCTGGCGGTGGTTCGTCGCGGCCAGCGCGCTGGACACCCACTCGCAACCGATGGGGTACGCGACGCCGAGCGCCTACCTCGATGATGCGGCCACGTTGCCGCCGGTGCACGGAGCGATCGGCGATATCGATCCGGACGGCAGGGCGCGCGTGATCCTCGGAGCGACCGGCATCGAGCACACGCGCCAGTCCAACTTCAAGGCCAAGGTCGGCGTCGACCTGGGTGACGCGGCGACGCTGGAGCTGGTGTTGGGCCACTGGCGTAACGACTACGACCGCCGCGCCATCAGTCTGCTGCGCGATGCGTCCGGCGCGCCCGTGTACGCGGGTCGGTGGCGGTTGCCCGACGGTCGCGGCATCCGCATCGGCGACGCGACATTCTCGCCGCAGCGCGGCAGCGAGCGTCACCGGCAGGCGGCGTTGTCGGTGACCTGGCAACTCGATCCGGCATGGTCGCTGCAGGCCATCGCATCGGACTACCGCATCGCCGACAACACCTTGCGCAACGCCGTGCTGCCGCCGGACATCGCCGCGGCGGGCGGCGCGGGCACGGTATCGCACGGGGACGGCACCGGCTGGAACACGCTCGACCTCAAGCTCGATGGACAGCTCGGCGCACACCGCGTGCGTGTCGGCCTGCACGGCGATCACTACGCGCTGCGTCAGCAGGTGTTCGCGACCGACGACTGGCGCGATGGCGATGCCGTCCGGCGAAGCAGCGTGTTCGGAGGAAAGGCGCGCACGCTGGCCGCTTACGTGCAGGATCACTGGCGCTTCGCGTCGGCGTGGGAGCTCGGCGTCGGTGCGCGCTTCGAACGATGGCGCGCCTTCGACGGCGTGCGCGGCTCGGCCGCGACCACGCTGCACTACCCGCAGCGCGCCATCTCGGCGTGGTCGCCGAAGCTGAGCCTCGCCCGTGAGCTGGGCATGGACTGGAGCGTGCGCATGAGTGCCGGCAAGGCCGTGCGCTTCCCGACGGTGTCGGAGCTGTTCCAGGGAACGGTGTCGGGCAACACGATCGTCAATGCCGATCCGCACCTTCGGCCCGAGGTCGCCTACGCCCGGGAGCTTTCGCTGCTCGGACACGTCGGTGACGGCCAGGTGCGCATTAGTGCCTTCGAGGACGACATTCGCGACAGCCTATTCACCCAGCTCAACCTGTCCGTGACGCCGACTGTCAGCACCATCCAGAACGTCGGACGCGTGCGCAACCGTGGCCTGGAGTTTGCAGGCGAATGGCAGCGGCTGGGCATCGAGGGGCTCGAACTGTCGGCCAGCCTGGCGTTCAACCGATCTCGCATCCTTGCCAATCCAGGCTTCCCCACCAGCGAGGGGCGGCACGCGCCACGCATCCCGCGTCAGCGCGCTGCCGCGATGTTGAGTTATCGGCCCGACGATGTCTGGCGCTTCAGCCTGGCCGGGCGCTACTCGGGACGGCAGTGGAACAACCTGGACAACTCCGACCGGCACCCGGACACCTTCGGCGGCACGTCGCGTTTCACCGTGTTCGACGTCAAGCTCACGCGTCGACTGGCGCCCGGGCTGTCGCTGGGGCTTGGCATCGACAACGTCGGCGACCGTCGGGCGTTCGTGTTCCATCCCTACCCGCGACGCACGCTGCTGCTTGAACTGCGCTACTCCGGGAGCGCGCCATGAGTGCTGCGGTGCAGTCCGACGAAGTGCAGGCCGGCGCATTGCAGGCCGACGCGACCCAGCCCGCGCGGCCCGTGACACATCGCCGCGCACGCCAGTACGCACGGTTGTGGCGCTGGCACTTCTTCGCCGCGTTGCTGGTCGTGCCGTTCATCCTCTGGCAGGGCGTAACCGGCGTGGCCTACCTGTGGCACGAGGACATTGCCGACGCGTTGTGGCCGCAGTTGCGCCTGGTCGAGCCGCGCGGTGCGATGGTGCCGTTGGACCGGCAACTGGCGGCGGCGCGCGACGCCAACGCCAACGCCGACGCGATGCCGGTGCGCGTGCTGCGCGCCGCCGATCGATCGCGCAGCACGCAGTTCGTCTTCGCGCACGGCAACGGGTTGACGAGTCCGAGCTTCGTCGATCCGTACACGGGTCGGTGGCTGGGCTCGGTTCCGGCGCACACGTGGCTGCCGGGCCTGACGCGTTCGCTGCACGGCGGTTGGCCGCTGGGGCGTGCGGGCTCGTGGCTGCTGGAGCTGGGCGCGTGCTGGTGCATCGTGATGGTGCTCAGCGGCCTGTACCTGTGGTGGCCGCGTGCTGCGCGCGGCATGGCCGGCGTGCTGTACCCGCGACTTCGCCACAGCGCGCGGGTGTTCTGGCGCGACCTGCATGCGGTGGTGGGCATCGCGTTCTCGGCGGTGCTGCTTGCGTTCCTGGTCACGGCGCTGCCGTGGACCGACTTCTGGGGAGGTCACGTGCTCAAACCGCTTCAGCGCTGGAGCGGGCAACTCGCACCCGACACCCGCGGCGGCGGCGCCCATCACCCGGTCGGTGGGCACGCCGGTCACCCTGCGCGCGCGCCGGCATTGCAACGCATTGTCGATGTCGCGGCTGCTGAGGGCCTGCGTGGCGACCTGCAGATCGACATCGCGCGCGACGGTGGGCCGGTCACCGTGGCGATGAAGTCCGGCCGTGCGGCGAACGAGCGTGTGTTGCGCGTGACGCCCGATGGCACACGCGTCATCGCGCGCATCGGGTGGCGTGACTACCCGACGATTCCGCGGCTGGTGGCCACGGGCGTCGACCTGCACGAAGGCACGTTCCTGGGGCGCGCCAATCGCATCTTCAACACGGTGGTGGTCGGCGCGTTGTTCTGGCTGGTCGTCACGGGCGTGATCGGCTGGTATCGCCGGCGCCCCGGCGAGGGCGGCCTGTCCGCACCGCCGCGGCAGGCGGGTCCGTTGCCGCGATGGTTGAGGGGCGTGGCAATCGCACTGTGCGTGGCGATGCCATTGCTCGGCATCAGCGTGCTGCTGCTGTGGCTGGTCGACGGCGTGCTGGGCGTGGCGGGGCGATGGCGGGAGTGACGTCGTCGCGGGCGCGGTGATCCACCGGCGAGCAGGCGTGCTCAACCATTCCCGTCTGCGCCGGTATGCGTGGTGCGCCGCTGGCTGCGGCGCACCGCGCATACCGCATCAGCCGCGGATGAAGGCCGCGTAGCCCTGCAGAAAGTCGCCGAGCTGCTTGCGCAGGCCGTCGTCGCCGATGGCGCCGGTTTCGTCAAAGACCTGTTGCGCGCGCGACACCAGCAGCCGGCCACCGGACCAGCGCCGCGTACCCAGCGTGCTCAGCACCGGCAGCCAGCCGTTCTGCGCGAGGATGGTGCCAAACCCGCCTTGCGACGCGCCGATCACCGCGAACGGTCGGTTGCCGAACACGCGCGCGATGTCGCTGGACGGTCGCGACAGCCAGTCGATGGCGTTCTTGAACACGCCCGGGATGCCGTTGTTGTACTCGGGCGTTACCAGCAGCACGCCGTCGCTGGCGACGATGCGCTGCTTGAGTGCTTCGACCGCGGGCGGCAGACCGTCGCGCTGCTCCACGTCGCCGTCATACAGCGAAATGCCGTGCAGGGTGGCGGCGTCGAGCTCGATCCCCGGCACGGCCAATGCCTGCGCGGCGCGCAGCAGTGCAGTGTTGTACGACTGTGCGCGCAAACTGCCGGAGATGCCCAGGATCCTGATCATGCGGTGCCTCGTTCTGTGTTGGTGCGATGCCGTGGACGACCGGTGGGTCGGTCTGCGTCGCGAACGGGAGCATAGGCCAGCGCCGCTGGAATTGTGTAACCGCGCCCTGCACGCGTACCGTTCGCGGCCATGATCGGCTTCCGTCGCCACCGCCTGCCTCTCGTCCTGCGCGTACTCGTGCTGGCGATGTTCGTGCTGGGTGTCGCGATGCAGCCGGTGCTGGCCTCGCTGGGCGAGTTGCACGAGCTGTCGCACGACCCATCCGGCAGCCACGCGCATGCGGCACATGCCGGTGATGCCGTCGCGGCCGAGACGGCCGACGGCGAAGGGAACCCGCGCGCCCTCCATGTGCTGCTGGACTTCGCCCATTGCTGCGGGCAGCCAACGGCGATGCCGTTGTCGTCGCCGCAGATGCCGATGGCCATCGCCGCGTCGGTGGCGCTGCCGATGGGGCCTTCGCAGCCCCCGACCGCTGCGCGCAATCTCGCGCCGTACCGCCCTCCGATCGTCTGAGCCACGTCCCTGTGTTCCCGGCGCCAATACGCGCCGTGGATTGACGTTGCCCAGAGGAATTCTCCATGCACCTGTTCGACCTGACGCGGCCCCGTGCCGCGCGGGCGCTGGTGGCTGGCGTTGCGGTCGGCATGTTTGCCGTTGCCGCGACCGCTGGCGTACCCGCGACCGATCCCAAACCCGTTCTCCCGCACGCCCCCACACCCCATTCCACCGTCCATCCCAGGGTCGCTCCCGATGCACTGCGCGCCGCATTGCGCGACGCGTGGCAGCAACACCCGGACTTCCGTGTCGCCCAAGCGCAGGTGGATGCCGCCGGCGCGCGGCTCGAAGCGGCTGGAATGCCGCTGTACAACCCCGAGCTGGCGTTTGCGTTCGATGACGAGGGCGCCGACCGCTCCACGACGGCCGGCGTCAACCTGACGCTGGACATCAACGACAAGCGCGGCGCGCGGCGCAGCGCCGCCTCGGCGCGATTCGACCAGGCCAGCGCACAGGCGCAATTGCAGCGGCGCGAGTTCGCCCGCCAGTGGCTGGCCGCATGGGCGGAGTTGCAGACTGCCGGGCAGCGCGTGCTGGCCGGTGAGCGTCGCCTCGCGCTGCTCACTCGATTCGCCGACCTGGCCGCCAGGCAGTTCGCCGCCGACGACATTTCCGGTCTGGAACGCGACTTGGCGTTGCTGGCGCGCGACGAAGCCCGGGCCGGGCAGGCGGCACTCATCGCCGAGCACGCCCAGGCCCAGGCGCGTTTTCTCGCACTGGGTGGGTCGACGCTTCCCGATGGCGGCGTGGCGTTGCCCAGCGACACGTTGCCGCCGCCACGGCCCGAGCCCGATGGCACCGAGCGGATGCCCGAGTGGCGCATCGCGCAGGCCGCCAGCGTCGCCGCCGAGCGCGAGGTCGGCGTTGCCCAGCGCGACGCGGTGGCCGATCCGACCGTCGGTGTGCACGGCGGTCGTATCGACGAGGACGGCCGCGGCGACAACGTGTTCGGTGTATCGGTGAGCATTCCGTTGTTCGTGCGCAACGATCATCGCAACGAGGTTGCCGCCGCGCGCGCCGATGCGCAGGCCGCCGTTGCCCAGGCCGAACGCGTGCGCATCGAACTGGCGGCGACACGGCGCGGCGCGACCGACAGTTATGCCGCCGCGCAGTCGGCATGGACGCTCTGGCGCGCCAGTCGCGGCACCGATATCGAGCGCCGCACCGGACTGCTCGAACGGCTGTGGCGCGAGGGCGAGTTGTCCACGTCCGACTACCTGCTGCAGCTCAACCAGACCCTGGACACCGCACTTGCCGGCGCCGAACTCGAAGCGCGCCTGTGGCGCAGCTACGCCGACTACCTCGCCGCCACCGGCCAGCTTGAGCGCTGGGCCGGCCTGGAGACCACGCCATGAGATTTCCGCCGATGACATTGAACCCGATCCCCCTGCTGGCGCAGGCCGCCGCGCTTGCGCTGTTGCTGACCGCCTGCTCGGGTGAGGTGACCGCGCCGGAAGCGCGCGCCGCCGCGCACGGCAAGGACGAGCATGCCGAGGAACCCCATGGGCAAGGCGCAGCGCCGGAAGCGGGTCACGCCGACGCCGAAGAAGCCGCGCCCACCGTCACGATGGACGACGACGCGCTGAAGGCCGCCGGGATCCGCATTGCCGTGCTGGTTGCCACGTCGCCGGGTGAGCAGCTGCGTGCCCCGGGCGAGGTGCTCGACAGCGCGTACGGCACCACGCTGATCACGCCGCGCGTCGCCGCGCTGGTGGTGCGCCGCCACGCGCGGCTGGGCGACGAGGTACGCGCGGGAGCACCGTTGGCGACTCTGGCCAGCGTCGATGTCTCCGACGCGCAGGCCGAGTTGCGCATCGCCGAACAGGAATGGCGCCGCGTGTCGGCTCTGGGCCGCGAGGCAGTGGCCGGGCGACGCATCAGTGAGGCACGCATCGCGGTCGATCGCGCGCGAGCCAAGGCGCGCGCGTACGGCCTGCCCGATACCGGTCACGGCAGTGTCGACGGTCGGTTCACGCTCCCCGCGCCGCACGCCGGCCGCATCACCGAGGACGATTTCGTCGTTGGCGAACGCATCGAGCCGGGTCGTGCGCTGTACCGGCTGGTGGACGAGTCGGTGGTCTGGGTGGATGCCCGGCTGCCGTCGGGCACCGTGCCGCGCCTGACCGCCGGCAGTGCGGCGACGATCGTCGCCGACGGGCGTCGCATCCCGGGCACGGTGCTGCGCGCCGCGCACCGCACGTCGGAAGCCACGCGCAACGCGGTGGTTCGCATCGAGGTTGCCAACGAAGACGACCGGTTGCACGGCGGCGACTTCGTCGACGTCTACCTGGGTGCGGGTGGCGATGCCGCCACGCCACGTCTGGCGGTGCCCAGCACGGCGCTGGTGCAGCTGCAGGGCGACACGGTGCTGTTCCGCCGCGACGCCCATGGCGCGATCGCACCGGTGCCGGTTCGCACCGGCGCGGTGATTGGCGAACAGACCGTAGTCGAGGAAGGCGTGAACGCCGGCGATGCGGTGGTGGTGGAAGGTGCGTTTGCGATCAAGGCGCGCCTGCTCAAGGCACAACTGGGAGAAGGTCATGCGCATTGAGCCGCGACCGTCGCCGCGGAGAGGTGCGCCATGCTGAATCGCCTGGTCGAACTCGCGCTGCGTTACCGCTTTCTGGTGCTGATCGCGTTTGCGGTCGTGGCCTTTCTTGGCTTGCGCGCGGTGCGCGACGTGCCGATCGATGCCTTTCCCGATGTCACGCCGGCACAGGTCAACGTCTACACCGAATCCCCTGGCCTGGCCGCCGAAGACGTCGAGCTGCTGCTGACCGCGCCGGTGGAATCGGCGCTGGCCGGTTTGCCGAAAGTCCAGGAGATCCGCTCCGTCAGCCTGTTTGGTTTGTCGTACGTCACCGTCTATTTCGAGGACGGGATGGACATCTACTTCGCCCGGCAACTGGTCAACGAGCGCCTGCAGGAGATCGCTGACCGGCTGCCCGATGGCCACGGCAAACCGGGCATGGGACCGAATGCTTCGGGGTTGGGACAGGTGTACTGGTACACGGTCGAACGCGCGCCCGGCGTCAGCAGGCAGCAGGTCAGCGACATGGACCTGCGCACCTGGCAGGAGTGGTCCGTCCGGCTGATCCTGCGCACCGCGCCGGGCGTCGACGATGTCACGTCCTGGGGCGGCGGCGAGCGCGAGTACCAGGTCCGCATCGATCCGCAGCGTCTGTATGCGCGAGGCCTGGGGTTCAAGGACGTGATCGACGCGCTGCCGGCCAACAACGGGCAGGTGGGCGGCAACGTGATGGACGTCGGGCGCGAGCAGTACCTTGTGCGCGGGCTGGGCCTGCTGCAGTCCGAGCAGGACATCGGCGACATTGTGCTCAAGGCCGAAGACGGGGTGCCGGTGTACCTGCACGACGTCGCGGAGGTGGTCCAGGCGCCGGCCCCGCGGTTTGGTGCGGTGACGCGCGATGGCCAGGAGGTCGTGCTCGGGATGGCGTTGTCGCGCATCGGCGAGAACGCGCGCGACGTGGTTGGCGCGGTCAAGCAGCGGCTGGCTACGGTGCGCGACGCACTACCCAAGGGCATGGTGCTCAGGCCGGTCTACGACCGCACCGAGCTGGTCGACAAGGCGGTCGGCACCGCGACGCGCGCGCTGGTCGAAGGCTCGCTGCTGGTCGCGGTGGTGCTGTTCCTGTTCCTGGGTGAACTGCGCTCGGCGCTGGTGGTGATCGTGACGTTGCCGATGGCGATGTTGATCGCCTTCATCGGCATGGGCGAGGTGGGGCTTTCGGCAAACCTGATGTCGCTGGCCGGGCTGGCGATCGGCATCGGCATGATGGTCGACGGCGCGGTGGTGATGGTGGAGAACGCCTTCCGCATCATGGCCCAGCGCCTTGAACACGGCGAGCCGGTCGATCGCGTTTCGGCCGTGCTGATGGCGGCCAGGGAGGTCGCCAACCCGGTGACGTTCGCGATCATCATCATCATCGTGGTGTTCCTGCCGTTGTTCTCGCTCGAAGGACTGGAAGGCAAGATGTTCAAGCCGATGGCCTTCAACATCGCCTTCGCGATGGCCGGCTCGTTGATCCTCAGCCTGACCCTGGTGCCGGTGCTGGCGTCGTTGATCCTCAAGCCAGGACCCGAGCGCGATACCTGGCTGGTGGCGCGCATCAAGCGCGGCTACCTGCCGATGCTCGAGCGCGCGCTGGCACACAAGAAGGCCGTGGTGGCATCGGCGATTGCGGCATTGGTAGCGGGACTGGCGATCTTTCCGTTGCTGGGCAGGGAGTTCATGCCGCAGCTGCAGGAGGGCTCGATCATGTGGCGCGTCACGGGCATCCCCTCGACCTCGCTGGACGAATCCATCCGCACCAGCAACGTCATCGCCGAGGCGTTCAAGGCGTTTCCCGAGGTGGACACCACGGTGGCGATGATCGGCCGCGCCGAGAAAGGCGAGACCGCCGACGTCAACTACATGGAGATCTACACCGCGTTGAAGCCCGAGGACGAGTGGACGTCCGGACGCGACATCAAGCAGCTCGAGGCGGCGATGCAGGAGACGCTGGAAACGGTGGTGCCCAACGTGGTGCCGGGCTATACGCAGCCGATCCAGATGCGCGTGGAGGAGTTGATCTCCGGCGTGCGCGCCACGCTGGCATTGAAGTTGTATGGTCAGGACCTCGCCGAGCTCGATCGACTCAGCGCGCGCCTGAAGGGCGTTCTGGCAGGCGTGGAAGGCGTCGCCGACCTGTCGCTGGAAGCCAACCTGGGCAAGCCACAGATCCGCATCACGGTCGATCGCGCGCAGCTGGCACGGCACGGCATGAATGCCCAGGAGGTGCTGACTATCGTCCGCAACGGGCTGGGCGGCGAACCGGTCAGCGTGCTGCTGGATGGTGTGAAGCGCTTCGATATCGCGGTGCGCCTGGGCGACGACGCACGCGCATCGGTCGAGCAGTTGCGGCGGATTCCGTTGCGCACGGCGGGCGGCGCGCTGGTGCCGCTGTCGCAGGTTGCCAAGGTGAGCGTCGCCGAAGGCTACTCGTTCGTTCGCCGCGAGCAGCTGCAGCGCTACGCAGTGATCCAGATGGACGTGCGCGGTCGGGACATCGATGGCTTCGTGAAGGACGCGCAGAAGGCGATCGCAGGAAAGGTGACGCTGCCGCCGGGCTACTGGATCGAATGGGGCGGTGCGTTCGAGAACCAGCAGCGTGCGTTGTCCCGGTTGTCGCTGATCGTTCCGGCGACGATCTTCTTCATCTTCGTGCTGCTGTGCACCGCGTTCAATTCGATCCGGCTCGCCCTGCTGATCCTGGCCAACGTGCCGTTTGCGACCGTCGGCGGATTGCTCGCGTTGTTCATCACAGGGCAGTACT
Source organism: Montanilutibacter psychrotolerans (assembly GCF_003719825.1). GTDB lineage: Bacteria > Pseudomonadota > Gammaproteobacteria > Xanthomonadales > Xanthomonadaceae > Montanilutibacter > Montanilutibacter psychrotolerans. The sequence goes on along the minus strand of NZ_RIBS01000007.1, from coordinate 22,700 downwards.
TGTCGGTTCCCTCGGCGATCGGTTTCATCGCGGTGTTCGGCGTGGCCATGCTCAACGGCATCGTGCTGGTGAGCTTCCTCAACGAGCTGCGCGCGAAGGGGGTGGCGGTGCGCGATGCGGTAGTGCAGGGCACGGTGCTGCGCCTGCGGCCGGTGCTGATGACGGCCAGCGTGGCGGTGCTGGGCATGCTGCCGATGCTGCTCTCGCGCGGTGTCGGCGCCGAGACCCAGCGACCCCTGGCGACGGTGGTGGTGGGTGGGCTGATCAGTTCGACCCTGCTGACGCTGGTGCTGTTGCCGGTGCTCTACGAGTGGCTGGCGCTGCGATCCGAGCGCAGGTTGCCGGTGACTTCACGCACCGGGTGAGTCGCACGGTGCGAGGCGATGCCGGCCGGTAGCGCTGGCCGGCATCCACGTTGTTGCGCTGCTGCGGGTGCCGGAAAAAAGAACGCCCCGCGCGAAGCGGGGCGTTCGATTCTGGTGCGGGGCTGGTGACTCAGGCCTCGACTTCTTCGTCCTTGAACGCGTCCACCGGGATGCACGCGCACATGATGTTGCGGTCGCCGTAGACGTTGTCGACGCGCGACACCGGCGGCCAGTACTTCTGCTGCTTGAGCGTGGCCAGCGGGAACACCGCCAGTTCGCGCGAATAGCCGTGGGTCCACTCGGTGGCCATCACCGCGGTGGCGGTGTGCGGGGCGTTCTTGAGCGGATTGTCCTCGCGATCCATCGTGCCGTTCTCGACCGCGCGGATTTCATCGCGGATCTCGATCATCGCGTCGATGAAGCGGTCGAGTTCATGCATCGATTCGCATTCCGTCGGCTCGACCATCAGCGTTCCCGAGACCGGGAAGCTCAGCGTCGGGGCGTGGAAGCCGAAGTCGATCAGGCGCTTGGCCACGTCCTCGGCACCGATGCCGGTGGCGTCCTTGATCGGGCGCAGGTCGAGGATGCACTCGTGCGCGACCAGCCCGTTGCGCCCGGTGTACAGCGTCGGGTAGTGCGGCGCGAGGCGCTTGGCGATGTAGTTGGCGTTGAGCAGAGCCACCTGGGTGGCCTTGCGCAGGCCCTGGCTGCCCATCAGCGTGATGTACATCCAGCTGATCGGCAGGATCGAGGCCGAACCGAAGCTTGCTGCGCTGACCATGCCCACCGTGCCTTCACCGTCGATGGTCTTGGGCAGGTACGGCGCGAGGTGCGCCTTGACCGCGGTCGGGCCGACGCCCGGGCCGCCGCCGCCGTGCGGGATGCAGAAGGTCTTGTGCAGGTTGAGGTGCGACACGTCCGAGCCCCACTTGCCAGGCTTGGCGACGCCGACGAGGGCGTTCATGTTGGCGCCGTCGGTGTACACCTGGCCGCCGTGTGCGTGCACGATCTCGCAGATGGTGACGATGTCCTCCTCGAACACGCCGTGCGTGGACGGGTAGGTGATCATCAGCGCGGCCAGGCGGTTGCCGTACTTCTCGGCCTTGGCGCGGATGTCTTCGACATCGACGTTGCCGTTGCTGTCGCACTTGGTCACCACCACCGTCATGCCGCACATCTGCGCCGATGCGGGGTTGGTGCCGTGCGCGGATTCGGGAATCAGGCAGATGTCGCGCTGTTCCTGGCCGTTGGCGCGATGGAAGGCGCGGATTGCCAGCAGGCCGGCGTATTCGCCCTGCGCGCCGGAGTTGGGCTGCAGGCTGACCGCGTCGTAGCCGGTGCACTCGACCAGCATCGCCTCGAGGCCATCGATGAGGTGCTTGTAGCCACGCGTCTGCTCTGCCGGCGCCAGCGGGTGGATGTTGGCGAACTCGGGCCACGTCACCGGGATCATCTCGGCGGTGGCGTTGAGCTTCATCGTGCAGCTGCCCAGCGGGATCATCGTGCGATCCATCGCCAGATCCTTGTCGGCCAGCGAGCGCAGGTAGCGCAGCAGTTCGTGCTCGCTGTGGTGGGTGTTGAACACCGGGTGCTGCAGGAAGGTGCTCTGGCGCAGCAGGCCGCCGGGCAGCGCGTCTGCGGTGGCGGCGTCGAGCGCGTCGATGTCCTCGACGCTGGCGCCAAACAACGCGGCCAACGCGATCACGTCTTCGCGCGTGGTGGTTTCGTCCAGGCTGATGCCGAGGCTGCGGCCATCGATCTGGCGCAGGTTGATGCGCGCGGCATAGGCCTTGGCGTGGATCGCGGCGGCGTCGACGTCGACCACGTGCAGCGTGTCGAAGAAGTCCGGACCGACCGTGACGCCGGCCTTGCGCAGCACGCCGGCCAGGATCGCGGCGAGACGGTGGGTGCGGCGCGCGATGCGGGTCAGGCCTTCGGCGCCGTGGTAGACGGCGTAGGTGCTGGCCATCACCGCCAGCAGCACCTGCGCGGTGCAGATGTTGGAGGTCGCCTTCTCGCGGCGGATGTGCTGCTCGCGGGTCTGCAGAGTGAGCCGGTAGGCCGGCTTGCCCTCGGTGTCGAGCGAGACGCCGATCAGTCGGCCCGGCATCGAGCGCTTGTACGCGTCACGGCAGGCGAGGAACGCGGCATGCGGACCGCCGAAGCCGAACGGCACGCCGAAGCGCTGCGTGTTGCCCACGACGATGTCCGCACCCCATTCGCCCGGCGCGGCGATCAGCGTGAGGGCAAGCAGGTCGGTCGACACCGCAACCAGGCCACCGCGCGCGTGCACGGCGTCGGCGAGTGCCTTGTAGTCGTTGATCTGGCCGAAGCTGTTCGGGTACTGCAGCAGCACGCCGAAGCTGTCGGTGCCGGCGCCGTCTGCGTCGTCACCGACGACCACCTCGATGCCGATGCCATCGGCGCGCGTGCGCAGCACTTCGATGGTCTGCGGGTGCACGCCGCTGGAGACGAAGAACACGTTCGACTTGGACTTGCACGAACGCTTGGCCAGGGTCATCGCCTCGGCCGCCGCGGTGGCTTCGTCGAGCAGCGAGGCGTTGGCGATCTCCATGCCCGTCAGGTCGGCGCACATGGTCTGGAAGTTGATGAGCGCTTCCATGCGACCCTGCGAGATCTCCGCCTGGTACGGCGTGTAGGCCGTGTACCACGCCGGGTTCTCGAGGATGTTGCGCAGGATGACGTTCGGCGTGTGGGTGCCGTAGTAGCCCTGGCCGATGAAGGTGCGGAACACCTGGTTCTGGTTGGCGATGGTGCGGATCTTGGCGATCGCCTCGACCTCGGTGATCGCCTGCGGCAGCGCGAGCGGAGCGGGCGACTTGATCGAGGCGGGCACGATCGCATCGGTCAACGCTTCCAGCGAGTCGTGACCAACCACCGCCAGCATGCTGCCGATCTCGGCGTCGTTGGGGCCGATGTGGCGCTCGATGAAGGCGTCGTGGTGCTCGAGGGCACGCAGGGAGGAGGGCGTGGTCTGACTCATGGCAGGGGCGTCCGAAGGCAAACGTGCGGTGCCGCACGCGAGGCGCCCCTCTGTCCTTTTGCCTGAGAGTTTTGAAACGCGTCCCGCGGTGGGGTGGGCGATTCGTGCACCTTCGGCGCCGGGTTTTACCGGTCTCTCCAGAGTTGCTCGCAAGCGGCGGTACGGGTGCCTGAGCGATTACGGGCGTTGCGCCTTCGGCAGCGGGTTTCCCCGCTTCTCCCACCGCTTGCATCGAGCCCGGCGATTATAGCCTCCCGCCCGAGGTCGCGGCCGGCCGACAGCGGCCTGGCGCCGGCCCGTCCCCCTGGCGGGTGCTTGGCGCGTTCAGCCTGGTCGGTGGATGCCGCGGTAACCGGACCCCGGAACCGACCCGGCCCGCGCGAGGCGGGCCGGGCGGTCAGGCGTTGTGGCAACCGGCCGGCGTTGCACCGGCCGGTTGCGCTGGCCGCTCACGCGGCCGCTTCGATGGCGCTTCCTGGCGCCTTCATTCAGCTGGCAGGCACCCAGTCCAGGCCCGGCAGACGGGTAACGGACCGCGCGCCGACCGTGCTGCCCGCGGGCCAGATCACGTTGCTGCCGATGATGCTGTGACGCCACAGGATGTCGGCCTTGCCGTTGCCGTCGTAGTCGCCACCGCCCACGGCCTGCCAGTCGATCACCATCTTGGTCAGGGCCACACGGCTGGTCGACAGCGCGCTGTACCAGATCTCGTTGTTGCCGGTGCCGATCACGTCGCGCCACAGCAGGTCGTCCTTGCCGTCGCCGTTGAAGTCGGCGATCTGCGCCAGGCGCATGTTCTGGGCGGCCATCTTGCCGACCGTGCGCTGGACGCTGCCGAGGCCGGCCGACCAGTAGACGTTGTAGCCCGGGTTCTGGTTGCGCCAGAACAGGTCGGCCTTGTTGTCGCCGTCGAAGTCGCCCACGCCGACGATCTCCCATGCCTTGGACGGCGCCTTCGCCAGCGCGCGCGACCGGGTGGCATCGCCTTCCGGCCAGACCATGCTGGCGTCGCTGGTCCGGTTGTGCCAGAGCACGTCGTCGCGGCCGTTGCCGTCGAAATCGCCGGCACCGGCGATCTTCCAGTCGCCCAGCGAGGCGCTCGGACTGACGAGGGTCGTGCGGGTGGCGAAGTTGCCCGATCGCCAGATCTGGTTGATGCCTGCGACGCGGTTGGTCCAGACGATGTCGGACTTGTGGTCGCCGTCGAAGTCGCCAACCGCCGCGATCTGCCAGCGCGCGTCGGCCATGGTGACGACGCTCTGGCGGGTGGCGCTGTTGCCGCCCAGCCAGATCACGCTGGCACCGCTGAGGCGGCCGTGCCAGAGGATGTCGTCCTTGCCATCGCCGTTGAAATCGCCGTGCCAGTTGGCCAGCAGCGCCGGGCTGAGGCCGTAGGCCATCACGTTGCCCGAGTCCTCGGTGAAGGCGTCGCCGTTGATGGCGGCATGCATGCCGCCAAAGCGGTCCGGTGCGATCTGCGCGCCCTTCACCAGCTGCTTGTCCAATGCCAGCATGGTGCTGAAGACCACCGTCCTGCCATCGGCAGACAGCTTGCTGACGAAAGGCGCATCGCGTGCGACGTAGGCCGTTCCCAACGGCAGACCGCCGACCTGCGGGAAGGTGTTGGACGGATCAAGTCGCGGGTGCGGCGTGATGCCGCTGAGGAGGATGTTGCCGGTGGCGTCCAGCGCCATGTCATACAGCAAGTCGTAGGTGCTGCCACCGAAGTAGGTGCTGAAGATCCGGCTGCGGCCATCGGCGCTGAACTTGGCGACGAAGGCGTCGGTGCCGCCGGCGTTGGTCGATCGGAGCGCGTTGACCACCGGGAAGTCCGACGACCAGGTGTTGCCGGCGACGACGATCGCGCCGCTGCCGTCGATCGCCACGACATCGGCGTAGTCGTTGTGCTGGCCGCCGATGTAGGTGCTGGCGGCGAGGGTCTTGGCGGCCGGGTTCATGATCGTCATGAAGCCATCGGAAAGGCCCTTGGGCTGTGCCTGCAGCGGGTACTTGGTCGGGTAGTTCGGCGACTCGGTCTGGCCGACGACCACCAGGTTGCCGTTGAGGGCGATCGCAACCGAGTCCGCGCGATCGTCTTCCAGGCCGCCCAGGTAGGTGCTGGCGGTCGGCATGCCCGACACGTTGAGCCGGGTGACGAACGCATCTTCGCCGCCGCCGCGCGCGGCCTGGAATGGGTTGATCGTCAGGAAGTTGCTGGACGTGGTGTAGCCCGTCACCACGACCTCGCCATTGGCGGCCAGGGCCAGGCCCTTGCCTTCGTCGTGGCTGCTGCCGCACAGCAGGGTGCTGTACTCCAGCGCGCTGCCGGCGCTGTTGAGGCGCAGCACGAACACGTCGGAGTTGGTGCTGGTCAACTGGCAAGCCGGCTGGCCGGTATTGACGGTCGACGGGAATTCGCTCTTCCAGGCGCCGCCGGTGAGGTGCACGCGGCCGCTCGCGTCCACGGCGATGTCGCCCACCGGGTTGGTCCAGGTGCTGTTGATCAGGGCGGTGTAGACCTGCGCGCTGCCAGCCGGGTTGAGCTTGGTGACAAACAGGCGGTCGCGGTCCTGGGCGTTGGGCGGGATGCCCGGGAAGTTGTACGACGAGGTGATGCCGGCGATGTAGATGAAGCCGGCGCGGTCGACGGCGATCGCATAGGGCGTGTCGTCCTTTTCGCCGTCCAGCACCTTGAGGTAGTCCAGCACCGGGTCGATCACCAGCGGCTGGCTGGCGTCGTAGCGGCCCAGCTCGAAACCGATGCGGTTGTCGCCGAGCAGGCGGTAGCGGCTTTGCACCGCGACGCGCTGTCCATCGATCATCTGGTAGCTGATCGGGCGCTTCTGCACGATCTCGCCCGCGGCGGTGGCCAGCACGAGGTTGCCGGCATCGTCGATCCGGCGGCTGCGTGCACCGTCGATGGCCAGCGCGATGCGCGCCGGATCACGGCCCGGTGCCACCACGAAGTCGTACTCGAGTTGCTGCTGGTTGCCGTACCAGACCATGTCCACGCCCGGCCACACGGAGGCGTAGCGAACCTTGCCAAAGTTCTCGACATCGCTGACCCAGCCGGCCGGGTCGTTGCCGCTGATGTAGTGGGTCTTGCCGGCCTGGCGCTGGTAGGTCGAGGCGCGCGCTGCGCGATTGCCGTCGACCAGGGAGATGCGCAGCTTGGCGGGCGCGCCTTTGTCCGCGCGGCTCAGGCTCAGGGTCGCGCCGCCTGCGTCGAGGGCCAGCCCGTAGCCGAGGCCGCGTGCACTGAAGTCGACGCCATCCGGCTGCTGGCCGCGATTGGCTTCGAAGGACAGCGGCAGACGGCGGTAGGCCTGCATCGAATCGACATCGGCCTGGACCTGGGTTGCAGCCGTGGCCTGGGTCGCGGTCGCCGCGAGGTTGGGCGACGGGGCGGCGGGTTCGGTGGACGGGGCGAATACCGCCAACGCGGCGGCGATAGCGGAAGCCAACAGATCGCGAATCATTCGGCGGAACTCCATGTGGTTGGGACGAACGCCCGCGTCGGAGGCTGTCTCTATCGACAGGAAGGCGCGGACGGCCGGCAATGATAGGCGCGCAATACGCGATTTCCGGTGGCGAAACCCCGCGATAAAGGGTCAGATTTTTCCTACCCCGCGGCTGAGTGGGCCCGGGCTGACGCATCCGTCGACCGAATCCGGCGGCGTTCGTAACGCGCGCAACAAACCCGCAACGATCGCTCAGGGAGATCGTCCGCCCGCTTCGGCAAAGTGTTTGCGATACGCGTCCCACGCATCGCGCGCCGCCGCACGTACCATGGACGACCGTTCCGTGTTCAGGTGGCCCGTGCGCAGCGAATCGACCCAAGGCGGCAGTGGTCAGTTGTCGCGCGGCAAGCTGGCCGCCATTCTCGGCGGACTGGCGATGTTCGGCCCGTTCTCGATCGACACCATCTTTCCGGCATTTCCGGCGATGGGCGTGGCGCTTCACGCCGACAAGCTCGCCATCCAGCAGACCATCAGCGTCTACCTGCTGGCCTATGCGTTGATGAGCGTGGTGCACGGGCCGTTGTCGGATGCGATCGGCCGGCGCAAGGTCATCCTGGGTGGGCTGGTGGTGTTCACGCTGGCGTCGGTCGGCTGTGCGATGGCCACCGACCTGACCACGCTGCTGGCATTCCGCGCCTTGCAGGGGCTGTCATCGGGCGTCGGCCTGATCGTCGGTCGCGCCCTGATCCGCGACGTGCTGCAGGGCGACGACGCGCAGCGGATGATGAGTCAGGTATCGATGATCTTCGGCGTGGCACCGGCCATCGCCCCGATCATCGGCGGCTGGATCCTGGGCTGGAGCCAGTGGCCGGCGATCTTCTGGTTCCTGGTGGCGTTCGCGCTGGTGCTGTTGCTGGCCACCTGGCTGATGCTGCCGGAAACCCATCCGCCGGAAGCGCGACTTCCGATGGTGCCGCGCCGGCTGCTGCGCGATTACGTGTCGATCGCGTTCAATCCGCGCTTCCAGCGGTTGGCCGCTGCCAGCGCGTTCAACTTCGCCGCGCTGTGGGTCTACATCGCATCGGCGCCGGCGTTGGTGATCGACCTGCTGAAGCTGGACGAACGCCAGTTCGGCTGGTTTTTCGTGCCGATGATCAGCGGCATGGTGCTGGGCGCGTTCGTGTCCGGTCGCGCGGCTGGCCGCGTGCCGGGACAGCGGCTGGTGACGATCGGCTTCGCGTGCTCGGCCACGGCGATGTTGCTGAACCTGGGCTACAACCTGTGGACCGACGTGCCGCAGGTGCCGTGGGCGGTGCTGCCGATGTCGCTCAACGCGTTCGGCATCGCGCTGGTGTTTCCGATCGTGACCCTGGCGATCCTGGACATGTACCCGCGCCAGCGCGGCTCGGTGTCGTCGTTGCAGGCCTTCACCAGCCTGGTGCTCAACGCGTTGATTGCCGGCGTGCTGTCGCCGCTGGTCAGTGGCAGCGCGATGGGGCTGCTTGGCTCGGCGGCGACGTTCCTCGTGCTGGCCTGGTTGTTCTGGACCTGGGAATCGCGCGCGTCGCGGCCGTTGCAGCCCTGCACGGGCGAGTCCAACACGGTGCCGGGCGAATCGCTGTAGGCGCGCCAGCCCGGCACCGTCCGGCCTGGGATCAGAGTCCGATCACCCAGAACCGGCGTGCGAAGAGCCAGCGGTACACCATTGCGAACCAGCTGCGCGAACGCTCGCGCGGTGTGGTCACCGCGTCGGCCGGAACGGGTCGGGCCGGCTGTGCCGGTTGGGCCGGTGCTGCCGGGGTGCCACGCACCGGTGGCAGCGGCTGCGACATGTTCATCGCCACGAAGCCGTAGTCCGCACTGGCGTTCTGGTTGCCCAGGAAGGTGTCGAACACGATGCCGGGGGTCTCGACCCAACTGGTTGCGGTGACCCGTACGTTACGATCCGGGGCCAGTCGCAGCGTGAAGCGCTGCCGGCGACCCACGTCCACCGGTGCCAGCCCGGACGAGGTGATGCCATCGCAGCGGTACAGCACGTGGGTGGCATCCGATTCCAGGGCGGCACAACTGCCGTACTGGGCCTGCATGCCGACCACCGACAACGCGTACGGCGGCGCGGCGACCACCCGCAGGAACACGCGCGGGCTTTCCACCGAGACCTCATTGTTGGCCAGTACCTGGTACTCGGCGCTGATGCTGCGATCGTGGCGACCGGGGCTGATCTCGCTGAACGCGGACGTCATCGCCACGGCGAAGTCGGTTTCCGGCACCGGCGTGCGCGTGCAGTTGGTGCCGTAGCGCACCATCGCCGCTTCACGGTAGTTGCTGAAGGCGATATCGGGGCATTGGTCGTTGTTGAGGTCACCCACGGCCATGGCCACCGGCGGGTGGCTGCCGCCGTCCGCGTTGGTGTAGGTGCGGCCGCGGATCTCGGTGGACAGCACCCCTGCGTGCTGCAGGTAGACGCCGATGCTTTCGTTTTCCGGGTGCATCACCACGGCGTCCTTCTTGCCGTCGCCATTGACGTCGGCGGCGAGAATCGCGCCAGGCGTGGCGGCGCTGGCCATCGAATCGGTGCGCACGACGCGCAGCCCGCCATCGAAGATCACCCGGTAAACCTGCGACGGCGCGTTGTCGTTGCCCTTGGAGGCAACCACTTCGTTGCGGTTATCGCCATCGAAATCGCCGATGGCGATGCCGGCAATCCCACGGCCCCAGACGAAGTTGATGCGCAGCATCAGACCGCCGGTTCCGTCGCGTCCAAACACCAGCAGGTGGTCGTTCCAACCGTTGTTGCTGGAGACGAGAAGATCGGCCTGTCCGTCGTGGTCGATGTCGCCGACGGCGATCTCGTTGCGGCCATTGGTGGGAACGGCGAACGCGCGCTTGCTGCGCAGGTTGCCTGCCTGATCGAGGTACCAGACGCCCGCGCAACCCTGCTCGGCCACACCCACCACGTCGCGACGGCCATCGCCATCGACATCGTGGAATGCCAGGTCGACGATTCCCGAGCCGGCGAAACACTGGGCGTCGGGCGGGGCGTAGTCGACGCGGCTGTAGTTGCCATCCGGCAGCGACAGCAACAACTGCAACCGGTCGCTGGTCGCGACGGCGACATCCGGCCGATTGTCGCCGTTGAGATCGGTGGTGGCGTGGGTGTTCAGCACCAGTGGCGACGTGGAGCGGAACAGCATCTGCGGCTGACCCAGTCGGCCATCGGGCAACTGCGGCATCAGGATCAGCGACTGGTCCCAGTCCGACGGAAAGCGGCTGACGTTGGTGAGCAGCAGGTCGTTGCGTCCATCGCCGGTGAAGTCGGCGATGCTGATGGCGCCGAACTCCCCCCCGGCAATGTTGTTGTAGCTTTGCGGGAGCGGCGAAAACCATGCAGCGGCAGGGGCGCTGCCAGCCAGCATCGCGCACGAAAGCAACGTCTTGGAAATCCGCGCCATCCTTGTCTCCACTGCTCCTGATCGAGCAGCGAGTCTAGCAATCCGAAGATGTACCCGATGTCACCGCGCGCTCGAAAACCACGATCGCGCAAACTTCGCGGGCCCGCCGTGCGGTGGCGGTGGGTGGCTCGTCCAGGGTTACCGACGCAAGCGCATGGCAAGCCAGATCGGCAGGCCTGCCAGGACCAATACCGCGCCCCACATCAACGCTTGCGCGCCGGTGCCGAGCAGGGCGTACAGGCTGTACACGAGCGCGCCGGCCGCGGCGATGCGGCTGCCGGCACCGTGGCCTCGCAGCAGCCACGCGGCGCTGCTGACCACGTACGGCAACAACGTGGCCGCGGTGGAAAGCAGGATCGAGAAGGTGAACACCGTCACCAGCGAGGCGTTGTAGTTGCTGGCGACCAGCACGCTGGCAAGGCCGCTGCTGACCAGGATTCCCACCACCGGCGTGCCGCGTGCATCGACGCGCGACAGCACACTCGGCAGCAGGCCGTCGCGGGCCGCCGCGAGTGGCACCTGCGCCGATACCAGCACCCAGCCGTTGAGCGCGCCCAGGCACGACACCGCCATCACCAGAGCAAGCAGCACGCCAGCGCTCGGCCCCCACAGCACGCGCGCGGCATCGGCCATCGGCGCCGACGATTGCTGCAGCACCGAGGCGGGCAACACGCCAAGGACGGCCGTGCACGCCAGTACCGTGGCGATGCCCGCGATCAGCGTGCCGACCATCGTTGCGCGTGGCACGGTGCGCTCGGGATCCTGGATGGATCCGGCCGGAACGGTGGCGGCTTCCAGTCCCAGCAATGCCCACAACGTCAGCGCGACGGTGGCCTGCGCGACCTGCGGCAGCGAGTCGCCGGTCGGATTGAACGGCGTCAGGTTGCCGCGCTCGACGAACCACAGTGCGACGAAACCGAACAGCAGCAATGGCAGCAGCTTCAGCACCGTGGTCAGCAGCTGCATGCGGCCGGCCTCACGCACGCCGGCGATATTGATACCGCTGCACAGCCACAAGGCCGCCAGCGCGCAGCCCGCGGCGCGCAGTGGCGTCGCGGTGGCGGCGGGAAAGAGCGCGCCGATGCTGCCGGCGAACGCGACGGCGATCGCCGCGGTCGCGCACCACACCGACACCCAGTAGCTCCACGCCACCACGAAGCCGGTGACGTCGCCAAACGCCAGCCGGGCGAACACGTACGGCCCGCCGGTGTGGGGCCATCGCATCGCCAGCCGGGCGAACACCAGCGCCAGCAACAGCGCGCCGGCGACCGTCACCGCCCAGCCGACCAGGCTGGCGGCGCCATACGGCGCAAGCGCCGCCGGCAGCAGGAACACGCCCGAGCCGATCATGCTGCCCACCACCAGTGCGGTGGCCGACCAGAAGCCCAGCGGGCGCTTGCCGCCTGGCGCGGGCCCGGCGCCGATGGCGTTGTCCGTCCCGGCGGGGACCTCGCTACTGGGGTTGGTCATTCGCTGGCCCTGGCGGTGTCGGTGGGTGGAGATCGTGGCCGGCCGTCGCCGGCACCTTCGGGGGCAGCCGCCGCCGTCACGGCTCGGCGGACGCGTTGCGGTAGATACCGCGCAGCAATTCGTGGAAGTGGTGCACGGCGTTTTCGCGCAACGGGTTCAGCCGGCCTGGCTGGTACGAGCCCGACGCCAGTCCGCGCTGAACGTCCTCGCAGATTGTCAGGTCCTCCAGTTGCACCTCGTCGCTGAACGCCAGGTCGGCCTCGCGGCGCGCGCGCGCTTGCCCGGAGTCGTCGGCGGTGTAGTAGAAATCGAACTCGACCCGGCAGCGGTCTGCGCCCAGCGGCACCACGCGGTTGGTCTGCAGGCGGCCGGGCAGGATGTTGAGCATGGTGTTGGGCCACAGCCAGTAGTACAGCGCGTCGCCGTCGCCATACAGCCCGTCGCCGCTTTCGAGCGGGCTGAACTGGAACGAATACCAGTGCGCGGTCTGCGTGATGTAACTGCGGTAGTCCAGCAGCTTGTTCAGCCCGGGATGGATGTGCGGGACGTGGTAGCCCTCGAGGTAGTTGTCGACGTAGACCTTCCAGTTGCAGGCCACGTCGTAGCCGACCCGATGGTGGTGGCCGTAGTGCTCCAGGCCGCGGTCCGCGCCCAGGCGTGCGTCGATGCCGGCGACGAACGCGTCGAACGACGGCGCGTGCGCCTCGTCCACCACGGCGAACACCAGGCCCTGCCAGATGCGCACGGCCAGTTGCGGAAGGCGCACGTCGGCGACGTTGAAGTCCTCGGCGCTGCCCATTTCCGGTGCCGATCGCAGCACGCCGTCGAGGCCGTAGGTCCAGCCGTGGTAGCGGCAGCGCAGCGATTTCGCGGCCAGGCCATCGCAGCTCGCGATCGGTCCGGCGCGGTGCCGGCAGACGTTGTGGAACACCCGGATTACGTCGTCCGCCCCGCGCACGGCGATCACCGGCAACCCGGCGAAATCGCCGACCACATGGTCGCCGGCGGCCTGCAACTGGCAGACGTGGGCCAGCAGCTGCCAGCCGCGGTCGAACACCGCACGGCGGTCGCGCGCGACCATCGCCGGGTCGGTATAGAAGTGCGCCGGAAGCGCCGTCGCGTGCGCCAACGGCTGGGCGATCAGATACAGGTCGTCGGAGGGGTCCATCGCCGCAGTATCGCCGCTTCGCCGGCCCTGGGGCAGGGCATGGTCTGGCGTTTGGCCGCTGTCCGCCGACCGGTCCGCGCCATCCCGATGTGGCTGGCGCGCGGGCTGCATGGCGCGCGGTTCCGGCCGACGATGGCCGGCGCGTCAGGTCCGTCGGCCGCGGGCCAGGCGGGGGCTCAGTGCTGTGTCACCGGCGCGCCGAGCGCGTCGGCGCGTCCGTCAAGTTCCCGTTCGAGTCGTTGCTGGAATTCCTCCAGGCTCAGGCCCTGTTCGCCGGCTTCGCGCTGGGCTTCGTCGCGCAGGGCATCGGAAAACTTGATGCGGATCGCCTGGCCGGCGCGCTGGCGGCTGCTGGCGGCGCGTTGCAGCAGGGCGAGCACCGTGGCCGCGCTGGCGCTGCCACCGGCGATCTGGCCGTCTAGACCGAGCACCCATTCGCCGTCGCGGCGGGCGATGCCGCCCAGCAGGCTGCCGTCGGCATCGCGCAGTTCCGCATGGGCCTCGACCGGCCCGACGGGCGGCTTGGGCGCGATCACCCGTCGCGATCGTGACGTGAGTTTCTTGCGCGCGGCGCGGCGCACCTTGGAATTCTTCGACATCACCGGACTCCGGCCGCGACGGGATGCGGCTGGGGGAATGATAGCCGGCGCAATCGTGGAGACCGTGCCCTACGTGGCCGTTGGCGCCCCGCGGCCTCCCCGGAAAGACGGAAGGCCGGCTTGCGCCGGCCTTCCGTGAAACCACCCAACCGACCGGCGCGCCGTCCGGTCCGCCTCGTCGAAGGTCTGCCGTGTCAGCCCTGCGCGGGCTTGGCCGCAGACGGCTTCGACGCCGCGGCGGCGACGCCCTCGGGCTGCCAGCCGCACGTCTTGCCTTCGTTCTGCTGCTTCAGCCAGGCCTGCAGCGGCGCGAAGTATTCCAGCACCGCCGAAGCGTCCATCTTCTCGCCGCCGGTCAGTTCCTTCAGCGTCTGCTGCCAGGGCTGGCTGCTGCCCTTGCCGAGCATCGCCTGGAACTTCGCACCGGCTTCCTTGTTGCCATAGAAGCTGCACTCGTGCAGCGGGCCGGTGTGACCGGAGGCCTTGCACAGCGACTGGTAGAACTGGAACTGCAGCACGTGCGACAGGAAGTAGCGCGTGTAGGGCGTGTTGGCCGGCACGTGGTACTTCGCGCCGGCGTCGAAGAACTCCTCGCCGCGTGCGGTCACCGGCGCCACGCCCTGGTACTTGGCCTTGAGCTGCCACCACGCGTGGTTGTACTGGTCGGGCTTGATCGAGCCGTCGAACACGCCCCAGCGCCAGCGATCGATCATCAGGCCGAACGGCAGGAACGACACCTTCGCCAGCGCCATGCGCATCTGCGAGTTGATCAGCGCTTCATTGCTGGGCTGTTGCACGCCGACCATGCCGATCGACTGCAGGTAGCCCGGCGTCATGCCAAGCACCATCGTGTCGCCGATCGCCTCGTGGAAGCCATCGTGCGCGCCCTGCTGGAACAGCGGCGGCTGATTGTTGTAGGCCAGGTAGTAATAGACGTGGCCGAGCTCGTGGTAGATGGTGGTGAAGTCTTCCTCGTTGGGCTTGATGCACATCTTGGTGCGCACGTCGCCGGCCATGTTCATGTCCCACGCGCTGGCGTGGCAGGCCACGTCGCGGTCGCGCGGCTTGGTGAACTGCGTGTTGGCCCAGTAGCTCTTCGGCAGCGCGGGCATGCCAAGCGAGGTGTAGAAGTCCTGCGCGCGCTCGGTCATCTTGCGCGCGACGGCTTCCTGCGCGTCCCGCTCGATCTGCGCCTGTTCAACCACGCCGGGCTGGCCGCTGAACTTCGCGCGCTCGGCCTGCAGCGCCGTGGTGTATTGCGCCTGGAGCGCACCGGTGATGTCCAGGTTGCCTGCCTGTTCGGCGCTGTACGGCGCCAGCACGTCCCACAGGTTGCCCCAGTCCTGCTGCCACATGTTGCCCATCAGGTGGGCAGGCAGCATGCCGCCGGCGACGTGGCCCTTGTCGGCGCCGTACTTCGCTTCCAGGCGCGTGCGGGTGTAGCAATGCAGCTGCTCGTACAGCGGCTTGACCTGGCCCCAGAGGCGGTCGGTCTCGGCGGCGATCTCGACCGGACTCATGTCGTAGCCCGAACGCCACATCTCGCCGGTGTCGGCGAAGCCCATTTCGTCGGCGCCTTCGTTGACCAGATCGACGAAGCGCGAGTAGTCCTTGCGCATCGGCTGGGCGATCGTGTGCCAGCCCTGCCAGGCATCGAGCTGGGCCTGGTAGTCGCGGTTGCTGCGCAGGACGTCCTCAAGCTCGCCCAGCTGGCGGCACTTCTTGTCGCTGCCGCAGTAGCGACCCTTGCTGTAGGTGCCGTCCATCCGGCTGACGATCTGGGTCAGTTCGGCAAGCTTGGCCGGTTCGTGCGGGGCCGGCATCGCGGTCTGCAGCTTCAGCAGCTGGATGGCGCGCGCGGTCTGCGGCGACAGCTTCTGGCCCTCGAAACGCTTGGCCTGTTCGATCCAGTTGTTGAGCTGCAGCAGGTAGCGCTCGTTGGCCTTGGCCGCGACCAGCTCGGTATCGCTGTTGACGAAGGTGTTGGACAGCCACTGCGCGGCGCTGAGCTCGGGGTACATCGCACGCAGCTCGTTGTTGACGCGTGCGACGAACTGGTCGGCGGTCTCGCCTTCCGGCGGCTTGGAGGCCGGCGTGGTGGAACCCGTGGTCGACGGCGACGGCTCCTTCTTGCAACCGGAGAGGCCGAGCACGGCGGCAGTGATGCTGAGCGCGATCAACGCGCGGACGGGTTTCATGCGGAACATCTCCGGTAAGGCTCGCGCAAGTCGCGCGGAAGCCCGAAGGCTAGTGGCTGGGTGCGCAGGCGCGCAAGTCGCCGACCTGACGCCTGGTGCGGGGTTTGCTTGCCGGGCGTGGCCGATGGGACGGCGGGTGGGCGGGCGGCGGGGCGCATCAGGTACCCGGCGCCGTGGTGCGCTGGGGTGGTGGCGGGCCGGCTTCGACGGCAGATCTAGGCAGCGTCTGCGGCGCCGAAGGGAGGTTCGAGCAGGACACGGCGCCCGGCATCGGCCAGGCCGCGCGCGTGCAGCCATTGCCAGGCGCTGTCGGCATCGTGATCGAAGTAGGCCTGCGCCGAACCCAGCCGGAAGGTGTAGCCCCAGTGGTCCATGTCGGCCAGGACGCGTGCGCGGCCGACGCCGGGCAACGCGTCGCCCAGCAACGCCTGCAACACGCAGACCGCGTCTTCCTCCTCGACCGAGTCGGTGGCGTCGGTGTGCACCACCGCGCGACGCTCGGGGGGCAGCACGATCAGGTGCGAGGCTTCGTGCAGCAGCGAGTGCACGGGCGTGTCGCCCCGCGCGTAGACATTGGCGCCGACCAGGCCGGCTTCGCATTCGCCCCAGTAGCTGCCGGGAATCGCCACGCCATCGGCGACCGCATGCAACTGCAGGCCATAGCGGGCGAGCAGGTCATGGGCGTCGGCAAAGGCAATGTCGGAAAGCGTCAGCACGGAGCGGATCGAAGTGGGGGCGGGGCGTCGGCTTGGCAGCGTGGCCGCGGCATGGGTCGGTGCGAGGTGGACGAAGGTACGGGCGGTGCCTGGAGGACAGGCCGTCCGGGAATGCCACGCCGCCCCGGTGGAATGTTCCGGGACGGCGCGTGCGGCCTCAGGCCTGCACGTTGGGCTCGGGCAATGCCACCGAGATGTCGAGGACGTCGTGTTCGCCTTCCTTGACGAGGTCGACCTTGACCGCTTCGACATCGACGTTGACGTACTTGCGGATCACCTCGAGCAGCTCGCGTTGCAGCATCGGCAGGTAGTCCGGCCCGCCGCGGCCGCGGCCGGCGGAGCGCTCGTGCGCGACGATGATGCGCAGGCGGTCCTTGGCGACCGAGGCGGTCTGCTTCTTGGCAGTCAGGAAGTCGAACAGGCCCATGCGGTCAGCCTCCGAAGATCTTGCTGAAGAAGCCCTTCTTCTCGACGTGCACGAACCGCATCGGGCGGGTGTCGCCGAGCAGGCGGGCAACGGCGTCGTCATAGGCCTGGGCGGCGTCGGATTCGGTGTCCAGGATCACCGGCTCGCCCTTGTTGGAAGCGTTGAGGACGTCGCCCGACTCGGGGATGACGCCGATGGTCTTGAGCCCGAGGATCTCCTCGACGTCGCCGACGCTGAGCATCTCGCCGGTTTCCACGCGCTTGGGGCTGTAGCGGGTCAGCAGCAGGTGTTCCTTGACGCGCTCGCCCTTCTCGGCGCGACGGGTCTTGCTGGCCAGCAGGCCCAGGATGCGGTCGGAGTCGCGCACCGACGACACTTCCGGGTTGACCACCACCAGCGCCTGGTCGGCGAAGTACATGGCCAGGTAGGCGCCCTTCTCGATACCCGCCGGCGAGTCGCAGACGATGTAGTCGAAGCCGTCGGCGGCGAGATCGTCGAGCACCTTCTGCACGCCCTCGGCGGTCAGCGCGTCCTTGTCGCGGGTCTGCGATGCGGCCAGCACATGCAGGTTGTCGAAGCGCTTGTCCTTGATCAGCGACTGCTTGAGCGTCGCCTCGCCGTTGACGACGTTGACGAAGTCGTACACGACACGGCGCTCGCAACCCATGATCAGGTCGAGGTTGCGCAGGCCAACGTCGAAGTCGATGACGGCGACCTTGTGGCCGCGGCGGGCAAGCCCGCAGGCGAGACTGGCGCTGGTCGTGGTCTTGCCGACGCCGCCCTTGCCCGAGGTGACTACGATGATTTCGGCCAAAACACGTTCCTCCGTTGTTGCGGCATCACTCAAGTGCCGCGATTTTTAATTGTTCGTCTTCGAGCCAGACCTGCACCGCCTTGCCGCGCAGTTCCGACGGAATGTCTTCCAGTACCTTGTAATGACCTGCAATCGCAACGAGCTCCGCGTGGAACTCGCGACAGAAGATGCGTGCCTTTTCGTTGCCCTGCGCGCCGGCCAGGGCGCGGCCGCGCAGCGGTCCGTAGATGTGCACCGATCCGTCGGCTATCACCTCGGCGCCCGCGCCGACGGTGGTCAGCACGGTCAGGTCGCGGCTGTCAGCGTAGACCTGCTGCCCCGAGCGTACCGGTGTGGACTGGATCATGCCGGGACTGGCGTTGCTGTTTGCCGGCGCAACGGCGGCCGGAGCCGGCGCGGTGGCGACCGGTTCAGGCTCGGGGCGGTGCGGGGCAGGGGCCGCGTCGGCGCGTTCGTACTGGGCGCGGAACTTGGCCAGCAAGGGCAGGCCCAGGGCTTCGGCAAGCCGCTCGGTCTCGCTGGTGCCATAGGCCAGTGCCACGGGCAGCACACCGGCATCGCGCAGGCCATCGATCAGCGATTGCGCGGTGGCGGCGTCGGGCGTGCGGCTGAGGCCGCCGAAATCGAGCACGACAGCGGCGCGGCCGAACAGGTGCGGTGCGCGCTGCACGCGATCGCGCATTTCGGCGACCATGCGCGCCACGTCCAGGGTGCGCACTCGAAGGTTGGCGATACCGACCTGGCCGATCCGGAGTTCGCCGGCCTGCTCGTAGTCCATCCCCACCGCACTCACTGGCACGTACCGGTCTGGCGGGGCGCGAGCAAGGCGCTGCGCGGCTCGACGATCCACGCCTCGCGCGGGAGCTGCGGGCCATAGGTCTGGCGGACCCAGTCGAAACTGCACAGCTCCTTCATGAGCATCGCCGCGCGCAGGCCGGTTTCCGGCATGACGTGCTGGCCGACCTCACGGAAACCGAAGCTGCCATGGAACAGCAGCACCGGATCGATGATGCCTTCGTCCAGCAGCACCTCGCAGGCCATCTGCGGGTAGCGAAGCTCCGAATAGCTTTGCGCATCGGCATAGAACGCACGGCCGACGCCGCCGCCGCGACGGCGGCTGGCGACCACGATGCGGTCGATGTAGAAGAAGTCGGGGTGGCGCTCCCGGAACCAGCGGAAGTTGCTGCTGTCGTGATCCGAATGGCTGCCCATGCCGATCAGGAAGCCCGCCAGCGTTCCGTCGCGCTCGGCGACACGGAAATACTCTGCGCGTTCGAAGAAGTGACGCAGTCTGGCCGCATCCAGCGGAAGGATCGCAGGGCCGGCGGCGTTGTTCAGTGCAAGGACGGAATCCAGCTCGTGCTCGCGCACGTCGCGGACGACGATCGACATTCCGGGCTCCAGGGTTGCGTTTGACCGGCCGCGTGAGGACGGCCGACACGCGATTATCGCATGGCGCACCGGTGGCGGCGACCGCGGCGGGGAGGCGATTGGCCGGCCCATGACTTTCGGGTGGCTCGGCAATGCCCCGCGAGGGTTAGCATCCCTACGATGCTGGCCCGCCTGAACCATACCCGACTCCTGCGCTACGCCGGTCTCTTCACCTGGGCCGTGGTAGGGCTGCCGCTCCTGTACACGTGGCTGTCGCCGATCGAGGTCACCGGCGAGTACCCCGAAGAGACGCTCGGCCTGCAGCCGATGGCGTTGCCGGGCTGGGCCTCGTACCTGGTCTTCGGCCTCAGCTATGTCTGGCTGACCCGGTCGCTGGGCAGCCGCCGGACCACCGCGCTCGACCTGCTGGGCCTGCTGGTGCTGACCGGCAGCGCGATCGCGGTCAGCTATTACAGCGTCAGTGGCCTGGGCAGCGTGCTGCTGATGACCACCGCGTGCGTCCTGCCGTGGCTGCTGCCGCTGCGCGCCGGCGTGGCGTGGCTGGTGCTGAGCCAGTTCGCGGTGGTGCCGGTGTTCGTGCGGGGCTTCAACTTCCCGCTGGTGGATGCCCTGCTGCAGTCGGTGCTGTACGCCGGTTTCTGCGTGTTCGTGTTCGTCACCAGCCTGGTCGCCCGGCAGCAGGCGCAGGCGCGCGAGGAGCAGCGCCGGCTCAACGCCGAACTGCGCGCGACCCGGCTGCTGCTGGCCGAGAGCGCGCGCATCAACGAGCGCACTCGCATCTCGCGCGAGCTGCACGACCTGCTGGGCCACCACCTGACCGCCCTGAGCCTCAATCTCGAAGTGGCCGGCCACCTGTCCGAAGGCCGCGTCAAGGAACACGTGCAGCAGGCCCACACGCTCGCCCGACTGTTGCTGACCGACGTGCGCGAGGCGGTCAGCCAGTTGCGCGACGACGGCGCGATCGACCTGTCGCTGGCGCTCCGGCCGCTCGCCGAGAACGTGCCGTCGCTGGACATCCACATGGAGATCGAGGCGCCGCTGACGCTCGACGATCCCGAGCGCGCGCACGTGCTGCTGCGCTGCACGCAGGAAATCATCACCAACGCCGTACGCCATGCCGGCGCCCGCAACCTGTGGATCACCGCGCGCCGGGAAGGCCGCATGATCGCGATGGACGCGCGTGATGACGGCCGTGGCGCCGATACCGTCGCCAGCGGCAATGGCCTGCGCGGCATGCGCGAGCGATTGGCGCAACATGGTGGCGACCTGCAGATCGAAACCCGTCCCAATGCCGGCTTCTGCCTGCACCTGACGTTGCCCGCTTCGGCGGTCGATGTCGCCAGCTGACCCAAGGAGATGTGCCCGATGATCCGCGTGTTGCTCGTAGACGACCAAACCCTGGTGCGACAGGGCGTGCGCTCGCTGCTCTCGCTGGCCGAAGGGATCGAGGTGATCGGCGAGGCCAGCGATGGCCGCCAGGCGGTCGACGTGATCCCGCAGCTCAAGCCCGACGTGGTGCTGATGGACATGCGCATGCCCGTGATGTCCGGCCTGGAAGCGCTGCAGGCGCTGGCACGGCTGGGCACGCTGCCGCCGACGATCATCCTGACCACGTTCGACGACGACCAGCTGGTGCTGGCCGGACTCAAGGCCGGCGCCAAGGGCTACCTGCTCAAGGACGTCTCGCTGGAGCAGTTGGTCGGCGCCATCCAGACCGTCAGCGCCGGCGGCTCGCTGGTCCAGCCGGCAATGACCCAGCGCCTGCTGTCGGGCCTGGAGCACATGCGCAACGATTTCGTCAGCCTCGACCGGCCCGACCCGTTGACCGAGCGCGAGACCGAGATCCTGCGGCTGATGGCCGGTGGCTTCTCGAACAAGGAGATCGCCAATTCGCTGGGCGTCGCCGAGGGCACGATCAAGAACCACGTGTCGAACATCCTGTCCAAGCTCGGCGTGCGCGATCGCACCCGGGCGGTGCTCAAGGCCTTCGAGCTGCAACTGGTCTGATTGATCGGCGCCCGGTCCGGCCCGACGCCGGGCCTGGGCGCTGCCGCCCCGGCCGAGACGCGCCATCGGCCGTGGCGGGCAGGGCGCAGGCCCTGCCGATCGCCGCTCCTGCCCTGATGACCGAATGTCATGGCGAAGGCGCGGACTTTCACCTCCGGGGTGGCTGCCGCCGGCGCGGCTTCCTTGATACGATGCCGGGTCTGCGCCCCGGCCCGACCCGGGCCCGGCCCTGGAGAACCTGAATGACCCGTCTGATCGAGCTCCTGATTTCACTGGCGATCGTCGCCGCGCTGTTCCTGATCGTGGGCGTGCTGCTGCCGTCCAGCCGACATCTGTCGCACTCGGTCGAGACCAACCGCAAGCTGACGATCGTGTACGACACCTTGAACAGCCTTCGCCGCTTCAAGGACTGGAACCCGCTGGTGCTGCGCGATCCGGCGATGCAGCTGAAGCTTTCCGGCCCCGAGACGGGCGTCGGTGCACGCCTCGACTACACGTCGCAGGAAAAGCGCCTGGGCAACGGCAGCTGGGAAATCACCGACACGGTGCCGCGTGAGAGCGTCTCCTTCGCCATCACCGACATCCAGCGCGGCACCAACAAGCGCAGCAAGTTCAGCTTCAAGAACACCGGCAAGGGTGGTCGCAACGTCGAGATCACCCAGACCTACGACGTCGACTACGGCTGGAACCTGATCGGCCGTTACGCCGGTCTGTACGTCAGCAGCAATGTCGGCGAAGACATCAAGCTCGGCCTGTCGCGCATCACGCGCATGCTGGCGACGGTGCCGAACTACGACTACGCAGAGCTCTCCAAGGACGATCCGGCCATGGCGCCGAAGCTGGGCGAGCGCCCGGCCGAGAACCTGCTGGTCATGAGCGTGCAGGTCGACCGCAGCAACGAGAAGGTGCAGCAGGCGATGAGCAGCAGCCTGCAGTGGATCAACAAGGTCATCGAAGCCAACGGCCTCGAATCCGCCGGTCCGCTGCGCCTGATCACCAGTGACTTCAGCTCCGAGAGCTACTCGTTCGACGTCGCCATGCCGGTGCGCAAGGTCGGCGCGACGGGCGAAGCCACCGAGCTGACGATCAACCCGGGCGAAACCCAGGTCAAGGCCGTGTTCCAGAAGCCCAGCCGCATCGCGGTCGTGCCGTTCAAGGGCCACATGGCCAACCTCGCCAAGGTGCGTGACGCCCTGCGTGGCTGGGCACTGACCCGCGGTTACGAGCCCAACGAGCGCCCGTACGACGTGTGGAAGAACGGCATCGACGCCGGCTTCACCGAAGAAGGCGATTTCGAGGAGGTCTGGGCAATCAAGTAAGCCCGGATCGTCGCTCCAGGTAACAGAAAGCGCGCCGCTTATGCGGCGCGTTTTTTTTGGCGCTTCTCCAGGATTCGTAGGGCGCATTAGCCGAAGGCGTAATGCGCCGTGTGGGGCGTGCGATGGAGATCCACCTCGACGTAGCGGTATGGGACGCGCGATGAAGGTCCACTTCGACGTACACGATTCCGGCGCAATGCCCTTGGGTTATTGCGCCCTTGTATCTTCAACCCACCAGCGATGGGCTGGTGATCCGGGGGCACTCGGATCGGTGCAGGGAGAGACTGTTTGCGCCCTGAGACTGCGAG
>NZ_RIBS01000006.1 GCF_003719825.1 Montanilutibacter psychrotolerans | reverse complement strand
TGAAACGCACATGCGCCGATGGTAGTGTGGCTTAAGCCATGCAAGAGTAGGTCATCGCCAGGGGCTTTATTGAAAGGCAACCCCCACCTCGCAAGAGGTGGGGGTTTTGTCTTTTCCGGATCCAACAACCCACTACGGCCGCCCACGTGCGGCCGTTTGCGTGTCCGACGTCCCGAGCCGCCACTTGCTGCGGCTAGCGGCCGGAAACTGCGATCTGAAATGGCCATCCAACCGCAGACCCGCCGCATCGCAGCACACGTTGCGACGGCAGAATGAACGGCCCGAAACTGGGCCGGTTGAATCGATCGTGCGCGCTACTACGAGAAACCCCGCGTAGCGGCGGTGCCGCGCTCGGCATCGTCCGGATGCCGCCCGGCAGGAATCAGCACGAGCAAGGACGGCGACACAAACCACCGGTAATGCGATGCCGCCCGGAACGTGCGCGGCGCTGCAACAGCTATCGGGCCAGTCGCCCGCGGCAACCGAGTCAAACAAGAGACCACCACAACGGCAATGTTCGAATCTGCGGAACGGCCAAATCGTTGTGCGCTACTACGAGAAACTCCGGGTATCGGCGGTGCTGCGTTCGGCAATGTCCGGATACTCCCGGCGAGCCCAGGCGATCAGCCGGTTGGCTGATCCGGCTGATTGGCTCTCATGCGGGGAGGGTTGCAACGAATTGCTTCGATCAGGCCTGCGATTGGCGGACTGGCATCCGGCCGCTGGCGCACGGCTGACGGTTGTCGGGTCAGTTCTTGGCGGACGTGGTTAGGAAGGGGACAACGGCGTCTTCTGTCTCGATCGTGGCGTCTTCTACGAAGAATCCGCCAGACCGAGGTGTCGATTGGCGGTTGGTCTAATCCGTTGCGTCTCAGCCATCTGCACAAGCCGTGACCACCGCGAACGGCGGTCTTCTGTCTCGATCGAGCGCTCTTCTGCGGATAAAACTCTAGCGCCGGCCCTGCGAAGAGCACATCGGTTTCGCGGCGCAGCACAGGCACTGGAGTTGAGCGCGCGACAGGGCGAACGACGGAGGGCCACGCGTTCGCGATGTGCTGAGCTGCTCACGCGGGTCGCCGACGAGCCGTGTCAGTTGGGACCACCGAGCTCCCCACGCATCCGGCAATGCCACAACTGCGAAGGACTACAACTGCTACGAAATGGAAAGAGAATCACCGCCCTCGCGACGCCCCCGGCAGTTCGGCCCACCGTAGGGCAGCAACTTCGACCAATAAAGGTGCGACTGCCGAACTCGACGCAGCGGCAGCGCACGGTAAGGCGACAACCGCGCCAACGGAAGGGCCGCGGCACCGCGACTGGTCTTGGCTGATGATTGGATTGTTTCGAGAGCGATGTTGGTCCGGGTCCTTCGACTACGCGCACTTCGGCGGATAGACCGCGACGCGGGCCCTCGGGTCACGCTTGTCTTCCCGGTTTTCAGCCCGCCTACGCCCCAAACGGAAAGACCACCGCGAACGGTGGTCTTTCATTCGCTCCTCATGCGGCAGCTTCGCGCAAAGGTGCCTATTCAGTAGGTGCAGAAGGATCGGCGCTAAGCCGTCAACGCGCGGAAGGTCACCACCAACACGTCGCGGTGGGCGGGGGCGTCGGTGTCGACGGGCGTGACCGCGGTGACGCCGTGAAACACGCGGGCATCGTCGACCAGCGCGGCATCCAGGGCTTCGGTCAGGGTGAAGCTGCCGACCTCTCGACCGTCGTGGGTGTGGATGGTGGTGGTGCCGCTGCGAATGTTCTTGCGATCCACCAGGAGGACCAGCACGTAGTCGACGCCATCACGATGCACGCCTTCGGGCGTGGGCTCGCCGGCTTGTGTGGCGCTGGGCTCGATGCGGAACTGGTGCACCTCGACGTGCCACGCGGCTACCTGCGGCGACAACGGCGCGAAGAAGTCGCGAGCGAACCCCAGCACCGTCGACAGCGTCGGCCCCTCGGCGATTGCCGCGTCGACCGGCTCGAACCAGCGCTCGATGTCGCCTTGCAGCGTGTTGTAGTTGAGCGTCTGGAAGTGCGCCTGGTGCGGGGCCCGCGTGATGGGGCCTCGACTGGGCGCGCAATACACCGCATGCCGGCGTCGACGCTGGCGGCCGACAGCCGCGAGGTAGTTGTCGATCGGCAGTTCGTTCCAGCTCGCGACGAAGTCCGTCCAGTCTTCGAGTCGCCCGTGCGCTGCCAGCAGCGCGTGCATGTCCGCCGCCTGCACGAAAGCGAAGCCATCCTCGCGCAGGCCCAGGGTGAGTGGCGTAACGCCAGCATGGTCGGCGTTGCTGTTGGCAGGCATCGGGTTCATGGACCTCGGCATCGGCTTGCGTGGATCTCGATCACGCCGAGGCCGCCAGTGCGGCTTGCGCCAGAAGCGCGAGCACGCAGGCGAACGCCGCGAACCAGCACAGGCTGCGCAGCGCGTGTTTGTCGGCGATATAGAAGATGCCGTGCAGCACGCGCAGCACGACGAAGGCGACGGCCAGCAGGGCGATCCGGTCGGCGGGGACGCCGCTGATCTGGGCGAGCACCACGCCGGCCGCGAACGGGGCGAACGCCTCGTAGCTGTTGAGCTGTGCGCCGTTGGCGCGGTGCACGCGCGGGTTGTCCTGGCGCGCCAGCCAGCCACGTGGGTCGCGGTTGTTGTATCGCTCGCCGCCGCCCTTGGCGACGGCCACCCAGAGGTAGGGCAACACAGCGGCGATCAGCACACACCAGTAGGCCGTGGACAGCGTCATGGTTGGATTCCCGAGGTTGGCGGCGGCAACAGCCTAGCCGAAAACGGCGACGGCGCCCGACTCTGCTGAGTGGGGCGCCGTCGCACGAAGCCGCAATGATTGGCGAACGGCTACTTCGTCGGCTGCACCAGCTTGTCGTGGGCGGCGCGGAACGCGTTGCCCTCGTACCAGTTCGGGCGCGAGTCGCCACCGGCAACCTCGCGACCGACGCTGTACAACGCCTCGAGATCCTGCACCACGCCGTCCATCTTCCACGCCGGATCGAACGCGTCGCCGGGCTTGTGATAGCGGTTGTCGCGGTAGTCGATCTGCGCCTTGTGGCCGGCGTCGGTGCCGCCTTCGATCAGGTCGTCGCCGCCCTTGGCGTACAGCGCGGGCACGCCGGCCTTGGCGAAGTTGAAGTGATCGGAGCGGAAGTAGAAGCCATCCTCCGGCGTTGCTTCGGCATGCAGCACCCGGCCCTGCTCCTGCGCGTACTTCTTGAGCAGGTCTTCCAGTTCCGAGCTGCCGTAACCGACCACCGTCATGTCGCGGGCCTTGCCGATCACCGGCATCGCATCGAGGTTGATCACCGCGATGGTCTTGGCCAGCGGCACGGCGGGATGGGCGACGTAATACTTGGAGCCCAACAACCCCGACTCTTCCAGCGTGACGGCGGCGAACAGCACCGAGCGCTCCGGCGCGGGGTTCTGCTTTGCGAACGCCTCGGCGATCTCGAGGATGCCGGCCACGCCGGTGGCGTTGTCGATCGCACCGTTATAGATCGTGTCCTCACCGGCAGGCGCAGCCGCACCGTGCTCATCGGCGTCGTGGCCGTGGTCGCCCAGGTGGTCCCAGTGCGCCATGTACACGATCGCTTCGTCCGGGCGCTTGCTGCCGGGCAGCATCGCAATGACGTTCTGGGACGACTTCTCGCTGATGGTGCTGTTGAGGTCGAGGGTGAGCTTGGCCTTCAGCGGAATCGCCTTGAAGCCCTTGACGCTGGCGCTGCGGTACAGCGCATCGAGGTCCTGGCCGACGTCGGCGAACAGGCTGCGTGCGACGTCGCCGGTGATCCAGCCCTGTGCCGGCAGGCGCGGTTCCGGATCGGTCTTGGCGGGCAGGTCGAACTGTGGGCCAGTCCATCCGTTCTCGACGACCTGCCATCCGTACGCTGCGCCGTCCGCGTCGTGGACGATGATCGCGGCCGCCGCACCTTGGCGTGCGGCCTCCTCGAACTTGTACGTCCAGCGACCGTAGTAGGTCATGCGCTTGCCTTCGAACAGCGCCGCGTCCTTGGTGTGAAAGCCGGGGTCGTTGATCAGCATGACCACCGTTTTGCCCTTGACGTCCACGCCGGCGTAGTCGTTCCAGCCGAGCTCCGGCGCGTTGACGCCGTAGCCGACGAACACCAGGTCGCTGTTGCTGATCTTCACCTCGGTCAAGCCGGTGCGCGTGCCGACCACCATGTCCGGCCCGAAGCGCAACTCGCGCGTCTGGCCGTTGACGTCGAGCTTGAGCACCGTGGCGGGCGCGGCGGTGGTTTCGACCATGGGCACGGTCTGGAAGTAGCTGTCGCCATTGCCGGGCTTCAGGCCCATCCGCTCGAACTCGGACTTGAGATAGTCGATGGTCTTGCGTTCGCCATCGCTGCCGGGCGCCCGCCCGCCGAACTCATCGGACGCCAGCATCTTCACGTGCGCCGCGAAATCGGCTGCGCTGATGGTGGCGCCGCCGCTGGCGGTGCTGGCCGTCGTGGCCGCATCGGTGGTGGGGGCATCGGCCGGAGGCTGGTTGCAGGCGGCGAGCAGGAGCGCGCCAAGCGTGGCACCGGCCAGTGCGGCGCTTGGAAGCAGGGGCTTGCGGGACATCGGACCTCCGTAGCGGTCCGCCGGGGCGGCGGAGGTCCATTCTAGGCACAATCCGGCGAGCGCCTGGGCTGGCCGTCGTCAAGCTGTCAAACGGCCGATATCGCCGCCGATAACGCACACATCGTCGTGGCTACGCATCGATTGCATGCGCAGTGGGATGGCCTCGGCAGCGATCCCGGCCAGGCGTCGGCGCGGCCGGGACCGTCGCCGACGCATGCCTCCCTTACGGGCTGGGCGGCACCGGGGTGCTGTAGCGCTGCGCGGTCGCG
Source organism: Montanilutibacter psychrotolerans (assembly GCF_003719825.1). Lineage (GTDB taxonomy): Bacteria > Pseudomonadota > Gammaproteobacteria > Xanthomonadales > Xanthomonadaceae > Montanilutibacter > Montanilutibacter psychrotolerans. Next base: position 171,487 of record NZ_RIBS01000006.1, on the reverse strand, counting down.
CCGGTGATCGCACCGGTGCGGGCGCTGCTGTGCACGTACAGGGTGACGGGGCGTTCAAACACCAGCGGACCGTCGACGCGTGCGTTCGGCCCGATCACCACGCGCGGCGGCTTGCGGCTGACGCCAAACCACTTCGGATCGGGCTTGGGGTAGTGGATGCCGCCGGTGACGTGGGAGTCGGCGCCGACGGTCAGGTCGCCATTGACGGTGTCGATGCGGCCGTTCACTTCCGTACCGATCAGGCCGATTGCGCCGTTGACCGTCTCGATGTCGCCGCCGACGCGACCGCCGCGGTCGACAAAGATCTCGCCGTTGACCGTTTCCAGGCTGCCGTTGACTTGGACGGCGGTCGCCACGCGGATGCCGCCGTTGACCGTGGCCAGCTCGCCCGTGCGGCTGCGCGCGCCGACGCGGATGCTGCCATTGACCGTTTCGGCCGACTCAGCCTGCGCGTTGGCACCGATGTGGATGCTGCCGTTGACGGTTTCGAGCTTGCCGTAACTTTCGCCGTCGTTGACGGTGATGCTGCCGTTGACCTTGTCGATGTTCTGATCGGAGGCGTACGAGACCGGCGCGGCGATGGCCAACGCGATGGCGAGGGACAGGGAGATCGAACGATGGGCGGGTTGGCGCATGACATTTCCCGTGCAGTGGACTGGTGTATTCATGGATGCGGCTTCGTGCGGCAGGGTTTAAACGTGCCGCCGTGACCTGCGTGTCGCGAGTCGGGCGCGACGGCCGGCTTCGCTACAATCACGCCCCATACCATCGCACCCCTCCAGCCACCGGGCCCCTGCCCGAAGTCATTGGGACCAACGACGTGCCAGCCTCCTCCCATCGATCCGCTTCCGCCATCCAGGGCCCCGTGGTCCTGCTGATCCTCGATGGCTGGGGGCACCGCGAGGATCCCGCCGACAACGCGCTGGCCCAGGCCACCCTGCCGAACTGGCAGCGTCTGCTGGCCGAGTGCCCGCACACGCTGATCCACACCGAAGGCCGCCATGTCGGCCTGCCGGATGGGCAGATGGGCAATTCCGAGGTGGGCCACATGAACCTCGGCGCCGGCCGCATCGTCTACCAGGACCTGACCCGCGTGGATGCGGCGATCGACGACGGAAGCTTCTACGCCAACGACGAACTGCGCGCCGCGTGCGCCGCGACGGCCGCCAATGGCGGCACGCTGCATGTGTTCGGATTGTTGTCGCCAGGTGGCGTGCACAGCCACGAGAACCACATCGTCGCAATGCTCGAACTTGCCCGTCGCGAAGGTGTGCCGCAGGTGGCGGTGCATGCCTTCCTCGACGGCCGCGACATGCCGCCGCGATCGGCCCAGCCCAGCCTGGAACTGCTGCAGCGCGAGTGCGAACGCGTCGGCAACGCGCGCATCGCCAGCGTCAGCGGACGCTATTACGCCATGGACCGCGACCACCGCTGGGATCGCCAACGCCGTGCCTGGGACGCGATCGTCGAAGCCGCCAGCGAGCACCACTCGCCCGATGCGATGACCGCACTGCACGATGCCTATGCGCGCAACGAGAACGATGAGTTCGTGTCGCCGACCGTGGTCGACGACGGTGCGACGATGCGCGACGGCGATGCCGTGGTGTACATGAACTTCCGCGCCGATCGCGCGCGGCAGCTCACCGCGGCGTTCGTCTCTGCGGATTTCGACGGCTTCCATGCGCGTCGCCCGAAGCTCTCGCGTTTCGTCTGCCTGACCGAGTACGACAGCCGACTGACCGCGTCGGTGGCCTTCGCCCCCGACGACCTGCGCAACACCCTGGGCGAGATCCTCGCCGAGAACGGCCTGCGCCAGCTGCGCATCGCCGAGACGGAAAAGTACGCGCACGTGACGTTCTTCTTCAGCGGCGGTCGCGAAGAACCGTACGCGGGCGAGAGCCGTATCCTGGTGCCCAGTCCGAAGGTGGCCACCTACGACCTGCAGCCGGAAATGAGCTGTCCGGAAGTCACCGACAAGCTGTGCGCCGCCATCCGCTCGGGCGACATCGATGTCGCGATCTGCAACATCGCCAACCCCGACATGGTGGGCCACAGCGGCATCCTGGCCGCGGCGATCCAGGCCGCCGAGGCGGTCGACGTGGCCATCGGCGCGGTGCGCGAGGCCGTGCGCGAACGCGGCGGCGCGCTGCTGGTCACCGCCGACCATGGCAACGTCGAGATGATGCGCGATCCGGAAACCGGGCAGCCACATACCTCGCACACCGTCGGCCCGGTGCCGTTCGCATACTGCGGGCCGCGCGCTGCGCGCCTGCGGGCCGGCGGCGCGCTGCGTGACGTGGCGCCGACCGTGCTCGAACTGCTCGGCGTGCCGGCGCCGTCGGACATGACCGGTGCCAGCCTGCTGGCGGCGGTCGGCGACGGAAGCGGCGTCGGTTGATGTCGCGCCGCGCGCTGGCCGTTGCGCTCGTCATCGCCTCGGTGCTGGCGTTGCCGGCGCTGCGGCCGGCCGGCGCGCAGAGCAGTCGCGACGCCGAGCGCCGCCTCGATCGCGTCAAGCGCGAACTCAAGGCCGTGGCCGTTGAGCGGCGCAAGCTCGAAGATCAGCGCGGCGGCGCTTCGCGTGAACTGCGTGCGGCCGATGAGCAGGTGGGGCAATCCAGCCGCAGCCTGCGCGATACAGAGCAGCGGCTGGCCAATAGCGCGTCTGAGCTGGCCAGTCTGCAGGCGCGTCGCGGCGAGCTTCAGGTGTCGATTGCCGCGCGCCGCACCGAATTGGCCAGCCTGCTGCGCGCGGCCTATGCCGAGCGCGGCGACGCGCCGCTGAAACTGCTGCTGGCACAGGACCGCGTGGCCGATGCCGGTCGCGTGCTGGTCTACCACCGTTACCTGCAGCAGGCGCGCGCGCGACGCATCGCGACGCTGTCGGCACAGACGCGCGAGATCGATTCGCTCGAGCGCGACATCGTGGCCAGTCGCGCAAGTCTGGCCGCCGCCCGCGTGCAGCAACGCGACCGGTTGTCTCAACTGGAGCGGGATCGCCAGGCGCGCGCCGCACTGGTTGCGCAGATCGACGAGCGCTACCAGGACCGCAGCAGCCGCGAGCGCGCGCTGGGTCGCGATGCGGCCGGCCTGGAGCGCCTGCTCACGCAACTGCGTGCCACGGCCGCGCGCGCGGCCTCCGAACGCCGCGCCGCGGCCGCACGCAATGCCGCGCGCGACAAGGCCGCGACCGCGACCGGATCGGGACGCACCACGCCGCGACGCGCGTCGGTCGTGGCCAGTGCCGTCGCGCCGCAGGTGGGTGGCCTGGGTTGGCCGCTGTCGGGCAGCCTGCTGGCCGGATTCGGCGCCACCATGCCCGACGGGCGCAGCAGCGATGGCCTGCTGATCGCGGCCAGCGCCGGTACGGCGGTCAAGGCCGTCGCCGACGGCCGGGTCGTTTACGCGCAATGGATGACCGGCTACGGCTTGTTGCTGATCATCGATCACGGCGGCGGCACGATGAGTCTGTACGCGCATAACGACGCCCTGCTGCGCGACAGCGGCGACCGGGTGAGCCGTGGCGACGCCGTCGCCACCGTCGGCAGTTCGGGCGGCGCGGGGCGGCCGGCGCTGTATTTCGAACTGCGCCGCAACGGCGAGCCGGTCAATCCCAACACGTTCCTGCGGCGCTGACGGCGCCGGGCGACCGTCGGCGCGCGCCCGGCGTCGGTACGTGGTTACGTTCAGTGCCGCCGCGCCCATAATCGGGCGAACCGGCGCCGCTGCCCGCGGTCCAACCGAGTCCCGTCTGGAGCCCTGCGTATGCAACTGCGTCATCTCGCCCCGATCGTGTTCGCCCTTGCCGCGCTGCCCGCGCTGACGCCGGTGCATGCGCAGCAGGCCGGGCAGCCCGAGCGCGGCGAAAGCCCGGAAGGGCTGGACGACACCAGTGCCGACGATGCCAACGCCAAGGTTCCGCTCGATGAGATCCGCCGCTATGTCGCCGTCTACACCGCGATCAAGCAGGCCTACGTCGAGCCCGTCGCCGATTCGCGGCTCATGCAGTCGGCGGTGCGCGGTCTGCTGCTGGACCTGGACCCGCACAGCGTCTACTTCCAGAAGGCCGATGCCGACCAGTTCGACGAACAGTCGCGCGGCGCCTACGACGGCATCGGCGTGGAGCTCTACCGCCAGCCCGACGGCACCTTGCGGGTGATCGCGCCGATCGACGACACCCCGGCCGCGCGTGCGGGCATCAAGTCCGGCGACCTGATCGTCGCGATCGACGGTCGCCAGCTCGGTCCGGGTGACGACGACAGCTCCGGGCCGTTGCGCGGCGAGCCGGGCAGCGCGGTCGTGTTGACGGTGGTTCGCGAAGGCGCCGACAAGCTGCTTGAGATCAAGGTGGTGCGCGACACCGTGCGCATCACCAGCGTGCGCAACCGGATGCTCGAACCCGGCTACGGCTACCTGCGCATCGCCGCGTTCCAGGCCGATACCGCAGCCGATTTCGAAACCCAGCTCGGCAAGTTGCAGGAACAGGCCGGCGGCAAGTTGCGTGGTCTGGTCATCGATCTGCGCAGCAACCCCGGCGGGCTGTTGACCTCGGCGGTGCAGATCGCAGACGACCTGCTCGAAAGCGGCAAGATCGTCAGCACCCGTGGCCGCATCGCGCTCAGCGACGCCGAGTTCGGCGCCACGCCGGGCGATCGCCTCGCCGGTGCGCCGGTGGTGGTGCTGGTCGACGCCGGCTCGGCCAGTGCGTCGGAGGTGCTGGCGGGCGCGCTGCGCGACAACGGCCGTGCGCGCGTGGTCGGCAGCCGCACCTTCGGCAAGGGCTCGGTGCAGACGGTGCTGCCGCTCGATAACGGGGACTCGGTAAAGCTCACCACGGCGCGTTACTTCACCCCCAGCGGTCGTTCGATCCAGGCCCTGGGCATCGTGCCGGACGTCCAGCTGCATCCGGCCAAGGACGCGCAGAACGGCGGTCGCGCGGACGTCACCGAGGCCACTCTGCGCGGGCACCTGCGCGGTGACGAAGAGCCCGCCACCGCGGTGCCCGGCGCCGCAGTCGCCGACGAGGGCGATCGCCCTGGCGACAATGCCGGCGAAGTGCTCGAAGGCGACGAATTCATCACCGCGGCCCTGGCCGAGCTGAAGAAGCCGGTGGCCGTCGCCCCCGTGCCGGATGTCGGCGGTGCAAAGCGCTGAGGCCAGGCGGTGCGCCCCGCGTTCGGGGCGCAATCCGCCCGCTCACGCCAGACCTCGCTGAAGGGCGGCCGCCTCGGCGGCGCTCATCCGCCGAAGCACCGGGCGCCGCTCAGTGCACGAAGAAGTTCCGGAACGCGTTGAGCTGCCCGCGCAGCTCGCCGCCGGGGAAGGTCGTCGAGTGCACGTTGACGTAGGCCACGCCGGCACGAATGGCCGCGACCAGTTCCGCAAACTCACCCGGCGAGAGCCCTTGGCCGGCGGGGCCGATGACATTGGACGATGTCAGCAGGCCGCTCACGCTGCCCGAGGCCGGGCACGTCGGAGCAAGGCCCGCGGGGTCGGGGTTGGCCGCGGTCTGGCACAGGAACACGCTGACTCCACCATTGACGCCGCGTTGACCGAAATGGATGTGTGCCTGCCGGGCCTCGCTTTGCAGGCCGGAATAGCGCAGCACATAGGTCAGCTGTCCGCCGCCGTTCGAGATGCGGGCACTGAACGCGCCGCGCGCGGTGGAAGAAATCGACGGTACTTCTTCGGTGCTGCGAAGCTGGACGTACACCGTCTCCGCCGCGGACGGCGTGGGCAGGCAGCACAACACGCCCGCTACGAAGGCGGGCGACAAGACAGGGGGGCGCTTCATGGCGCAGACCCTCGGTGACGACCGCGTGGGGCCGGGAAGATGAAAGCCTTCCGTCCAGTCGCCGATGCTTGCGCCGTGCCTGTTTCTCAGTCGTGAAAGCGCCTGCCGCCCCCGGCCATTCCGCTACCGTCCGGACGGACAGTGCCGCTTGGCGGGTACGGCCTGAAACATTGCCGATTCAATCAGCGCGGCTTGCCCGGCTGCGGAAACGCGGTGACCACTCTTTCGCCGGTCGCGGCATCGCGGATCGCCGACTGGCCCTTGCGCTCGACTTCCTCGATCCGAACGATGCCCTGCATCGGCAGGTGCAGCACGCGTGTGTCACCGAACTCGTCGCGCAGGCGTTCCTCGGTGGGGTCGATCAAAACGCCGTCGTGCACGTCGAACACCAGGTCGCGAATCTCGGTGAACCCCCACAGCGCGCCCGACGCGACTTGCCGCGCATACAGTTCGTAGACCTTTCCCGCATTCAGAAAGGTGACTTTGTAGAGCGTTTTGGCCATGCGCGGATTCTACGGGATGGGCGAAGGCGCAAACCGGCCGGGAGTCGGGTTAACCGGCCGGCCGTGTGGGGGCGCTCAGTAGCCCCGTTTCCTGCGCAACCTGCGGGCGATGCCCGCGCGCGCCACCAGGGCGAATGCGCCGCCGAAGGCAAAGCCCGCCAGATGGGCCGACCACGCCACCGCGCCAAACGACGGGCCGATGAAGGTAAATACCAGCTGCAGCAGCGCCCACACGCCGATCAGCAGCGGCGCGGGCACTTTCACGAACTGCAAAAACAGGCCCAGCGGTACCACCACGCCAAGTTTTGCGCCGGGAAACAACGCGAGGTACGCACCGATCATCGCCGACACCGCGCCACTGGCACCGATGACCAGACGGTCGGGCGTGCCGATGGCGATCACCGCCGCGAGGTTGGCGAATGCGCCGCCCAGCAGGAACAGCACCAGCACCCGGCGCGAACCCATCGCTCGTTCGGCCGGCAGTCCGAAAATGAGGAGGAATACCAGGTTGCCCAGCAGGTGCGCCCAGTCGGCGTGCAGGAACAACGCGCTGAAAAGCCGCAGCGCGTCGCCATTGCGCAGGGATTGCCACCAGTCCGCCGCCGACACCAGCGTGCCCGACAGGGCGCCCCAGTCGAGCAGCAATCGCCGTTGCCCGCTCTCGGGCATCAGGGCGATAACCGTGAAGCACAGCCACAAGATGGCGAACAACAACGGTGTCGCCCAGCGTGGCGGGGTTTTCTCGCGTGGTGGAATCGCCACGAACATCGGTTATGGATTTACCTTGCAGTGCAGCATTTCTTTATTCGGAACCGTCCCAAAAGGCACGTCCAGCGGCCACGTCCGAGTTGTTACCATCTGGTTAATGGGCGCGTTATAGTGCATACGGCGTCGTATGTCGGGAGAGGGTTCCGGCACGCGTCGGTGACCGCTCAAAAAACGGTGCCGCTTAGACGGCCGAAGCTGACTATTAGAAACTCCAATGGAGATTACACGCATGCAACATGCTTCCCGCATCACGCGCCTGACCGCTCTTGCGCTTGGCATCACCGGCGCATTGGCGATCGGCCAGGCGCACGCTTCCGGCTTCCAGATCCGCGAGAACAGCGTCAAGAACCTCGGCCGTGCCTTCTCCGGCTCTACGGTGGCGCAGAACGATGCGTCGGTCGTTGCCAACAACCCGGCGGCGATGGTCAACATCGACCGTGTCACCGTCCAGGCCGATGCCTCGGTGATCGACCTGACCGCTGACTTCGAAGGCGGCGGCACCACCGCCCTGGGCACCCCGCTCAATGGCGGCGACGGTGGCGATCCGGGCGACGCCTCGGCCGTCCCGGCGATGGCCGTGGTGATCCCGCTCAGCGGCTCGCTGGAGCGTATGACCGTGGGCGCCAGCGTCAGCGCGCCGTTCGGCCTGAAGACCGAATACGACTCCAACTGGGTCGGTCGCTACAACGCCATCGAATCGGACGTGAAGACGATCAACCTGACCCTGTCGGCCGCGGTCGAAGTGACCGAGCGCTTCTCGGTCGGCATCGGCCTGATGTACCAGCGCGCCGAGGTGACCCTGACCAACGCCATCGACATCGGCACGCAGGCGTGCGTCGGTTCGGGCAACCCGGCCAACTGCTTCAACCCGGCCTTCCCGTACCGTCCGCAGGCGAATGACGCGCTGGTCGAAGTGAGCGGCGACGACAACGGCATCGGCTGGATCATCGGCGCGCAGTGGCGTCCGACCGATTCGCTGTCGCTGGGCTTCTCGCACCGCTCGGAAATCGACCACGACCTCGAAGGCGATGCCGATTTCAGCAGCAGCAATGCCGCGGCGCAGGTGATCCTGGCCACCAACCCGGGCCTGCGTGACGGCAAGATCAGCGCGCCGCTGACCACGCCCAGCGTGACCACCTTCAGCGCGCAGTACGACATCAACGACAGCTTCCGTCTGATGGCCGACGTCCAGGCCACCGACTGGCATTCGCTGGAAGCGGTCAACATCTACCGCCCCGACGGCAGCTCGCTCGGTCACGAGGCGTTCGACTGGGAAGACACGATGCTCTACTCGCTCGGCGGCGAGTACGACATCAACGACAGCTTCACCGTGCGTGCCGGCGTGGCGCTGGACGAGACCCCGACCAACGATCTCGCCCGCACCCCGCGTCTGCCCGACCAGGACCGCAACATCTTCTCGCTGGGCATGACCTGGAACGTGTCCGAGCAACTCAGCGTCGACGCGGCCTTCATGCGCATCGAAATCGAAGAGACCAAGGTCAACGTGCTGTCCTCGAGCCGCTCGCGTCTGGTCGGTGAGTTCGACGGTTACGCCAACGTCTTCGGCGTCGCCGCGCAGTACCGCTTCTGATTCGACGTCCGGGGTCGACGCGTCTGATCGATGTGTCTGACTGACGCGTTCGATTCCGGCGGTTGAATCCGGCATTCGATCCTGGCGTCACCGCAAAAAAAAAGCCCCGCTCCGGCGGGGCTTTTTCATGCACGGTGTCGCGTGCGTTGTCATGCGCGAAGCGCCGATGCGGGACTGTCGTGCGCAGGTGCGCGCGTCACCCCCGATACCCCGGCGTTCGCCCGCGCGCTGTCGTGCGCGGGCTGCCCAGCGTGCGCGCTACTCGCCCAGCGTCAGCAGCGACGCGTTACCGCCCGCGGCGGTGGTGTTGATGGTGATGGTCTTCTCGGTGGTGAAGCGGGGCAGGTAATGCGGACCGCCGGCCTTGGGGCCGGTGCCCGACAGGTTCTGGCCGCCGAAGGGCTGCACGCCGACCACCGCGCCGATCTGGTTGCGGTTGACGTAGCAGTTGCCCACCTTCACGCGCGCGCTGATCTTCTCGACGGTCTCGTCGATGCGCGAATGGATGCCCAGCGTCAAGCCGTAGCCGGTGGCGTTGATCGCGTCGATGACGGCATCCAGCTGATCGGCCTTCCAGCGGATCACGTGCAACACCGGGCCGAACACTTCCTTGTGCAGCTGGTCCAGCGATGCCAGCGCGTACGCACTGGGGGCGAAGAAGCTGCCGTGCGCGGTATCGGCATCGAGTTCCAGCGACGCGATCCGGGTGGCCTCGCGCTCCATGCGCTCAGCGTGGTCGCGCAGCATCTTCAGCGCGTCCTCGTCGATCACCGGGCCGACGTCGGTCGACAGCAGGCCGGGATTGCCGACCTTGAGCTCGGCCATGGCGCCGGCCAGCATGTGGGTGACCTTGTCGGCGATGTCGTCCTGAACGAACAACACGCGCGCGGCCGAGCAGCGTTGGCCGGCCGAGGTGAATGCCGAGCCGATCGCATCCTTGACCACCTGCTCGGGCAGCGACGAGGAGTCGGCGATCAGCGCGTTCTGGCCACCGGTTTCGGCAATCAGGACGCCGATCGCGGCATCGCGCGCGGCCAGTGCGCGATTGATCGCGCGGGCGGTGTCGGTCGAACCGGTGAAGGCCACGCCGGCCACGCGCGGATCGCGCGTCAGCGCCGCGCCGACGGTCGCGCCGTCGCCCGGCAGGAACTGCACCACCGCTTCGGGCACGCCGGCTTCGTGCAGCAGCTTCACGGCGGCAAAGCCGATCAGGTTGGTCTGTTCGGCGGGCTTGGCGATCACGCTGTTGCCGGCGGCCAGCGCCGCGGCGACCTGGCCGATGAAGATCGCCAACGGGAAGTTCCAGGGGCTGATGCACACGAACACGCCACGACCGGACAGCTGCAGCGTGTTGGATTCGCCGGTCGGGCCGGGCAGGGCCTCGACGGTGAACAGCTTGCGCGCCTGCTGGCCGTAGTAGCGCAGGAAGTCGACCGCCTCGCGCACTTCGGCCACGCCATCGGGGATGGTCTTGCCGGCTTCCTTGGTGCACAGCGCGATGTACTGCGCCATGCGCTGTTCGAGCAGGTCGGCGGCGTGTTCGAGGATCGCCGCGCGGCTGGCGGCCGGCGTGGCGTTCCAATCGTCCTGCGCGGCAACGGCATTGGCCAGCGCCCGTTCGACGGTCGCGCTGTCGGCGGCCTGCCAGTGGCCCACGGTTTCGCGTCGGTCGGCCGGGTTGGTCACCGTGATGCTGGGCCCGCCCACCGTCGCGCCGGGCACCAGCGGCGTGGCGCGCCAGTCGTTGCCGGCAACGGCGTTGATCTGGTCGGCGAGCACACGCAGCTGATCGTCGTTGGCGAGGTTGACGCCCATGGAATTGCTCCTCTCATTGCCGTAGCTGCGGTACAGGTCGACCGGCTGCGGGATACGCGGATGGGGGATGGTGTCGAACGCGGACACGGTTTCGACCGGGTCGCGGATGAGGTCGTCGATGGAGACGTCCTCGTCGGTGATGCGATTGACGAAGCTGGAGTTGGCGCCGTTTTCGAGAAGGCGGCGCACCAGGTACGGCAGCAGGTCCTCGTGCGAGCCCACCGGTGCGTACACGCGGCACGGCACGTCGAGGCGGTCGGCGGGAATGACCTCGGCATACAGGTCGTCGCCCATGCCGTGCAGCTTCTGGAACTCGAAATGCCGCTCACGGCCCATCGACTTCGCGCGCTGGTGGATCGTCGTGATCGTCTGCGCGTTGTGGGTGGCGAACATCGGATAGATGGCGTCGCTGGCTTCGAGCATGCGTCGCGCGTTGGCGAGGTAGGACACGTCGGTGTTGGGCTTGCGCGTGAACACCGGATAGCCCGCCTGGCCATCGACCTGCGCGCGCTTCACCTCGCTGTCCCAGTACGCGCCCTTGACCAGTCGCACCGGAATGCGTCGGCCCGTGCGGCGGGCGAGATCGGCGATGAAGTCGATCGCCTCCGGCGCGCGCTTCTGGTACGCCTGGATGGCCAGGCCGTAGCCTTCCCAACCGTCGAGCGATGCGTCGGCGTAGGCGCCGGCGATCACGTCGAGCGACATCTCCAGCCGGTCGGACTCTTCGGCGTCGATGGTGAAGCCAATGCCGTAGGACTTCGCCAGCTGGGCCAGCTCCAGCACGCGCGGGGTCAGCTCGGCGAACACGCGCGCACGCTTGGCGTGCTCGTAGCGCGGGTGCAGCGCGGACAGCTTCACCGAGATCGACGGTACGCCGAACACGTCGTGGCCGAGGAAGTTTCCGCCGGGGCCGCTTTTGCCGATCGCGTGGATCGCATCGCGGTAGGCCTGCTGGTAGCGAAGCGCGTCCTTGGTGGTGAGTGCGCCTTCGCCGAGCATGTCGAACGAATAACGGTAGTTCGCGTTGTCGCCCTTGGTCGAACGCGCCAGTGCTTCGCCGATCGTGCGGCCCATGACGAACTGGTGGCCCATGATCTTCATCGCCTGGCGCACGGCCAGGCGGATCACCGGCTCGCCCACTCGGCCGATCAGGCGCTTGAACGCGTTGTGCACGTTGCGCTTGGTGTCGTCGGCCAGGTCGACCAGTTGGCCGGTCAGCATCAGGCCCCACGTCGAGGCGTTGACCAGCACCGAGTCGGACTGGCCCATGTGCTTCTTCCAGTCCGCTTCGCCGAGCTTGTCGCGGATCAGCTTGTCGGCGGTTTCCTGGTCGGGGATGCGCAACAGCGCTTCGGCCACGCACATCAGCAACACGCCCTCCTCGCTGCCCAGGTCGTACTGGCGCATGAAGGCCTCGATCGCGCCCTGGTTGCGCGCACGGGCACGCACGCGTTTGACCAGGTCGGCGGCGGTGGCTTGCGCGGCCACGCGGTCGGCATCGGGCAGGCGCGCCTGCTCGAGCAGGCCGCGCACGTGGACGGCCTCGTCGCGGACCCAGGCGGCGGTGAGCGCCGCGCGCGGGCCGCCCGGGGCGGCAGGAAGTTCGGGACTGATCAGCGCGCCGGCATCGCCGGGGCCGATGGGGAGGGTCTGGGTGGACATCGCGCCTGGAGGCAGTCGGGAAGCCTCCTAGTGTAGAGCTTCCCATCCAGGCGCTGCGTTGATCTGTATACGATCCAGTGGCGTACGGTGTGCGCCGGGGCCGGGCCGACGCTTCGGCGGGTACCGGCCCGCCAGGGGCGGGCCGGTACCCGCCGCGGCGCTTTGCGCAAGGTGTCCTTTGCCCGCCTGCGAGGCAGTGGCGACGCCGGCGCGAACGCCTCGCAGGGCCAGCCGCAAGCCCGCGTGGAGCGCCTCCGGGTTGCCGCAAGGCGGCCTCGCGGCTACCATTTCGCGGTTATCCGTAGCGCCGATCTCGGCGTGATGGGCCCCCACGGGGTCTGCCAGCCACCTCCTTCCGGACGGTTTCTCCCGCACGCCCTTCGGGCGTCGGGTCACCGTCCCAGGGGCAGCCCGCGGGTCGAAAACAAATGCAACCAACTGACCACCAAGTGATTTTCTGGGGCTCGAACTGATGAAAGCCGGTCGTTCCAAGCAGTGGGCAATGGGGGTCGCCGCGATGGCGGCGCCAGTCCTTGCATTCGCGCAGGACGCCGATCCCGCGCGATGGCAGCTCAACATGGGCCGCGGCGTGACCGCGCAATCGATGAACGCCTACTCGGCGCACATGATGGCGTTGTGGATCTGCGTCGCCATCGGCGTGCTCGTGTTCGGCGCGATGGCCTACGCGATGTTCAAGTTCCGCAAGTCCAAGGGCGCCGTGCCCGACAAGGACTTCGTGCACAGCACCAAGCTCGAGATCCTGTGGACCGTGATCCCGGTCGTGCTGCTGGTGCTGATGGCCTTCCCGGCAACCAGCAAGCTGATCGCGATGTACGACACCCGCGATTCGCAGATGACCGTCAAGGTCACCGGCTTCCAGTGGATGTGGAAGTACGACTACCTGGGCGAAGGCGTCAGCCTGACCAGCCGTCTGGACCGCAAGAGCGACCAGATCCGCCAGAGCGGCGTGACGCCGTCCGCGACCGACCACGAGCACTACCTGCTCGACGTCGACAACGTGCTGGTGCTGCCCACCAACACCAAGATCCGTTTCGTGATCACCGCCGATGACGTGATCCACGCTTGGTGGGTGCCGGCGCTGGGCTGGAAGCAGGACGCGATCCCGGGCATCGTCAACGAGGCCTGGACCGACATCGCCAAGCCGGGCATCTACCGCGGCCAGTGCGCCGAGCTGTGCGGCAAGGATCACGGCTTCATGCCGATCGTGGTCAAGGCCGTGCCGAAGGCCGAATACCAGCAGTGGCTTGCCGCCCAGAAGGCGAAGGACGCCGCTCCGGCCGCCGCCCCGGTCGAGGCCACGCCGGCCCCGGCCGACGCCGCGCCCGCCGAAGGCAGCGCCCCGAACACCGACGCCCCGGCCGCTGTTGCGGTCGCCGGCTGATCCAGCATCCAGAGGTTAGGCCATGGCCGTCTCCCCCGCAGCAGACCACTACCACGATGACCACGCCCACAAGCAGGGCTTCATCGAGCGTTGGTTCTTCTCTACCAACCACAAAGACATCGGCACGCTGTACCTGATCTTCAGCTTCGTCATGTTCGTGATCGGCGCCGGCATGTCGGTGATCATCCGGACCGAGCTGGCGCATCCGGGCCTGCAGCACGTCAGCCCCGAGTTCTTCAACCAGATGACGTCGATGCACGCGCTGGTGATGATCTTCGGTGGCGTGATGCCGGCGTTCGTCGGCCTGGCCAACTGGATGATTCCGCTGCAGATCGGCGCGCCGGACATGGCGCTGCCGCGCATGAACAACTGGTCGTTCTGGATCCTGCCGTTCGCCTTCAGCCTGCTGCTGGTGACGCTGTTCCTGCCCGGCGGCGGCCCGGCCGGTGGCTGGACGCTGTACCCGCCGCTGTCGCTGCAGGGCGGCAGCAACGTCGCCTTCACGATCTTCGCCATCCACATGATGGGCATCAGCTCGATCATGGGCGCGATCAACGTGATCGCCACGATCCTCAACATGCGCGCGCCGGGCATCGACCTGCTGAAGATGCCGATCTTCTGCTGGACCTGGCTGATCACCGCATTCCTGCTGATCGCGGTGATGCCGGTCCTCGCCGGCGCGGTCACCATGCTGCTGACCGACAAGTTCTTCGCGACCTCGTTCTTCAATGCCGCCGGCGGTGGCGACCCGGTGATGTACCAGCACATCTTCTGGTTCTTCGGGCATCCCGAGGTCTACATCATGATCCTGCCGGCGTTCGGCATCGTGTCGGAGATCATCCCGACCTTCAGCCGCAAGCCGCTGTTCGGCTACCAGGCCATGGTGTACGCGACCGCCGCGATCGCGTTCCTCTCGTTCATCGTGTGGGCACACCACATGTTCACCGTCGGCATGCCGCTTGGTGGCGAGATCTACTTCATGTTCGCGACGATGCTGATCTCGATCCCGACGGGCGTGAAGGTCTTCAACTGGGTCACCACGATGTGGCGCGGCTCGATCACGTTCGAATCGCCGATGCTGTGGGCGATCGCGTTCGTGATCCTGTTCACCATCGGCGGATTCTCGGGCCTGATGCTCGCCATCGTGCCGGCCGACTTCCAGTACCACGACACCTACTTCGTGGTGGCCCACTTCCACTACGTGCTGGTGACCGGCGCACTGTTCGGCATCATCGCCTCGGTCTACTACTGGTGGCCGAAGTGGACCGGCCGCATGTACAACGAGACCTGGGCCAAGTTCCATTTCTGGTGGACGATGCTGTTCGTCAACCTGCTGTTCTTCCCGCAGCACTTCCTGGGCCTGGCCGGCATGCCGCGCCGCATCCCGGACTACAACGTCGTGTTCGCGGACTGGAACCTGGTCAGCTCGATCGGTGCGTTCGGCATGTTCCTGACGCCCTTCATGATGGCCGCGATCCTGATCCACTCGAAGAAGTACGGTGCCAAGGCCGAGGCGCGTGCCTGGGAAGGCGCGAAGGGTCTGGAATGGACCCTGCCGAGCCCGGCGCCGCACCACACCTTCACCACGCCGCCGGTGATCCGCGACGGCGACCTCGCCCACGGCGACATCAGCCACTGATCGCCCGAGCGATAGCGCGATGACCCCGACCGACCCCGACCGCAGCAACGTCGATGCCCGCCGCAAGGCGGCGCGTCGCACCGCGCTGTGGGTGGCGGTGGTCGCGATCGGCGTGTATGTCGCGTTCCTGCTCAGCGGAGTGCTCGGGCGATGAGCGACGTGGGCAAGCCCGCTGCGGGCAAGGCCGCCGGCGCCAAGGGCGTCGGGCTGATGGTGGGTGTCGCGCTGGCCGCGTTCGCGTTCACCTTCAGCCTGATACCGCTCTACCGCATCGCGTGCGAGCGGTTGCTCGGCGTCCGCCTCGAACGCGGTGCCGCGGACGAGACGACGGCCGTCAAGGCCAGCAAGGACGAACGCTGGATCACCGTGCAGTTCGACGGCGGCGTCAACTCCAAGCTGCCGTGGCAGTTCCGGCCCAGCCAGGCATCGATGCGGGTGCGTCCGGGCCAGCCGTACGAGACCACGTACTTCGCCCGCAACACCAGCGACCGCAGCATCGTCGGCAGCGCCACGCCATCGATCGCGCCGGCGCGGGCGTCGGGTTACTTCAGCAAGACCGAATGCTTCTGCTTCACCGCGCAGACCCTTGCCGCCGGTGAGGCCCGCGACATGCCGGTGCGCTTCATCGTCGACCCGGCGCTGCCGGCCGACGTCAAGACGCTGACCCTGTCGTACACCTTCTTCAAGAACGAAGCGCTCACCGCGCGGCAGGCCCACGCGGCGCCCTCCACGGGCAACGCTGGCGCGCCGCACGCCGCGCCTTGATCGCAACCGCAACCGAACCAGCTACCGGAACAGCCGCCATGGCCCACGCCCACTCGCCAGACGCCAACATCTACTTCGTGCCGCACAGCAGCCGCTGGCCGTTCCTCGGCTCGATCGCGCTGTTCACGACCATGGTCGGCGCCGGCGCCTGGCTCAACGAAACGAGCTGGGGCCAGGCGACCTGCCTGATCGGCATGGCGCTGATGTGCGGCGTGCTGTTCGGCTGGTTTGGCGACGTGATCCGCGAGTCGGTGCGTGGCAGCTACAACCGCCAGGTCGACGTCTCGTTCCGGATGGGCATGATCTGGTTCATCTTCTCCGAAGTGATGTTCTTCGGTGCGTTCTTCGGTGCCCTGTTCTACGCGCGCCAGTTCGCGTTGCCGTGGCTCAGCGGCGACGGTGACGGCATGGCCACCAATGCCGTGCTCTGGGAAGGCTTCATCGCCGGCTGGCCGAGCAACGGCCCGGGCGCCGTCGGTGGCGGCTTCCAGACCATTCCGGCCTGGGGCCTGCCGCTGCTCAACACGCTGATCCTGCTGACCTCCGGTGTGACGGTCACCATCGCGCACCACGCCCTCAAGGCCGGTCACCGCAAGGCACTGCTGGTCTGGCTGGGCGCGACCGTGCTGCTGGGTTCGGCGTTCCTGTACTTCCAGGCCGAGGAATACATCCACGCCTATCGCGAGCTCAACCTGACCCTGGGTTCGGGCATCTACGGCTCGACGTTCTTCATGCTGACCGGCTTCCACGGCATGCACGTGACGCTGGGCACGCTGATGCTGGCGATCATCTGGTTCCGCTGCGCCAAGGGCCATTTCGACCGCGACAATCATTTCGCCTTCGAAGCCGTGGCTTGGTACTGGCACTTCGTCGACGTGGTCTGGCTCGGCCTGTTCATGTTCGTCTACGTGCTCTGATCGCCGGGCGCCCTTCGGGGCGCCGCGAGCGGGTCCGGCTGCCGTGCAGCCGGAAAGCAGGTGTGGCGGCAGATGGTGTGCCGCAGCTCCCGCGGAGGCATCGGCGATACGTGGGCGGGTAGCGGGAGCCACCTGACGTGCGGGAATCGGCGATGCCGCCGCCCCGGTGGTTACGCCAGCCGGTTCCGGTTACGGCGCCGAGCCGACGCCGTGGAACTCGATCCAGCCCATCTTGGCGGCGATGACCACCATCACGATCAGCGCGACGGACAATGCGATGCGGCGGGTGAGTGCATTCACGGTGCGCTTGCTGCTGCCCTTGTCCACCAGCATGTAGTAGAGGCCGGCACCGAGGTTCCAGAGTATGAGAATCAGGAAGCCGACGATCAGCAGGGTTTTCATGGCGGAGCTCCCGGGTTCCCTGGTGGCGGCCGCACCGGCGGCCTTCTGGACGCCGGCATTATCGCAGCCGATGGCGATGCGGGCATGAGCCGCCGGCGTACCCTGATTGGCGGCTGGATGCTGGCGTTGGCCGCGATCGCGCTGTTCGGCAATCTTTCGGCCTGGCAGCTGCGCCGCGCTCACGAGAAGCAGGCGATGCTCGACGCCGCCGCGCAGGTGCTGGCGCAGCGTCAACCCGTACCGCTTGGCGCGTCGGCCGATCCGGCCCGTGCGCACGAGTTCGCCTGGAGCGAGGGCGACGGCGAGTTCGTTGTCGCCGGCCCGCTGTGGCTGGACAACCAGCAGCGTCACGGTCGCGCCGGCGTGCGCGCCTACCGCCTGTTCCGGCCCGAGGGCGGCGCGCCGCTGCTGGTCGATCTGGGGTGGCTGCCACTGGCGGGCGATCGCAAGCTGCCGGCCATCGATCTGCCCACCGGGCCGCAACGCCTGCGCGGCATGCTCGCGCCGCCGCCGTCGATCGGGCTGGCGCTCGGTCCGGCGCTGGCGTCCAGCGGCGACGGCTGGCTGATGACGCGGGTCGATCCGGCCGCGATCGATGCCGCCCTTCCGTTCGACAGGCCGCTGGCACCGCGCGTGCTGCGGCTCGATCCGGCCCTGCCGCTGGGCTATGACCGGGACCTGGAACTGCTCGCCAATACCCTGCCGCCCGACAAGCACCGCGGATACGCGCTGCAGTGGGGCGGGCTCGCGCTGGCGGTGCTCGTCACCGCCCTGATCCTCACCTTCCGCCGACCGCGCGGAACCCACAAGGCCGCTGCCTGATGGACGTCGAAACCCGCCCGCTGGACTCCAAGACGCGCAACCGCAACCGCGGGTTGCTGATCGCGATCTTCATGATGTTCTTCGGCAGCATGCTGGTTGCCGGCGTGCTGCGCTTCACCGGCTGGATGCCGGAAGGCCGCAAGAACTTCGGCGAGATGCTGCAGCCGCCGAGCGACATTCGCGAACTCTCGCCCGCACTGGTCGGCGGTGGCGACTACGCCTGGAATCGCGACGCGCGCACCTGGCGCATCGTGGTCGCCGCGCCCGCCGAATGCGACGCCGCCTGCGCGAAGCTGGCCCATGACCTGGACACGGTCTGGCGCCTGTTCGGCAAGGACGCCGACCGCGTCCACGTGCTGTGGCTGTGCGATGGCCCGGCCTGCATGCCGCCCGCGTCGGTGCAGCGCCCGCGCACCCTGAAACAGGTGCGGCCCGATCCTCGCCTGAGTGCGTCCCTGCCGCGCCTGGACGATCCCAAGGGCCTGCCGGTCTACGTCATCGACCCGAATGGCTTCGTGATTCTGCGTTACGCTCCCGGCTTCGATCCGGCCGGCCTGCGTGCCGACCTCGCCAAATTGCTGAAACTGGCGTGATGTGATGGCACCGCGGCGCCACGCGCGCGCCTGCCAGACAGCACCCCACCAGACTTCCAACCGACGCGCTTCCCGGCGCCCGGATCCGTCCCGCACGAGTCACGCATGACCGCTACGTTGCACAGCCCTGTCGCCAAACCCGCCGTCTACCGGCACTTCCATCGCATCGCCTGGCTGGCGGTCGGCCTGGCGCTGTGCGTGATCGTGTTCGGTGCGTTCGTGCGGCTGTCCAACGCCGGCCTCAGCTGCCCGGACTGGCCGACGTGCTACGGCCGGGCCGCATGGCCAACGGCGGCCAACCCGATCGCCGAGCACGCCGCCACCGCCATCCGTCCGGTCGAGATGCACAAGGCCTGGCGCGAGCAGTTCCACCGCATGATTGCCGGCGCGCTGGGCGTGCTGGTGCTGGTGCTGGCGCTGTTGGCCGTGCGCCGACGCCGCTGGGGCACCCTGCAGGTGATCGTCGCGGCGGTGCTGGTGGCGCTGGCGATACCGTTGTACATGCGCGGCCACCATCCGGCCGCGTCGGCGCTGGCCATTGCCGGTGAGTTGATCCTGCTGGTCGCCGCGTTGCGCTGGAACGACAGCGACCTGTCGCGCACGGCGACCCTGACCCTGCTGGTCATCGTGTTCCAGGCGCTGCTTGGGATGTGGACAGTGACCTGGCTGCTCAAGCCTGTTGTCGTGATGGGTCACCTGCTGGGCGGCCTGCTGACGTTCTCGTTGCTGCTGTGGATGGCCTGGCGCGCCACCGACCTGCCCATCCGCCTGGCCGATACCACGGTGCTGCGGCGGCTGGTGATCGGCGGGCTGATCCTGCTGGGCGTACAGATCGCCCTGGGCGGCTGGACCAGCGCGAACTACGCGGCGCTGGCCTGCGGCAACTCGTTCCCGACCTGCGTTGGCCAGTGGTGGCCCGCGCACGATTTCCGCGAGGCGTTCGTGCTGTGGCGCGGCATCGGCGTCGACTACGAAGGCGGCGTGCTCGACGGCGAGGCGCGCATCGCGATCCAGCTCTCGCACCGCATCATGGCGGTGTTGGTGTTCGTCTACCTGTTGGGGTTCGCGGCCAAGCTGCTGCGCACGCCGGGGATGCGCGGCTGGGCGACGCTGCTGGGCGTGTTGACGCTGGCCCAGGTCGCGCTGGGTATCGCCAACGTGAAGCTGGGGTTGCCCCTGACGGTGGCGGTGCTGCACAACGCCGGCGCGGTGCTGTTGCTGTTCACGCTGGTGTCGCTGCTGGCGCGCCTGCGCGAGCCGGAGGCGTGATGGCCAGCTCGCTGCGCGAAACGGCGCGCCAGTATTTCGACCTGACCAAGCCGCGCGTGGTCGCGCTGATCGTGTTCACCGCGCTGGTCGGCATGTTCCTGGCCGTCGACGGTCTGCCCGACGCCGACGAGACCCGACGCGGCCTGCTGGGCTTCCTCGGCATCTGGCTGGCGGCCTCGAGCGCGGCGGCGATCAACCAGCTGCTCGACACGCGCATCGACGCGAAGATGGCGCGCACTTCGTGGCGCCCGATCGTGGTTGGCCAGATCACCCCGGCCAAGGCGCTGATCTTCGCGCTGGTGCTGGCCACGCTGTCGATGGTGGTGCTGGTGGTGTGGGTCAACGTGATGACCGCGCTGCTGACGTTCGCCTCGCTGATCGGCTATGCGGTGATCTACACCGTGTTCCTCAAGCGCGCGACGCCACAGAACATCGTGATCGGCGGCATCGCCGGCGCGGCGCCGCCGGCGCTGGGCTGGGCCTCGATCACCGGCACGCTCGATCCACACGCGCTGCTGCTGGTGCTGATCATCTTCGTGTGGACGCCGCCGCATTTCTGGGCGTTGGCGATCTTCCGGCGCGAGGACTACGCGCGCGCGATGGTGCCGATGCTGCCGGTCACCCATGGCGTCGAATACACGCGCTGGCAGATCCTGTTCTACACGGTGCTGCTGGTGGCGGTGACGGTGCTGCCGTGGGCCACCGGCATGAGCGGGCTGTTCTACCTGGGCGGCGCGATGGTGCTGGGCTTGGTGTTCCTGGGCTACGCATGGAAGCTCATGAATCCGCCCGACGAGCTGTACGCGATGAAGGTGTTCGGTTACTCGATCGTCTACCTGATGGCGCTGTTCGCGTTCCTGCTGGTCGATCACTGGCTGCTGCCGCTGTTGCAACCGGGCGCGGCATTCGAGCTGCAGCCCGTCGCATAGCCCCGGGCACCCGCGACGCGCGGGTGCCTGTCCGGATCCAGCACGCGGCAGCGTGTGCTCAGGCCGCTGCTGCCGCCGCGCGGCGCTTGCCCGGAAACGCGTAACGCACGATCCGTGCGAGCACGCCGCCGTACTGCTTCCAGAATCCGCCGGTGTTGTAGTGCACGCCGTAGCGGGCGCAGATCTCGCGGACCTGCGGTGCGATCTGCGTGTAGCGCGGCGCCGGAAGGTCGGGGAACAGGTGGTGCTCGATCTGGTGGCTGAGGTGGCCGGTCAGCAGATGGAAGGTCCGCCCGCCTTCGAGGTTGCTCGATCCCTGGATCTGCCGCAGGTACCACTGGCCACGCGTCTCGCCGACCACTTCCTTGCGCGTGTAGGTGTGCACGTGCTCGGTGAAGTGGCCGCAGAAGATGATCGCGTTGGTCCACACGTTGCGGATCAGGTTGGCCGCCAGGTTGCCCAGCAGCACGCGCGGCCACTGCCAGAACGCCAGTGCGGGAAACAGCACGTAGTCCTTGAACAGCTGACGGCCGGCCTTGCGCAGGAACGGACGCATGCGCTCGCGGAACTCGACAAACGGCATCCGGCCTTTGACGAAGCGGCCGATCTTGATGTCGTGCACCGCCACGCCCCACTGGAAGTTGATCGCCAGCAGCAGGTACGAGAACGGCTGCAGCAGGCACGCCGGCGACCAGCGCTGCTGGTCGCTCAGGCGCAGCATGCCGTAGCCGAAGTCGTGGTCCAGGCCGATGATGTTGGTGTGGTCGTGGTGCTCGACGTTGTGCGAGTTGCGCCAGTGCTCGCCGGCGCAGACGATATCCCAGTCGTAGGTCTGCGAGTTCAGCGACGGATCGTTCATCCAGTCGTACTGACCGTGCAGGACGTTGTGGCCGATCTCCATGTTCTCCAGGATCTTGGCCAGTGCCAGGCCGACCACACCGGCCGCCCAGCTGACGGGGCCAACGCCGAACATCAGCAGTCCGCGCCCGCCGATGGCCGCACCCTGCACGATGCCGCGCATGCGTCGGATGTGGCGCGCATCGCGCTGGCCGATGTCGGCCAGCACCTGCAGGCGCACGGCGTCGAGCTCGCGTTCAAACGCGGCCAGCGTGTCGCCTTCGAGGCGGATCTTGCGAGGGCTCATGGTGGCTCCGGATGTCCTGGCGGGGTGGGGTGTGCGATCGTCGGTGAGGGGGTTCATGGCGCGAGCTCGATGTCGCTCAGCGGCGTGGAGATGCACAGCTGGATCCACTCCTCGCCTGGGCCGGAAAGTCGTCCGGTGAGTTGGTTGTGGACGATGCCGCTGCGCTTGCGGCACTGGCACGTGTGGCAGATGCCGCGACGGCAACCGAAACGGGGTTGCAACCCCGCGGCCTCGGCGGCATCGAGCAGGTTCTGGCCGCTTTCGACCGTGAACGTCCGCGCCTGGGCGCCCACTTCCCATTCCACCGCGTGGCGTTCGGCGTCGGGCCGGGCCACGTGCTGGCGACGACCGAAGCTTTCGACCTGCAGTCGCGTGCCGGCACCGGCCTGTGTGTGCATCGCCTCGACCGCGCGCATGAAGCCGTCCGGACCGCACAGCAGGATCTCGCGCCGGGCCCAGTCGGGAACGTGCTGCGCGATGGCGCCCGCATCGAGTCGGCCAGCACGCGCGCTCTCGTGCAGGTGCAGGCGCAGCGACGGCAGACGGCGCGCGAGTTCGCGCAGTTCGTTGGCGAAGACGGTCTCGGCCTCGTTGCGGCCGCTGTGGACCAGCACTACGTCGCGTCCGACACCGGTGGCCTGATGCGCATCGGCCAGCAGCTGCAACATCGGCAGCATCGGCGTGATGCCGCTGCCGGCGGACAGCATCAACAGCGGTTGCTCGCCAGCCGGCAGCGCGAAGTCGCCCTGCGCCTGGCCCAGGCGCACCACGGCCCCCTTGTGCAATG
Organism: Montanilutibacter psychrotolerans; assembly: GCF_003719825.1. Lineage (GTDB taxonomy): Bacteria > Pseudomonadota > Gammaproteobacteria > Xanthomonadales > Xanthomonadaceae > Montanilutibacter > Montanilutibacter psychrotolerans. The sequence continues at coordinate 148,685 of NZ_RIBS01000006.1, read as the reverse complement.
CGTGCGCGGCCGTCGACACCGGGCCCTCGGGCTTGTGGCGGATGGTCAGTCGCAGCAGGCCATCACGACGCGGGGCGTGCGAGAAGCTGAAGCAGCGCGCGTGCCGGGCGCCGTCGACCTCCAGCTCGAGCAGGGTGTGCTGGCCCGCGCGAAAGCCGCGGAAGCGCGCGTTCGGCTTCAGCCACACGCTCTTCACGCCGGGGGCCTCGTCGACCGTGTCGACGACCCGCGCGCGCGGCTCGGAAAGCGACCACGCGGGGTTGGCCAGGCCCAGCAGCCGGTCCCAGGACGAGGCGCGGTTGAACGGCTCCAGCAACGGGTGCCGCCAGACGCGGAGCAGGGGGTGGGCGGGAGCGGGGTGTGCGGCCACGAGCAGGTGTCGGTAATTGGGTGAACATATGTTCACCCAAGAAGACCGGAATGTCACGACGTCAGCCCGGGCGGCGCGGTAATCCCGGGTTATCGCCTTTCCGTACGGGGCTGAATGGCCCCGTGACGTCGCTCAATCGAGTGCACAGCCGTGCTCGGGTTGCGCGCGGGGGGCCGGGGTGGCCGTCGCCTTGCCTATACTGGGAATCCGGTGAATGCGCCGGATCACCCGCATGGAGAACGCCTTTGTCGTCGATCAAGACCGCCTCGACACGCGGCGAAGCGGAACCGGCGGCGACGCGCGGCGAGCAGAAGGAGCGCACCCGACAACGCCTGATCGAGGGCGCCCTGGCGCTGATCGGCCAGGGGCGCGGTTTTACGTCGCTGGGCCTGCGCGAGATCACCCGCGAGGCCGGCGTCGTACCGGCTGCGTTCTATCGGCATTTCCGCGATCTCGATGAGCTTGGCCTGGCGCTGGTCGAGATGGGCGGCGTGACCCTGCGCCGCCTGCTGCGCGAAGCGCGCCGCGACGGCATTCCGCCGACCGACATGCTTCGCGGCTCGGTGCTGATCTACAAGCGCTTCGTCGAGGAACGGCGGCTGGTGTTCCGCTTCATCGCCGGCGAACGCAGCGGCGGCTCACCGGTGATCCGCCAGGCCATCCGAACCGAGGAGAGCCACTTCGCCTCCGAGATGGCGCAGGACCTGCGCGCGCTGGGAACGCTGCCGGATCTGTCCAGCGCGACGCTGCAGATGATCTGCGGGCTGGTGGTCACCACCATGCTCAACGCCGCGTCGGACATCCTCGACCTGCCGCAGGGCCAGCCGCGCCAGGAGCGCGAGCTGGTCGACAACTTCGTGCGCCAGCTGCGGGTGATCTTCCTTGGCGCGCGAGGCTGGCGCGAGGGTTGATCGTCGGAGCGCCCGATGGCGGCGTTCGGCGCTGAAAGCGCTCCACGCCGCCTCCGGACAGGCAGCGTCAGCGCGTTTCGCCGATCAGGTGTTGCTGCCAGAACAGCATCGTCGCGGCACCAAACAGGTCGGCGTTGGCCTTCTTCTTGAAGCCGTGACCTTCGTCGTTGAACAGCAGGTACCAGACCGGCTGCTGGTTGCCCCGCACGGCCTTCACGATCTGCTCGGCCTCGGTGTAGGGCACGCGCGGGTCGTTGCGGCCCTGTGCGACGAACAGCGGCGAGGTGATGCGTGCCGCGTTGTTGAGCGGCGAAATGCGATCGAACACGGCGCTCATCGCCGGATCGCGCTCGTCGCCGTACTCGGCGCGGCGCAGGTCGCGGCGGTACGACTCGGTGTTCTTGAGGAACGTGCCGAAATGCGAGATGCCCACGACGTCCACGCCGGCACGGATGCGGTCCGGGTAGTGGCTCAGCGCCGCCAGCACCATGTAGCCGCCGTAGCTGCCGCCGTACACGCCCACGCGGTCGGCATCGAGCTCGGGCTGCTGCGCGATCCAGTCGAGCAGCGCGCCGATGTCCTTGACCGAATCCTCGCGTAGCGGGCCGTTGTCCAGGCGCAGGTAGCTCTTGCCGTAGCCCGAGGAGCCGCGCACGTTCGGCACCAGTAGTGCCACGCCCAGCTCATTGGCCAGGAACTGCGCGGTCGGGTTGAACGAGGGCAGCGACTGGCTTTCCGGCCCGCCGTGGATCTGGATCACCACCGGCAGCTTTCGACCCGGCGGAAGGTTGGCAGGCCGGTAGTAGAACGCCGGGATCGTGCGCGGCTTGCCGTCGACCCGGTCGAAGGTCGGGTAGCGCACCAGCGTCGGCGCGACGAACGTCGCAGGGTCCAGGCCGCCCACCTCGCTGCGCGTCCAGCGCGTCAGGCTGGCGCTGGCCAGGTCGATCACGTGCACGTCGCTGGGCGAGGTCGCCGTGTTGAGGGTGATCGCCAGGCGGCGCCCGTCCGGCGAGAATCCCATGCCGCCGATGACGCCGACCGGCAACGGCGGCAGCGCGATCTCGGTGTGGCCCGGCAGGGCGAGCACGTGCAGCTTGCCGATGCCGTCCTCGTTGGTGACAAAGGCCAGGTGGCGCCCGTCGTCGGACAGTTCGACGCTTTCGACGTCCCACGCAATCGCGCTGCTGAGCTGCACCGGTGCGCCGCCGGCCGGATCATGGAAGCGCAGCGTGGTGAACTCGCTGGTGGCGCCGGCGACGTCCTCGTCGGACAGGTAGTAGACCGACCGACCATCGGCCGCGTAGCGGAAGCCATGCACCGCGGCCTTGCCACCGTCGACGGGAAACAGCCGCAGCGTGCCGGTGGCCAGGTCGACCTCGCCGGGGTAGGTCTCGTTGATCGACACGTACTTCACCACCAGCAGGCGCTTGCCGTCCGGCGAGAAGTCCATGGCGCTCCATTGCCCGCCCGCGCTCACCACCAGGCGAGGCTGGCCGGTGGCGACGTCCCGCACCCACACATCGGTATCGCTGCCGTTGCGCGAGGTGCTGCTCCACGCCAACTGGCGGCCGTCGTGCGAGAACACGGCGCCGTTGTTCTGGGTGCGCTTGCCGTCGGTCAGCAGGTCGATCGAGCGCGTGGCCAGGTCGAACCAGTACAACTGCGAGAACTCGTTGCCGCCGACATCGCGCGCGAACACGAAGCCGGCGTTCGCGGCGCCGGCCGGGGCGACGTCGATGCTGCCCAGCGGCTCGGGCTGGAACGTGAGCTGCTCGCGCATGCCCAGCGGTGCGCACACGCGGTGCGCCTGGCTGGTCTCGGCGAAGCGGGTGGTGATCAGCAGGCACTCGTCACCCAGCCAGCCGGCGAACCCGGCGCCGCGGGTGTTCTGGTACCGGTTGAGCTGGTCCATCAAAGCCGTCGGAATCGGGGGCAGGTTCTCGCTGATGCGGTTGCCCTGTGTCTCGCGCAGCACCTCCTGGCGTGGCAGGCCGGCCGACTCGGTGGCCGACGCCGCCGTTGCGCAGGCGAACGTGCAGGCCAGCGCGATGGACGCCAGTGCGATGGTGGCAAGCGACGGCGTGGTGAACGAGGGCGGAAGGCGGAGCGTCATGTGTGTGGTCCCCGGAATCGAATGCCGAGCTTAGCTTCGACCGGGCCGATCGGGCGCGGGACCGTCTGTGCCGGGTCTGGCGTAAAGTCCGTGGGCCGATCTGGCGCGACGCGCGGGATCGGGAGCGGTGCCGTGGGCCATCGGACGTGGCCCGCCGCGGTGCCATGACCGGAATGCAGCGACGCACGGCCAGCGATCAAGCACGCACGGATGCGTCAGACAACGAAAGGAGGCAGGCGATGGTGAGTCGGCGGCAATTCGTGGTGGCAAGCGCTACGGCGCTGGGTACCCTGGCAGTGGCACCGCGTGCGCTGGCCGCGGCCATGGCGACACCAGGCGACGGCATCAACGCTGTCACGGCCTGGCCGCCGTACGCGCAATCGCTGGCAATCGATGCCTCCGGCGGTTTCGGCCGCCCACCCGGCACCGAGGATGGATCGCTGGGGCCACTGGACCTTGCCGATGCGCGTGCCTCCGGACTCAGTGCGGCGCTGCTGACGCTGGCGCCGAGCGGCCGCCTGCGCTTTGGCGACGCCGCCTTCGAAAGCGCGGTGAAGGCCATCGCGCACTGGGACGGCATGATCGCCGCGCACCCGCAGGTCTTCAGCGCGGTGCGCAACGGCGCCGACCTGCAACGCGCCAAGCGCGACGGCACGGTTGGCCTGATCTACGGTTTCCAGGAAAGCTCGCCCATCGGCGACGACATCGACCGCGTCGACCTGTTCCAGAAGCTCGGCATGCGCGTGATCCAGCTCACCCACAACCGCCGCAACCTGATCGGCGACGGCTGCGGGGAGACGGCCGACGCCGGTCTTAGCGACTTCGGCCGGATGGTCGTCGACCAGCTCAACGCCAAGCGCATCCTGGTGGACGTCGCCCACGGCGGGCGCCGCACCACGCGTGAGGCGATCGCCGCGTCGAAGGCGCCGGTGCTGATCAGCCACACCGGTTGCGCGGCACTGGCGGACGTACCGCGCAACACGCCCGACGACCTGCTGCGCGCCATGGCCGATCGCGGCGGCGTCGTCGGCATCCTGTTCTGGCCCTTTTTGCGCCGCCAGGGCCAGCCCAGCGTGGACGATCTGGTCGCGCACATCGAGCACGCCATCCAGGTGTGCGGCGAAGACCATGTCGGCATCGGCACCGACAACACCGTTTCGCCCGTGCCGCGCACGCCGGAGTACGAGAAGGACAACCGGGAGTTCATGCAGATCCTCGTCGAGGACGGCGTGCTCGAAGCCGGGCGCTCACCGGACGGGCTTTACACGTTCCTGCCCGACCTCAACCACGCACGCCGCTTCGAGACGATCGGTGCGCGGCTGGCCGCGCGCGGGCACTCGGAGGCGCGCATCCACAAGGTGCTGGGCGGCAATTTCGCGCGGGTGATGGGAGAGGTCTGGGGCTGAGCAGGAACGCGCTGCCCGGGCGTGTCGCCGGGCAGCCGTCGGTTCCGGCGACGCGACGGCAGAACGTGCTGCGGCTCAGCTGAAGCGCGCTGTCAGCAGCGAACGCAGTTCGTTCTTTTCGTCCGGGCTGAGGTCGCGTTCGCGCTTGCGCATCTGCAGCTCGTCGATGCGCTGCAGGCGCACCTGTTTTTCGAGCTGCGCGATCGCGTCGAGGAACTCGGTCAGCCAGCTGGCCTCGTCGCCCGGCAGTGTCTGTGCGGCGAGCTTCTGCAGCGCGGCATGCTCATCGCGGCCTTCGAAATGCGCGATCAGCGAGCCGGTGCTGATGTCGGGCCTGGCGTCGACCAGCTGCAACAGTTCCAGCAGCAGCGGGATGCCGGGCTGGCGCAGCGGGGCGAATCGGAACGGCGGCAGCAGCTCCAACGCGAGCGAAGGCTTCTGCAGCAGCAACGCGATCGCGCCGCGCACGAGGCTGCGCTTGCCCGAGGGTGCGGCCGCACCGGCACGGGCGCGTTGCGCGGGGACGTGGGTCTCGGGCGAACTTGCGCGCGCGCCGACGCCGGTGAGCTCGGTCAGGCGCTGCTTCATGAGGTCGCCGAATGCGCCGTCGGGAATCTGCGCGAGTAGCGGCTTGGCGCGTTCGGCCAGCCGGCCCTTGCCTTCCAGCGTGCCCAGGTTGACGTCATGGGACAACGAATCGAACAGGAACTGCGACAGCGGCGTGGCGTCGCGCAGGCGCGCATCGAAACCCTCGCGGCCTTCCTTGCGCACCAGCGAATCCGGGTCTTCGCCGTCGGGCAGGAACAGGAAGAACGCCTGACGGCCGTCCTTCATGCGCGGCAGCACCGACTCCATCGCCTTGAGCGCGGCACCGCGGCCCGCGCGGTCGCCGTCGAAACAGAAGTACACGTCGGGCGCGTTGCGGAACAGCAGCTCGGCGTGGTCGGCCGTGGTCGCGGTGCCGAGCGTGGCCACTGCGGTGTCGACGCCGTGTTGGAACAGCGCGACCACGTCCATGTAGCCCTCGACCACGATCAGCCGGGGAATCTGGTTGTGCGCCTGGCGCACCTGCCACAGGCCGTACAGCTCGCGACCCTTGTGGAACAGCTCGGTCTCGGGCGAGTTGAGGTACTTCGGGCTGGCGTCCTTGTCGAGCACGCGCCCGCCGAAGGCGATCGTGCGCCCGCGGCGATCGAGGATCGGGAACATCACCCGGTCGCGGAACTTGTCGTAGACGCGGCCGCTGTCGTTCTTCGACATCATTCCGCCGCGCTCGAGCAATTGCATGCGGCGCGGATCGGTCCCCAGCGCATCGCGCAGCGCGTTGAAGCCGTCGGGCGCGTAGCCGATCGCGAACTGTTCGCGCACCTGGTCGCTGACGTCGCGGCCATCCAGATAGGCCAGCGCGCGGCCGTTGCCGGCCAATTGCTGGCGATAGAAGCGCGCCGAGGCATCGAGCAGCGAGTAGAGGTCCTGGCTGTCGGGGTTGGCGTTGCGTTGCTGGGTGTCGCGTGGCACTTCCATGCCGACGCGCTTGGCCAGCTCCTCGACCGCATCGAGGAACTCGAGCCGGTCGTAGTTCATCAGGAAGTTCAGCGCGGTGCCGTGCGCGCCGCAGCCGAAGCAGTGATAGAACTGCTTGGTCGGCGACACCGTGAAGCTGGGCGATCGCTCGTCGTGGAACGGGCAGCGCGCCGAGTACTCCTTGCCCTGGCGCTTGAGCGGCACGCGCGCGCCGATCAGCTCGACGATATCGGATCGTGCGAGCAGGTCGTCGATGAAGGCGTCTGGGATGCGGGCCATCGTGTCGTCAGGATGCCATCGGCGCGGGTCAGCCGTGGCCCGCACCGTGGTCGGCGATCAACGACGGGTCGAATCCCTCGGCGAGCGCCTGCAGGGCCGGGCCGGTGACGCGCTGGACCGTCCACTCGTCCATCCCGACCGCACCCAGGCGGCGGTAGAAGCCGATCGCCGGTTCGTTCCAGTCCAGCACCGACCACTCGAAACGGCCGCAACCGCGCTCCAGCGCGACCTGCGCCAGGCAGCGCATCAGCAGTGCGCCAAGGCCCAGGCTGCGGAAGGCCGGACGCACGAACAGGTCTTCCAGGTACAGCCCACGCCGGCCGAGGAAGGTCGAGAAGTTGTGGAAGAACAGCGCGAACCCGGCGACTTGGCCATCGACTTCGGCCAGCACCACCTCGGCGCCGGGACGCTCGCCGAACAGGCTGTCGGCAAGCGTGGTTTCGTCGGTGCTGACCTGATCGGCCAGATGCTCGTAGTCGGCCAGTTCGCGGATCAGGGCGAGCACCTGCGCGCAGTCGGCGCGGGTGGCAAAACGCAGCTGCACCGCGGCCATGCGCGGATCAGCCGGCCAGCTTCTGCTTCACCAGCTTGGACACCAGGCCCATGTCGGCCTGGCCAGCCAGCGCCGGCTTGAGCACGCCCATCAGCTTGCCGATGTCGGCAGCACCGGTGGCGCCGGTCTCGGCCATCGCCGCGTCGATGGCGGACAGGATCGCCGCCTCGTCCATCTTCGCCGGCAGGTAGCGCTCGATCACCACGATCTCGCCGCGTTCGATCGCGGCCAGGTCTTCACGGGCGGCGGCTTCGAACTGACTGACCGAATCGCGGCGCTGCTTGACCATCTTGTCCAGCACGGACAGCACCGCGGGATCGTCGAGCTCGATGCGCTCGTCGACTTCGCGCTGCTTGATCGCAGCCAGGATCAGGCGGATCACGCCCAGGCCGTGCTTGTCGCCGCCCTTCATCGCGGCCTTCATGTCTTCGGTGAGTCGTTGCTTGAGGCTCATGGCGGGTCCTTGCGGGGGGGCGGGGGTGCTATCGCGGCGCGGAGCCGGTGTTGCCTGCGGCGCGGGCGCCGTTTCGACAGTACCGGGAGGCGCGAATTGCAAAATCGGGAAACACAAAAAGCCGGCGACGCATCGGCGCGGCCGGCTTATTGCTTGCCTTCCGCGAAGCCGGCACCGGTGGTGCGGCCGTCACGGACTGCGGATCAGCAGCGCTGGATCGGTGCGACGGTCGGCAGGCCGACCGGCACGAGGTCGATCAGTACAGGCGCTGACGCTTGGTCACGTCGCGCGAGGCGCGGCGGGACTGACGCTTGACCGCAGCGGCGGCCTTGCGCTTGCGCTCCTGGGTCGGCTTCTCATAGAACTCGCGCTTGCGGGTCTCGGCGAGGACGCCGGCTTTCTCGCAGGTGCGCTTGAAGCGACGCAGCGCAAACTCAAACGGCTCGTTTTCACGGACTTTGACGCTGGGCATACGTTATCTCGGTTCGGGGGCTGGCCCGGACGAATCGGGCGAGCCGCGTATGATAGTGGGGTCCACGGGCGTGGTGCAAGTCCGGGCGGAATGCCTGCCGGGCGTGGGCCTCCGACGGGGCCGCGAAAGCCCATGGCGTCAGGGTTTCGCGGCAGATCAGGATTGGCCCGGTCACCGTCCGGTGGCGATTCGTTGCCACGGCATCTGCGCTTGGACGAGGCGCCATCTTGCCGCATCGCCATGGTGCCCCACCACCGGGTGACACGGCGTGATCGCGGTTTTGCGCACACCGGGGCCCCGGCGCGTAACCTTCTCTCCCCCGTTCCCGATCCGCGAATTCCGTGAAAGTCCTCGGCATCGAAACCAGTTGCGACGAAACCGGCGTGGCGGTCTACGACACCGACCTCGGCCTGCGCGCGCATGCGCTGTACAGCCAGATCGCGCTGCACGCGCAGTACGGCGGCGTGGTGCCCGAGCTGGCCAGTCGCGACCACGTGCGCAAGCTGCTGCCGCTGGTGCGGCAAACCCTGGCCGAGTCGGGCATGACGGTCGACGAGATCGACGGCGTCGCCTACACCGCCGGGCCCGGCCTGGTGGGCGCGCTGCTGGTCGGGGCGGGTGTCGCGCGGTCGCTGGCGTGGGCGCTGGACGTACCGGCGGTCGCGGTGCACCACATGGAAGGCCACCTGCTGGCGCCGCTGATCGAGGATGACCCGCAGGGCCGGCCGCAGCCCCCGTTCGTGGCGCTGCTGGTGTCCGGCGGTCACACCCAACTGGTCGCGGTCGACGCGATCGGCCGCTACCGGCTGCTGGGCGAGACCCTCGACGACGCCGCCGGCGAAGCATTCGACAAGACCGCCAAGCTGATGGGCCTGCCGTACCCCGGCGGCCCGCAACTGGCGGCACTGGCCGAGCAGGGCCGGCCGGGCACGTACCGGTTTCCTCGGCCGATGACCAACCGGCCGGGCTTGGACTTCAGCTTCAGTGGCCTGAAGACCCAGGTGCTGCTGGCCTGGCGCGACAGCGAGCAGTCCGATGAAGCCCGCGCCGACATCGCGCGCGGCTTCGAGGACGCGGTGGTGGACACGCTGGCCATCAAATGCGAGCGCGCGCTCGACGAGGCCGGTTGCGAGACGCTGGTGGTTGCCGGCGGTGTTGGCGCCAACAAGCGCCTGCGCGCCAAGCTGGCCGACATGGCCCAGCGACGCGGTGGCCGCGTGTGCTTCCCACGCCCGGCGTTCTGCACCGACAACGGCGCGATGATCGCCTTCGCCGGCGCGCTGCGCCTGCTGGCCGGTCAGCACGAAGACGCCGCGGTACGCGTGACGCCGCGCTGGGACATGGCGACGTTGCCGGAGGTGGGTGGGCAGGTGTGAGGCGTGCGCCTCGGAAGCCTGCGTGAGGCGCGCGCGTGACAAGCGCGCGGCACCGCGCGCTTGTCACCCACCTCCCACTCCGGAACACTCGTCCGCCGCCCAACCCCCCACCGACTGGCCGCCCATGGACAAAGTCTTCATCGAAGCGCTCCAGATCGATGCCCTGATCGGCATCTACGACTGGGAGCGGCGTATCCGCCAGACCCTGGTGTTCGACATCGAGATGGCATTCGACAATCGCATTCCGGCCGCAACCGATGCGATCGAGGACACGCTGAACTACAAGGCGGTCAGCAAGCGCGTCATCGAGGTCGTGTCGCAATCGGGGTTCGGCCTGGTCGAGACGCTGGCCGAGCGCGTCGCGGCGGTCATCATCGACGAGTTCGGCGTGCAGCACGTGAAACTCAAGCTCAGCAAGCCCGGCGCGGTGCGCGGCGCGCGCGCGGTGGGCGTGATGATCGAGCGCTCGCGTGTCTGAGCCGGTTGCCGCGATGAGCCGCGCGTATCTGAGCCTGGGCAGCAATCTCGACGCCGAAGCGAACCTGCGCAGCGCGATTGCCGCGTTGCGCGACCGTTTCGGACCGCTGCGGTTGTCCCCGGTCTACCGCACCCGTGCCGTCGGCTTCGACGGCAACGATTTCCTCAATGCCGCGGCGGTGATCGACACCGACTTGCCACCCCAGGCATTGAACGACTGGCTGCACGCGCTGGAGGACGCGCATGGGCGCGACCGCAGTGGCCCGCGCTACGGCGATCGCAGCCTCGACATCGACATCGTGCTGTTCGACGACTGCATTCTTTCCGGCAGCGGCAACCTGCGGATCCCGCGACCGGAGCTCAAGCACGCGTTCGTGCTCAGGCCGTTGGCCGACATCGCCCCGGACACGCCGGTGCCCGGCGATGGCCGCACGCTGGCGGTGCTGTGGGCGGCGCATCCGGAGTTCGGACAGCCTGCGACCTTGGTCGAACTCTGACGGTATTGGCTTCGGTTGCCGCGCGCGACGCGGCATGATCGGGGGCCCGAAACCCGGAGCCCGCCAATGAAACGCCGTGACTTCCTCAGTGCCGCTGCCGCCGGCGCCGCCCTTTCACTGCCGTTGCCCGGGCTTGGCCGCGGCGCGAAAACGCGACTGCGGGTGGCCGTGATCGGCACCGGCATGCGCGGCCAGGTGCTGTTGCGCGAATTGCTGCGACGCGACGACGTCGAGCTGGCGGCGATCTGCGACATCGAGGCTTTCATGCTCGAGCGCGCGCTGGCGCAGGTCGATGCGGCCGGCAAACCTCGCCCGCAGGTCCACACCGGCAGCGACGACGCCTGGCGCGGCATGCTGGCAAAGGGCGGGATCGACGCGGTGATCATCGCCACGCCCTGGGAATTGCATGCGCCGATGGCGATCGCGGCGATGCAGGCCAAGGTCGCGGTCGGGTGCGAGGTCGTCGCGGGCATCACGCTGGACGACCACTGGCAGGTGCTGCGTACCCAGGAGCAGACCGGCACGCCGTACATGCTGCTGGAGAACGTGTGCTATCGCCGCGACGTGCTCGCGGTGCTGGGCATGGTCCGGCAGGGCCTGTTCGGTGAGCTGGTGCATGTCCAGGGCGGTTACGAGCACGATCTGCGCGCGGTCAAGTTCAATTCCGGCGAGCCGGGCAAGGCCACCGGTGGCGGCGTCGAGTTCGGCGAGCAGGGCTGGTCGGAGGCGCGCTGGCGCACCGCGCACTCCGTGCGCCGCAACGGCGAGCTGTATCCCAGCCACGGCATCGGGCCCTGCGCGATGTGGCTGGACATCCATCGCGGCAACCGTTTCACGCGGCTGACCAGCTATGCCAGCAACGCGCGCGGCCTGCACGACTACGTGGTCGACAACGCGGGTGCCGGCCATCCCAATGCGCAGGTCCGGTTCGCGCTGGGCGATGTCGTCACCACCCAGATCGCCTGCGAGAACGGCCAGACGATCGTGCTGACCCACGACACCTCGTTGCCGCGGCCCTACTCGCTGGGCTTCCGCGTGCAGGGCACCGAAGGGTTGTGGATGGACGTCAACAAATCGCTGTACATCGAAGGCAAGAGCCCGCAGCCGCACCAATGGGAGCCGGCGCAGCCGTGGCTGGATCGCCACGACCACCCGCTGTGGCAGCGTCATGGCGCACAGGCCGCCGGCGCCGGCCACGGCGGAATGGACTTCTTCGTGGTGCACGCCTTCATCGAAGCGCTCAAGCGCGGCGCACCGATGCCGATCGACATCTACGACGCGGTTGCCTGGAGCGCCATCACCCCGCTGTCGGAGCAGTCGATCGCCGCCGGCAACCAGACCGTGGCGTTTCCCGATTTCAGCCAGGGCCGCTGGAAGGACCGCCAGCGGATCTTCGCGCTGGACGGCCAGTACTAGCGCACCCATCCGGGCACGGCCCGATCCGGACCGCCGACGACCTAGCCGGCCGTGCCGCAGATCACGGATACGCGCCGCGCCGACTTGTGGCGCGGCCGGATCGGACCGAGACTCCGCGGGACTTTCCATGGGGACGCCACGATGTTCGAGAAGTTTTCGCGTAGTTGGGGGCTGGTGAAGGCCAGCGCGACGGTCTTGCGTTCGGACAAGGAACTCATGCTGTTCCCGATGATCTCCGCGATCGCCACCCTGCTGGTGCTGGTGAGCTTCGCCGTGCCGGTGATCGGCTGGCGGGTGTTCGAGAACGGCTTCGGCGCGTCGGGTGTCGTCTGGGGCTTCCTGTTCTACTTCTGCCAGTACACGGTGATCATCTTCTTCAACAGCGCCTTGGTCGGCGCGGCGATGATCCGGCTCGACGGCGGCGATCCCAGCCTGCGCGACGGTTTCAACATCGCCAAGGACCGCATCGTGCCGATCCTGGGCTACGCGGCGATCGCGGCCACGGTCGGCATCGCGCTGAAGTGGCTCAAGGATCAGGACAACGTGCTGGTGCGCCTGATCGGCAGCGGCGCCGGCGTGGCGTGGACGCTGGCCACCTTCATGGTGGTGCCCGTGCTGGTCTCCCACGACGTGGGCCCGGTCGTGGCGCTGAAGAAGAGCGCCAGCCTGCTCAAGCGCACCTGGGGCGAAAACGCGATCGGCACCGTCGGCATCGGCATGGTGTTCGGCTTGGCCAGCTTCGGCGTGATCCTGCTTGGCGGGCTGCTGGCGTTCGTCGCGTTCCAGCTTTCCATCTGGCTGGGTGGCGTGGTGGTGGTGCTGGCGATCCTCGCGCTGATGGCCTTGGGCGTGGTGCAGGCCGCGCTCAGCGGCGTGTACTCAGCAGCGCTGTACCAGTTCGCGACCCACGGCGAGACGCCGGTGGGTTTCGAGGCGTTGAATCTGGAATCGGCGTTCGCGCCGAAGTAAGCACGCGGCACGCGCAGGCGCCGGGGAGTGCATTCCCGGCGCCGCAGACACCTAGCCGGCGAGCATCCGGCCGCCGTCCAGGTGCAACACCTGGCCGCTGCTGTAGCTGGCGTCCTGCAACAGCCAGCGAACCGCGTCGGCCACCTCTTCGGGAGTGCCGGTGCGGCCCAGCGGCGTGCGTTCGAGCATTCGGCGCTGGGCGGCCGCGTCGCCGCCGCTTTCGGGCCACAGGATCGCGCCGGGCGACACCGCATTGACGCGGACCTCGGGGCCCAGTTCCAGCGCCAGCGCGCGCGTCATCATCAACAGTGCGGCCTTGGCCATGCAGTACACGCCGTGGCCCGGCAGGGGCCGCTCGGCGTAGATGTCGGTGAGGTTGACGATCGCGCCGCCGCGGGCGCGCAGGTGCGGCGCCGCGGCCTGGGCGAGGAAGAACGGCGCGCGCGCATTGCTCGCGAACAGCGCATCCCACTCCTGCGGCGTGGTGCTGCCGAACGCGGTCGGACGGAAGTCGGACGCGTTGTTGACCAAGGCATCGAGCCGGCCGAAATGGCCGACGCTGTGTGCCACCAGCTCGGGCAGCCGATCGAATTGGGCCAGGTCGCCCTGCAGCAGCAGGGTGCTGGACGGACGCGCGCGTTCGAGCTCGCCGGCGAGCGCTTCCGCCGCTGCCTGCGAGTTGCGGAAATGCAGGGCGAGGTCGTACCCGGCGGCATGCAGGCGGCGCGCGATGGCCGCGCCGATGCGGCGTGCGCTGCCGGTGACAAGGGCGACGGGGCGGGTGGCTGGCGGCATCTTGGGGCTCCATCGCGACGGATCGGTGTGCCGATGATGGGCCGGAAGCGCGAAAAGGGGGAAGCCGTGCGCGCGTCGGGCCGGCGTCGACCGTGACGTCTGGTCACCGTGGGCCCTGCCACGCGATGCCCTCACGACGGGCCCGCGGCGTCCCGCGGATCTCGCCAGTGGCGGCCGATTCCCGGCATTCCGGGCCCGACGGGTATCCTGCACGCCAGTACAGCCGGAGTTTTCGTGGACACTTTGCCGACCCCCGATCCCGACGCGCTCGCGCACAGCGAACGCCTCGCCGCGGCCATCCGCGCCGAGATCGCCGCCAGCGACGCCGGTGCCATTCCGTTCTCGCGCTTCATGGAGCTCGCCCTGTACGCGCCGGGCCTGGGCTACTACAGCGCCGGGGCCAGCAAGTTCGGCGAGGAGGGCGACTTCGTGACCGCGCCCGAGATCGGTCCGATCTTCGCCGCGTGCGTCGCAGAAGGCATCGCGCCGGTGCTGCAGCAGATTGGCCCGTCCGCGTTGTTCCTCGAACTGGGTGGCGGCACCGGCGCCTTCGCCGAGGTCGCGCTCAAGCGCCTGCTCGAACTGGATGCGCTGCCGGACCGTTACCTGATCCTCGAACCCAGCGCCCAGTTGCGCGAGCGCCAGCGTGAACGCCTGCGCGAGCGCCTGTCCGCGCCGCTGTTCGCGTTGCTGGACTGGCCCGACGGACCGCTGCCGCACGATTGGGACGGCGTGCTGTTCGCCAACGAAGTGATCGACGCCCTGCCGACGCCGCGCTTTGCGATCGCCAACGACGAGGTGCACGAGGAGCACGTCGCGGTCCAGGACGGCCGTTTCGTGACGGTGCTGCGCCCGGCGGACGACTTCCTGGGCAACACCGTGCGCCAGGTCGAGCAGCGCATCGGGCACCGTTTCGCCGAGGGCTACCGCTCCGAGTTGCTGCCGCAACTGCCGTACTGGATCCAGGCCGTGTCCGGTGGCATGCGGCGTGGCGCGATGCTGTTCGTCGACTACGGCCACCCGCGTGGCGAGTACTACCTGCCCGATCGCAGCGACGGCACCCTGCGCGCGTTCTACCGCCACCGCATGCATGCCCAGCCGCTGCTTTGGCCGGGGCTGCAGGACATCACCGCGTCGGTGGATTTCACCGCGCTGGCCGAGGCGGGGGTTGCCGCTGGTTTCGATTTCGCCGGCTATTGCTCGCAGGCCAGCTTCCTGCTCGGCAACGGCATGGCCGGCGTGCTCGAGCGCATCGAGCGCATCGCCGACGACGGCGAGCGCCTGCGCCGCACGGAAGAGGTCAAGAAGTTGACCCTGCCCAGCGGCATGGGCGAGCGCTTCCAGGTGATGGGCTTCGAGAAGGACGTGGCCTTCGGCACCGCCTTCCTCGCCGGCGACCTGAGTTTCCGGTTGTGACCGAGGTGTCCGACGCCAGCGCAGGTGCGCCGCTGCTTGCCGACGGCGCTACTGACGCCGCTGCGGTGGGCGGTGCGGCAGGCGATGCCGTGGTCGGTGATGCCGCCTTGAATGCCGTCGCGACGGCCCGTTCGACGCCGCACGCGAAAGCGCCATCGCTGCATCGGTTCCGGCGTCCGTGGCTGTGGGTGGGAGGCTGGGTGGCGATGATCGCGTTGGTCGCGGTGGGTTCGCTGATGTCTGCTTCCCACTTGCCGTCCCCGCCCTTCCACGGCGTCGACAAGCTCGAGCACGTGGTGGGTTATGCGCTGCTGTCGGGGTATGCCGCGATGTTGTTCGTGCGCCTGCGGCCGCGCGCGCTGGCCGCCGCCGGCCTGGTTGGCTACGGGATCGGCATCGAATTCGCGCAGGCCGCGCTCACCACCACGCGCATGGCCGATCCGGCCGACATGGTGGCCAACACGGTGGGCGTGCTGATTGGCCTGCTGTTCGCCGCAACCCCGGCTGCGCGCTGGTTGCAGCGGCTCGACGGGCGACTGGGCTAAGACGCGGCGACCGACCGCCCGTCGGTCATGGCTCGCGCCGCGCTCTCGCCAGATTCGGCAATGTGATCGACCGACTTGCGCAAGGGTTAATAAATTGTGAAGCTCGGCGTCGGACTTTGACAGGGGAAGTCCGCCCAAACCCTCTTCGCAAGGAAACCGCACATGTCCGCAGCAGTCCGTACCCGGTTGGCGCTCGCGGTGTCCGCCGCGCTGGTCGCCGCCGTCTCCGTTCCCGCCCAGGCGCAGCAAACTGGTACCCAGGCCGGTGCCGAGCCCACCACGCTGGGACGCATTGAAGTCGTCGGCTCGCGCGTGCGCGGCCGCACCGCCGAAGACACCGCCGCACCGGTCGACGTGATCGGCCGCGAAGAGCTCAACGCCACCGGCGCGCTCGAGGTCGGCCAGATCCTCCAGATGCTGGAGCCCTCGTTCAATTTCTCGCGCACGTTCGTCTCCGACGGCACCGACATCCTGCGCCCGGCCACGCTGCGCTCGCTCGGTCCCGACCAGGTGCTGGTGCTGGTCAACGGCAAGCGCCGCCACCAGCAGGCGCTGGTCAACGTCCAGCAGACCATCGGCCGCGGCTCGGCCGGCACCGACATCAACGCGATCCCGGTCTCGTCGATCGAGCGCATCGAAGTGCTGCGCGACGGTGCTGCCGCGCAGTACGGTTCGGACGCGATCGCCGGCGTGATCAACATCATCCTCAAGAAGCAGACCGACCACACCGATGTGTCGTTCGAGGTGGGCGAGGCCTACGCTGGCGACGGCGAGCTGCTGCACGGCTCGGTCAACACCGGCTTCCAGCTGGGCGCCGAGGGCTACCTCAACCTCACCGCCGAGTACCGCGACCGCGGCGAGACCAATCGCGCCGGCCCCGACAGCCTGCGCGTCGATCCGCCGCGCGTGACCCAGCGCCTGGGCGATGCCGACGCCACCGACGCCTACCTCTGGCTCAACGGCGGCATCCCGCTGGGCAACGGCGAGCTGTACTGGTTCGGCGGCCTGTCGCGTCGCGAGGGCAACTCCTCGGGCTTCTTCCGCAGCGCTGGCGACGACCGCACGGTGCCGGCGCTGTATCCCAACGGGTTCCTGCCGACCATCGAGACGACGGTCGACGACGCCTCGCTGGCCGTCGGCTTCAAGGGCGCAATCAACGATACGTGGGACTGGGACGTGTCCTTGAACCACGGTCGCAGCAAGTTCGGCTTCTTCGAGAGCAACTCGGTCAACGTCAGCTGGTGGTACGAGCCGATCGATCCGGCCAACCCGGCCGCCGGCATCCACGGTGCGTCGCCGACCTCGGCCGACACCGGCACGCTGAAGTTCGAGCAGACCACGTTCAACCTGGATTTCAGCGGCAGCGTCGACGGCTTCAACGGCAACCCGCTGTACCTCGCGACCGGTCTGGAATGGCGCCGCGATGCGTACCAGATCATCGCCGGCGACCCGGTGTCGTACACCTACGGCCGCAACAACGATCCGTCGATCATCATCGTCGGCCAGAACGGCGGCGTCGCCGCGCCGGGCATGCAGGGCTTCCCCGGTTTCACTCCGGGCACCGAAGTCGACGAGAACCGCACGAGCTGGGCCACGTACTTCGACGTGGAAACCAACCTGACCCAGAAGCTCCTGCTCGGCGCCGCAGTGCGCTTCGAGGACTACTCGGACTTCGGCAACACCACCATCGGCAAGCTGTCGGCGCGCTTTGACGCGACCGAGAAGTTCGCCATCCGCGCGACGGCGTCCACCGGCTTCCGCGCGCCGGGCGTGCAGCAGCAGTTCTACAGCCAGGTGTCGACCAACCTGAGCCCGGGCACCGGCGTGCTGACCGACACCCTGACCGCGCGCCAGGACAGCGCCGTCACACGCGCACTGGGCATCCGTCCGCTGCAGGAAGAAACCTCCAAGAGCGGCTCGGTCGGCTTCGTCATCAAGCCCAACGAGAACTTCTCGCTGACCGCCGACCTGTTCCGCATCGACATCGACGATCGCATCATCTTCTCGGGCAACATCGCCCCGGAGACCGTCGGCACGGATGGCCTGGCCTGCAACGCGACCAACAGCAACTGCCCGATCCGCGCGGCGCTGGCGCCGTTCAACGTCGGCCAGGCGCAGTTCTTCACCAACGCGATCGACACGCGCACCACCGGCCTGGACATCGTCGCCAACCACAACACCACCTTCGCCAGCGGCAACAAGCTCAACCTCACCGCGCTGGTGCACTTCAACAAGACCGAGGTCAAGGAGCGCCGGTCGCAGTCGGCCATCCTGTCGCCGACGCAGCTGTTCGACGACACCCAGATCACGCTGGTCGAGCGCGGCCAGCCGCGCTCGCACCACGTGCTGCAGGCGGTGTACGAGGCGGGCAAGTGGCAGATCACCGGCCGGGGCAACTACTACGGCTCGGTCACCGGCGAGGGCTTCACGCCGGGCATCAAGCAGACCTGGGGCGGCAAGACGCTGTTCGACCTGGGCATTCGTTATGCATTCAACGAGAGCACCAGTGTCACCGTCGGCGGCAACAACATCTTCGATACCTATCCCGACAAGTGGGATGAAGTCGGCGGTGCACCGTTCCCGCAGCTGGGCTTCAAGTACGGCTGGGAAACCATGCCGTTCGGCATGAACGGCGGCAGCTGGTACGTGAAGTTCGACCACCGCTTCTGATCGTCATCGCAGCGGCATGAAACGACACCGGGCGGCCGCGAGGCCGCCCGGTTTTTTGTGGTCAACGAACAGGGCGCCGGCGACGCCGCGCGATGCTGCCGGCGTTCGTTCGCCTGGGCTCAGGCGGCCGTGTGCGTCGACGACGGGATCAACGTGCCTGGCAGCAGCAGTAATCCGCCTGCGCGACATCGCTCTCGTGCCAGGTGTTGCCGCGCGACCAGAAGCCGGCCACCACATCGTGGCCCAGGTAGAAGTCGCGATCGCGCATTGCCAGCGCGCCGATGTCGCCGATGCCGCTGGTGATCAGCGTGACGCCGGTGCCCCAACGCACCTGCTGGCGCAGCGGCACGCCGCTGTAGGTCGGAGCGTACTGCCGCCCGAACTGCTTGCACGCCGCCGCGCAGCTGTTGAAACGCCCTTCGTCGGCGGTGGTCGACGTGCGGCTGTACATGTAGTTTCGCCGCACCGCGCCGACCACGCCGGGCGGTGCCACGACTTCGTAGCCATCACTGGTGAAGGCGCCGGTGGCGAGGCTGAGGTAGGGGTGCTTGGCCAGGCAGTAGCCGGTCGCCGCAGCGGTGCTCGTGTCCGACCAGCCCGGCGGTGTGGCCAGCGTATTCGCGGAAACCAGCAGCGCTGCGATCATCAACATCCGAATCAACATCCGATTCAACATCCGTTTCATGTCGTTCTCCATGGCGCGCGCCTGCGCCAGCGCGACGCGCTTGCGTGGGTACAGGGTGTGCGGGCGCGATCCCGGCGGCGGGCCGCATGCCATCGCGCTGCATGCGTTCGTGGTCGAGGGCCCATCCTGTTAGACGTCGGTGATCGCTGCTGACGGCCAGCGAGGCGACGCACGGTTGCGGTGTCGGCGCGCGAAGGCCGGCGTCCGATCATCGAATGCGTCTGCAGTGTCCGCGCCGGTCGCACGCCGGCAGGCGAAGGCGATCGTTGCGCCTTACGCGTCCACGTCGTTGGCGCGATTGGCCGTCACGGCGGCGATCCGCGCGCGACGCATGCCTTCGCCGATTGCCGCGCCGGTGAGATTCGGCGACAGATCGCTGGCGCGAACGCGCATCGCCGCCGCGTGCGCAGCCAGCAAGGCGCGCGCCTGCGGGTAGTCGGCTGTGTCATTACCGCCGCGTCCGCGCTTGTCGGCTTCGCACACGCGTGCCAGCTGCGCGATCCGCTCGGGCTTGCGGAAGCCGTCGCAGCGACCGATCAGATCGACCACGGTCGACGCGCGAAGCTGATCGAAGCGGTGCACGTTGAGGTGCTCGATGCAGGCGATCCGCGCGAGTTGGTGGTGTTCGACTGGAACGCGCAGGCGCGTGCACAGCGCCTGCAGCGGCGCAATGCCTGCCTGCTCGTGGCCGATGTGTCCGGGCAGTACGTGCTCGGGCGTCAGCGCCTTGCCCAGGTCGTGAGTGAGTGCGGCGAAGCCGATCAGATCGTCGCCGGGCGCGAGTTGCGCGGCCATGTCGCAGACCATCTCGACGTGCACGCCGGTATCGACCTCAGGATGGAATTCGGCGCGTTGCGGCACGCCGTACAGCGCCTCCAGCTCGGGCAACACCGGGCCAAGCGCGTGGGCGTCGTGCAGGGTGCGCAGGAAGGCGGAGGGCCGCTCACTGGCGAGCGCGCGGCGCAGCTCCTGCCACACGCGCTCGGGCACCAGCTCCGACAGCTCGCCCGACGCGGCCATGCGCCGCATGAGTGCCATCGTCTCGTCGGCGACACGAAAACCCATCGGCGCAAAACGCGCCATGAAGCGGGCCGCGCGCAGCACACGCAACGGATCCTCCTCGAACGCCGGGCCGACGTGGCGCAGAAGCCGCGCTTCCAGGTCGCGCACGCCGCCGTGCGGATCGACCAGCACGCCGGGGCTGCCGTCGTCGTGGAGTTCCCGGGCGATCGCGTTGATCGTGAAATCGCGGCGGCCGAGATCTTCCTCGAGCGTCACCGACGGATCGGCGTCGACGACGAAGCCGCGATAGCCTCGTCCGGACTTGCGCTCGGTTCGCGCCAGTGCGTACTCCTCGCCCGTGTCCGGATGCAAGAACACGGGGAAGTCGCGACCAACGGGCTTGAACCCCGCTGCCTCCATCGCGGCCGGGTCCTGCCCGACCACGACGTAGTCGCGATCGCCGGGTTCTCGGCCAAGCAGGGAATCGCGGACGGCACCGCCGACGAGGTAGGTCTTCATGGCATCGATGGTGGACGGCGGCAGGTGAATGGCAGGGCGTGCAAAGCGGGAACAGGGTGTGCGGCGACGGCCTGTGTGCCGGCCGCCCGGGATCGCGGGTCGTGCACGGTTGCCGTGACCCGCCACCGACCGCCGTCAGCGCGGCGAGTTCTGCGCCAGCAGCGCGATGATGTCTTCCGCGCCGGAACTGCGGCCCAGGTGCCGGGTGATCGGCGCGGGCTGGCCCGACACCCACACGCGCAGTTCGGACTCCAGGTCGAAATGCCCGGCGGTCTCCAGCGAGAACATCACGATGCTGCGGTAGGGCAGGCTCAGGAACTCGGTCTTGCGACCGGTCACGCCCTGTTTGTCGACCAGGATCAGGCGTCGGTCGGTGAACACGATCAGGTCGCGGATCTCGCCGAACGCGCGCTGCACCGTCTCGCCAGGCGCGAGCAGCGGGGCGAAGTCGTCGCCGACCTTGTCGGTGGATTTTTCGCCGGCGTGGCCGAGCAGTGTGTCGAGCAGGCCCATCGCAATCTCCTTGGTCATCGAGTGCCGATCGCGTGGCGACCGTCGCTGTCGATTGTCGCCCATGCGCGCCGGACCTGCGTCGGTGCCCGCGCGGGCCCGCCGTGCGTGGGGCGGCGCTATCGCTCCGGAAGGATCTCGCCCAGGCGCGCCAGCACGTCGGTCGGTGTGATCTTCAACCGCGGCAGGCCGTTGTCGGCGCTGACCGAATCGAGCTGCAGCGCGCGCCAGTTGTCGCGGCTGATCGGTTTTCCGGGCAGGAACTCGCCGATGTTCGCCTGCAGCCGGCCGAGCGCGTTTGGCAGCGCCAGCACCAGCCGCGTGCGGCCGCGTGCGCGCGCGGTCGCCTTGACGATGTCCGACAGGCTCATCACCTGCGGACCCACCAGGTCGTAGCGCTTGCCGATCGTGGTGTCGTCGGCGAGGGCGCGCACGAAGGCCGCCGCGACGTCGTCGACCCAGACCGGCTGGAAGCGTGCGTCGGCGCGGCCGATCGGCAGTACCGGCAAGTGCCTGAGCAAGGCGTCGAACCGGCAGAACAGGCCGTCGCCGGGGCCGGCGATCACCGAGGGTCGGAACAGCGTCCAGTCCAGTGCGCTGCTGCGCACGCGTTGCTCGGCCTCGCCGCGCGCACGCAGGTAGTGGCTCTCGGCGGGACCTGCGTTGAGCGCGCTCATCTGCAGCAAGCGCCGTACGCCGGCGGCGCGCATGGCGGCGATCACCGCTTCGGTGATGCCGACGAACACCTGTTCGAATCCGCGCCCGTTGTCGCCGCGCTCGTTGAGGATGCCGGTCAGGTTGACCACGGCGTCGGCGTCGTCGAACGCACCGCGCAGGAAGCCCACATCGAGCGGATCGCCCTCGCGCAGGCTGGCCGCGCGCGACATCGCCGCACGCTTGGCGGGGTCACCGCCGCGGCTGAGCACGGTGACGCGATGGCCTGCGGCGAGCAGGTGCGGGACGAGATGGCGACCGACGAACCCGGTGCCGCCCAGGACCACGACGTGACCTGCGTGCATGCGCGTGTCCTCGCTCAGTTGGCCGCGGTGGCGGGGCAGATGAAGCGTTTGCGCGGTGCGTCCAGGCGCCCGCGCATGCGCTCGCTCAGCGTCAGCGCATCGCCATTGAGGCGCCAGTCGTAGACCACGCTGAATGCCAGCACGCGGGCGACGTAGTCGCGAGTCTCCTTGTAGCTGATCGTCTCGATCCAGAAATCCGGGTCCATGCCGGGACGCTGCGACTGCCAGCGTGCCAGCGGTGCGGGTCCGGCGTTGTAGCCGGCGAGCACCTGGTAAGGCTGGCCGCCGTACTGGTCGAGCAACTGTCGCAGGTAGGCCGTGCCGAGCACGATGTTGGTGTCGGCGTCGTACAGGCTGGCCGCGCCGCCCCACGGCAGGCCGAGACGGGCGGCAACCGCGGCGCCGGTGGCCGGCACCACCTGCATCAGGCCCATCGCGTTGGCGCCCGAGCGCGCGTTCGGATCGAACACGCTTTCGGCGCGGATCTCCGCGGCGACCCAGGCCGGGTCGAGGCGGTTGGTCGCCGCTTCACGGCGGATGGTGGCGTCGTGGTGCAGCGGAAAACGCAGACGGTAGTGGCGAAGGTCCTCGGGTGCCTTGCCCAGTCCGAACACGGCGCGATCGAACCAGCCGCTGGCCTGGGCGATGTCGACCGCGACACGCCGTTGATTGGCGTCCAGGCGCGAGATCATGTCGCTCCATTCGCGTACCGCCCAGCTGTTGCGACCAAGCTGGTGCAGCGCGATCGCGCGATCGAGCGAGGGATCGCGCGCCACGGCGGCAATCACCGTGCTGCCGGCATCGGTATCGAGCGGGCACAGCGCGTAGTCGGCGCGCACGCGGTCGGCGGCGAGAAAGCCGTGGAACTCGGGTTTGGTTGCCGCCAGGCGGTACAGGCGCGTGGCGGTGGCCTGGTCGCCGGTCTTCTCGGCCAGGCGCGCCTCGAAGTACTGCCAGCGCGAATCGCTGCGCTGCGGCTCGGGCATGGCGCGGATGGCCGTGAGCGCGGCGGCCCAGTCCGAACGCGCCATCGCTTCGCGTGCGCGCCACTCGTGGAGTTTGTCGTCGTAGCTGGCCGCAGGCACCGCATTGAGGCGGCGAGCGGAGTCTGGCTCGTACGAAGCCACCGTCCACAGTGCGATGGGGTACAGCACACGGCCGCGATCGGCTTCGTCGAAACCCAGTGCATCGGCGTAACGGGGCAACTGTGCCTCGGCGCTGGCCGGTGAATCCTTGGCCAGCTTCGCCAGGCCGTGCGAGGCGACCAGTCGGCTTCGCGCTGTCTTGGGCCAGTTCAGCGCCCGCGGATGCGGCGCGGCGATGAAGGCGGCGTAGTCCTCGGCCAGGGCCTGATCGGCGCTGGGCAGGCCGCGCGCGACACTGCGCATGACCGCCGGTTGCAGGGCCTGCGCGGCGCGGTCGAAACGTTCCCAGCGCAGCTCCGGCGTCAGCCCTCCCTGTGCGGCCAGTACCGCGATCGGCGCGTCGCAGCCGTCCGGGAGCGATTGGCCGTTGCCGCGCCAGATCGCCTGCACGTCGCTCGTCCACCGCGCGTCGGCGCGGCCCAGGACCTGGCGGGCGGTGAGTTCGGCGCAGCGCAGGCCGAGGTTGGCGCTGCTGGCCTCGGCCGGCGCTTGCCACGCGGTGGCGAAGGTCGTCCAGTCCTCCCGCCGCGCCAACGCCGCCAGCCAGGCATCGCGGAACACCGCGGCCACCGGCTGGCCGGCATAACGGCTGAGGAAGGCCTGTGCCTGGCTGGCCGGGACGGCGTCGATGTTGTGCCGCAGGGCGGCGTACTCGACCCAGCCCTGCAGCGGGTGGCGGACGATGTCGGCGTACTGGGCGGCGTCGTAGTCGCCGCGTTCGGCGGCGTCGAGCGCAAGCCGCACGCGCGGCAACAGCGCGTCCACGCGCGCAGGCGGCGCCGATCGCGTGGCGGCTGGAGCGGCGGCCGCGGCGGTGGCCATCGACGACGTCGATCCGACATCGGCGCAGGCGCTGGTGCCGAACAGGGTGATGAGTGCCGCGATGGCGATGCGAAGGGGGGGCGGAAGCATCGGCGGACTATAGCGCGCAGCGAATTTACGGATGGCGACCGAGCGCAGGAACTGGCGTTGCGAACGCATCCCGATCGATGCCTCGGCGCGCTCAGGCACAATCGAAGCGACATCGACGCACCCGTCTCACCCTTCCATCACTCGTCCCGACGGCCACCCATGCCCCTGACCTGGTTGCTCTTCCCCGTGCTCGGTGCCATCGCCGGCGTGCTCGCAGGCCTGCTGGGCGTCGGTGGTGGGTTGGTGCTGGTGGCGGCGCTGGCGTGGCTGCTGCCACTGCTGGGTGTGCCGCAGGAGGCGGCCATGCACGCCGCGCTCGCCAGCTCGCTGGCCAGCATCGTGATGACCGCGGCGGCATCGGCGCGCGCGCATGCCGGACGCGGCAGCGTGCTATGGCCGACCGTGGCGTGGATGGTGCCGGGCCTCCTGCTGGGTGGGTGGCTTGGCAGCGGCGTGGCGGTGAAGGTCGACGACGACGTGCTGCGTTACATCGTCGCCGGCTATTGCCTGGTGGCGGCCGCGCAATTGACCTTCAGCAAGTCGCGGCCATCGCTCGATGGCGTGCAGCCCACGCCGCAAGGGCCGCTGATGACCACGGCCGGGCTCGGCATCGGCGCACTGTCGGCCGTCGTCGGAATCGGCGGCGGCAGCATGACGGTGCCGTTGCTGGTCTGGCGCGGCGTGGTGCCGGTGCGGGCGGTGGGCACCTCGTCGGCGTGCGGCATCGCGATCGGCCTGGCCAGCGCGTTCGGCTATGCCCTCCATGCACCGCCCGGGGCGCTGCCCTCGCACGCGATCGGCTACGTCTACCTGCCCGCCGCGATCGGTGTGGCCTTGGCCTCGGTCGTGGCCGCGCCGTACGGCACGCGCCTGGCCCACCACCTGTCGGGCGACACGCTCAAGCGGGTCTTCGCGCTGTTCCTGGTCAGCGTTGGCGCCAGCCTGCTGATGGGCGCCTGATCCCAAAGCCCTCGACTGGCCAGCCAGCCCCGTCTCTCCCGGGGGTTTCGCTACCCGGCGGTGGGTACTTGCCGGGCATGCCGTCCGTCAATAGCCGACGGCCTTGGTGACTTTGCCGCTTGTGGCGGCTTCACGAATTGTTTACAACCTCGTGACGCCGTGGCCCGGGGGGTACGGTCGACAAACGCCATTTCGAACGTTCAGGGAGAGAGAAGTCGATGAAAGCGCTGCGCCGCCAGACATTGGCCAAGGCCATCCAGTTGTCCCTGTTGCTCACCTTGCCCGGCCTGGTAGCCGCGCAGGAAGCAACACCCGCAACCAGTGATACCAAGACGCTGGACACCATCCAGGTCACGGGTACGCGCATCAAGAAGGCCGAGATCGAAAGCCAGACCCCGGTTCAGACCCTGAGTCGTGCGGACATCGAGAAGACCGGCCTGACCTCCATCGGCGACATCGTCCAGGAACTGACGGGTTCGGGCTCGGCGCTCAACACCAAGTTCAACTCCTCGGGCAACTTCGGCTTCTCGCCCAACGGCGACGGTGTCGGCGCCGGCTCGGCCCAGGTCGACCTGCGCAACCTCGGTCCCAAGCGCGTCCTCGTGCTGGTCGACGGCATGCGCTGGGTCAACGAATCCTCCGCCTCGGGCGTGGGCGCGGCGACCGACCTCAACACCATCCCGCTGGCGCTGGTCGAGCGCATCGAGATCCTCGAAGACGGCGCGTCCTCGCTGTACGGCTCGGACGCGATCGCCGGCGTGGTCAACATCATCACCCGTCGCAACTTCGAAGGCGGTCAGATTTCGCTCAACCTCGGCGAGTACGGCGAAGGCGACGGCACCCTGACCGGCGTCGACCTGGGCTGGGGCAAGAACGGCGAGAACAGCAACTTCTTCGTCGGTGCCAGCTACGTCGAGCAGAAGAAGATCGAATCCAGGACCCGCGAGCAGTCGCGCTTTCCGATTCCGGGCACTGGCCTGACCTTCGGCAGCTCGGCGACCCCGGACGGCCGCTTCGTCATCACCGACCCCAACACCGGGCAGACGCTGAGCCTGGCGCCCAACGCCGGCGACAGTGACCCGACCTACGACCCGTCGCAGACCGGTTGCGCACGCACCGACAGCTACCACTGCTTCACCACGGCCGACCGGTTTGCGTTCTCCGAGTTCAACCTGCTGCTGACGCCGTCCAAGCGCATGGGCGTGTTCGGCCAGTTCCGCTACTTCTTCAACGACAACCTGCAGGGCTACGTGAAGGCCCTGGTCAACCGTCGCGAATCGACGAACCAGGCCGCACCCGAGCCGATCTTCCTGGGCGCCGACGCGGGCACCGGCAATCCGTTCGCCGACAACATCACGATCTCGGCCCTGAACCCGTACAACCCGTTCGGCTTCGACCTGGTCTCGGTTGACGATCCCAACACCCCGCAGAACGAAACCACGCTGGTCCTGCTGGCCCGCCGTCCGGTCGAAGGCGGCCCCCGTCGCTTCGAGCAGAAGGTCGACACCCAGTACATCGGCGCCGGCATCGAAGGCAGCTTCGGCAACGGCTGGTCGTGGGATGCCAACATCTCCAGCAGCCGCAACGAAGCCGAGCAGACCAACTACGGCAGCTACAACATCTTCAACATCGCCTTGGCGCTCGGCGATCCGGCCATCTGCGCGGCCACGCCCGGTTGCGTCCCGTTGAACCTGTTCGGCGGCCGCGGCTCGATCACCCCGGACATGCTGGCGTGGATCCAGCCGATCGTGCGCGATCGCAGCGAACAGAAGCTGCACCAGGTCACGGCCAACATCTCTGGCGACCTGTTCGACATGTGGGCCGGCCCGCTGTCGTTCGCGGCCGGCTACGAGTACCGCAAGTACGAAGGTTCGTACACGCCCGACCCGATCAACTACGTCGGAAACCCGCCGGTCAACCACTACAACGGCGTGCCGTCGCTGCCGACCTCGGGCGAGTACGACGTCAACGAAGCCTACGTCGAGTTCAACGTGCCGCTGATGCGCGATGGCGCCTTCGGCAAGAGCCTCGACCTGAGCCTGGCCGGCCGCTACTCGGACTACTCGACCTTCGGTGGCCAGTTCACGCCCAAGTACGGCCTGCGCTGGCAGGTGGCCGATGAGTTCCTGCTGCGCGCCACCTACGCCGAGGGCTTCCGTGCGCCGTCGATCGGCGAGTTGTTCGGTTCGGCCAGCCGCGCCGACCTGCAGATCGACGATCCCTGCCTGATCGGCCTGGACGGCTCGCCGGCGACCGGCAACGCTGCCAACTGCGCGGCGCTGGGCGTGCCGGTGGGTGCCGAGCAGACCAACGCGCAGATCTCCGTGACCACGGGCGGCAACCCCGACCTCGATCCGGAAACGGCCAAGAGCTTCACCGCCGGCATGGTGTTCAGCCCGGGCTTCGCCAACGATGTGTCCTGGTCGGATCGCCTCGACCTCGAGCTGACGTTCTACAAGCACGAGATCGAAGGCGCGGTGCAGGCCATCGACGCGCAGACCCAGCTCAACCTGTGCGTGCAGACGCTCGACCCCACCTACTGCAACGGCATCACCCGTTCGTCGGTCGGCGGCATCAACAGCTTCAACAACCGCCTGGTCAACCTCGGCACCATCCGCACCGATGGCTGGGACGCGGACGTGTTCTGGACGCTGCCGGAAAGCTCGATCGGCCAGTTCAAGGTCAGCTGGCAGAACACCTTCGTCACCAAGTACGAAGCGATCGGCGCGGCCGGCCAGGTCCAGCCGCGCACGGTGGGCGTGGAAGTCACCGACAGCGCGATCCCGGAGTGGACCTCCAACACCTCGATCGACTGGAAGCACGGCCCCTGGACCGCGGGCTGGACGATGCGTCACATCTCCGAGCTTGAGGAGCAGTGCGGCGATGCGGCGGCGTTCCCGGTGTGCAGCAACCCCGCCGAGGGCACCAACACGCTGGAGGCGATCACGTACCACGACCTCCAGGTGGGCTACAAGTTCGACTGGCTCAAGGGCCTGCAGCTGACCGCCGGTGCCAACAACATCTTCGACAAGGACCCGCCGATCTGCCTGTCGTGCTCGCTCAACGGCTACGACGCGTCGACCTACGACATCCCGGGCGGCCGCTACTTCTACGTGCGCGCGGACCTGCGCTTCTAAGAATGTGCCCGATGGTGTGATGGCGATGGCCCCGGGCTCCGGGGCCGTCGTGACCGACGCGGTGTTGCTGCCGCGCCAGGCAATGCGTCATCGACAACGGCCGGGGGCATCCCTCGGCCGTTGTTGTTTGTGGGACGAGCAGGACGAGGTAAGCCGCACAGCGTGGGCAGCCGAAAGCGTCGCCTGGCGAAGCGCGGGTGGAGGGACGTGGGGGAAGGTGTCGCGGGTCGCGGGTCGCGAGCCGTGGGCTGTGCGAAGCGGTACCTCGTCTGCTCCCGACGAGACGACCTCGCCGGTTGCGGCGCGCGCCGGGGTCAGCGCAGTGCTGCTTCCGGGACGTCCAGGTCGAGCGACAGCGCGAGGTGGTCGGAGAAGGCGGCCGGCAGCGCGCGCGCGTTCGAGCAGCGCAGGCCGTCGCCCACCAGGATGTGGTCGATCGCGCGCTGCGGACGCCAGCTGGGGAATGTCGGCACCGCGCATTCGGGGGGCTGCAGGCGCGTCTGGCGGAACAATGCCTGCATCTCGGGCCGGTCGACCGAGCAATTGAAATCGCCCATCAGCACCGCGTGCGGGTGGTCGTGCAGCAGTTCGGCGATGAAGGCCAGTTGCGAGGTGCGCGAGGCCGCGCCCAGCGAGAGGTGCGCGATGGCCACGGTCAGCGCGTCGTCGCCATCGCCAAAGCGCGCGATCAGCACGCCGCGACCGCTGATGCGGCCGGGCAGGGAATGGTCGATGACCTCGCGCGGCTCGAGCCGGCTGAGCAGTCCGTTCGCGCTGGAGGCGAACCCGCCGACACTGCGGTTGGGCTGGTGGCTCCAGTAGTCGAAGCCGCCGCGCTGGGCCAGGTAGTGGGTCTGGTTGGTGAAGCCCGAGCGCAGACTGCCCGGGTCGCTTTCGTTGAGGCCGACAATGTCGAAGTCGCCAGCCAGCTGGGCGATCGTGTCGAGGCTGCCGCGCTTGTTTCCGGCGGGCAACACGTGCGACCAGCTGCGCGCGACGTAGTCGTGGTAACCGCGCGTGCTCGAGCCGGCCTGGATGTTGGCGCTCAGCAGCCGTAGCCGCTGTGCCGCGAACGCCGTCGTGGTCATCCAGGCCGGACCGGGAGTGGCTCAGCCGCCGTTGGCGGGCGCCGCGGCGCTGGAGGCCGTGTCGGCGGGGGCGGCGGCCGGTGCCGGTGCGGTCGTCGCGTTTGCGGCGCGCTCGCGGGCGATCAGGTGCTCGGCGATGCGCAGGGCGTCATCCGGACCCTTGCCGATCACGCGGTACTTGCCGTTGATGATGATCGTCGGCGTGGCCTCGACACCGGTGCGCTGCAGGAACTGCGCGGCGCGCTTGAGCTTGGCGTCGACGGCAAAGCTCGACATGGTGCTCTGGAACTGCTTCGCGTCGGCGCCGTACTTGGCGTAGAAGCTGGCGATCTGCTCGTCGGTGACGCCCTGGATCGGCAGCGTGCGGTCGATGTGCACGGCGTTGAACATCGGGGTGTGGGTCTTGCGGAGCAGGCCCATCGATTCGGCGGTGTAGAACGCCTTCGCGTAGGGCAGCCAGTAGCCGCCGAAGGGCGCGGCGATGGGGGTGAACTTGACGTCAGCCGGCAGCTTGGCCTGCCACGCGTCGATCATCGGCTCGAACGTGGCGCAATGCGGGCAGGTGTAGCCGAACACCTCGACCACTTCGATCTGGCCCGAGCCAGGCTGGAACGGCTGGCCGCCGGCCACTTCGACGAAATCGGTGCCGACCACCGGCTCGGGACCGGTCGGCGGGACGATCGGACCCGGCGTCCGGGCGGCTTCGGGCTCGGCGGCCACGGGCGGGGCGGCCTCGGTGCCAGCGGCCGGAGCGGTTTCAGCGGTCGGTGCCGGCGAGGTGCCGTCGGCGACGGGCGTGCCGCTCTGCTGGGTGCAGGCGGACAGGGTCAGCAGGGCGAGGAGCAGGACGGACAGACGCGAGGTCATGGGTGGATCTCCGCAAGGGCGATGGGGGCAGCGTCACGCGATGGGCACGGACGCGACGAATCGGATCAAGGATACCGGCGCTCGCGCGCCGTGGTTCATCGTGCAGCGCGTTCGCGCGCGACCAGGTGATCGGCGATGCGTAGCGTGTCTTCGGGGCCTTTGCCGATCACGCGGTACTTGCCGTTGACGATCAGCGTCGGCGTGCCTTCGACGCCGCTGGCGGTGATGAAGTCGCGAGCGCGTTGCAGGGCCGCGGCGGTGGCGGGGGATTCCATCGTCGCCGCGAAACGCTTGGCCGGGACGCCGTAGGCGGCATAGAACCCGGCGATCTGCTCGGTGGACGCGTTCTGGATCGGCAGCGAGCGCTGATCGTGCAGGGCCGCGAACATCGCGACGTGACTGCGGGCGAGAACGCGGTGATGTTGCGCGGCGAAAAACGCCTTGGCGTACGGGGTCCAGTAGCCGCCAAACGGCGCCGCCACCGCGACGACATTGACGCTGGCCGGCTGACGCGCCTTCCACGCGCTGATCAGCGGTTCGAAATGGGCGCAATGCGGACAGGTGTAGCCGAACACCTCGACCACCTCGACCTTGCCGCGTACCGGGGCGTAAGGCGTGCCGCCCTCGATCACGACGTAGTCCACGCCTTCCACGGGCGGTGGGCCGGCCGGTGCTGCCGCGAACGCGGCCAGCGGCAACAGGGCGGACAGCAGGACGGCGAACAACGGCAACAGGCGCGACTTCATCGGGGCGACCTCGACAGGAGCGGAAGACGTGGGGCGTTGGGGGGCGGCGACATCATGCGACGGGCCGGGCGGAATGTGGCTCCGGTCGACGGCCCGGGGCACGGGACGCCGGTGCTGAAAAAAGAAACGCCGGCCGTAATGCGTGCGGCCGGCGTGAATGAACACAGGAGTTCAGGTTGTGACCGCCGCGAGCGGCGGAAGTTCACGCGTCCTTGGCAGCAGCCTCGGGCGCGGCTTCCGGGGCCGGAGCGGCCGGGGTCGCCGCCGGGGCAGGCGCCGCTGCCGGGGCGGCCGGCGCCGGCTTGGCGCCGGTGCTGGCGACGTCGTCGGCGCGCGGGTGCAGACCCTGCAGGTAGCTCGACAACGCGCGGATTTCCTCGTCGCTGAGCTGCTTGGTGACGGTGGCCATCACGTTGAACAGCTGCGGATCGGCCTGGGTGGTCGTGCCGACGCGGTATTCCTCGAGACGGCGCTGGGTGTAGGCCGCCTGCTGGCCGGCGATGGCCGGGTAGGCCGGGCCGGGGTTGCCGGCGCCGCCTGGGCCGTGGCAGGCCATGCAGGCCGGGATGCCGCGCGCCTGGTCACCGGCCAGGAACAGCTTCTGGCCAACCTCGAAGAACTTCATGTCCTTGTACGGGCCGCTGGTGATGACGGCATCGTCGGCAACGCCCGCGCCCGGCTTCTGGGTCGCGAAGTAGGCGCCGATGTCGCGCGCATCCTGGGCGCTGAGCGCGTCGGCGAACGGCTTCATGGCAGCTGCCATGCCGGTGTTGCGCTGGCCATTCTTGAACAGGGCAATCTGGTGGGCGACGTAGCGCTCGCTCTGGCCGGCCAGACGCGGGTACTGCGGGTCGGTCGGGTTGCCGTCGAGGCCGTGGCAAGCCGCGCAGGTGCCGGCCTTGGTCGCGCCGGCCTTGGCGTCGCCCCACACGGTCTTCTCCGGCGCCGTGGTGAGCGGGGCGGTTTCGACCGGAGCCTTGTCCGGGATCGGGGTGACCGTGGTCTGGGCAACGGCGACGGCGGCAGCCGCGAGGGCGGCGAGGCCGACAAGGCCGAGGACGCGGGCTTGGCGCATTAGCTGGGCTCCGAAACACTGGGGCGGCAGACCGCCACGCGGCCGCCGGAACCGCGGAATTATCGTCGCGGCCCGCAATCGGGTCAACGCGGCGTACATCCGGCCTTGGCGACAGGGCGTCGGACGGGCCGATTGGGCGGGCCGTCGGGGTCCTTCCGGGGGCGCCGAGCGCGGCGCGCGCCGCCTGTCCGGCCCGGGCGTGCGATCCTAGTGGCATGTCCAATCCCCTTGCTCGCGCCAAATACCTGCTGGCGGCCCACAACGCCAAGCAGCTTCCCGCCGATGGCGGCTTCGAGGTTGCGTTCGCCGGCCGCTCCAATGCCGGCAAGTCGACCGCACTCAACGCCATCTGCCACCAGAACGCCCTGGCCCGCGTCTCCAAGACCCCCGGCCGCACCCAGCAGCTGGTGTTCTTCGATATTCCCCCGCACACCGACAAGTACCTGGTCGACCTGCCCGGCTACGGCTACGCCAAGGTCCCCAAGGACCTGCAGGCCCACTGGCAGGCTTTCATCGACCAGTACTTCCGCACCCGGGAGGCCCTCAAGGGCCTGGTGGTGGTGATGGACATCCGCCATCCGCTGAAGGAATACGACCGCCAGATGCTGGGTTACGCGGTCAGCCGCGGCCTGCCCGCGCACGCGATCCTGACCAAGGCCGACAAGCTCGGCCGCGGCGCGCAGGGCAACGCGATGCTGGCAGTGCGCAAGGAGATGCAGGCCGAGTACCGCGACGCGGTCAGCGTGCAGGTGTTCTCCGGCGAGTCCAAGCAGGGTGTCGAAGAAGCACGCAAGGTCATCGGCGGCTGGCTGGAGCTCTAGTCGTGCCGATCGCGGGTCGTGTCACCGCGGTGGCGCGGCCTGCGCTGCCGTCAGGCGTGGCGTCGCAGTTCGGGCATCGCCCCGGCAATGCCGCTGCCCGATGCCAAGGCGTCGCCGGCATTGCCGCGCAGGCGACGCCCGCCATCACGTGGCGTCCTGCAGCCGCGGGTCCATCCAGCCGCGCAGCGCATCCACCAGCAGGTTGATCAGCACGATCACCGCGCCGACCACCAGCACCACGCCCAGCACCAGCGTGTAGTCGCGGTTGAGCGCGCCCTGCACGAAGTACCGCCCCATGCCGGGAATGCCGAAGACCTGTTCGACCACCGCCGAGCCGGTGACGACATTGATCAGCGCCGGCGACAACCACGCTGCCACTGGCAACAGGCCGGGCCGCAGCGCATGGGCGAACAGCAATCGCGCTTCCGACAGGCCGCGCGCGCGCGCGGCGCGCAGGTAGTCGGCCGAGAGCGTTTCCAGCATCGACGCGCGGGTCAGGCGCGCGCAGTACGCGATGTTGGGCAAGGCCAGCGCGATCACCGGCAACACCATGTTGCGCAGGCTTTCGAGCGGCGTGCCGCCCCAGCCGCCGGCCGGCAGCCAGTGCAGCGTGACCGCAAACAGCAGCACCAGGAGCGGTGCGGCGACGAACTTGGGCACCGCCAGGCCCAGCCCGGCGCCGAACATCAGCAGACGGTCCGACCAGCGGCCGGCGCGTCGCGCCGCCCACACGCCCACGGGTATGCCCAGCGCGAGCGCGAGCAGCAACGCCACCCCGCCGTTGAGCGCCGACACCGGCAACGCGGTGGCCACCAGCCGGTTGACCGTGTAGTCCGGGTATTGGAACGACGGGCCGAGGTCGCCGCGTGCGACATCGCCCAACCACGCCACGTACTGCGCGGGCAGCGGACGGTCGAGCCGGTACTGCGCCGCGAGCGCCGCCTGCACTTCCGGCGGCGCGGCCTTCTCGGTGTCGAACGGGCCGCCGGGTGCGGCGCGCAGCAGCACGAAACACAGCGTGGCAAGCAGCCACAGCGTGATGAAGGCTTCGAACAATCGGGCGGCGAAACGCTTCATCGCGGGGCATCCTGGAGCCGCAGCCAACGGCTTGCATGACGGTCCAGCGCATTGGCCTCGAAGCCGCGTACGCGCGGCGACACCAGGTGCTTGGAACTGTAGAAGTACAGCGGCACCACCGCGTTGGCCTGGAGCAGGCGGACTTCGGCGGCATGCAGCCAGGCGTTGCGCGCGGCTTCCGATGCCGCCGCGTCGGCCTTCGCCAGGCGCTCGCGGAAGCCGGCGTCATCAAAGCCCGTCCAGTTCAGCGGACCGTCGCTTCCGAATGCGGCGAGGAAGTTGCGTGCGTCCGGCAGGTCGGCGATCCAGCCACCGCGGAACACCTGGGTGATCACGCGCTGTTTGCGGTTGCCGACGAACACCTTCCATTCCTCGTTGCGCAGTCGCACCTGCACGCCGAGCACCTTGCGCCACATCGCCGCGACCGCCAGCGCGAGGCGGCGGTGCGGGGTGGAGGTGTTGTAGCGCAGTTCGATCACCAGCGGCTTGTCGACCGAGTAGCCCGCGGCGCGGTACAGCGCGCGCGCCCGCGCTTCACGCTGCGCCTGCGTCGATGTCGACCAGATCGTCATCGCCGGCGTGTAGCCGGCAATGCCGGGCGGCACGATGCCGAACGCCGGGGTCTCGCCCAGTCCGGTCACGTGACGGGTCAGGATGTCGCGATCGACCGCGAGCGACAGCGCCTCGCGCAACCCGGGCTGGCCTTCGAGCGGCTCACGGGTGAGGTTCATGCCGAGCCAGAACGCGCCGATGTAGGGCGAGATCCGCAACTGGTCGCCGAAGCGCGCGCGCAACGATGCCAGCGGTTGCGGCGGCACGACTTCGGTCAGGTGCAGGTCGCCGGCGGCAAAGCGTTGCAGTTCGGCGGCGGCGTCCTCGGTGACATGGAAGCGCACCCGCTCGATCGCCACGCCGGTGGCGCCGTGGAAACGCGGATTCCGTTCGACCACGAGGTTGGCCTGCGGTGTCCAGGACGTGAGCCGGTACGCCCCGTTGGATACCAGGTTGCCAGGCCGCGTGTGCTCGGCGCCGTGGCGTGCGACCGCCGGCAGGTACACGGGAAACGCGATTGGCAATGTCAGCAATGCCGGCAACGGCGCGCTACGGTCGAGCGCGAACTCCAGTGTGCGTGCATCGTTCGCCGTGACGCCGAGCGCCGCCGAGGGCAACTCGCCGGCCTGCACCTTGCGTGCGTTATGGAGCGCGTCGAACAGCTCGCCGAACGGCGCGGCGGTCGTCGGCGAGAACGCGCGCCGGAAACTGGCCACCACCTGCGCGGCATCGAGCGGCTCGCCGTTGCTCCAGCGCAGGCCGTCGCGCAGCACGAAGGTCCAGCGGCGACCGTCGGCCGACACCGACCAGCGTTCGGCGATGCCCGGCACCAGCCGGCCGCGCGCATCTTCCGTGACCAGGCCTTCGTAGAGATCGCGCAGCACGTTGCCGCAGGCCACTTCCTGGCAACGGTGTGCGTCCAGCGTGCTGGGCTCCGGGCCGTTGCCGCGTTCGAGTCGTGTCGACAACTGCGCCGCCACCGTTGCCGGCAGGCAGCACAGCATCAGCAGGAAGGCGGTTCGCAGCACGCATGCGGTATTGGGCATGGTGCGATTGTAGGGGGCCGCGCGCGCCCGCGATGCCCGATGGCACACCGCGTGCGCGCCATTGGCCACGTCGGCCGATGGCGACGCAAGCGCGCTCCCGCAACGCAGTGACACCACTGCCGGGACGCTGGTGCTAGGCCCGCGGGAGCTAGACTGGGAAGCGGCGATTTCCTGTGCGCCTCGTCTTGTGATTGCCGCTGTGCGGCCGCATTAACCCAGTCTTGTCGAACGAGGTGTTTCCCGTGTCCGGTCCGAGTCAGGTAAAGGATGTACCCATCGCCGCAGGCGCCGAAGGGCGCGCGCAGCTGATCGACTATCTCGCTTCCGGCGTGCGCCCGGAGGCGGACTGGAAGATCGGCACCGAGCACGAGAAGTTCGGCTTCCGCACCGACGACCTGCGCCCGCCGACGTTCGATGGCGAGCGCGGCATCGAGGCGCTGCTCAAGGGGCTGATGCAGTTCGGCTGGGCGGCGGTCGAGGAGAACGGCCGCGTCATCGCCCTGACCCGTGACGATGCGTCCGTGTCGCTGGAGCCTGCCGGCCAGCTGGAACTCTCGGGCGGCCAGCTGGCCACCCTGCACGACACCTGTTGCGAAGCCGCCAAGCACCTCAAGGAAGTGCGCACGGTCGCCGAGCCGATGGGCCTGGGGTTCCTGGGCATGGGCTTCCAGCCGAAGTGGCGCCGCGACGAAATGCCGTGGATGCCCAAGGGCCGATACAAGATCATGCGCGAGTACATGCCCAAGGTCGGCTCGCTCGGCCTGGACATGATGACCCGCACCAGCACCGTGCAGGTCAATCTCGACGTGTCGTCGGAAGCGGACATGGTCAAGAAGTTCCGCGTGTCGCTGGCGCTGCAGCCCATCGCGACCGCGCTGTTCGCCGACTCCCCGTTCACCGAGGGCAAGCCGAACGGTTACCTGAGCTATCGCTCGCACATCTGGACCGATACCGATGCCGGCCGCACCGGCCTGCTCGATTTCGTGTTCGAGGACGGCTTCGGCTACGAACGCTATGTCGACTACCTGCTCGACGTGCCGATGTACTTCGTCTACCGCGAGGGCAAGTACATCGACGCCTCGGGCCAGTCATTCCGCGATTATCTCGACGGGCGCCTGCCCGCGTACCCGGGTCAGCGCCCGACGTTGAAGGACTGGGCCGATCACAGCACCACCGCGTTCCCCGAGGTGCGCCTGAAGAAGTACCTGGAGATGCGTGGCGCCGACTCGGGCCCGTGGAACCGCATCTGCGCGCTATCGGCGTTCTGGGTGGGCCTGCTGTACGACCAGACCGCGCTCGACGCGGCCTGGGACCTGGTCCGCGACTTCTCGCTGGAAGAGCGCCACGCACTGCGCGATGGCGTGCCGCGGCATGCCTTCAAGCTGCCTGCCCGCATCGGCAGCAACCGCAACGGCACCGTGCTCGACCTCGCGCGCCGCGCGCTGGAGATCTCTGCGCACGGCCTGGCGCGCCGCGCGAAGCTCAACCGCAACGGCGCGGACGAATCGATCTACCTGGCCCCGCTGCTGGAGTTCGTCGATGCCGGCATCACCCCGGCCGAACGCAAGCTCGAGCGCTTCCACGGCGCCTGGGGCGGCAACATCGATCGCGTGTTCGACGAGTACGCGTACTGAGGCACTGGGCCCCGCCGGTCGGTGATCGCGGGGTTGCCCTCGGCGCGGCGGCCAAGCGCCCGGGGATGGCCCGGGCGGGAGGTCGCGCGTGCCCTCAGCGCGCCTTGGCCAGCAGCGCCGACACCCGCTTGATGCGGTCGATCGCGCCGGCGTTGAGCTTGCGCGAATAGCCGGGCAGGCGACGTGCCTGCGTCAGTGCTTCGCCGCACAGTTCGACGGCGCGGGCATGCTCGCCCCAACCGTGCAGTGCCTCGGCGTACGCGGCCTTGACCTCGTAGCTGGTGCTGTAACCCACCAGTGTCTCGAACTCCTCCCGTGCCTTGGCGCGGTTGCCCTCGGCGTCCACAGCGCGCGCGTAGACCAGGTGCCCGTGTTCGGAACGGAAGTCCG
This sequence comes from Montanilutibacter psychrotolerans, assembly GCF_003719825.1. Lineage (GTDB taxonomy): Bacteria > Pseudomonadota > Gammaproteobacteria > Xanthomonadales > Xanthomonadaceae > Montanilutibacter > Montanilutibacter psychrotolerans. The sequence continues at coordinate 111,254 of NZ_RIBS01000006.1, read as the reverse complement.
GGTTGCGCTGGATCACCGCGTCGAGCAGTTCACGCGCCGCACCGGCCTGGCCGGATTCGAGCAGCGCCTGAGCGAGACGCACCTGGATGTCGGCGTCGTCGCTGTGGATGCCGCGCAGCGACGCGTGGAAGTGCTCGACCGCGTCGCCGGCGCGGCCCGCCTCCAACAGTGCATCGGCCAGGCGCAGTCGATTGCTGGTGCTGGCGCTGCCATCGAACGCGTCCTGCGCCTGGCGCAGCTCGCGATGCGGGTCGAGCTTCGCGCGCACGCCGCGCACCAACTTGCGGCCGCGTGGGTCGTGACGCGCGGCGGGCAACCAGATGGCGACCGCGTAGACCACGCTGCCCAGCAGCGGGAACATGAACAGGACCATCAGCCAGTAGCGATCCTGGCCGCTCCGGACGGCGTGGACGGCGAAGTACAGCGCGATGACGAAGTGCAGGCCGAAGCCGACGTAAGGCATGGGCGGATCAAAAAGCGAAAGGGCGGCAAGTGTCCCCGCGCGCAATGGTGATTTCCAGTGGAATCGTTCCGCGCTATAGCATCCGCGCATGCCCAGCCCCGATCCCGCCCATCCCAGCATCGACAGCCACGCGGCGGACGCACCGCTGCGCATCGTCGACTTTGCCCCCACCGACACCCTGCTGCGCGACGACGTCAACGCACTCGGCGTGCTGGTCGGAGAGATCCTGGCCGAGCAGCGCGGGCCGGCGTTCCTGGCCGAGGTGGAACGCGTGCGACAGGCCGCGATCCGCCGCCGCGAGAGTGCCGCGCCCGTTGCCGAGCTGGCCGATACGCTGGCCGGCGTCGAGTTCGCGCATGCCGCCGACCTGGTACGCGCGTTTGCGAGCTACTTCCAGGCCGTCAACCTGGCCGAGCGCGTGCACCGCATCCGCCGTCGCCGCGAGCACGAACGCAGCCGCGATGGCGCGCAGCCCGGTGGCCTGCGCGATGTGGTGGCGCGGCTTGCCGCCGAGGGCGTGTCCGCCGCGGAAGTGGCCGAACTGCTGCCGCGCCTGCGCATCGAGCCGGTGTTCACCGCGCACCCCACCGAGGCGGTGCGGCGTGCGTTGCTCGAGAAGGAGCGGCTGATCGTGTCGTGCCTGGTGGCCGACATCGACCGGGGCCGCACGCCGGGCGAGCGCCGCGCCGATCGCGAACGCATCCGCCTGGCGCTGACCGCGAGCTGGCAGACGGCCGAGGCGCCGCCGGTCAAGCCCAGCGTGGCTGACGAGTTCGAACACATCAGCTTTTATCTGTCCGACGTGTTGTACCGGGTGCTGCCGGTGTTCCACGAGGTGTTCGAGGAAGCCCTGCGCGACAACTACGGCGAGGACGCGCCGGTGCTGCCGGCGATGCTCGGCTTCGGCACCTGGGTGGGCGGCGACATGGACGGCAACCCCAACGTCGGCGCCGACACGATCGCCGCCACGCTGTCCGGCCAGCGCGCGCTGGTGCTGGGCGCGTACCGCAGCGATCTGGGCGCGTTGTCGGAGTTGCTGAGCCAGTCGGTGTCGCGCATCGGTGTGTCGCCGGAGTTGCTGGCGCGCATCGAGCAGTACAGCGTGCTGATGCCACGCGCGCAGGAGCGCCTGCACCCGCGTCATGCCGACATGCCCTATCGCAGCCTGCTTGCCTTGATGTCCGAGCGGCTGTGGGCAACCAGTCACGACGAGGCCGCCGGCTACCCCGACGCCGCGGCGTTCCTGGCGGACATCGCGTTGATCGAGCACAGCCTGAGCGAACATGCCGGCGAGCACGCCGGTGGTTTCGCGGTGCGGCGCCTGCGGCGTCGCGCCGAATGCTTCGGCTTCCACCTGGCCAGCCTGGACCTTCGCCAGGACTCGGCCATGCACGACGGCGCCTTGGCCGCGCTGCTCGACGATCCCGACTGGGCGCGACACACCGTGGACGCGCGCGTCGCGGTGCTGCATGGATTGCTGGACGGATCGCGCGAGGCGGTGCAGCCCGATGCCGCTGCGGCCGCGTCGACGCTCGCGGTGTTCCGCGCGGTCGCCGACCTGAGGCCGCGCCATGGCGAGCGCGCGTTCGGCCCGTACATCATCAGCATGAGCCGCAGCGCCGCCGACGCCTTGGCGGTGCTGGCGCTGGCGGGTATCGCTGGCTGCGTCGACGGCGAGGGCCGCGTACCGCTCGACGTCGCGCCGCTGTTCGAAACCGTCGACGACCTCGACGCCGCAGCCGACACGTTGCGTGCGCTGTTCGCCGATCCGGTCTATCGCCGCCACCTGCAGGCGCGCGGCAATCGGCAGGTGGTGATGCTCGGCTACTCCGACAGCGCCAAGGACGGCGGCATCGTCGCCTCGCGCTGGGCACTCCAGCAGACCCAGATCGCGTTGACCGCGCTCGCCCACGACTCCGGCGTGCGCATCGCGTTCTTCCACGGCCGCGGCGGTTCGCTGAGCCGTGGCGGCGGCAAGACCGAGCGCGCCGTGATCGCCGCGCCGCGTGGTTCGGTCGATGGCCAGCTGCGCCTGACCGAGCAGGGCGAGGTGATCCACCGCAAGTACGGCATCCGCGCGCTGGCGTTGCGCAATCTCGAACAGGCCACGGGTGCGGTGCTGCGTGCGACCTTGCGTCCGCGCCCGCCAGAGCCGCGCGAGGGCCGATGGCGGGAGATCGCCGCGCAGCTCGCCGACGATGCGCGGCGCCACTACCGCGCGCTGGTCCACGAACATCCCGACTTCCCGGCCTACTTCCGCGCCGCCACGCCGATCGACGTGATCGAACGCCTGCGCATCGGCTCGCGGCCCAGCAAGCGTGCCAGCGGCGGCCAGGGTGGCGTCGAATCGCTTCGTGCCATTCCGTGGGTGTTCGCATGGTCGCAGAACCGCGCCGGACTGACCGCGTGGTACGGCGTCGGCAGCGCGCTGGAAACCGCGCTGCGCGAGCACGGCGATGCGGCGCTGGCGGAGATGGCCCGCGACTGGCCGTTCTTCGGCACGCTGATCGACGATGTCGAGATGGTGCTGGCCAAGTCCGACATGGCGATCTTCGAGCGCTATTCGCTGCTGGCCGCACCACTGCCCGATGGCGACCTGCACGCGCGCCTGTACCCGGGCATCGCCGCCGAGTTCGAACGCACGCGCAAGGCGGTGCTGGCGATCAAGCGCGAGGACGAACTGCTGGCGGGCGATCCGCGCCTGCGCCTGTCGATCCGCCTGCGCAATCCGTACGTCGATCCGATCAGCGTGCTCCAGGTCGACCTGCTGGCGCGTTGGCGTGCCGCAGGGCGACCCGACGACGACGTGCTGCAGGCGCTGGTGGCCACCGTCAACGGCATCGCTGCCGGCATCCAGAACACCGGTTGAGAGGAAAGAACGATCTTGAACGCCCATGTCATGAACATCGCCGGCCGGCGCGCATGCGCCTGACCCGGATCTGGTTTGCGCTGTCGGACGCCGTGGCGCGGCTGTTGCTGGCAGGCGCCGTGTTGGCGGCGATCCTGACTCCGGTGGTCGGTCCGATGCACGCGAAGATGAGCCATCAGGTTCTCTCGACCGGCCACCTGATGACGGTCTCGGCCTTGTGGCTCGCCGTTGCCGCCGGCGCCTTCGTGCTGACGCGGCGACGGCCGCTGGGGTTGTTGCCGGTCGCCCTTCCGGGCGTCGCGCTGGCGGTGTCCGGCAAGGCATTCGCCGCGGCGTGCTACCTCGGGCTGGCGGCGCTGGTGTTCGCCACGCCGCTGGTGCTGGCCTACTTCGAAGCCCGCGCGCGCGCCGCAAGCGGAAAGGGCTGAGGACGCCCCCATCTGTCGTGATTCGGGCGCAAGCAGCAAGCGCGGTGCCCAGGCCCAAGCGTCCGATCGCGAAAACAAACCGCGCCGGCGCAGCGCCTATCATGGCCGTCCCGACCCAGACCGGATGCTCCAATGAAATCACGCGCCGCGGTGGCCTTTGCAGCAGGCCAGCCCCTGCAGATCGTCGAGCTGGATGTCGCGCCGCCGCGCGCCGGCGAAGTGCTGGTGCGCATCGTCGCGACCGGCGTGTGTCACACGGATGCGTTCACGCTCAGTGGCGACGATCCGGAGGGCCTGTTCCCGGTCGTGCTGGGCCACGAGGGCGGCGGCATCGTGGTCGAGGTGGGCGAAGGTGTCACCAGCGTCAAGCCCGGCGACCACGTGATCCCGCTGTACACGGCCGAGTGCGGCCAGTGCAAGTTCTGCGCGTCCGGCAAGACCAACCTGTGCCAGGCCGTGCGCGCGACGCAGGGCAAGGGCCTGATGCCCGATGGCAGCACGCGGTTTTCCTACAACGGGCAGCCGGTCCACCACTACATGGGCTGCAGCACCTTCAGCGAGTACACGGTCGTGGCCGAGGTGTCGCTGGCGGTGGTTAATCCCGAGGCGCAGCTGGAGAAGGTCTGCCTGCTCGGCTGCGGCGTCACCACCGGCATCGGCGCGGTACACAACACCGCGAAGGTGCAGCCGGGCGACAGCATTGCCGTGTTCGGGCTGGGCGGCATCGGCCTGGCGGTGATCCAGGGCGGCGTGCAGGCCAAGGCCGGCCGCATCCTGGCGATCGATACCAACCCGGGCAAGTTCGAACTCGCGCGCAGCATGGGCGCCACCGACTGCATCAACCCCAAGGATCACGACCGGCCCATCCAGGACGTGATCGTCGAACTTACCGATGGCGGCGTCGATTTCAGCTTCGAGTGCATCGGCAACGTCAACGTGATGCGTTCGGCGTTGGAGTGCTGCCACAAGGGCTGGGGCGAGTCGGTGATCATCGGCGTTGCCGGCGCCGGGCAGGAGATCAGCACGCGACCGTTCCAGCTGGTCACCGGACGCGTCTGGCGCGGCTCGGCGTTCGGCGGAGTGAAGGGGCGCACGCAATTGCCGGGAATGGTCGAACAGGCGATGCGTGGCGAGATCGACCTCGATCCCTTCATCACCCACGAGCTGCCGCTGGAACGCATCAACGACGCGTTCGACCTGATGCACGAAGGCAAGTCGATCCGCACGGTGATCCGCTACTGACGTCGCGTCCGATGGCGCCGGCACGCCACGCGCGCCGGGCCGTCGATATTTGCCACGGAGACCTGCATGCATTGCATCGAACAACACGCCTGCTTCGGCGGCAGCCAGCAGGTCTGGCAGCACCCATCGACCACACTTGGCTGCACGATGCGCTTTGGCGTGTACCTGCCGCCGCAGGCGACGCAGCGCCCGTGCCCAGTGCTGTACTGGCTGTCCGGCCTGACCTGCTCCGAGCAGAACTTCATCACCAAGTCCGGTGCGCAGCGCTACGCGGCCGAGCACGGTGTAATCCTGGTCGCGCCCGATACCAGTCCGCGCGGCGACGGCGTCGCCGATGCCGAGGGTTACGACATCGGCCTGGGCGCCGGCTTCTACGTCAACGCCACGCGCGCGCCGTGGTCGACGCACTACCGTATGCACGACTACGTGGTCGACGAACTGCCGGCGCTGGTCGACGCGCACTTCCCGACCAGCACCGCGCGTGCCATCAGCGGGCATTCGATGGGTGGGCACGGTGCGCTGGTGGTTGCGCTGCGCAACCCCGGTCGCTATCGCAGCGTGTCGGCGTTTGCGCCGATCGTCGCTCCAAGCCTCGTGCCCTGGGGCGAAAAGGCGTTCTCGCATTACCTGGGCGACGACCGCGCGGCGTGGCGCCCGTGGGACGCCTGCGCGCTGATCGCCGATGCCGGTGAACGCCTGCCGTTGCTGGTCGACCAGGGCGAAGCGGACGAGTTCATCGACACCCAGCTCAAACCCGAGCTGCTGCGCGAGACGTGCGCGCGGGCGGGCCATCCGCTCGATCTGCGTCTGCGCCCGGGGCACGATCACAGCTACTACTTCATCGCCAGTTACATCGGCGAGCACATCGCGTACCACGCCGACGCCCTGCACGGCTGAAGGCAGACGCCGGTGGTTGCCGAACGCCGGCGCGCTCGCACGGGTGACACCCGATTGGCCGTCACCCAAAGCGCGGTGCGTTGGGTGGGATACCGGCCTGACAGGAGCGTCGCACCCGGGAAACCGTGGGGGTGCCGCATGGGTATGCCGGTAATTGCCATTGGAAGCGATCGGGCCTGGCGGTATCGGCTCGAACGCATGGTCACGCTGGCCAGTGACGTGAACTGGTGTGGCTCGTTTGCCGCCGATTCGGCCGAGCCGTTGCAGTCCTCGTCGCTATGGCTGCTCGACGGCGACGATCCGGCGGTCGAGCGATTCTGTTCCCGCTTCGACGGGCCACAACCCATCCGGCTGTACTTCTATCGGCGTCCGACCGCCCCGTTGCTGCGTCGCTGCGTGCAGGTCGGCGGCATCGGTTGCCTGGCCAAACACGCGTCCGTCGAGATCGTGCTCCATGCGATCCGCTCGGTCGGCGCCGGGCTGTTCGTGGTCGACGCGTCGCTGCTGCAGCATGCCATCGTCCCCGATCGGGCGGTGGCCGCCGCCGTGGCGCCGCCACCGCCCGCCGGTGCGCTGGCATCGCCGTGGCCGCAACTCACCGGCCGGCAGCACGAGATCGTCCGCTGGGTCGCCCAGGGCCTCAGCAACAAGCAGATCGGCCGACGCCTCGGGATCAGCCCGGAAACGGTGAAGAGCCATCTGCATCATGTGTTCGAGCGTGCCGGCATCAGCGGCCGGGTGGCATTGCTGGCGGCCGTGCGGCGTGGTCGCAGCGACGGCCGCGCAAGTGGTCGGCGCAGCAGCGACCTGCTCTGATCTGCGGTCCTGGGTCGTGCGCGGCGATCGACCGCGCAGGACGCCGGTGGGATCGACCCGCAACGGGCCAGGCGTGCGCCCGCGGGCAACGGGTGGACCGGCGCGCCGCGATCAGGCGGCGGTGACGTCGCGCAGTTCCCAATGGCTGCCGGCAAGCAGGCGCAGGCGTTGCTTCAGCACGGCGCCGGCAATCGAGGTGGTCACCACCAGGTCGACGTGCAGGTCGCGCTGCGCGCCGTGCACGGTGGCGTTGGGATCGGTTGCGCCCAGTGCCGGGTCGACTTCGTCGGGTTCGGCCTGCAGCTTGCGCCAGCGCTCGAACAGGGCAGGGCTGCGCAGTGCTGCCTGCAATTCCTCGGCAAAGCCTTCCGCGCCCACCGCCGCAAATGCGAAGCGCGGATCGGAACCGCGCGCGCGGGCGGTATCCGGCAGGCTGATGTAGTAGCGGGTTGGCATTGCGGAATTCCTTTTGCTGGGTGGCTGTCAGGTTAGGCGCGCAAGGATTGACCGGTCGTGAAAGCCACGGCGATGCGCCGGCGGGCACGCCGGCGTCGTCGGTTCATCGACCACCGCGCTTCTGCGGCCCTCAATCGAGGTGTACGTGGGCGCCGTGGCCTTTCGGACAATGGCAGACGGCGGTCGGCCCGAACTCGGTGCCGAACGTCTGGCCATCGCGATGACGCTGCCAGTAGAACTGCGGCGAGGGCGTGCGCTGGTTGCCCAGCTCGGCCATATCGGCATCGACGTCGAACAGCCGGCCATCGACCATCACGTAGCGGGTGTCGATGGTGGCGCGGATGTTCTCCAGCGGGTTGCTGTTGAGCACCACCAGGTCGGCCTGCTTGCCTGCTTCGAGCGAACCGATCTGGCGCCCCAGGCCCAGCATGTCGGCGCCGTCGAAGGTGGCCGCGCGCAGTGCCTCGAAGTTGCTGAAACCGCCCTGCACCAGCGACCAGATTTCCCAGTTCGGCGACAGCCCCTGCAACTGACCGTGGCCGCCGACCTGGATCTTGACGCCCGCATCGCGCAGCGTCTTGGCGGCCTTGGCCACTTCGACGTGGTAGTAGTCCCAGTCCGGCGCGGTTTCGCGACGGATGCTGCGCGCATCGAGCGTCTCGCGCGGGAAGAAGCGGTTGAGCTTGCGGTCCTCCCACACATTGTCGCGCGCATACCACCAGTACTCACCCGACAGCCCGCCGTAGCTGACCACCAGCGTTGGCGTGTTGCGCACGTCGGTCTGCGACCACAGGCCGATCACATCCTTGTACAGCGGCGCGACGGGCAGGTTGTGCTCGATGCTGGTGACGCCGTCCAGGACCATCGTCATGTTGTGGTGGAAGGTGCTGCCGCCTTCCTCGACCACCAGCATGCCCAACTCGCGCGCGGCGGTGTTGATCTGCTGGCGCTGCTCGCGACGCGGCTGGTTGTAGCTCTTCACGCTGAACGCGCCGTTGGCCTTCATGCGCCGAAGGTGGCTGCGGGCATCGTCGAGCGAATCGACCACCGCTTTGAAGTCGCCGTCGGCGCCATACAGGATCGTGCCGGTCGAGAACACGCGCGGGCCGACCATGCGACCGGCCTTCTGCAACTCGGCTTCGGAGAACACGAACTCGGTGGTTGCCGACGGATCGTGCATCGTGGTCACGCCAAACGCGAGGTTGGTGTAGTACGCCCAGTTCTGCTGCGGCACCACGCCCCGTCCGAAGTGCGAGGCGTGCGCATGCGCGTCGACATAGCCGGGCACGATGGTCTTGCCGCTGGCGTCGATCACGCGTGCGCCGGCCGGGATGGCGATACCGGTGCCGAGCGCTTCGATTACGTCGCCGCGCACCACCAGCGTGCCGTCCTCGATCACTTCCTCGCCATTCTCGGCATCGCGCATGGTGACGATGCGCGCGTGCGTGAATGCCACCACCTCGCTCGGCCGATCCACTGGCACGCTGAGGCCGACGGCGATGCCGCCGCCGTTGACGGGCTTGGGCAGGACCTTGGGCGCGCCGGGCAGGAACGCGAAGCTCTGGTTGAGGTCGCGCGAGTGGTAGCGATCACCGACCATCCAGTGCAGCGACGTCGAATCCGCGCCCCAGTGCAGGTAGCTGCCGATGTCGGCGCTGACCTGGGTCACCGGGATGGCCTTGCTGTCCTTGGACAGTTCGACCGCCTTGCCGGTGGTCATCATCGGCGCGACGTAGGCGTTGAACAGTTCGGTGAACGCCACCCACTTGCCGTCCGGGCTGATGCTGACGCCGTCGACGTACTTGAGGTCGAACACCTCCCGCGGCGATTCGCCGTTGAGGCCGACCGACATCAGCTTCTTCTTCAGGCCGTCGCCGGTCAGGAAATAGACGCGCTGGCCATCGGCACTGAACTGAGGCGCCGCGCCGTCCTCGGCCACGCGCACCGGCGTGCCGCCGTTGGCGGGAATGACGTAGATGCCGCGATCGACCGACCACAGGCTGCCGGTGAGGCCACCGCCGCCGGTGCGCGAATAGACGATGCGCGAGCCGTCTGGCGAAAAGCGTGGGCCGTAGTAGAAGCCTTTTTCGGTGGTCAGACGACGCCCGGCGCCGCTGCCGTTGGCGTCGCGCACGTGGATGGCGCCCATCGCCTCGTCCGACCAGCTGGTGTAGAGCAGCTTGCGCCCATCGGCGCTGAAGCTGGGCTGGTATTCGTACGCGCCCTGGCTGCCGGTGAGGCGTTCGGGCGCGCCATCGGGCAGGCGCTTTCGCCACAGCTGGCCGACCGCGTGAAACACCAGGGTGCTGCCGTCGGCCGAGGTGGCCACGTCGCGGATCATCTTCGGGGTGAACGTGCCCTCATCGATGGTCTGGGCGAAGCGCAGCGGCTGCGTCACGGACTGCTCGACGCCAGCGGTGAACGGGATCTGGGTGGCGACGTCGTCGCGGGCCGTGCCGCTGGCCATGTCGATGCGCCACAGCTTGCCCTGCGCCCACACCACCACCGATCCGGAATCGGGCGTCCAGTCGAAGTTGGTGTACGGGCCGAAGATCGCCCACGCCTCCTGCTGGTCGTGCGACAGCCCGTCCCACACCGGGCGAACGGCGCCGCTGGCCAGATCGAGCACGTGCAGGACCGACTTCTCGCGCACCCGTTTGACGAATGCCAGCGACTTGCCGTCCGGCGACGGCTGCGGCCGCACCGCGCCACCGGGCGTGCTGACGATCTCGTCGATCCGGCCCGTCTCGCGATCGAGGCGCTTGATGGCGTAGATGACGTCGTGCGGGTTCTTGTTGTATTGGAAGAATGGCCCGGCCGTGACGTCCTCGGAGAAGTACACGTAGCGTCCGTCGGGCGACACCGCGGGCTCGCCGAGGTCCTGCTGGTCGTTCTTCTGCGTGGTCAGCTGCAGGCCTTCGCCGCCGCTCACGTGGTACATCCACAGCTCGCCCGCGCCGAGCGAGCGTTCGCCGGTGAAGTGCTTGCGGCCGATGATGTATTGCCCGTCCGGGGTCCAGGCGGGGTTGTTGAGCAGACGGAAGGTCTCCTTGGTGACCTGGCTGGCGTTGCCGCCGTCGATGCCGATGCGCCACAGGTTGTTGCCGCCGCCGCGATCGGACGTGAACGCGAGCTCGCGGCCGTCGGGAGAGTAACGCGGCTGCACGTCCCAGGCCGGTCCGGTGGTCACGCGGCGCGCGGTGCCGCCGGTGGCCGGCAGCCGGTAGATATCGCCCAGCAGCGAGAACACCAGCTCGCGGCCATCGGGCGACACGTCCACGTCCATCCACGTGCCTTCGTCGGTGTCGAACCGGACCGTGCGTACCGGACCGTGCGCGGCGGTCACGTCCCAGGCCGGCGGCTTGCCGTCCTCACCGGGCTTGCCCTTGCCCTTGGCCGTTTCCACCGACGCGCGCGCTGGGTCGTTGCCGGCCGGGTCGAGTGCATCCTGCTCGAGCTGCACGGCGGGCTTGTCCCCGACCGGCTCGTCCTTTTCCGCCGGGGCCGGCGTCGGTGCCGGTTGCGGCGGGGGTTGCTGCGCGAGCGCGGCGGCGCTGGCGTACAGGGACAGCGCGCTGGCGAGCGCGACGGACAGCAGGCGTTGGTTCGGGGTCATCGTCGGGCCAGGCGGGGACAGAAGGTCCGCAGCCTAACCCGGTGATTCCTGCGCGGCTGTAGGCAGAAAGTCCTGCCCCGTGCCGCGCTCAGGCTTCGAACGCCGGCCCGTCCGCGGCAAACCCGACCACCAGCGACCCCTTGCCCACGTTGACCATGCCGGTGAGGCTCATCAGCGAGGAGAACATCTCGATGTTGTTGTCCGCACACGCCGCGCGCAGGCGGTCGTAGCCCGGCAGCGCACGCAGTTCGTCGAGGTCGCCGCCGTAGCTCACGCACACCGTCGGCGTCATCAGGCCCGCCTCGATGCGCTTGATGGTGAAGTTGAAGAGCTTCTGCACCGCGCCGTCCCAACCCTTGATCTTGGCCACCGGGCCGGTCTCGCCGCGGTTGCAATGCAGCACCGGCTTGATGTCCAGTGCGCTGCCCAGCGTTGCGCTGAGCAGGCTGACGCTACGGTCGCCGCGGCTGCGGGTACGCGCGCGCAGGTAGTGCAGGTCGCGCGGGATCATGTAGCCGTGGGTGTACAGCGCCAGGTTCTCGAGCCGCGCGCGGATCTTCGGCGCGCCTTCACCGGCTTCGCGCAGGCGCACCGCCTCGACCGCGAGGATGCCCTGGGCGGCGAACAGGTTCTGGGTGTCGATCACGCGCAGGGCGAACGGCGTGTTGTTGCCGGCCGCGGCGCGCACGGCCTTGTAGTCGTTGAGGATCGAGTAGCTGGCCTGGAGCGCGTTCTCGTGGATCGGGCTGCGGGTCTTGGTGATCGTCATGCAGAACACGTAGTCGTAGTCGATCACCAGGCGCCGGATGAACAGGTCGTGGATCTGTTCGACCGTGAACGGCGTGGTTTCGGCTTCGTGCCCGCGGGCGGCCACGTGGGTGTTCAGGAATTGCAGTGTGGCGCGTTCGTCGCGATGGTCGGCGAGGATGGCATCACCGATGCGGACAGTGATCGGCAGCAGCTCGATGTCGTGCTGCTTGAAATAGTCGTACGGAAGATCGCAGGCCGAGTCGACGACGAGTCCTATGCGCATGATTTGTCCCCAAAGGCGCGGAGGGCTTGCTCCGGGGCCTCCGCGCGACTCGGCCCCAGCGGTAAAGAAGTGTAACGCTGGTCACGTTTTCACATTCTTCACGTTTGTGCGCCCTCCCTGGCACGATCGGGATTCAGCCCCCGCGCACTGCCCCGACCGGCAAGGTGGCCAACTGCTGCATCTGCAGGTCGGCGAGCAGGCCCGGGTCGCGCCGCGCGGCCATGGCGAGGCCGTGCGCGTCGTTGCCCCAGAATAACTCGGAGCGGACCGCCAATGTCGGCACACCGTAAACCCCGGCGGCCAGTGCGGCGTCGGTGTTGGCGCGCAACGTGGCCTTGTTGGCCGGGCTGCCGATCGTGGCGACATCGACTCCCAGGCGCGCGGCGGGGTCGGCCAGCGCCGCCGGGCTGTCGCCTGCCTGGCCACGGTTCCAGATCCAGTCGAAGATCGTGTCGACCGCGCGCGCATCGCCGCCGGCGGCGATGCACAGCCGAAGCGCGGCGATCGGGTTGAACGGGTGCGCCGGCGGGAAACGCAAGGTCACCCCTTCGTTGCGTGCGATCCACAACACGTGGCGATAGGTGAAAAGCCGCTTGCCGGGAATCTCGGCCGGGCCCTTCTGACCGTGTGCATCCAGGATGGCCGCCAGCACGATCGGCACCGGCTGGACCGCTTCGTCGGCCGGCAAGGCCTTGAGCTTCTGCCAATGCAGGTAGGCGAACGGCGAGAGAAAGTCGAAATACCAGCGCGGTGCGGCATCGGTCATCGTCTGCGTCCTCCCGGGCAGGTCGCGCTCAGTGCCAGGCGCCCAGGATCAGGCCATACAGGCAGAACTGGGCGATGTGGTAACCGGCATCGATCATCCACAGTTTGAGGCTGCGCTGGGCAAAGGCGTAGTTGATGCCGAAGCTCATCGCGACGAAAAACACGCCAACCACGAAGCCCGCACCGAAGCCCTGGCCGGCGTTCGCGTCGTGGCCCAGGAACACGGCGAACATCAGCGCCGACAACAGGCTGCAGCCGAACGCGGTGGCGAAGATCCGCGGCGCGTGCGAGGGCGCGCTGGTGGGGTCGATGCCGGCTTCGCGGCACCAGGCCTTCTTGAACAACGGCCCATACCAGATGCCGCCGAGCACGAAGGCCGACACGGCTGCGGCAATCACGGCCAGCCAGTTGAGGTCGATCGGGGGCATGTTCATCGGCAGACTCCGTGGTGATGGCGGCGCGATCGCGCACGCGACGGCGGAAGCTTAGAGCCTGTTTGTTGTTCCGGCGCGGTCGAGGCGGGGTCCCGGCGCCGTCGCCGCGCGATCGGCCGGACTTGTCGCCACCGGCGGCGCGGCGGACACTCGGGCTCTGGTGGCCCGACGGTGGGGGCGTCACGCATCGTTGAAGCGGCTGCACGAACAGGGGTTGCACGGGCCCGGGCGGGAATGCCCGGTTGAACGGTTTCCGGAAGTTGCCCGACGCGGTTGGCGGGCAGGTAGTCGCGCAGCGGGTTGCGTGACCGCCGGGGGAGGAGGATGGCGTCGTTGCGGCGTTGGCGATGGTCACGGGGCGGCCGGGCAGCGTCGGCGGCCGCGCGCGTGGCATCGGCCCGGCCGTACGCGTGGCTGATCGCCTGCCTGCTGATGGTCGTGTGCCTTCCGGTCGCGGCGAACGGCCTGCAACGCATCGACCGCATCGATCCCGAACAGGCCGCACAAGCCGGCGCCGACGCCACGCGCCTGGCCGCGCTTCCGTCCACGGCCTTCGAGCCTGCACCTTCCGCAACGCAACTGTCCGGGGCCGATGCGCGCGGCCGCGGTTGGTGGCGGTTGCACCCCGTGCCCTCCGGGGACGACCGCGTATTGCTGGTCTACCACCCCTACAGCGCGCGTCTGACGGTGCTCGCGCCACCCGACTACCGTGCGCGCAGGGCCAGCATCTTCCAACCGCCCGCCCGGATTGCCCATTCGCAGCGGGCGCTGGCGTTCGACATCGACGCGCCTGGACCGATCTGGATCGGGGTGGAGGACGCGCGCTATCCGCTGCAGGTGGCGCTGCGCAGCCCGCGCGAGTACGCCGTCGAGGACCACGCGCACGTGCGCGTGCTGTGGCTGGCGCTTGGCCTGCTGATCGGCGTGGCGTTGGTCGTGCTGATGTTCTGGTCGCGCCTGCGCGAGCGCGTCTATCTGCTGTTCGCCGCCAGCCTGACCAGCCAGTTGCTGTACGTGCTGTGCTCGTACGGCGATGCCTACGTACTGCCGGGCCTGCACTGGCTGGCCCGGTTCGGGGTGGAGGGCATCTGGTTCGTCGCCACCAGCTCGACCATCCTCACGGTGCTGTTCCTGCTGGAGTTCGCGCAGCTGCGACCGCGCGTTCCGTGGCTCAGCCGGGCGCTGCTGCTGGTGGGCGGCTGGCTGCCGGGCCTGTTGCTGGTTGCGCTGGTTTGGCCGGGTCCGTCGGATCGCTCATGGTTTCCGCCGCTGGGCAACCTGCTGCTGCTGGTGGCCAACGCCCTGGCGATTCTCAGCCTGGCCGTGGCGTGGTGGCGCGGTGGGCGCCATGCGGGCTTCGTCCTGATCGCCTGGGTGCCGCTGGTGACGGTGTCCACCGCGCGTGCGGTCCAGCTCGGATCCGGCGTGCCGTTGGCGCCGTGGCTGGAGTACGGCTTGCCGGTGATGGAGGCGTTCGCCGCGCTGGTGCTGGTGCTCGGTTTGGCCGACAGGATGCTGGCGTTCCGGCGCGAGCGCGACGTCGCCCAGAACGATGCCCAGCACGACGCGCTGACCGGCGTTCTCAATCGCGCCGGCATCGAGCGCGAACTCCGGTCCGTGATCGTCACGGCGCGGCGGCAGAGGCTGCCGCTGTCGGTGCTGTTCCTCGACCTGGACCACTTCAAGCGCATCAACGACAACTTCGGCCACGCCGTCGGCGATGCCTGCCTGCGCGCGGTGGTCGCAGCGATCCGCAATGCCGATACCGATGGCCACCCGCTGGGCCGCATCGGCGGCGAGGAGTTCCTGTTGCTGCTGCCCGCGCACCACCGCCGCCATGCGCGCGACACCGCCGAGGCGATCCGCCTGGAGGTCGAGACGAGTTGCCGCGAGGTCGACGGCGCGGCAGTCGAGCTGACGCTCAGCATCGGCGTGGTGGATTGCGGCGCAGGTGACGACGCGGCCTCGCTGATCCGTCGCGCCGACGAGGCCATGTACGAGGCCAAGCACGCCGGTCGGAACCGGGTCGTGGTGGTGGACGGGCCCACCGGGTGAGGCAACGGGCCGGTCGCGAAGTCCGGCCCGTCATCGCCAAGGGCCAGGGAGGTCCCGGTCGCTCAGCGCACCGCGGGGTGCGGGTACGCCAGCGGCAGGCCGCCTTGTTCGCGAGCGGGTTGCGCGCGCAGGTAACGGTCACGCAGTTCGGTCTGACGGCTGCGCATCGGGATCGCGCGGCCGTCGAACCAGACCTGGGTTGCCACGGTGTTGACCTCCAGCGGGTCGCCGCTCCACAGCACCAGGTCGGCGCGTTGTCCCGGAGCGATCCGGCCCAGCGTCGCGCCCAGCCCGAGTGCCTCCGCCGGCACCCGCGTCAGCCCGGCCAGGGCGTCTTCCCATGGCAAGCCCGCGGCGACCGCGTTGCCGGCCAGCTGGCGCATCTT
This sequence comes from Montanilutibacter psychrotolerans, assembly GCF_003719825.1. Taxonomy (GTDB): domain Bacteria; phylum Pseudomonadota; class Gammaproteobacteria; order Xanthomonadales; family Xanthomonadaceae; genus Montanilutibacter; species Montanilutibacter psychrotolerans. The sequence continues at coordinate 95,794 of NZ_RIBS01000006.1, read as the reverse complement.
GCGCGCGTTGTGCGCGGCATCGCCGCCCTGGGTGAAGCCGACCTCGACGCCGGCCGCGCGCAGCCGCGCGGCGTTGGACATGGTAGCGCCGAGCTGGTCGAAGTCGGCCGGCAGGTTGGCCAGCGGATTCACGAACACCGGCACCCGGGCCGCGGCCAGCTGCGGGGCGAGTTTCCATGCCTCGGCGCCGCCGGCGATGGCAATGCGCACGCCGTGCCGCGCCGACCAGCGCAACAGCTGGCGGATGTCGGCCGCGCGGTGCACCGAGACCATCACGCGTCCGCCACCGCCGAGGTAGCGGGCCAGCGTGGCCCGTCCGGCAGGCGTCAGCAGGGCGGCGTTGGCGTCGACCGGGATGCGGCCGCGCGCTTCGTCGACCAGTTGGTCAAGGATCATCCATTGCGCCGCGCGCGATTCGCCGGTGAGGCCGGCGGCCGCCGCTCCCAGGTCGACGAACAGCACCCGCGCGCCGACCGGGTCGGGCCCGCCGTCCAGACGCACCGCGCCGCCCTGGCCGCCGATGATCGAGCCACCCGGCGCTGTCCCGGCGCCGAGCAGGGTCCAGCCGATGCCTTCGATGCGCGCCACCGGCACCAGCACCGACTCGGGGTTGTAGGCCAGCGTCACGTCGAACTCGGGACGCACGGTCATCTCGTGCTTGTCGCTGCCCAGGGCGAGCGAGGCGTCGGTGGTGGCGTCCTCGGCGGAGATCTCCTCCAGGCCGATGCCCGTGATGCCGCCGAACAACGCCGGCGTCAGCGGCCGGCCGTTGGCCTGGATCACCTGCGCGCCCGCCGGCGCCGCCAGCGCCGTGCCGACCGCGCTGACCTTGCCGCCGCTGACCAGCACGTCGGCGTTGCGCAGCGTGCCTTGTGTGCCGGCGGTGTGCACCGTGGCGTTGCGGATCAGCAGGTCCTGCGCCTGTGCGCCCATCGCGCACAGCGCGAGCGTCGCGACGGCCAAAGTGCTGCGGACAAGGCGGCTCATCGCACACCTCCGGAAGCACCGCCGTGGCCCAGCAGGAAGTCCGAGCTGGGCTGGCGCGAGGGATCGTTGCGATCGAACACGCGCGCACCGTCGATGTACACCTGCTCGGCCCGGGCGTAGACGCTGAACGGGTTGCCGTTCCACAGCACCACGTCGGCCATCTTGCCGGCCTCCAGCGTGCCGGTGCGATCGAGCACGCCCAGCGACTTGGCGGCATTGCCGGTCAGCCAGCGGATGGCGCGTTCGGGCGGTATGTCGATGCCGGCCAGCTGCGCGTGCGCCATCACCTTGGCCGCTTCCTGGTTGAGGCGCTGGATGCCTTCCTCCGAATCCGAATGCACGATCGCGCAGCCGTTCTCGGGGCGGTCGACCAGGGCGATGTTCTCCTGGATGCCGTCGAAGGCTTCCATCTTGAAGCCCCACCAGTCGGCCCACAGTGCGCCGCACACGTTCTCGGCGGCCAGGCGGTCGGCGATCTTGTAGGCCTCCACGCCATGGTGGAACGCGGCGACCTTGAAGCCGAATTCCTTGGCCAGGTCCAGCATCGTGGTCATCTCGTCGGCGCGGTAGCAGTGGATGTGCACCAGGATGTCGCCGTTGATCGCGCCGGCCAGCGTGTCCAGCTTGAGGTCGCGCTTGCCGCCGGTGTCCTTCTCGCTGTCGGCGGTGCCGTTGGACGACTGCCACCAGCGGCGCCGCTGCGGCTCGCTGCGCTTGGGCGTGTTCTTGCGCAGGTACTCGCTGGCATCGATGAACGCGGCGCGGTAGCCGGCCACGTTGCCCATGCGGGTCATCGGCGGCGCGTTCTTGCCGCCGTACACGCGCTTGGGATTCTCGCCGCAGGCCATCTTCAGGCCCCAGGGCGCGCCCGGGAATTTCATTGCCTGGTAGCTGGTGGCCGGCACGTTCTTGAGGGTCACCCCGCGCCCGCCGATCAGGTTGCCCGAGCCGGGCAGCACCTGCAGCGAGGTGATGCCACCGGCCAGCGCGGTCGAGAAGCCCGGGTCCTGCGGCCACACCGAGTGCTCGGCCCAGACGTTGGGGGTGACGGGCGAGACCATCTCGTTGCCGTCGGCGTGTGCGTTGACGCCGGGGCTGGGGTACACGCCCAGGTGCGAGTGGACGTCGATGATGCCCGGCGTCACCCACTTCCCGGTGCCGTCGACACGAATGGTGCCCTCTGGCGCCTGCAAACCGTTACCCACCGCGACCACCTTGCCGTCCTGCATCAGCACGTCGGCGTTCTCGAGGCGCTGGCCGGTCCCGTCGAGCACCGTGGCGTGCTCGATCAGCACCGGCGGCGAGGCGATCGGCCGATAGGTGCTCGGGTACGGGTCCTGGGCGAAGCGGGGGACCGCGCGCGTGGCGGCGGCGCTGGACGCGGCGGCACTGGACAGCGCACTGGAGCCGGCACTGGAGCCCGCACTGGAGCGGGCGGTGGCGGCACCGCACAGCAGGACGGTGGCGAACGCGGCGGCGGCCGCGACGACAGGAGCTCGAAGCATTGGTTTCCCCGGGTGGCCGCATTGCGCGACTTCCGAACCGTAGCGGCCCGGGACGGTGCTGCAAAGCCTGCCGATGGTCACGGGCCGGGCGGAGGGGAGGCCTGCGACGCCTGCCGCTACGCAAACCGCGCGCCTACCGTTAGCCTGTGAAGGCACCGCCGGGATGGCCCGGCGGTCCAAGTGCCGGGAGGGCAAGCACGCAATGAAGGACAAGAACGAGATCGTCGAAAACTGGCTGCCGCGATACACCGGCGTGCCACTGGACCAGTTCGGCGAGCACGTGCTGCTGACCAACTTCGGCGGATACTTGCACAGTTTCGCGCGCCTGACCGGCGCGACCGTGGTCGGCCTGGACCGACCGATGCCAAGCGCGACGTTCGACGGCATCACCATGATCAACTTCGGCATGGGCAGCCCGAACGCGGCGACGATGATGGACCTGCTCAGCGCGATCAGCCCCAAGGCGGTGCTGTTCCTGGGCAAGTGCGGTGGCCTCAAGCGCAAGAACCAGCTTGGCGACCTGGTGCTGCCGATCGCGGCGATCCGTGGCGAAGGCACCAGCAACGACTACCTGCTGCCCGAAGTTCCGGCGTTGCCGGCCTTTGCGCTGCAGCGCGCGGTCTCCACGATGATCCGCGACCTCAGCTACGACTACTGGACGGGCACGGTCTACACCACCAACCGGCGCGTCTGGGAGCACGACGAGGCCTTCAAGGAGCGCCTGCGGGTGATGCGCTGCATGGCCGTCGACATGGAGACGGCGACGATCTTCGCTGCCGGCTTCGCCAACCGCATTCCGTGCGGCGCGCTGCTGCTGGTGTCGGACCAGCCGATGATCCCGGAGGGCATCAAGACCGAGGCGTCCGACGCGAAGGTCAGCGCCGACTACGTCGACCGCCACATCCAGGTCGGCATCGAGGCGTTGAAGCTGATCCGCCGCCACGGCAAGTCGGTACGGCACCTGCGCTTCGACGAGTGATGCCCGGCCCCGCGGTCGGTACGACGCGGTCCTCGCGTCGCGGCGATCGATCCGATGGACCCGCCCGGCCGTGTCCCGCCGCTGGCAACGCCCGACCGGCGGCGCCAGCGGCGCGGGGTCGCGGGCTCAGCTCTCCATGCTGATCCCGACCAGCTCACCGCGGGCGTTGAAGCCCACCACCAGCAGGGTGTCGGTCAGCTGTTCGCCGATCGTGTAGTCGAACACCGCACATTGTTCCGGCGCGTGCGGATACAGCCCCACGCGCCGCAGCTGCAGGGCGCCCAGCAGCCGGGCGGCGTCGATGCGCGGCTCTGCGTCGTCGTCGCCCAGGTGCGCGGCCAGTTCGGCCGGGTCGACCTGCGCGAGGTGGTGATCGAGGTAGAAGCCGACCGGTTCGGCTTTCGGGTCGGCGGCAAAGTGGGCATGCATCGCCGCCAGCGCTTCGCGATCGAACCGCGACAGCTCGGTGGCGAACGGCGCGAGCCTGTCGAGCGTGTCGTGGTGGATCGCGAGGCCATCGCCGTTGAGGTCGAGCGCGATTTCGCGACCGCCGTGCAGCAGGCGGGTTTCCCAGTAGCCATCGGGCCCGTGGTCGATCTCGACCTGGCCGAAGGCGGGGTGATCCAGTGTCTTCATGGCGCATCCTTGTGCGGTCTGGAATGTGCGGGTCTGAACGTGCCTGTCTGAACGTGCGTGCCCGCAACCGGCAGCCTATCGACGTCCCGCGCGCTGCGGCAACTCCCGTCGGTAAGCTTGGCCTCTTTCGACACGGAGTCCGAGCATGACCCTCAAGACCTATTCCGGCAGTTGCCATTGCGGCAAGGTGCGCTTCGAGGCCGACATCGACCTTGCCGCCGGCACCGGCAAGTGCAACTGCACGATCTGCACCAAGAGCCGCAACTGGGGCGTGATCATCAAGCCCGAGGCATTCCGACTGCTCAGCGACCCGGCCGAGACTCGCGACTACCAATTCAACACCGGCTCCACGCACTGGCCGTTCTGCGCCACCTGCGGGGTGCGCACGTACGGGCAGGGCGACATTCCCCAGGTCGGTGGAGCGTTCGTCTCGGTGCAGTTGGCCAGCCTGGACGACGCCACCGCCGAAGAGCTGGCGCAGGCCCCGGTCAAGTACTCCGATGGCCGCCACGACAACTGGTGGAATGCGCCAGCTGAAACGCGCCACTTGTGACGGGGCTGGCCGCCGGCGCCCGCCGCGACCACGGGCCCCGGCGCGCTGGCTGAACGAGGCGGTGCCACGCTGTCGTGGCGCCGCGATGGACCCGCCGGTGATCGCAGTCCCTGCGATCACGGCGCGGCACACTGTGTGCCGGAACCGATGGAGTGGTCATGGAACAGCTGCTTTACCTCTGCGTCGGCGCCGTGCTGACGTGGTCCTTCTATTTCGTGCAGCGTCGTGTCGAGCGCCGCCGCACGGGCGAGATGATCGATCGCCACCAACGCCTGCTTGCGCTCAAGCAGGGGCTGGAGGAGGCGAACGTGAACCTCGACGATCTGCGCCGCTTCGAGCACCGCCTGCTCGGCAAGGCCGAGAGTGCCGCGCGCATCGCCGACAACTACTTCAGCAAGGCCGAAGTGGTCTCGCGCCAGGGCGGCGATGCGCTCGACCAGGCGGCGATGAACCAGCAGGCCAAGGACGAGTTCCGCCGTGTCGATGCGCGCTTGCGGCAGGTCTACAGGTACCTGCGCGCGCAGCTCGGTGGCGACGACCTGGCGATGTTCCAGGAAGCGCACCTGGCGTGGCTTGAATTCCGCAACCGCTATGCGCACTTCATCTCGCAGTCGTACTCCGGTGGCGCGATCCGGCCCCTGATCCACGCGGTCACGCTGGAAAGCCTGACCGCGGCATGGATCGCGGAGCTGGAAACCCAGCTCGGCGGCGATGGCAGCGACGACGACAGCGAGGAGTCCTACGATGTCCATTGAACGTTCCATCCCACCCGCGTCCCCGGCCGCGGATGCGCTGCTGCCGGCCGACGTGGTGGCCTTCTGGCGCGAGGCAGGGCCTGCGTTGTGGTTTTCCAGCGACGCGGCTTTCGACGCGCGTTGCCGCGAGCACCTGCTCGACGGCCATTGGCGCGCGGCGCGGCGCGAGCTGGAGCATTGGATGGCCGATGCGCAGGGCGCGTTGGCCCTGCTGGTCCTGCTGGACCAGGTGCCGCGCAACGTGTTCCGCGGCAGCGCCCACTCGTACGCCACCGATCCGCTGGCCAGGCACTACGCCGCACGCGCGGTGGATGCGGGCTTCGATACGCAGGTCGATCCGGCATTGCGGGTGTTCTTCTACCTGCCGTTCGAGCATTCCGAACGGCTCGAGGACCAGCGCCGTTCGATGCAGTTGCACGAAGGCCTCGTCGGCGACGAGGCCGACCGCTGGGCGCGCCTGCACCTGCAGATCATCGAGCGCTTCGGCCGCTTTCCGCACCGCAATGCGGCGCTCGGCCGACAGAGCAGTGTCGAGGAGCGCGACTTCCTCGACGGTGGTGGCTTCTCCGGCTGACGTGCCGTCCGATGCGTGACGGTGCACCGGCGCAACCGCGGCCGGGCGGGCCGGTTCGCGACGTGAGGTGACCGCCGGCTGCCGTGCCGGTCGGCCGGTCAGCCCATCGGCGGGCCGCGGATTTCGATCGGGATTTCAGGTTTTCGCCCCCGGCTTCGTATCCGGATGGCATGACGACCCATCCCACCACTCCGCCCGCCTTTTCCTCCGCGCCTCCGCCTGCGCTCCGGCCAGGCCCCGATGCGGCCATCGTCGCCAACGCCAACGCAGCAACAGACACCGCGGTCCGTACCGTCGCGCAGGTGCTCGACGCAGGCGCCGGGCGTATCGCGAACCTGCAGCGCCTGCTGCGCAGCGACGACATCCCGCTCGCGGATTGCGCCGCTCAACTCGCGGCCGCGTGCGACGCGGGCGAATTCACCGCCCTGGCCGAGCTGTTGCTGGCGGCCGACTGTCGCAGCGCGATCGAATGCGGCAGCACGCTGGCGCAGTCGGAAGGTGGGTTCGAGCTGTGCCGCGACGCCGTCAAGACGGTGCTGCTGTCGGAGGCCGCACCGACGGTGCGAGTGCCGGTCGACGCCGTCCACGGCACGCCGGTGGCGACCGGCGACATCAGCGTGTTCGCCAACGACATGCTCCACCTCGTGCTGGGACGCGGCAGCGTCACCATCGACTGCTACCGCATCGCCAGCGAGCCATCCGGCCAGCCCGCGCTGCACCGCGACGGCGCGCGCCGCACGCTCCGTTCCGGGGAGATGTTCAGCGCGATCGGATCCCGCGAGGCGGTCGAGATCGTCGCCGCCGATCCGGGTACGTGGCTGCTGCGCGTGGTGCGAAGCGAGCACGGCCCCCTGGTGCAGCATTTCGACCGGGTCACGTTGCGGCGATGCGGCACGTCGTCGGCGAACATGCACGCGAGCCGAATCGAGTTCGTGCTGGACCTGTTCAAGCGCTTCGGGCATTCCGAGGCGGCCGAGACGGTCGAGACGCTGCAATCGTCCAGCCGGTTCCACTTCGTGCGCTGGAAGGCCGTGCAGACCTTGCTGCACCTGGACTACGGGCGTGGCCAGGCCGCCCTCCAACGCGCGCTCGCCGATCCGCACCCGCAGTTGCGTCGGGCCGCGGCCACCACCCTGGCCAACCTCGAACGGGCGCAGGCGCAGGAGGGCACGACATGGCGCTGACCTGGGAGTTCGACTGCGACGACGCCATCGACTTCGCCGACGCGATCGGCCACTTCGATGCGCTCGGTACGCAGGTGCTGGAGCGGGACCTCGACCACTCGGCGCACGTGCTGCGCCGGCTGTGCAACAACCGCCGCTTCCTGGTCGAAGCGCTGCACGCGCAGTTGCAGGACATGCCCACGTTCGAACGCCTGAATCCCTACACGCCGCAAGTGTTCATGCTGCACGTGGGAGCGCATTACGCGGTGCGCGCGGCCATCTGGATGCCGCCCGCGCAGCGCCGCAGCGATGGCATCTTCGTCTACGAACAGGCGCACGACCACAACTTCGACCTGCTGACCGTGGGCTACCTCGGCCCGGGCTATCGCACGGCGTTGTTCGAGTACGACCACGCCAGTACCGCCGGTTTCGTGGGCGAAACCGTACCGGTTCGCGCGCTGGGCCAGCAGCAGTTGGCCCAGGGGCGCGTGATGCTTTACCGCGGCAGCCGCGACATCCACGTGCAGTTTCCGTGCGACGACTTTTCGATCTCGCTGAACGTGCTGTCGGCCAAGGCGAGACCCAATCGCCAGTTCGAATTCGAGCTGGCCGGCGACACCCCGACGACGCCTGCCACCCGTGCACGCATCCGTCGGGTGCTCAGCGGTCCGCAGCCGGCGATGTCCTCGCGTCTTGCCGATGCGTTGGGCGTGCCGGCCGTGCCGGCGCGGCTGCAGTACGTGGCCGATGGCGCAGCCGACAGCGCGATCAGGCTGGCGTTCGCCAAGGCGCTGGCGTCGCTGACCGGTGGCCCGAACCGCGAGCCGCCGCACGACGACGCGCGTGCGATCGATACCGACACGTGGTGACGGATTGCGGGCGACGCCCGCATGCGCGGCCCAGGGACGGGGCGCGATTCGATACAGGGAAGGCCACACCAACCTGCAAGGAGGTTTCCAGCCATGCGCAATGCAGCCCGCAATCTCGATCCCCTGATCGCCGACCTGGACGACGCCGTCGGCGTCTGCTGCGACGGCGGCAATGTCTACGGAATGATCTGGGTGTTCATCTGGTTGAGATAGCAAGTTGAATTAGGACGGCAGGCCATCGCGGCACGCCCTCGTCGTGATCGGACGACGGCGTGCTGGATGAGGCGTCGCCCGGATACCGGCCCCGTGAGGGCAGGGCCGCGGGCGCAAGACGCGAACGTGTTGCCGACGCGGCGCCGCGTTGGCCCCATGCGCCGAACCACCGCAGCCGTGCCCCGGCCGCAACCACCATCGATGCCTGCATGCCAGGCAACCATCAAAGGAGCAACACATGCATCACGACAAGCGGAGCCGACAGCTGGACGCGCTGATCGCCGACCTGGACGAACCCGTCGCCGTAAGCGGCGAGGGCGGCAATGTCACCGGCTGGCTGATCTGGTACCTGCGTTTCTTTGGCTGAGGCCGGGACCGCGCACGACCACGACCCACCATCACCGCCTGCGCGCGCAGGCGACCCAACAAAGGAAAGACCATGAAGCACTGCAACCGGGCCGGATCGCTGGACGCGTTGATCGCCAACCTCGAGGAGCCCGTCGAGGTCTGCGCCGAAGGCGGCAATGTCGTCGGCTGGCTGTTCTGGCTCTGGCGCAAGTACGGCTGAGGCCACGCCGGCCGAGGCCCATGCGGCTGAGGCAACGGCAACCTCCGGCCGGACTGCGGCCGGAGGTGTCGGGTTTGGAGAGGGAGGCGGCGCGTGACGCCGCAGCACAACTCAGTACTGCGGAACGTGCGCGTCGACGTCGCGCGACCAGGCGTCGATGCCGCCTTCGACGTTGAACACGCGGCTGAAGCCCAGGCCGCGGAAGTGCTCCGCGGCGCGCGCGCTGCGGCCGCCGTGGTGGCACAGGAACGCCAGCGCGGTGTCCTTGGGCAGGGCTTCGAGATGCGCCAACGCTTCGCCGTCGAGGGTCGAGAACGGCAGGTTGACCGACGCGATCTGGCGCTCTTCGGACGGGCGAACGTCGACCAGGGTCAGGCTGCCGGCGACGACGCGTTCGTTGGCTTCGGCGGGCGACAACGGCTGCACCTTCGGCGGAGCGTTCGGATTGTCGATCACCAGGCCACGGCCGCGCTCATCGTCGACCCAGTCGATCGACACGCCCTGGGCGCGACGCGCGGCAGGGAGGTCGAACTGCAGGCGCAGGCCCTGGGTCTCCACCGCGATCGCGGTGGCGTCGACCGGCGCGAGTTGCAGCTTGGTGTTGTGGCGCGCGTCGACTTCGACCTGCACGGCATAGCCGTCTCCGGCGTTGGCCACCGCGTCACGCAGCATCTGCGCGGCGGCGTCGCTGACGGTGATCGCCGGCGGCGTGCGGTCCGGTGCGGGCAGGCCGAGCGCGGTGTGCAGCTCGCCGGAATTGGCCATCTGCTCGATGATGTCGCTGCCGCCGACGAGATCGCCGCCGATGTACAGCTGCGGGATCGTCGGCCACTCGCCGTAGACCTTGATGCCTTCACGGATTTCCGGGTCCGACAGCACATCCACGTGGGCGTAGTCGATGCCCAGTCCGGCGAGCGCGCCGACCGCCTTGGCGGAAAAGCCGCATTGCGGCGCGGCCGGCTCGCCCTTCATGAACAGCACCACGCGATTGGACTGGAGCAGGGTTTCGATGCGCGTGCGCAGGGCAGGGTCGAGCGACATGGCGATGGTCCGCAGGTTTCCGGGGGAGGCCCAGTTTAGCGCGTGGCATCATCGCGGCATGCCTGCCCCCGCCTTGCACCGTCCGCCGCGCCGCCCGCATGCCTGGGCCGGTTTCTTCATCGCCTCGCAGCTGGCGGTCGCGGCGTTGTGGTGGTGGCAGGGCTGGCGTTGGGGCCTGCCGGCGATGCTGGCCTCGCACTTGCCGTTCCTGTGGGCGACGTTGGTGCCTGGCTCGCGCCTGTTCAGCCCGGTGCTTACGCGCCTGCCGACCCGTGGACGCGCGGTGTGGCTGACCATCGACGACGGCCCATCCGATGACACCCTGGCGATGCTCGACCTGCTGGATGCGCACCGCGCGAAGGCCACCTTCTTCGTGGTCGGCGAGCGTGCCGCGGCGCGGCCGCAGCTGGTGGGCGAGATCGCCCGGCGTGGACACGGCATCGGCAACCACAGCTGGTCGCACCCGTCGGGGCGGTTCTGGATGCTGGGTCCGGCCCGCATGCGCGACGAGGTGGCGCGCACCCAGCAACTGCTGGCCGGGCTAACCGGCGAGCCGCCGCGCTGGTTTCGGGCGGTGGTGGGCATGGCCAACCCGTTCGTCGCCGCAGCGCTGAAGCCGCATCAGCTGGCGCGCGTGGCGTGGTCGGCGCGCGCCTTCGACGCGGTGGCTGCCGAACCGACAACGGTTGTCGCGCGGATCGAGCGTGACCTGGCGCCCGGGGCGATCGTGCTGATGCACGAGGGCGCCGCGCATGGGCGCAACGTCGAGGCGATGGCGATGCTGCTGGATCGCCTGGACGCCCTGGGCTATCGCGCATTGCTGCCCGAGGGCCTGGAGGCGGACGTCGCGCCAGCCGCCCACGCCGCGATGGCGACGGGCGTCGACTGAGGCCGCGCCGGGACTGCGCGCGCCAGGCGTCGCCGGACGCCCTGCAGGCCGCCGGATTCCGAATCCCCTGCCGGCGTGAGACATTCCATGCCCCGCCCGTTGTGCAACGTGCCGCCGGACCCCACTCATGAAGCCATCCCTCCTGCTTGCCGCCGTCCTGATGACCCTTTCCAGCCAGATCCCCGCCACGGCCGCCGATGCCGTCACCGCCACGCCGCCCGATGCTGCGAAGAAGCCGCATGTGGTCCGCGCGCCGCATGGTGCGCATCGCAACGACGAGTACTACTGGCTGCGCGACGACACCCGCAAGAACCCCGAGATGCTGGCCTACCTCGAGGCAGAGAACGCCTTCGTCGACGCGAAGATGGCGCCGCTCAAGCCGCTCGAGGACCGCGTGTACGACGAGATCGTCGGCCGCATCAAGCAGGACGACAGCTCGGTGCCGTACCGCGAGCGCGGCTGGTGGTACTACTCGCGCTTCGAGACCGGGCAGGACTACCCGATCTACGCACGCCGCGAGGGCAGCATGGAGTCGGCCGAGCAGGTGATGCTCGACATCAATGCGATGGCCGCCGGCAAGGATTACTTCAGTGTCGGCGACTGGGCCGTGACCCAGGACAACCGCGTGCTGGCCTGGGCCGAGGATGATGTCGGTCGTCGCCAGTACACCGTGCGTTTCAAGGACATCGCCACCGGCGAGGTGTACGCCGACCGCATCGAAGGCGTGTCGCCGAACCTGGTCTGGGCCGACGACAACCGCACCGTGTTCTACGTCGAGAACGACCCCGAGACGCTGCTGACCGTGCGCGTGAAGAAGCACGTCCTGGGCACGCCCACCAGCGACGACGTGCTGGTCTACGAAGAGCACGACGACAGCTTCTACATGGGCATCGAGCGCACGCGCGACGACCGCTTCGTGTGCATCGGCGTCGAGAGCACGGTGTCGTCGGAGGTGCGTTGCACGCCGGCCGCCAACCCGGGCGAGTTCACCGTGCTGGCGCCGCGCGAGCGCGATGTCGAGTACGACGCCGACCACCTCGACGGCCGTTGGGTCATCCGTACCAACGCCGGCGGCGCGCGCAACTTCAAGCTGATGACCGCACCCAGCGATGCGACCTCGCGCGAGCAGTGGCAGGAGTGGATCGGCCACCGCGACGACGTTTTCATCGACGGCTTCGAGCTGTTCGACGGCTTCACCGCGGTCGGCGAACGTTCCGGCGGCCTGGAGCGCCTGAGCCTGCTGCGCGGCACGCCGGGCCAGGCCAGCCCGTCCAGCGAGTACGTCAAGGCCGATGAGCCGGCCTACAGCATGGGCCTGGAGACCAACTCCGAACCCGACAGCGAGTGGCTGCGCTACAGCTACACCTCGTTGACCACCCCGGCCACCACCTACGAGCTCGACACCCGCACCGGCGAGCGTCGCCTGCTCAAGCAGCAGCCGGTGATCGGCTACGACACCACGCAGTACGTGACCGAACGCCTCTGGGCGACCGCGCGCGACGGCACCCGTGTGCCGGTGTCGATCGTCTACAAGCGGGGCTTCGAGAAGAACGGCAAGGCCGCGTTGCTGCAGTACGCGTACGGCAGCTACGGCTCGTCGATGGACCCAGGCTTCAACCTGCCAGTGGTGAGCCTGCTCGATCGCGGCATGGTCTATGCCATCGCACACATCCGCGGTGGCCAGGAGATGGGCCGCAGCTGGTACGAGGACGGCAAGCTGCTGCACAAGAAGAACACCTTCACCGACTTCATCGACGTCACCGACTACCTGGTGCAGCAGGGCTACGCGGCCAAGGATCGCGTTGCCGCGTACGGCGGCAGCGCCGGCGGACTGCTGATGGGCGCGGTCAGCAACATGGCGCCCGAGAAGTACCGCGTGGTGCTGTCGCAGGTGCCGTTCGTCGACGTGGTCACCACGATGCTCGATGCCAGCATCCCGCTGACCACCAACGAGTACGACGAGTGGGGCAATCCGGAGGAAAAGAAGTACTACGACTACATGCTGACCTACTCGCCGTACGACAACCTGCGCGCGCAGGATTATCCGGCGATGTTCGTGGGCACCGGCCTGTGGGATTCGCAGGTGCAGTACTTCGAGCCGGCCAAGTACGTCGCGCGCCTGCGTGACCTCAACACCTCCAGCCGCCCGGTCCTGTTCCGCACCAACATGGAGGCCGGCCACGGCGGCAAGTCGGGCCGCTTCCGCCGCTACCGCGAGCTGGCCGAGATGTACGCGTTCACGCTCGATCAGCTCGGCGTGACACCTGCTGCCGGCATGGCGCCCGCGGCCGAGTAAGCCAACGCATCGGCGGGTTGCGTGCCAGGCACGCGCCCGCCGGGCGATCACCCACGATCGGCGTCCACGACATACTGCGCAGCATGGCGCCTCCTTCCGACGTTTCCCGTCCACCCCGCCCGAGTCGCCTGCGATGGGCCTGGTGGCTGCTGGCCTACGCAAGCCTGGGCCTGGGCATCATCGGCATCGTGGTGCCGGGCCTGCCGACCGTGCCGTTCGTGCTGCTGTCGGGATTCGCCGCCGCGCGCGGCTCGCGGCGCCTGCACGACTGGCTGATGGCGCACCGCGTGTTCGGTCCGATGCTGCGCGACTGGCAGGCGCACGGTGCGGTCAGCCGACGGGCCAAATGGCTGGCCACGACGATGATGGCGGCCTGCGCGGTGGTGATGTTCCTGACCGCGCCACGCCTGTGGATGGCGGCCATCGGCACCACGATCATGACGCTGGTGGCGATCTGGCTGTGGGCGCGGCCTGAGCGGCCGGCCAACGCGGGGCGATGAGCGTCGCGAAGGGCCGCCGTCGCGGGCTACACTTCGGCGCATGAAGACCCGCACTGCATTGCTGATGATCGCGTTGTCGCTGGCGCTGGCCGCCTGCGGCAACAAGGGCCCGTTGATGCTGGCCACCGAGCCGCCGCCGCCCGAGAGCGCCCCGACCCGCGCCGGCGAAGTCCCGGTCGAGGCCGGCACGCCCTCGGACGCGCCGTTGGTGGCGCCCGCGCCCGGCGCTCCGGTTGCCGAGCCTGCCACGGACGAGCCGGCCACCGACGCACCCATCGACGTCGATCCGCCCGCGGACGACGGCGCGGATGACTGAACCGGCGCGCCGCACCACGGCGGCAGCCGGGCTGGCGATGTCCCCGATGACGTTCAGCAAGATGCACGGCGCAGGCAACGACTTCGTCGTGCTCGACCTGCGCGGCGGTGTCGCTCCGCCCGATGCCGCGCTGTGCCGGGCACTGGCCGACCGCCACCTCGGTGTCGGCTGCGATCAGATCCTGACCATCGAAGCCCCGCGCAGCCACGGTGCGGTGGCCAGCTACCGCATCTGGAATGCCGACGGTTCGTCGTCGCAGCAATGTGGCAACGGCGCGCGCTGTGTCGCCGCCTGGCTGGTGCGCGACGGCGCGGCGGTGGAGGGCGCGTCGGACGACGGCGCGTTCGTCCTGGACAGCCCGGTGGGCGCACACGCCGTGACGCGATTGGCCGATGGCCGTTACGAAGTCGCGATGGGCGTACCGGAGTTCGTTCCCGGGCGCATCCCGCTGCACGGTTTCGACACGGCGCAGCCGGACTACACGCTCGATCTGGACGGCATCGGTCCAGTCGCATTCGGTGCGGTGTCGATGGGCAATCCGCACGCGTTGGTGCTCGTCGACGACGTCGACAGCGCCGATGTCGTCGGGCTGGGTGCACGTCTCCAGTCGCACGCCGCGTTTCCGCAATCGGTCAACGTCGGTTTCGCGCAGATCCAGTCGCGTGGGCGCATCCGCCTGCGCGTGTACGAACGCGGCGTCGGCGAAACCCTGGCCTGCGGCAGCGGTGCGTGCGCGGCGGCTGCGGTGCTGATCCGGCGCGGGCTGGTTGATCGCGCGGTGGCCGTCGCCCTGCCGGGCGGCGAGCTGCGCATTTCCTGGCCCAGCGACGACGCCCAGGTGGCGATGGCGGGGCCGGCGGCATTCGTCTTTGAAGGAGAGTGGCAGGCATGATCGACAAAACCGACGCGCTGGGTGCGCACGAGGTCGCCGCCTGGTTGCGGCGCACGCCGCGCTTCCTGCAGCAGTTCCCGGACCTGGCGATGACGCTGGTGGTGCCGCGCGACGAGGGCTCGGCAGCATCGCTTGCCAGCTACCAGCTGGAAGTGCTGCGAGAAAAAAACCGCGAGCTCAACCGCCGCCTGCACGACCTGTTCGGCAACGCCCAGGAGAACGAGCGGCTGTCGGTGCGGATCCACCAGCTGACGTTGGCGCTGATGCGCCAGAACACCGCCGCCGACACCGTGCGCGCGTTCGCGGCCAGCCTGGCCGAGGACTTCAATGGCGAGCTGGTGCGCGTCGTGCTGTTCGCGCCGATCTCGGGCCTGGCCGATGCGGACTGGCTGCAGATCATCGACCCCGCCGATGCGCGCCTGCAGGCCTTCCGCGATTGCCTCGTCGACGGCGAGCCGCTGTGTGGCAGGTTGAACGCCGACAAGCACGAATTGCTCTACGGCATGCACGCGCCCGACGTGCAGTCGAGCGCGTTGCTGCCATTGCCCGGCCTGGGCCTGGTGGCGATCGGCAGCCGCGACGGCAATCGCTTCTTCCCGGGGATGGGCACGTTGTTCCTGCGCATGATCGGCGAGTCGCTGGTGACGGCGCTGGCCAGGTATGCGCGCTGAGCGCACGATGGCACTGAAGCGGCCCGGCGACATCCGGGCCTGAGCCGGGAGTGATTGCGTGATCCCGCCGTCGATCGAGGATTTCCTGGCCCACCTTGCCGTCGAGCGGCGCGCCTCGGCGCACACGCTCGACGCGTACCGCCGCGATCTCACCGCGCTGTCCGAGTGGACGTCAGCGCAAGGCATCGACCTGCTGGCGCTGCACGCCGAGCAGCTGCGCGGCTTCATCGCCGCCGAGCACCGCCGCGGGTTGTCGCCAAAGAGCCTGCAGCGACGGCTGTCGGCGTGCCGCAGCCTGTACGCCTGGCTGCTCAAGATGGGCCGGGTCGCCGCCAGTCCGGCCGCGGCCATCCGCGCACCGAAGGCGCCGCGCAAGCTGCCCCAGGTGCTGGATCCGGACGAGGCCAAGGTGCTGGTCGAGGTTCCCACCGATGTGCCGCTGGGGTTGCGCGACCGCGCGCTGCTGGAGTTGTTCTATTCCTCCGGGGTGCGCCTGAGCGAGCTGTGCGCGTTGCGCTGGCGTGACCTGGACCTGGCCGACGGCCTCGTCACGGTGCTGGGCAAGGGAGGCAAGCAGCGCAGCGTGCCGCTGGGTTCGCACGCACGCGCGGCACTGGCCGAGTTTCGCGCGTCCACCGGCGCGGACAACGCGCTGCCGGTGTTCCCCGGGCGCGGCGGCGGGCCGATCACGCCGCGCGCCATCCAGCTGCGCATGCGCACGCTCGCGCAGCGCCAGGGCCTGTTCAAGCGGGTGCACCCGCACCTGCTGCGGCACTCGTTCGCCAGCCACATCCTCGAATCCTCTGGCGACCTGCGCGGCGTGCAGGAACTGCTCGGCCACGCCGACATCGCCACCACGCAGATCTACACCCACCTGGATTTCCAGCACCTGGCCCGCGTCTACGACGCCGCCCATCCGCGCGCCAGGCGCAAGTCGTAACGCCGCCGCAACCGGCACCGCTTGCCGCGCACAGCCGGGCCCGGCATTGGCTCCCGACGTTGCCCGCCGGTGAACCCCGACGAAGGTCACCCTTGCGCCGCGTGGTCGCGCCCCCATCCATGGATTTCGAACCCCGGAGGTCGCATGGACCCGAGCAAGAACCCCACCGTTTTCCACGCAACCACCATCGTATCGGTGCGTCGCGACGGCCGCGTCGCGGTGGCCGGCGACGGCCAGGTGACGCTTGGCCACACGGTCATGAAGTCCAACGCGCGCAAGGTGCGCCGGCTGGGCCGCGACGGCCAGGTGCTGGCCGGATTCGCCGGTGCCGCAGCCGACGCGTTCACGCTGTTCGAGCTGTTCGAGGCCAAGCTCGAGAAACACGGCCAGCTGACCCGCGCCGCGGTCGAGATGGCCAAGGACTGGCGGACCGAGCGCCGCTTCGGAAAGCTCGAGGCGTTGCTGGCGGTGGCCGATCGCGAAACCTCGCTGGTGATCAGCGGCACCGGTGACGTCATCGAGCCCGAGGACGGCATCGTGGCGATCGGCTCGGGCGGCATGTACGCGCTGTCGGCCGCACGCGCATTGATGGCGCACACCCAGCTCGACGCACGCACCATCGCCACCGAGGCGATCAACATCGCCGGCGACGTGTGCATCTACACCAACCGCAACGTCGTCGTCGAGGAGCTGTAGCACCGCGCGGTCGAGCGCGCGCGTGGCAGCGGATGCGGCGCATCCGGTTGCCCACCGCTCCCCCGTCGATGCCCGACCTCCCGCGCGACGTCCCCCGATCGCCCGACCACCCGCGGCAGGCGCCGCATTGCGCCGATCCCTTCGCTCCCCCCTTCTGCGAACCCACTCCGCCATGACCAAGCCCGACACCAGCCACGCCACCATGACCCCGCGCGAGATCGTGCAGGAGCTCGACCGCCACATCGTCGGCCAGCACGCGGCCAAGCGCGCGGTCGCGATCGCCCTGCGCAACCGCTGGCGCCGCATGCAGTTGGACGACGAGCTGCGCAACGAGGTCATGCCCAAGAACATCCTGATGATCGGCCCGACCGGTGTCGGCAAGACCGAGATCGCACGCCGACTGGCAACGCTGGCCAACGCGCCGTTCGTCAAGGTCGAGGCCACGCGCTTCACCGAGGTCGGCTACGTGGGCAAGGACGTCGAGCAGATCGTCCGCGACCTCGCCGACACCGCAGTCAAGCTGTATCGCGAGCAGGCCAAGGCGCGCGTGCGCACCCAGGCCGAGGACCGCGCGGAAGACCGCATCCTCGACGCACTGCTGCCGCGCCGCCAGACCGGTCCGGTGTTCGGCTTCAACCCCGAGGACATCAAGGACGAGCCGTCCGCGCAGCACAATTCGGCCGAAGCCAACGAGACGCGCAACAAGCTGCGCAGGCAGCTGCGTAGCGGCGCGCTGGACGAACGCGAGATCGAGATCGAAACCGCGGTCAACGTCGGCGTCGACATCATGGCGCCGCCGGGCATGGAAGAAATGGGGCAGCAGCTGCGGCAGATGTTCTCGCAGGTGGCCGGTGCCAAGACCCACAAGAAGACCTTGTCCATCCGCGCCGCACGGTCGCAGCTGGTCGAGGAAGAGGCCGGCAAGCTGGTCAACGAAGAGGACGTCCGCGAAGCGGCGATCGAGGCCTGCGAGCAGCACGGCATCGTGTTCATCGACGAGATCGACAAGGTCGCCAAGCGCGGCGAGAACGTGGGCGGGGGCGATGTGTCGCGCGAAGGCGTGCAGCGCGACCTGCTGCCGCTGGTGGAGGGCTCGACGGTCAGCACCAAGTACGGCTCGGTCAAGACCGACCACATCCTGTTCATCGCGTCGGGCGCGTTCCACCTGGCCAAGCCCAGCGACCTGATCCCCGAACTGCAGGGCCGTTTCCCGATCCGGGTCGAACTGGGCGCGCTCAGCAAGGACGATTTCGTGCGCATCCTGACCGAGCCCAAGGCGGCGCTGATCACCCAGTACATCGAGCTGCTGAAGACCGAGGGCGTCGAACTGGCGTTCGCCGCCGACGCGGTCGACCGCCTCGCCGAGATCGCCGCGCAGGTCAACGATCGACAGGAAAACATCGGCGCGCGCCGCCTGCACACCGTGCTCGAACGGTTGCTCGACACGCTGAGCTTCGAAGCCCCGGACCGCGACGGTGACAGCATCACCATCGACAGGGCCTACGTCGACATGCACCTGGGCGAGTTGGTGCAGGATCCCGACCTGAGCCGCTACATCCTGTGACCGCGCGCGCCGTCGCGACCTGCTACCGGGCCATCGCGAGCGACGGGCGACAGTTGGCCGTGGGGCAGGCGCCGGGACGATGAGCTCGGATATGCAGCGCACCGCATTGGTGCTCGGCGGCAACGGTTTCATCGGCGCCTTCGTTGTCGCCGCGCTGCGCGCGCACGGCTGGCGGGTTCGCCGGCTGGTCCGTCAGCGCGGCGCGATGCACGGGCAGGACGAATGCCACGGTGATCTTGCGGGTATGACCGATCCGGCGGCATGGCGCGAGGCGCTTGCCGGCGTGCACGCGGTGGTCAATGTGGCCGGCATCCTGCGCGAGCGCGGTCGCGACACCTTCGCGGCGATCCATGTCGACGCGCCGCTCGCGTTGGCCCAGGCGTGCGTAGCAACCGGCGTTTCGCGCTACGTGCAGGTGTCGGCGCTTGGCGATCCCGCCGACGCCGCCTTCATCGCGTCCAAGCACCGGTTCGACGACGCGTTGCTGGCATTGCCATTGCACGCGGTGGTGCTGCGTCCCTCACTGGTGTACTCGGCGGCGGGTTCGTTTGGCGGCAGCAGCCTGATGCGGGCGATGGCGGCGCTGCCGTGGGCGTTGCCATTGCCGGGCAACGGCCGATGGCCGCTCGACCCGATCGCGGCCGAAGACATCGGCGAGCTGGTCGCGCAGGCGCTCGTCGGCGACGCGCGCGGCATGTACGAGGTTGGCGGCCCTCAGCGCATGAGCCTGCGTGACTACCAGTGGCACTGGCGGCGCTGGTTCGGCCATCGCGGGCACCGCGAGTGGCACATCCCGGAGCGCGTGGTCGGTCTGCAGGCCAGGCTGGGCCAGTGGCTGGGCGCGGGCCCCGTGGGTCAGACCACCTGGCGCCTGCTGCAACGCGGCTGCGTCACCGGCGACGGTGCGCTGGCGCGTCTTCGCGATGACTTCGGCGTTGTTCCTCGCACGCTGCACGAGGCGCTGGCGCAACGCCCGGCGCAGGTGCAAGACCGCTGGCACGCGCACCTATACGTGCTGGGTCCGTTGTTGCGTGGTGGCGTCGTCGCGTTGTGGCTGCTGTCGGCACTGGTTGGCTGGATCACGCCGCCGGAGACCATCGAGCAGATGGTCGAGGGCAGCGCGCTCGCCGGGTTCGCGCCAGTGGTGATGGCGCGAGCGACGGCCAGCCTCGACCTGGTTCTTGCGCTGTGGCTGTGCACGTCGTGGCGGCCACGCTGGGCGGTGACCCTGATGCTGCTGAGCGTCCTGGGCTACACGCTGGGGTTCGGGCTCGGCCTGTCGGCGCAATGGCTGGACCCGTTGGGTGGCCTGGCCAAGAACCTGGCGTTGCTGCCGGCATTGGCGGTGTTGTGGGTGCTGGTCGAACGCCGCGGCTGAACCGGTCACAATTGCGGCCGGGAAGCGGGGGGTGGCATGGCGTACCTGTGGGTGAAATGGCTGCACATCCTGTCGTCGACCCTGCTGTTCGGCACCGGGCTGGGTATCGCGTTCTACATGTTCGTCGCCCATCTGCGGGGCGACGCGCGCGACATTGCCGCCACCGCGCGCACGCTGGTGCTTGCTGATGCCTGTTTCACCGCGCCGGCGGTGGTCGTGCAACTGCTCAGCGGGTTGTGGCTGGTGCAGGCGTCGGGCATTCCGTATTCGGTGTTCTGGGTGCGGTGGGCGCTGCTGCTGTTCTTCGTGGTCGGCGCGTGCTGGTTGCCGGTGCTGTGGCTGCAGGTGCGCGCGCGCAGGCTGGCGCAGGCTGCCGCCGATGCCTGCGCGCCGTTGCCGCCGGCGTACCACCGCACGATGCGCTGGTGGATCGCGCTGGGTTGGCCGGGCTTCTTTGGCGTGCTGGCGATCTTCTGGCTGATGGTGATGAAGCCCGCATGAGCCTGATGTTCTTCGTCGTCCACGTCCTCGGGGCGGTACCTGTTGGGTCGGCGTCCGATGCCCGGTTCGTGGGTGACGATCGTGGTCAAACCACCATCGAGGCCGTGCTGCGCGAGCACGGGTCGATGCTCGCGCGAATCGCGGGAAGCTACGAGCGCGATACCGCGCGCCGCGACGACCTGCTTCAGGAGATCAGCCTGGCGCTGTGGAAGGCGCTACCGACGTGGCGCGGCGAAGCCTCGCTGCGCACGTTCGTGGCGCGTGTGGCGCACAACCGCGCGATCGATTTCCTGGCCCGGCAGCGACCGGTGGGGGATGAGCTCGACGAAGAGCACGCCGACCCGGTCGCCGACCCCTTGCGCCATGTCGAGGCGGAACAACGCAGGCAGGGGCTACTTGATGCGGTGCGGCAGTTGCCGCTCGGCCACCGCCAGGCGGTTGTGCTTGCCCTGGAAGGGTTCTCGCAACGCGAAATCGGCGAGGCCCTCGGGCTGGAGGAGAACACCATCGCGCAACGACTGAGCCGCGCCCGGCGGCAACTGCGGGAACAGATGGGAGCGCCGGCATGAGCCCGTTCGACAACGACCACCGCGATCCGCCGCGCGATGCCGCGGACGACCACCACGATGCCGCCGCCGATTGGGCGGCGTTGGGCGAGGACTGGCGCGAGCAGCAGGTCGCGGGCGTCGATCTGGACGCGTTGCGCGACGAGGTCTCGCGCAGCCGTCGCCGGCTGCGCCGCGCGATGCTGATGGAGCTGGGCTGGACCGTGATCGCGATCGCGCTGTGCGCATGGAGCTTCCTGCACCCGACGAAGGCCGCCATCCCGACGCCGTTGTCGGCGGGCCTGATCGTGTTCGTGGTGGCGTTCCAGGGTTGGTCGTTATGGAT
The DNA here is from genome assembly GCF_003719825.1 of Montanilutibacter psychrotolerans. GTDB lineage: Bacteria > Pseudomonadota > Gammaproteobacteria > Xanthomonadales > Xanthomonadaceae > Montanilutibacter > Montanilutibacter psychrotolerans. Next base: position 74,417 of record NZ_RIBS01000006.1, on the reverse strand, counting down.
CCGCTGCCGTCAGGTGAGCGACAGCGGGCTCACCGCATCGGCACAGGTCGAACTCGAGATCGCGCGTGCCGACACCTGGACGCGTTACCGGCGCGTCAGCGCGTGGCTGTCGACGGTGATGCTGCTGGGCGTGGTCGCGATGGCGTGGTGGGACCTGGCGACGCCGGAAGCGGACGCCCGCCAGCAGATGGTCGAACTGCACCGGCACGCCGGCGCGCTGACCAGCGCCGTGATCATGGTGGTCGGTTACGCTGGCTGGGCGTGCTGGCGTGCGTACCGTAATCGCGCCCGGCTGCAGCGCCTGCATCGCCTGCGGGCCGAGCTGGCCGACGAGTGACCCGCACGCGACGGGCGCGCGCGTACCGGCGCGCCTGCGTGGGCACTCAGTCCTCGCCGATGTCCTCGTTCCAGATCTCCGGGTTGGCGGCGATCCAGCCGCCGAGCATCTCGATGCACTCGCCGTCGGCGAGGTCGATCACGTTGACCCCGCTCTCGCGCAGCCAATCCAGACCGCCGCCGAAGTTCACCGACTCACCCACCACCACCGTGCCGATGTTGAACTGGCGCACCAGCCCGCTGCAGTACCAGCACGGCGCGAGCGTGGTGACCATGATGGTGTCGCGATAGCGGCGTTGGCGGCCGGCCTTGCGAAACGCATCGGTTTCGCCGTGCACGGACGGGTCGCCTTCCTGCACCCGGCGGTTGTGGCCGCAACCGAGCATCCGCCCGTCCTGGTGGTACAGCGCCGCGCCGATCGGGATGCCGCCTTCGGCCAGCCCCTGGCGGGCTTCGGCGACGGCGATGGCGAGCAGGGCGCGGTAGTCGGGAGTGCTGATCATGCGGGGTCCTTGTCCGGGGAGGGCGACGCGTGCGCGGGGACCGCAGGCGCATCGCCGCGGCGCAACATGTCGATGTGGGGGATGCCGTCTTCGTCGTACGGCGCCGACGATGGCAGGAAGCCGAACTTGCCGTAATAGCGCTGCAGGTGCGCCTGTGCGCCGATCTGGATGTCGGCACCGGGCCACTCGCGTTCGATCACCGCCAGCGCCTCGCACAGCATCGCGTCGCCGAGCCTCTTTCCGCGCCAGGCCGGCGCGGTCAGGACGCGTCCGAAGCTGGCCTGCGGATAGCTCAGGCCGGCCGGCAGGATGCGCAGGTAGGCGGCGACGTCGCCGTCGTCGGCGATGCCGAACAGGTGGATCGCGTCGGGGTGGCGGTCCTTGCCGTCCGGATCGAGGTAGGCGCATTGCTGCTCGACCACGAACACCTCCGATCGCAGCTTCAGCAGTGCGTAGAGGGTGTCCAGGTCGAGTTCGCGGAAACGCCGCGCCTGCCAGCGCAGTTGGGTGGGGGTGGCATCGCTCATGGCGCAAGCATGCCAGTTGCGTCGCCGGGCGAGGCGTACCGGCACAGCCGGGAGGGGCGGTCGCACCGCTCCCGGTTGGCAGCACCTTGGCAACGTGCGCGTCGCAGCGCGGCGTCAGGCCGTCAACGCCGCGTGGATCTGCGCGGCCACCCAGGGATCGTCCAGATAGCCGGCGATGCCGTGGCGGTTGCGCGTCCGGTTGCGGATGTCGGTCCGGTTCTCGATGACGAAACCCGGCGGATTGATCGCAAAGTGCCTGGTGTCGAGCGGGTACAGCGCCACCACGTCGCGGTTGTCCATGGCATTGATCCAGCGCGGCACGCAGGTGGGCTGCGCGATGGGCTTGAGCGTGTTGCGGATCTCGGTGACCGCCAGCGGCGATCCCAGGGTGACGAACAGGGGAATATTCCAACCGCGCGCCTGGCCCAGCTGCCGCAGCAGGTTGTAGGCCACCACCGTTCCCAGCGAATGCGACACCACCACCGTCTCCACGCCTGGCTTGATCGCGGCGGCGACACCGTTGTCGATGGTCCCGCGGATCGCGGTGTTCTTGAGGTACTGGTACACGTCGTGGGTGAACAGCGCGATGCTGGATCCGCTGCCGTGCGGGACGTGTCGATCGACGGCCTTGAGGAAGGTCTGCAGCCATTCCCAGTTGAGCGGTCCGCGCTGCACGACTTCCTCGCCGCCAATTGCAATGAGTTGCGCATCGGTGATGCCGACCTTCTCCTGGATCTGCGCGATCACCGCGCGGACGAACCGCTTCTCGTCGTCGTCGGTTTCGGTGCCGCGCACGATGATCTGCGCGGCCTGGTCGGCCGAGGTGCCGCCGGCCAGGTCGAAGAGCGTGTCGCCGTAATACGGAAAGCGCACATCGTGTTCGGCGATCGGCAGGGTGAGCCCGCTCTTGGCCAACCCCTCCTCCCAGGCCTCGATCCACTCTGCCTTGAGCGCCACCGAATCCTTGTTTTCCTGTGCACGACCGTGCACGAACACGAGCTGTCTCATCACCTGACCTCCCTGGTCTGCATTGCGCTGGCGAGCAGGTCCAGCCCCTTGTCGTCGTACAGCGACCAGAGCGACTCGCGGACCGTGCGCTCGATTCCCTCGAGCCGGGGATGGAGCTTCACGCGGTTGGCGCGCAGCAGTGCCCAGCCCTGCGACAACAGCGGCGTGAACGGAACGATCCTGTCGTCGGGCGCGACGGCCCGGTCGATCAGCTGGCGCGACAGCAGGACCAGATCGAAGAACGTCGCGCCGAGGTCGCCCTGCAGCCATTGCGACATGTGGCCAATGCGATCGACGGCCTGCAGGTTGTGATACGCGTAGGCCGCGTAGATGGCCAGCGTGGGATCCAGGCTCTTCATGTACTGCATCTGCTGCGCGGTCTTTTCGGCGTCGTTTCCGTCGATCCGGAATCGCCCGAACTGCGACGCCGACGCCGCCACGGCGCGTAGCGCGCGCAATTCCTGCAGGCGCTGGCTGTAGTCGCTCCAGCGCGCGCTGTTGGTCGATGGCTCGTAGGTGACGTCGACCAGCTCGCCATCGTCGACGGTAAGCGCGGCGATGAAACCGGGCAGCACCGGCACGACCGTGCCGTACCCGCCTTCGAAGCGCAGCAGCACGCTCGCCGCCGGTCCGTCGATGCCACTGATGCGCAGGATGTCGTTGCTGTCGCTGAACCGATCGATGCTCGCGCGTGGCGCGACGACTTCGGCGATGCGCGCGCCGCGCAACTTGATGCCGCACTGCGATTCGAAATGGTCCGGACCGAACGGCGCGGCGATGGTTTCCACCGAACGCGCCAGCTGTCCGGCCCCGGTCTGCGGCGCACTCGACGCTGTCTGCAGCTGGCGTCCCAGGTCACCGTGATCGCCGGCGATGGCCGAACGGTACAGCGAGCGCGAAAACCCGCGCAGGCTGACGGGGGGGGCGGCGGGTGCCGCGGGCGCCGTCGGGGGGACATCGTCCGGAGTCGTGGGGTCGTTCACGTTGGCGTCGCCGTCGACCGGTTCGGCGCCGGCCGAGGTCGGCTGGTCATCGCGCGGCCGGCCGCCACCGCCCATGCGCGGTGGCGGCACCGCCTGCTCGAGGCGGGCGAGCCACAGGCCGTCGGAGGTGATGATCGCGTCGGGATTCTGGTTGACCTTGGCGGCCAGGCCGCGTGCCAGCACCAGTTGCGGGATGGCCTGCTCCAGGTGCGCCTCCAGGGCGCGGGGGCGAACGAATCGCGCGGATTCGCCGGGCGTCGTCGAGGCGTCCAGCAGGTTCGGCCGGTCGCCGCTCAGCGCCGCGATCAACTCCTGCGTGTACAGCGCGGTGAAGTTGTCGGCGGCCGCTTGCGGGTCCTTGATTTCCGCCGCCGTCTTTCCCAGCAGGCAGGCGAAGAACTGGTCGACGGGCTTGGCGCGATCTCCACCACCGTTGTTCGGGAACACGTCCTGGCCGCGCACGTTCTGCGCCTGGATGCCCTCGGGCGCTACGCGGCACGCATCGGAGAAGATCGCGACGTGGCCGATCCCGCAGTAGCGCGCCAACTCCACGCTGCCGCTGACGTTGACGGCCGCGTTGGGATTGCGCGGCGCGTCCGACAGCAGCCAGTGCTCGCTGCGATTGATGTTGACGCCGTGCCCGGCGAAGTAGAGGAGCAACTGGTCAGCGCCGGCACCGTCGACGATGCTGGCGATCGCGTCGAAGATCTGGTCCGGGGTGACCTTGCCGCCATCCGCATCGCTGATCAGGATGGCCTGGTCTTCGGCGATCAGACCCTTGCCGATGGCCCATTGCTGCATGCGCTTCGCGCCGGCAGCGGCGTCCTTGAGCTCGCGCAAGGTGCCGGTGCGGTCGACGCCGATGAAAATGCCTGCACGAACCATGCTGCTTGCTCCTTGCCGTCGTCCGGACTGCAGGGGGCCATCGGCGGACATCGCCCGGTTGCGGTGGATCGATCGACGCGCGCGACCCGGGCGAAGGGCGCTTCCATTGGCCCAGCTGTGGCCATCATATGCCGGGCACAGCCCGCCGCACGCGCAGGGCAGGGCACGCGGAGACCGGGTCGAACCGTGCGGTCGGAGTGCGTGCGTTGTGCCGGCTCATGGCGACACGACCGCCCGGTGGCGACCGGCTAAGATTTCGCGGGCCGGCATCGGTATCGGCATCAGGAAATCTGCGATGGAAACGTGGTGGGGATGGGCACTGGCGCTGGCGGTGTCCCTGGCGGCAAGTGCGAGCGCGTCGGCAACCGGGCGCGAGGTGTTTCGCGGTCGCCTCGACGGCGCGGGCGAGGTGGTGATGGAGCTGCAGGTCACCGCGCCCGGGCGATACCGTGGTCGCTACTTCTACCCGGCCCACGGCGTCGACATCCCGCTGGCCGGCAGCCTTGACGCCTTGGCCGAACCGCGACTGCTGGCCGCGCGCGATGACGCGCCACCGCAGTGGGCATCGCAGTCCGACGATGCCGATATCCGCATCGACAATCCGGCGGCGACCTGGAACGGCCGCATCGTCGATGGCCACTACCGTGGCCAGTGGCGCGACATGGACAGCGGCCGGCGGCGCGCATTCGACCTGCGCCGCGTTGCCCGCTACGACCCGCAGGCGCTCGCGCCCGATGCGAGCGAGGCGGTGACGCTGGCCATCGTGCAGGGGGCCAGCAGCGGCGTGTCGTCACAGGCCGATATCGCGATGGCCAGCGCGCCGTATGAGTTCCTGAAATTCGATGGCCGGCCGATGCGCGCCGATGACGAGGTCGTGCTCGGTCCGGTGGGTTTCCGGATGGTGGTCGATCCGCGCACGAAGTTCGCCTACCCGCGGCTGACCCGGCACCCGGATCCGCGGATCCTCGCCAGCACCAACCGCTTGCTCGAACAACGCCATTGGCACATGAGCCTGGAGGCGCTGGCCTGCCGTTCGACGGCCTACACGTTCGACGGTTCGGCTGCGGGATCGCTGGGCGATTTCGATTCGGAATCGATCACCGTGGCGTTCCTGTCGACCGCGCTGCTGAGCGTGATCGAATCCGGCAGCACCTACTGCGGCGGTGCGCATCCCAACAACCACTACGAGCCGTACACGCTCGACCTGGTGCGCGGCGGCTACCTCGACTTCAACCGCATCCTGGATGCCTACGTCGAAGGCGAGCACGGCTACCCCACCGAAAGCGCGCCACTGGTGGCGTTCATCGAGGGGGCCCGGAACCACTCCGCCTACCGCGATCCCCCGTTGGGCAACCGGGGCGTCGCCCAGGACGATGGCGACGACCTTGACTGCACGACGGTGTGGCCGCAGTACCTGGCCTTGCATTTCGCGGCGCCCGACCGGCTGGTGTTCGCCGTTTCCGGCGTCGGCCACGCCATGGGGGTCTGCCTTGGACCGCACATGGCCGTGCCGTTTGCCGACCTGCGACCGCTGCTGCGCGCCGGTGCCGCAAGTTACCTCGTGCCTGCCGCCGGCCCACCGGTGCCGGTGCCGGTGCGATAATCGCCGCCATGACCCAGCACACCCCCAACGACGACGGCGCGGCCGACGGCAAGTCTGGCACCACCCACTTCGGCTTCCGCGACGTCCCCACCGGCGACAAGCAGAAGCTCGTGGCCGAGGTGTTCTCCTCGGTGGCCAGCAAGTACGACCTGATGAACGACCTCATGAGCATGGGCGTCCATCGCGTCTGGAAGCGCTACTTCGTGGCCACCGCGCAGGTCCGCCGCGGCGACCGCGTGCTGGACCTTGCCGGCGGCACCGGCGACATCGCCCTGCTGTTGCGCGATCGCGTGGGCGAAACCGGCAGCATCGTGCTGGGCGACATCAACGGCGCGATGCTGCGCGTCGGGCGCGACCGCATGACCGACATGGGCAAGGTCGCCGGCTTCGAGTACGTGCAGATGAATGCCGAGAAGCTGCCGTTCCCCGATGCCAGCTTCGACCTGGTCACCATCGCGTTCGGCCTGCGCAATGTCACCGACAAGGACGCCGCGCTGCGCGAGATGCAGCGCGTGCTGAAGGTGGGCGGACAGGCGCGCGTGCTGGAGTTCTCGGAAGTGAAGGCCGACTGGTTCAAGCCGATCTACGATTTCCATTCGTTCAAGGTCCTGCCCCGGTTGGGCAAGCTGTTCGCCGGCGACTCCGACAGTTACCAGTACCTGGCCGAGAGCATCCGCAAGCACCCGACTCAGGAACCCTTGAAGGCGATGATGGCCGACGCCGGCTTCGCGCGCTGCGATTACCGCAACCTGTCGGGTGGCATCGTGGCCATCCACACCGGCTACAAGGCCTGATGGCGGGGCACGAGTGACGGGCCGCAGGCGAGGGTGCTGCGGCAGCGCGTTCGTCACTCCTCCCCACGCGCTGCTGGCGTGAAGGGCGCTAAACTCGGCCGATCATCCGCCGCTGTGGGCCTGCCATGCGTTTTCCGTTCTCGCGTCCTTCGATCCTGACCCTGTGCCTGGCCACCGCGCTTGTCGCGGGCTGCTCGAAAGAGGCCACGCCACCGACCGCCACGGGCGATGCCGGCAAACCCGCAGCCACGGAGCCCGCCGCAGTGAAGGCCGTTGCCGAGACCGACGAACACTCCTACGCCGAGCCCGACAAGGTCCGTACCAAGGACCTCGCGCTGTGGCTCAACGTCGACTTCGACAAGAAGGAGCTGTCCGGCAGCGCCACGTTGAGCCTGGACTGGCTCGACCCGAAGGCAAGTCAGCTGGTGCTCGACAGCCGTGACCTGACCATCGAGAAGGTCGTCGGCGAACGCAGCGACGGCATCTGGGAAGACCTCAAGTTCTCGCTCGCCGAAGCCGACCCGTTGCTTGGCAGCAAGCTGGTGGTCGAGGTTCCGCAGCGCAACCCGCGCGTGCGCATCACCTACCGCACGTCGCCGTCCGCGTCGGGCCTGCAGTGGCTGACGCCGGCGATGACCGAGGGCAAGAAGACGCCCTTCATGTTCAGCCAGTCGCAGCAGATCCACGCCCGTTCGTGGGTGCCGCTGCAGGACACCCCGCGGGTGCGCTTCACCTACACCGCGAAGGTGACCTCGCCAAAGGACGCGATGGTGCTGATGAGCGCCGACAACGACCCGAAGGCGGCGCGCGACGGCGACTACGAGTTCAAGATGCCGCAGCCGATCCCCTCGTACCTGCTCGCGATCGCGGCCGGCGACCTGGTGTTCCAGCCGATCAGCGAACGCAGTGGCGTGTGGGCGGAGCCGTCGATGGCCGGCAAGGCCGCCACCGAGTTCTCCGACGCCGAAAAGATGATGCAGGCCACCGAGAAGCTGTACGGCCCGTACCGCTGGGGCCGCTACGACATCCTGGTGCTGCCGCCGTCGTTCCCGTACGGCGGCATGGAGAACCCGCGCCTGACCTTCGCCACCCCGACGGTGATCGTGGGCGACAAGTCGCTGGTGTCGCTGGTCGCCCATGAGCTGGCACACAGCTGGTCGGGCAACCTGGTCACCTTCTCCAGCGCCAAGGACGCGTGGCTCAACGAAGGGTTCACCAGCTACGTCGAGAATCGCATCATCGAGGACCTGTACGGCAAGGAACGCGCCGACATGGAAAACGTGATCGGTCGCAACGAGTTGGCGGCCGAGTACGCGGAGATCCCCGCGGCCATGCAGGTCATGGCGCTCAAGCCGGGCGTGCTGAAGGACCCGGACGATTCCAGCACTGCCACGGTCTACACCAAGGGCGCGTGGCTGCTGCAGTTCCTCGAGCAGAGCTATGGGCGCGAGGTGTTCGATCCGTTCCTGAAGGGCTACTTCGACCACTTCGCGTTCCAGAGCATCCCGACCGCGAAGTTCGTCGACTACCTCAAGGCCAACCTGCTGGACAAGCACCCGGGCAAGGTCACGCTCGCGCAGGTCGAGCAGTGGGTCTACGAGCCGGGCATCCCCGATTTCGCGCCCAAGACCGTGTCGCCGCGCTTCGATGCGGTGGATGCCGCGCGCAAGGCCTGGCTGGACGCGGGCACGTTGCCGGCGGCCACGCTGACCAGCGGCTGGACCACCCAGGAATGGGTGCATTTCGTCGGTGGCTTGCCCGAGCGGCTGGAAACCACGCAGCTGACGGCGTTGGATGCGGCCTACAAGTTCACCGGCACGCCGAACGGCGAAATCGCCCAGCGCTGGTACCCGCTGACCGTGCGCAGTGGCTACACGCCGGCCAACGCCGCGATCGCCGCATTCCTGCAGAAGATCGGCCGTCGCAAGCTCATCATGCCGACCTACGAGGAACTGGTGAAAACCCCGGAAGGCCTGAAGCTGGCCGAGGACACTTTCGCCAAGGCACGCCCGGGCTACCACCCGATCACCACCGGAACGGTCGAGGCGGTCATCGCCAAGGCCAAGGCCGGCGGGACCAAGCCGGCGCCGTGACGATGATCGCGGCCGGCCGGCGTGATGCTCGTGGTGTCCGTGACCTGCTCACGGATGCCGCGGCGCGGCAGCGCCGTCCGCCCGCGACGGCGACAGCCGGATAGCGCGGCCATGGGCGTCGCGTCGTCTCGTGTTCGTCGCCTGACCCGTGCGGCCGCCCTCGTGGCGGCCGCGTTGTTGTTGGCCGGCGTGGTGATCGGCGTGACGGTGTGGCGCGATCCCGACGTGCTGGTGCGCGTGGACTTCCATCGCCAGCGCGTGGCCGTCGGATTGTCACAGGCCAGCATCCAGGTGGGTGACCACCGCTGGACCTACGCCTACAGCAACGACGCACCCGCCGACGCGCCGGTGCTGGTGATGGTGCACGGTTTTACCGGCAGCAAGGAGAACTGGTATCCGCTGGCGCACCGCCTGCATGGGCGCTACCGCGTGCTGATACCTGACCTGCCCGGCTGGGGCGCCAGCGAACGCCGGCCCGGCGCCGACTACGGCTACGCCGCCCAGGCCGCCCGCGTCGCCGACTTCATCGAGGTTGCTGTGCCTGCGGCGGGTGGAAAGGGCGCAAGGACCGAGCGCGTGCTGCTTGGCCATTCGATGGGCGGCGGAATCGCGGCACTGGTGGCCGCGCGGCGCCCCGATCTCGTCGACCGCGTCGGGCTGCTGAATGCCTCCGGCGTGCGTTTCGCCGACAACCGCTTCGGCACGCAGGTGCTGGCCGGGCGCAACCCGTTCGAGGTCACCGACCCGGCCACGTTGCAGCGCTACCTCGACATCCTCTTCCAGGACCCCGCGGCGAAGCCGTGGATCCCGTGGCCCGCCGACGGTGCCTACATCGCGCGGCGACGTGCCGACGTCGCGTTCGAGCAGTCCGTGCTCGATCGCATCGGTCGTGGCAACGAGCGCTTCCTGCCCGGCGACGAGGCCGGCAGGATCCGCCAGCCGGCGCTGCTGCTGTGGTGCCGCCAGGACGCGGTGATCGATGCCAGTGCGATGGGCCTGTACTGGCAGCGCATGCCGCAGGCGCGCCGGGTTCTGCTGGAAGGCTGCGGCCACATGTCGTTGATGGAACGCCCCGACGCGGTCGCCGGGGCCGTGCAAGACCTGATCGAACAAGGAACCTCTCGATGACCCGTTCTCCCACGACGTTGCCGTTGTTGGCCGCGCTGGCTGCCACGTTTGCGATCGCGCTGTCGGCCTGCCAGCCCGCGCCGGATCCACAGGTTGCCGCCGCGGCGCAGAAGGCCCGGCAGGAACAGGCCGCGGCCGAGATGGCCAAGGCATTCGACGCGCAGTACGCGGCCCAGAACTGGGAACTGGCGCGCGCGCACGGCGACGTGCTGATGGCCGAACACCCCGACAGCGACGCCGCCCAGCGCATCCGACCGTTGCACGAGGAAGTTCGCGCCAAGGCCACCGAGGCGGCCGAAACGCGACGCACCACGGCGCTGTGGTCCTACGACCGCAAGCCGGTCAAGGGCGGCGAGCAGCTCTCCGCGGCCATCTACGCCAAGGCCAATGTCGACACCGACGGCCGCGGCGCAAAGCCGGTGCGGCTGATCTTCCGCGACCACCCCGATTGGGGCCGCAGCAGTTATCTGGTGCTGGAAGCGGGCGATTTCGACTGCTACCGCGGCTGCCGCCTGAAGGTGCAGGTCGACGAGCTGCCGGTGAAGACGATGGCCGGCAGTCGTCCGGACACCGACGAGGCGATCGCGATGTTCATCGAGGACGAGCGCGCGTTGTGGCGTATGACCGACGGCGCAAAGACCATCACGGTGACGTTTCCGGTCAAGGCCGGCGGCACCCGCACCGCGGTGTTCGAGGTGGCGGGGTTGAACCGCTCGAAACTGCCGGCGTGGAAGTGATCGCGGCTGGCATTCCGCCGGGGTTACGGATGGGTGTACTGATGGGCGGCGACTCGCCCACGCGGATCCGCGCGTCGTCGCGACCGCGCGCATCGTGCGTCGCGTGCGCGGCCCCGTGACGACGGCCAGTCGGCGCTCGGCAAATCCCGGCAACCCGATACGACGCAGTCGACCACGCGCCTGGCTGCGGTACGCGGCGTGGCTGGCCGCGACCGCGCTGCTGGTCGCCGGTGTGGCGCTGTGGTGGTTCCGTCACTGGCAGCCCGATCGAGCGCGTTATCCGGTGCGCGGCATCGACGTCTCGCACCACCAGGGCGCCATCGACTGGGCGCGCGTGGCCGCCGACGATGTCGCCTTCGCCTACCTCAAGGCCAGCGAGGGCGGCGACCACCGCGATCGCCACTTCATCGACAACTGGCGACAGGCCCGTGCGGCCGGCGTGCGCGTGGGTGCCTACCACTTCTTCACGTTCTGCCGAAGTGGTGCCGAGCAGGCGCGCAACTTCATTGCCGTCGTGCCGCGCGCGGCTGATGCGTTGCCGCCGGCGGTCGATCTGGAGTTCGGCGGAAACTGCGGGCGCGTGCCGGATGACCGCGCGATGCGGCGCGAGCTCGACGCCTACCTGCGCGCCGTGGAAGCGGTGTACGGCCGGCCGGCATTGCTCTACGTCACGCCCGAGTTCCTTGCGCGGTACGGGCGCGCGCTGCCGCCGCGCGCGCTGTGGCGACGCGCGATACTGCGGGGCCCCGACGCATCGGCTCCCTGGTGCCTGTGGCAGTTCCACAACCGCGGTCGGGTCGATGGCATCGACGGCCCCGTCGATCTCAACGTGTTCGAAGGCGACCGCGCGGACTGGTCGCGCGCGCCGTGCCGGCGCTGAGCAGGGGCGGCATCACACGCCGATAGCGGATCGGGCGTAGATTCGCATCGAGGGCCGCGCGGCGATGCGCACCGGCCCGCAGGCGCGATGCGGGACGCGTCGTGTCACGGTCCGATCCACCTGTGGCGGTGCCGCACGGAGGCAGGCCCCGCGCACGCGGGAGGCGAAACATGCTTTCTCCACGCCTGCACAACTTTCTCGACGAACGCCACGCGCCGTACGCCACGCAGTCGCACGACCGCACCGTCACCGCCGAACAGACCGCCGCGGCGATGCACGTCGCGCGCGAACATTTCGCCAAGACCGTGATGATCAAGGTCGACGGAAACCTGGCGATGATGGTGATGCCGGCGACCTATCGCGTCGACCTCACCCGCCTGTCGCGTGCGCTGGGCGGCCCGCTGGTGGAGCTCGCCGGCGAGTCCGAGTTCAAGGACGCGTTCCCCGATTGCGAGCCCGGCGCGATGCCACCGTTCGGCCACCTCTATGGCATGCCGGTGTACGTGGACTCGCGCCTGGCGCACCAGGACGAGATCGCCTTCAACGCCGGCTCGCACACCGATGCGCTGCGCATGCCGTATGCCCAGTTCGAGCAACTCGCCGAGCCCGAGCTGCTGTGGCTGGCGCACGTGATGTGAGCCGGGCGCGGCGGGCCACACCTGCCGCGACGGACGCGCCGCAAACGAAAAGACCCCGCCAGTGGCGGGGTCTCGGGTCGGTGCGTGCACGCGACCGCTTGGGTCAGAGTGCGTAGCCGAACTGCTGGCGGAACTGCTCCGCGAATTCTTCGTAGTCGAAGCGCTGGTTCTGGGTGCCCGGGTGCTCGACCTTGAGCGCGCCCATCAGGTTGCCGATGCGGCCGATGGTGAGCCAGTCGTAGCCCTTCTCGATGCCGAAGATGAGTCCGGCGCGGAACGCATCGCCGCAACCGGTCGGATCGGTCACGCGGCGCTCGTGCGCCGGCGGGATGTCGTGCACCTTGCCGTCGGCGTGGATCATCGCGCCGTGCGGGCCGCGCGTGACGATATAGGCCTTCACCTTGCCGGCGATATCCGATTCGCTCCAGCCGGTGCGTTCCTGCAGCAGGTTGGATTCGTAGTCGTTGACGGTGACGTAGTCGGCCTGCTCGATGAAGGCGCGCAGCTCGGCACCGTTGAACAACGGCATGGCCTGGCCGGGATCGAAGATGAACGGGATGGCGGCCGCGGCGAACTCTTCCGCGTTCTGCAGCATGCCCTCGCGGCCATCGGGGCTGACGATGCCGAACGTTACGCCAGGAACGTCGCGCACGTGGTTCTCGAACGAACGCATCATCGCGCCCGGATGGAACGCGGTGATCTGGTTGTTGTCGTGGTCGGTGGTGATGAACGCCTGCGGCGTGAACAGCTCGTCGATCACCTTGATGCGGTCCAGCGGGATGCCCAGCTCGGCGAACCAGTCGCGGTACGGGCCGAAGTCCTGGCCGACCGTCGCCATCGGGATCGGCTCGCCGCCCAGCAGCTTCAGGTTGTAGGCGATGTTGCCGGCGCAGCCGCCAAACTCGCGGCGCATCCGAGGTACCAGAAAGGAAACATTCAGGATGTGGACCTTGTCCGGGAGGATGTGGTTCTTGAACTGGTCCGGAAACACCATGATGGTGTCGTAGGCCAGCGAGCCGCAGATCAACGCAGACATCAGCTTTCACCCTGTGAATTGGGCGGCCGACCGGCCGCGCGGCGGGTAGGGTAGCGGCTGAACACGCCCGCGGCCAGCGGGGACGCGGTCTTCACGGGATTATTCCTTGCCCGGGGTGGGGGGCGTTGTTAGGCTAGCGAACCCGCTTCGCGCCCACATTTGACGGCCTTTCCCCCGATGTTCAAGAAGTTTCGCGGCATGTTCTCCAACGACCTGTCCATTGACCTGGGCACGGCCAATACGCTGATCTACGTGCGCGGACAGGGGATCGTGCTCAACGAACCTTCGGTCGTGGCGGTGCGCCAGGACCGCCTGGTCGGCGGTACGCGGTCGGTCGCGGCGGTCGGTGCGGAGGCCAAGCAGATGCTCGGCCGAACCCCCGGCAACATCACCACGATCCGGCCGATGAAGGACGGCGTCATCGCCGACTTCACCTACACCGAGGAAATGCTCAAGCATTTCATCCGCAAGGTCCACAAGTCGCGCTTCCTGCGCCCGAGCCCGCGCGTGCTGGTCTGCGTGCCCTGCGGCTCGACCCAGGTGGAGCGCCGCGCGATCAAGGAGTCGGCCATCGAGGCCGGCGCGCGCGAGGTCTACATGATCGAGGAGCCGATGGCGGCGGCGATCGGTGCCGGCATGCCGGTGACCGAGGCGCGCGGCTCGATGGTCGTCGACGTGGGCGGCGGCACCACCGAGGTGGCGGTGATCGCGCTCAACGGCATCGTCTACTCGGCCTCGGTCCGCATCGGCGGCGACCGTTTCGACGAGTCCATCATCGGTTACGTGCGCCGCGCCTACGGCACCCTGATCGGCGAGACCACCGCCGAGCGCATCAAGCTCGAGATCGGTTGCGCCTACCCGCAGACCGAGCCGCGCTCGATCGAAGTGTCCGGTCGCAACCTCGCCGAAGGCGTGCCCAAGCAGATCAGCCTGCACGCCAACGAAGTCCTCGACGCGCTGCGCGAACCGCTGGCGGGCATCGTGACCGCGATCCGCCTGGCCCTCGAGCAGACCCCGCCGGAGCTGTGCGCCGACGTTGCCGAGCGCGGCATCGTGCTGACCGGTGGTGGTGCGCTGCTCAAGGATCTCGACCGTCTGATCAGCGAGGAGACCGGCCTGCACGTGCAGGTCGCCGACGATCCGCTGACCTGCGTCGCGCGTGGTGGTGGTCGTGCGCTCGAGCTGGTGGACATGCACGGCAACGAGTTCTTCGCACCGGAATAAGTGATCGGCCACGTCGTGGCCCGTCATTGGGCCGCGTTCGCGGCCTGTAAGTCGCCCGCAGCGCGGGCTGCATGTGGGCGGTCGTCGCAGGATGCGAGGGCAGGCACGGAGGCCGTTGGTTGTTGCCCCCCGCTTGCAGGTGGCCCGGCCACCGACTCGCCTGCTGACGGGCGGCCTAGCCGCCACCCGCTGCGCTGTGTTCCGCCCGAAGTCCCAGCCCGAGCCTGCCACCTCCGTGCCTTCCTACGCCGGTCCCTCCATGCCTGCCCGCAGCGGTGAAGTCGCCGACACGCTACGGCTGATGGCGTACCTGGCGTTCGCAGTGGTGCTGATCGTGCTCGACCATCGAGGGGGATGGGTCAATCGGACCCGTCAGCAGGCCAGCCTGCTGGTGCAGCCGCTGTGGACCGTGGCCGGCTGGCCGGGGCGCGTGGCGGGCAAGCTCTACGAAGACGCCGGCACGATGGCGCAACTCACCGAGGAAAACCGACGGCTGCGCACCGAGGCGCTGGTCAACCAGGCCCGCATGGCGCGGCTGCAGACCGTCGCGTCCGACAACGCCCGTCTGCGCGGCCTGCTGGACGCGGCCCAGCGCGGTCGCCTGGACGCGCAACTCGCCCCGATCCTGGACATCGATCTGGACCCGACCAGCCAGCGCCTGGTGCTCGACGCCGGCCGGCGCAATGGCGTGCTGGCCGGGCAGAGCGTGATCGACGCCGGTGGCCTGGTCGGCCAGGTCATCCAGGTGCAGCCCACCCATGCCACCGTGCTGCTGCTGACCGACCCCGCGCACGCCGTGCCAGTGGCGGTGGTGCGCAACGGCGTGCGCCTGGTCGCGTACGGACGCGGTCGCAGCGACAGCCTGGCACTGGAAAGCGTGCCGCTGTCCAGCGACGTCAAGGTCGGCGACGTGCTGGTGACCTCGGGCCTGGGCGGCCGCTTCCCGCCGGGCTTTCCGGTCGGAACGGTGACCGCGCTGCGGCCCGACGAGAGCCGCGCCTTCCTGGTCGGTGACGTGCGCCCGGCCGCGCAGTTCGATCGCGGCCGTGACGTGCTGTTGCTGCGCAGCGCGCCACAGACTCCCCCGGTGGCGGTTCCCGTGCCGGCGACGCACGCCGCGCCAGCCTCCGGGCAGGCGGCGACTTCGCCCGCGACCGGCAAGACCGCATCGAACACAACCGGCACTGCCGCGTCGACGCGGCGGCCCGCGGCGGCCCGGCGCTCGCGTGCCGACGAAGCGCCGCCTCCGGCCACGAATTCGTCCGAACCACGCACCACGCCACCGACCACGCCCCCCGCGGCGGAGCCAAGCCGATGAGCCGCCAACGCGCGAGCTGGGTGCTGCCAGCCAGCCTCCTGATGGCATTGCTGCTGGGCCTGGTGCCATTGCCGCCGACCCTGCAGGCGCTGCGCCCGTACTGGCTGGCGCTGGTGGTGGCGTACTGGGTCATCGAGGCGCCCGAACGCGCCGGACTCGGATTTGCCTTCTGCATCGGGCTGCTGGCCGACATCACGTTTGCCGGCGTGTTCGGCGAACAGGCCCTGCGGCTGGTGGTGATGGCCTTCATCCTGCAGCGCTTCCGGGCGCGCCTGCGCTTCTTCCCGCTGTCGCAGCAAGCGCTGGCGATCGGTGGCCTGCTGCTCAACGACCGCATCGTGACCGCGGCGATCCATGTCGCGATCGGCGTTCCGCAACTCGCCGCCGCCGCCTGGCTGGCGCCGGTGATCGGCATGCTGCTGTGGCCACTGGTGTTCCTGTTGCTGGACGCGTTGCGTCTGGGCAACTGGCGGAGGCGCTGACATGCGCTCGTGGTCCGGGCGCAGCCCGCGCGTGCTCAAGAACGCGGGCGCCGAAGCCGAGCAGTTCCGCTGGCGCTCGGCGATCGCCTTCGCCGGCGTGGTGCTGGCGCTGGTCGGTCTGTCGCTGTGGTACTTCGGGCTGCAGGTGCTGCAGCACGAGGACTATGCGACACGCTCGGAGGCCAACCGCATCAAGCTGCTGCCGGTCGTGCCCGGGCGCGGCCTGATCTACGACCGCAAAGGCCGGATCCTGGCCGACAACGTGCCGGCCTACCGGCTCGACGTGACCCCGCAGGAAGCCGGCGACCCGGCCAAGTGGCTGCCGCAGCTGGCGGGCCTGGTGGCGCTGTCGCCGGAGGACATCGCGCGTTTCCAGGAGACGCGCCGGGCCTCGCGTGCGTTCAAGCCGATCACCCTGAAGCTGCGCGTCACCGAAGAAGAAGCCGCGCGGTTTGCGGTCGATCGCTGGCGCTACCCCGGCGTCGAGCTGGTGTCCTACCTCAACCGCCGCTACCCGTACGG
Organism: Montanilutibacter psychrotolerans; assembly: GCF_003719825.1. GTDB lineage: Bacteria > Pseudomonadota > Gammaproteobacteria > Xanthomonadales > Xanthomonadaceae > Montanilutibacter > Montanilutibacter psychrotolerans. The sequence goes on along the minus strand of NZ_RIBS01000006.1, from coordinate 57,720 downwards.
TGACCTGTTCACTCACGTGGTCGGTTACGTCGGGCGTGTCGACACCAAGGACCTGGTGACGCTGGGTGAAGGCAATTCCGCGCTGACCCACGTCGGCAAGACGGGACTGGAGCGCTACTACGAGCAGGCGCTGCGCGGGCGCATCGGCTACGAGAAGATCGAAACCAACGTCGAGGGCCGCTCGATGGGACAGGTGGGGCGCGTGCCGGCCGCGCCGGGCGCGGACTTGCGCCTCAGTCTCGACGCCGACCTGCAGCAGGCCATGGTGACCGCGTTTGGCGAGCTGGAGGGTTCGGCGGTTGCGCTGGACCCGCGCACCGGCGAGGTGCTGGCGATGGTCAGCCTGCCGTCGTACGACGGCAACCTGTTCGTCAACGGCATCTCCAGCGCCGACTACCGCGCGCTCAACGAGAATCCCTCACGGCCGCAGTTCAACCGCGTGGTGCTTGGCGGCGTGGCGCCCGGTTCGACGCTCAAGCCGTTGCTCGCGCTGGCCGGCATGGACAGCGGCAAGCGCCGGCCCGAAGACCGTGTGCTGTCGACCGGTGAATTCCGCCTGCCCGGGCACCGGCGCGGCTACCGGGACTCCCACGGCGGCGGCCACGGCTGGACCGACGCGCGCAAGTCCATCGCCGACTCGGTCAACACCTATTACTACAAGCTGTCGCTGGACATGGGCATCGACCTGCTCGATCGCTACCTGGCCACGTACGGCTTCGGCAAGCCGACCGGCATCGACCTGATGGGCGAGATCGGCGGCATCCTGCCGTCACCGGCGTGGAAGGCAGCCAACGCACGCACCCAGGGGCCGTGGTATCCGGGCGACACGGTGATCACCAGCATCGGCCAGGGATTCTGGCGCGTCACCCCGCTGCAGCTGGCGCAGGGCACCGCGGCGATCGCCGACGGCGGGCTGTTGCGCCGCCCGCACCTGGTGCGCGAGCGTCGCGAGGGATTTGGCACGCCCTGGGTGCCGACGGTGCAGCCGGCGCCACGTCACATCAGCGACAGCCCGGGCAACCTGACGGTGGTCCGCGAGGGCATGGTGATGACGGTGCACGGTCCCGGCGGCACCGCGCGCCAGATCGGCATGGGTATCCCGTACCACATCGCCGGCAAGACCGGCACCGCGCAGGTGGTCAGCCGGCGCGGCAACGTCAGCCTCAACCCGCGCCAGCTGCCGTTGCATCAGCGCCATCGCGCGCTGTTCGTCGGCTTTGCCCCGGCCGAGGCCCCGACCATCGCGCTGGCGGTGGTCGTCGAAGGCGGCGGCTACGGCGCCAGCACCGCCGCGCCGATCGCGCGCAAGGTGTTCGACGCCTGGCTGCTGGGCAAGATGCCCGAGCCGGTGCCGGGGGCGATCCGGCCCACTGCGGCACCGCCGGCCGCCGGCGCGGAAGCGACCGCGGCCACCGCCAGCGGCACCGGCACCGGCACCGGCACATCCGCGTCGCAGCCTCCGGCACCCGGCGCGACCACCACCCCGCCGCGCGCTCGCTCTGCCGCCACGGACGCCGAGCCCGCGCGATGAAGATCATCCTGCGCTGGCTGTTCGATCTGTTCCTGCGCTTCGTCCGCACCCTGGACCTGCCGCTGCTGGGTGCCTTGCTGGCTTTGATGGCGATCGGCCTGGCAGTGCTGTACAGCGCCGCCGACCACTCGCCGCGGCTGGTGATGGCGCAGGGCGCGCGCTTCGCTGTCGGACTGGCGGCGATGTGGGCGTTGTCGCGGTTGCCGCCGACCCAGCTGCGCAACTGGACGCCGCTGGTCTACGCCGCCTCGTTGCTGCCGCTGCTGCTGGTGCTGCTGATCGGTACCGGCAAGCACGGCCGGCACTGGATCGACCTGAAGGTGTTCTATTTCCAGCCCGCCGAGCTGCTCAAGCTGACGCTGCCGATGATGGTCGCCTGGTACCTCAACGGTCAGGCGTTGCCGCCGCGCTGGCGCACGGTGATGGTGGCGGCAGTGCTGATCGGCGTGCCGACGCTGCTGATCCTGCTGCAGCCCGATTTCGGCACGGCGATGCTGGTCGGCATCAGCGGCGCGTTCGCGCTGTACCTGTCGGGCCTGCCGTGGTGGTGGTTCGGCGCGGCGTTCAGCGCGGTCGCGGCGATCGCGCCGGTGGCCTGGTTCTGGCTGCTGCGCCCCTACCAGAAGCACCGCGTCCTGACCTTCCTGGATCCCGAGTCCGATCCGCTGGGGACCGGCTGGAACATCATCCAGTCGAAAATCGCGATCGGCGCGGGCGGCATGACCGGCAAGGGCTGGGGCGAGGGGTCGCAGTCGCACCTGAACTACCTGCCCGAACACACCACCGATTTCATTTTCGCCGTGCTCGGCGAGGAGTTCGGCTGGGTGGGCGTGGTCACCGTGCTGTCGCTGTATTTGTTCGTGGTGGGACGTTGCCTGTGGATCGCCGCGGAGGCCCGCGACGGCTATTCGCGGTTGATTGCCGGCTCGCTGGGGTTGGCGTTCTGCGTGTACGTGATCGTCAACGGCGGAATGATCGCCGGCCTGTTGCCGGTGGTTGGCGTGCCGATGCCGTTGCTGAGCTACGGCGGCACCTCGGCAGTGTCGCTGCTGGCGGGCCTGGGCGTGGTGATGGCGGTGCGCGCGCACCGGCCGGTGCACGGGCGGTAAGGGCGCGCGCGGGCGACGGCCGCCCGTCGGCCAGGTCAACCTCGCGCCGGCATCGTCCGAGGTTGTTGATCGCCCCGGCTACGGCGCCGGGCAACGTGGCCCGTCCGCGATGACCAACCTGACTGGACATTCACACTGGCCGCGCCCGCGGTTTGGACGCTTTGGCGTGCGTGATAACCTCGGCGCAATGAGCCGAAGCCACCTTGCCCGTCGCGCCTCGATCTGCGCGCTCTCGCTGGCGTTGGCGGCCTGCGCCACGCAGGCTCCTACGCCGCTTCCTTCCGTGCAGGCGCCCGCCGCCGCGGTGCCGGTCACTCCGGCACCGGGTACGCCGGCATTGCCCGAGCCGCACGTCCCGATGCCGATCGAGCAGGCGCGCCCGATCTTCATCCGCGACACCGCCGCCCGTTACGGCATCGATCCAGCCCACATCGCGTCGGTGCTGGCCCGTGCCGAGATTCGCGACAGCATCGTCGCCGCGATGTCGCGGCCGGCCGAGGCCAAGCCGTGGCGCGACTACCGGCCAATTTTCATCGCCCAGCCTCGCATCGACGGCGGCCGCGCCTTCCTGGCCCAGCACCGCGCCGCGCTGTCGCGCGTGGAGGCCCAGACCGGCGTGCCCGCCGAGATCATCGTGGCGATCATCGGGGTGGAAACCAGCTACGGCCGCAACACCGGCAGCTATCCGGTGATCGATGCGCTGTACACGCTGGCGTTCGCCTATCCGCGCAGCGGCGATCCGGCCAAGGCCGATCGCGAGAACCGCCGCGAGGCCTTCTTCCGGGGCGAGCTCGCGCAGCTGTTCGCGCTGGGCAAGGAAACCGGCATGGACATCACCACCCTCACCGGCAGTTACGCCGGTGCGATGGGCTGGGGCCAGTTCATGCCATCGAGCTACCGCGAATTCGCCGTGGACGGCAACGGCGACGGCCGCCGCGACCTGTTCAACAGCACCGACGACGTCTTCGCCTCGATTGCCAACTACTTCGTCAAGAAGGGCGGCTGGGTGCGGGGCGGTCCGGTCACCGTGCGCGCGCTGCGCGCCGCCGGCAGCAGCGACTTCGAGCCTGAAGCGCTGGACCCGGTGTACTCGTTGCCGGACCTTGCCGCACGCGGCTACCGACCGGCCACGCCGGTGCCCGGCGACGAGACCGCGGTACCGCTCAATCTCGATGGCGCCGCGGGCAGGGAGTACTGGCTGGGTTTCCGCAATTTCTACGCGATCACCCGCTACAACATCTCCAAGCACTACGCGATGGCCGTGTACCAGCTGTCGCAGGCGATTGCCGGGCGCGATGTCGCGCTTGACGGCGTCGCCGACGGACAGCCGGGCGCATGACCCGCTGGCTCGCCGTCGCGGTGACCCTGGGCCTCGCGGCCTGCGCCAGCAACCCCCACAAGTCGGCCTCGCAGCCGCAGCCGTTGTCCGGCGATGGTGACGTGCGCGGCGCGCCGCTTCCGGGCGAGCGCAAGGTCTCGCCGTACGCGCCCGCGCAGGAAGATCCGCGCAAGCGTGGGCATTACACGGCCGGTGGCCTGTACGCGCCGCACATCGCCGACAGCACGCCGACCGACATTCCCGATGTCGATCGCATCCCCGAGCCCGAAGTCACCAACGAACCGCGCTCGGCGGTGGGCAACCGACCCAGCTACTCGGTGCTCGGTCGCCGCTACAACGTGCTGGAAAACGCGCGCGGCTACGTCGAGCAGGGCAATGCCTCGTATTACGGCAACAAGTTTCACGGCCGTCGCACCTCCAACCTGGAGGTCTACGACATGTACGCGTTCACCGCCGCGCACAAGACGCTGCCGTTGCCGAGCTTTGCGCGCGTGACCAACCTCGACAACGGCACGTCGGTGGTGGTGCGCGTCAACGACCGCGGCCCGTTCCACGAAGGCCGGATCATCGATCTGAGCTACGCCGCGGCCATCAAGCTGGGCATCACCCAGCGCGGTACTGGCCGGGTCGAGGTTCGCGCGTTGTCGCCCGGCGACCAGGCGCCGGTGTTCGCCAGCGCGGCCAACAACCCACCGCAGCCGGTGCGCCAGGCGACACCGCCACCTGCGCCGGCCCCCACCGCGCTCGACAAACTCGTTGCGGCCATGCCCATCGCCAGTGCGCGGGCTGCCACGCCCGAGCCCAGGGCGGTCGTCGCATCGGCCACGGCGGCGTCCCCGGCGACACCATTGCTGCCGCCCGGCGTGCGCATCGCCACCGGCAGGCCCGCGCGCCTGGATGGGGATGCGGCAAGCCGCCCGGGCGTCGCATCGCAGGGGGCTGGCACTGTCGGCGCGTCCACCGGTGGCGCGACCACGGCAACGGCATCGACCTCGACGACCACCACGGCAACGGGGTCGACCGCTGGCGGCGCCACGCCCGACTGGCGTTTCGACATGCGCCAGGACGGCCGCACGATGACGGCCGACGAGTTCGAAGCGTGGATGAAGTCACGCCAGGTGCGCGTGGCGACCGGAAAGCCCGCCGCGGGCCAAGGCCCGGCAACTCCGGCCGCCGCCACCGCGCCGTCGGCCGCGCCCGCCGCCACCACGCCTGCAGTCGCCACGCCCGCTGACACCGTGCGCGCCCCGGCCGCCGGCGATGCCGTCACCCTGCAGGTCGCCAGCTTCTCCGCGCGTGGCAATGCCGATCGCGCATTGGCGATGCTGCACGGGGCCGGTATCGACGACGCACGCCTGCTCGATGGCCAGGCCAATGGCCAGAAGGTCTGGCGCCTGCGGGTCGGCCCGCTGGACGCCACCGCCGCACCCCAGACCGCCGCCCGCATTGTCGGATTGGGTTTCGGCCCGCCGCAGCGCGTGCGCGAGTAACCTTTCCCGAACCACCCGGCCGGCACGTCGCTGGCCTCCCGGAGCAGTAGAACGATGAGCACCAGCTTCACCCTGCGCGCCGCCCTGATCGCCGCCCTCGCCACGGTTTCCATCGGTTTCGCGGTCGCCCAGACGCCGACCCCGGCGCCGCAGCCGACCCCCGCCGCCGCGCGTCCGGCCAGCGACTCGCTGCCGGTGCCGCCGCCGCCGAGCGTGGTGGGCAAGGCATGGCTGGTCATGGATGCCGCCAGCGGCAACGTCCTGGCCGGCGAGAACTACGACGCCCAGCTCGAGCCGGCCAGCATCACCAAGGTGATGACCAGCTACGTGATCGCGGCCGAACTGGCCGGCGGCAAGATCAAGGAAACCGACCAGGTGATGATGTCGGAGAACGCCTGGCGCCAGGGCGGCGCGGGCACCGACGGCAGCTACTCGGGTTTCGAGGTCAACAAGACCGCGCCGCTGATCGAGATGGAGAAGGGCATGGTGGTGCAGTCCGGCAACGACGCCGCGATTGCCCTGGCCGAACACGTCGCCGGCAGCACCGATGCCTTCGCCGCGCTGATGAACCAGTACGCGCAGCGCATCGGCATGAAGAACAGCCATTTCGTGAACCCGCACGGCCTGCCGGCCGAGGGCCACACCTCCAGCGCGCACGATCTGGCCCTGCTCGGCCGGGCACTGATCCACGACTTCCCCAAGTCGTACTCGTACAACAAGCTCAAGGAATTCACGGTCGGTCCGATCACCCAGCCCAACCGCAACCTGCTGCTGTGGCGCGATTCGAGTGTCGATGGCATCAAGACCGGTCACACCTCGGCGGCCGGCTACTGCCTGATGGCATCGGCGCAGCGCGGTGAGCAGCGCCTGATCTCGGTGGTGATGGGGTCGACGTCCGAGGCGCAGCGCGCCAGCGACAACCTGGCCCTGCTGAACTGGGGCTTCCGGTTCTACGAAACCCACAAGCTCTACGACGCAGGCCGTCCGGTCGCGCAGCAGAAGGTCTGGAAGGGCGTCATCAACGAGGTGCAGCTGGGCGTCGCCGAGCCGCTGCTGGTGACCGTGCCGCGCGGCAAGTACGGCCAGCTCAAGCCGATGATGGACGTGCCCAAGGAGCTGGTCGCGCCGATCGCGAAGGGCCAGCCGATCGGTACCGTGCGCATCCTGCTGGACGGCAAGGTGATCGCGCAGCGCCCGCTGGTGGCTATCGCCGCGATCGAGCAGGCCGGCTTCTTCAAGCGCCTGTGGCACGAACTGCTGATGTGGTGGTACTCGGAGTAACCGCCACGGCGGTTGGCTCCCCAGCAATGACAAGGCCGGCGAAAGCCGGCCTTGTCGTGTCTGCCCGGCGGCTTCAGCCGCGTTCGACCGTTACTGGGTCGGGCCGTTCTCGTTGAGGTAGATGTGCGCCATGGTCACGCCGGGGCTGAGCGTGCACAGCAGGTTCATCTGGATCTGCACCCAGCCCGGTGGCAGTGAGACGACGTTGATGCTGATGACGCTGTTGGTGTTTGGCGCAATCAACGGGCTGGCCACCGACGTCGCCGCCAGGGCGCTCACGGCGCTGCCGCGGTAGACCGTGCAGCGCAACGTGCCCGCGGCCGCGCCGGTACGGAACCACGGCGAAACGAACGCGTTCAGGGCGGCGGTGTAGGCGACGTTCTGGTCGCGCAGGATCGGGCACAGCACGCTGCGGCTGGCCGTGGTGGTGTTGGTGATGCCATTGACGGTGAAGTTCAGTCCCGTGTGGGCCGCGCTGTACGGGCGGCATTCGAGCGTGCTGATGCCCTTGTTGTCGGCGGCCGAGGCGCTGAACGCCGCGCAGGCCAGCGCCAGGGCTGCCAGGAACTGCAGTTTGCGAATGCTGTTCATGAGTGTGATCCCAGAGTTGGGGGAAACAGGAAGGGGGGTGTTACCGGTTTCGGCATGGGGGCGCCTCCTTGGCTTGCCGGGGAATCAAAGGCCTCCGCCGCTGGCGTAGATCACCAGCGCGACGGTGCCGTCCTTGCGTGGCTGCCGGAAAATCCGGGTATTGGCGAGTCCGTCGGAGATTCCTTGCAGCAGCTGCACCTCCGTCGCATCGGCGATCTCGCCGTCGCGGGTGTGCACGTCGATGCGGCACAGGGTCGTGCGGCACTCCACGCGTTGGTCCAGCGGCGCCTCGATGCCGGCCGCCAGGAGGTGTTCGCCAAGGGCCGACCGCACCTGCGCTTCGTTGAAACGGGCCCACGATGCCGATACCGGTTCGGCGCGCAGGCGGGCGTCGAGCGCGCCGCGTTGCGCTTCCGGGGTGGGCGGATCCGGCGACTGACCCGGTGGCATCACGGCAGGCGGGGGGCGCCGCGTTTCCACGGGCAGGGGCTCGCGCGGCATCGGATCTGCGGAAGAGGGCGGGTGGAAATCGGCCGTCGTTGCGCCTGCGGCTGCCCGCGGTTCAGGTGGTGACGTTGAACGCAGCCAGTCCCGCGCCAGCGCCCCGGCAAGCAGGCCGACCAGCAACACCAGCACCAACGGACTCCGGGATGCACGTGAAACGTCCATGTTGACGCCCTCGGATAGCGGGTCAGCAGCCCTTCCGGAGAATCGACCAGTCCATGGGATCCCGGGTCTGCCATGGGTAGGTACGCAGCCACCGGGGCGGGGCGGACACGCCGGGAGCGCCGCCGCCGTCCATCCCGCTCCTGCGACGGCTTGGGTTCGGGCGGGGCCGGACCCATAATCGGCCGATGGAAATCAGATCCGACAACCCCGACCACGGCTTCCAGTTCCCCGGGACGTTCGAGCTCAGCGCGATGGGCGGCGCGGACGCCGGCCTCGAGCACGAGTTGCCGCAGCGCCTGATGGGCGTCGGCATCGAAGTGATCGAGGAAAGCATCCAGTGGAAGCACTCCTCCAGCGGCAAGTACGTGTCGGTGCGGCTGGCGTTCCGTGCCCTGAGCCGCGAGCAGTACGAGCTGGCCCATCAGGTGCTGCGTGATCATCCGGAAGTGAAGTGGACGCTGTGACCCAGGCCCCCGCCTGCGCCATCGAGGCGCCGGCAACGCCGCCCGGCGTGCCCACGACGCACCTGCGCGACCTTGGCCGGCAACCGTACGAGCCGGTCTGGCGCGCGATGCAGGCGTTCACCGATACGCGCGATGCCAATACCGCGGACGAGCTGTGGCTGGTCGAGCACGACCCGGTGTTCACCCTGGGCCAGGCTGGCAAGGACGAGCACGTGCTGTTGCCCGGGGATATCCCGGTCATCCACGTCGATCGCGGCGGCCAGGTGACCTACCACGGCCCCGGCCAGATCGTGCTGTACCCGCTGCTGGACCTGAGGCGGCTCAAGGTCGGCGTGAAGGAGTACGTCTGCCGCGTCGAGCAGGCCATGATCGACACCCTGGCCGACTGGAACATCGAGGCCGCCCGGCGCGACGGCGCCCCCGGCGTCTACGTGGCCGGGGCGAAGATCGGCGCGCTCGGCATCCGCGTCCGCCGCGGCTGCACCTTCCACGGGCTGGCATTCAACATCGCCATGGACCTGTCGCCGTTCCAGCGCATCAATCCCTGTGGTTACGCGGGGTTGCAGGTGACCTCGATGGTAGACTTGGGCGGCCCGTCGGGGCTGGATGCGGTCAAGCCGGCGCTGGTCGGGCACCTCGCCCGCCTGTTCGGGTTGACCGTCGAAGCCGCGCCGCCGCCGAAGTTGCCCGCGGTGGCCTGAGCCCGCCCCACGCCGTCGTGCCCGGTCGGGCGCACAAGGCCACGCGAGTGGCCGGCAGCGCGACCAGGACGCACCGTCTCCTATGCCGGCACGCCAGAACGGGCGCGCAGGATCACCCGAAGAGTTCCCCGGACACGCCATGACCGATTCCGCTTCCAGGACCATCCCGCTCGCGGTCGTGACGTCCGACGCGCCTGCGTCGCTGGCGCCGGGTGTGAAACAGCTGGCCGGCGACAAGATCAACCGCTCGCCGGTGCAGTTCGCCGACGCGCCGGTGCTGCGCAAGCCGTCGTGGATCCGCGTGCGGATCCCGTCGGGCAACTCGGTGCAGCTGCTCAAGGCCAAGCTGCGCGAGAACCGCCTGGTCACGGTGTGCGAGGAGGCCAGCTGCCCCAACATCCACGAGTGCTTCAGCCACGGCACCGCCACGTTCATGATTCTCGGCGAGGTCTGCACGCGTCGCTGCTCGTTCTGCGATGTCGCCCACGGTCGGCCGAAGCCGCCCGATGCGAGCGAACCGCTGACCCTGGCGCACACGGTCGCCGACATGGGCCTGAAGTACGTGGTGGTGACCAGCGTCGACCGCGACGACCTGCGCGACGGTGGTGCCCAGCACTTCACCGACTGCATCGCCGCCATCCGCGAGCACAGCCCCAAGACCCGCATCGAGATCCTCACCCCGGACTTCCGCGGCAAGGGGCGCATGGAGCGCGCGCTGGAGATCCTGGCAGCCAGCCCGCCGGACGTGTTCAACCACAACGTCGAAACGGTGCCGGACCTGTACCGCAACGTGCGTCCGGGCGCCGACTACCAGTGGTCGTTGACCCTTTTGCAGAAGTTCAAGGCCCAGCACCCCCAGGTGGCCACCAAGTCCGGGATCATGCTCGGCCTGGGCGAGACCATGGGGCAGGTGGAGCAGACCCTGCGCGACCTGCGCGCCCACGACGTCGACATGATCACCATCGGGCAGTACCTGCAGCCCAGCGCCCACCACCACCCGGTGATGCGCTACTGGACGCCGGACGAGTTCAAGCAGCTCGAGGTGTTCGGCATGGGGCTGGGCTTCACCCACGTCGCGTCCGGTCCGCTGGTCCGTTCGTCCTACCACGCCGACCGCTCGGCGATCGAAGCCGGCGTCGTCGAGGCCGGTTGAACGTCGCAGGCCAGTACGCATCGCGTCGCGCAACTCCCGTGGTTGCGCGCTTCGCGTGCCGCAGCGGCACCGCGCCGGATAACGCTGGCCATCTTGATCTCCCTGAACGTTTTGGCCGTGGCCTGAACCGCCAGCCGTTGGCGTGGGTGACAGACCCGGCAACTTTCGGCACTGTGGGGCTGTCGTAAAGCGTTCCATGCTGCAACCTCCCCCGTCGCCAAAGATCAGGCCGCACGCGGCCGAGAAGACATCGCAATGAAAGCCAAGACCACCCTGCTTGCGTTCCTGCTGACTGCGCCCCTGGCGCTGCTCGCGCGTGCCGATGTCGCCGGCAATGCCGTCCCCGGCGCGCCGACCGCCGACCAGGGCACGGCCGCGCAGATGGTCTACGGATGGTTGTCGGACAGTCGCTATGCCTATCGCCCGCGCGCGCTGGACGACGTGCTGTCGGCCGACATGTACACGCGTTACCTCGAATCGCTCGATGGCGGGAAGCAGTTCCTGACCGCGCAGGACGTCGCCCGTTTCGATCGCTACAAGACCAGCCTCGACGACGCGATCAAGCAAGGCGAACTCGAACCCGCGTTTGCGATCTTCGCCGTTTACAAGCAGCGCGTCGAAGAGCGCGTCGCGCATGCGCGCGCGCTGCTCAAGCAGGACATCTTCGACTTCGCCGGCAACGACGAATTCCAGTACGACCGCGAAGACGTGCCGTGGGCCGCCGACACCGCAGCGCTCGACGTGCTGTGGCGGCAGTCGGTGCGTAACGACTGGCTGCGCCTGAAGCTGGCCGGCAAGCAGCCCGAGGACATCCGCAAGACCCTCGACAAGCGTTACGCCAATCTCGCCAAGAGCATCGGCGAGCTCAAGGGCGAGGACGTGTTCCAGACCTTCGTCAACAGCTACGCCAACGCGATCGATCCGCACACCGATTACTTCACCCCGCGCTCGGCCGACAACTTCAACATGACGATGTCGCTCTCGCTCGAGGGCATCGGCGCGGTGCTTCAGAAGCAGGACGACGTGGTGGCGATCCGTGAGGTCGTGCCCGGTGGTCCGGCCAGCGTGTCGGGCAAGGTCAAGCCGGGCGACCGCGTGGTGGCGGTCGGGCAGGGCGAGCGCGGCGCGATGGAAGACGTGATCGGCTGGCGCATCGACGATGTGGTCGCCAAGATCCGCGGCGCCAAGGGCACCCAGGTGCGCCTGGATGTCATCGCCGCCGAGGCAGGCCTCGACAGCGTGCCCAGCCGCGTGGTGCTGACCCGCGATCGGATCCGCCTCGAGGATCAGGCGGCCAAGGCCAAGACCATCAACATCCCCGCCGCCGCCGGCATGCCGGCCAAGCGCATCGGCGTGATCGAACTGCCGGGCTTCTACCAGGACTTCGAGGCGCGCCGCCAGAACAAGGAGGACTACGCCTCCGCCACCCGCGATGTCGCCAAGCTGTTGACCCAGCTGCGTGCGGACAACGTCGATGGCGTGGTGCTTGACCTGCGCAACAACGGTGGCGGTTCGCTCAACGAGGCGATCGAGCTCACCGGCCTGTTCATCGACCGTGGCCCGGTGGTGCAGGTCCGCGAGACCGGTGGCCGGGTGATCGTCAACGAAGACGAAGACCGCGGCATCGCCTGGGAAGGCCCGCTCGCGGTGCTGATCAACCGGGGCTCGGCTTCGGCGTCGGAGATCTTCGCGGGCGCGATCCAGGACTACGGTCGCGGCCTGGTGATCGGCGAAACCACTTTCGGCAAGGGCACCGTGCAGAACCTGGTCGACCTGGACCGTTGGCCGGCCAACGAGACCGCGCGCTACGGCCAGATCAAGCTCACCATTGCGCAGTTCTTCCGCGTCAGTGGCGGCTCCACCCAGAACAAGGGCGTGGTGCCGGACCTGTCGTTCCCGGTCAGCGTCGATGCAAGCGAGTACGGCGAGAGCACGTACGACAACGCGCTGCCGTGGACCAAGATCGCCGCGGTGCCGCATACCCGCTACGGCAACTTCGCGCCGCTGCTGCCGCAGTTGGAAAAGCTGCACGAGTCGCGCATCGCCAGTGACCGCGAATTCCAGTGGTGGTCGCAGGACGTCGCGCAGTTCCGCGAGGAACGTGCGAAGAAGGCGATCTCGCTCAACGAGGGCGAGCGCCGCGCCGAGCGCGAGCGTGAGGACACCAAGCGCAAGACGCGCCAGGAAGAACGCAAGGCACTGGGCCTGGCGCTCGACCCGTTGGCCGATGACGGTGCCGACGACGGCCTGGCGGCGACCGAGCGCGACATCGCTCGTGACGCCGAGCGCGAAAAGCTCGCCGAAGACCGTCCGGACCCGCTGCTGCGCGAGTCCGCGGCGATCCTCGCCGACGCGGTGCGCCTGCTCAACGACGACGGCGTGCTGTCGGCGCAGGTGTTGCCGACCGCGAATCAGCCGGGCCACTGGGCGGACTGACACCGTTTGCGCGCGGCTTCACGCGTCACGGCTGCACACGACAACGGACGCCCTCGGGCGTCCGTTTTCTGTTGCGCGCTCGCCAGCGGGGGCGGATGGGCCATCGCGGGACGCGCTGCGTCGGGTGCGTCCGTCGCCTGTGTCGTCGTGGTGTGCGCTCAACGCCGCCGCGTGGTGATGCGTGGCTGTCGCGTCGGCAACTCCAGCCCCAGCTTGACCACGTCGAACACCAGCCGCGTCTCGTAGCGGCGAATGACGCCGTCGTCGACGAACAGGCGTTCGGCAACCTCGCGGCAATGGGCGACGCCGCTGGTGGCCAGGATGACCAGGTAGTCCCAATCGCCGGCGAGCACGTAGCACTGCTGCACCTCTGGCGCGGCGCGCATGCGCGCATAGAACGCGGCGTGGCGCGCGGCCGACTCGCGCTCCATCGCCACCCACACCGTCGCCAGGGTCGTGCCCGCCAGCTGCGCGGCATCGAGCACGCCGACCTGGCGCAGCAGTCCGGTCTTGCGATAGCGCGTCAGCCGACGCTGCACGGCGCTGGCGGACAGTCCCACGGCCTCGCCCAGCGCGGTCAGGGTGGTGGAGGCATCGCGCTGCAACAACGCGAGCAGGCGGTGGTCGAAATCGTCCAGCGTGGCGGGTGTGCGAGGCATGCAAGATTTTTGCGTTTACGCGCACGAATAATCAATCGCCGCGCGGCAGGCCCCGCTACGCTTGATCCAGGCGGCTGCCATGGACGGCAGCGAATCCGGCGATCTCGTGCCGGTTCCGCACGTCGCACCGCCTCCTCCCCTCCGTCGCTTCCCCCTCCCGGCCGCCCACATGAGCACCGCTTCCCCGACCGTTTCGCGCGCCCTTCCCACCGGCCTCGCCGTGGCCTTCGCGCTGGCCACTGTCTATGTACTTTGGGGCTCCACCTACCTGGCCATCCGGTTCGCGTTGGAGAGCTATCCGCCGTTCCTGCTCGGTGCGATTCGCATGAGCCTGGCCGGCGCGTTGATGTTCGCCGTGCTGCGCTGGCGCGGCGCGCGTCCGCCCAGCGCCAAGCAGTGGCGCACGCTGGCAGTGCTGTCGATCTGGATGGTGCTGCTGTCCAATGGCCTGGTGAACCTGGCCGAGACCGAAGTCGGTTCCGGACTGGCTGCCATCGCGGTGGCATCGATGCCGCTGTTTGCCGGCGTGTTCGCGATGCTGCGTGGTCGTCACCCGTCGCGAATCGAATGGATCGGACTGGTGGTCGGCTTCCTCGGCGTGCTCTGGCTCAACGCCGGCAGCGAGCTGTCGTCGTCGACGCTGGGCCTGGTGTGCCTGGTGATCGCGCCGCTGGCCTGGGCCTGGGGTTCGATCTGGAGCCGCGACCAGGACCTGCCGGAGCCCTTCATGTCCGCCGCCGGGCAGATGCTTGCCGGCAGCGTCTGGATGCTGGTGACCGGCCTGCTGTTCGGCGAGCGCATCACGGCCGTGCCGACCTTCGAGGCCACTGCCGCGCTGCTGTATCTGGTCATTGCCGGTTCGATCTTCGGCTTCACCGCCTACATCTGGCTGTTGCACCACGTGCGTCCCGCGCTGGCGACCAGCTATGCCTACGTCAACCCGCCGATCGCGGTGCTGTTTGGCGCGTTGATCGGTGGTGAGCACTTCACCTTGCACGACCTGGGCGCCATGGCGGTGATCCTGGTTGGCGTGGGCATCATCACCTTGGCCAAGGCGCGTGCGGCCAAGCCGGTGGCGGCCGATCCGGGCGAACCGGCGGCCTGAGCGGCCGGCAACTCCTTCGGGGGCGCGAGGCCGTGGCGTGAGGCGAGGGGCGGGGTCGCATTGATCGCGCCCCGCGCTCCCACCGACCCGGCCCGGCTTCTCCGATGGCCTCCCTTTTCGTACGACCCAGCCGGAGCCGGCCATGCTGCAAATGCGACCGAACTGCGAATGCTGCGACACCGACCTGCCGCCCGATTCGAGCCAGGCGCGGATCTGTTCGTTCGAGTGCACGTTCTGTGCGACCTGCGCCGAGTCGGTTCTCGGCGGCCGGTGCCCCAACTGCGGGGGCGACTTCGCAGTGCGGCCTACCCGTTCGGCGCCGTTGCTGGCCAAGTACCCGGCTTCGACCGAACGTGTGCTCAAGCCGGAAGGCTGCGCACGGCCGATGGCGTGAGCCACCACGGCGGCGGAACGTGGAGATCACGCGTTCGCTGACCACACGCGGAGGATGGGCGGTAGGTGCCCACTTCGCGTTTCGGGACTGATTGCAGGAACCACAACGCCGCCCGGAAGGCGGCGTTGTGGTTTGCTCAGGACGATGCGGCGGCCGTGCCGCCGGTACCACCGGCAACTCGCCCGGCCATTACTCCGCGCGCAGTGCGGTGGTGATCGGCATGCGTGCCGCGCGCCAGGCCGGCAGGAGACCGCCGAGCAGTCCGATCGCCAGTGCGATCACCAACCCGCCCACCACCAGCGGCGGGGTGACCTTGAACGCGAACACCACCTGGGTGAAGTTCTGTCCCAGGGTCGACACCGACAGGTTGTTGAACAACAGGTACGCGATCAGGGCGCCGAGCGCGCCACCCACCACGGCCAGCACCATCGACTCGACCATCACCGAGGCCAGCACCGGCAGGCCGCCGAAGCCGATTGCGCGCAAGGTGGCAATCTCGCGAGCCCGGGCGGCGACCGCGGCGTACATCGTGTTGAGCGCCGCGAAGATCGCACCCAGCGCCATGATCAGGGTGACCACGCCGGCCAGCACGCCGATGGTGGCGCGGAACTGCTTGGTCTGGCCGCTGTAGTAGTCGAGCTCGCTCTGCACGTCCACGGTCAAGCGCGGGTCGGCTCCCAGGTGGTCCTTGAGTAGCTTCATGCCAGCCGGGCCATCCACCGCGGCGAGCACGGAGCTGTAGCCCTGTCGGCCGAACGTCGATTGCGCCACTTCCGAATCGGCCCACAGCTCGCTCTCGTAGGCGTCGCCGGACTCGAACACGCCCACGACCTTCCACTCCGAACCGCGCATGCGCAGGGTCTGGCCGATGGCGACGCCCTGGAACTGCCGCGTGACACCGCGGCCCACGACCAGCTCGCGCAGCCCCGGCTGGAACCGGCGGCCCTCGACGATCTTCATCTGCGGGCGCAACGCGAAGGCGACTGGCTCGACGCCGCGCAGCGTGATGTTGGCGCCGTGCGTGTCGCCGTGCCGCATCAGCTCGGTGATCACCATGATCTCGCCCGACGCCATCGGCCTGCCGTCGGCGCCGTCTCGGATGCCGGGTGCCTGGCGGATCAGGGTTGCGGCGTCGCGTTCGAGGCCGGAGTTGAGCTCGGTGCTGGAACCACCGCGCAACACCACCGCGGTGTCGGCGTGGCCGGTGGCCTTGAGCGTGGCATCGAAGCCGGCGGCCATGGCCAGCAGCGCGGTGAACACCGCGACCACGCCGGCCAGGCCGATCACGATCACCAGCGACTGGCCCCAGCGTTCCGGGATGCTCTTGAGGTTGATGCCGGTGATCGCGGCGATTTGACTCAGCATGTCGGCGTCTCTTCAGGCTTCAAGTAGGGGGGTGCGCGCCCGGTCGCGACCGGGCTGCGGTGTTCGCCGGCACGCGTGCCCGTTGCGGGCAGGCGTGCCGGCACGACGTCAGCGCCCGGCAAGGGCGTCGACGATCTTCAGGCGGCGTGCGCGCAGCGCCGGCAGCAGGCCGACGGCCAGGCTCATCAGTGCAATGACCAGCAGTCCCGCTCCCCAGACGCGCCCATCGACGCTGAGTGGGAACTGATCGCCCGCGGCGGACTGGACCAGCCAGCCCAGGCCGGTCGCGATGCTGAGCCCCAGCAGGCCGCCGATCAGGCACATCGCCACCGCCTCGGCGAGCACGAAGCCGAGCACGCTGCCGTCGGAGAAGCCCAGCGTCTTGAGCACCGCCAACTCCGGAATGCGCTCGCGCACCGCCTGGGTCATGGTGTTGCCGACCACCATCAGCAGCGTGAAGAACACCGCGAACAGGATCCAGCGAACCATCAGGCCGATGTCGCCCAGCTGCTTGGCGAAGCTGAGGTTGAAGTCCTTCTCGGTCTGGGTCTTGGTCTCGTCGGGCGAGTTCTCGAACATCGCGTCGACCGTGCGCGACACCGATTGCGCGGCGTTGCTGTCAGCCAACTGCAGCACGAAGAAATTGGTGCGGCCGTGCACGAACTGGTTGGCTTCGTCGAAGTAGTCGAAGTTGATGAAGACGCTGTTGGTCTGCTTCTGCCAGTCCTCGTCCTTGCCGTCGTAGATGCCGACCAGGTCGAACGCCCAGTTCTTGCTGCCGTCCTTCTGCGGGAAGATGTTGGACGCGATCGGGATCTTCTGGCCGACCTTCCAGCCGTACTTGTCGGCGAGCACGCGCCCGGCAACCATGCCGGTGCGCGTGGTGGCAAACGCCTTCCACTGCGCCTCGGGCATCACCCACTCGGGGTAGACGTCGTGCTGGCGCACCGGGTCGACAGCGAACACGAACAGCGGCGTGTTCTCCTGCCAGACGCCGCCGAACCACTGCATGTAGGCGACGCGCTTCACGCCCGGCACCGCCTCGATGCGCGGCAGCATGCTCATCGGCAGTGGCTGGGTGAACGACACGCGCGCCTGGGTCATGAGGCGGGTGGCGCCGATGAAGTCGGCGCCGGCGTTGAACATCAGGTTGATCGCCTGCAACAACCCGAACAGCACGAAGGCCGCAATCACCGACATCAACGTCAGCGTGGTGCGGGTCTTCTTGCGGAACAGGTTGGCGATGACGAATCCGGTCTTGGTCATGGCGTTGGTTTCCTGTGGCCGATGGCGGACGTTGCAGTGGCGCGCGCGGGCGCGCGCCTCACGCGACGCCGGCCTGCTCGGCCAGGCGGCCCTTGTCCAGGTGCAGGGTGCGGCGGGCGTAACCCGCGGCAAGCGGATCGTGGGTGACCATCACGATGGTCTTGCCGTGCTCGCGGTTGAGCGTCTGCAACAGCCGCAGGATCTCGTCGGCGGTGGCGCGATCCAGGTCGCCCGTGGGCTCGTCGCAGACCAGCAGCTGCGGATCGGAGACGATCGCGCGTGCAATCGCGACGCGTTGTTCCTGGCCACCGGACAGCTCGCGCGGCTTGTGCTTGGCGCGATCGCCCAGGCCGACCACCTGCAGCGCGATGCCGACACTGTTCTTGCGCTGGGCGGCCGACAGCTTGGTCAGCAGCAACGGCAACTCGACGTTGGCTTCGGCGCTGAGCACCGGCATCAGGTTGTAGAACTGGAACACGAAGCCGACGTTGTGGCTGCGCCACTGCGCGAGCTGGCCCGCCTTCATGCGGTCCAGGCGCTGGCCTTCGATGCTGATCTCGCCCGAGGTGGGCGTGTCCAGTCCGCCGATCAGGTTGAGCAGGGTGGTCTTGCCCGAGCCCGACGGGCCCATCAGTGCGACGAAATCGCCCTTGGGAACATCGAGCGTGAGGCCGTGCAGCACTTCGACCTTCTGCTTGCCGCGTTCGTAAGCCTTGGTGACGTTGCGGATCTGGATCATCGCGTCCTGCGTCTTCGCGTGGTGGGTCGTCGCGTCTTGAATCATCGCGTCCTGGGTGCTGGATTCGCTCATCGCGGGCCTCGTGGGCGTCGGGTGATGGTTGGATGCTGCTGGAGTGGTGATCGGTGGATTCGTCGATGGCACGGTGCCATGTAGGGCCTGTTAGCCCGAATGGAATTCGGGCTAACAGGCCCTAGCTACTTGTCTGCTGCGACCCGGACGCGTTCGCCGTCCTTGAGTTCGGCGGGTGGATCGAGGATCACGTCGTCGCCGGCGACCACGCCGGCCAGGACCTGGCGGTTGTCGCCGACGTTGCTGCCGACGCGCACCGCACGGCGTTGCGCGCGTTCGTCGTCGAGCACGAACACGATGTCCTGCTCGCCGTCCTTGAGCAGTGCCGCGGCCGGCACCAGCACCACCGGTTTGGCGGCTTGCTGCGCGGCGGCGCCGGGCTTGTGCTGTTCGAGGAAGGACACCCGCACGCCCATGTCCGGCACGATGCGGTTGTCGCGCTGCATGAGCGCGATGCGCACCTTGACCGTGGCCTTGCCGCGGTCGGCGGTGGGAATGATGGCGATCACCTCGGCCGGAATGCGCCAGTCGGGATAGGCGTTGAGTACCGCCTCGACCGGCATCTTCGGCTGCACGCGGCCGATGTAGGCCTCGGCGACGTCGACTTCCACCTCGAGCGATTCCATGTCCACGATCGTGCCGATACCGGTGCGGGTGAAACCGCCACCGGCCGACAACGGCGACACGATCTCGCCCGGCTGGGCCGCCTTGGCGATCACCACGCCGGCGAACGGCGCACGCACCACCGTGTTGTCCACGCCGTGTTCGGCGATGCGCAGCTGGCCACCGGCGACCTCGGCGTTGCGCTGCGTGGTGGCAAGCTGCGCGCGCAGGGCATCGCGCTGGGCGATGGCCTGGTCGTACTGAGCCTTCGACACCAACTGCTGGCGCACCAGCCCGGACAGCCGCGTGGCGTTCGCCTCGGCCTCGTGCAACTGCGCCTGCACGCTGCCGATCTGGCTGCGCGCGGCGGACAGCTGCGATGCCGCGAGCGTGCGCTGCGCATCGGCGTCGATCGGGTCGAGCGTGGCCATGATCTGACCGGCGGCGACCTGCTGGCCTTCCTCGATCAGCACCTCGCGAACCTTGCCGGTGATCTTGGCCGAGACGGTGGCCATGCGTCGCGCGACCACATACCCGGTGGCGTCGAGCACGGAAGCGCTGCCGCCGCCGCTGCCGGTGGCGACGACCGGCGCGGTCTTGACCTCCAGCGCCTTGTCGCGGCCGAACAGTGCCCAGCCGGCGATGCCCAGCACCAACACGGTGGCCGTCACACCCAGGCCGATCCACAGCCCGCGTCCCGATGCGGGCGGCGGCGGGGCGCTTCGGTCGATGCGGAGTTCCTTCAACAGATCGGCGGAGTGGTGCGCGGACTGGTTCATCGTGGACCTGGACAGCGGAAGTGGGAGAAGTGTGACCATGCGTCCGGCCCAAAATAGGGGCCAGAAGTCACTTTCCTGGGGCTGCTACCGGCAGCCGGCTTATCGGGAGCGAACCTGCAATGACGGGGCGGCTACGGGCGGATGCTCACCCAGTGCCCGGCATCCAGCGTCGATTGGCGCTGCCAAGCCTATGCGATCCCGATGGCAGCGGTCACCTGATGTTTGTCATATGTAATCCCTGACGATCTCATCTGCTGCGACACACGCCGACGGCAGACCATGGCCTTCACCTTTCCATGGTTCTGAAGGAGCATCCCGATGAACGGCAACGAGGCGCTGCTGGCGCAACTGTCGCAGGCTCGCAAGCGTTACGGCGCGGTGTTGGCGCTCGACGGCATCGACCTGGACCTGCGTGCCGGCGAGGTGCTCGCGCTGCTGGGCGCCAACGGCGCCGGGAAGACTACCGCGATCGGCCTGCTGCTGGGCCTGTTGTCGGCCGACAGCGGCAGCGCCAGGTTGTTCGGGCAGTCACCGCGGTCGCTCGACGCGCGCCGTCGCATCGGCGTGATGCTGCAATCGGCTGGCATTCCCGACAACAACACGGTTGCCGAGTTGCTGGCACTCACGCGCAGCTACTACCCCGATCCGCGCAGCGTTGCCGATTGCGTTGCGCTGGCCGGGCTCGACGGCCTACTCGGGCGCCGATACGGCGCGCTGTCCGGCGGCCAGCAGCGGCGGGTGCAGTTCGCGCTGGCCGTATGCGGGCGTCCGCAGCTGCTGTTCCTGGACGAGCCCACCACCGGCTTGGACATCGAGGCGCGCCAAGGGCTCTGGCGTGCCATCCGCGAGTTGGTGGGACAAGGTTGCTCGGTGCTGCTGACCACGCACTACCTGGAAGAGGCCGAGAGGCTGGCCGACCGCGTGGTGGTGCTCGATCGCGGTCGCGTGGTGGTCGATGGCAGCATCGGCGATGTCCGGGCCCAGGTGTCGCAACGACGCATCCGGTGCGTGTCCAGCCTCGATGCGCAGATCGTGGCCGGCTGGCCGCACGTGCGCGCGGTCAGCCGCGATGGGAACCGCCTCGAGATCGTGGTCGAAGGCGCCGAGCCCGTGGTGCGTCGCCTGCTGGCAATGGACGCCGGCCTGCACGACCTGGAGATCCAGCGCGCCGGGCTTGCCGAGGCCTTCATCGAACTCACCCAGGACGCCCGCGCCGCGGCGTCCGTCGATCTCCTTCAACCCGAGGCTGCGTGATGAACACCGTTGCCGTCGTCGCCCGCGCCGCGTCGTTCTCGCCGCTGCGCTGTTATGTGCTGGAAGCCCGACTTGAACTGCTGCGGCTGTTGCGCACGCCGTCGTTCGTGCTGCCGACGCTGTTGTTTCCGCCGCTGTTCTACGTGCTGTTTGCCGTGGTGCTGGCCGGTTCGCGTGGCGGCAGCGACACGGGGCGCTACCTGCTGGCCACCTATGGCGTCTTCGGCGTGATGGGCGCGGCGTTGTTCGGCTTCGGTGTGACCGTCGCCAGTGAACGCGAACGCGGCCTGCTGACCCTCAAGCGCGCGTTGCCGATGCCACCGGGCGCTTACCTGATGGCGAAGATGCTGATGGCGATGGCGTTCGCGACCATCATCTCGCTGACGCTCGCACTGCTGGCGGGGACGCTTGCCGGCGTCTGGTTGCGACCCGCGCAGTGGGCGTTGTTGCTGGTGATCAACGTGCTGGGCGTGCTGCCGTTCTGCGCCATTGGCCTGTACATCGGCAGCCGGGTCAGCGGATCGGCAGCGCCGGCCGTGGTCAACATCCTGTATCTGCCGATGGCGTTTCTCTCGGGTCTGTGGCTGCCGTTGTCGGTCCTGCCACCGGTGCTGGCCAAGCTCGCGGTGGCGTGGCCGGCCTACCACCTTGGCCAGGTGGCGCTGAAGGTGGTCGATCGCGACGGCGGCGGCAGCCTGGCGATTCACCTGCTGGTGCTGGGTGCGGTGACGATCGGATTCTTCGCGCTGGCGCTGGCGCGGGCGCGGTTGGCGCGCAGCGTCTGACGGGTGTCATCTGAACCGTCGTGACGACCATGTCCCCGAAGCGCCGTGCCCATCATCCTGCGCACTCGGCGAAAACCTGCCGGTGACGCCGGGTTACGCTGAGCGTGCGATGCCCGCTACCCCCACCACGATGAAGCGATTCCTGCAGGCGCACGCGTTGCGGGTGCACCACTGGCTGTTGCCGCAAGAACGGCAGCTGGGCTGGGCGCCGGTGTTCATGCTGGGCTATCTCGCGTTTTTGTTCCTGCCGTTCGTGCTCGACGGAGGCGGGGACCACGGCATGAACGGCTGGAACCAGGTGGTGAACGGTCGGCTGTGGCTGACGCTGCTGTCGCTGGTGGGGTTCCTGCCAGCGTACTTCGCCGCGTACCGCGCCACCGGCCCACGCCTGGTGGCGTACATGCTGGCCATCGCCGGGCTCTGCTACGCGCTGCTGCCGTTCAATCCCTTCGCCAATACCTACCTGATCTACGCCGCCGGCTTTGCTGCGACCACCGGGCGTGCACTGTGGCCGCGCGTGGCCTGGCTGGTGGCGCTGCTGGCAGGCCTGCTGGCTGAAGTGCTGCTGCTGGGCTACCCGATGTTCGTGTTCGCGGTGACGATCATCATCGCCGTCGCGGTGTTCGTCAGCACCCACCTCATGGGCGAGAACACCCGCAAGCGCGCGGAACTGAAGCTGTCCCACGACGAAGTGCGCCGGCTGGCCGCCTTGGCCGAACGCGAACGCATCGGTCGCGACCTGCACGATCTGCTCGGCCACACGCTGTCCCTGGTGGCGCTGAAGTCCGAACTCGCCGGCAAACTGCTGGAGCGCGATCCGACGGCATCGCGTCGCGAGATCGACGACGTGACCCGCGTCGCACGCGAGGCCCTGTCACAGGTACGGGGCGCGGTGAGCGGCATCCGCGCCGCGGGCGTGGCCGCCGAACTGGCCTCGGCGAAGTTGCTGCTGGATTGCGACGGGGTGTCGTTCCAATACCAACGCAGCGACCTGGCGCTGACGCCGGAACTGGAAACCGTGCTGGCGCTGACCCTGCGCGAAGCGGTGACCAACATCCAGCGCCACGCGCGCGCGCGGCATGCGCGGGTCTCGCTGGTCGCGGACGGCAACGAAGCCGTGCTGCGCATCGACGACGACGGGCGTGGCGGTGCGTTGGTCCCGGGCAATGGCCTGGTCGGCATGCGCGAACGCGTCGAATCGCTGGGCGGACGCCTGCGCGTGGAGGCCGGCGCCGGCCGGGGCACGTGCATCGAGGCACGGTTGCCGCTGCCCGTCGGAGCGCCTGCGATGCCGCCGGGCACGATCGCCCCACACAGCCCGTGACGTGCCGCCGATGACGCCACGCGGATCGGACGGCGCGTTTGCTACCTTTCCCTGTCACCCACTTGCGGACCGCCGCCGATGATTCGTGTGCTGCTGGCCGAAGACCAGGCGATGGTGCGCGGTGCGTTGTCCGCGCTGCTCGGGCTGGAAGGTGACATCGAGGTGCTGGGTGCCGTCGCCGACGGCGAATCGGCGTGGCGCGAACTGCAACGTCTGCAGCCCGATGTGCTGGTCACCGACATCGAGATGCCGGGACTGACCGGGCTGGAGCTCGCCGACCGCATCCAGCGCCAAGGGCTGCCGATCAAGGTGGTGATCGTCACCACGTTTGCGCGTGCCGGATTCCTGCGGCGCGCGCTCGATGCCGGCGTGGCGGGCTACCTGCTCAAGGACGCGCCGGCCGATACCCTGGCCGATGCACTGCGTCGGGTGTGTCGTGGCGAACGCGCGATCGATCCGCTGCTCGCACTGGAGGCGTGGTCGGAACCCGATCCGCTCAACGAGCGTGAGCGTCAGGTGCTGCGGCTTGCCGGCGACGGGTTGTCGGCGGGCGACATCGCCGCGAGGTTGCAACTCTCGCAGGGCACCGTGCGCAACTACCTGTCAGAGGCAATCGGCAAGCTGGGCGTGAGCAACCGCATCGAGGCGTCCCGACTGGCCCGCCAGAAGGGTTGGTTATAGCGAGGGCGTCGTGCGCGGCCGATGTAGCGCGGCCCGATCGCGCCGGAGCAGCGGCACCGCGTCGCCGGCCCGCCGCTGGCGACGCAACGTCCGAGGTCAGCCCCTGGCGCGGGACTGCAGCATCGCGAACGCCGCGCGCAGGCCTTGCGCCTCGCCACCGGCGGGACGGCCGGGGCGATCGGCGTCGTTCCAGCTGTAGACGTCCAGGTGCGCCCAAGGCTGGGTGGCCGGTACGAAGCGTTCGAGGTACAGCGCGGCCGTGACGCTGCCGGCCATCTTCGACGGGCCACCGTTGGCCATGTCGGCGATGGTGCTGGTCAGGTAGCGCAGGTACGGGCGCCACAGCGGCATGCGCCACAGCGGGTCGCGGTGCAGGGTACCGGCATCGAGCCAGGCGCTCGCGGCGGCTTCGTCGTTGCTGTACAGCGCAGGCAGGTCCGGGCCGAGCGCGATCCGCGCCGCGCCGGTCAGGGTGGCGAAGTCGAGGATCAGCTCGGGCTTGTGTTCGCAGGCGTAGGTGAGTGCGTCGCACAGCACCACGCGGCCTTCGGCGTCGGTGTTGTCGATCTCCACGCTCAGGCCCTGGCGCGTGGCGATCACCTCGCCCGGGCGGAAGGCGTCCGGGCCGACCGCGTTCTCGACCGCCGGCACCAGCATCGTGATGCGCAGCGGCAGCTTGCGCGCCATCACCAGTTCGGCCAGCGCGATCGCGTGCGCCGCGCCGCCCATGTCCTTCTTCATGTTGCGCATGCCGTCGGCGGCCTTGAGGTCCAGGCCGCCCGTGTCAAAGCACACGCCCTTGCCGACGATGGCCACGTGCGGGTGCGACTCGTCGCCCCACCGCAGCATGATCAATCGCGGCGCGCGATGGCTGGCGCGGCCGACGGCGTGGATCGCCGGGAAATTGTGCGCCAGCAGGTCGTCGCCACTGATGACCTCGATGCGCGCGCCATGGCGCTCGGCGATCTCGCAGGTGATCTGTTCGAGCTGGTCCGGGCCCATGTGCTCGGTGGGCGTGTTGACCAGATCGCGCACGCGCACGCAGGCGGCCAGCTGGTCGAAATCGGCGATGGCCTCGTCACCTTCCACCAGCAGGCGTGCCGGCGCGCGCAGCGGCTGCCGGTAGCGGTTGAAGCGGTAGGCACCCAGGCCCCAGCCCAGGCGGAGCGCGGCGCAGGTCGCGGCGTCGTGTTCGCCGGCGATCCGCCAGTCCCCGGCCGGCAGCGCGAACGGTGCGTGGCTGTAGGCGTACGGGTCGAGCGGGTCGCCGATGCCGATCACCGCGGCCGCGACACGGCCGTCGCTGCCCGGCAGCGCCAGCAGCGTCGACGGCGCGCCATCGAAACCGTGCGCGTCCAGCCACGCACCCGTCGCCGGCGCCTGCGCCGCGCGCCAGTCGGCCAGCGATGCGCGGGTGACGACGTGCAACGGCAGCGCATCGGCGGAAGAGGCGGTAAAACCGGTCGGCAGGTTCATGCGGGTGACGTTTCCAGCGAGTGGGCCGCGTCCAGCCAGTCGGCGAGCGCGGCAAGGGTGGGAAATTCGAGGTCGGGGCGTGGCTGCGCGCGCGGCCACTCGCGTTGCCGACCGTCCTGGTCGGTGCGGTTGATCCAGCAGGTGCGCAGGCCGGCGCGGTGCGCGCCCAGCACGTCCAGTTCGATGTCATCGCCCACGTGCAGTACCAGCGCCGGATCGCAACCCAACTGCTGGCAGGCGGCGTGGAAGATGCTGGCCGCGGGCTTGGCGGCGCCGTGCTCGCGTGCGCCGAGCTGGAAGCGGAACAGGTGCATCAGCCCAATGCGGGAGAGGTCGGCGTTGCCGTTGCTGAGCGCGGCCAGCGGTACGCGCGCGGCCAGGCGGTCGAGCGCGGCCAGGCTGTCGTCGTAGTGCTCGACCTCGCAGCGCGCGGCGAAAAACACATCGAACGCGGGCTGCACCAGCGCGATGTCGTCGCCAGCCGCCTCGAGCATGCGCTCCAGCGTGATCAGCCGTTGCCGGGTGAAGTCGTGCGACAGCTGCGGATGCTCGGCGGCGACCCGGTCGCGCAGCGCGCGCATGGCTTCGACCGGCCAGTGCGCGGCGGTGCGCGGGGCGTGCTCGCGCAGCCACTGGCCCAGGGCGTTCTCGGCGCGGACCAGCACGGGCCCAATCGGCCAGATGGTGTCGTCGAGGTCGAGGGTGATCGCGTTGACGGTGAACGGCATCACGGCATTCTAGCGCCGCGCCACGGTCCGGACCTTGCGCATGGCGGCCGCCGCCGCCCGTGCGTCGGGCCGTGGACGGGAGTGCGGTGAACGGGTGCAAAGCAAGCGGGCAAAGGTGTGCAGCCAGTGATCGGGGAGGATCGATGAATAGGGGGCGGCGTCGCAGCGAACGCTCTCGCGCAGGCGCCAGGGCGCCCCTCGCGGGCGGGGAATGCCGGGAGGACGATCATTGAACGCAACTGGTGGCCTGTCTCCCCACTGCCAATGTGTGCGATCGGGGCGATTGCCTGCCGAGGGGGCCTGACGTCGACCCGACGGCGGTTCCGGTGGAACCTGCGTCGGGCCGGTCCGCGTTGCGTCAGCCGGGCAGGGTGGCCACCACGCGCCAGTTGTTGAACGGGGTGTTGCCGTACAGCGGCGTGAACTCCGCCTGCAGTCCGGCCGCCTCGAAGCGCGCGCGCAGGGCGTCGGCGTTCGGGTAGGCGCGCGGACCGGCATTCATCCAGCCCAGCACCCGCGAGAACACGTCGACCGCGCGCGTTACGCGAGCGCGCCGTCCGCCGTCGTCCAGGCCGGTGCGGATCACCAGCTTCGCGCCCGGCACCAGCATCGCCACGGCGGCATCGAGGGTGCGTTGCTGGGCATCCGGAGATATGAACTGCAGTACGTCGAGGATCGCCACGCTCCCCCGGTGCGTGGGAATGCCGGCGGCCAGGTCGACGCAGTCGAACCGCGCCGATGCCAGTCCGGCGCGGGTGGCGGCCTGCCCGGCACGGTCGATCTTGCCGGCGTCGTTGTCGACACCGCGGTAGTCCAGGCCGATGCCGTCCGCACGCAGTGCGTGGGCCAGGAGGCCGAGTCCACAGCCCAGATCGAGCAGCGGTTCACGGGTGCCGCGCAGGGCATCGCACACACCCGGGTAAAGCGGGTCGCTGCGCAACTTGGAGCGCGCGTAGTGGTAGTCCCATCGACGCCCGAAACCCGAGCCGGAAAGGAACGCCTGCGCAATCGCACGGGCGCGCCCGGCGTCGACCGGACGGGTGGCAGCCCCCTCGGACCGCGGCACGGCGTGACCGTCACGCACGGGCTGGCAACCGGTGGCCGGTCGGCGCCGTCAAGGCGACCGGCGCCGAGCCGGCGACCGTCACCGTGGCGCCGGGCATGTCGAAGGGCGGCAATGCGCAAGCGGTCGGGCAACGGTCGGGCATGAGGTCTTCCGTGTGGCGAGGGCGCGCCCGCATGGCGCGCTGTCGCGCGGGCTCAGGGGGCGGGCGCGTCGAGCAGGCCGCGCGCGACCGGCAGGGCGGCTTCGGCCCACAGGGCATACATCGCCGCGGAGGGATGCAGGCCGTCGTCGGCCAGCATCGCCGTCTGCGCGCCGTGCGTGCGGCTGATCGCGGTGACGTCGACGAAGGCGACGCCGTGCACGATGCACAGCTCGGCGGCTGCGGCGTTGTAGGCATCCAGTTCGGCGGCGATCTGGTCGCTGTCGCGGCCCCGCTGCTGGGCGTACTGGGCGGCCGCGAACGGGGTGACGCCCCAGTCCGGGATCGACAGCACCAGCACCCGGTTGCGACGGCCGCGCGCGTAGCCGATCGCGCGATCGAGCAACGTGCGGAACTCGCCGCGGTAGTCGACCAGGCTGCGGCCGCGGTACTGGTTGTTGACGCCGATCAGCAGGCTGACGAAGTCCCACTGGCCCAGCGGCTCGGCCATGTCGAGCGCGCTGTACAACTCGTCGGTGGTCCAGCCGGTGGTGGCGATCGTGCGCGGCTCGGCGATCGCGATGCCTTCGCCGTGCAGCTTGGCCGCCAGCTGGTGCGGCCAGCGGCCTTCGTCGGCCACGCCTTCGCCGATGGTGTAGCTGTCGCCGAGGGCAAGCCAGGACAGGGGCGTGGCGTTGGCCATCGGCGTGCTCAGGCCGCCGCGACGCGGCGTGCTGCGCCGGTCGCTTCTGCGCGTTCGGCGTGGCGGTCGAGCACGCGCTCGATGCGCGTGAACACCTCGCGCACGTCGGCCGGCTGCGGCAGCAGGGTCACGCGGAAATGGTTGCGGTAGGGCACGTTGAAGCTCGAACCCGGCACCACCAGCACGTCTTCGGTTTCCAGCAGTTCGAGGGCAAAGGCGTGGTCATCGAAGCCCTTCGCCGCCGTGCCGACCACGCCGGGGAACGCGTACAGCGCGCCGGCGGGGGTGACCAGCTCGAGGTGCCGGCTGGCGGCCACCGAATCGACCACGGCGCGGCGCGCTTCGTACAGGCGGCCGCCCGGCGCGCAAAGCGCCGCGATCGTGTCTTCGCCGTGCAGCGCGGCGTCGATGGCGAACTGGCCCGGCACGTTGGCGCACAGGCGCAGCGCGCCCAGCAGGTCCATCGCATGGTGGAAGTCGCCGCTGGCCATCGGATCGCCGCTCAGCACCGCCCAACCCACGCGCCACCCGCAGGCGCGATGCACCTTGGACAGCCCGCCGAACGACAGGCAGGGCAGGTCACCGGCCAACGGCGCCAGCGGCTGGAAGGTCGCGTCGTCGTACAGGATCGAGTCGTAGATCTCGTCGGCCATCAGCAGCAGGCGGTGCTTGGCGGCGATCGCGACGATCTTCTCCAGCAGCGCGCGCGGGTAGGCCGCGCCGGTGGGGTTGTTCGGGTTGATCAGCACGATCGCGCGCGTGCGCGGCGATACCAGTGCCTCGATCTGCTCCGGGTCGGGCAGGAAGCCGTCTTCCGGGTTGCAGGTGTAGTAGACCGGGCGGCCGTCGTTGAGGATGGTCGCGGCCGACCACAGCGGGTAGTCGGGCGAGGGCAGCAGCACCTCATCGCCGGGATTGAGCAGGGCGCGCAGCGACAGGTCGATCAGCTCGCTGACGCCGTTGCCCACGAACACGCGCTCGGGTGATGCGTTCGGCGTGCCGCGCTGGCGGTGGAATGCCGCGATGGCCTCGCGCGCCGCCGGCAGGCCCTGCTGGTGCGTGTAGGGGTCCGTGTCGGCGATGTGATCGGCGATCGCCCGCTGCAGGTGCTCGGGAGCGCGGAACCCGAACGCGCCGGGATTGCCGATGTTGAGCTTGATCTGCTTGCGACCCTGCGCCTCGAGCTCACGGGCTCGACGGGCGAGTTCGCCGCGGATTTCGTAACGGACTTCGGACAGGCGTTCGCGGGTCTTGACGGTGGGGGCGGACATGCGGCGTTGGCGGGTTGGGGGTGCGGCCTGTCAGCCTAGCCGAATCGCCGCCCGGAAACAGGAGGGTCGGTACAGGTTGATGACGCCCAGACACACCCGGCCGCCGACGGACCCGCCTCGGCAGTTAGAATCGGCCCATGCGCACACCCCACCCGTTCCGTTGACCCCCGAGACCGCCTTGCTGCAGGCGATCGGCTGGCCCGTCGAAGCCGACGGCCTGCCGCAGCCCCCGGCCTGGCGTGAAAAGCTCGCCGCCCACCCCGGCGCCCGTCCGGCGCGCGTGGTCGAACAGCACCGCAGCGGCTACGTCGTTGCCACCGCCCCGGACACCACGTTCACGGTCGAGTCCCTGGCCGAGTGGCAGCGCCCACGCTTCCCGCCCGAGCAGCGCGCCGGTGTCGGCGACTGGGTATTGGTGCAGGACAGCGACAATCACCGCCCGCAGATCGTCGCGCTGTTGCCGCGGCACAGCGCGATCAAGCGCGGCGCCGCCGGCGAGCATTACCGCCAGCAGCTGATCGCGGCCAACGTCGACACCGTGTTCGTGGTCTGCGGGCTGGACGCCGACTTCAACCCCCGTCGCATCGAGCGCTACCTGCTGCTGGTGCGAGGCGGTGGCGCCGAGCCGGTGGTGATCTTGACCAAGGCCGACCAGGCCGCCCTGGTGGACGAATCGTTGGTCCCCAGCGCCGTGGCGGTGGTCGAGGACCTGGGCGCCAAGGGTTTCGCGGTGGTGGCGGTCAATGCCCGCGATCCGGCCAGCGTCATCGCGCTGCTGCCGTGGCTGGGGCCGGGCCGCACCGCGGTACTGGTCGGCAGCTCCGGCGCCGGCAAGTCGACGCTGACCAACAGCCTGCTCGGCTTCGATCGCATGAAGACCGGCGCGGTGCGTGAGAGCGATGCGCGCGGCCGCCACACCACGACCTACCGCGCGCTGATCCCGCTGCCGTCGGGGGCCTGCCTGATCGACACGCCGGGCATGCGCGAGCTCAAGCCGACAGGCGAGGAGGACGTCGCGGAGAACTTCGCCGATGTCGAGGCGCTGGCCGCGCAATGCCGTTTCCGCGACTGCAAGCACGGCCGCGAGCCCGGTTGCGCGGTGCGTGCCGCGATCGAAGGCGGCACGCTGGACACCCAGCGGTTCGCCAGCTTCGTCAAGCTCAGCGGCGAGGTTGCCGGTGCCGCCACCAAGCTCGCGCACCGACGTGCCGACAACGCCGCCGCCAAGGTCCAGGGCAAGGCACTCAACAAGCGCCTGGACGAAAAGTACGGGAAGCACTAGCCCGGCGTCCGTGCCGCGTGGATGAGGTGCCGTAGGATGGGTTGAGCGTAGCGATACCCATCAACCGGATCCGGTCGATCGCGACGGCGGTGATCCACCAAGGCCGGGATCTCGCGGTGCGATTGGTCGCTCTTCGGTGCCACGCGGCCACGGCCGCACGCCCCGCCATCGGCACGGCGACCGAGGGGTATCGCTATGCTCCACCCCTCCTGCGAAACTTGATGGATGCGCGGTTTGTCGCGCGTTACAGGCCGGCCTGGTCGAACGCGGCCTGCTGCTTTTCCAGGTGATCCACGAATACTCGCTCGTACGCCTGTTTCCAGTTGTCCTCGCGGCCGGTGGGCGCGGTCTTCTTGCCGTATGCCGCCACGTTGATCTCGCGGCTGCTGACGCCTTCGAACTGCAACTGGGTCTTGATCCTGGCCTCCATGTCGATGGCCCAGAACCCCGGGGTCAACCATGCCCAGAACTCCTCGACGCCGACCCTGACCCGCAATGCATCGGACGGTGCGGCCGTGGCATCGACCACCCGGTAGCCACGCTGCTGCAACCCGCTGGCGACCAGCTCGCGGGTGATGGTTTCGATCGTCTGCGGCGGCTGCAGCACGATGTCGCCGATCGCCATGCCATAGCCGTTACGCTTGCGGGCGATGGCGGCCTTGCGGCCTTCGGCATCCAGCGCGAAGTCGCGGCCCTTCTTCAGCGACGGCGTGCTCGGTTCGTCCGGTTCGGCCTCGAACCGGCGCTGGTCGGCCACCGTTTCGATTACCGCCGTCTTGTCGGCGCTAACGACGAAGTCGGCGGGCGCGGGGACGGTCAGTGAAATCTGGCTCCGGTTGGTGGCGCAGGCCGCCAGTGCGGACAGCACTGGAACCAGCAGGGCAAGGCGGAACAGCTGTGAAGTGCGACTCATGGGAGCTCCGTATCGTGGATTGCCAAGCCCATAGGCAACGCGAACCGATGGCACAAAGCTTGACGAACCGGCCTGCGCTGTCGGAAAAGGGCCCGTGGATATCACCCGCTCCGCCGACATCGACCACCACGCCGCCCTCGACGCGCGCATGGTGCGTGCCGCCCGCGGGATCAAGCTGCTGACGCTGGCCAGCTGGCCGGCAGGGCTTGAGGTGCACTTCCTGGCCGATTACGCGCGCGGTACGGCGACGCTGCCCCAGATCACCTACCCGAAGCAGGATTTCTCGCAGGTGCGCAGCGAGCTGGATGCGATTGCCGCCGCCGCCGACCCGCACCACCCGCTGGGCCAGTACGTCGCCGAATCCGCCCGTAGCTGGGCCCTGGCCGCTGCGCTGTGCGACGTGCTTGGCACGCCGGCGGTCACCGATCTGTCCGTGCAGTTGTACGGCAAGCCCGACGAACCCTTGCCCGGAGACGGACCGAGCACGCGCGAAGCCGCGCGGCACTTCATCTCGATCGCCGACGAGCTCGATCACGAGCTGATGTCGCCGGCCGAACACGTCGCGATTTCCGCCACCGCGCTGCGCCTGCAACTGCAGGGCGACCTGGACGACTACTTCAACTCCCGCGTGATCGAGGTCGAACTCGACCCCGGCCTGATCGCCAAGGCAGCGGCCGGGTCCACCCGCATCCGCCTCCGCCAGGGCGCGGCCTTCAGTGACTACGATCGCCACCAGCTGCTGCAGCACGAGGCCTTCGTGCATTCGCTGACGGCGCTCAACGGCCAGCTGCAGCCGGTCCTGCCGAGCCTGGCGCTCGCCTCCCCTCGCAGCACCGCCACCCAGGAGGGGTTGGCCACGTTCGCCGAGCAGATCACCGGCAGCATCGACATCGGACGCATGAAGCGGCTGAGCCTGCGCATCGAGGCGGTGGCGATGGCGCTCGATGGTGCCGACTTCATCGAGGTGTTCCGTTACTTCCTTGCCGCCGGGCAGCGGCCCGAGGACAGCTTCGCCTCCGCCCAGCGCGTGTTCCGCGGCGTGCCCACCAACGGCGGCTGCGCGTTCACCAAGGACACGGTCTACCTGCGCGGCCTGGTCGGCGTGCACACGTTCTTCCGCTGGGCGCTGCGCCAGCAGAAGCTGCAACTGTGCCGCTGGCTGTTCGCCGGCAAGATGACCCTCGCCGACGTGCAGCGTTTCGAACCGCTGTTCGAATCGGGCGTCCTGTTGCCCGCGCGCTGGACGCCGCCGTGGATCCAGCGGGCCAATGGTCTGGCCGGCATGCTGGCGTTCTCCCTGTTCGCCAACCGCATCCGCCTGGACAGCATCGCCAGCGGCGAGGGCTTCCTGGCCTCCTGAGCCCGCTGCGCGCGGGTAAGGCGCCTCGCGCCGCCGCCCGTACGCCAGCGCATCGCCCGTGGCGTTGCCGGCCCGCGTTGCGTCGCGTTGCCGCCTCGCTGCATTCCCCCTGTTTCAGCAAAGGCCGCCGATCCCGACTTTGCCTCCGGGCACGGCTAGAATCGGGCACTCCCTTCCGCAGTACCCAAACATTCCGATGTCCGACGACGATCTGAAGCAAGCCGCGCTCGAATACCACCGCCTCGCGCCGAAGGGCAAGATCAAGGTCACCGCGACCAAGCCGATGGTGACCCAGCGCGATCTCGCGCTCGCGTACTCGCCCGGCGTGGCGTATGCGTGCGAGGCGATCGTCGCCGATCCCAACAGCGCCAGCGAGTACACCGCGCGCGGCAACCTGGTGGCGGTGATCAGCAACGGCACCGCGGTGCTCGGCCTGGGCGACATCGGCCCGCTCGCCGGCAAGCCGGTGATGGAAGGCAAGGGCGTGCTGTTCCAGAAGTTCGCCGGCATCGACGTGTTCGATATCGAGATCGACGAGCGCGATCCCGACAAGCTGGTCGACATCATCGCCAGCCTCGAACCCACCTTCGGCGGCATCAACCTCGAAGACATCAAGGCACCGGAGTGCTTCATCGTCGAGCGCAAGCTGCGCGAACGCATGAAGATTCCGGTGTTCCACGACGACCAGCACGGCACCGCGATCATCGTCGGCGCGGCCGTGCTCAACGCGCTGGAAGTGGTGGGCAAGGACATCGGCGACATCCGCGTCGCCACCACCGGTGCCGGCGCGGCGGGTATCGCCTGCCTGGACATGCTGGTCGCGCTGGGCGTCAGGAAGGAGCACATCACCGCGTTCGACCGCGAGGGTGTGATCTACACCGGCCGTCCCAACCTCGACCCCGACAAGGCGCGCTACGCGGCCGACACCGACAAGCGCAGCCTGGCCGAAATCGTCGACGGCGCCGACGTGTTCCTGGGCCTGTCCGCCGGTGGCGTGCTGAAGGCCGAAATGGTGGCCACGATGGCGCCGCGGCCGATCATCCTCGCGCTGGCCAACCCGTACCCGGAAATCCTTCCCGAAGACGCGAAGGCCGTGCGCCCGGACTGCATCATCGCCACCGGTCGCTCGGACTATCCCAACCAGGTCAACAACGCGCTGTGCTTCCCGTACATCTTCCGCGGCGCGCTCGACGTGGGTGCCACGGTGATCAACGAGGCCATGAAGCTGGCATGCGTGCGCGCGATCGCCGCGCTGGCGCGCAAGGAGGCCTCCGACCTGGGCAATGCCTACGGCGGCGAGGTGCCCAAGTTCGGCGCCGAGTACCTGATCCCGCGTCCGTTCGACCCGCGCCTGCTGGTGGTGCTGGCGCCGGCGGTGGCGCGCGCCGCGATGGATTCGGGCGTCGCCACGCGGCCCATCGCCGACATGCGCGTGTACGAGGAAAAACTGGGGCAGTACATCCACCGCACCAGCCTGTTGATGAAGCCGGTGTATGACCGCGCCCGCAACGACCTCAAGCGCGTCGTCTATGCCGAAGGCGAGGAAGAAACCGCGCTGCGTGCCGTGCAGACGGTGATCGACGAGCAGCTGGCATTCCCGATCCTGATCGGCCGCCCCGACGTCATCGAAAGCCGCATCGAGCGCCTGGGCCTGCGCATGCGCGCCGGCGTCGACTTCGAGCTGACCAACATCAACTCCGATCCGCGCTTCGACGAGTACTGGCAGCAGTACCACGCGCTGACCGAACGCCGCGGCGTGACCCCGGCGGCGGCCAAGAACCTGCTGCGTTCACGGCCGACGCTGATCGCCGCGTTGATGGTCGAGCGCGGCGAAGCCGACGCGATGATCTGCGGCCTGGTCGGACGCTTCCACAAGAAGCTGGGCTACCTGCGCAGCGTGTTCGATTTCGATCCGGGCGTGGCCGGCACCTCGGCGATGACCGGCGTGATCAACGACCAGGGCGCGTGGTTCTTCCTTGATACCCACGTGCAGTTCGATCCCAGCGCCGAGCAGATCGCCGAGGCGACGCTGCAGGCCTCGTATCGCCTCAAGCTGTTCGGCATCGAGCCCAAGGTCGCGCTGCTGTCACATTCCAACTTCGGCAGCCACGACAACGCGTCGGCGGCAAAGATGCGCAAGGCATTGACCATCATCAAGCACCGCATGCCCAAGCTGGAAGTCGACGGCGAGATGATGGCCGACACCGCGTGGGACGACGAGCTGCGCCACCGCATCTTCCCCAACACCACGCTCAAGGGCCGCGCCAACCTGTTCGTGATGCCCAACCTGGATGCGGCCAACATCACCTACAACATGATCCGGGTGATGACCGACGGCGTCGCGATCGGTCCGATCCTGATGGGCTTGGACAAGTCGGCGCACATCCTCACCCCGGCCTCGACGCCGCGCCGCGTGGTCAACATGACCGCGATCGCCGCCGTGGACGCGCAGATCCGCGCCTCCCGCGAGGCGCGCTGATCCAGGCGTACCGCCCCGCGTGATTCCAATCGGATTCGCGCGGGGCGGGGCAAGGCGGCCCGCCCCGTGGGGCCCGCGCAACGCTCACGAGTACTCGTCGTCCTCGACGTTGCCCTCCAGCACCTTGCGCTGCATGGTGTCGAGGTAGGCGTCGGCTTCGGCCATCGAGCTGAACACCGAATCCATCGGCACCGCCTTGACGATGTCGAATACCTTCTGGATCTGCGGTTGCAGGTTGGTCACCAGCAGCTTCCCGCCGTGCGCCGCCAGCGACTTGCGTGCCTTGAAGATCGAACGGATGCCGGCCGAGCTGATGTAGTCGAGCGCGGACAGGTCCAGCACCAGCGCATCCGGGTGCGAGACCAGCACCGGTGCCAGCGCGTGATCGAGCTGCTCGAAACTGTGCGTGTCCAGGCGTCCGTGCAACGACACGAGGCAGCGACTGCCCTGCGGCGTATCGACTTTGATTTCCAGGCTCATCCCCATCTCCTTGTGATTGCCCGTGTGCTGCCGCTCGAGTGGGCCCGGTGGGGCGCCCGATCGGCAATGTTCGGCAGGCGCGGAACCGGTGGCGCGGCCCGACCGAATCCGCAGAGCCGACGTCCGCCGGCATGCCCGTCACCACCCTGATTCCCCGCGCGCGAGCCGTCGTTCGGCGCCCTCATGCCGCCCGCTTGTCGCGCAGAGTGACCCGCAGGACGTTATGGCCGCCTTCACGCCGGTAGGTGAGCGAGTCGGCCAGCTCGCGCACCAGGTGCAGGCCCAGCCCGCCGATCGGCCGGTCGTGGATGTCGGCGTCGACGTCCGGTGCGGTGGCGCTGAGGGGGTCGAACGCGTTGCCGTCGTCGCGGAACTCGATGATCAGCTGACCGTCGCGGGCGCTGACGTCGGTGACGATGGTGTGCGGCTCCTGGTCGGCGCCGCCGTGGTCGACCACGTTGCAGGCCACTTCCTCTGCGATCAGGCGCACGTCGTGGCGCAGCTGCTGGGCGACGCCATGCTGGTGCAGCACGTCGTCGATGGTGGTGGTGAGCTCGCGCAATCGCGCGTGCTGGCACGGAACGGTGATCCGGATCTGCATGTCTGTCCCCCTTTCAGCGGTCTGCCGGTTGCACTTCCACGCGCAATGCCAGCAGGGTGATGTCATCGGACTGCGCGGCGCCATCGACGAAGCGCGTCACCACGTCGAGAATGCCGGTGCAAAGCGCCGCGGCACTGGCGTCGGTGTCGGCTGCGGTGATGGCCCGTTCCAGTCGATCGCCGCCAAATGCCTGCAGGTCCCCGTCAAAGGCTTCGGTGATGCCATCGGTATACGCGAGCAACGCCTCGCCGGGCGTGAGCCGGCCGTGCCACTCGGGGTAGCTGGCCACCGGCTCGAACCCCAGCGGCGGCCCCGCCTCGAATTCCACCCATTCAGCCTGGCCGTCGGCGCGGCGCAGCAGGGCCGGCTCATGGCCCGCACTGGCCAGGACCAGGTGCCCGCTGTCGAGGTCGATCATCCCGAACAGCACGGTGGCGAACATGCAGGTGTCGTTGTGCTCGGCCAGGCGCACCGAGGCCTTTGCCAGCGCCGCGCCCGGGTCCAGGTTGCGACCTGCGGCGACCTCGAGCACCGTCAGGCAGCGGGCCATGAACAGCGCCGCCGGCACGCCCTTGTCGGACACGTCGCCGATGCAGAAGCGCAGCCGCCCCGGCTCGGCCGGGAAAAACCCGTAGAAGTCGCCGCCCACCATCGTGGCCGGGTGCAGCAGTGCGTGCGCCTGCAGGGCGCGTTCGCCGACACGCAACTGCGGCGCTGGCGGCAGCATCGCCTGCTGGATGTCGGCGGCAATGGCCAGCTCGCTGTCCAGGCGCAGGCGAGCGCCGGCCATCTGTTCGATCTCGGCCATCTGCTGCTTGATCGAGCCGCGCGCGCCGTCCAGCGCGTCGGCCAGCAGGCCCACCTCGTCGCGGCGATCGGTGTGCGGCAGCGGCGTGTCGAACTCACCATCGGCAAAGCGCCCCGCCGAGGCGGTCAGCGCGCCCAGCGGCCGCGTGATCGGACGCGCGATCAGCCACAGCAGGCCGATCAACAGCACGATGGCGAACAGGCCGCCGGTCACGATCAGCCGCGCGTTGTGCTGCAGGCCGATCAACGCCTGCGGCTCGTCGATCGACAGCGCGATCGTCCACGCGCGCCGCGGCAAGGGCTCGATCAGGGCGATCCGCGCGCCGCGGATCGACTGGTCGTAATAGCGCGTCAGCAACGGCCGACGCCCGCGCACGGCGCGCAGCATCGGCTCCAGTTCCGGCATCGCGCGCGCGCGATCGTCCAGGGTCTGGCGCAACTCCACCGTGGAGTTGAAGTGCACCACGAACATGCGTTCGGGGCTGAGCAGCACGCGCTCGATCATCGACGCCCGCACCGGCCCCTGCGATTCGGCCGGCGCGCCCAGCAGGCGCCGCAATCGCCGCACCGGCACGTCCAGGCTGACTATGCCCACCGGTGCGGCATCGGCCGGGTCGCCAGGGCGCCGCAGCGGCAGGTTGTAGGTCACGAACATCTCGTTGCCGGTCGCCGCGTTGCGGTAGGGCTCGGACCAGAAGCTTTGCCCCCGCACCACCGTGCGCTGCCACCACGGTTGCACGTGGTAGTCGTAGTCGGGGCCGTGCATCGCCTGCCGGTGGTAGCCGGTGCCCTCGTTGCGCAGGTAGCCGTCGTAGCCCGCCGCGTCCGGCCCGAACACGCCGGGCTCGATGATCAGCATCGCGCCCACCACGTCGCCGTCGCCGTCGACGGTGGAGCGCAGAAGCGCCTCGAGGTTGCTGCGGCTCGGATCGACGCTCAGCGCATTGGCGGCCAGCGTGGCCGCACTGGTTTCCACCGAGGTCAGCATCGCGTTCAGCGACATCGCCGTCTGCGCGGCCAGTGAGCGAAGTTCCTCGCGGGTCTGTTCCAGCAGCAGCGCGCGCGTGCTCTGGTACACCATCCCCGTGCCGCCCAGCAGCACCACCACGCAGGCCAATCCCAGCCACAGCAACAGGCGGGTGCGCAGGCTGTGGTACCAGGGCACGTGATGGCGAACGGGAGCGGGCGGCGAAGGGTCCGCGGCGACGGTTGCACCAGAAGCGTCGTGCACGATCACGGCCATGCGTCAGCCCTGCCCGGTATGCCTGTCCCGCCGCAACATCCCGTCTGCCGGCCCCCACCTGGCAGGGCATCAAACGCAGCATCCTGCCGGCCATTGCAGGGTGTCAAGCGACCGTCGCCGACCACGGGCTAGAATGTTCGCTCTACCAACGACACAGGCAATGCCGCGGGCCGCACAGGCGGGCCGGCGGCCGGAGCAGATATGAACCGGACGTACGAAAGCCCGATCAACACCCTGCTGCAGACCGACCCGGACCCAGCCGAAACCCGCGAGTGGGTGGAATCCGTCCAGGCCGTGATCGAGCGCGAAGGCGCCCAGCGCGCCCACCAGCTGCTCGAAGGCATGGTCGAGGTCACCCGTCGCGCCGGCGCGCACCTGCCGTTCCAGCCCACCACTGAATACATCAACACCATCCCCACGCACCTGGAGGCCAAGAGCCCGGGTGACGCGGCGATGGAATGGCGCATCCGCTCGCTGATCCGCTGGAACGCGATGGCGATGGTGGTCCGCGCCAACCGCAAGCCCGGCGACCTGGGCGGCCACATCGCCAGCTTCGCCTCGGCGGCCACCCTGTACGACGTCGGCTTCAACCACTTCTGGCGTGGCCCCGAGGGCGACCACCCCGGCGATCTCATCGGCGTGCAGGGCCACAGCTCGCCGGGCATCTACGCGCGTTCCTTCCTCGAAGGCCGCATCAGCGAGTCCCAGCTCGACCACTTCCGCATGGAGGTCGACGGCCGCGGCATCAGCTCCTACCCGCACCCGTGGCTGATGCCCGACTACTGGCAGGTGCCCACCGTGTCGATGGGCCTTGGCCCCATCGCCGCCATCTACCAGGCCCGCAACTGGAAGTACCTCGAAGGCCGTGGGCTGATGCCCAAGACCGACCGCAAGGTCTGGGCCTTCCTGGGCGACGGCGAGACCGACGAGCCCGAATCGCTCGGCGCCATCTCAGTTGCCGGCCGCGAAGGCCTCGACAACCTGGTCTTCGTCATCAACTGCAACCTGCAGCGCCTGGACGGCCCGGTGCGCGGCAACGGCAAGATCATCCAGGAGCTCGAAGGCCAGTTTCGTGGCGCCGGCTGGAACGTCATCAAGACCGTCTGGGGCAGCTACTGGGATCCGCTGCTGGCCCGCGACACCTCCGGCAGGCTGCGCCAGCTGATGATGGAAACCGTCGACGGCGAGTACCAGAACTGCAAGGCCTTCGGCGGCAAGTACACGCGCGACAACTTCTTCGGCAAGTACCCGGAAACCGCCGCGCTGGTGGCCAACCTGTCCGACGACGACATCTGGCGCCTCAACCGCGGTGGCCACGATCCGCACAAGGTCTACGCTGCCTACCACGAGGCCAGCCGCGCCGACGGCATGCCCACCGTCATCCTGGCCAAGACGGTGAAGGGTTACGGCATGGGTGCCTCGGGCGAGTCGCTCAACCCGACCCACGGCACCAAGAAGATGGACGACGACGCCGTGCGCGGCTTCCGCGACCGCTTCAACATCCCGGTGACCGACGCCCAGCTGGCCGACAGCGCCGTGCCGTTCTACCACCCGGGCAAGGACTCGCCGGAAGTCGAATACCTGCACGAGCGTCGCAAGGCCCTCGGCGGCTTCCTGCCGCAGCGTCGCCGCAAGTCCACCCAGTCGCTGGAAGTGCCCGCGCTGGAAACCTACGAGCGCCTGCTCAAGACCACCGGTGATCGCGAGATCAGCACCACCATGGCCTTCGTGCAGATGCTCAACATCACCCTGCGCGACAAGCAGGTTGGCCCGCGCTGCGTGCCCATCGTGGCCGACGAAGCCCGCACCTTCGGCATGGAAGGCCTGTTCCGCCAGATCGGCATCTACTCGCCGCACGGCCAGAAGTACAAGCCGGTCGACCGCGACCAGCTGATGTACTACCGCGAGGACACCGCCGGGCAAGTGCTGGAGGAAGGCATCACCGAAGCCGGCGCGTTCTCGTCGTGGCTTGCCGCCGCGACCAGCTACAGCACCAACGACCTGCAGATGCTGCCGTTCTACATCTACTACTCGATGTTCGGCTTCCAGCGCATCGGCGACAGCGCCTGGCAGGCGGCGGACATGCGCGCGCGTGGCTTCCTGCTGGGCGCCACCGCCGGCCGCACCACGCTCAACGGCGAGGGTCTACAACACGAAGACGGCCACGGCATGGTCCAGGCCGGCCTGATCCCCAACTGCCGCAGCTACGACCCCACCTTCAGCTACGAAGTGGTCACGATCATGCAGCGCGGCATGCAGCGCATGCTGGCCGAGCAGCAGGACGAGTACTACTACGTCACCCTGATGAACGAGAACTACACCCACCCCGACATGCCCGAGGGCAGCGCCGAGGGCATCATCAAGGGCATGTACCTGCTCAAGGATGCCGGCAAGGCGAAGAAGGGCGAGCTGCGCGTGCAGTTGCTGGGCAGCGGCACCATCCTGCGCGAAGCCATTGCCGCAGCCGAGTTGCTGGACAAGGACTTCGGGGTCACCGCCGACATCTGGTCCTGCCCCAGCTTCAACGAGCTGGCCCGTGACGGCGTCGACGCCATCCGCCACAACCGCCTGCACCCCGAAGCCAAGGACCTGCGCAAGCCCTACGTCACCGAACTGCTGGAAGGTCGCCTGGGCCCCGCCATCGCCGCCACCGACTACATCCGCGTCTACGCCGACCAGATCCGCGAATTCGTCCCGATGCGCTACAGCGTCCTGGGCACCGACGGCTTCGGCCGCTCCGACACCCGCGCCAACCTGCGCCGCCACTTCGAAGTGGACCGCTTCCACATCGCCCACGCCGCCATCGCCGCACTGGCAGCAGAAGGCAAGATGACCGGCAAGGACGTGGCCCGAGCGATCAAGCAATACAAGATCGACAGCGAGAAGCCGAATCCGATTGGGGTTTGAGAGGTCCTGAGATGGCCCTTGCCTTCACACGGCAAGGGTCGCAGGTTCTACCCTGCACCGCCCACCAAATGACCCTTTGAACTGCAAGGGAGACTCGACAAGCCGGCCTAGCGCCGGCTTTTTCGTGACGCCAAGGTGACAGCTAATCGGCGCATCATCTGCGCTGCCAAATCTTGACCATTGCCAACAGTGATCCGAACTGCTAGAGCAGTACGGCTGACAAGGGGGGCGCCATGCAGGAAGCAAGGTCAACTGTCACCGGTCAACCAACCACCGCGTGGGATTTTTCCCGCTTGCCAGCTGACGCAATTGCCGCGCAACGCGGACAGTTCACATGCCTAGGCTGCGGTGGCTCCGTGCATTTCAGGCGAGCCAGTAGCAACGGCCATGACGCCTGTTTCGTAGGTCGCCCGCACGCGCCCGACTGTGAACTAGCAGTGCGTGGCGAAGGCCCGTGGGGCCGTGAAGGCGATGAAGTCGTGCAACGCTGGCAGGCCGACCGCCAGCGCATTAGGTTGGCACTAGCAGCCGATGCAGACGAACCCGGCCAGGGTGGTAATGGAGCCGCACGCGAGCAACGTGGCGGCGGTAGGCATGTGGGCGGCGGCGAGCCTGTTGGAACCACGATCCAACGCGGCCCCAAAAGATTGCTGAATCTGCTGGTGACATCACAAGTGTTCCGCACAAGCCCTGTTGAAATGCTTCTGCCCAATGGAACCGCATTGCCGGCAAATCGCTTCTTTGTTGCGTTCGACAGCGCCAATCCAGAACTCCACGCAGGCCACTACCACGGCTTTTGGGGAATACCTGTCCGCTCCGCGCCGTGGGGCGCGGATGGGTCTGTCTACTTGAACACGTCGGCAGACCGTAGCCGTGACCGCATCGCGATCAATGTTCCGCACGAACTCGTCCAGCGTGTGCGAGACAGGTTCCGCATTGACGGAATGCGTGAACTTGTCAGCAAGTACATCCTCGTTTTCGGAACGCCTCACATCACCATGAGCGGGCAGTTCACTTTGTACGTGCAAGACCCGGCGCACATGGCAGTGCTTGATCCTGCTGACGTTATTGGGGAGCCAACGTGACCGTGGACTTGCGGGCTCATCCGAAAGCGTTGCATCGAGCATCATTGCTATGGCCGAGTAAGAAAGAGACCCTGACAGCACCTTGGCAGGCTACCGTGGCCTTTGCCCATCTTGGCCGTGGAAAGCTTGTTCAGAGGCTGCTGTCCGAAATTTCCGAACAGCTGCCCCAGGATGCTTCGGGGAGAGTCACGCAGGGGAAACCTAAGGCAAGCAAACATAAGTGTTGAAGACTACGTAACCACTCAGCGCTAGGCTGGCCAACCAACGGAGGGGTCATGGAAACGAAGAAGGCTGCAACAAAGCGTGTTAACTCATTCGCACCGAAGAAGTTCGAAGAGCACCACATTGTTGATTCAGATGGAAAGGTTGTAGGACATGTACGCGTCAAGCCGAGCGGTATTTTGTGGTCCCCAAAGAACGGGAAGGACTGGTACGGGTTGTCCCTGAGCGATTTTGGTGACTATGCCGTCAAGAACGGCAAGAAGCAGTCCAAGTAGGTCGGTCAATCAAACGGAGGCAATTAAGCCTAGCCAATTGCCTCCGTCCTCTTTAGCTCTCCTCAGAGGGAGCGAGCATCGACGACCAGGTGGTGTTGGAAGAGTTGCGGCCAGCGCAAAAGGCCGCCTTCGATTTTCGGTTCGAAAGTTGGTAATCCGCGAAGCCAGCCGTAAGTCACGATGACAATTTGGTTGAGTGCGTGGCGTTCACAACAATTGGAGGTCTTCCAGGAAGAATTGCGGGTTACTTCTTCGACGGCCCGCTTAGCATTCTGCTTGGCTGCCGCTCCTCCTCTTCCTCAGCATCGCGTTTACGGCTGTCTATTCATTAAGACATGCGCAGAGTGTTGCGGATGCAAGGCAGGCTTACTCCGATAAGGCGGGGCAAGCCGATAAGCCAAAGCAAACAGCATGGGCAACCGGCGACGTGCAGGGGCATAGGCTGCGGAGGGAGGGTTTCAATCGGTGGTCAGAAGCATCGGGCACCCGACTCGCGCGTTCGAACCAGCGCATTATGCCTTCGGTCAACGCGCCCTACGGGCTAAGTGGACTAGAGGGTTTTCTGCATAGCCTCAACCAGCGTTTGTAGCTCGGCGAGCTCCGGATCACCAAGGATGTCGACTGAGCCCAATGTGGCTTCTCGAACGCTGCGACGGGCTCGCCCGATCCGGGAGATCATCGGGGGCAGGATTGTGTTCGCAAACAGCGCGTAGTCACGAAGATCAGAGTAGCTAGAAGGAATCTTGTAACCCTTAGAGCAGCTTGCAATGATCACGTCGAGATCGCGCAGCTTGGCGACGACGCTTGAGCGGAATTTATGCTCGCTAATGGGCTCGCCGATGCGGCGGGCGACTTCTTTTCTGAGGGCGCCGGTACGAATGTACTCATTGGCGCCGCCCCAAGAATGGCTCGAAAGCAGGGACTCCAGAAATGTGAGGCGAGCGATCTCCTCCTTGTCATTGCCTGCATGCGACTGTAGATAGTTCTCAACTAGTCGAACGCATAGTCTGCGGATTAGCTCGTCATGCTCTGTCGCTTCGGGAGGGCTGCCATGTAGCGGCTCCGATCCTTCTGGCCAGAGCCGAAGTGAAACGCGGTCCCTTAGGGCAGAGAGAAGCTCATCGGCACGACCTGAGAGTTTCGAGGAGTCGTAAATTCGTGCCAGGCTACCAGCGTAGATGTCGGCGACCTGCAGCAGCACTTCAGAGGCGCTGTCAACCTGATCAAATGCTGATTTTTGGAAGAGATCGCTACTGGTTCGCTTGGATAGGTAGTTCTTGAGTTCCTGTTGGAACTCTGGTGATCCGTGCATGTCCGCGGTGACGACCAGAGTGTCCGTGTAACGAGAAAGACGCTCGAACATCTGCCTCGCAAAGTATTTGATAAAACTCTTCTTGAACTGTAGGCCAGAGTCGCGGTCTATCCGTTCCTTCTGGGCGCAGAGGGCGACAACAAAGCAGTCCAGGTTGGAAAGGTTCTGCAAGATCGAGAGCCGCCGACCATCGTTGGCTCCAACTGCGCTGGACTTCATCTCGCCGGACTGAAAGTTCCTTGCTCTCAAATGTTCCGCGAAATCCCGCGAACGCTCGAGTGATTCTTCCCAGATGCAGACTGCGGTTACGACATAGGCCCGCGACACCCCCGGCTTTCCCGTGTCGAGATGAGGGTCACCGTATTCATCGATAAAGGCATGCAATGGCTGCATCTGACTTCTCGATCTCAAGTGGCTAGGACGTAGAGTCAGGCCCAAAAACGGGGTCAGTGTGCCTTTTCAACACTTGGTAGTTGAATACGAAACTGGGGTCAGAGGGCCATTCTCAGAATGACGCTCTGCCCCGGCTTTTGCCTCACACCAACCGATCCGGGTCCTTGATGTACGTCCCTGAGAACTCCAC
Source organism: Montanilutibacter psychrotolerans (assembly GCF_003719825.1). Classification (GTDB taxonomy): domain Bacteria; phylum Pseudomonadota; class Gammaproteobacteria; order Xanthomonadales; family Xanthomonadaceae; genus Montanilutibacter; species Montanilutibacter psychrotolerans. The sequence goes on along the minus strand of NZ_RIBS01000006.1, from coordinate 12,998 downwards.
TCGGATGCCGGCGATGTCGGCTTTCAGCTTGCCGATGTCCACGGTGTCGGCGTCGCCTGGGCTTACCTTCGGTGTCGAGACTATCCAGTCGGTGTACAGCGTGGGCTCGCTGTACGACGTGCGGAACTCTTCGGCAATGGCCGCGCGCACGCGCACCGTGTCTGCGTGGTCCGCGGGCGTGGCTGCGAGGTCGTAGCGGAACGTCAGGTCCACCGGTGCGCCATGGAAGTGGAAGGCCTTGGGCGTCCTGTCGACCAGGCGCCGATCGTCGTACGCACCGCTGGTGCGGACGGTGAACTCGATCGCTCCGCGGCTGGGCCGCTTGCCGGGGGCCCATTCCACCCAGACGTGGATCTCCGTGACGCGCACGCGGCTGGCCAGGCCCCAGCCCGACAGCGGGCTGCGATCGGGGGTCAGGCGCAGCCCGATGCGCTGGCCTTCGAGCACGGCATCGCGCTCCGTGGCCGTGAGCACGTACGTCGCGCGGCGGTACTCCTGCGGGGCTGGCTTGAAACTGTCGAGTGCGCGCGCCTGCATCTTCCGCAGATCGCCGACGGCCTTGAGGTCCTCGGCCAGATCGGCGATGCCGCGGTAGTTGTCTCGGGCCACCGCCGAGTCGTCCAAAGCCCAGTAGCGCCAGGCGGCGTCGAACTGGCTCAACACCACCAGCAACGAGCGCTGCACCGCGCGGTAGTTGCCCCACAGCAGCATCATGGCGTGGGCGGACATGACCTCGTTCTGCTTCAGCGCGTCGATCTCGCGCGCGACGGCCTCGTGCTGGCGCGCGGCAATCTCCGTCTGCAAGCGGCTGCGCGCGATCTCCTGGATCAGCGGCGGCAGTGCCGCTTGCGCCGTGGTCAACGCGCGGCCGTAGATCACCAGGATCTTGAGTTCCTTCAGGTACTCCACTGCGCCGCCGATGCCCTCCTTGATCGCCGGGGCCAGCTGCGTTTCCACCTCGACCCACAGCTGGTCCCAGTACGCACCGGCCGAAGGCGCGCCCTTGGCATCGTCGGACATCGATTCGCGGCTGATCGCGGACAGGTCGTTGGCGAATTTGCCCGCATCGGCAATCTTGTCGGCAGCGGCCACGATGGCCAGGCACATCTTGACGATCTTCTCGATTGCCTGGCCGACCTTGACCAGCTTCTTCATGATCTCGGCGAGCTTGGCCGCGGTGCTCGCCACGTCCGCCGCCGCTTTGGCCGCATCGGCCGCGCCGGCGCCATTGCCCCCGAACATCGAGCCCACGCCGGCCACGAACGAGAACACCGCGCCGGCGATCGCCCATGCCGCTTCGCGCTCCTTCGCTTCGCGCCACGCGTCCAGGCCGGCCTTGAAAGCGACCTCGGCACGGCGCACGTTCTTGTTCTGCGGCTCGATCGCGTCTTGCGCGCGTTTGACGTTGGCGGTCGCCAGACGCAGGTTCTCGGTGAGCTGGGCGGCGACCAGCTTCTGGAACGCACCGGCATCGCCTTTCTCGCCCAGTACGCGGCGCGCCGCTTCCTTGCGTGCGCCGAGTTCGACGTTGCGGTCGGCCAATCGCGCGTAGCTGCCGGCGTAGGCTTGCAGGGCAGGGAGGTGATCGCGCGCCACATCGCCATAGAACGACGCGCTCAGGTACGGCACCTGGCCCGCGTCGAAGCGCACCGGCTGCAGCAACTCGCGCAGGTTCGTGCAGGGCAGCGCCAACGCCTGCCACGTGGGCTCGTCGGGCCGCAATGCCAGCAGTTCCTGCAGGCGTCCGAGCAGTTCGAGGGCGCGCTCGCCCTGGCCGCCCTGCGCGCCCAGCCACTGAGCGGCGAACAGCATGCGTTCGAGCAGCGTCAGGCAGACCTGCATCGGCATCAGGGAGAAGTCCATCGGCAGCATCTGGAATGGCGGCTGCTTGACCTCGTAGAGACCGTCGTACTCGTGCCACGCCCCGAGCACCTGGGGCGTCAGCGGATCCGGCAGATAGCCGGTCTGCGAAATCGAACGCGGGCTGCCGTCGCGATCCTGCCACTCGACTCGGCGCGTCAGTTGCGACCGGAAGCTTGCGGGCTCGACCTGCCGCACGTAGAAGCCCACCAGGCAACCCAAGTCGTTGGTCTGCTTGAAGTGCAACGTCGCGTTGGTTTGCAGCCGGCGGGCGATGATCACCACGCTGTCTTGCTGCACCAGGTCGATGGTCCCCGGCGCGTCGTATCGCGCATCCACGGTATCGGCAAACACCAGCAGCCGGTGCCGGCCGTGGCCCTTGTCGGCCTCATCGTCCGCGCGACGAAGCACGTCGACCAGTTTCACGTGCATGCCGATCACGACCTGCCACCACTGGCCCGGCTGGACCCAACGTTCGAGCGGTCCACCCGGACCGGCCCGGTCGATGATCGCGTCCCAATCGGGAGCGTCCTTCTCCGAATCGCCGACCTGCAGCACCGATGTCGTCGGCGTCGAAAGAATCGTTTCCATGCGCACTGCCCCCTGTGTGGTCCTTCGCCAGGCACCCAGTAACGCAGCAAAAGCAAACAAAGAGCAAATAGCTTGCCTCTGAGAACAGGGGACAGAGTGCACTTCTTCTCACTCGGGCGGCGGACAAATCGCACATGGCGTGTCATAGCTGACTTCTGTATCTCCCGCCTGCGCCAGCACGCGTTTGATATACGCCTGTCGATTGCGCATCAGTACCTCGCGCTTGGCGCCGTAGGTCACCGCCAAGTCGTAGAGGACGTCAGCGCTCTCGATTGGGCCGCCGGCGAGGTTCAGCGTGGCCCAGTCGTGCAGCAGGTTGGCCACGACCGGGTCGCGTGGCTTCACAAAGCCGGTTCGTTCCGACAACTGGTACGACAGTGCACGATGGACATCCCATGGCCTGGCCGGCTTGCCGGTGTTTCCTGTCGGCATGCTGCCCGGCAGCGAAGGCACGAGGACCTTCTCGAAGACGAGGCCGGTGATGGAATGGTGGTCAAAGTAGGTTGGATCCATGGAGGCCGCGATCTTCGCCTCGAGGATGCGCGCGTGCAGCCACTCCGTACCCCAGTGCTCTTCGGTATTGCGACGCATGCCGATACGGATCCAGCGCAGCGCCGTCGCATCGTGCCCTGACAGTTCCAGCGCCGTTCCGAGGTTGGCCGCGGCTTCCGGGTGCCCGGGATAGCGACGCTCGATGGTCAGGAACAACTGGATCGCCTTCGTGTATTGACCTTGATAGAGCAACAGGATGCCCAGATCCGTTAGCGTCTCGAGATCCGGCTTGCTACGGGATCTCGCGACGATCTCGTTTGCACGACCCAGCCAATAGCGGGCTTTGTCGGGGTTGTTGATGGTTCCCGCCAACTCTTTGCCCGTTTGCCAGCCCGCATCGAATCGACGCCCGTCATGGTCGGTGCCGATCGCATTGACGCAGCCCATTGCAGGCGTGAAGCAAAGGAGCAACGCCGCTCCGAACAACCATTTCAGTGACATGAAGTTGATCCTCACGAAGTGCTCAGGTAAGCGTTTCAGCTATTCGCAGCCGATGCCATCCCCATCCCGATCCAAGTGCCGCCCATGCCCGGGATCGCCACGCCGTAGCGGCGCCGCGTAAGACAACGGGCGGCAGCACAGCGGGGATGGCCGGAACCAACTAAAGGGGGCGGAGGCCATTAAGGCAGACCAATTGCCTCCGTCCCCAATTTGCCCAATTCTCCCCCTCTCGCTGGAGGCACGACCATGAAGATCCACGACTCCATTGCCCTGGTCACTGGCTCGTCCGGCACGGCGAAGCCATCGCGCAGCGGCTCGCCGCCGCGGGCTACAAGGTCTACGGCACCAGCCGACGCGGTCGTGCTGCAAGCGGCGACCCCCGCGCAATCGGAACTACGCTATACGGCCGGGCCACTCGCCAATCGCATGCGCTTGCGCTTGCTGCGCAGGGTTGCACCGGCGCGCCTGGTGGACACTGGGACTCGTAGGGATCTGCGGCTGGAGAAGCTGTCATGAAAGCCTTCATCGTCGACCGCTACAAACGCGGCAGCGCATTGCGCCTCGGCGAGATGCCGGAACCTGACGTGCGCGACCACGATGTCCTTGTCGAAATACACGCGTCGAGCCTGAATCAACTCGACGCCAAGATCCGCGATGGCGAGTTCAAGCTGATCCTGCCATATCGCTTGCCGCTGATCCTGGGCAATGACGTGGCCGGCGTCGTGGTGCGGGTCGGATCCAAGGTGCGCGGGTTCAAACCCGGCGACGAAGTGTATGCACGGCCCAGCCAGGACCGGATCGGCACGTTCGCCGAACGCATCGCGATGCACGAAGACGACGTCGCCTTGAAGCCCGCGAACCTCAGCATGGAAGAGGCCGCCGCCATCCCACTGGTGGGCTTGACCGCGTGGCAGGTCCTGATCGATCGCGCCCAGCTGAAGAAGGGACAAAAAGTCCTGATCCACGCGGGCTCCGGCGGCGTGGGGACGTTCGCCATCCAGTTGGCGAAGCACCTGGGCGCAATGGTGGCGACGACGACCAGCACGGAGAACGTCGCGCTGGTCAAAAGCCTCGGCGCCGATGTCGTCGTCGACTACAAGCAGGAGGATTTCGCGAAAGTCCTCTCTGGCTACGACGTGGTGCTGAACAGCCTGGGCAAGGACACGTTGGAAAAATCCCTCGCGGTGCTGAAGCCCGGCGGGAAACTGATCTCCATCTCCGGTCCGCCGGATGTGGCGTTCGCGAAAGAAGGCGGATTGAACTGGATGCTGCAGCAAGTCATGCGCTTGTTGAGCGTCGGTATCCGCAAGAAGGCCAGGCAGCACGGCATCGGCTATTCCTTCCTCTTCATGCGGGCCAATGGCGCGCAATTGAGCCAGATCACGGCGCTCATCGAATCCGGCGTCGTGCGGCCGGTCGTGGATCGGAGCTTCCCGTTCGGGGCGACCAACGAAGCGATGGACTACCTGGCGAAGGGCCGCGCGAAGGGCAAGGTCGTGATCAAGGTGAGGTGAGCAAATGAACGCGCACCGCAAACAGGGGGCAGAGTCGACTTGCTTCTAAGTCAGCAACAGGGGTCAGAGTGCATTTTCGTCCTGGTCCCTGCGCCTAACCCAGTTGTGCTGCCGATCCCGCAGTTGTTCCCAGCCGTTCGCAAGCTTTCGCATTGCGGCTCCACCCATGCAAGCCAAGCCCGTGCGCTTGGCTTCAGTCCGCGTAGGGTGCAACAAGCGGAGCGCATTGCGCCGCATTGTTATCCGGCGTGGCATTGTTATCCGGCGTGGCATCCCATTCGGCGCATTACGCCTTCGGCCAATGCGCCCTACGAGGCCTTGGCGAGCAGGGCCATGTACCGCGTGATCGGCAACGACTCCAACTCCGCGGGCTCGGCCGCCAAGGCCAACAGCCGATCGACGTGGGCCGCCGGCAAGCGGGCGCGCATGGCCGCTTCGAACTTGGCCATCAGCACCGGGATGCCTTCGGCGCGGCGTTTGCGGTGTCCGATCGGGTAGTCGACCGCGACCCGCTCGGTCGCGGTGCCGTCGGTGAAGAACACCTGCACCGCATTGCCGATGTAGCGCTTGTCGGGATTGTAGTAGTCGGCGGTGAACCGCGGGTTTTCGCGCACCGCCATCTTCGCGCGCAGCGCGTCGATGCGCGGATCGCTGGCCACCGCGTCGGCGTAATCGTCGGCGGTGAGGCGGCCGAAGATCAAGGGCACGGCAACCATGTACTGCAGGCAGTGGTCGCGGTCGGCGTAGTTCGCGAGCGGGCCGGTCTTGTCGATGATGCGCACACCGGCTTGCTGGGTTTCCAGCTCGATGCGCTCGATCCGGTCGAGCCGGTCCTTGACCTGCGCGTGCAGCCGCATCGCGCACTCCACCGCGGTCTGGGCGTGGAACTCGGCCGGGAAGCTGATCTTGAACAGGATGTTCTCCATCACGTAGCTGCCGAACGGCCGCTCGAACTCGAACGGTTTGCCCTGGAAGGCGACGTCGTAGAAGCCCCAGGTCGGCACGCTCAGCGCGCTGGGATAACCGACGACACCCTTCATGGCGTTGAGCGCGTGGATGACGGCGCGGCGGCAGGCGTCGCCCGCGGCCCAGCTCTTGCGCGGGCCCGTGTTGGGCGCGTGGCGGTAGGTGCGCAGCACGCCGTTGTCGATCCAGCTGTGCGACACGGCGGCGATCACCTCGTCCTTGCCGCCACCGAGCATGCGCGTGGCGACCGCGCTTGACGCCAGGCGCACGAGGATCACGTGGTCGAGACCGACGCGGTTGAACGAATTCTTCAGCGCGTAACAGCCCTGGATCTCGTGCGCCTTGATCGCATGGCCCAGCACGTCTTTCACGGTCAGCGCCTGGCCGCCTTCGCGTTCGGCCATGCGGCCCAGGTAGTCGGCGACCGCGAGGAGGGCGCCGAGGTTGTCCGACGGGTGCCCCCACTCCGCGGCGAGCCAGGTGTCGTTGAAGTCGAGCCAGCGGATCTGCACGCCGATGTTGTAGGCGGCCTGCGCCGGATCGAGCTCAAACGCGGTGAACGGCACGCGCGCGCCGCCCTTCAGCTCCGCACCCGGCACCAGCGGGCCCAGGTGCTGCACGCACTGCGCGTGGTCCATCGCAAGCGCGGCGCAGGCCAGCGAATCCAGCAGCATGTAGCGGGCGGTGTCGAAGGCCTCTTGCGAGTCGATCCGGTAATCGACGACGTAGTCGGCGATGTCCACCATCGGCGCATCCGGTGGGGGGCGGATGGCGGAGCGGCTGTCGAAGTGACTCATGGACGCTTCCCCACGGACGGAACGGGAGCGACCAGTGTGGCGCGGAGCGCCGTGAGGGCGCGGCAAAGGAACGCATCGGTGCGGCGAATCAAAGGGGACGGAGGCAACTAAGCCGGCCAGGAGTGACCTGTCCGGATCCGGCGCCGAGCTTGACGCGCGGGAACATTGGGGACGGAGGGTATTAGCAATCCGCTCCGTCCCCTTCTTGCCCTTCTTGCCGACATGTTGGTGTAACCGACGACCAGAAGAGAGCCTCGCCGCGTTTCGTCGCGGTATTCACGGCTTGGTCGGGTCCCCGCGCGGGTTCGTCGCAGGCGGATTGCCTTGGGTCTCCAGGGATCGCACCGTGTGGCGGTCCATCCCCGTGCGGCGCGCCCAGCCGCGGAGAACCCTTATGAAGACGCTCATTGCGATCGTTGCCTGGTGCCTTCTCTTCGTCCTGTGCTGGCCACTCGCATTGTTGGCCTTGGTGCTGTGGCCCGTGGTGTGGCTGCTCGCCCTGCCGTTTCGCCTGGTCGGTATCACGTTCTCGGCACTGTTCGCATTTCTACAGGCGCTGCTGCTTCTTCCTGCACGCCTTCTTGGAGGGCGCTCCGGACCTCAGTACGCGAACCGCGCAACAGCATGATGGTTCCTGTGAGCGCCAACGCCACACTCGGGCACGGCACGTTCTACGGCGACTATCGCGAGCGGCGCCAGGTCGGTGACCTGGCGATCGCCGACTTGCGGCCGACCGTGCCGGAACACGACGTCGAAACCCATACGCACGACGACGCGCACTTTCTGCTGCTGCTCGACGGCCTCTACCTGAGTAGCGCGAAAGGCATGCCCGCGGTGTGCAACACGCGGGCGCTGGTGTTGAATCCGCCGGGGACGAAGCACCGCGACTGCTTCCGCGGACTCGACGGCCGCTTCTTCACCCTGTCCATTCCGGCGCACCTCTGGCGATCGGCGGCCGACCAGCGCGCGTTGCCCGAACATGCCCTGCAACTGTCGCCGTCCGGCCTGGTCCAGGCCACCGGGCTCTGGCGCGAGCTCCGCGGCTGGGACAGCGCGTCGCCGCTGGTGATCGAAGACGGTGTCGAGGCGCTGCTCGATGCCGCCACGCTGATGCAGCGAGTGATGCATCGCGACGGCCCGGCCTGGCTCGAACGCGCGCGCGAACAGTTGGAAGACGACTGGGAGCACACACCGCGACTGTCCGCGCTGGCGTGCAACGCGGATGTCCATCCCGTCTATTTTTCGCGGGCGTTCCGTCGCCGATTCGGATGCTCGCCCGGCGAGTACCTGCGGCACTGCCGGATGGAGCGGGCGATCGGCCTTCTACACGACCCGCACATGGGCCTGGCCCAGGTCGCAGTCGCATGCGGCTTCGTCGACCAGAGCCACTTCACTCACGCGTTCCGACGCCATTACCGCTGCACGCCGGCGCAGTACCGCGCGCTGGCCTGACGCGCCTGCAGCAGGTTCAGGACATACAAGGCACGGCGCGATGCGCTTGCTACGGTTCACGCATTCCCTATCGGAGCTTTCCATGTGCATTAAAACGGTTGTGTTCGCGGCGTGCTTGTTGGCAGCGCCGCTGGTGGCACCGGCTGCCACCGCGGAGGCGCCATTCGACAACGTGACCCGCGCGGTGGAGGGCGGTGAGTTCAAGCAGATCACCAGCGTCCTGATCGCCCGCGACGGCCAGCTCGTCTACGAACACTACTTCGACGACGGCGGCGCCGAGGCACGCCGCAACACCCGCTCGTCCACCAAGACCGTTGCCGGGATGCTGGTGGGCCTGGCCATCGCCGACGGCAAGCTGCCCAACGCGCAGGCTCCCCTGTTGCCGTACCTGCACTACGACAAGCCCATCGAGAACGACGATCCACGCAAGGCGAAGATCACGTTCGAAGATGTGATGACCATGTCCTCGTTGGTGGAATGCCACGACGAGAACCAGTACTCGCGCGGCAACGAAGAGCGCATGTACCTGGTCGAGGACTGGGTGAAGTTCTACGTCGACCTGCCGATCCAGGGCTTCCCGGCCTGGATGCCGACCCCGGCGCAGTCGCCGCATGGACGCAACTTCCGTTACTGCACTGCGGGCGTCACCGCGTTGGGCGCGGCCATCCAGGGCGCCGTCGGCGAGCGCCTCGATGCCTATGCGCAACGCCGGCTGTTCGCGCCGTTGGGCATCGACAATCCGGAATGGCAGTTCTCACCGCTGGGCCTGCCGCAGGCAGGCGGTGGCCTGGGCCTGCGCAGCCGCGACCTGCTGGCCCTGGGTCAGCTGCAGCTCAATGGCGGCAAGTACAACGGCCAGACCGTGTTGCCCAGCGCCTGGGTGCAGGCCTCGACCACCGCGCAGGCCCACGTCGACGACGGCGTCGACTACGGCTACCTGTGGTGGCTGATGCAGTTCCCGGTGGGCGACAAGGTCTGGAAGTCGTACGCGATGAACGGCACCGGCGGCAACACCGTGCAGGTGTTCCCCGCCGAGCGCGTGGTCGTGGTGATCACCACCACCAACTACAACGTGCAGCAACCGCACCGCCTGACGATCAAGTTGTTGACGGATCAGATCCTGCCGAACATTCCGCAGGGCTGACCAGGAGCAGACCTCGTAGGGCGCAAACCGAAGGGCATTGCGCCGGATTCATTCACGTAGAGGTTGGGTCTCAATGACGCCATCCGGCGCATTACGCCTTTGGCTAATGCGCCCTACGCGTTCTACGCTTCAACGCAAGGTGCGGGCCGGTTCCAGTGGCGCGCCGTACGTCGTTGCCAGCTCGTCGAGCAGTCCTTGCAAGTCCTTGTCCGAGTACCAGGTGCCGTTCGCCATCACGCCGAGCGGCTTTCGCAAGGTGGAGAGATCATCGAGCGGGTTTCCGGCGGAAAGGATCAGATCCGCGCGCTTGCCTTCGGTAACGGTGCCAAAGGTGTCGGCCTGCGGCATCGCGCGATGGATCATCTCGCCGGGCGTATGCGTCGCTGAGGAAAGCACCTCGTAGCGCGTTAGGCCGGCGTCTTCCAGCGCGCGCATGTCCTCGTGGACCGCATAGCCAGGCGCAAGGCCGGGGATCGTGGGTGCATCGGTGCCAAGGATCAAAGGCACGCCGGCATCGCTCATTGCTTTGGTGAAGCGCTTGAGGAAGTCGAGGGTCGGAGTGATGTTGCCCACCCGCGCTGCATAACCGGCCTGCTTCCAGTCGATGCGCTGACTGGGCGAGAGATACTGCGCTTCGGGCTGACGCAGGTAGCCATCGACGACGTCGGGTTGGCCCCACTGCCGCGCGATCGTCGCGTAGGTGTTCAGGTCAGCGGTGACAAAGGCCTTGTTGCGCCGGATCACATCGATCGCGGCCGGAATGCGGGCCGGATCGGGTGCATGCTCGGGTTCGCCCGGCCGCGAGAAGAACGTGTAAAGGAACTCCTCCGTGTGCGCGACCATGAGCTGACCGGCATCGAGTTGACGCTCCAGGCCCACGCCGGTGACACCGTGTCCGACGATCGGCAGGCCAAGGCGGCGCCCTTCGGCGATCAGCTCCTGGAAACATTCCGGCGAAAGGTTGTTGTAGATCTTGATGAACTCGTAGCCGTTGGTCTTTGCGAGGCGAACGATCCAGCGCGCCTCGTCCGGCGTCGTTACGGTGAAATGCCCATAGCGCGGCGAACCATCGACCAGGAAGGCGGCATAGACATGAGGGCCAGGTTTCGCCCCTCGATTGATCGCGGGTCTCACCTTGGCCATGAACTCGTTCGACGCCTCGCCCAGATTGAGCACTGACGTGACACCGTTCGCGAGATACAGCCGCATGTCTTCGGCCGTGTGCGCGTGCGTGTGCATGTCGGCCAGGCCGGGAGAGAGAAACGCGGTGCCGTGCCCGTCGATGACACGAGCATCCTTCGGTACCGCAACCGATGGTCCAATCGCCGTGATCCGACCGTTCTCCACCAGGACCGTCTGATGCGTCAGCACGCGTTCCCGGTCCATCGGCACGACGTTCACGTCGACAAAGGCCGTGCGCGTGACCGGTACCGGCTGTGCCGCGGCGGGCATCACGCCGAGGAGCAGTAGGCAGCACCACAATTTTCGGCGATGGGGAACTGGTAGAACATGTTTTGCGATCGCGGCGAATGTCATCAGGCAAGGTCCTGGGTCAAGTGCGCAGCGGAGCCGCAGCGCGTGTCGTAACAACGGGGAGTTTGTAGCGCGCAACAACACGGTTCGATGCCGGCGCGACCCGTTGGGTTTAAATCTGGGTCGCGGCCGAAACGGCCCTCACCAAGGCCCGCGAGCGCCGGAGCTGCCGCCCTGTGGTCGATGGTCTGGCACATGCCATCCGGTATCGCGTCGCTCGTCCCACTGATGGGATTGGCTTTCCCTGATTGCGTTCCTTGTTACCGCGTGGACGGACGCTACTAAGAGTCCGACGTTTCGCCACTCAAGGAAGGCTCATGAACCAACCATCTCTCACGCCGGACCAGATCACGATTCTCGGGCCGGTGGACAGCGCCGCGCTCGAAGCAAGAGAGGTCATCCGCAAGTTCCACGAGGCCTTCGATGGTCACGACGCCCACGCCATGGAAGACCTCGTGGCGGAGGACTGCATCATCGAGAACACCGGCCCTGCACCAGACGGCGCTCGTCTCGTTGGAAGAGCCGCGTGCCTGGCGAACTGGCAAGCGATTGCGCGCTCGACGGGAACCCGGTTCGTGCGCGAAGAGGTGTTCGTCGTCGGCGAGCGGGTCGTCATCCGATGGCGGTATTGCTGGGGTGACGACGACGCCAGCTCCATCCGTGGCCTCAATCTGATGCGCGTGCAAGGCGGACGCATCGTCGAGGCGATGGGTTACGTGAAGGCATAACAGACAACGCAGGGGCGGAGCACATCTCGTGCCCGGTCCTTGTCACGACATCTTCCAGTGAGCGATTGCGGCGCGGCCGCACTCCTTCGATGAAAAGGACTTGCAATGAACGATCTCCATCGCACGTCGGTAGTAGCGCTTTCCAACCCCGCAGGTCTCTACGACCCCGCGCCGAACGGGTACTCGCACGTGGCCATCGTCGACGGCGCACGGCGCTGGATCCTGATAGCGGGCCAAGGTGGCGAGACCGTTGACGGGCGCCTAGCGGAGGATTTTAGGTCGCAAGTGCGGCAGGCGTTCGCCAATCTGCACACGGCGCTGGCGTCGGCGGGAGCACGTGCCACCGACGTCGCCAAACTGACGGTGCTAGTGGTGGACCACAGCCTGGAGCGGTTGCAGGTGTTCGGCAGTGAGCTGGAGACGGCCTTCGGCCCGCACAAGCCGGCCTGCACGTTGATCCCGGTCCCGCGTCTGGCCTTGGACGGGATGTTGTTCGAGATCGAGGCGCTGGCGGCGCTGGGCGAGTAGTTTCATCCGACGCATTACGCCTGCGGCTAATGCGCCCTACGGAAGCTCCCACGGTTGGAGTGCCTTCTTGTAGGGCGCAATAGCCGAAGGGCATTGCGCCGAATTTGCTTGCGAGGAGGCTGGATCTTCGTCGCGCGTTTCATCCGGCGCATTACGCCTTCGGCTAATGCGCCCTACGAGTTTTGGCTACTTGTCCGGATGTGTCACTCACATCCGACGCCATCCCCGTCCCGATCCAGGTGCGCGGCATAACCTGGATCACCGCGCCGCACGGGAGCCGCACCCGCAGCACGAGCAGCGCTGCAGTTGGCGTAGTAAGTGGAGTCGTTCTGGCCGCGCGTGAGCCGGTTGCCGTTTGCAGGCGCAGGCGGCGGTCGGGCTGGGGGTCCGCGATGGCAGTGGTAGCCGCCATTCTTCCGGTCGTTGTGACAACCCGCGGCGTTCAGGCCGCCGCCATGTGCGGCTGCGGTGCCGCTCGCCAGAATCAACACTCCGAAAACTGCGATGCGGAGCTTCGCCAGCATTGGACACCCCCATGTCCCGTGCGCGCGCCGACCCTACCACTGCATGAAACTGCGTGGATGAACGCGGAGGCAAAGAAGAGCCAGCTGCGTCCCATTACTCCGAATGGCAGACGTAGGGCGCGATACCAAAGCGCATTGCGCCGGATTGTTCAGGCCCAGGGTGGGTCTCCGTAGCGCGCCCCATCCGGCGCATTACGCCTGCGGCTAATGCGCCCTACGGAAGCTCCCACGGTTGGAGTGCCTTCTTGTAGATACCGTCTTGGCCGTCAACTGCCGGGCAAGTAGTTTGGATCGAACGGCCGGCCGGATTTCACCACGCCAAAGATCAGGTGCAACAGCTTGCGCATGGCGGCGCCGATCTGCTGCAT
>NZ_RIBS01000005.1 GCF_003719825.1 Montanilutibacter psychrotolerans | reverse complement strand
CAGGGAGCTCATCTACGTTTCAGACTCGCAGTCTCAGGGCGCAAACAGTCTCTCCCTGCACCGATCCGAGTGCCCCCGGATCACCAGCCCATCGCTGGTGGGTTGAAGATACAAGGGCGCAATAACCGAAGGGCATTGCGCCGGATTCGTGGATGCCGAGGTGGATCTGCGTCGCGCGTCGCATCCGGCGCATTACGCCTTTGGCTAATGCGCCCTACGAGACCCGTGGCAACCGTGCCGTTGAGGAGCTCAGGCCAGGTGGGCGCGCACCGCCGCGTCCATTTCCCGCCTGCGCAGCAGGAAATCCCAGAGGCTGCCGCCGAGCTGGCGCCAGAGCACCGCCGAACGCACTGCCGCCAGCAGCACCGCGCGCACTTCCGCCACGACGCTGGCCTGTCCCAGGTAGTGCGGGTTGCCCTGCACCAGCACGCGAGGGCGCAGGTTGCTGAGGGTCCGGGCGTACAGCGCGCCGAGCGCCGAAAGCACTTCCGGGTGGGTGCTTCCCAGCCGCTGGGCCACCGCTGCCTGCGCCAGGATGCCGGCCTGCACCTGGCCGGCCATGGCGTCGTCGCGCACGAAGCGACGCTCCAGTTGCAGCACCGCCAGCGCCAGCCGCGGCAGTTGCTCGTCGCGGGTCTGTTTGCCGAAGTAGTCCCGAAGCAGCATCAGGCCCGAGCGCAGCGCTTCGGGCGTGCCGTAGATCGCTACCGGCGAATCCGCGTCGATGCAGAACACCGAATCCAGCGCGGTGCCCAGCACGGCCGCGTTGGCCTGGCCGGTATCGGCGATACGGCGCACTTGGGCGAGGGCCTGGACCAGCCCGGCCAACGCCAGCACGCGGTCGGACACCAGGCTGGCGCGAGGGGAGGGAGGCGGGGTTTCGGGGGTGCCGAGTTCGGTCATGCGGAAGCCTTGAGGCGTTGTTCGAGTGCGGCATCGGTGGCGGTGATCACGGCGCCACCAAGGCAGGCGTCGCCGTCGTACAGCACCAGCGACTGGCCCGGGGTGACCGCGCGTTGCGACCGTGAGAATTCCACTTTCAATGTTCCGTCGTCGCCAACCTCGACCTGGCAGGCTTCGTCTGCCTGCCGGTAGCGGGTCTGCGCCGTGCAGGTAAACCGCCGCGCCGGTGGCGAACCGGCCACCCAATGCGCCGCTTCCGTCCACAGAGCCCGGGACTGCAGCCAGGGGCTGTCGATGCCCTGGTCGACGTACAGCACGTTGCGCGCGACATCCTTGCCAACGACGTACCACGGCGCCGGTTCGAAGCCGCGCACGCCACCGATGTTGAGCCCCTCGCGTTGCCCCAGGGTGAAGAAGAACACCCCCGGATGCTCGCCGATGACATGGCCGGCGGGCGTTCGCATCTCGCCAGTTCGCGCGGGCAGGTAGCGCCCGAGGAACTCGCGGAAATCGCGCTCGCCGATGAAGCAGATGCCGGTGGAGTCCTTCTTGGCCGCCGTCGGCAGGCCGGCATCGCGCGCCATCTGGCGTACGTCGGTCTTGATCAGGTCGCCCAGTGGAAACCGGGTGGCCGCCAGCTGGGCCTGGCCGAGCTGGTGGAGGAAGTAGCTCTGGTCCTTGCTGCGGTCCACCGCGCGCAACAGGCGGTGACCGCCGTCGGCGTGCTCGACGCGGGCGTAATGCCCGGTGGCGATGAAGTCCGATCCCAGCGCGTGCGCCGCATCCAGGAAATGCTTGAACTTGATCTCGCGGTTGCACAGCACGTCGGGATTGGGCGTGCGGCCGGCCGCGTACTCGGCGAGAAAGTGCTCGAACACGCCTTTCCAGTACTCGCCCGAAAAATCACGGAAATGGATCGGGATGCCGAGCCGTCCGCTGACGGCCACCGCGTCGCGGCGATCGTCTTCGGACCGGCAGTCGCCGCTGCCGTCATCGGCCCAGTTCTGCATGAACAACCCGGCGATCGGCTCGCCGTCGCGGAGCAGGCGCAGTGCGGCGACCGAGGAATCGACCCCGCCGGACATGCCCACGATCGTGCGGGCGCCGTGGGCGGAGCCGGTGCTCATGCCAGGTGCTGCATCAGGTCCAGCGGCTGGCGTCGACCGGCGAGGAAGTCCGATGCCGTGCGCCACACCAGCGGACTGCGGTGGCGGGCGTGTTCGGCCTGCAGTTCCGACGGGGTCAGCCACAATGCCCGGACGATTCCCTCGTCGAGCGTGCGCGCCGGATCGTGGGCAAGCGGCTCGGCGGCAAAGGCGAAGCGCAGATAGTGCCGACCGCCGCTGCCGTCCGGGTTAACCGGTGCCTTCCATTGGTAGGCGCCGACGAAGGCCGTCAGGCGCACGTCCCAGCCGGTTTCTTCGCGGGTCTCGCGCAAGGCTGCTTCCAGCAGGCTCTCGTCGGGTTCGAGATGGCCCGCGGGCTGGTTCAGCACCAGCCGCCCGCCCACGCGTTCCTCGACCAGCAACAGCCGGCCGGCGTCGACCACGATGGTGGCGACGGTGACGTCGGGTTGCCAGAAGCGGCCTTCGCGGTAGCTCACGTCAGAAATCGTCCTTGCCGCCGGTCAGCGACGCTTCCAGCTTGTCGGCGGTGAACATGGCGTAGTTGATCGCGTCGTCGAGCTCGTCGGCGCTCGCGTCGGCGGCGATCTTGATCACCAGCACCGCCATGTCGTCCTGCTTCACCCAGGAGCCCATCTTTCCCGAGTGGCTCTCTTCGAGCAGCCGGTTGGCGATGTTGGCCGGGAACTGTCCCCCTTCCTGGCGATAGGCGGGGGACCAGATTTCGCGGATCTTGTTCGAACCGTACTCCTCGACCGAGGAGATGACGTACACCAATTGGGTGCGTTCGTCGTCGAGTTCGAAGGTCATCTTGAAGTCGCCGTCCTCGTCGACCTCGTAGTCGTAGTCCAGGCTATCGAGGATGCGCTTGACGCCAGCGTCCGGCGTCGTCGATCGCGCCACGGCGGTTTCGGCCGCCTGCGCATGCACTGCCGGCAAGGACGACAACAACAGCAACGCGAACAACGGGGCTGACAGGCGCATGCACGGGCCTCTGAAAGGACGGGAAGTGCCGTCATTCTGACGTGCCGACCTCGCGGTCGTCCATGGTGGCGCCGGTATAATCGCCGCCATGGCCAAACAGACCGAGCATGAGCACAGCCACGGCGTACTGGTGGAAACCGGGAGACCCGAGATCGCCCGTCCGCCGCTGTATTCGGTGTTGCTGCTCAACGACGATTACACACCGATGGATTTCGTGGTCGAGGTGCTGATGCGCTTCTTCCCGATGACCGCCGAGAAAGCCACCCAGATCATGCTGCACGTCCACACCCGTGGCCGCGGCGTCTGCGGCGTGTTCACCCGCGAGATCGCCGAGTCCAAGGTGGCGCAGGTGAACGAATTTTCAAGGCTGCACCAGCATCCCTTGCTCTGCACGATGGAAAAGGCCTAAAAGTCCATCAGACAACGTCTGAAGGTACAGGAGCGACAGAGCCGGCATTGGGCGTTAAGTTCGAGCGGCGGTGACGCGTCATGGAAAACCCACGGGGCGTCCCCATGTAGGACTGCATTGGCATTCCGGAGGGCTGTCCCCCATGTTCAGCAAGGATCTCGAGTACAGCATCGGCCAGTGCTACAAACGCGCCCGCGAGGCGCGCCACGAGTACATGACGGTCGAACAC
This sequence comes from Montanilutibacter psychrotolerans, assembly GCF_003719825.1. Taxonomy (GTDB): domain Bacteria; phylum Pseudomonadota; class Gammaproteobacteria; order Xanthomonadales; family Xanthomonadaceae; genus Montanilutibacter; species Montanilutibacter psychrotolerans. The sequence continues at coordinate 420,271 of NZ_RIBS01000005.1, read as the reverse complement.
CTCCTTCTGGCGCTGCTCGACAACCCGTCGGCTGAAAGCGTCCTGAAGGCCTGCGGCGTCGACTCGCCGCGTTTGAGGGGTGACCTCGAGCAGGCAATCGCAACCTCGGTTTCGGTATTGCCCGAGGACGTCGATCGCGATACCCAACCGACGCTGGGCTTCCAGCGCGTCCTGCAACGCGCCGTCTATCACGTTCAATCCTCCGGGAAGAAGGAAGTCAGCGGCGCCAACGTGCTGGTGGCGATTTTCGGCGAGAAGGATTCGCACGCGGTCTACTACTTGAACCAGCAGGACGTCGCTCGCCTGGACGTCGTCAACTACCTCTCGCACGGCATCGCCAAGCAGGGCGACGACGAGCCGCACGAGTCCGGCAGCGACGAAGTCCGCCCGGCCGACAGCGGCGATGGCGAGGGCAAGGCCGACGCACTGGCCGAGTTCGCCGTCAACCTCAACCAACTCGCGCGCGACGGCAAGATCGACCCGCTGGTCGGTCGCGCTGACGAGGTCGAGCGCACCATCCAGGTGCTGTGCCGCAGGCGCAAGAACAACCCGCTGTACGTGGGCGAGGCCGGCGTCGGCAAGACCGCGATCGCCGAAGGCCTGGCCAAGCGCATCGTCGATGGCGAGGTGCCGGACGTGCTGTCCGACGCCACGATCTACGCGCTCGACCTGGGTGCCCTGGTCGCCGGCACCAAGTACCGCGGCGATTTCGAGAAGCGCCTCAAGGCCGTGCTGACGCAGATCCGCAAGCTGCCCGGCGCGGTGCTGTTCATCGATGAGATCCACACCATCATCGGTGCCGGTTCCGCCAGTGGCGGCACGATGGACGCCAGCAACCTGATCAAGCCGGCGTTGGCGTCGGGTGAGCTGCGTTGCATCGGCTCGACCACGTTCCAGGAATACCGCGGCATCTTCGAGAAGGACCGCGCACTGGCACGGCGCTTCCAGAAGATCGACATCGTCGAGCCGACCGTTGGCGAGACCGTCGAGATCCTGCACGGTCTCAAGCCACGCTACGAGGCGCACCACGGGGTGACCTACGCCGACGACGCGCTGCAGGCCGCGGTCGACCTGTCGGTCAAGCACATCGGTGACCGGCTGCTGCCGGACAAGGCGATCGACGTGATCGACGAGGCCGGCGCGCGCCAGCGCCTGCTGCCGGAAGGCATGCGCAAGGCAATGATCGATGTCGAGGAGATCGAGACGATCGTCGCCAAGATGGCGCGCATCCCGACAAAGCAGGTCTCGGCCAGCGACAAGGACGTGCTGCGCAACCTCGAACGCAACCTCAAGATGGTGATCTTCGGCCAGGATCCGGCCATCGACACGCTGACCTCGGCGATCAAGCTCGCCCGTTCCGGGTTGGGCAATCCCGACAAGCCGATCGGCAACTTCCTGTTTGCCGGCCCGACCGGCGTGGGCAAGACCGAGGTGACCAAACAGCTCGCGCTGCAGTTGGGAATCGAGCTGGTGCGTTTCGACATGTCCGAGTACATGGAACCGCATTCGGTCAGCCGCCTGATCGGTGCGCCCCCGGGCTACGTGGGGTTCGACCAGGGCGGCCTGCTGACCGAGAAGATCGTCAAGACGCCGCACTGCGTGCTGCTGCTCGACGAAGTGGAAAAGGCCCATCCGGACATCTTCAACATCCTGCTGCAGGTCATGGACCGCGGTGCGCTGACCGACACCAACGGCCGTGAGGCGAACTTCCGTAATGTCGTGCTGGTGATGACCACCAACGCGGGCGCGGCCCAGGCGGCACGCCGTTCGATCGGTTTCACCAAGCAGGACCACAGCACCGATGCGATGGAGGTGATCCGCAAGGGCTTCAGCCCCGAGTTCCGCAATCGACTGGACGCTGTCGTGCAGTTCCAGGCGTTGGGGTTCGAGCACATCCTGCGCGTGGTCGACAAGTTCCTGATCGAGCTGGAAGCGCAGTTGCACGAGAAGGGCGTGACGCTGTCGGCCACGCCGACCGCGCGCGACTGGCTGGCCCAGCACGGTTTCGATCCCCTGATGGGCGCACGACCGATGGCTCGGGTGATCCAGGAGAAGATCAAGCGTCCGCTCGCCGACGAGCTGCTGTTCGGCAAGCTGGTCGGTGGCGGCCGGGTCGGCGTCGACGTCCAGGACAACGAACTGGTGCTCGACGTGCAGGCCGAACCGGAACGACTGCTGCCGGCGACGGTGTAAGGGCCGCGGACCGATAGCCAGGTGGGCAGGGCGGAATGGGCCGCTCTGCCCGGCGACAGGAGCCGGGTATCGAGGATCTGGCGTCGAGGGGCTGGAATCGAGGATCTGGAATTCAAATCCAGGGAACGCAAAAGGCGGCCATTGGCCGCCTTTCTAATCAATGCGTTACCGCAATTACTTCATGCGGTAGGTGATGCGACCCTTGGTCAGGTCGTAGGGAGTCATCTCAACCTTCACCTTGTCGCCGGTCAGGATGCGGATGTAGTTCTTCCGCATGCGGCCGGAGATATGGGCAATGATCTCGTGCCCGTTTTCGAGGCGTACACGGAACATGGTGTTCGGAAGGGTTTCCGCCACCGTGCCCTCGAACTCGATCACGTCATCTTTTGCCATGTGTTTCCTGAGTGTTGCCAAAAGGCGGCCTTTCCTCGGCCGCGAAGCCGCGCATTGTGCCACGCACCGGGCGGCGGCGCAAAGAGGTTTATCGACGCCACGTACGCCGACGCGACGGCCTCGGCATCACGGTCACGCGAGATCTGCGGCAGGCAGCTCGCCGAACCAGCCGGTCCACGGCCCGATCAGCCCGCCCGGCTTGGCCACCAGCTCGCGCAGATGCGCCAGGAACTTCGAACGGGGCCAGGTCTGGGCGCCCAACGAGAGAAGGTGGCTGTTCTCGACCTGGGCGTCGATCAAGGGCCAGCCCATCGAACGCAGGCGCAGGGCAAGCGCCGCCAGGGCCACCTTGGACCCGCCCGATTCGCCACTGAACATGCTCTCGCCGAAGAACATGTTTCCGATCGCGACGCCGTAGATGCCGCCCACCAGTCGTTCGCCGGCGAACACCTCCACCGAATGCGCGTGGCCGAGGCGGTGCAGCCCGAGGTAGGCCGCGCGCATGTCGTCGGTGATCCAGGTTCCGCGCTGGCCCGGTCGATGTGCGGTAGCGCAGGCGTCGAGCACCTGGGCAAACGCGGTGTCGGCGCAGACGACCCAGTCGCTGTGGCGCAGGCCCCGGCGGAAGCGCGACGACAACCGCACCGCGTCGGTTGGGAACACCGTGCGTGGGTCGGGGCTCCACCACAGGATCGGCTGTCCCTCGGAGAACCAGGGAAACACGCCATGACGATAGGCGTTGAGCAGCCGTGGCGGCGACAGGTCGCCACCCACCGCCAGCAGGCCGTCGGGATCGCGCAAGGCCATCTCGGCCGGTGGGAACGGCGAGTCCGGGTGCGCCGCCAGCCAGGGCACCTTGAGGCTCATGGTGCCGACGCCTCGGCGACCACCGTCTTGAATGGCGTGTGCCTCAGCAGGTTCGTTCGATAGTGCTGCACCGATTCGGCCTCCTGGGTGCACCACTCACGCAGGGCTTCGCGAAACCGAAGGTCGGCGATCCAGTGGCGACTGCGCACCAGCGTCGGCAGGAAGCCGCGCGCCAGCTTGTGCTCGCCTTGGGCTCCCGGCTCGAAACGCGTCAGGCCTTCGCGCAGGCAGTAGTCGATGCCCTGGTAATAACAGGTTTCGAAATGCAGGCCGGGCAGGGATTCACTGCTGCCCCAGTAGCGCCCGTAGAGCGTATCGGCGCCGCGCAGGCACAGCGCGCCGGCGATCGCGACGCCATCGCGCTCGGCCAGCATCAGCACCAGCGCGTGCGGCATCGCGTCGGCCAGGTGTCGCAGGAAGGGCAGCGTCAGCGCCGGGTGGTTGCCGTACTCGGCGAAGGTGCGCAGGTAGAAGCCGTGCATCGCGGCGAGGTCGGCCTGGCTGGCCTGTGTACCGTCGACCACCCGGAACACCACGCCGGCACGCGCGACCTTGGCGCGCTCCTGGCGGATGTTCTTGCGGTGCTTGTGGTCGAGCGCGGCGAGGAAGCCGTCGAAATCCTGCCAGCCGGCGTCGTTGCACCAGTGGTACTGGACATCGATCCGTGCCAGCCAGGTGTCGTCGAAACTGGCCTGTTCGTCGGCTTCGTGGAAGTTGACGTGGGCCGAGGACAGGCTTTCGCGGCCGCACATTCCCGCCACGGCATCGAGCAGGGCGCGACGATGAACCGCGTCGCGCGCGAGCAGGCGCGGGCCGGTCACGGGGGAGTAGGGCACCGCCCCCAGCCATTTCGGAAAGTAGTCCAGCCCGTGCTGGGCGTAGGCGTGCGCCCACGCGTGGTCGAAAACGAACTCGCCGTGCGAGTTCTCCTTGACATAGCCCGGCGCCGCGGCGACCAGCGCGTCGGCGTCCCACAGGGTGAGGTGGTGCGGCGTCCAGCCCCATTCGGGGCGCAGGCACGCGTGCTGCTCCAGGCCGGCCAGGAATGCGTGCGCGACGAACGGGTTGCGACCGTCGTGCAACGCATCCCACTGCGCGGCAGGCACATCGGACAGCGCGCCAACGATGCGCGCCGTGGGCATCAGCCTTCCTTGTCGAGGTACTTCTCTGCGTCCAGCGCGGCCATGCAGCCAAAACCCGCCGATGTGATCGCCTGGCGGTAGACCTGGTCGGCGACGTCGCCTGCGGCGAACACGCCCTGCACCGAGGTCTGCGTGGCGTTGCCGTGCAGGCCGGTCTGGATGGTCAGGTAGCCGTTCTTCATTTCCAGCTGGCCCTCGAACAGGGTGGTGTTCGGGGTGTGGCCGATCGCCACGAACAGGCCGTGGATGTCCACCTCACGGGTCGAGCCGTCCTGCACCGACTTCAGGCGCACGCCGGTCACGCCGGCATCGTTGCCCAGCACCTCGTCGACCTGGTGGTGCCAGATCGCCTCGATCTTGCCGGCCTGGATCTTGGCCTGCAGCTTGTCCTGCATGATCTTCTCGGCGCGCAGGGTGTCGCGTCGGTGCACGAGGTAGACCTTGCGGCAGATGTTGGACAGGTACAGCGCCTCTTCGACCGCGGTATTGCCGCCGCCGATCACCGCCACGTCCTGTTCCTTGTAGAAGAAGCCGTCGCAGGTGGCGCAGGCGGACACGCCGCGGCCCTTGAATGTCTCTTCCGACGGCAGCCCCAGGTACTTGGCGGTCGCGCCGGTGGCGATGATCAGCGCATCGCACGTGTAGTCGCCGTTGTCGCCGCGCAGGCGGAACGGGCGCTGCGATACGTCGGCGGTGTGGATGTGGTCGAACACGGTTTCGGTGTCGAAACGCTCGGCGTGGGCCTGCATGCGCGCCATGAGGTCCGGCCCCATGAGCCCGTGCGCGTCGCCGGGCCAGTTATCGACCTCGGTGGTCGTCATCAGCTGGCCGCCCATCTGCAGGCCGGTGATCACCAGCGGGCGCAGGTTGGCACGCGCGGCGTAGACGGCTGCGGTCCAGCCGGCCGGACCGGAACCGAGGATGACGAGGCGGGAATGCTTGGTTGGGGTCATGGTTATAATCGGGCCCGAAACGGGGCGCGCGGCGTCGCGCGGAACGGGCCAGCGGTGCAGCGCACCCGGGCCCGACGAGCGTCATAGCTTGGCGGCGGCACCCCGGCAAAACAAGGCGCGACATGCTTCACCGTCGTGACGGAGCGTGGTCCCAGTTGCAACAACGCATACAACCTGGCCAGGAGGCGCCGCGATTGCGGCGTTTTTTCTGCGCCGCAACGGAGAGGCAGCAATGCGCATCGGTGTACCGAAGGAAACCAAGACCCTCGAGGGTCGCGTCGCACTGGTTCCGGCCGCGGCCGGCGATCTGGTGAAGCGTGGCCACGAGGTGTGGCTGGAGAAGGACGCAGGCATCAAGTCGGGCTTCAAGGACGAGCAGTACACCCAGCTCGGCGTGAAGATTGCCCCCGACGCGGCCGGGCTGTACGAAAAGGGCGAACTGATCGTCAAGGTCAAGGAGCCGATCGAAGGCGACCTGGCGCTGCTGCGCAAGGACCACCTGCTGTTCTGCTACCTGCACCTGGCCGCCGAGCCGGTGCTGACCCGTCGCCTGCTCGACATCGGCCTGACCGGTGTGGCGTTCGAGACCGTCGAGCTGCCCAACGGCGATCTGCCGTTGCTGGCGCCGATGTCGATCATCGCCGGCAAGATCGGCGTTCAGGTCGGTACCCACCTGCTGCACCAGCCCATGAGCGGCAAGGGCAAGCTGCTGGGTGGCCTGCCGTCGACCGAACGTGGCAAGGTGGTGGTGTTCGGTGCCGGCCAGGCCGGTGGTGCGTCCGCCGCGCTGGCCGCTTCGGGCGGTTCGAACGTGGTGGTGTTCGAGATGCGCCAGGATCGCATGGACCAGATGATGCGCCTGGGCAACAACGTGACCGCGCTCTATCCGTACGCCGACGTCGTGGCACGCGAAGTGGCCTCGGCCGATCTGGTCGTCGGCGCGGTGCTGGTCACCGGCGCCCGCGCGCCGCACGTGCTCAGCCGCGAGATGCTCAAGGGCATGGAAGACGGCAGCGTGGTGGTCGACATCTCGATCGACCAGGGCGGCTGCTTCGAAACCTCCCGCCCGACCACCTGGAAGGAACCGACCTACGTCGAAGAGGGCGTGACCCACTTCTGCGTGACCAACATGCCGGGCGCCGTGCCGCAGACCTCCTCGCAGGCGATCTGCGCGGCGATCCTGCCTTGGGTCAACAAGCTGGCCGGCGACGGCAGCTGGCGCAGCAACCAGGCGCTGGCGCGCGGCATCAACGTCGATGCCGGCAAGCTGGTGCACCCCGCGCTGCTGGACATGAAGGTCTGACCGCGGAATCCGGAAAAGCCGGCTGACAGGCGATGGGGCGGAGCCGTTCGGCGCCGCCCCGTTCCCAACCGGCTGCCGCGGGCTTCAGTGGATGGCGGGTGTGCGGCGGGCCATGGCAGGGGGCAGGGGCGCAATGCGTCCGGTATCCTCCAGCTTCGTCCAGTCGGCCTCATTTGCCCGCTTTTTCACGTATATTCAACGACTAACGGAATCTAGCTAAGGCAGCACATCACGGTGGCGCAAGCGTCCGCAGCAAGCCGCAAGAAAGCAGCGGCCCCCGAAACGAAGCGTCGGCCGGCGGCAGCACCGCCGTCACCGCGGCGCCAGCGGCTGATGCGCGACATCGCGATGATCCTGATCGCGCCGTTGCTGCTTTACCTGCTTGCCAGCCTGGTCACCTATTCGCCCAACGATCCGGGCTGGTCGCAATCGGCTGGCGTTACGGCGGCAATGCACAACGTGGGTGGCCGCGTCGGCGCCTGGATCGCCGACGTGCTGCTGTACCTGTGCGGCTACGTGGCGTTCCTGTTGCCGATCATGCTCGGCGCGATCGCGTGGATCGCGCTGTTCGGCATGGACGCGGACGGCGACGGCGATGCCGACCTCGGGCCGGCGTTGCGCCTGATTGGCATCGTGGGTTTCCTGGTTTCGGCCACCGGCCTGTTGCAATTGCGCATCGGCGTGGTTGCCGATTTCTCCGCTGGCGCCGGCGGCATCCTGGGCCGTCTGGTCGGCCGCTCGCTGTACACCGGCTTCGGCCCGGTCGGCGGCAACCTTTTCCTGCTGGCGTTGCTGCTGATCTCGATCACGCTGGCCACCGGCATTTCCTGGCTGGCGGTGATGGACCGCATCGGCCAGTGGGTGCTCGCGCTGGGTCCGTTGCTCAGCCGGCTGTTCCGGCGCGGCAGCCAGCAGGCCACCGAGTGGCAGCAGGCTCGCGAGCTGCGCCAGGAGCGCGAGGTAGTACGCAAGGTCGACAGCGAGTTGCGCGCCAAGCGCGAGCCGGTGCGCATCGAGGCGCCGCCTCCGGCAGCGGTGGTGATGGAGAAGAGCGAGCGCGCCAAGCGCGAGCAGCAGATCCCGCTGTTCCACGTCGGCGATGGCTCCGGCATCCCGCCGCTGGCCCTGCTCGACGACCCCCGACCGCAGCCGACCGGTCACAGCCCCGAGACGCTGGAAACGCTGTCGCGGCAGATCGAATTCAAGCTCAAGGATTTCCGCATCGACGCGCAGGTGGTCGGGGCCTACCCGGGCCCGGTCATCACCCGTTTCGAACTTGAGCCGGCGCCCGGCATCAAGGTCAGCCAGATCAGCTCGCTCGACAAGGACATCGCCCGTGGCCTGTCGGTCAAGTCGGTGCGCGTGGTCGACGTGATTCCCGGCAAGTCGGTGATCGGCCTAGAAACGCCGAACACCTCGCGCGAGATGATCTTCCTGTCCGAACTGCTGCGCTCGAAGGAGTACGACAAGTCGGCCAGTCCGCTGACCCTGGCGTTGGGCAAGGACATTGCAGGCCGGCCGACCGTCGCCGACCTGGCGCGCATGCCGCATCTTCTGGTGGCGGGCACGACCGGCTCGGGCAAGTCGGTCGCGGTCAACGCGATGGTGCTGAGCCTGCTGTACAAGGCCTCCGCATCGGACCTGCGGATGCTGATGATCGACCCGAAGATGCTGGAGCTCTCGGTCTACCAGGGCATTCCGCACCTGCTGGCGCCGGTGGTCACGGACATGAAGGAGGCCGCCAACGGCCTGCGCTGGTGCGTGGCGGAGATGGAACGCCGCTACAAGCTCATGAGCGCGGTTGGCGTGCGCAACCTGGCCGGCTTCAACAAGAAGATCAAGGATGCGCAGGACGCGGGCCAGCCGATGATGGACCCGCTGTTCAAGCCCAACGCCGAGCTTGGCGAAGCGCCACGCCCCCTGGAACCGCTGCCGTTCATCGTCATCTTCATCGACGAATTCGCCGACATGATGATGATCGTCGGCAAGAAGGTCGAAGAGCTCATCGCCCGCTTGGCGCAGAAGGCCCGCGCCGCCGGCATCCACCTGATCCTGGCCACGCAGCGCCCGTCGGTCGACGTCATCACCGGCCTCATCAAGGCCAACATCCCGACCCGCATTGCATTCCAGGTGTCGAGCAAGATCGACTCGCGCACCATCCTCGACCAGTCCGGTGCAGAAACGCTGCTGGGCCACGGCGACATGCTGTACATGCCGCCGGGCACCTCGATGCCCGAGCGAGTGCACGGTGCGTTCGTGTCGGACGAAGAAGTGCATCGCGTGGTCGAACACCTCAAGCAGGTCGGCGGCGGTCCGGATTACATCGCCGGCGTGCTGGACGAGGTGCAGACCATGGGCGACGGCGTGGTGGTCGGCGCGACCGGCCTGCCCGAATCCGGCGGTGGCGGCGACGAATCCGACCCGCTCTACGACGAGGCCGTGCGCATCGTCACCGAGACACGCCGGGCCTCGATTTCCGGCGTCCAGCGGCGCTTGAAGATCGGTTACAACCGTGCCGCACGTCTGGTCGAGGCGATGGAGGCCGCGGGCGTGGTGACGGCGCCGGAACACAACGGCGATCGCAGCGTGCTCGCGCCACCGCCCCCACGCGATTGACCCGCCGTCCCGACGGCTGAACCGCGTCGGGCTGGCCATGCCTCCGGTGATGTCCGCATGCCGCGCGATTCAGCCTGCGCCTTGCAGACTCGCCACAAACCTTCAGGAGTGACTCCATGATCCGCTTGCGCAAGATCGCGACGTTTTCGACTTTGACGCTGGCGCTGCTGGCCGGCAACGCCCTCGCCGGCGGCCGCGACGACCTCAACACCTTTACCCGTGGCCTGACCGGGCTGGATGGGCAGTTCTCGCAACAGGTGTTCGATGCCAGCGGCAAGCTCAAGGAATCCTCCAGCGGCAAGCTCGCGCTGTCCGCGCCGCGCCTGTTCCGCTGGGAGTACCAGCGCCCGTACCCGCAGCTGATCATCGCCGATGGCCGCAACGTCTGGGTGCACGAGCCCGACCTGCAGCAGGTGACCAAGCGCCCCCAGGGCGCCGAGGAGCAGAACAGCCCGCTGGCGGCGCTGATCGACCCGAGCAAGCTGGATGCACAGTACGTGGTTCGTGATGCCGGCAACGCCAATGGCCTGAACTGGCTCACCCTGGCGCCGAAGGAGGGCGGCGACGCCAGCTTCCGATCCGCGCGTCTCGGGTTCGCCAACGCGTCGCTGGTCAGGATGGACGTGGTGGATGCGCTGGGGCAGCGCACCGAGATCAGCTTCAGCGGCTGGCACCGAAATCCCAGCTTCCCGGCCGGAACCTTCCGTTACACGCCGGCCCGCGGCGTGGACGTGATCGGCGAGTGATCGCGATGCGTTGAGCGGGCGCCGTCTGGCGCCTTGACCCGCGAGCGTGACCCCGCGTGGTCGGGCTGGCGAAACGCTGCCGGGCAACCGGCGGTTTCGGTGACCTGACCAGCCGGAGATCGGTATCGACTGGTCCTGGAGATCCTCCCGTCGACCGGCCCATCGATCCGCTCCTTCACCACCCCTGAACCCCGCTCGGCCCGATGTGCTGGCGCGGAACGCGTTCTTGGGACGGCTTGCCAGCGGGCGGCGTCAGCACCTGCGTGCGCGCTCTTGCTATCGTGTTCCGCCCGATTTCGAGCAACCGCAAGCCGTGCCCAGGCGCCCCCCCGCACCCCCTTCCCAGTCCGACGATCTGCTCGGCGGTGACCGCGACGCCCTGCGGCCGCTGGCCGAACGCATGCGGCCACGCGCGCTGGACGAGATGGTCGGGCAACGCCGGCTGCTGGCGCCCGGGTCGGCGCTGCGGCGCGCGGTGGAATCCGGGCACGTCCATTCCATGATCCTGTGGGGCCCGCCGGGCTGCGGCAAGACCACGCTGGCGTTGCTGCTGGCGCACTACGCCGACGCCGAGTTCCGCGCCATTTCGGCGGTGCTGTCCGGGCTGCCCGAGGTTCGACAAGTGCTGGCCGAGGCCGCGCAGCGCTTTGCCGGGGGCCGCCGCACGGTGTTGTTCGTCGACGAGGTGCACCGGTTCAACAAGGTGCAGCAGGACGCCTTCCTGCCGCACATCGAGCGCGGCACGATCGTGTTCGTCGGCGCCACCACCGAGAACCCGTCGTTCGAGCTCAACTCGGCATTGCTGTCGCGCTGCCGCGTTCACGTGATGGAGGCCGTGTCGCCGTCGGACATTGCTGCCGCACTGCGCAGCGCGCTCGCCGACGATGTCCGCGGCCTGGGCGGACAGGGGCTGACGGTTTCCGACGAGGCACTGGCTCAGATCGGCACTGCCGCCGACGGGGATGTCCGACGTGGCCTGACCCTGCTGGAGATCGCCGCCGAACTTGCCGGCGACGAAGGCGGCGAGGTCACCGAAGCCACGCTGGCGCAGGTGCTGGCGGATCGCACCCGTCGCTTCGACAAGGGTGGAGAGCAGTTCTACGACCAGATTTCGGCGCTGCACAAGTCGGTGCGCAGCTCCAATCCCGATGCCGCGCTGTACTGGTTCGCCCGCATGCTCGATGGCGGCTGCGACCGCTCCTATCTGGCCCGGCGCCTGACCCGCATGGCGGTCGAAGACATCGGCCTGGCCGACCCACGCGCGCAGCAGATGGCGATCGACGCCTGGGAAAGCTACGACCGCCTCGGCAGCCCGGAAGGGGAGCTTGCTCTGGCGCAGTTGGTGATCTACCTGGCGAGCACGGCCAAGTCCAATGCCGCCTACGCGGCGTTCAACGCCGCCCGCCGTGATGTCGACGAGTACGGCACCCAGGACGTGCCGATGCATCTGCGCAACGCGCCGACCAAGTTGATGAAGTCGCTCGGCTACGCCAAGGGCTATCGCTACGACCACGACGCCGAGGGCGGCATCGCGCTCGACCAGACCGGTTTTCCCGATGCCATGGGCGAGCGCGTCTACTACCAGCCTGTCGATCGCGGCCTCGAGATCAAACTCAAGGACAAGCTCGACCGCCTGCGCGAGGCGCGCGATGCCGCTCGCGCAAGTCAAGGCGGCAAGGGCCGAGGGAAGGCAGGATGACGACGCGGCGTTGCCTGCCTGCCGGTGACCGGACGGGCATGGATGCGACCCGCGGAGTCCCTTCGCGATGAACGCTGCCGGCTTCTCGCTGTGGTGGCAGCAGGTGCTGCTGGTGATGGCGGGCGGCGCGCTCGGCGCCGTGGCGCGGCATGCGATAGGCGGCCTGATGCTGCGGCATGTGGGCACGGGGTTTCCCTGGGGCACGCTCGTGGTGAACCTGGTTGGGTCGTTTGCCGCCGGTTTCATCGCGGTCTGGCTGGAAGGGCGCGGCCCGTCCGCACTGTATTGGCGGGCGTTCCTGATCGTGGGCGTGCTTGGCGCGCTGACCACCTATTCGGCACTGATGCTTGAGTGCCTGCTCTTCGCACGGTCCGATCGCAGCAGCCTGATGCTGGGCTATCTCGCGCTGACGCTGGTGGCGGGACTGATGCTGGTGTGGGCCGGCGCGCGACTGGCGGCGGCGTTGCGCGTCACGGGTTGAACCATTGGTATCGGCTCCGCGAGCGGCTTCGCGGACAGACGCCGGTCCGCGCTGGAGTTTTGAGGCAAATTCCTACCTACAGTCGCGGCAACGGCTGATGCCGGACGTTGGACGCCAAAGCTAGAGTGACGTTCCCAAGGAAGGGAACACCATGAAGCGTGCCAAGACTCGCACTCCCACCAGATTTGCAGTTTCCACCACCACGATCGTCCTGCTCATGCTGGGGGCCGATGGCACCGCCCAGCACGTCTACCGGTGCGCCAATCCAAACGGCCACGTCGTCGCGTACCAGAGCACGCCCTGCAGCGCTGGAACGCGGGTGACGCGCACGTGGAGCGCCGTACCCGATCCACCACCCAGTCCGAGCCAGGCCGCCGCTCGGACGCGAGAGCAGCAACGTCGCGCAGCCGAGTCGCGCTACCTGTCGCGGCTGGCTGGTACTGATCGCCGACCAGGCAGGTCCGGCAGGTCGGGCAGTTCAGGCAAGGCAGCCGGCCCAGTGATTCGTGTCAGCGCACGCGGAGGATGCGAGGACGCGCGCCGACGTCGCGACGCGATGCTCTACGACTTGGGCAGTCGGCAGGTCTCCGTGCAGACCAGACGGCTGTTGCACGACCACGTCTATGAGGCCTGCAAGTAGCCGCGCCGGCCCGACGGTTCACCGTGGCGGCGGCGCGCGGCGCAAGTCACCGTAAAAGGCTCGGCCTGCGGCAATGGCGCCGTGGACGCGGGCGTGGCGGTTTCCTGTCGTTCGAGGCGGCTCCCAGTCTGTGATTGGCGGGCGCACTCCCGGCCGTCCTCGCCGCCGTCGTGATCGGCCCGCCAGGTAGGGCACTGTCGTGGGCTCGGCATGCAGCAATGGCCTTGCAGCTTGCAAGCGACTTCAAGCCGCCTAGGTGACTTGAGGTCGTGCCGGCGTCATGTCCCTGCCATCGATTTGGTCGCCGGGCGCGTCTTGGCTGGCGTGGAGGCTGCCTGCGGTTGCGCGAGCGGCGGCACCCAGAGTTCGATGACATCCGGTTTGCCCGAAAACGCCGGGGGCAGGGAAATCGCCTTGGTCCCGGCGAATCCGGGCCACTGGATCAGCCACCGCCTCAGCGCGATCGCGCAGGCAGATCCGCGGCCGCTGTACAGCAACGTCGGCTGGGGCCAGCGGAACGGCGGTGCACGGTTGTTGCGTCGCGCGGTGGCGTCCACGTCCTCGATATCCGGCGCGGCAATGCCCAGGGCACGGATGCCACCCAGCACTTCGTTGGCGTCGCGGCGGGTGGCTTCGTCATGGATCTGTGTGTAGACGGTGGAACGACCGTCGGCGTTCTCGCTGCATTGGCGTACGACGGCGTTCGCGGTGGCTTGCTCGGTAGCTTGCTCGGCGGCCTGCTTCGCAGCATCGCCACCATCGTGCATCGATTCAATTTGTGGGGTGCTGTTGGTTGCCTCACCGCCCGCCACGCTTCCGGGCGCAGGCGCTGGCGCGGACGCGGATGTGGTACCCGCGCTGTGTGTGGACCTGGTTCGCATGGCCGTGCGCAGGGCGCCGGAATCGAACAGCTTCGACACCGAAACGCTCGGCCACAACGCCGCGTAGTCGCGCATCGACCGGTGCCATCGGCTGTCCCCCCGTCGCGTCAGCTTCGACGTTGCCGAACGGCAGCGGTCCTGCTGGAGCTGCGGCACAGCGGCGCAGCGCTGCCAAAGTACCTCGGCCAGGCCCCGGAGGAGTTCGTGGTGTCGGGCGCGCTGGCGGTCGTCCAGTCCCGCCGCAAACAGTTGCAGCTCGGTATCCAGGGCCGGGTCGTACGGCTTGTCCGAGGCGTTGCGGACAATCTGTGCAGCCAGTTCGCGGCTGCCTTCGGCAAACAGCCGCTGCGACTCGATCGACTGCTTCGCCTGCGAATCCCAGACCTGCCAGACCGCCAGCACCAGCGTTGCAGCCGCGCCCAGGCCCACGGTCGATCGGACCACCGTCCCGAACCGATCCCGGCGCGTGCGCAGGCCGCGCTGCTCTTCGGGCGTGATCGCGCCTGTGCCCACCGGTGTTCCTGCATGCGCCCAGTCGGGCAGGGCGGCCAGCAAGTGCACATCGATCGGGTCCGCGATCACACGGCCCAGCTGGTAGTAGCTCTCCCATTGCGCTTCGTCGAAGAACTGGTCGATGGTGCCCTGCTGCGGAAAACCACGGTCGCGGTCGGCGTAGCCGGCGACATCCAGCGGCAACTGGGTATCGCAGCGCGGCTTGATCACCAGCAAGGTGCCATGTCGGGCAGGCTCACCCTTGCGATGGGGCTCGTAGTCGATCGTCGCCAGCAGCAGGTTTTCGGTGCCGGGGCAGGGCAGCACGCTGTCAGGGGTGCCGAAGCGCCCGCGCAGGCGCTCGGAAAGGTGATAACCGTCGATGCTGGCCGGATCGATGAAGCGGATGGTCGCGCCGTAGTCGATGCGCGCCTTGCGCACCAGGTTCTCGACGTCGGCGAACAGGCACTTGGGGTCCGCCCCGCAATCCACCATCACGATCAGTTGCAACTGGCGCTTGAGCAGCGCGTACACGCCGGTGTTGTCGAAATGGCCACCATCGGACACGTACCAGACCGGCGACTTCAGCCCGGGAAAGCGCGCCAGCATCTCCTGCAGCGTCGCGCGGTACTTGCCCAGCCATCGCCACGACCAGTGTATCCGGTCCACGCGGTTGGTCCACCAGTAGCCCAATCGCAAGCCGCTGAGGAACGACAGGATGGCGATGCCGGGTTTGGTCATCGAACCCACCCCCGAGCCCACCGCCGCGCCCGAGATCGCAACCCATTGCGCCAGCGTGGTCCGCTTCAGGCGATCGATGCTGGGGTCCGCGTCCAGGCGCGTTCCGGTCTCGATACCCAGCGAGCTGACCGTCAGGCACACGCCCTTGCGATCGGCGTTGAAGCTGCGCGTACGGTCGTCGATGGTCTGGTTGACGCAGCAGTTGATGAGGTGGATTGGACCGCCGTGCTCGTGCGGTCGGTAGTGGTTCATCGCAATGTCGTCGCCGGGGCTGAGCTGGGTCACCTTGCGCACCCACAGCGTCAGCTCGCGCAGATTGGGGGCCAGCGGCCAGGTCGGGAACCGGCGCTCGTTGGCCTGCGCCGGTTCCTGGGCGAAGTTGCCCACCGAAACGTAGGTACGCGCAAGGCGGGACCGATAGAACAGGTGAAGCGACGCGCGGTTGATCTGCTGAAGGTTCGCGCCGGAGGTGAGCACGTACAGCAGGGTCAGCCCGGCTACCGCCAGCCACACAGCGCCGGGCGCATCGGAGCGGAATACCAGGTACTGCCACAGCGCCAGCCAACCCACCAGCAGCACCAGCAGCGTCAACAGGCCAAACAGGTTGGCCAGAGTCAGCACCGGCAGCCGGATCGCACCGGGCTTCTCACCGCGGGACTGCAGCATCGGCAAGACCACCCGGGCCAGTGTCACCACGATCGCCAGCAAACCGCCCAGGCCGCCGATGCCGACGCCGGCCAACCCCGCCTGCGGCAGCACCACATCGGCCAGGAACCAACCGATGCGGTCAAGCAGGCCGATTGCCGCCAACGCCATCGCATAACCGAGCATGCGCGTGAGATGGCGGGTGAACATCACCCGGTCGCTTCCCTGCGAGCCCGGCGTGGTGTGCCACGCCGCGAACGCCTGCGACGCCGGGATGGCCGCGATGAAGGCCGCCGCGACCAGCCAGCCCGTAACCGCGCCGGCGGTGGCTTGCCGGAAGGCCCACCAGGCGGTCGCCGCCGACATCGCCGCCGCCAGGACGGTGGTCACCAGTCCGGCCTTGCGGCCGGTGTCTTCCTCGTCGCGTATCCACCAATAGCCAAGGGCCGCCACCACCGCGCCCCAGGCCATTGCCAGGCTGCACCAGAACCAGAAGTACGTGGCAATGCCACGCATCACCGGGTGCTGCACCCACACCTGCAGGCTCAAGTGCGGCGCGACGACCACGCACGACGCCAGCGCGAGCAGCACCGCCACTTCGAACTGGGTCGCCAGGAATCCGCGCGCCTGACCGGCCCATGCCTGGAACACGTCGCGCGAACCGGTGGGGATCAGGTAACGACCATTGCTGCGCAACCACCACATCAGCAGCGAGCCGTCGGTGTCGATGCCTTCTTCGATCTGGGCGGGCGTCGCGTGCGGCCCGAACAACCGGCCCAGCATCGCACCGATGTAACCGCCACCCGACACCGTCGACAGGTAGTCGAACTGGTGAAGCACGCGATTCTTGGCAAGCGCGCGGATCACTCCCAGGCAGAACGTGGCGCTGCGGATCCCGCCCCCCGACAGCGCCAGCCCGATCGATGGCGAGTCCTTCGGCAGGCCGACCTGTTCGTGGCGCCGCCGTATCAGCGCGTCTTCCTCGGCACGGCGTCCGTCGAGGGGGGCGGTGTGTTCTGTCGCGCGGGCGGTGTCGTCGACGCCCTGCGGAGTCTGGGTCGCCTTGTCCATGTCGCTCCCCATGCTTCCTTGCCCCATGCCTTTGGTGGCGATCGCGCGGTCCATCCGGAGCGTATGACCGCCCTGATCAAGGCAACGTAAGGGAAGGGATTGGCCCGGACACCCAGGGCCATCCCCGTCAGCGCTATCGCGCCGCCAGGCAGTCCTTCACGCGCGCTACACGCACAAGGCGTCGCGCGACGGTGCGCTCGTCGAGTTTCGACATGCACCTCACGCCTTGCGGCCGATAGTCAGGCCCCATGCAATTGCTGCCACGGGAGCCCGCCATGGCCCGTCCCATCTGGTCCGGCACGCTGTCGTTCGGCCTGCTCAACATCCCCGTGTCGCTGATGTCGGGTGAGCGCCGGACCGACATCTCCTTCCGCATGCTCGACGCGCGCGACAACTCGCCGATCCGCTACGAGCGCGTCAACGCCGAGACCGGCGAAGAGGTGGCGTGGAAGGACATCGTCAAGGCATTCGAGTACGACAAGGGCAGCTACGTCGTCCTCGATCCCGAGGACATCCGCTCGGCGGCACCGCAAAGCCACGACGCGATCGAGGTGGAGGCGTTTGTCGATGCCGACCAGATCGGCCCGCAGTACTTCGAGAAGCCCTACGTCCTCGTCCCGGCCCGGAAGGCGGAGAAGGGCTATGTGCTGTTGCGCGAAGCCTTGGCCTCGACCGGCCGGATCGGCGTGGCCCGGGTGGTCATCCGCACGCGAGAGCACCTGTGTGCAGTAATGCCCCAGGGCGATGCGCTGCTGTTGATGATGATGCGGTACCCACAGGAACTGGTCGACATCGACGAGTACAAGATCCCTTCGGGAAAGCACGGCGACTACCGCATCACCGCCAAGGAGCAGCAGTTCTCCGAGCAGTTGATCGAGACGATGTCGGGAGAGTGGAAGCCCGACAGCTATCGCGACGAGTTCCGCGAACGCCTGCACGACGTCGTAGGCAAGCGCATGAAGGCGCACGGCGTGGTGCGGCACGACGAGGAGGAGTCCGCCAGCCACGAGGATGCGGCGACCAATGTCGTCGACTTCATGTCGTTGCTGCAGCAGAGCATCGCCAGCAAGCGCCGTACGCCATCGCGCAGCGCCACGGCAAAGAAGGGCGCGACGGCGGCACCGGCGAAGAAGGCGGCAGGCAAGACCACGCGAAATCCTGCGGCCACGCCCGCGTCAGCGCGAAAGACCGCAACGAAGAAGGCCGCCGCCACCAAAGCGGTGCGCAAGAAGGCCGCGAAGGCAAAAGGCACGTCAGGGTCGGCGCGACGCAGTGCGGCATGACCCCGTGCCGCAGGACCCGGTGCGGCGTGATCACGCGCCGCGTGATCCGGTTTGCGCCTCACGCCACGGCAGCGGTGGGTCCTCGCCATGACCCTGACCGAGTACCGTCGCAAGCGGCAGTTCGCCAACACCCGTGAACCCGAACCCGGCAAGGCGTTGCCGCCGGGCGAACGCAGCCTTTTTGTCGTCCAGCTCCACCATGCCAGTCGTCGCCACTACGATTTTCGCCTGCAGATCGGCGATGCGCTCAAGTCCTGGGCCGTGCCGAAAGGTCCCAGTTTCGATCCGTCGGTCAAGCGCATGGCGGTCGAGGTCGAGGACCATCCGGTCGAATACGCCAAGTTCGAGGGCGACATCCCGAAGGGCCAGTACGGTGCTGGGCACGTCGCGCTTTTCGATACCGGTGTGTGGTCCACCGACGGCGATCCGGAAACGCAGCTCGCGAAGGGCCACCTGCGCTTCGAGCTGTTCGGCCAGCGGCTCAAGGGCGGTTGGCATCTGGTCCGTTCGGGCAAGTCCGCCCGGCAGCCGCAGTGGTTGCTGATCAAGGACAACGACGCGTGGGCCGGCCCGCACCAGGCGGACGATCTGCTGACGGGCGTGAGCGAGCCGTCGAACGCGGGTTCGCGCACGGCCCGTGCGAAGCGGCCGACCGCGGTGCCGGCAACGCCGTCGCCCCGCGCGCCGCGCAAGCGCGATTGGGCCGGCGCCGCGTCGCGGTTGGCCGGTTCGCGCAAGGCGACGTTGCAGGCCAGGCCGTTCGAGCTGCAGCTGGCCAAACCGGTCGGCGCCCCACCGGGCGGTGACGACTGGGTGCATGAGATCAAGTGGGACGGCTACCGCATGGGTGTCACGCTGGTCGCGGGTCGGGCGCACGTCTGGTCGCGCAACGGGCTGGACTGGACGCGCAAGCTGCCCGAGATCGCCACCGCGCTTGAACGGCTCGGCGTGCGCGACGCCGCGTTCGACGGCGAGCTGATCGCCGGCGGTGGAACCCGGGACGACTTCGGGCGCCTGCAGGCCATCCTGTCCGGACAGAAGCAGGGCGCGCTTCGTTACGTGCTGTTCGATCTACTGCATCTGGAGGGGCAGGCCATCGACGAGTCCCCTCTGACCGAACGCAAGCACCTGCTCGAACGCCTGCTGTCCGGTGCCGGTCCGCACCTGGCCTTCAGCTCGCACATCCCCGGCGATGGCGCCGCCGCTTTCGCGCTGGCAGACACGCAGGCGTTCGAGGGCATCGTGTCGAAACGCGGGGATCGGCCGTACCGGACCGGTCGCAGCGACGACTGGCGCAAGACGCGGCACGTGGCATCGGAAGATTTCGCGGTGGTGGGCTACATGCCGGGAAAAGGGGGGCGAGGTGGGCTGGGATCGCTGTTGTTGGCGCGCTCCGATCCGCGCCACGGTTGGCGCTATGCCGGGCGCGTCGGCTCGGGCTTCAGCGACGCGCAGGTGCGCGACCTGACCGCGCGCATCGGCAAGTCCGGTACCAGCAAGGCCAGCGTCTTGGTGGGCGAGCGCGAGGCACGCGAACTGCGCGGGGCCCGCTGGTTCGCGCCGATGTTCGTGGTCGAAGCGTTCCACCGGGGCATCTCGAGCTCGGGCCTGCTTCGCCAACCGTCCTTGAAGGCGGTGCGGCTGGACCGCGAGGTGGCCGAACTGGTCGAACGAAACCGCGCCAACCGCGATGCCGATGCCGATGCCGAAACAGCCAAACCCGCAGCACGCAGCGAGGCAACCGCCATGCGTCTGAGCAGCCCCGGAAAGATCGTCTATCCCGACCGCGGGTACACCAAGCGCGATGTGGTCGACTACTACACGAAGGTGATCGACTGGCTCT
Source organism: Montanilutibacter psychrotolerans (assembly GCF_003719825.1). GTDB lineage: Bacteria > Pseudomonadota > Gammaproteobacteria > Xanthomonadales > Xanthomonadaceae > Montanilutibacter > Montanilutibacter psychrotolerans. Next base: position 400,282 of record NZ_RIBS01000005.1, on the reverse strand, counting down.
TGCCGGAGATCGTCGGGCGTCCGCTGTCGGTGGTGCGTTGCCCGGACGGTACGGGAAAGGCCTGCTTCTTCCAGAAGCACCACACGGCCGGAATGCAGCGCGTCGATCTGGTGCCATTGAAGGAAGACGCCGGCAACCAGGCCGACTATCTCGTGGTGCGCGACGCCGAGGGCCTGCTGGAGCTGGTGCAGTTCAACGCCGTGGAGTTTCATCCGTGGGGCGCCATGGCCGAGTCGCCCGATGTCGCCAATCGCGTGGTGTTCGATCTTGACCCCGGCAGCGGTGTGGCCTGGGGCGAGGTTCGCGATGCCGCCCGCCACGTGCGCGACCTGCTCGCCGGAGTCGGTTTGCAATCGTTCCTGCGGACCACCGGTGGCAAGGGCCTGCACGTGGTGGTTCCACTTAATCCCGGTTGCGACTGGGTGCTGGTGAAGCGGTTCGCGCACGGCTTCGCCGATGCGCTGGCGCAAGCGGATCCACGACGCTACATCGCCGTGTCCGCGTTGAAACGCCGGCACGGCCGGATCTTCGTCGACTACCTGCGCAACGGTCGCGGGGCCACCAGCATCGCCAGCTACTCCTTGCGTGCCCGGGAGGGGGCGCCGGTGGCGATGCCACTGGATTGGACACAGCTTTCGCGGTTGTCCCGGCCCGACGCCTACACCCTGGGCGACGTGCCCGCACGGCTGAAGCGACGGCGCAAGGACCCGTGGCAAGGCATCGACGAGATCCTGCAGGATCTGTCGCAATGGGCAACGCACTAGGCCGCATCCGGGCCGCCACCGATCATGGACGGCGCATTGGACGCCGCGAGAGTAAGAGGAAATTGAATCCCAGTCGGCACAGCGAGCCGGAGCTTTGCGGCGGAGGTGGCTTCGAGCGCGATTTGCCGACGATGACGATCTATCCCGCCTCGACCCGCGCGCAGTACGCCGCGATGGTCCGCTTCCACGCAGGCCGAGCCAGGCACCGATCCCGATAGGAGGCGACAGCCGGATACCGCGCGATCAAACCCTCGTCCTTGATGCCCGAGAGCACGTGCGCCATCAGGATGTCGGCGATGCTGAAACCTTGTGTCGCGACGAAATCGCGGTCGGCAAACCAGCGCTCCAGGTTCGTCAGTACCCGATTCGCCCAGCCGACCAGGAACTTGCGGTGCTTGCCGCAGCTGCCATCCGCCGTCCAGTCCAGCACCAGCAGACTGAGCAGCGGTGGCTCGACCGAGTTCATCGCGGCGAAGCACCAGCGCATCACCTGCGCCTCGCCGGCGGGGTCGCCGGGGATCAGGCGGCCGGACTTTTTCGCCAGGTAGACGAGGATGGCGGCGGATTCGGACAGCACCACCCCGTCGTCGTCGATCGATGGGATCTGTTCGAAGGGGCTGAGCTGGCGATAGGCCTCGGTGCTCAGGCCGTGTGCGGGGTGGTCCATGCCGACCAGCTCGAACGGCAGCTGCATCTCTTCGAGCGCCCACAGCACGCGCAGGTCGCGGGTGCGGCCTCGCGCGCCGGCGTTGACCTTCGAGAAGCCGTAGAGCTTGAGCATGGTGACGCTCCTTCGTTGACGCTTCCCTGCCGCGGAGCGCACCGACGCTCTGGTGTCAGCAGATCCTGGTTGATCTGGCCGCCGTCAATCGACGCACCGGCGCGATCAGTAGGGTCACCGCGATGCGTCTCCATCGCCGGTCGATGCAGCCGGCGCAGCGGGCGTCACGCGCCACACCACGTTGCCCACGTCGTCCGATACCAGCAGGGCGCCCTTGCCATCGATCGCCACGCCGACCGGTCGACCACGCGCATTGCCTGCGCCGTCGACGAAGTCATCCAGCACGTCCACTGGCGGGCCGGCGGGACGAGACCCGTCGAAGGGAACGAAGATGACCTTGTAGCCGCTGCGCGGTCGTCGGTTCCAGGAGCCGTGCTGGCCGATGAACATGCCGTTGCCGTAGGTTGATGGCAGCAGCCCGCCGCGGTGGAACGCCAATCCCAGCGACGCGGTGTGTGGCCCCAACGCGTAGTCGGGAACGATGGCGCTGGCGACCAGGTCCGGACGCGGCGGCGTAACGCGTGTGTCGACGTGCTGGCCGAAGTAGCTGTAGGGCCAGCCGTAGAACCCGCCATCGCGAACCGACGTCAGGTAGTCGGGCACCAGGTCGCTGCCGATCTCGTCACGCTCGTTGACCACCGTCCACAGCGATGCATCGGCCGGGTTCCACGCCATGCCGTTGGGATTGCGCAAGCCCGACGCGAACACGCGGTAGGTCCCGGCGCGTCGGTCGACCTCCAGGATCGCCGCGCGGTCCACTTCCTCGTCCATGCCGTGCTCGGCGACATTGCTGTTCGAGCCGACCGTCACGTACAGCTTCGTGCCGTCCGGGCTGGCGATGACGTTCTTGGTCCAGTGATGGTTGCGGGGTCCGCCCGGAAGCGGTGTCACCACCGCTGGTGCGGCGTCGATACGCGTCTGGCCGTCGCTGTACGGAAAGCGCACCAGCGCATCGGTGTTGGCGACGTAGAGCTGGCCGTCCACCAGCGCCATGCCGAACGGCGAGTTCAGACCCTGCAAGAAGGTCGATCGGAATTCGGCGCGGCCGTCGCCGTCGACATCGCGCAACAGGGTGATCCGGTTCGCGCTGGGTACGCCGGCGCCTGCGCGCTTCATCACCCTGCCCATGATCTTCGCCCTGAGTCCGCGCTGTTCCACGGGGCGATCAGGCGCGTTGCTTTCGGCGACCAGCACGTCGCCGTTGGGCAGCACGTGCAGCCAGCGCGGATGATCCAGGCCATCGGCAAAAGAACCCACCATCAGCCCTGCGGCGGGCGTCGGCATGACGCCGGCCGGCCAGCCCGTGGCAGGGGCGATGTTCACGGTCGGCAGGACGGTGCGATTGGGCGGCGGCAGCTTGGGATTCGTGCCGGTGCCATCGGCCACCGAGAGCGTTGCGTGCTCGACGCAACCCGACAGTCCCAGGGCCACGGCGATCGCTGCGGTGGAGGACACGAGTGCGGTGCGGTGCAGGAGCTTCATGGCGCTGCGTCCGGTTTCCGATCGATGGGGAAGGCCGGGCTGGCCGAGCCGCCTGTCGTATCGGGTCCGCCGGTGCAGACAGCAACCGGTGGTTGCCCGGACCGTACCGGCACGTCTGTCTACGCAGTGTCGCCGGGGCCTGCGTCGATCCGACGCGCCCGGTGGGGCGTTCAGTGTTGTGAGCACCTTGTCCATGCTGGCGTGTCAGCGCTTGCGCGCCGGTGCCCACCGGTGGCCACGCCCGCCGGGATCACTCGGGGCGTTGCCCACGTGGGAGGAGTCGGCAGCCGGAACGTGACACGCGCATCGTGGCCGCCGCCTGTCGTGCGCGTCAGTGGCCGGCGGCAGCCTGCTGCAAGTGCTCGGTCAGCACACGGCGAAGTTCCAGGATCGCCGCGGGGGTTTCCTGCACGCTGTGCCCGGAATGCACCACCAGCTCGGAGCCGGCGCCGTCCAGGTGCGCGCTGGCGTACGGCACCACGCCGTCGCTGGATTGCAGGAGCGGTACCGCCAGATCGTGCCGTCCGATGATGCTGTGGTAGCGGACACCGTGGGAAATCGGCAGGTCACGGGTCGCTCGGATGAACCGGCTCTTGTCGCTGAGCGTGCGGATACTGTTGAGTGCCACTGCCTGGCCGGTGTCGCCCGAGTCGACCTTGCCCATCTCGTCGATGATGTCCTCGTCCTGCACCAGCAGGTCGACGGGCAGGTGGACCAGCTTGGACACCATCCGACCGACCCAGCCATCGGCAAGCGGTGTGCCGCGGTGCGGCGAGGCCAGGAACACCACACGGCTGACCTGGGGCAGGGGATCGAAGCGGAGGAAGGGCGAGACTTCCTGCGCAAGCGCCCGGCCGTCGGGCGTGCTGTCGAGTTTGCTGGGCCAGAGCGTCCGCCACACATCGTCGCCGCTGGGGGCGACCAGCAGACGGGTGATCACGCCGCCCATGCTGTGCCCGACCAGCACCGCGTCCCGGGAGGCCCGCGCGGTTCCGTTGGGATCGAGCGCGGCGAACGTCTCGCGGATGCGCTGCTCGATGATGCGTCGGTTGTAGGGAACCGGCAGGTTGGTCGGGTAGTAGACCTGCCAGATCTGGTAGCCCTCGCGCAGTCGCGTGTCGCCCATGATCTCGTTGGCCAGGTTGACCCAGGCCTCGGGGCTGCTGGCCAGGCCATGCAGCAGGACCAGGACGCGGCGGTTGGGGTCGTAGGGTTGCATCAGCAGCACTTCGGCCTTGGAGCGCCCGCCAGGGCGACCGGCCAGCGAGCGCAGGGATTGCCTTGCATAGCCCGACCGCGCCAGCCACAGTCCGTACGGCGCCGTGAAATCGGCCGCCAGCGGGTAGTCCTTGCCCTCGACGCTTACCCGCTCGTTGCGCAGCGGATCCATGACCTCCAGCCACGCCTGTCTGTCGGTGCCGGCCGGCACCGCATCCGCGGATGCCACGTGGCGGGGAAACTTCAGCACCACAGTCACCGGCAGGTACCCGGGCGTGGCGTAGGACGCATCGGCGGCGGCGGCGGGAAGCACCGCCACGAACGCCGAGCCCAGGCCATCGCGCCGGTACTGCGAGCGGATGCCCTTGAAGCCCAGGGTCGGCGAGGGCAACAGCTCGGTCGCCACCACATCGCCGCGTGGATCTGCCGTGCGCGACAGATCGACGCCGATGCGCCAGCCGGCGCGTTCGACGTGGGTGGGTGGGGCGGCGCCGGTAGCCGGCTGTTGGGCGTACTGCGCGAACATCGCGCTGACGACGCGTCGCGTGGCCAGTTCGTAGATGAATTGCACGCGCGTCTGGCGCTGCTCGAATGCCCGCTCGCCGGGGCTGCGCCCCGTCAGGAACAGATAGGCATAGGCGTGACGCGCGGCGGTGAGAAGGGCATCGAAGCCGGCGTCGGTCAGCATCACGCCTTCGTCGCGGCCCTCGCGCGCGGCATCGGATTTCATCCACATCTCGGCCAGGGTTGCCAGCCGCCGTTCGAGTGGCAGCGCGTCGGTGCGCTCCAACTGCTCCACGCACTGTGCGAACTGCTGCTCGCAGGCATCGGCATGCAGCCCGATCACCCCCAGGCTTTCGCGCGCATCCGCGCTGAGATCGCCCTTGTCGCGATACGCACGCGCCTGGGCCGGTGCATCGGCATCGCGGGACTGGCTGACGCGCACCATCGCGCAGCCGCTGGAGAACAGCAGCAGCAACACGATGGCTGCCAGCCGCGGCAGCACGCCGCGGCGATTGGACCGGAACGGTGGAGGTACGGCGCGTCGTGTCGTTGGCATGGGCAAGGGTTCGCGATGGCGCCGCGGTACCTGGGCACAGGGCCCGGCGAGGCGGAGCGGGAAATTCGGGGCGAATCGATCGGCGCACACGGTACCGCATGCGCGCGTTCGGGGCCGTCGCGTGCACGGTGGCGCGTGGTCACTCGACACTCTTTCGCCGAGGCGAGCAGGCCCAGCGAACGTGCGGTGCGCGTGCACTGCGTGAACCGAACCCAAAGTCCGACAGCATGAGTGTCTTGCCGGCACTTCGGCCCGAGCGCGACAATCGCGCATCGACCGCCAGGACAGGAGGCCCTTGTGATCCGTTTCGTTGCCGTTGTGCTGATGTTGCTGCCTGCTGCTGCCAGTGCCCAGCAGGTCCACAAGTGTGTTGCCGCCAACGGTGCCACCAGCTATCAGAACGAGCCCTGTGCACCTACCGATCAGGTCGCCCGTTCCTGGATGGCCAAGTCCGATCCGATGCCCAGGTACGACGAACGACCGCGCGAATACGTCCCCCGCAATTACGACGCGGACAGTCGATACGCAAGTCGTTACGCAAGCACCGGTGGGCAGGCGCAAGGCGTGGCAGCGGTCATCCAGCAGGAGGAGCAGCCGTCGCGGTGCGGATTCTGGCGCGCCGAGCGCGATCGACGGCTTTACCAGAACCCTTCCGCCCAGGTGTCTCCCCGGACGCGCCACTGGCTGCACGAGCAGGTGTACCAGGCCTGCAAGTGATCGCAGCAGGCAATCTGCGCGACGCCATCGCGATCACGTGACAAACGCCCCGTGATGGGCGCCCATTGTTGCGGCGTGCTCGCCGGTGGTGACAGGTTGGTTGCTGGCGAGCGTGAAGCGGATCGTCGCTCCCTCGTCGATCGCGCCGGTCGCCCAGATGCGGCCCCGGTGACGGGAGATGACGCGATGGACCGTGGTCAGTCCGATGCCGGTGCCCTGGAACTGCGCTTCCGAATGCAGGCGCTGGAACGGCGCGAAGAGTTTCTGCGCGTCGGCCATGTCGAAGCCGGCTCCGTTGTCGCGAATGAAGAACGCAGATTCGACGCCCTGTCGCTCCACGCCGATCTCGATGCGCGCCCGGTCCCGCTTGGAGGTGAACTTCCAGGCGTTGCCGATGAGGTTCTCCAAGGCGATCTCGAGCAGGCGTGAATCGCCGCGCGTCGTCATTCCCTCAGCGATGTTCACATCGACCACCCGTTGCGGATCGTGCCTTCGCAGGTTCGACACAACCTTTTTCGCCAATTGGGTCATGTCGACGGCGTCATCGGCCAGCTCGACGTTCGAGACACGCGACAGGCTGAGCAGGTCATTGATGATCTCGCCCATCCGCCGGGTGGCATCGCACACGTGGCGCAGGCAATCCTGGGCGTCGGCGGGAAGCTCTGGTGCGTACTCGTCCAGGAGAATCTTGCTGAAGCCGTCGATCGCACGCAGCGGGCCGCGAAGGTCGTGGGAAACCGAGTAGCTGAAGGCTTCCAGTTCCTCGTTCTTGCGCTCGATGTCCTGCAGCAGCGCGGCACGTGTCTCGGCCAGGACCCGGGCGGTTTCCGTCGCGGCCCGGCGCACCCGCGCCAGCTCGAGATGGGTGCCCACCCGGCCGATCAGTTCGCGCGCAGAAAAGGGTTTGACCAGGTAATCGTCGGCACCCGTTTCCAGGCCCGCGACGATGGCTTCCTCGCCAGCCCGCGCCGACAGCAGCACCACCGGGACGGTCGACGTGCGCAGATCGTCGCGCAGCGCCCTGAGCAGGGAAACGCCGTCCATGCGCGGCATCATGACGTCGCTCAGCACCAGGTCCGGCGGCTGTCGCAGCGCGCTCGACAACGCCTCCACGCCGTCCACGACCGCCTCGACTTCCCACCGGGGTGACAACAGGCGCACGAGGTAGTCGCGCATGTCGGCGTTGTCATCGGCCACCAGCAGTCGCGCGCGATCTGTGCGCCCGCTGCCGGCTTGCGCAGGCGACGTCGCCGGTGCGGCGGCGTCCTCCGACGGAGGTTCGCCGATCCAATTTGTCGCTTCCAGAAGGTCCGATGTCGCCACGGTGTTGAACGTCAGGTGGTCGCCCGCGGTGATCTGGTCGACCGGAAGGTGCGCTGCCCCGCGGGGTACCGAAACGGTGAAGGTGCTTCCCTTCCCCAGGACGCTGCGTGCGTGGATCACGCCGCCGTGCTGCCTGACCAGCTCCTGGACCAGCGCAAGGCCGATCCCGGTACCTTCGAAGCTGCGACCTCGCGCGCCCTCGATGCGGTGGAACCGTTCGAAGATCCTGGGCATCTCATCGGCCGGGATACCTGTGCCGGTGTCGGTAACGGTCAGGATGGCATCGATGTCGGTCACCTGGAGTCGCACCACGATCTCGCCCGCGAACGTGAACTTGAACGCGTTGGAGATCAGGTTGAGCACGATCTTTTCCCACTGGGACCGATCGACGTAGATGGGCTCGGGCAGGTGCGCGCAGTCGACCACCAGCTTCAGGCCCACCGACTCCACCAGCGACTGGAACGAGCTGGCCAGCCCGGCGGTCAGCATCGACAGGTCGGTGGGCTCGAATGACGAAGTCAGCCGCCCGGCTTCGATCCGCGAGAAGTCCAGCAGGCTGTTGACCAAACGTAGCAACCGCAATGCGTTGCGATGCACGGACGCGAGCGCCTCGCCCTGCAGGGTCTTCGTCGGATCGCCCAGGGCGTCGGCGACCGGGCTGAGGATGAGTGTCAACGGTGTCCTGAACTCGTGGCTGACGTTGTTGAAGAACACGGTCTTCGCGCGATCCAGTTCGGCGAGTTTTTCGGCGCGTTCGCGCTGCTCCTCGTACGCCCGGGCATTGGATACCGCGGCAGCGACATGATTGGCGATCAGCTCGAAGAAGCGTCGGTACGCGTCATCGAAGATCCGCCGCGGGCTGATCGCCAGGACGAGTACGCCCGCGGGCACGGATGAGCCTGGCCGCGCAATCGGAACCAGCATCGCCTGTTGTGGTGCTTCTCCCCAGGGCGCCGATGGCAGGCTGTCGAACCGCTGCGCGAGGTCGATCAGCAGTATCGGTTGCCCGCTGCGGATGACTTCCATCAACGGCCAGGTGGCCGCGTCGAACTCCACCATCGGGACACAGGCAGGACCGGCCACTGTCCCCGGCTCCAGCCCCGCGCGTCCGGCGAGGTCCAGGCGATTGCCGGCGCGATTGAGCAGGTAGACGAGTCCGAAGGGTACGTCCCGCGCGTTGTCGGCCAGTACGTCCGCACAGCGTTGGGCGGCTTCCTCGGCGCTGCGCGCTTCGATGGTCATCTCGCGCAGCGCTTTCATGCGCCGCTCGCTCAGTACGCGTGCCGTGGTTTCGGTGCAGGCGTTGAAGATGCCGACGGGTTGGCCCGACTCGTCCCGAATCGGGCTGTAGGAGAAGGTGAAGTAAGTCTCCTCGAGATAGCCGTAGCGCAGCATCAGCAGGAACAGGTCTTCCGACCAGGTGGGTTCGCCGGTCTCCAGGACCTGGTCCATCATCGGGCCGATGACGTCCCAGATCTCTTCCCAGCACGCCTGACCGGAGGCGCCGAGAAACTGCGGATGCTTGGTTGCGCCCAGCATCGGGCGATACGCGTCGTTGTAGAACATCCAGCGTTCCGGTCCCCACCACAGAACGATCGGATGCCGCGACCCCAGGCAGATGCTGACGGCAGTGCGAAGGCTCTGCGGCCAGACTTCGATCGGACCCAGCGGCGTACTGGCCCAATCCCGATCACGAATGAGCGCGGCCATCTCGCTCGTCCCGGCAAACAACCGGGCAGCCAGACTCGGGCTTGGCGCGAACGTTCCCTCGTCGCTCATGTTCCCCTCCGTCCCTGCGAGCGCCAGAAACAAACAGGACATCCATGCACTGCGTCGAACTCGGGCGCAGTCGGTAGTCACCATACGCCCGGGCCATGCGCAAGTCAGCCCGGTCGGCATCGACGGGCCACGGGTGGGCGAAGCCGGGGGGCCGGAACGTGGCCCGCCCCACCGGATAGGGCGCATCTGGTGGGACGACCCGCCAGCGATGAGCGCGCCGTCGCGCGCCGCATCGGGTTGTCGCGGTGGCCGCCCGGATGCAGTAGCGCTGCACCATCTCGCCTGAGTCAAGCCCCGCGCCCGCTTGACTTAAAGTCGACTTGAAGTTGCACAGTACGGTCACCGCCACTTCAGCACCCGCCGCAGGAGAATCCATGGACATGACGAAGACCACCGACGACGAGCAGGCCCGACTGTGGAGGGGCGTGGCCGGGCAGGCCTGGGTCGAGGCGCAGGAGACGCTCGACCGGATGTTCCAGCCACTGGAAGACTTGCTGGTTGGCGCCGTCCCTGTCGGGTCCGCACACCGGGTACTCGATGTCGGCTGCGGCACGGGAAGTACCACACTGGCGATCGCCCGGCGACTCGGTGCCGGTGGCCACTGCACCGGCATCGACATCTCCGATCCGATGATCGCCATGGCCCGCACCCGCGCGGCGCGCGAGGGCGCCCTGGCGCGTTTCATCCGCGCCGATGCGCAGACCCATGCCTTCGAGCCATTCGGCTTCGACACGATCATCTCGCGCCTTGGGGTGATGTTCTTCGAGGATTCCGTCGCGGCCTTCGCCAACCTGCGGCGTGCGGCAGTGGACGGTGCCGAACTGCGGTTCGTGGCGTGGCGGGGGGCCGCGGAGAATCCGTTCATGACCACCGCCGAACGCGCCGCTGCGCACCTGCTGCCAAACCTGCCAGCGCGTCCCTCCAATGGGCCAGGACAATTCGCCTTCGCCGATCCGGACAACATCCACCACGTCCTCGAACACGGCGGCTGGGCCGACATCGATATCCGGCCCATCGACAGCGCCTGTGCGTTTCCCGAGCGCGAACTGGTGCGCTACCTGACGCGGCTCGGCCCCATCGGCCGGGTGCTACCCGACGTGGATGCGCAGACCCGCGCGCGGGTTGTCGAAACCGTCCGCGCGGCCTTCGAACCCTATGTGCATGGCGCGGCGGTCCGCTTCGATGCCGCGTGCTGGATGGTGAGTGCGCGGGCGCCGGTGTCGTCATCGGCCTGAATTGCTGAAGCAATGCTTCACCTGTTCCGGCCGGGTGCCCTACGGAACCCTTCGGCACCGGAAATCCCGAGGGCGTACTATCGAATCATCCGTAACCAACGACCAGTGGCGGATCCAGTGGAGAACGAAGAAGGCCAACGGATTGCCGTTGCTCTCGCGCATGGAGCACAGACTGCCGCGCAAGTCGCCGACACCATGGTCGCGACATGGCAGGAGGTCGACGCTGTCCTGAGTCCCGTCATCGGGCAGCGGGGCGTTGCCATGCTCTACAAACGCAGTTTGTTCCTGATTGGATCTGCTCACCCCTGGTTGGCGGGCATGCATCAAGGGGTTCAGCCGACCGTCGACCTGGAGGCGCTGAAATCCGCCTTCGCGCAACAAAGCAGCGCCAATGCCGCCACCGCTGGCGGCGACTTTCTGCAGACGTTCTACGAGTTGCTGACCAGTCTGGTCGGTCCATCGCTCACTGAGCGATTGCTTCGTCCCGTATGGGCCCACTTTCCAAGCGGCCCGCCCGCGCAGGACACCTCGCCATGACCACCAAAGTGACCATCAACCGCCTGTCCACCGGCGTGCCGGGCCTGGACGAAGTGTTGGGGGGTGGGTTGCCTGAATTCTCGTTCAATCTCATCGCGGGACCGCCAGGTTGCGGCAAGACCACGCTGGCGCACCAGATGATGTTCGCACTGGCGACGCCGGAGCGTCCGGCGCTCTATTTCACGGTGCTGGGCGAGCCGCCCCTGAAGATGCTGCGTTACCAGCAGCAGTTCGACTTTTTCGACAGCGAACTGGTCAATCGATCGGTCCATTTCATCAACCTGTCCGACGATGCCTCGGCGGGCGATCTGGACCAGGTGCTGCACCGTATCGTCGCCGAGGTGCAGAAGCACCATCCTGCGCTCGTCTTCGTGGACTCGTTCCGCGCTGTGGTGCACGCGAACAGGGGGGAGGGCAACCTGCAGCAGTTCGTCCAGCAGCTCGGGATGCTGATGACGAGCTGGCAGGCCACGACCTTCCTGATCGGCGAGTACCTCACAGCAACGGAGACCGACACCGAGGCCAACCCGGTCCTGACCGTGGCTGACGGACTGATCTGGCTGCGACAGAGCGTCCAGCGCAACTCCATGGTCCGCAAGATGGAGATCATGAAGATGCGCGGCCAGCCGACGCTGCCCGGGCTGCACACGTTCCGCATCAACAGTACCGGCCTTGAGGTGTTCGCACCCGCACGCGCAGTGCTTCCAATGCACTCCGGATCGAATGCGGAATCGCTCGGCCCGCGTCTGCTGATGGGCGTTCCGCGCCTGGACGACATGATGGGCGGTGGCTTGCCGCGCGGTTACTCGATTCTCGTGGCCGGACCTTCTGGTTCGGGCAAGAGCATCCTGGCCGCGGCGTTCCTGGCCGAGGGCGCACGTTGCGGCGAGACCGGCGTCATTGCGGTCTTTGAGCAGCGTCCCAGCCGATCGCGCAATCGCGTGCTCACCGAATTGATCGAAAGCGGCCGCGTGGGCCTGGTGGACAGTCGCGCTCCCGACCTCTCGATCGACGAAATCGTACAACTGCTGATCCACGAGATTCGCCGCCTGGATGCAAGCCGTGTGGTCATCGATTCGCTGTCGGCGTTCGAACTTGCCTTGGCACCGACGTTCAGGGAGGACTTCCGTGAGTCGCTGTTGCGTTTGGTCACCGCCCTGACCGGCGCTGGCGTGACCGTCCTGATGACATCCGAGCTGGAAGATCGTTACACCGACTTGCGCTTCAGTCCGTACGGCACGGCGTTCCTTACCGACGCGATCATCGTGCAGCGCTATATTGAGGTCGACAGTCGGCTGAGGCGCGTCATGGCAGTGGTCAAGGTGCGGGCCAGCGCGCATTCGGACGAGTTGCGCGAGTTCAGCATCGACGATCACGGCATCCACATTGGCGAGATGCTTCCCGACCAGGAAGGGCTGCTCGGAGGCAGGCCAACCAACAAGCGCGCTTCGGTTCGCCCCCTCCCGGTCGCCGGTGCTGACGATGGATGAGTCCAGCCACCATGAATAGAACCTCTAACGGCAAAGAGAGCGCGGCGACGAAAGCCGCGCGCGAACTTGCTCAGTTGCGGCAGCAAGCCGAACAGGCACGCTCAGCGCTGGCGCGCCTTCACCAGGATGTGATCGACGCCGAGAATAGCCTGGACAGCAACCAGTCGACCCAACTGCTCGAGGCCAACGAGCAGCTGACACTTGCCGCGCTGCATGCCCAGGGCGAGGCCGAGGCTGCCTCGCGGGCGCTAGACGAATTGTCGCAATCCGCCCAGGTGGACGGGCTGACCGGGCTGCCCAATCGCGTGCTGCTGCTCGACCGGTTTGCGGGCGCCATCGCCTTTGCCAAGCGTCACGGCACCCGGATTGCCCTGCTGTTCCTGGATCTCAACAAATTCAAGCAGATCAACGACACCCTCGGCCACGCGGTCGGTGATGAGGTGCTCAAACTGGCGGCGAAACGGTTTTCTGCCCTGGTTCGCGAAGAGGATACGGTCTGCCGTTATGGGGGCGACGAGTTCCTGATCCTGCTCACCGAGGTGTCCCACGCATCCGACTCGACCCTGGTCGCCGACAAGGTGATCGCAGCCCTCGCTGTCCCCAGCCGCGTGGGCGATCACGTGCTGCGCCTCACCGCGAGCATCGGCATCAGCGTTTACCCGGACGATGGCGAAGATGCCCAGACGCTCATCGACCATGCGGACGCCGCCATGTACCGCGCCAAACGGCTCGGGCTCGGCGGTTTCGTGTTTCACGGCGAAGAACCCCCAAGCGCGCGAAGCGTGCAGTTGCCGGCATTGGCGTCGCTGCAGCGTCCGTTTACGCATTACGAATCTGCTTCGGCCGAACACGAGCAGCACCACATGCAGCTGCGGGAAGCGAACGGCGAACTGGTGCTGGCCGCACTCAGCGCCCAGGAATTGCTTGCCGCAGCAGAACTGGCGCAGCAGAAGCAGAAGGAATTCCTGGCCGTGGTCGCGCACGAACTGCGCAACCCGTTGACGCCCATTCGCATTGCGGCCGAGATGCTGGGCCTGGTTGGCGCGGACGAAATGCCGCGCTATCAGGCCATCATCGAACAGGAGGTCGAGCACATGGCGCGCCTGGTGAGCGACCTGCTTGACGTCTCGCGCGCGAATACCGGCAAACTGAGGCTCGAACGCCAGGTGGTCGACTTGGCCAGCATCATCGACGAGGCAGTCGGTGCGTGCCGGCCGGCGATGGACACGCGCATGCAACGCTTCAGCGTCCAGGTGCCCCCGCGTGCTCTTGAAGTGGACGGAGACCCGGTCCGCCTGGCGCAGATCCTCAGGAACCTGCTCGATAACGCATCCAAATACACGCAGAAGGGTGGCGAGATCGGGCTTTCGGTCACGGTGGAAGGCGATGCCATCGCGGTGACCGTGTCCGACAGCGGGATTGGGATTACCGCCGACGCCCTGCGCAAGGTCTTCGAGCCATTTGTGCAGGAGCCACACGCCATTGGCTTCAGCGGAGCGGGTTTGGGCATCGGGCTCACGGTGGTGCGCGAGTTGGCCGAATCGCATGGCGGCGCCGTGGTCGCGCACAGTGCCGGCACCGGACTGGGCAGCAAGTTCGTCGTCACGCTGCCTTTGGTTGCACCCAAGCCGCCATCCAGATCGCGTCGAAGGAAGTAGAAGCAATGCGCGGGTGACCAGCTATCCGACGTGGATGCATAGGGAAGCTGACGGGCAGCACGCCACTCGTCACGTGGCGATAACAGATCGATTGGTGGCTTCTCGCCAGCGTCACGACATGCGGCAGAGCATTCAGGTCCACCACGGCTCATCCAGGTCTTGGTTGGAGAGCGCCATGTCGACGCCAAGACATTCTGTTCTGGCCATCGAAATTCTGGCCGCGACAGCCATCATTGGCCTGTTGAGCGGCTGCGGGAATGTCGTCGCCGACGATCGCAGCGCATCCGCCGCCGAGCGCGCGCAAGACCAATCCTTGTCGCCATCTCTCATCGCTGAAGGTCAGCGCATCTTTCGCTTTGACACCTTCGGTGACGAGCAGGTCTGGACCGACAAGCTGCGACTGCACGAGGTGATCGAAAAGAACGTCGATCCCACGACTGCGCTTTCAGTGGGTCTCAAGGTCGATTCCGAAGTACTGCCACCGGGCATCCTCGAGAAGGTGGATCTCAAGAGCCCGGCAACCACCGTCGCGTTGCTCAAGATGAACGCCATCGTGGGTGTGCAAGCTACCGTGGACGCGAACGATCACATCACCAAGCTCGGCGTGACGTGCGCGCTGTGCCATTCCACCGTCGACGATTCGGTGATGCCAGGCATCGGCCGCCGCCTGGACGGCTGGCCGAACCGCGATCTCAACGTCGGCGCGATCATTGCGTTGTCGCCAGCGCTTCCCGCAGACAAGAAGGCGATCTACAACGGGTGGGGCAAGGGCAAGTACGACCCGCGATTCAACATCGACGGCAAGAACACGCCGCTCGTGCTGCCGCCGGCGTACGGCCTGGCGAAGATCAAGAACGAGACCTACACTGCGGAAGGACCGATCTCGTACTGGAATGCCTATGTCGCTGTCACACAGATGGGCGGCCAGGGCAACTTCTCTGATCCGCGGCTCGGCATCGACATCAAACACTCTCCGGATCTGGTGACCTCCAAGTTGCCGGCGCTGCGTGCCTACCAGCACAGCCTGGCTTCACCGCCGCCACCGGCAGGCAGCTTCGACACTGCCGCTGCGACCCGGGGCAGGGCAGTGTTTGGTCGCCACTGCATGAGCTGTCACGTCGGAGCGAACGGCACCGACAACAACGGTGGCAAGTTGCATGCGCCGGAAGAAACCGGCATGGATGGCGCATACGCCTCGCGTACGACCAGCAACGCGTATCGCACGACGCCGTTGCGTGGCCTATGGCAGCACCCGCCGTACTTCCACGATGGCAGCGCCGCCACGCTTTCCGACGTGGTGACGCACTACAACCAGGCGCGCCAACTGCAGTTGAAGGCTGACCAGCAACGAGACCTCGTTGAGTACCTGAAATCACTCTAGCCTCAACGTGTTTGTGACGGCTGCGTCATTGGATGCTTAACGCTTCCATTGACAAGCCTGCGCAATTCACGCCCCCATCCGCGCAGCACACCTACTGTCGAGTGACCGATGCGGATTGGCGTCGGCCCCACAGGAGTAACCAGCATGAAAGATGTCAAAAAAGACCACAGCGTCGGTGCAGGCACCGGTGCAGTTGCGGGCGCGATCGCTGGCGCGGCAGTTGGTGCCGCCGGCGGTCCAGTTGGTAGCGCGGTCGGCGCAGTCGTCGGTGGCGTGATGGGTGCCAAGGCCGGTGATTCGATCGCAGAAGCGGTCAACCCGACCGAGTACACCACCCACTTCCAGGGTGAATACAAGAAGCTTCCGACGTACGTGGCCGGTCGCGAATGGAACGACTACGAGCCAGCCTACAAGTACGGCTATGACACCTACGGCCAGTACAGAGGCAAGACCTTCGACACCGTCGAAAGCGACCTGCAACGCAAGTGGGATGAAACCCGCTACGCCTCACGACTTCCGTGGGACGAGGCCAAGCACGCAGTGCGTGAGGGTTGGCATTACATCGAGCGCGCGATGCCGGGTGATGCCGATCGCGACGGTCGTTAAGAAAGCCAGAATCCAAGGGAGTGTGTTACTGCGGGGCCGCATGCGCGGCCCCGCTTTTGTTTGCCGGGGTTGAGCTTGCTGGCGGCGAACCAGCGTCTGCCCGTCTGCTGTCTAGGCGTCGCAGATCTCGCGATGCGTCGGTGGCGACCTGTCGCTGGCGGCTCGCGGAGGGACAGCACGATTGCGAATCCTCCATCCAACATACTTCTGCAGAAGCTCATCCGTGATCGAGGGGCATCGGGAACCCTCGCTCATAAGTTGCTCGACGGCGTTTCCAAGCTTCACTTCACCTTGAGTCGTCGAGACGCCGGGTTCGGTTGCGAGGTCTGCCGGCATGATCGACGCAATGTTCTTCGTGGATGTGCTTTCGGCGCATATGTCCAGCCATTCCCGATAGGAAACCGTTTTCATCGAGGCATCCATCGACAACATGCCGTCGGTGAGTTGCTTCAGCATGAAGGTGCGTGGATTCATCAGGTTGAGGCTTTTACCGATGACGTCGTCACGCAACGAAAGATCCACGATGCACTCGCTCATGTAATCCACGGGCAGCGAGTTCAGGCTGGCATCGACGTCTGGCACGCATCCATGCTGCAGGCATGCGTCCATGAACAGGCTCCAGGTATCAATGGGGTTGCTGGCACCGTCCCTGGTTGATCCCGAAATATGCGTTGGCCGGTAGACGGTGAAGGGTATTCCCCGTGAACCGCCGATGCGCAGGATCTTCTCGGCCACCCATTTGCTCTGGGCGTAACCGGACGCCAAGCCTTGCCAACACTCGAACAGCTCTTCCTCGGTACTGACAATTTCCTGCAATGCGTCGATGGGCGGGATCGTGCTCATCGTCGAGATGTAGTGCACATGCTTGAGCTTTCCGGAGCTTGCCAGCCGGAGAACTTCCTGGGTACCCAGGACATTGGATGCTTTCAACGTTTCGTACGTGTGCAGGGAATTGACCCAGGCGCCGTTGTGATAGATGACATCCATCAGCTCGGCCATGTCGGCAAACCGAGCTGGACTGAGGCCCAGCAGCGGCCTCGATAGATCCCCCGGCACGATGACGACGCGATTGCGGTCGTAATCGCCAAGCCCCAGCGATGCCAGGCTGGCTTCAAGCCTGCTCCGTCCTTTTTCCGCGCTGGCGCAGCGAATCAGACAATGCACGATCGCATCCGTCTTCTTCAGCAGGGATGACAACAAGAACACACCCAGAAATCCGGATGCGCCCGTAAGCAGGACATGCTTCGGCTTGGCTTGCGGCAGGAATGGCTGTGCCGCGTTGATGGTCGGATCCAGCTGCAACTCGGCGTTCAGATCAAGAACGCGAGGCAACGACGCGGACGCGGGCAGCAGGAGTTGGGCCATGTCCTTCAGTACCGGGTACCTGAAGATGTCGCGTACTGCCGCGTCCACGTTGAGCGCTTGGCGCACGCTGGCGATCAGGTGTACGGCGATGAGCGAATGTCCTCCAAGGTCGAAGAAGTGGTCGTTGCGGCCGACGCGTTCGATGCCGAGCAACGCCTGCCAGAGACGTGCCAGCGTGGTTTCGATCTCGCCCCGGGGCGCCTCGAAGGCGCGGCGGACGAAGGCGTCGCCATCGGGTGCGGGGAGCGCTTTGCGATCGAGCTTGCCGTGGGTGCTGAGCGGGAGAACGTCGAGAGCGACGAACGCTGCCGGAATCATGTAGTCCGGCAGGCGCGGGGCCAGGTGTGTTCGCAGTACGCCCGCCAGGTCGTCTCGCGCTGCGGCTTCGTCGGCCGGGACGACATAGGCCACGAGACGTGGCTCGCCGGAAACGTCTTCGCGAGCGAGGACCACGCACTCGCGCACCGCCGAATGCTCGGCCAGGCGGGCTTCAATCTCACCCAGTTCGATACGGAACCCACGAAGCTTGACCTGGTGGTCGTTGCGGCCGAGGAACACGAGGTTGCCATCCGGCAAGTAGCGCGCCAGATCGCCGCTGCGGTACATGCGCGCATCGGGATGCGGGCTGAAGGGATCGGCGAGAAAACGCTCGGCGGTCAGGTCGGGACGATTCAGGTACCCACGTGCGACGCCGGCACCACCGATGTACAACTCGCCCACCGCACCCAGCGGTACGGGTTGCCCATGGTCATCGAGCAGATAGAGGCGCGTGTTGGCGATCGGGCGGCCAATGGGGATGGAATCGCGTTCGCCCATCTTCCTGGGACTGGTCCATGCGGTCGCACAGACGGTGATCTCCGTCGGCCCATAGGCATTGATCACAGTCGCTCGCTCGCTCAACGTCCGCACCAGCGACGGGCTGGGAGCCTCGCCTCCCAACATCACCATGGGGCGCGTCGTGAGCTGCGGCAGGTCCGCGTGGCCGTGCAGGAACGCTGGCGGCAAGATCGTGTGAGTGATGGCATGCCGCGCCATGTAGGCCATGAACGCCGGTGCTGTCTGACGTTCTGCCTGCGTAGGCAGGAACAAGCTGGCGCCGGAGCACAACGCCATGACCACCTCAAAGACGCTGGCATCGAAGCCGAGCGAGGCGAACTGCGCCACGCGGCTTTGCGGGGAGATCTGAAACTGAGCCATCTGCGCGAAGGCCAGGTGGACCACGTTTCGATGCTCGACCATGACGCCCTTGGGCGTGCCGGTCGAACCGGACGTGTAGATGACATACGCGATGTGGTGAGAGGTGAGACCCAAGACCTGGGGATCGGAGTCGGGGTGCTCGGACCACGCCGGGTGGTTGGCTAGAAGATCCACAACGTTCAAGGATTCGAGCGCGGCTTCGCCCATGGCCTCGCGGCCTGCGGCATCACTCAGCACGAGGACGGGGGCCGCGTCGGTGAGGATCTGGGTGAGCCGTGCCGAGGAGTAGGCCGGATCGAACGGCACGTAAGCGCCGCCGGCTTTGAGGATGGCCAGCAGGCCGACGACCATGGCGAAGCTTCGCTCGGCACACAAGGCGATGCGGTCGTCGGGTTTGACGCCCAGCTCGACCAGGTAATGGGCCAGCCGGTTGGCTTGCGCGTTGAGCTGGCCGTAGGTCAGCGAGCCGTCGTCATGGACCAACGCGGTGGCATCAGGGCAACGCTGCACCTGCTGCTCGAACAACCCGTGGAGGCACAACTGCGTCGGATACGCCAACTCCGTCTGGTTCCAGGACTCCAGCAGCAGCGTGCGTTCGTCGGCGGCAAGCAGGTCGATCTGCGCCACCGGCTGCTGCACATCCGCCACCATCGCCTGAAGTACCGCGACCAGGTAATCGCGATGGCGCTCGACGGTGGTCGCATCGAACAACGCCGTCGCGTAGTTGAATCCACCCTGGATGGTGCCGTCCTTCTCGCTGAAGAACAGTTCCATGTCGAACTTGACCCATTCGAACGTGTACGGCTCCGGTTCCACCTGCAATCCGGGCAGATCGAGCACGCCTTCATCGTTGCTTTGCCAGGCGAACAGCACCTGGAACAGCGGTGTGTGATCGAGTCGTCGTGGCAGCTTCAGCGCTTCCACCACCTGCTCGAAAGGCAGGTCCTGGTGGGTCTGTGCATCCAGGGCGGTCTGCCGGACGCGGGCGAGCAGATCGGTCACGCGCGGTCCATCGGACAAGTCGATCCGCAGGGGCAGGGTATTGACGAAGAAACCGATGAGCGGCTCGACCTCGTGACGGCTACGGCCGGCCGTGGGCGTGCCGATGACCAGGTCGTCCTGGCCGGCCAAACGCGACAGGACCACGCTCCAGGCGGCGAGCAAGGTCATGAAGACGGTGGTGCCATGCTGCTGGCCGAGACGCTTCACGCCTTGGACAAGCTCGGCATCGAGCATCACCGGAAGGAACGCCGCGTCGAAGGACTGCTGCGGCGGCCGCGGCCGGTCGACGGGCAGAGCCAGTAGCGTCGGCGCATCGGCCAGCCTACGGCGCCAATAGTCGGCCTGTACCTGCAAACGCTCGCCGGCCAGCCACTGGCGCTGCCAGGCGGCGTAGTCGGGATACTGGATCGCCAGCGGCGAAAGGGGATCGGGACGCTCCTGGCTGTAGGCAGCGTAGAGGGCGCTGAGTTCGTCGACGAGGACACCGAGCGACCAGCCGTCGGAGACGATGTGGTGCATGGTGAGCAGGAAGACATGCTCCTGCTCGTCAAGGCGAATCAGACTCGCGCGGATCAGCGGGCCTTGGCTGAGATCGAAGGTGGTACCAATCTCTTCGGCGATCATGCGCGCCAGGACGGGCGATGCATGGGCGATCCCGCGCACGTCGTGCTCGATCAGCGGGAGGCTGGCGTCGGCCGGCAACAGTTTGACGTGAGGCTGGCCGTTCACCGAGACAAAGACGGTGCGCAGGCCTTCGTGCCGGGCGAACAAACGATCAAGGCTGCGGCGCAGCACGCTGGCATCCAGTGCACCGCGCAGACGCAGCGCCAGCGGGACGTGGTAGTTGGCGCTGGCGCCGTCGAGCTGGGCGAGGAACCACAGCCGTTGTTGAGCGAAGGAAAGCGGCAGCATGCCGTCGCGTGGAATCGAGGAGATGGCCTGCAACGCCGCGGCACTTCCGTGCGCCAGGTGCGCGGCGACGGTGGTTGCCAGCTCAGCAAGGATGGGCTGGGCGAACAAGGCGGCCAATGGCAGCTCGATGCTGAAGGTTCGGGTCACCCGGCTCAGCAAACGCACGGCGACAAGCGAATGCCCTCCCAGTTCAAAGAAGTGGTCATGGCGACCGACGCGCTCCACGCCGAGCAACTCTTGCCAGAGCTGGGCCAGTATGGTTTCGGTCTCGCCTTGAGGCGGGTCGTAGGTACGGCGAACGTACGCGTCGCCGTCCGGCACGGGCAGCGCATTGCGATCGAGCTTGCCGTTGGGGGTGATGGGAAGTACGTCCAGCATGACGAAGGCAGCCGGGACCATGTACTCCGGCAGGCGCATGCTTAGATGGCTTCGCAGCACAAGGGCCAGGTCGTCGCGTGATGCCACGCCGCCGACCTGGACAACATAGGCGACGAGGCGTGGCTCGCCTGGAACGTGCTCGCGGGCGAGCACGGCGCATTCGAGCACGCTCGGGTGATCGGACAGCTGGGCCTCGATCTCTCCCAGCTCGATACGGAAACCGCGCAGTTTGACCTGGTGATCGTTGCGGCCGAGGAATTCGAGGTTTCCGTCGGGCAGGTAACGGGCGAGATCGCCGGTGCGGTACATGCGCGCATCGGGGTGTGTACTGAACGGGTCAGTGAGGAAACGCTCGGCGGTGAGCTCGGGGCGATTGAGATAGCCGCGGGCGATGCCTGTGCCGCCGATGTGAAGCTCGCCGGCTGCGCCGAAGGGAACCGGCTGGCCATGGCCATCCAGCAGATAGGCGCGCGAGTTGGCGATCGGTCGGCCAATCGGCACATGAGTTGGCGCGTCCTGGATTCCGTCGCCGAGGACGAATGCGGTAACGACGTGCGTTTCGGTCGGACCGTAATGATTGTGAAGGCGGCAGTCCGGCAATTTCTGGAAGAAGCGTTTGATCTGCGGCGTCAAACGCAATTGCTCGCCTGCGACGATGACGTCGCGAAGCCCACGGCGCAGCTGATCCATCTGCGCGTCGCCGATGTCGTCGATCACCTCGGCCAGGCTCTGGGCAGCGATGTAGGGCAGATGGATTCGCTGGATGTTCTGCGTGCAGATCGTCTGGATGAGCTTCGCGAAATTCAGCCGTACCTGCGAATCGATCAGTACCAGTGACCCACCCGCGCACAGGGCGCAGAAGATTTCCTGGAACGCCACGTCGAAGCCCAACGCCGCAAACTGCAAGGTCCGTTGCGCCGGCCCCGCATGGGAAATCTGCCAGCCAATCAAGTTGACCAGCGGGCCATGCGACATGGCGACGCCCTTCGGAACGCCGGTCGAACCGGAGGTGTAGATGACGTAGGCGAGGTGCTCCGGAGTCAGGCCCAGTGGTTGTGGGTTGGAATGGGTTGCCGAGGAGTCGGCGCTGAGGCTTGCAAAGGCATCCAGGTCGAGCGTCTGCTGCCGGGCGGTGGCTGTTTCGCCCAGCGCACGGCGACCGACGGCATCGCTGAGAACGATCGCCGGTGCCGCATCGCCGAGTACCTGGGCCAGACGCTCGGTCGGATAGGTCGGATCCAGCGGCACGTAGGCCGCGCCGGCCTTCAGGACCGCCAGCAGGCCGATCACCATGGCGAAGCTGCGCTCGACGCACAACGCGACGCGGTCGTCGGGTCTGACCCCGACGTCGATCAGGTGATGGGCCAGCCGGTTGGCTTGCGCATTGAGCTGGGCATAGGAGAGCGACTGATCCTCGTGAACCAATGCAATGGCGTCTGGGCAACGCTGAACCTGCTGCTCGAACAGTTGATGGATGCACAGCTCGCTTGGATACACAGCGTCCGTCTGGTTCAAGGACTCAAGCAGCGAAGTGCGTTCGGCCGAAGCAAGCATCTCGATCTGCATTACCGGCGGCTGGACCTCCGCCGCCATCGCGTCCAGCACGGCGATCAGATAGCCGCGGTGGCGTTCCATCGTGGCCGCATCGAACAACGCCGTCGCATAGCCCAGCGTGCCAACGACGGTCTCTTCCGTCTCGTGCAGATGAAGTTCCAGGTCAAACCGGATCGCATCGAACGGCATCTGCGGCTCAACGCGCAGGCCGGGGAAGTCGAACAGCCCTTCCTCGTTGCTCTGCCAAGCGAACAGGACCTGGAACAAGGGCGTGTGATCCAGTCGCCGTGAGGGGCGTGCGATCTCCACCACTTGCTCGAAAGGCAGGTCCTGGTGCTCCTGGGCGGCCAGTGCGACATCGCGCACGCGTGTCAGTAGTTCGGCAACGCTGGGCTGGCCAGAAAGATCGATGCGCAACGGCAAGGCATTGACGAAGAACCCGATCAAGGGCTCGATCTCGCGCCGACTGCGATTGGCCGACGGCGTGCCGATCACCAGATCGTCCTGGCCGGACAGGCGTGCCAGCACCGTCGCCCAGGCCGCCATGAGGGTCATGAACAAGGTCGTGCCGTGGCGTTGACTCAGTCGCTTCAGGCGCTGCGTCAAGGCGACATCGAGCTGCACCGGCAGTGCGGCGGCGGCAAAGGACTGTTGCGGCGGACGCGGGCGATCGGTGGGCAGTGCCAGGACAGTAGGTGCCTCGGCCAGCGTGCGGCGCCAGAAATCGGCCTGGGGCTGCAGCCGTTCGCCGACGAGCCATGTCTGTTCCCAGGCGGCGTAGTCGGGATACTGGACGGCCAAAGGCGGAAGCGGATCGGGTTGGTGCTGGCAGAAGGCGGTGTACAAGGCGCTGAGTTCCCGCGCCAACAGGCTCATCGACCAGCCATCGCAGACGATGTGATGCTGGGTGATCACGAAGACATGCTCGCGATCGGCCAAGCGGATCAGGCGAGCGCGGATCAACGGGCCGTGGGCGAGGTCGAATGACGTCTGGGCGTCCTTGGCCGTGAGCTGCGCCAATGCGGTGGCGACGTCGGTCGCGTCGCGCAGGTCGTGCTCGATCAAGGGCAGGCCCGCATCAG
The DNA here is from genome assembly GCF_003719825.1 of Montanilutibacter psychrotolerans. Classification (GTDB taxonomy): domain Bacteria; phylum Pseudomonadota; class Gammaproteobacteria; order Xanthomonadales; family Xanthomonadaceae; genus Montanilutibacter; species Montanilutibacter psychrotolerans. The sequence goes on along the minus strand of NZ_RIBS01000005.1, from coordinate 376,761 downwards.
CCGCAAGCAAGGCCACCTGCGGCTCTCCGTCAACCGCTCGAAAGACAGTACGCAGGCCCTCGTGACGGGCGAACAGGCGATCAAGACTGCGCCGCAGCGCCGCGGTGTCCAGCGGCCCATGCAGACGCAGCACCAAGGGCATGTTGTAGCTCGTGCTGACTCCATCGAGCTGGGCTAGGAACCACAGTCGTTGCTGGGCGAACGACAACGGCAACGCGTCTTCGCGTGAAACCGGGACGATCGGCGGCAAAGCGAGTACGCGCGCGTCCGTGCAACGGGAAGCGATCGCCGTCGCCAGCTCGGCCAGGGTGGGGCGAGCGAACAAGGTCGCCAGGGGTAGCGCGATATCGAAAGCCTCGCCCACGCGGCTGAGCAGACGCACCGCGACAAGCGAATGGCCGCCCATTTCGAAGAAGTGGTCGTGGCGGCCGACGCGTTCGATACCGAGCAGCGCTTGCCAGTGTTGGGCCAGCACGGTCTCGATCTCGCCTTGAGGCGCCTCAAAGGCGCGGCGGACGAAGGCCTCGCCATCGGGTGCGGGCAGCGCCGTGCGATCGAGCTTGCCGTTGGGAGTAAGGGGGAGTGCATCCAGTGCGACGAACGCCGCCGGGAGCATGTAGTCGGGCAGGCGCGTGCCCAGGTGTGTTCGCAGTACGCCCGCCAGGTCGTCTCGCGCTGCGGCATCGTCGGTCGGGACGATGTAAGCAACGAGCCGTGGCTCGCCGGGAACGTCTTCGCGAGCGAGTACGACGGATTCGCGCACTGCCGGATGCTCGGCCAGGCGAGCTTCGATCTCACCCAATTCAATACGGAAGCCGCGCAGCTTGACCTGGTGATCGTTGCGGCCGAGGAATACGAGGTTGCCATCCGGCAGGTACCGAGCCAGATCGCCGGTGCGGTACATGCGCGCACCCGGGTGCGGGCTGAAGGGATCGGTGACAAAACGCTCGGCGGTCAGGTCGGGACGATTCAGATAGCCGCGTGCGACGCCGGCACCTCCGATGTAGAGCTCGCCAACAGCGCCCAGCGGAACCGGCTGAGCCTGGTCATCGAGCAGGTAGATCCGTGTGTTGGCGATCGGTCGCCCGATCGGGACGCAGTCGAGTTCGTCCACGGCCGCCGGGCTGGTCCATGCGGTCGCACAGACCGTAATCTCGGTCGGCCCATAGGCATTGATCACAGTCGCTTGCGAGGCCAATGTTCGGACCAATGCGGGGCTGGGTGCCTCGCCGCCAAGGATGAGGACGGGCTGCGTGGTCAGCGTGTACGTATGCCCTTGCAGGAATGCGGGCGGCAGGAGCGCATGGGTGATGGCATGGCGGGTCAGGTACGCCATCAATGCCGGGCCGGTTTGACGATCCGCCGGCGCAGGCAGGTACAAGGCGGCGCCGGAGGTCAACGCCATCACCAGTTCAAAGACGCTGGCATCGAAGCCGAGCGAAGCGAACTGCACCACACGACTCTGCGGCGAAATCTGGAAGCGGGCGATGTGTGTGTGTGCCAGATGCACCACATTTCGATGCTCGACCATGACGCCCTTCGGCGTTCCGGTAGAACCGGACGTGTAGATGACGTAGGCGAGGTGGTGAGAGGCGAGGCCCGATACCTGGGGATCGCAGTCGGGTTGTCCGGACCACGAAGGCAGGTCGATCAGAAGATCCAGCACGATCATGGATTCGAGCGCCGCCTCCCCCAGGGCATTGCGTCCGGCGGCATCGCTGAGCAGCAGGACTGGGGCTGCGTCGGCGAGTACCTGCGCAAGGCGCGCGGAGGAGTAGGTCGGATCGAATGGCACATAGGCACCACCGGCCTTGAGGATGGCCAACAGGCCGACGACCATCGCAATGCCGCGCTCGACGCACAGTGCCACGCGGTCGTCTGGTTTCACCCCCAGCTCGATGAGGTGATGGGCCAGCCGGTTGGCCTGAGCATTGAGCTGGGCGTAGGAGAGGGACTGGTCTTCATGGACCAGCGCGATCGCATCAGGAGAACGTTGCGCCTGCCGTTCCATCAACTGGTGGAGGCACAACTCGCTGGGGTATCTGGATTCGGTCTGGTTCCAGGACTCCAGCAGCAGCGTGCGTTCGTCGGCAGCGAGCAGGCTGGGCTGCTCGGTGAGGTCGGTGGCCAACGCGTCGTGCGCCTGGATCTCAACGGTCGTCATGCCGTGAGCATCGGAGGTGTGATTCATTTCGTCTCGTCCTGAGGAGTCGCCATCGGAGTGCTTTGCGCATCGGATCCACGAAGGGTGCGATGAAGCTCGGAGACCTCTTGGCGTTGGGTTCCGTCCCGTTCGTTTCCGACTTGGAAAGTCAGAAGAGAGGGCAATGGCAGCCCCCACTCGGCGGGCGATCATACAGGCGCAGGAATACGGTCAGCTCCAGGACCATGTCGTTCTGGAAGCAAGTTCATTTTTTCGAATTGCCGGATCATGAAAGCAGTCCGAGCATGCTTCCGCGTAGCAAGAAGCATCCATTCGATCCGCGCCCAGGACAGTGTCATCACATGTCTGGAACGATGACTGCGCCGATGTCTTCGACGCATCAAAGCCTTCTACAATCGAACCATCGTCACTGCCGCCTGGGCGGCATCGGTTCCGGGTCTTTTGATTGGGCTCGGCGTGAAACTTCGAACGTTCTTGATCTCTGGGCCATCCAACATGCCTACCGTCAACGACCTGCTAAACCTTCCCGACGATCTGCCGTTGCCCGTGGACGACGGTGCGTGCGATCACCTGACCGGCATGCGCATCCCATCCATCGCACTGCCTGCGACGGACGGAACGAGCGTTGATCTGTCGGTGCTGCGCGGACGGAACGTGGTGTTCGCCTACCCGCGTACTGGACAGCCCGGGGTTCCCCCGCTGATCGCGAACTGGAACGAAGTGCCCGGTGCGCGCGGCTGCACGCCGCAGTCGTGCGGCTATCGGGATCTCTCGGCAGAATTCTCGGCGGTTGGATGCGGAATCTTCGGGCTCAGCACGCAGACCACCGAATATCAACGCGAAATGGTCGCGCGACTGGCGCTACCGTTCCCCGTGCTCAGCGATGCGAAGCTGGAACTCGTGCATGCGCTCTCGCTCCCGACCTTCCAGGCCGCGGGAGCGGTCCTGATGAAGCGAATGGCTTGGGTCATCGAAGACGGCCGCATCGTGAAGGTGTGGTATCCCGTCTTTCCACCCGACGAGAACGCCGCGCAGGTGCTGGGCTGGCTGACGGCACACTACGATCGCGCCTGAAACGGCTGGTCCGCCCCGATCATTCCTCGGCGATGGCCGACAGGTCGTCGAAGATCGCGCGAAACGCCGCCGCCGCTCCGCGGGCACCCCGGAGCGCCGATCGCACCCCTTCGGCATCGGGGCATCCACGGCTCCGTACGAGTCGTTCGAGCGCGATCTCCGCGTGTCCCAACTTGCAGTCGAGCCGGGCATGCTGACACACCGCATCGAACGCCGGCGTTGCGAACGGGTACAACGCTGCGAAGCGCTCGAACTGATGCACGAGTTGTTCTTCGCCGCGAACGGTCGACGGGGCGTGGAAGATCCCGTAGCACCCCAGGTACGCCATGGTGTCTGACGAGATGTCCACCATGTAGTCGATCAGGCGTCGCGTGGAACGCAGCGGACCATGCACAACGGCGCCGTCTCGGGCGAGGCCGCACTTGGCGAACCCTTTGAGCAGGATGGCGGCGTGGCCGAACTCCTCGCGGTAGTGCCGTTCCAGCAAGTCCCGGACTTCGGGATCGCCACAACGCTCTGCCGCGATCAGGTTGTGATGGTCTGCGCCGACGGTGCGGTGGTAGAGCTGGGCCAGGAACTGCATGACCTGGGTTCGCGATGCCTGACCGCGATGAAATGCATCCCAGAAGGGCGAGCGGAAGATGCCTTCGACCCAGTAGTCACAGATGGCGAAGAGCGTGGCCAGGAACGCGTCGGCGGTCCGCGGGTGAGGATCGAGCGTGGCCAGCAAGTCTTCCGCCGCGAGCGTCTGCAGGACCCTCGAGTGCGCCGATGGCATTTCTTCGCGCTGCACGATGCCCTGTTCGAGGGCCGCAAGCAGCCCGGACAACGTCGGCACACCAGGGCCGCTCAGGTGTATGACGGATTCGGGAGCTTCCAGGCGCAGCTGGCTGCTGGTGTGAGTCCACCGCACGTGCGGCGAGAGCATCAGTACCGCCGTCCCGCTCACGAAGCGCTTCCTGTACCCAGTCGGGGGAGTGCGAGGCCCGAAACGCGGACGCAGATCGTCTTGACCTCCGTGTACTGCTCCAAGCTCCATTTCCCACCCACACGGCCTATGCCGCTCTCCCGGCGCCCGCCGAACGGCGCGCGGATGTCACGGATGACCGGTGAGTTCACTCCCACGACGCCGCATCGAAGATGGCGCGCCAACGCGAGCCCGCGGGAACTGTCAGCAGACCAGATGGTGGCCGACAATCCGTAGTTCGTGTCGTTTGCGAGCGAAACCGCTTCTTCGTCGTCGCGGAAGGGGAATATGGCTGCCACGGGTCCGAAGACTTCTTCTTGTGCGATCTCCATCCCCGTATCCACGTCAGTCAACACGATGGGCGTCATGTAGTGCCCATGGGACAGCCCGGTGGGTCGCTGCCCGCCGCAGACCAACGTCGCGCCTTCGCCAACCGCCCGCTCTACGCTGGTACGCACGTGCTGCAGGTGCGCGGCGTCGATCAAGGGGCCCATCTCGGTACGCGGATCACGCGGATCCCCCACGCGGATCGCGCGAACCCGTTCGGCGAAGCGGCTGAGGAATTCGTTCTGAAGGCGCTCGTGGACCAGAATGCGCGAACCGGCCGTGCAGACCTCACCGTTGCTGGAGAACGCCGACAGCAAGGCGCCATCGACCGCGGCGTCGAGGTCGGCGTCAGCGAGCACGATCGTGGGCGACTTACCGCCCAGTTCGAAGATGTTCCTGCGGTGTATCGGCGCCCACCTCGAGATCGTCTTCGCCGTCTCGGTGCCACCGACAAAACATAGGCCGTCCACGCCTCCGGCGAATGCCAGCGCTTCGCCAGTGGGTTGTCCGCGGCCATGGATCACGTTGATCACGCCTGGAGGGAACTCGGCGGCTGCGAACAGTTTCGCAAGCAGGGACAGCGTTACCGGGGCGCGCTCGGAGCTCTTGAGGACCACCGTGTTGCCTACGGCGAGGGCGGCGGCCACGTTCATCGTCGCGACGGCCAGGGGCGCATTCCAAGGAGCGAGCACCGCTATCACGCCCAAGGGTTCGCGCTGGACGAGGTGAAAATAGGCGCCGTCCATGGGGATGCATTCCCCCGACATGCGCACGGCTTCTTCGGCGAAGAAGCGCAGGTGAGCGACCGCTCGCGGGAGGTGTCCCTGCGTGGTCATCTTCAAGGTCATGCCGGTGTCGGCCGTCTCGGCCTTCGCGAACGTCTCGAGATTCTCTTCCAGCAGGTCGGCGACCAGCCGGAGCTTGGAGGCCCGTTCCTGGACCGGGAGCATCGACCAGCTTCCATCGTCGAAGGCGCGACGGGCCGCGGCTACAGCCTTTGCCACCACTCCGGCGTCGGCCTCGGGTGCAAGGCCCAGCAGCTGCTCTGTCGCCGGATCGTAGGCGGCAATCTGCGGACCTCTCTCCGGGCTTTCGAGCGAACCATCCACGAGTTGGGCAAGGCGTTCGCTCACAAGGCATCTCCTTCCTTCTCCGCTTCCTCCACCCGGTCCACGGGTACGGAGCAACCCGCCACCAGCCGGAAACGGCTAGGGCAGGTCGGATCGGGACAGGTCGTGCCACAGCGCTCGGAAGACACCGTTGAGGGCAGTTCCGCTGGAGCGCGGAAGGAGGGAAGCTCCCGGACTCGCGCAAACGCCCGCTCGAAGCCGCCAATTGCCTCGTCCAGTAGAGGGCCATCGTGTGCGATCGACAGCCAGCCGTGACTCATGTGGCAGTCGACGCCCTCGAGCAACAGCGCTCGGCGCAAGGTGGCGTAGTCCGCCGCGCGCTCTCGAAGCAAGCGTATGGCCGCGGTACCGGGACTGATCGGGTCTCCTGCGTCGAGCGCACCGATGAGCAGATGAAAGATGGAGCTCTGGTGGATGGCGCGAACGTCTAGGTCCGCCGCTTCAGCGGCAGCGTTGATTCCCGCGACCAGGGTGCAGGTGACCCGCTCGGCCGTGGCTTGCGTCGTTCCGTCTGCGACGAGATCAAGCGTGGCAAGCGCGGCGGCGGCGCTGAGCGGGAAGCCGTTGAAGGTGCCCGCATGCACGACATGGACGGGCTCGTTCACCGCCGAAAGTCCGCCCGAAACGACCGAAAGAACCTCCCGTCTGCCGCCAACGAGGCCGCCGGGCATTCCACCCGCGGCAATCTTCGCAAGCACCGTAAGATCGGGGCGCACGCCTGCGAGTGCTTGCACGCCGCCTGGCGCATAGCGAAAGCCACTGATCACCTCGTCGAAGATGAGCAAGGCGCCGTGCAGGTCGGCAATGCGGCGAAGCGTTGCGAGGTACTGCGTAGACCAAGGCAGTGAACCCGCACTGCCTCCACCGGGTTCGAGAATGATCGCGGCTACGTCGCGTTCGGCGAGTTCATCCAACACGGCTCCCGTGTCGAGAGGCGGGACCAAGGTGATGAATTCATCGACACCGGGGTTCAGCCCGCTCTGCTTCTTTGGCAGCGCATGCGCCAATGCCTCGTCGTGCCACCCATGAAAGTGGCCGTCTACTCTCACGATCCGCGGGCGTCCGGTCCAGGCGCGGGCTACCCGGAGTGCCAACAGCGTGGCTTCGGTACCTGACGCGGTGAAGCGGATGTACTCGCAGGACGGCACCAGTTCCCGGATGCGCTCGGCCCACGCGTACTGCATCACGTGAGCGCCACCGAGATGCTGTCCCAGTTGCATCTGCTTCGCGACAGCTTCGACAACGGCTGGATGCGCATTTCCCAGCATCAGGGAACCATGGCCCATCCACAAATCGATGTAACGCCTCCCGGCGACGTCCCACTTCTCGCCGCCGCTACCGCGCGCAAACACGACAGGGAAGGGCGACATGCGCCAGCTGTGGTGGGCCACACCGCCGGCCAGTACGGGCTCGGCCTCTTCTCGTGGGCCGGCGCGCCGAAGCCCAGCGGTGTAGTCCGCTTCAATTCTGGCCTCGATCTCGGCCTGCCGTGTCACGCAGGCACTCCGGCCACCATGGGGCGACGGAGCGCGAAGTCCTCCTGTCTCCCGTACCAGTCCTGGATTCCCTCGAAGAAGAGCACGAAGTTCTCCGCGACGGTCTGCATCGCCAGACTCGCCCGTGCCCGCTCCGGTGGCGAGATGCCCTCGCGGCAGAGCAACGTGAAGGTTGTCTCCTCATGATGGAGGTCGACGTCGATTCGCGCATGCCGACGAAAGGCCTCGAACATCGGTGTCGCGAACGGATACAGGCGACTCAGAGTCCCATAGAACTCGTCCAGCGCTTCGATGGAAGGCTCGACGATGCCCGGTTGCATCACCGCAAAGGCGGCGGTGTAGGGGACCTCTCCCTCGATGGCGAGCTCCGCCAGGTTGTTGATCAGCGCCTGCGTGTGAGGCAGCGGCGGAGCGACCAGGATCGACGAGCGGTCGAGCCCGGAACGCTTGAGGCCCTCGAGAAAGATGACGCCGTGATCCATTTCCTGGATGTAGTGGCGCGCGATGGCCTCACGCAGATTCCGCTTGTTGCGCGTGTGCGCAATGCCGAGCGGCATGTAGAAGTTAGCTGCATCCACGAAGTGATAGAACTCGACGCCCCATCCCAGCACCTGGGCACGATTGAAGCGACCCGCGAGAAGGTCCTCCCAGAACGGCTGCTCGAAGACGCTTCGCGCCCAGAAGCGGGCTTCGCGCAGCATGGCTTCAACGGTGTCTGCGCCGTCCGAACTCTCTATTGCTGCATCGAGGTCGAGGAGCACCGCATCGTTCGCCAAAGTGACCAGGAGCGGCTCGAGTGCAGAGCCGTCCACGCCCTGCCGCGCTGCGAGCTCGGAAGGACATCCCTGCTCGCGCAGCCCCTCGAGGATGCGGGCATGCGCCTGTGGTTCGGATACCTGGAACCGGTACTCGTCTTCCCGAGTCAACATCACAAGCGTGTTCGCCTCCACGGAAACTCTGCAATGTGGCGATAGCAACGTGCGCCGGCGCATGAGCGACATGGTCAGATCTCCGCTCCGCGGTAGATCCGCGGTGCTGTGAGCGGTAGCGAGGAGGGGGCGGCGTAGTGCCGAAGGATGTCGCTCGACCACATCTCCAAGGTCTCGAACAGGCCGTAGGCACTCTGCACCGCTTGGCGGGCGCGCTCTCGGGAAATGCTTGAGAAGCAGTTGGCCGCATTCTCGACCACGGTGTCGTGGCCGTAGTCCTCATCGAGCGACACATGCTCGGCCATCGGCGTCACGGCGGCCCGATCCGGGGTGTCGTAGCGCATCGCCACATGATCAAAAAATGACCTGGCTGCTGCGCGATCGGCTCCCGTGGACTCGAGGAAACCCGAGCATGCCGCGTAACGCAGCGGATCTCGTCGGGCTGCAGCACGCATCCAGTGCAGAACTGCTCGCGTGCTTGGCAAGGGTTGTCCAACCTGCCGTTGCTCTGCGCCCACACCCAGCGCATCCAGCGTGCGCGTGAAGAAATGGAAGTGATCCCATTCTTCGGCGAAGTGGTGAGCGAAGACCGAGCGCAGCTTTGTGTTCTCGCTGCATGCCGTGGCCATCGGCAGTCGATCGAGCACACCTTCGATGAACCAATAGCTTTCGACCGCCCAGCCCACAAAGATGCGCCGATCCAGTGTCCCTTCGACCAGGCCACGCCAGAGGTCATGACTGAACAGTCGCGCCTTCCATGGCCCATACAGCGATCTACACAGATGAGCGAACTCGGACGGGTCCATCAATGAGTCGGCAGGGGATTCATTGCTGATCACACCCGCGGCCGAGAGATGCGCAAGCACGGTGTTGAGGCCGTCCATTGGAACGGCTACAAGCTTGCTCACGTCGGCAAGCGGGCGCACGCCGTTCAGGAGATTGAGCGCTTGTGCGAGCGGCCGCGACTCAAGGCCGGATAAGGTGAAGACCTCGTCCTCGATCTCGATCTCCACCTTGCGTTCGTCAGCGATACGCACAATGGCGTCCGCGCGCAAAACAGGGCAATCGGACAACACTACGTGCGGCTGCGGCTGCATAAGCGTCCCTTCCGTAGGAACTGCAGGCGAGACACTCCCTACCCGCACGTCGTGCAGGCAGGGAGGACACAAAGCGCTACGTTCGTTTCCTTACTTGACGATGACGCCCAGAACCGGAATCACACCAGGGCGGCGGTTCTTGCTGACTTGAACCGTGATTTCCGTGTTGAGAGTGGGCGCATCGGCCTCGACTACTCGTACGTTGCCGGCGGTCCCCTTGGGGACGTGAATGACTACTTCGTTCTCTTTCAAGGGCTTCCGGATGGTTTCGGCTTTCGTTTCCATGTGATCGGACTCCTTCCTTGGGGCACCCAGCAGTCGCAGACCGCATGTGCCCATGCAGCTGAAGTGGATGGTAGGAACTTCCCTTTGAGACTCTGAAGAAAGTCTCGCGGCGTATTTATCGGTGTGCCGCCATCACGTCAAGCTGGCAGAACGCGCAGCCACGTCATGCTTTCATGTCTTCGTATCGAAACGTTCACGCGTTGATTACGCAGCTTATGGATGGCCAAACTTCATGACGCGATGAACTGGTGTGGCTGGATGCGTCACAACCGGTAGAGCAGGGGGCACACCCATGTCGGCGCCGCCTGCTGATGTTGGCAAGCGCAAGCAAACCCGGCATGCGATCTTCCTGGCGGATTGGATCCGGTGATGTCGTAGTGCAGGTGACTTGCGACGATCGAGTCCGCTGCACATGGCGGGGGAATTGCGGCCGCGCCGCATGCATTCTGGAGAAGATGCTGCGCATCGTTGCCGCGCATCAAGACGTCGTACGACTACGAGAACTGGCGGTTCCGCGCAAAGCGCTTTGCGTGCTACGGGTCGGCCCGGATCGTTGTTCGGTCAACTGTCACTATCGCCAGTTTCGACACTCGCGGACAAGGCGATACGGTCCGACGCCGTGTTGCCGGCGACTACCGCGGCGCTGTCGATGTCATGCGCTTTTAGAAGAGGCTCGGCATGACTGATGTCGATGGTGCTCATCGAGAATTCTTGTCGACCGACACGGAGTCGCTGCAGATCACAGTGTTCCAACATTGCGGTCTGGTCTCTGATGCCGCGCGGTGCCACGATCTCTTCGCACTTGCTCTCAGCGATGTGCATCAACGCGCTTGGCTCACCGTGGCAAAGCGCGCTTCGCTAAGCAATGCGAAGTCGAGTGAGTGCACCTCATTGATGAACGCAGAAGTTGAACGTCGAAAAAGTTTGACGAGTTGCACGAACTCAAACCTTCGCCGTTTCGTGTAACAAGAGTTCAATGTATAGATGCGTAGTCTCGCTACAGAAGTAGAGAGAGTTGTTGTCTCAACGACGTGAAGTTCGACTTCAAGGATGGAGTTCATGCAGCAGGAAGCTGTCGTTGTTTCTCGGGCCGAAGTGGCCGCCACACCTCTACGTGGCAACAGATTCCACCAATGTGATCGGCCTGGTGATGTCGACCGGCGTTGTCGGCGCGTTCGCGGGTTCGATGCTGGTTGCGGCTTCCATCAATCAAGCGCGCCTGATGTTGTGGTCATTGATCTGCGACGCGATCCAATCCGCGTTGCGGCTTGTTCGTGAGCGCTCTGGCTTTGGCCAGTCGCACGTTGCGGCAGTTGGAGATCCTGGTGCCCGAGCGATCGGATTGATCGGGACTACCTGTTAGGTACGGCAGCGCATTCGCCAGATTCCGCCCGCTCTCACGCGTGGGTGGTGGGTAGTAGCGCGCCGTGTCTGGCTCGAACCATCGACAAGGAAGGTCTCACGCCTATGAGCACCGAAGTTCTGCATCCGTTGAGTTCGCCCCAGCAAGCAGTGCTGGATCAACCGCCCGCTCTGAAATCGCCTAGCTAGGCGCGCTCGACCTCGATCGCTTCGAGGCCGTCATCAAGCATGTTCTCCACACCAACGACGCCTTACGCATCGTTCTGGAGCGGAGCGAAAGCGATCGCATGCAGTGATTGCGGACGACGTTGGATCGTGGTTGCACCGGCTCGATCTCTGCCTCTTGGACGACGCGGAACAGGCGTTGATCCACAAGAGATCTTTCGCACGCCATCTGATTTGTAGCGCTGATGCAGGCGGAGTTGGTTACTCGTCTGCAGCAACACCCACGCTGACGCCGAGCGAGGGTTCGACCTCATCGAGATGTCCTACATCCCACGCGACGACACAGTTCCAACAACGGCCTGTCCTGGATGGAGTTTGCGCAGCGATGCCGCAGACGGCCGACGACTGTTGCCAGACGCCTGGGCGGTTGGGATAACCAAAAGGATTTTGGAATGAACAAGTACGAAGCCAGCCCCGAAGAAATCTCGTCGAACGCGCCGAGCTGCATCCACGAGTTGTTCGAGCGTCAGGCCGCGGCGACGCCGCAGGCCATCGCCTTGGAGCACGAGGGTCGGCAGCTGAGCTATCAGGAGCTCAACGAGCGCGCCAACCGACTAGCTCACCATCTTCGCGACCTCGGCGTCGGCCAGGACGAGCGCGTGGGCATCTGTCTGCAGCGCAACGTCGACATGGTGGTGGCGATCCTCGCGGTGCTTAAAGCCGGTGGGGCATACGTGCCGCTCGACCCGGCGTACCCGCGCGAGCGACTGGCGTACATGCTTAACGACAGCCAGCCGCGCGTGGTGCTCACGCAAGTCGACCTGGCAGTTGCACGCGATATCGGAGCCGGAGCGAAGGTTCTGGAACTCGATGGTCCTCAGCGGCCTTGGGAGGCGTTGTCGGCTGACAACCTCGCGGTAGCCAATCTCGGTCTCACGTCGAGCCATCTGGCCTATGTGATCTACACGTCCGGTTCCACCGGCCAGCCGAAGGGCGTGATGATCGAGCACGCCAACGCGGTCAACTTCATTCACTGGGCGCGGCAGTCGTTCTCGGTGGAAGAGTTGCAGCACACACTGTTCTCGACCTCGTTGAACTTCGACCTGGCCGTCTTCGAATGCTTCGCACCCTTGAGCTGCGGCGGCTGCGTGCATCTGATCGACAACATTCTCGCGCTCGCTACGCGGGCGTTGCCGGTGTCATTGATCAACACGGTGCCGTCGGCCCTGCAGGCGATCGTGAGTCAGCAAGCCGTGCCACCGAGCGTGCTCGTCATCAATGTCGCGGGTGAGCCGCTGAAGCGTCAGCTGGTGGAGGAAGTGTTCGAGACGACCGCGGTTGCCAACGTCTGCAATCTCTACGGCCCCTCGGAGACCACGACGTACTCCACCTGGATCCGCATGGCCCGCGCCGACGGATTCGACCCATCGATCGGGCGGCCGGTAGCCAACACCACGATCCATCTGCTCGATGAACTCGGCCAACTGGTGTCTCGCGGCGAGATCGGCGAGATCTTCATCGGCGGCGCTGGCGTAGCCCGCGGCTATCTGAATCAACCGGAGTTGACCCGCGAACGCTTCGTGGCCGATCCGTTCGCGGCGGAACCCTCGTCGCGCCTGTACAAGACCGGTGACCTGGGCCGCTGGCGTGCGGATGGCACGCTGGAATACGTCGGCCGCAACGATCATCAGGTGAAGATCCGCGGTTTCCGCATCGAGCTGGGCGAGATCGAAGCCAAGCTGCTGGGGCAGCCCGCTGTGCGCGAAGCGCTCGTGCTGGCGCGGGAAGACGTACCGGGCGAGAAGTACCTGGCCGCCTATGTGGTCGGCGCAACGGACGCTGAACTCGACCCGCAGGCCTTGCGCGACGCGCTCGCGCAAACGTTGCCGGACTACATGGTGCCAGCCGCGTGGGTGCTTCTGCCGACCTTGCCATTGACACCGAACGGCAAGGTCGATCGCAACGCCTTGCCTGCGCCCGCGGCGTCTGGCATCCCGCAGCGCGCTTACGAGCCCCCGCAAGGGGACACCGAAAGCACGCTGGCGCAGATCTGGAGCGAGCTGCTACGCGTCGAGCGTATCGGCCGGAACGACCACTTCTTCGAGATCGGCGGTCATTCGCTGCTGGCCGCGCAGATGGGTTCGCGGGTGCGCCAGCGGCTGGGCCTGGAGGTGGCGCTGTCCAGCCTCTTTGCGCACCCGGTGCTTCATGACCTCGCCACGGCTTTGGCCGAGCAAACGCAATCCGGGAGACTGCCCGCGCTCGTATCGGGCAAGCGTTCGGGAGTCTTGCCGCTGTCGTTCGCGCAGCAGCGCCTGTGGTTCATCTCGCGCATGGGAACGCAGGCCAGTGCCGCCTATATCCTTTCGTACGCGCTGAGCCTACGCGGATCGCTGGATGAGGCCGCGTTGCAGGCTGCGTTGGATCGTATCGTGCAGCGTCACGAAGCGCTGCGCACGCACTTCGCGCTGGTGGACGGCCAGCCGGCGCAATCCATCGTCGAAGCGGCCACCTTTGCGCTCACACGACAGGATTTGACCGTTGATGGTCGGCCGCGTGCGGACGCGGTCGACGACTGGCGCCGCATCGAGGCCAGTACGCCGTTCGACCTCGCGCAAGGGCCGCTGATCCGTGGGCGCCTGCTGCGCCTGGATGCGCAAGAGCATGTGTTGCTGCTGACGATGCACCACATCGTCTCCGACGGCTGGTCTCTGGATGTTCTGGCGCGCGAACTCGGCGCGTTGTATCGCGGCTATGCGGTGGAGGGCGTGGCTCTCGCGACCGACCCGCTGCCGGGGCTGCCCGTGCAGTACGCCGATTACGCGGTGTGGCAGCGCGATTGGCTCAGCGGTGAAGTGCAACAGCAGCAACTGGCCTACTGGCGCGCGCAACTCGCCAACGCGCCGACGCTGGTCAGCTTGCCGACCGACAAGCCGCGCCCCGCGGTGCAGGACTACAAGGGCCAGTGCCTGCCGATCGAGTTCGATCGCGAGTTGACAGCGGCGCTGAAGGCGCTGTCGCGGCGTCATGGCGCGACCTTGTACATGACGCTGCTCGCGGCGTGGGGCGCCGTGGTGACGCGCCTGGCGGGACAAGACGAGGTGGTGATCGGCACGCCGATCGCCAATCGCAGCTGCGTCGAAGTGGAGCCGCTGATCGGATTCTTCGTCAACACCTTGGCGTTGCGCCTGGATTTCAGCGATCGCCCGAGCGTGTCGCAGTTGCTTTCGCAAGTTCGCGAGCGCGCGTTGCAGGCACAAAGCCATCAGGACGTGCCGTTCGAACAGGTGGTGGAAGCGCTCAATCCGCAGCGCACGATGGCGCACAGTCCCATCTTCCAGCTCATGTTCGCCTGGCAGAACGTGCCGCAGACGGCGTTCGAACTGGACGGCCTTGGCGTGGAACAGCTTGCGCCCCAGGCGACTGACGCCAAGTTCGACCTGACCCTGGAGCTGCAGGAAGCCCAGGAACGCATCGTCGGTACGTTGAACTTCGCGAGCGCCTTGTTCGAGCCCGCGACGATGCAGCGTCACCTCGGCTATCTGGAGGCGGTGCTACGCGGCATGGTGCGCGACGACGCGCAAGCGGTGGATGCGATTGCGATCGTCGGCGAGGCGGAGCGTCGCCAGGTTGTGACGACGTGGAACGACACTGCCCGTGCGTACCCGCAGGGTCTGTACGTGCATGAGCTGTTCGAACGGCAGGTGGCGCGGACGCCGCAGGCCGTGGCGATCGAATACGAAGGCCAGCGCCTGAGCTATCAGGCGCTGGACGAGGGCGCAAACCGCTTGGCGCATCAACTGCGTGCGCTGGGTGTCGATGCCGAAGAGCGGGTGGCTCTGTGCCTACGGCGCGGACCGGACCTGGTGATGGCGATGCTGGCCGTGCTGAAGGCCGGTGGTGCCTATGTGCCGCTGGATCCGACATCGCCACCGGAGCGGCTGCGCGACATGCTCGGCGACAGCGCGCCCCGCGTCGTGCTGACCCAGGCCGATCTGACGTTTAGCGGGAATCTGTCGGGCGACTGGACCGTGATCGAGGTGGACGCTGCGCAGCGCCCATGGGATGCGCAGCCGGCCACCGCGGTGCCCGTTTGCGAGGCAACTGCGGACCCGAGTCACCTGGCCTACGTGATCTACACCTCCGGTTCGACCGGACGC
The DNA here is from genome assembly GCF_003719825.1 of Montanilutibacter psychrotolerans. Classification (GTDB taxonomy): domain Bacteria; phylum Pseudomonadota; class Gammaproteobacteria; order Xanthomonadales; family Xanthomonadaceae; genus Montanilutibacter; species Montanilutibacter psychrotolerans. The sequence goes on along the minus strand of NZ_RIBS01000005.1, from coordinate 361,605 downwards.
CCGAATGGCGTGATGGTGGAGCACCGGCATCTGGCCAATCTGATCGGCTGGCACGGCGAGACGTTCCCGCTCGCCCCGGGCGAACGCAGCTCGAGCACGGCTGGCGTCGCCTTCGACGCCTGCACGTGGGAGGTGTGGCCCGCGCTGTGCCAGGGCGCGACGCTGGCGTTGCCACCTTCGGCATCGGCGGGTGATCCGTCGGCGTTGTTGTCGTGGTGGGAAGGACAGGACCTGCAGACCAGCTTCCTGGTGACCGCGCTGGCCGACACGGCCTTGGCGCGAGGGCAGGGCAAGCGCCAAGGCCTGCGCACGCTGCTGACCGGCGGCGATCGTTTGAGTCGCTTGCCGACGGCGGACCTGCCGTTCGCGTTGGTGAACAACTACGGCCCCACCGAAGCGACGGTGGTGGCGACATCGGGCCTGACTCGTCACGACGACGCCGTCATCCACATCGGTCGGCCGATCGCGAACACCCAGATCTACCTGCTGGACCGTCACGGCCAGCCGGTGCCGGCGGGCGCACCGGGCGAGATCCACATCGGCGGCGCACAGGTGGCGCGCGGCTATCTGAATCGTCCGGAGCTCACCGCCGAACGTTTCGTCGAAGACCCGTTCGCGACGCAGCCCGATGCGCGGATGTACAAGACCGGCGATCTGGGCCGCTGGCGATCGGACGGCACGATCGAGTACCTCGGACGCAACGACCATCAGGTGAAGATCCGCGGCTTGCGTATCGAGCCGGGCGAGATCGAAGCGCAGCTGGCCAGCCAACCCGGCGTGCGTGAGGTCGCGGTGTTGGCGCGCGAGGATGCACCCGGTGAAGTGCGCCTGGTGGCCTACATCGTGTCCGCGGACGATACGAAGCCCGAAGCGCACGTCCTGCGCGAAGCATTGGCGCAGGTGTTGCCCGATTACATGGTGCCGGCGGCCTACGTGGTGCTGGAGGCGCTGCCGCTGACGCCAAACGGCAAGCTCGATCGCAAGGCACTGCCGGCGCCCGATGGCGCGGCGTTCGCGCAACGCGTCTACGAGGCACCGCAAGGCGAGGTCGAGACCACGCTGGCGCAGATCTGGAGCGAGCTGCTGCGCGTGGAGAAGGTGGGGCGTCATGACAACTTCTTCGAACTCGGCGGGCACTCGCTTCTGGCGGTGCAACTGATGGAACGCCTGCGGCGCGACGGTCTGCAGGCCGACATCAGTGCTCTGTTCTCGCGACCGACGCTGGCTGCGCTGGCGCAAGGCGTGGAACAGGCCTCACGTGCTGGTCGGCACCCAGTGACGGTGCCGGCCAATGCCATCCCGCCGGGCTGCGAGGCGATCACGCCGCAGATGCTGCCACTGATCGATCTGGATGCGGCGCAGATCGCGCGCATCGTCGATGCAGTGCCTGGCGGTGCTGCCAACGTACAAGACATCTATCCGCTGGCTCCGCTGCAGGAAGGCATCCTGTTCCACCACCTGCTGCAGCAGGACCGCGATCCCTACTTGCTGTCGATTACCCTGGGCTTCGATGCGCGCGCGCAGCTCGACGACTTCGTGCAGGCCCTGCAGCAGGTCATCGACCGCCACGACGTCCTGCGCACCGCGGTGCTGTGGGAGGGCCTGGACGCGCCGGTCCAGGTGGTGTGGCGCGAGGCACGACTCGACGTGCAGACGCTGGAACTCGACGAGAACGACGTCGCAGCCGCACTGGATCGTCACGACGGTGCGCGCCGAATCGACCTGCAGCAGGCGCCGCTGATCCGCGGCCTTGCCGCATTCGATCGGCGCGGCCAGCGCTGGCTGCTGCGCCTGGTCCATCACCACATGGTGCTTGATCACACCGCGCTGGACGTGTCGCTGCACGAGATCGGCCTGATCCTGTCCGATCGTGCGCAGGAACTGCCGGATCCGGTGCCGTTCCGCAACTTCGTGGTCCAGGCGCGGGAAAGCGTGAGCGCGCAAGAGCACGAGGCGTTCTTCCGCGAGATGCTCGGCGATGTGGACGAGCCGACCGCGCCGTTCGGATTGCTGCAAGTACACGGTGGCGGTGAGAACGCGCACGAAGCCGAGCTGATGCTGCCGTCAGCACTGTCGCAGCGTCTGCGGCATCAGGCTCGCGCTCTGGGCGTGAGCGCGGCCAGCTTGTTCCACTGGGCCTGGGCACAGGTGCTGGCCAAGACCACCGGTCGCGACGACGTGGTGTTCGGCACGGTGCTGTTCGGCCGTCTACAAGGCGGTGCCGGCACCGATCGCGCAGTGGGGCTCTTCATCAACACGCTGCCGATGCGCGTGCGCCTGGGCGACATCGGTCTGCAGGACGGCATTCGCCAGACCCACGCCACACTGTCGGGACTGGTCGGACATGAGCACGCCTCGCTGGCACTGGCGCAGCGCTGCAGCGCGCTGCCCGCAAGCACGCCGTTGTTCACCGCCATGCTGAACTATCGCCACAGCGCCGATGAACAGGATTCGTGGGAATGGGTGCCTGGCGCGTCCCTCGTGTCCGTGCAGGAGCGTTCCAGCTATCCCATCGACCTGTCGGTGGACGACTTTGGCGATGGCTTCAAGTTGACCGCGCAGGCGGTAGCACCGGTCGAGCCGCAGCGGGTGTGCGCGTACATGCACAACGCCCTGGAGCATCTGGCCCTGACGCTGGAGCGCGCACCGCAGACTCCGTCCTGGCAGATCAACGTGCTGGGCGAGGCCGAGCGCCATCAGGTACTGGTGGCCTGGAACGACAAACCGCATAGCGCGCCGAATGCCGATGTCTGCATCCACGAGCTGTTCGAGCGTCAGGCAGTAGCCGCACCGCATGCCATCGCGGTGGAGCAGGGCGATGAGCGGCTGAGCTACCAGGAACTCAACGAGCGCGCCAACCGGCTGGCCCGCCATCTGCGCGAGCTGGGCGTCGTTCCGGAGGAGCGCGTGGCGATCTGCCTGCAGCGCAGCGCGGAGATGCTGGTAGCGATCCTCGCCGTTCTCAAAGCCGGTGGCGCTTACGTGCCGCTGGATCCTTCGTATCCGCAGGAACGCCTGGACTACATGCTGCAAGACAGCCAGCCGCGGGTGCTGCTCACCCAGGCCGGGTTGGAGGTCGCACGCAAGCTGGCCTCCGTCATGACGGTGGTGGACCTGGATGGTCCGCAACGCCCCTGGGAGTCGCTGCCGGCCGCCAATCTCGCCACGGCAGATCTCGGCCTGGCCGGCGACCGTCTCGCCTACGTGATCTACACCTCCGGTTCTACCGGCCAGCCCAAGGGCGTCGCGGTCGAACACGGGCCGCTGTGCCGCCGCATCCAGGCACTGACCAAGCGTTACGGTTTCCTGTCCACGGACCGGATACTGCAGTTCACCTCGATCAATTTCGATGTGTCGATCGAAGAGATCATGGGCGCGCTGACCATCGGCGCAACCCTTGTGCTGCGAACCCAGGAATGGCAGAGCGGCGCCGTGCAGTTCTGGAAGCTGTGCGCCGAATCACGCATCACGGTTGCGGAACTACCGACCAAGTTCTGGCAGTACGTCACGGCCGATCGTGCTGTCGCAATGCCGGACAACGTGCGCATCGTGGTCATCGGCAGCGAGGCTGTCGAGGCCAAGGCGATACAGGACTGGGTTGCCCGCGGCGGCCACAGGCCACGCCTTTTCAACGCCTATGGCCCTACCGAGGCCGTCATCACGGCGACCGTGCAGGAGGTCACGTCTGGCGACGACGTGCACATCGGACAGCCGATGGCCGATATCGCGATCTACCTGCTGGATCGCCGCGGCCAGCCGGTGCCGATGGGAATTCCAGGCGAGATCCACCTCGGTGGCACCGGCCTGGCGCGCGGCTATCTCAACCGACCGGAGTTGACGCGCGAGCGCTTCGTTGCCGATCCGTTCGCGATGCGGGCCGGTGCGCGCATGTACAAGACCGGCGACCTGGGGCGCTGGCTGCCGGGCGGGACGCTGGAGTACCTGGGCCGCAACGACGAGCAGGTCAAGATCCGCGGCTTCCGCATCGAGCTGGGCGAAATCGAGGTGCAGCTCCGTCGACAGCCGGGCATCCGCGAGGCGGTGGTACTGGCCCGCGCGGACGCACCGGGCGAGCAGCGGCTGGTGGCCTATCTCGTGGCGGAGCCGAACGCCGAACTCGATCCGCAGGCCTCGCGTCAGGCCCTGGCACAGACGCTGCCGGACCATATGGTGCCGGCGGCGTACGTGGTGCTGGACGCGCTCCCGCTGATGCCGAACGGAAAAGTCGACCGCCGTTCGTTGCCAGCACCCGACGGGGAGGCATTCGCGCAGCGCGCTTATGAAGCGCCGCAAGGCGAAGTGGAAATGGTACTGGCGCAGATCTGGAGCGAACTGCTGCGCGTGGAGAAGGTCGGGCGCAACGACAACTTCTTCGAACTCGGAGGTCATTCGCTGCTGGCCGTGCAACTGATGGAGCGTCTGCGGCGCGAAGGATTGCACGCCGATATCCGCGCCCTGTTCGCCAAGCCCACACTGGCCGTGCTGGCGCAAGCCGTTCAAGAAGCCCAGCGTGCCGGTTGGCGCGGTGTGACCGTGCCTGCCAACGGGATCCCGCAGGGCTGCGAGGCGATCACGCCGAAGATGCTGCCGCTGGTGAGCCTGGATCCGGCGCAAATCGCTCGCATCGTGGCCGCCGTTCCGGGCGGCGCGGCCAACGTGCAGGACATCTATCCGCTCGCTCCGCTGCAGGACGGCATCCTGTTCCACCATCTCTTGCAGACCCGCGGCGACCCCTACCTGCTGTCGACCCTGCTGTCGTTCGAGTCTCGCGCAGGTCTGGACGAGTTCGTGCAGGCCTTGCAGCAAGTCGTCGATCGTCACGACGTGCTGCGCACTGCGGTGCACTGGGAAGGCTTGCCCGAACCGGTGCAGGTCGTATGGCGACAGGCGCGGCTCGATGTGGACACGCTTGAGCTGGCCGACGGCGACGCAGCCGCGCGGCTGGCCGAGCTGGCCGATCCGCGCTACGCGCGAATGGACGTGCGCCAGGCGCCGTTGATGCGAGGCACCGCGGCGTTCGACCAAGGCAGCCAGCGCTGGCTGTTGCTGCTTCTGCAGCATCACCTCGCGATGGACCATGTGGCCGTCGAGTTGATCTACGAGGAGATCGGCCTCATCCGCACCGGCCGTTCGGACCATCTGGCGGAGCCGGTGCCGTTCCGCAACTTCGTGGCGCAGACGCGGTTGGGTGTGAGCGCGCAGGAGCACGAAGCCTTCTTCCGCCAGATGCTGGGCGATGTCGACGAGCCGACCGCACCGTTCGGAATGCTGGAAGTGCATGGCGACGGCGAGAACGTGCACGAGGCCGAGCTGGCACTGCCACGCACCTTGTCGAAACGCCTGCGTCATCAGGCCCGGGCCTTGGGCGTGAGCACGGCCAGCCTGTTCCATTGGGCCTGGGCACAGGTGCTGGCGAAGGCCACCGGTCGCGAGGACGTGGTGTTCGGCACGGTGCTGTTCGGACGCCTGCAAGGCGGTGCGGGCGCTGACCGTGCAGCGGGCTTGTTCATGAACTCCTTGCCGATGCGCGTGCACCTGGGCGAGCTCAGCGTGCAGGACGGCATCCGCCAGACCCACGCCACGCTGTCGGGCCTGGTCGGCCACGAGCACGCGCCGCTGGCGCTCGCCCAACGCTGCAGCGCGCTGGCGGCGAACACGCCGTTGTTCTCGGCCTTGTTGAACTATCGCCACACGACGCCGGCCGGCGACACCACGCCGGATTGGGCGCACGGCGTGGAGATGCTGTCGGTGCGCGAACGCACCAATTACTCGTTCACGCTGTCGGTGGACGACCTGGGCGAGGACTTCGAACTCAGGGCGCAGATCGAGGAGCCGGTCGAGCCGCAGCGAGTGTGCGCGTACATGCACAACGCGCTGGATCGCCTGGTCGAGGCGCTGGAACACGCACCGCAGACGCCCTCCTGGCAGATCGAGGTGCTCGGCGAAGGCGAGCGTCAGCAAATGCTGGGGCAGTGGAACGCGACCGAACGCGCGTATCCGCAAGTCTGCGTGCACACGCAGTTCGAGGCACAGGCGGCACGCACGCCCAAAGCCGTGGCGTTGCGCTTCGAAGACCAAGCACTGACCTACGCGCAGCTCAATGCCAAGGCCGATCGACTGGCGCACTACCTGCTCGATGCGGGCGTCACGCTCGGCGCGCGCGTGGGCATCTACCTGTCGCGTTCGCCCGAGCTGCTGATCGCCGTGCTGGGCGCGCTCAAGGCAGGTGCTGCGTACGTCCCGCTGGAGCCGAAGCTGCCGAAGGAGCGCCTGGGCTACATGGTGCAGGACGCCGGGATCGGCTGGGCCCTGCTGGAAGCAGGGACGATCGACGAGCTGCCGTTGCAGGGCGTTGACGTGGTGCTGATGGACGGCGCGGCCAGCGACGACCACTGGCTGGAGGACTACGCGCAAGGTGATCTGCCAAGTGTGGCGCTGTTCGATGTGGCCTACGTGATGTACACCTCCGGTTCGACCGGCCAGCCCAAGGGCGTGATGGTCGAGCACGGCGGGCTGAGCAACTATCTGGCGCATGCGGTGGCGTCGTATCTGCCGGGCCTGGCCGGCTCGGTGGTGAGCTCGCCGCTGTGCTTCGACGCCACCCTGACGACGCTGCTGCCACCGCTGCTGGCGGGCAAGCCGGTGTGGTTGCTGCCCGACGAGACGCATACGCAGACGTTGGCGCGGTTGTCGGAGCGCTTGTTCGCGCCCGGCGAGGGCTGGCTGTTCAAGATCACGCCGGCGCATCTGGAGGCCTTGTCGTACCTGGAGCGCGACGTCGCTGCGGGTGACGCACCGCACTGCATCGTGGTCGGCGGTGAGCAACTGCCGTCGGCAACGCTGCGTCGCTGGAAGGGCGAACTGCTGCCGCAAGCCAGCTTCGTCAACGAGTACGGCCCGACCGAGACGGTGGTTGGCTGCAGCGTGTGGACGCTGGCAACGCAAGAAGAGCCGGCGCAGCTGGCCGGCTCGGCAGCCACGCCGATCGGGCGCCCGATCGGCAACACCCGGTTGTACGTGCTCGGTGCGAACCAGCAGTTGCAGCCGATCGGTAGCGTGGGCGAGCTCTACATCGGTGGCGCGGGTGTCGCGCGCGGCTATTTGAACCGACCGGAGCTGACCGAGGAGCGCTTCATCGCCAATCCGTTCGGCCCGGGCCGGCTGTACAAGACCGGCGACCTGGTGCGCTACCTGGGCGAGGGCGATCTGGAGTTCCTCGGCCGCATCGACCATCAAGTGAAGATCCGCGGCTTCCGCATCGAGCTGGGCGAGATCGAAGCCGAGCTCCTGCGCCAACCCGGCGTGCGCGAAGCGGCCGTGCTGGCACGCGAGGACGAGCCGGGCGACAAGCGGCTGGTCGCATACCTGGTTGCCGCGGCAGATGGCGCCTCACCCAATGCACATGCCCTGCGCGAAGCCTTGGCGCAGACCTTGCCGGACTACATGGTGCCGGCGGCCTACATGGTGCTGGAGGCACTGCCACTGACCGGCAACGGCAAGATCGACCGCCGCGCGTTGCCGGCTCCCGGTGGCTCGGCCTCGACGCAGCGCGACTATGTCGCGCCGCAAGGTCCGCTGGAGACCGCGCTGGCAGGAATCTGGAGCGAGATTCTGCAAGTCGAGCGAGTGGGGCGGTACGCCAGCTTCTTCGAGCTCGGCGGGCAATCGTTGCTGGTGGTGCGGATGATCTCCCGCGTGCGCCAGACCCTGGGGCTGAACCTGGCCTTGTCGAGCGTGTTTGCCCATCCGGTGCTGCACGACTTCGCGAGTGTGGCGAGCCAGACGCAAACCGAAGCGTTGCCCGCGCTCGTGCCCGTCGCGCGTCCGGACGACATGCCCCTGTCGTTCGCGCAGCAACGCTTGTGGCTGGCCGCGCAGTTCGGCGAGGACGCGAGCGCCGCCTATCACATGCCCATTGGCCTGCGGCTACGCGGCCGACTGGACCAGCCGGCGTTGCAGGCGGCGCTGGATCGCATCGTGCTGCGTCACGAGGCGTTGCGCACCCACTTCGAGCTTGTCGACGACCAGCCGGTGCAGCGCATCAGTGCCGCGGCGCCATTCGAACTGACATACCAGGATCTGCACCTCGACGCCGACGACCGTGACGCCGCGATCGAATACTGGAGCGGGTTGGAGGCGCGCGAGCCCTTCGATCTCAACCGCGGTCCGCTGTTCCGTGGCCGCCTGCTGCGGTTGGACGAGCAGGACCATGTGCTGCTGTTGACGCTGCACCACATCGTCTCCGACGGCTGGTCGCTCGGCGTGCTGGCCGACGAGCTCAGCGCGCTCTACCGCGGCTATGCGATCGAAGGCGTGGCACATTCGCGCGACCCTTTGCCACCGCTCCCGGTGCAGTACGCGGACTACGCCTTGTGGCAACGGCAATGTCTGGATGCCTCCACGCAGGAGCACCTGCTCGCGTACTGGCGTGGCCAACTCGCTGGCAGCCCGCAACTGTCGACGTTGCCGACCGATCATCCGCGTCCGCCGACCAAGGGATTCGTCGGCGGCATGGTCCACGCGCAGATACCGCAAGCGACGACCGTCGCCCTCAACGAGCTGGCCGCGAGCCATTCCAGCACCTTGTTCATGGTGCTGATGGCCGCCTTCAACGTCGTGCTATCGCGCTACAACGGGCAGTCCGATCTCAACGTCGGCACCGTGGTGGCCAATCGCAGCCGTGCCGAAGTCGAGCCGCTGATCGGTTTGTTCCTCGACACGCAGGCGATACGCACCCGGCTCGACCCGGCCCAGAGCTTCGAATCGCTGCTGCAGCAGGTGCGCGCCACCCTGATCCAGGCCTACCTGCATCAGGATCTGCCGTTCGACAAACTCCTGGAAGAACTCAAGCCGGTGCGTCTCCCCGGCGTGCCGCCCGTGTTCCAGGTCATGGTGCAGATGCAGAGCGTGCCCGATCCGGTCGTGCACCTGCCCGAACTGAGCCTGGAGGAACTGCCGCTGACCGAGCACACGGTCAAGTTCGATCTCACGCTGTACGTGAACGAACGCGACGGCGCGATCGACGTGGCCTACGAGTACGACGCTGCCTTGTTCGAAGCCTCAACCATCGAGCGCCTGGCCGCACGCTTCGCGCGGTTGCTCGATGCCGTTGCGGTCGCGCCAGAAACACGCATCGATGAGTTGGGCATGCCGGAAGCCTTGCCCGGAATCAAGCACGAGATCATGGCGGTGCAAGACAACGGAGCGCGCCGCGGTTTGTCGCCGCAACAGCAGCGGCTGTGGTCCGCCGACGCTTCCGAAGCCGGACGCGTCGACGATGCCGCGCCGACGTATCACAACCTTCCCTTGTTGCTGGAGTTCGAAGGCGCGGTGTCGTTCGCGCATCTGGAAGCGGCGCTGAACGTCGTGATCGAACGCCATGATGCGTTGCGTACGCGCTTCGTCGATGACGGCCCGTCCGTCTGGCAGAACGTGGATCCCCACATGCCGCTGCCGCTGGCACAGTTCGAGCTTGACGGCGGACAAACGCTGCTGGCGTGCGCTTTGGCCGAGGTGGAACGGCCATTCCGGATCGACCGGGACCGGCTCATTCGCGCCACGCTGCTGCGCGACGCGGATGCCCGCGCGTGGCTGTGCATCGTCGTCCATCGCATCGTGGCCGACCGCCGCTCCTTGCAGTTGCTCGCGCAGGAACTGGTGACCGCGTATGCGGCGCTCGTGGCAGGGCAGACACCGGCGTTGCCGATGCTTCCGCTGAGCTTCGGCGACCATGTGCGCTGGCAATCGACGCTCGGGGTCGACACGCTCGAGCCTTTGTCGATGTTCTGGAAGCAGCAGTTGCGTGGCCGCCTGGCAGTACTGGAACTGCCGTCGAACCGGCCGCGCTCGGCGCTGCAAAGGTTCATTGCCGGCCGTCACGGCTTCGCCATCGATGCCGGACTGCGCGAGCGCCTGCAAGGCTTCGCGCAAGACCGTGCGCTGGCAATCGAGGACACGTTGCTTGCCGGCTTCGTGGCCTTGCTCAGGCGCTATACGCGGCACGATGAAATCGTCATCGGCAGTAGCGTTGCGGGTCGAGATCCGTCCGGACTGGACGGCGTGGTGGGTTCGCTGTCCAACCTGCTGCCGCTGCGCACCATCGTGCCCGCGGAATGCGATTTCGAAACGTTGTTGACGGACGTGTCGCGCACGCTCAAGCGCGCCGTGCAGCATGGCGACATACCGTTCGACCTGCTGACGGATCAGCTCGATCTCGAGCAGGAAGCGAGCCGCTCGGCGCTGTTCGACGTCGTGTTCGAGTACGACGCGCAGGCAGGGCAAGTCGTGCGCAGCGGCGATATCGTGGCCCGGCCGGTGGAAACCAACCTGGGCCACGGCAAGTACGATCTGCACCTGTGCGTGTACCCGCACGATGGCGGCTTCGAAGCGCGGCTGGTCTACAACGCCGAGCTCTTCGACGATTGGTTGATGACGCAGATGATGGGACACTTCGCGCGCTTGTTGCATGAAATGACCGAGCGTCCGAAGCAACTTGTCGATGAGTCGCCGCTGCTCGACGCTACCGAACAAACGCGCTTGTGCGTGGACTGGAACGCGACCGAACGCGCGTATCCGCAAGTCTGCGTGCACACGCAGTTCGAGGCACAGGCGGCACGCACGCCCGAAGCCGTGGCGTTGCGCTTCGAAGACCAAGCACTGACCTACGCGCAGCTCAATGCCAAGGCCGATCGACTGGCGCACTACCTGCTCGATGCGGGCGTCACGCTCGGCGCGCGCGTGGGCATCTACCTGTCGCGTTCGCCCGAGCTGCTGATCGCCGTGCTGGGCGCGCTCAAGGCAGGTGCTGCGTACGTCCCGCTGGAGCCGAAGCTGCCGAAGGAGCGCCTGGGCTACATGGTGCAGGACGCCGGGATCGGCTGGGCCCTGCTGGAAGCAGGGACGATCGACGAGCTGCCGTTGCAGGGCGTCGACGTGGTGCTGATGGACGGCGCGGCCAGCGACGACAACTGGCTGGAGGACTACGCGCAAGGCGATCTACCAAGTGTGGCGCTGTCCGATGTGGCCTACGTGATGTACACCTCCGGTTCGACCGGCCAGCCCAAGGGCGTGATGGTCGAGCACGGCGGACTGAGCAACTACGTGGCGCACGCGGTGGCGTCGTATCTGCCGGGCCTGGCCGGCTCGGTGGTGAGCTCGCCCCTGTGCTTCGACGCCACCCTGACGACCCTGCTGCCACCGCTGCTGGCGGGCAAGCCGGTGTGGTTGCTGCCCGACGAGACGCATACGCAGACGCTGGCGCGGTTGTCGGAGCGGCTGTTCGCGCCGGGCGAGGGCTGGCTGTTCAAGATCACGCCGGCGCATCTGGAGGCCTTGTCGTACCTGGAGCGCGACGTCGCTTCGGGCCAAGCACCGCACTGCATCGTGGTCGGTGGCGAGCAACTGCCGTCGGCAACGTTGCGACGCTGGAAGGGCGAACTGCTGCCGCAGGCGAGCTTCATCAACGAGTACGGCCCGACCGAAACCGTGGTCGGCTGCAGCGTGTGGACGCTGGCAACGCAAGAAGAGCTGGCGCAGCTGGCCGGCTCGGCAGCCACGCCGATCGGGCGCCCGATCGGCAACACCCGGTTGTACGTGCTCGGTGCGAACCAGCAGCTGCAGCCGATCGGTAGCGTGGGCGAGCTCTACATCGGTGGCGCCGGTGTCGCTCGCGGCTACTTGAACCGACCGGAGCTGACCGAGGAACGCTTCATCGCCAATCCGTTCGGCCCGGGCCGGCTGTACAAGACCGGCGATCTGGTGCGCTACCTGGGCGAGGGCGATCTGGAGTTCCTCGGCCGCATCGACCATCAAGTGAAGATCCGCGGCTTCCGCATCGAGTTGGGCGAGATCGAAGCCGAGCTCCTGCGCCAACCCGGCGTGCGCGAAGCGGCCGTGCTGGCGCGCGAGGACGAGCCGGGCGACAAGCGGCTGGTCGCATACCTGGTTGCCGCTGCCGATGGCGCCGCACCCAATGCACATGGCCTGCGCGAAGCCTTGGCGCAGACCTTGCCGGACTACATGGTGCCGGCGGCCTACATGGTGCTGGAGGCGCTGCCACTGACCGGCAACGGCAAGATCGACCGCCGCGCGTTGCCGGCTCCAGGAGATGTGGCGTTCGCACAGCGCGACTTCGAAGCTCCGCAGGGCGCGGTCGAGACCATGCTGGCCGCGATCTGGAGCGAGCTGCTGGGCGTCGAGCAGGTGGGGCGGCACGACAACTTCTTCGAGCTCGGCGGTCATTCGTTGCTGGCTGTGCGCTTGATGGGCAGCCTGCGGCGCGAACAGCTGCATGTCGATATCCGAGCCTTGTTCGCTCAGCCGACGCTGGCCGGACTGGCGGTAGCGGTGGAGAACGCAAGACGCACCGGCTCTGGCGACGTGACGGTGCCCGCCAATGGCATCCCGTCGGGTTGCGAAGCGATCACCCCGCAGATGCTGACGCTGGTCGATCTCGATCCGGCGCAGGTCGCGCGCATCGTCGACGCCGTGCCCGGCGGCGCGGCCAACGTGCAGGACATCTATCCGCTGGCTCCGTTGCAGGAAGGCATCCTGTTCCATCACCTGATGCAAGCGCAGGGCGACGCGTATCTGTTGTCGACCACCTTGTCGTTCGACTCGCGCGCACGCCTGGACGGCTTCATGCGTGCGCTGCAGCAGGTCATCGACCGCCATGACGTCTTGCGTACCGCTGTGCTGTGGGAGGGCTTGACCGAACCGGTACAGGTAGTGTGGCGCGAGGCCCGATTCGAAGTGGGAACGCCGAACCTGCCTGAAGGCGATGTGGCGACCCGATTGGCTGAGTTGGCCGATCCGCTGCACACCCGGATGGACGTGCACCAAGCGCCGTTGATGCGCGGCCACGTCGCGTTTGACGAACGCGGCGAGCGCTGGCTGCTGCAACTGGTGCATCACCACCTGGTGCTGGATCACACCGCGCTGGACGTGCTGTTGCACGAGATCGGCCTGATCGTGACCGACCGGGCGCAGGAACTGCCGGAGCCGGTGCCGTTCCGCAACTTCGTGGCGCAGGCGCGGCTAGGTGTGAGCGCGCAGGAGCACGAAGCCTTCTTCAGCCAGATGCTCGGCGATGTGGACGAGCCGACGGCGCCGTTCGGCATGCTGAAGGTGCAGGGCGAGGGCGAGAACGTACAGGAAGCGCAGCTGCCACTCCCGCGTGCGTTGTCGCAACGTTTGCGCCATCAGGCCCGCACCTTGGGCGTGAGCACGGCGAGCCTGTTCCATTGGGCTTGGGCACAGGTGTTGGCCAAGACCACCGGGCGCGACGACGTGGTGCTAGGCACGGTGCTGTTCGGCCGACTCCAGGGCGGTGCGGGCGCAGAACGCGCGATGGGCTTGTTCATCAACACCTTGCCGATGCGCGTACGACTGGGCGAGATCGGCGTGCAGGACGGCATCCGCCAAACTCACGCCACGCTGTCGGGCCTGCTCGGCCATGAGCACGCCTCCCTGGCCCTGGCCCAGCGCTGCAGCGACTTGCCGGCGAGCACGCCCTTGTTCTCGGCGGTGATGAACTATCGTCACAGCATCGAAGCCGGCGACGAAGCCGACACACCGGCCTGGGCGCAGGGCGTGGAAGTGCTGTCGGCTGTCGAGCGCACGAACCACGTGCCGTTCATCCTGGCGGTGGACGACCTCGGCGAAGACTTCGAGTTGAAGGCGCTGATCGAGCGCCCGATCGACCCGCATCGGATGTGCACGTATATGCACCGCGCGCTCGAATGCCTGGTCGAGGCACTGGAGCACGCGCCGCAGACGCCGTCCTGGCAGATCGAAGTGCTGGGCCAGGCCGAGCGTCATCAAGTGTTGGTGGCGTGGAACGACACGCAACAGAACTGGCCGCATCCGGACGACTGCATCCACGAGCTGTTCGAGCGACAGGCGCAGGCCACGCCGCAGGCCATCGCGCTGGAGCAGGGCGATGAGCGGCTGAGTTACCAGGAACTCAACGAGCGCGCCAACCGCTTGGCGCGCCATCTGCACGTGCTTGGCGTGAAGCCGGACGACAAGGTGGCGATCTGCCTGCAGCGCAGCGTGGAGATGGTGGTCGCGATGCTGGCGGTGTTCAAGGCAGGCGGTGCCTACGTGCCGCTGGATCCGTCGTACCCGCAGGCACGGTTGGACTACATGTTGCGTGACAGTCGGCCGCGAGTCCTGGTGACCACGGCCGCGCTGCAGGATCAACTGCCGGCCAGTCCCATCCTCTGGCGCACGCCGGTGGTGGACATGACCGAGGCCGCGCAGTGGCAACAGCTTCCGCACGACAACCTCGAACCGGGAACGCTGGGCCTGAATCCATCGCATCTGGCCTACGTCATCTACACCTCGGGTTCGACCGGTGTACCCAAGGGCGTCATGGCCACGCATCGCGGCCTGTGCAACCTGGCGCAGGCGCAGATCGCCGGCTTTGGCGTCGAACGCGACAGCCGCGTGGTGCAGTTCGCCTCCTTCAGCTTCGACGCGTGCGTCTCGGAGGTGGTGATGGCGCTGTTGTCCGGCGCCAGCCTGCATCTGCCGCCGCCCGGCGTGCTGGCCGGAGTCGAACTCGTGGAGTGGCTAGATGCAAACCGCATCACCCATGCCACGCTGCCGCCGGCGTTGATGGTGAGCTTGCCCGCCGATGCCGCGCTACCGCAGTTGCATACGCTGATTCTGGCGGGCGAGGCGACCAGCGCTGCGCAGGTGCAGCGGTGGGCTCCGGGCCGGCGACTGATCAATGCCTATGGCCCGACCGAAGCCACGGTATGCGCCAGCATGCACGACTGCGACGCGGCCGCGACCACCGCGCCGCCGATCGGCAAGCCGATCGCCAACGGCCGGCTCTACATCCTCGACGCCCACGGTCGGCCTGCGCCAATCGGCGTGGCCGGCGAGTTGCACATCGCCGGCGTGCAGGTCGCCCGTGGCTACCTCAACAAACCCGAGATCACCGAGGAGCGATTCGTCTCCGATCCATTCGTCGAAAATTCCGACGAGCGCATGTACCGCACCGGCGATCTGGCCCGTTGGCGTCCCGACGGCACGATCGACTTCCTCGGTCGCAACGACCACCAGATCAAGGTCCGCGGCTACCGCATCGAGTTGGGCGAGATCGAGGCCAAGCTCCTCGCTCAACCCGGCGTCCGCGAAGCCTTGGTGCTGGCACGGGAAGACGCTTCGGGCGACAAGCAGCTGGTCGCCTATGTCGCAGACGCCGCAGACGCGGAACTCGACGCGCAGGCCTTGCGCCGCGCGCTCGCCCAAGCGTTGCCGGACTACATGGTGCCGGCCGCGTGGGTGGTGTTGCATACCTTGCCGGTGACGCCCAACGGCAAGATCGATCGCAAGGCCTTGCCGCTGCCCATGACGGCCGGCCTGATCCAGAACGCCTATGAAGCGCCGGAGGGAGAGACCGAAACCGCGCTGGCGCAAATCTGGAGCGAGCTGCTCGGCATCGAACGCATCGGCCGCCAGGAACACTTCTTCGAACTGGGCGGGCACTCGTTGCTGGCGACCCGCTTGATTTCGAGAGTCCGCAGCGAGTGGGACATAGAAATTTCCCTGGTGACGGTCTTCTCGAATCCTCGTCTCTCGGAATTCTCCGAAGCCATCGTCGACTGCCAACTTTCGCAATTCGATGCCGACGACATCGAATCGATCGTTGCCCAGCACAGAGGTCTGGTTGAATGAACAATGCAACTCTGAAGAACATGACGCTCGCCGAGCGCGAGGCAGTGCTTCAGGCGGCCAAGGCCGCCCGCACGAAGACGAAGCCTTCGGCGCGCCCAACGGGCATTCCGGTGCGTACGGCCGCACGCCAGCATTGGCCGCTGTCGTTCGCTCAACAGCGCCTGTGGTTCATCGCGCAGATGTGGCCCACCGCGCACTCGCTCTCGTTCGGCTTGAGCTTGCGCGGACCGCTGGACAAAGAGGCGCTGCAGGCAGCATTGGATCGCATCGTGCAGCGTCACGAAGCGCTGCGCACGCGTTTCGAAGTGGCGAACGATCAACCGGTGCAGTGCATCGCCGAAACAGCGGGCTTCACCCTGCTGCATCACGATCTGGCTGACGGACACGAGACGGTTGATCACTGGCAGCGCATCGAGGCCAACACGCCGATCGACCTCGAGCACGGGCCGATGATCCGCGGTCGGTTGTTGCGCCTGGACGAACAGGATCACGTGCTGCTGCTGGCGATGCACCACATCGTCTCCGACGGCTGGTCCATGGGCATATTGGCCAGCGAGCTCGATGAGTTGTATCGGGCCTACGCGGTGCAGGGGCTGTCGCCGACCATCGATCCGCTGCCGGCGCTGCCGATCCAGTACGCGGACTACGCCGTGTGGCAGCGCGATTGGCTTACCGATGAGGTGCAGCAGCGGCAAGCGGCATTCTGGCGCGAGCAACTGGCCGGCGCGCCGGCACTTGTCAGCCTGCAGACCGACCGGCCGCGTCCGCCCGTGCAGGACTATCGCGGCGAGATCCTGCCGATCGTGTTCGATCGCGAGTTGACTGCCGGACTCAAGGCACTGTCGCAGCGTCACGGCACGACCTTGTACATGACCCTGCTGGCGGCGTGGGGCGCGCTGGTAGGGCGGCTGGCGGGACAGGACCAGGTCGTGATTGGTTCGCCGGTGGCCAATCGCACGCGCCAGGAAATGGAGCCGCTGATCGGTTTCTTCGTCAACACTCTCGCGCTGCACCTGGACTTGAGCGATCAACCCAGCGTGGCGCAGTTGCTGGGTCAGGTGCGCGAGCGCGTGCTGCAGGCGCAGAGTCACCAGGACCTGCCGTTCGAGCAGGTAGTGGAAGCACTGAAGCCGGAGCGCACGCTGGCGCATACGCCGATCTTCCAGCTCACCTTCGCCTGGCAGAACACGCCCGATGAGAGCCTGGCCTTGGATGGCCTGAGCCTGCAGGTTCTGCCGTCGAACAACGGCGAGCACAACGCCCAGTACGACCTGGAGTTGGATCTGCACGAAACCCAGGCGGGAATCGCCGGCACGCTGGGTTTTGCGAGTGCTCTGTACGACCGGACCACGATGGAACGCTATCGCGACTACCTGGAAGCGCTGCTGCGCGGCATGGTGGACAACGATGCGCAGGCGATCGATGGCATCCAGATCCTGAGCTTGGCGGAACGGCAGCAGGTACTGACGGCGTGGAACGCGACGCAGCGCGATTATCCGCAGGACGGCTGCGTGCACGAACTGTTCGAGCGACAAGTCGCTGCGGCACCGCAAGCGGTGGCGATCGAGTTCGAAGGTCAAAGCCTGAGCTACGGCGAGTTGAACGAGCAGGCCAATCGTCTGGCGCATCAGCTGATCGCACAGGGCGTGCGCGCCGAGACCCGGGTGGCGGTGGTGATGGCGCGCGGCCCGGGCCTGGTAACGGCATGGCTCGCGGTGCTGAAAGCCGGCGGCGCCTATGTGGCGATGGATCCAGCTTACCCGCAGGAACGCCTGGCCTTCATGCTGGACGACAGTCGCCCGCGCGTCGTTCTCACCCAGGCGTCCTTGCAAGACCAGCTTCCGTCGTGCAGAGCGTTGATGACCGCCAGTGTGCTGGTCCTGGACGAGCCGACCTGGCTACAGCGACCCACCACGAATCCAGAACGCGGGTCGACGGAACTGCAAACCAGTCACCTGGCCTACGTGATCTACACCTCCGGTTCGACCGGACGCCCGAACGGCGTGATGGTGGAGCACCGGCATCTGGCCAATCTGATCGGCTGGCACGGCGAGACGTTCCCGCTCGCGCCGGGCGAACGCAGCTCGAGCACGGCTGGCGTCGCGTTCGACGCCTGCACGTGGGAGGTGTGGCCCGCGCTATGCCAGGGCGCGACGCTGGCGTTGCCACCTTCGGCATCGGCGGGTGATCCGTCGGCGTTGTTGTCGTGGTGGGAAGCGCAGGACCTGCAGACCAGCTTCCTGGTGACCGCGCTGGCCGACACGGCCTTGGCGCGAGGGCACGGCAAGCGTCAAGGCCTGCGCACGCTGCTGACCGGCGGCGATCGTTTGAGTCGCTTGCCGACGGCGGACCTGCCGTTCGCGTTGGTGAACAACTACGGCCCGACCGAAGCGACGGTGGTGGCGACATCGGGCCTGACTCGTCACGACGACGCCGTCATCCACATCGGTCGGCCGATCGCGAACACCCAGATCTACCTGCTGGACCGTCACGGCCAGCCGGTACCGGCGGGCGCACCGGGCGAGATCCACATCGGCGGCGCACAGGTGGCGCGCGGCTATCTGAATCGTCCGGAGCTGACGCGCGAACGGTTCGTCGAGGACCCGTTCGCGACGCAGCCCGATGCGCGGATGTACAAGACCGGCGATCTGGGCCGCTGGCGATCGGACGGCACGATCGAGTACCTCGGACGCAACGACCATCAGGTGAAGATCCGCGGCTTGCGTATCGAGCCGGGCGAGATCGAAGCGCAGCTGGCCAGCCAACCCGGCGTGCGTGAGGTCGCGGTGTTGGCGCGCGAAGATGCGCCCGGTGAGGTGCGTCTGGTGGCCTACATCGTGTCCGCGGACGATACGAAGCCCGAAGCGCACGTCCTGCGCGAAGCATTGGCGCAGGTGCTGCCCGATTACATGGTGCCGGCGGCCTACGTGGTGCTGGAGGCGCTGCCGCTGACGCCAAACGGCAAGCTCGACCGCAAGGCATTGCCGGCGCCCGATGGCGCGGCGTTCGCGCAACGCGTCTACGAGGCACCGCAAGGCGAGGTCGAGACCACGCTGGCGCAGGTCTGGAGCGAGCTGCTGCGCGTGGAGAAGGTGGGGCGTCATGACAGCTTCTTCGATCTGGGCGGACACTCGCTGCTGACCGTGCAGTTGATGTCGCGGGTGCGCCAGCGTCTCGGCGTGGAGATGGCGGTGTCCAGCCTTTTCTCGCATCCCGTGCTGCACGAATTTGCTGCTCAGGCGGGCCAGGCGCCATCCAGTGCGCAGCCCGCGCTCATGCCCGCGGTGCGGCCGCAACACCTGCCGCTGTCGTTCGCGCAACAGCGGTTGTGGTTCATCGCGCAGATGGGCACCGAGGCCAGCACCGCCTATCACATGCCCGGTGGCCTGCGTTTGCGCGGCCCGCTGGACCAGGCGGCGCTGCAAGCAGCGCTGAATCGCATCGTGCAGCGTCATGAAGCCTTGCGTACCCATTTCGAACTGGTGGATGGCCAGCCGGCGCAGCGCGTCGACGAGGCCGCAAGCTTCGCTTTGATCCACCACGATCTCAGCAACGACCCTCTATCGCCGGAAGACGCCATCGTTCATTGGCAGCGCATCGAAGCCGATGCGCCGTTCGATCTGGCCGATGGCCCGCTGATTCGTGGCCGACTATTGCGCCTCGGCGAACACGATCACGTGCTGCTTCTGACCATGCATCACATCGTGTTCGACGGCTGGTCCCTGGGAGTGCTGACCGGCGAGCTCGCCGAGCTGTACCGCGCGTACACGGTGCAGGGCCTGTCGCCGCTGACCGATCCGCTGTCGCCGTTGCCGATCCAGTACGCGGACTACGCCGTGTGGCAGCGCGACTGGCTCACGGGCGCGGTGCAGGAGCAGCAACTGGCGTTCTGGCGCGAGCAGCTGGCAACCTCACCCGCGTTGGTCAACCTGCAGACCGACAAGCCGCGTCCTCCGGTGCAGGACTATCGTGGAGACAGCCTGCCGATCGAGTTGGATGCGCAGCTCACCGCATCGCTCAAAGCCTTGTCGCAACGCCACGGCACGACGCTGTTCATGACCTTGCTGGCGGCCTGGGGCGCGTTGGTGGCGCGATTGGCGGATCAGGACGAAGTGGTGATCGGCACGCCGGTCGCCAATCGCACACGCGCCGAGGTCGAGCCGCTGATCGGGTTCTTCGTCAACACGTTGGCGATACGTCTGGATGTCAGCAAGCGCCCCAGCGTGGCCGAGTTCCTGGCCCAGGTGCGCGAAGCCGTGCTGCAGGCGCAGAACCATCAGGACCTGCCGTTCGAGCAAGTGGTCGAAGCGCTCAAGCCCAAGCGCACGCGAGCGCACAGCCCCATATTCCAGCTCATGTTCACGTTGCAGAACGCCTCGCAGACGGCGTTCGAACTGGATGGGCTGAGCCTGGAGGAGCTGCCGGTTCCGCCGGCCAACGCCAAGTTCGACCTCACCCTGGAGTGGCAGGAGGCGCAGGATCGTCTCGCCGGCAGTCTGTGCTTTGCGACCACCTTGTTTGAACCGGACACGATGCAGCGTCATCTGGGCCACCTGGAGGCGCTGTTGCGCGGCATGGTGCGCGACGACGCACAGGCCATCGATGCGATCGCGATCATGGGCGAGCCGGAGCGACATCAGGCGCTGAAGGCGTGGAACGACACCAAGCGCGCCTACCCGCAAGACCGATGCGTCCACGAACTGTTCGAGCAGCAGGCCGCGAGTACGCCGGATGCGGTGGCGCTGGTGCACGAAGGGCTGCAACTGACGTATGCGGAACTGAACCGCCGCGCGAACCGGCTGGCGCACTACCTGCTGGCACAGGGCGTGAAACCGGAGGATCGGATCGCGCTGTGCATGGAGCGCAGTCCAGAGCTGATCGTCGGGCTGTTGGGAATCCTGAAGGCAGGCGCGGCTTACGTGCCCCTGGATCCGAGCTATCCGGCCGCGCGCCTGGCCCATCTGTTGCAGGATGCGGCGCCAGTGATGCTGTTCACGCAGGAGCGCCTGAAAGGGAAGCTGCCGGAAAGTGCGTTGCGCACAATCGCGTTGGATGCGGACAACGACGAGATCGAGCTTGCGCCCGACGGCAATCCTGATTCAGTCGCGCTCGGACTGAAGCCCCAGCAGGCGGCGTACATCATCTACACCTCCGGTTCGACCGGCGAGCCGAAGGGCGTGATCGTGCCTCACCGTGCGATTAATCGTCTTGCGATCGACAATGGATACGCAGCGATCGGCAGCGACGATTGCATCGCTCATTGCAGCAATCCGGCATTCGATGCCTCGACCTTCGAGATCTGGACGGCATTGCTCAACGGGGCACGCGTGCTCATTCTCGCCAAAGAGGATCTGCTGGAACCGGCGCGGTTCGCCGCAGCGTTGCGGTCGCATCAGGTCTCGGCCCTGTTCCTGACGACGGCCTTGTTCAACCAGTACGCGGTCGCCCTGCCTGGGATCTTCGGTGGTTTGAAGTATCTGCTGTTCGGCGGTGAGCGTTGCGATGCGGGGATCGTCCGCCAGCTGCTGCGCGACGGTGGGCCGGAGCATCTGCTCCACGTTTACGGCCCAACCGAAACAACGACCTTCGCAACCTCGCACGTGGTCGCGGCCGTGGCGGACGATGCACTGACCGTGCCGATTGGCGGGCCCATCTCCAATACCACCGTTTACCTTCTGGATCGGCATGGCGAGCCGGTGCCGGTCGGAGCGGTCGGCGAGATCTACATCGGTGGCGCGGGAGTGGCGCTTGGGTATCTGAAGCGGCCTGAATTGACCGCCGAGCGATTTGTGGTCGATCCGTTCCAGCCCGATCCGCACGCCAGGATGTATCGCACCGGCGATCTCGCACGCTGGCGAACAGACGGGGGCATCGAGTTCCTGGGCCGCAACGATCATCAGGTAAAGATCCGCGGCTTCCGCATCGAGCCGGGCGAGATCGAAGCGCAATTGCTGCTGCATGGCCAAGTGCAGGAGGCGGTCGTGCTCGCACGCGACGACATCTCCGACGGCAAACGCCTGGTGGCTTACCTGACGCATACCGGGATCGCGCCGGAGATCGAAGACTTGCGCACGCACCTGCAGAAAACGCTACCCGCGTACATGGTGCCGAGCGCATTCGTAACGCTGGATGCGTTGCCGCTGACGCCCAACGGCAAGCTCGATCGCAAAGCGCTTCCGGTGCCGGACGCCGATGCGCTGCCGCGGCGCAAGTTCGATCCGCCGCAAGGCGAGGTGGAGATCGCGCTGGCGCAGCTGTGGAGCGAACTGCTGCGGGTGGGGCGGGTGGGGCGCAACGACAACTTCTTCGAACTGGGCGGACACTCGCTGTTGATCACCCGTCTGATCGACGCGGCGCGTCGGCGCGGCCTGATCATGGACTTGCGCCAGGTGTTCGATGCCCCGACGCTCGCAGCCCTCGCGGCCGTGGCAATGCCGGGCGAGCAGGGGGCGAACGCGCAGACCAATCTGATACCGGTCCGAATCGCCGGAGCCCAGGCGCCGCTCTTCTGCTTCCATGAAGGTTTCGGCAGCGTGCTGGCCTATGAACGGCTGGCCCGCTTCATCGACGCCGACATCCCGGTCTACAGCATCGAAGCCAGGGCGATGCACGAGGACCCGCCGGTCTACCGATCGCTCGTCGACATGGCGCGCGACTACCTCAAGCAGGTCCTTTCCGTGCAGCCGGTGGGGCCTTATCGGCTCGCCGGATGGTCGGGTGGCGGACTGGTGGCCTACGAGATTGCGCGTGGGTTGCTCGAGCTAGGCGAATCGGTGAGCTACCTGGGAATGATCGATACCTACAAGCTCAAGCCGGAGGACCTGGAAGGCGAGATCGCCGAGACCAAGCACTATCTGATCCGCACGCTCGAGTACTTGCGTCCGGATCTGTCGCCAATCGTCCTGAGGGGGCTGCTCGCGTTCGACAATCTCGACGCGATGGTCGCCGAGTGCCATCGCAACGGTTGGCTGATGCCGGAAGTGACCAGCCACGAGATGGATCGGCGTTTCCAGGTCGCCAACGACATCGCACGCGCCTGTGTCGAGTACACGCCGTCGTTGCTCGCGATGAACGTCGATCTGTACAGCGCACAGGAACCAGCTCGCGCCGACCGCAGCAATGGCTGGTCGGCACTGCTTGGGCCGCGCCTGACGATCACTCAGGTGGGCGGCACCCATATGTCGATGATGCAGGACGACACGCTGATCGCCCAGATCGCCGGCCCCATGAACCAATCGCTGCGCGTCACCCATGACGCGCCGACCCGTCCTGCGCAGACGGAGTCGCGCAGCGCCGACTTCACTCTCTCCCAAGGAAAGGTATGACCCAGAAGACCTTCAAGTCGCTCGCTCCAGGAATCCGCAGCATTCCGCTGATCAATTCGTGGTTCGCGCACATGTATCTCGTCGCCCCGTCGACGTTCGGGCACTACACGCGCTACCACCTGGACCTGCTGGACTCCTTCGTCGACGATCCGTCGCAGCATCTGGAGTCCATCAAGATTCCCGAACTCATCGGTGGCCCGTTCATCAACTACACCGGCGATCCGGCCGACATGGCGAAGTTCCGCGACCGCACCCGCGAGCGCTGCGGAACCCAGTTGCGCGGCGCCGAAGCGATCAACGGCATGTACCAGATGCTGCTTGCACAGGCCAAAGGGTCGGGCGTGCCCGGCCTGTACGCGCAGGTCGACGAGCTGATCCGTCACGGCGTCGAACTTTCCTACGACGTCTGCAAGAATCCCGTCGCGCGCATCATCGAGAAGGTGTTGTACGAGAGCCCGCTCTACGATGCCTCCCTGCAGACCTGCATTCTCGAGAAGGCGACTTACGAGCCGCGCACCTTCGTGTTGAGCACCCCGCAGATCCGTCGGCAACCTTCCTCGGTGGAACTGCGCCTGCCGTTCGGCGATCCGCTCTGGAACCACATGAGCAGCGGCAGGCACGACATCGGCGAACTGCTCGAGATGCTGCGGCCCCACATCGACGATCCAGCGCGGGAAATGCCCCTGCTGGAGGGAATGTTCATCGATCACCCGTCCAGGCCAAAAGCCGACGATCTGGCCGCAGACAAGGTGCGCGTGCGCTATTTCGGTCATGCCTGTGTGCTGGTGGAATGCGCCGGCGTGAGCGTGCTCGTCGACCCGCTGATCAGCTATCCCGGCGAATCGACGGTCGATCACTTCACCTTCGACGATCTGCCCGCGCGCATCGACTACGTGTTGATCACCCACCCGCACCAGGACCATGTCGTGCTGGAAACGCTGCTGCGCCTGCGCAGCAAGGTCGACCACGTGGTGGTCGGGCGGGCCGGCGGCGGCAACCTGCCGGACGTGTCACTCAAGCTGATGTTGAACTACTGCGGCTTCGGGCAGGTGATCGAGCTGGGCGAGTACGAAAGCATCGAGTTCGAGGGGGGGCGCATCATTGGCGCGCCGTTCTACGGCGAGCACGCCGACCTGGACATTCGATCGAAGCTCGCCTTCGGCGTGCAGATGCACGACGTGAATTGCCTGTTCTTCGCCGATTCCAACCCGCCCATGGCGGAGTTCTATGCGCCGTTGAAGAAGCTGATGCCGCGCATCGATTGCCTCTTTCTCGGCATGGAGTGCGTCGGCGCACCGGCGACCTGGCTCTATGGCCCGCTGCTGCAGAAGATGCTGACCCGCGGCGAAGACCAGTCGCGCCGCCTCGACGGATGCGATGCCGCCAAGGCGCTGGAAATGCATCGCTACTTCGACCCCGAGCGCATCTTCGTCTACGCAATGGGTGCGGAACCCTGGCTGACGCATATCACCAGCATCCTGTACTCCGAAGAGTTGCCGCAGTTCAAGGAGGCGAGGGTGCTGGAATCGACCGTGCGCTCGCAGGGCCGTCAAGCGGAAGTCCTGTATGGCAAGAGGGAGCTGCTGCTTTGAACGCCCCCCGTTCGTCCCTGGGCTCGTTGTGGCGGCTGCTGCGCCTGGCCAAGCCGTCCGGCGTGCTGCTCTCGACCGCAGCTGCCATGAGCCTGGTGTCCGTCGCCGGTACGCTGGCCTTTCCGGTACTGACCAAGCAACTGGTCGACGAACTTGCAAAGGGTGCCGTCGATACTTCCAGCATCACGCTGCTGGCAGTGGTCATGCTCGCCGGGGCGGTCGCTTCGGCGTTGTCGGCCTACCTGTTGAGCCGCGTCGGCTACGATCTGATCGCCGCCTTGCGCACCTTGTTGATCGACAAGCTGCTCAGACTGCCCGTGGCGTCATTCGACCAGGAAAGCACCGGCGAGCGAGTCAGTCGCGTTCTCAACGACTGCCAGTCGATCTCGGAACTGGCGACTCGGCAGGCGATCAACCTGCTGAGCGGCGTGCTGGTGCTGGTGGGTTCCATCACCGTGCTGATGTTTCTGGATACCTGGCTCACGCTGACGGTTCTCGGCTGCATCGTGCTGGCCTTCGGCGTGGTGCTGCCCCTGGTGGCGTTCCTGGAAAAGTTGGCACTCAGCACCCAGGACCGCACCGCGAAGCTGGGCGGCATCTTGACCCATGTCCTCTCCGAGATCCGTCTGGTGAAGGCGTTCACGGCCGAATCGCGCGAACGCGAGCGCAGCCGGCTGGAGATCCAGGACATACGCAACCTCGGCATCCAGGTGGCGAAGATCAGCGCGGTGCTCGGACCACTGATCAGCCTGTCGCTGACCGCGGCGATCCTGGTCGTTCTGATCTATGGCAGTTCGCGGGTGAGCAACGGCAGTATCAGCATCGGCACGCTCACGGCGTTCATTCTCTACATCTTCAATGTCGCCGTGCCGCTGATCCAGCTGACGACGTTCCTGGAGGAACTGCAGAAGGCCAGGGGCGCTTCCACGCGCATCGCCGGGCTGCTTCAGGGTACGGAAGAATCCACCGGGGGCGAAGCCGTGGCCAGCAGCCACGGGACGCTGGAGTTCCGCAACGTGTCTTTCAGCTATCCCGGACGCGAATCCAAGGTGCTGCACGAGATCAACCTAGTGTTCCAACCGGGAACGACCAGCGCGCTGGTCGGTGCCAGCGGCAATGGCAAGACCACCGTCCTGTCGCTGATCGAGCGGTTCTACGCGCCGACCGACGGCAGCATCCTCTACGACGGCAAGTCGATCGGTGACTTCGCACTGGCCGCGTGGCGGGAGCGCATCGGCTACGTGGCACAAAGCGCGCCGATCATGCCGGGCACTGTGCGCGACAACATCCTCTACGGACTCAGCGACGATTTTCCCGACGACATGGTGAACATGGCCGCCGAGAAAGCTGGAGCGTTGGCGTTCATCGAGCAGATGCCGCAGGGGTTGGACACCATTCTGAGCGAGCAGGGCGCAAACCTTTCAGGAGGGCAGCGGCAGCGTATCGCCATCGCCCGGATGTTCCTGCGCAATCCCGACATTCTGATACTGGACGAAGCCACGTCGAGCCTGGATAGCGAGACCGAACATCAGGTCAAGCTGGCGCTGGAGTCCCTGATGCAGGGGCGCACCAACATCGTCGTCGCGCATCGCCTGTCCACGGTCATCCATGCCGACCGGATCTACTTCCTCGATCGTGGACGCATCTCGGGCTCAGGCAGCCACGATGAGCTGCTGACCACGCATTCCCACTACGCGCGTCTGGTTTCACGGCAGTTCCGCGAACCGGTCCGCGAGGCAGTGGAGGAGCCGCTGCTCGAAGCAGATGCAGGTTGATGCGCGCCCAGCAGCGGCGGCCACGCACACCGGTGTGTGGTCGACCTGAAACAACGGAACGCTTCTTGATACTTCTACACGAGAGAATCTCCATGAGCATGCGCAATGAGCTTCAGGAAGTGGCGGGGCGCAAAATTCGCTTCAACGTCCAGCCGCTTACCCAGGCGCTGAGCTGGGCAAGTCAGAACAGGGAGTCGGTCAAGACCATCCTGCACGAGCACGGCGCGTTGCTGATTCGCGGCCTGCGCTTCCACGGCACCAAGCAGTTCGGCCAGTTTCTCCAAGAACTGTTCGGCGAAGACCTGGCCGAGTACACCTACCGCTCCACGCCTCGCACCAAGCTCGGCGGAAATGTCTACACCGCGACGGAGTATCACCCCAGCGAGACCATTCCCCAGCACAACGAATCCTCCTATGCAAACGTGTGGGCCATGCATATCGGCTTCTTCTGCATGATTCCTCCGGCAGCGGGCATGGGCGGCGCCACTCCGCTGGCCGATAGCCGCGCGGTGCTGGCCCGGATCCCGCCCGAGATCGTCGAGAAGTTCGAAACCAAACAGCTGCAGTACGTGCGCAACTACGGCAACGTCGATCTTCCCTGGAGCGAGGTGTTCCAGACCGATGACAAGCAGCAAGTCGAAGCCTTCTGCGAAAGCAACAACATCTCGTTCGAATGGACCGAGAACAACGGACTTCGCACCAAGCAGATCACCCCGGCCACGGCAGTTCATCCGGTAACCGGCGAGAAGATCTGGTTCAACCAGGCCCATCTGTTTCACGTCTCCGGCCTGGCGGAGCAGGTCGCCCGCGACATGCTGTCGGTGTACCGGGTGGAGGATCTTCCGCGGAACGTGTACTTCGGCGATGGCACCCCCATCGACGTCGAAGATCTCGACCGCATCCGTGCCGCCTACGACGAAGTGAAATTTCATTTCGACTGGCAGAAAGACGACATCGTCCTGTTGGACAACATGTTGTATACCCACGGCCGGCAACCCTATTCGGGTGCACGCAAGATCCTGGTCGGCATGGCCAAAATGCACGGGCGCGCATGAAGATCGCAAAGGCGTTGCGACATGCCGCACAGCGATCCAGCTGTCGCAACGAACTCTGGAGGCGTCTACGCGAGCCGGGTTGGGTCATCTGCATCACGGTCTTGGTCAATCTGAGCGCCTGCAGCGAGCAGGGCAAGACCGTGTCTGCACCGGCTACCACGCCCAGCCTCACCGTCGAAACTGTCACGCCGCGCATGCAGGTGCTGGCGCGCCAGGTCAATGCCTCCGGCGCGATCGCGGCCTGGGAGGAAATTGCAGTGGGTGTGGAAGTGTCCGGCCTGCGCGTCACCGAAGTATCGGTGGAAGTCGGCGATACGGTGCGGCGCGGCGACGTGCTGGTCCGTCTCGACGCACGCACATTGCGCGCGAAGGCCGCCCAATCCGAAGCCGCGCTGGCCCAGGCCCAAGCCAATGCCGCGGTTGCGGCCAAGCGGGCCAAACGCACCCGCGAGCTCGCCACACAGCATTTCATCTCGCAGCAGGATGCCGACCAAGCCGAAGCGGAAGCCATCAACGCGGAGGCGCAACTGCGCACCGTGCGATCGGCACTCGAAGCGGCACGCGTGGAACTCGACTTCACCGAAGTACGGTCACCACAAGATGGCGTCGTCTCCGCGCGCAGCGTGCATCCAGGACAGGTCGCCGGCGCGACGGGCGAACTGCTGAGGCTGATCCGCGACCGCCGGCTTGAATGGCGGGCTGAGCTGGCGGAGGCCGACCTGACGCGAGTGACGCCCGGAATGCTCATACGCCTGGCCGGCCCGGACGGCGCGACCGTCGAAGGCCGCGTGCGCCAAGTCTCGCCTGCGCTCAACGAGCGACGCAGGACCGGACTGATCTACGCCGACCTGCCCCAGCCCGGCCCACTGCGGGCCGGCATGTTCACTTCCGGAGTCATCGTGCTGGGCAACGAACAAGGTCTGGTGATCCCGTTCGACGCGGTGGTCCGCCGCGACGGCCGCGCCTATGCCTACGTCGTCGACGACCAGAACCGTGCGCGCGAGCGACTCATCCAGACCGCAGTCACCGCCGGCACCTACGTCCACGTTCGCGAAGGACTGCGCGCCGACGAACGGGTAGTCGCCCGTGGTGGCGGCTTCCTGGGTGACGGTGACCTCGTACGTGTGACCACACCCAAGTCCCGCGGCGGCGGGCAGGCGATATCGAGCTCGGCGGCGAGATGACATGAACGGATCTTCCTGGTCGATCCACCGGCCGCTTCCCGCGATCCTGGTGTTCATCCTGTTGTCTGCGGCGGGCCTGTTCGGATTTCTAAAGCTCGCGATCTCCGAATTTCCGGACATCAGCGTGCCCACGGTAGTCGTGACCGTAAGCCTGCCCGGCGCGTCGCCAAGCACGTTGGAGACGCAGGTCACCCGCAAGATCGAGGACGCCCTGGCCAGCGTGCCCCACATCGACGAGATGCGGTCCACGGTGAACGAAGGTGTCTCGGTTACCCATCTCAGGTTCGCGCTCGAGCGCGATGGCAACGTCGCCAAGGACGAAGTACGCGACGCCGTCGATCGCATACGCGCAGACCTGCCCAAGGAGATCGAAGCGCCCATCGTGTCTCTGGAGAATGTCGAGGGCGGTGATGTCGTCACCTTCGCCATCGCAACGGAAGGCTGGAGCGACGAGGAACTGAGCTGGTACATCGACGACACGGTGAGCAAACGTTTGTTCGGCCTGGCTGGCGTCGGCGGGGTAAGGCGCATCGGCGGCGTCAATCGGGAAGTGCGCGTGGATCTGAGGCCGGAGGCCTTGCAGGCCCTGGGCGTCAGCCCCGCGACGTTGTCGCAGCAACTCGCAAGCATTCAGCAGGAGCAGCCTGGCGGTCGAACGACAGTCGGTGGAGGCGAGCAGGCGGTGCGGACAGTGGGCACGGTAGACGAGCTGTCGGATCTCGCCGACTTCACGATCTTCACTCCCGATGGCCGGCAAGTGCGGCTGTCGACCATTGCCGACGTGCGCGACGGCGATGCGGAAGTTACCCAGATCGCCAGCCTCGACGGCAGGCCGGCGATCGGCTTTGCCGTCCAGCGCACGATTGGTTCCAGCGAGGTCGATATAGGTAAGGCGGTACGAGCCGAGATCGAAGCGCTCGCGCACGGGCAGCCGCGCCTGAAGTTTGTCGAGGCTGCGTCCACCACGCCCGAAGTCGAGGCGTCCTACGAATCCTCCATGACGATGCTGTGGGAAGGCGCGCTACTGGCGACGCTGGTGGTGTGGTGGTTCCTGCGCGACTGGCGCGCCACCCTCATTGCGGCGGTCGCACTACCGCTGTCGATCATTCCCACCTTCGCGGCGATGCACTGGTTCGGCTTCAGCCTCAATGTCGTCTCGCTGCTGGCGCTGGCGGTGGTGGTGGGCATCCTGGTTGACGATGCGATCGTCGAGGTCGAGAACATCGATCGCCACCTGCGCATGGGAAAGACGCCGAAGGTCGCAGCGATCGAAGCCGCCGACGAGATCGGGCTCGCGGTGATCGCCACTTCATGCACCCTGGCCGCGGTGTTTATCCCGGTGGCGTTCATGCCCGGCATTCCGGGAAAGTTCTTCAAGGAGTTCGGCTGGACAGCGGCGACCGCGGTGATGTTCTCCCTGCTGGTGGCGCGGCTGATCACTCCGATGATGGCTGCTTTCATGCTGAAGGCGTCGCCTCACAAAGTAGGTGATTCCAAGTTGATGCAGTGGTACCTGCGCTGGGCCGATCGCGCACTGCGCCACCGCGGCAAGACCTTGCTGCTGTCGGCGACGCTGTTTCTCGGATCGATCGCCGCCATGCCATTTCTGGAGACCACGTTCATCCCGGCCAGCGACGGCGATCACAGCAGCGTCCTGTTAGAACTCCCGCCCGGGACGCCGCTGCGCACCACGCGGTCGGTGGCCGAGGACGCGCGACGGCGCATTGCCGCGATGTCCGAGACGGAGCACGTCTTCGTCACGGCCGGAACCGGCGGCCTGGATGGCGAGGGCGGGGCAGGGGCCGATGAGGTACGCAAAGCGACGCTCATGGTGAAGTGGCGCAGCGGGCGCGGGCGCAACCAGCAATTGCTCGAAGCCGACTTGCGCGATCGCCTGCAAGACTTGCCCGGCGTGCGCATCAGTTTCCAAGGTGGCGAACCGGGGCGCGCTCTGCAACTGGTGCTCGCGGGCGATGACGCGACGAAACTGTCCCAGGCTTCGCGCGACGTCGAGCGCGCGATTCGGCAGATGCCGGGCTTGGGTGCGGTCAGCTCTACGTCTGCATTGGTGCGTCCGGAAATCATCGTGCGACCGGACTCCGCGCGTGCCGCCGATCTGGGCGTCTCCACCGCGGACATCGCCGCCGCTGCGCGCGTCGCCACGCGCGGCGACTATGAGCAATTCCTTGCCAAGCTAAATTTGCCCGAGCGGCAGGTGCCGATCCGTGTCCAGCTTGCCGGCGGCGCGCTGTCCGATCCGGAGTTGCTGGCGCAGCTCAGAGTGCCTACCGCATCGGGGGACGCGGTGCCGTTGTCGGCGGTGGCGAACATCAGCACTGGCAGCGGCCCGTCGCAGATTGATCGTTTCGGTCGCAAGCGCAACGTCACCATCACTGTCGATCTCAACGGCCGCCCGCTCGGCGAGGCCGAGGAACATATCAATGCGCTCGAAGAACTGCGAAATCTTCCGCCGGGCGTGGCGCTGCAGCCGGTTGGCAATTCAAAGATCTTCGTCGAGATGATGGTCGGCTTCGTCGTTGCGATGTTCACCGGCATCTTCTGCGTTTACGCGGTCCTGGTGCTGCTGTTCAACCACGCCAGCCAACCCGTCACCATCCTGGTCGCCGTACCGTTGGCGGTAACCGGCGCGGTCGCGGCGCTCATGGTCACAGGGACCGACATTTCGCTGCCGGTCCTGATCGGCCTGATCATGCTGATCGGCATCGCAGTGAAGAACTCGATCCTGCTGGTCGATTACGCCGTGATCGCGCAGCAGAAACTCGGCATGACCCGACACGAGGCACTGCTGGACGCCTGCCACAAGCGCGCGCGCCCCGTGCTCATGACCACGCTCGCGATGGGTGCCGGGATGCTGCCGATCGCGCTGGGATTCGCTGTCGATTCAAGCTTCCGCGCGCCGATGGCGATCGCAGTCATCGGCGGCCTGATCTCCTCGACCGTGCTGAGCCTGGTGGTGGTGCCTGCTGCGTTCACGCTGATCGACGATGTCGAGGACCGATTGATCCGGCGTTTCAGGGGCCGACTTCCACAAGACGGCAGCGCGCAGGAGCCTGCGCGAGCCTGATCGCTGAATTCATGGGGCAGGGTGCTGGCATTTCCGGCGCCATTGCCCCGCAAACGGCCTGTTCAATCGCGACGCGAGCGGGATCGTCAGGCGACCCAGGACATGGGTTCCGGCGGCGAAGTCGGCACGCGCGCCCATCGCCGTTTGACGGCCAAGCCACGGTGCCTAGCGGTGACCGGCCCGCTCCAGGAAAGTGAGTAGCTCCACTGGCGTGCGCACGCCCAGCTTGTGCATGACGCGGGATCGATGGACCTTGATGGTTTTCTCCGCCACGCCAAGATCCGCGGCGATCTGCTTGTTCAGCCGTCCCGTGAGCAAGTAGGGAACGACCTCGCGCTCCCGTGGCGTAAGCGTGTCCAGCAGGGCCTGCGCGTCCTGGCGCTCCACGGCGGTCCGATGTGCGGCGCAAGACCGGGCCACGCCACGCTTCACTGCATCCAGCAGCGTGTCGGCGTCGACCGGCTTGGTCAGGAAGTCCACCGCGCCGGCCTTCATCGCACGCACACTGCTGGGGATGTCGCCGCGGCCGGTGAGGAAGACCACCGGACAGTCCACGCCACGCGCCAGCAACTGCGCCTGCAATTCCAGCCCGGTCATGCCCGGCATGGCGACGTCGAGCACGATGCAACCCGGAACCTCCGGGTTGTAGGCATCCAGGAACTCGTACGTTGACTGGTTCAGCGACACCTGGAACCCATCGCTCGTGAGCAGGCGGGCCAACGCCTTGCGAACGTCTGGGTTGTCATCCACCACGTAAACGATCGGCTCCATGCACTTACCCCTGCCGCGGAAGTTCGAAGCAGACGCGCGCGCCGCGCGGCGCGTCGTTCTCGGCCCAGATTCGTCCGCCGTGCGCCTGGATGATGGTGCGGCATACGGCCAGCCCCAGGCCCATTCCCGTCGCCTTGGTCGTTTCGAACGGCGCGAAGATGCGTTCGAGCATTGCCTCCGGAATCCCGTCGCCGACGTCGGCGACTTCGGTGAGTACGCCGACCTCAGATGGCGCCGTGTGCACGCGCACGACGCGTTGACCGGGCGAAGACTGCATTGCATCGCAGGCATTCATGACCAGGTTGAGCAACACCTGCTGTAGCTGGACGCGATCGCCAAGGCAGGACGGCAGGCCGGGCGTGAGATTCATGCACACCGCCACGCGTTGATCGAGTAGCTCGCTCCGCATCAGCCGCATGCAATCCTGCACCACCTCGTTGATCGCCAGCGGCGCATGTTCACGCGCCTCTTTCTTCAAGAAGCCGCGCATGCGTCCGATCACCTCGCCGGCACGCCGGTCGTTCTCGATGATGTCCGACAGGATTTCCGGGATCTCGGAAAGGTCCGAAGGATCGCGGCGCAATATCCGCTGTGCGGCCTGCGCATTGCTGAGTATCGCGGCCAGCGGCTGGTTGAGTTCGTGGACCAGCGATCCGGACAATTCGCCAAGCATGGTCACGCGCGACAGGTGCGCCAGGCACGCGCGTTCGGTCGCCACCTCCTGCTCCGAGCGAAGGCGGCGCAGCTCGCTCTCCTGCAACTGCATCGCCAGACGGTTGGAACGGACCAGTTCGCTGACCAGGCGGTAGCTCGTCGCGACCAGGACGATAACGAAGCCGGGTGCCGCGATGAGTGGGGGCCTGGGCAGGCCAAGCGTCATCAAGACGGCGGAAGCCAGCATGATCCCGATCAGCAGGAACCAGCTGCCGCCAACGACCAACGCCGCGTTGCGGATCGGCGCAGGTTTGCGCATGGCACGCGCGATGGTCTGGCCGATGTAGATCAGTACCAGCGCGTTGCTGACCTGAGCCACGACGACCCAAGGATTGGCTTCGCCGATCGGATGCGATAGCGACACACCCCACCAGGTGGACCGACCGACCTCCTCGACGGCAAGGAAGTTGAGGTTGTCGCCCACGGTGAAGTCGATCGCCAACGCCAGCACTCGGAACGTGGCCGCAGTGATCGCGATGCGCACGGAGCCGTAACCGAACCAGTGGTGCAGCACGTACAGAAGCGACAGCACGATGGCCGCGATGGCCACGTGCATCCATCGTATGAAGCCCGCCATTTCGCCCGGCGACAGCGTGCGGTAGGCGGCGAGCTCCAGCAGCGCGAGCATCGCGATGGAGCCGGCCGCCAGTGCGAATGCCAGATGCACACGCTGCGCGGGCCGTGTGAACCAGACCACAACGTGCGCGAACCCGACAACCAGGCTTGCGCTCGCGAGCATGGGCCATGCGAGGTCGATCCAATTCATTGTGAGCCCTCGGCGCGCCTCGCTCCGCCGAGGAAATTTAGCACACCGACCCTGCTGATCGGAGGACTCCCAGGGTTGACGGCGGGCATGCCTGTTGCGATGCGTGCGACCGTTCGCGACGCCGGTTCACGTGCGCGAGCGTAGGCCCAAGGGCCAATAGCCGGCTTGCAATCGAGACCGCTAACGTAGCGCCGATGCACAGAAGGTCGCCCGTCGTAGCCGTCGTAGATGACGAAGAACACGTCAGATTCGCACTGCATCGCCTGCTTCGTTCCGCAGGATTCGAAGTGCTCGTTTACGGCTCTGGTAGCGAGTTTCTACGCCACGCGGCAGCCAGCGCGCCCGACTGTGTCGTGCTCGATCTGCACATGCGCGGTCAAAGCGGCTTCGATGCGCAGGAGGCCCTGGCCAAAGCACAGCTGTCGATTCCCGTTGTGATGCTGACCGGCAACGACACGCGCGAGAACCGCGCGCGTGCGATTGCCAATGGCGCCAACGCCTACCTCACCAAACCCATTGACGACGAGATCTTGATCGATGCCATTGTCGCGGCGATACGGTCCCGCGGCTCCCATGCATAGCGTTGCGGAACCCAGCCCATGAAATCCTCTTGCTTTCGGCCACCACGAACCCGCCACGCGCTGCGCGCGTTGGCAATCCCGTTGCTGTCGTGCGCCGCGACACTGCCGTATCCGGCGCACGCGTCGTTGCTGAGCGGCGACACACTCGATACCGCTGCCAATGTCGTTTCCTGGCTCGCGTTGCTGATCGTGCCGGTGGTTCTGATCAGCGTGTTCTGGCTGGTCCATATCCTGCCGGAGAAAATCGCCGAGAAGCGCCGGCATCCTCAACTGGCGGCGATCAAGACGCTGTGTCTGCTGTCGCTGTTCTTCGGCGGGCTGCTGTGGCCGCTGGCCTGGCTCTGGGCCTACACGAAGCCGGTGTTCCACAAACTCGCCTACGGCACCGACGTCGATGATCACCCCGAGCATGGCGAGGCACTCACCCCTCTGCACGATGCGGGCATCGAGCGCCAACACGAGATTGCAGCCTCTGCGGCGCCGGCGCACGACGCGCGTCAACACGAGGCAGACGAACTCAAGCAACGCATCCAATCGCTGGAAATGGCGCTGGCGATGGCCAAAGGTCCGGCGCATGCCGACAGCAAAAGTACAGGCAGTTCCGCGGAGTAACCCATGGAAATCATCCTTCTCCTGATCTATTCGTTCTTCGTGTGGCTGGTCTTCTTCAAGTTCAAATGGCTGCCGTGGAACTTCGTCTCGCAGATCATCGTGGTTACGCTGCCGATCTTCGCCATGAGCGCGATGATCCTGATCCTCAACGTCGTTGCCCCTTCCTCGGCCGACGTGCGCGTCGTCAACTACGTCGTGCAGGTGGTTCCCCGCGTGGCCGGACGCGTGATCGAGGTGCCGGTCGAGGCCAATCGCCCGGTCAAGAAGGGCGACGTGCTGTTCCGCATCGACCCGGTGCCCTTCCAACAGGAACTGAAGGCGCTGGAAGCCAGGGTCCCCGAACTGTCCGCCAAGCTCGACAGCGCGAGGGCCTACCAGCGCGAACTCAATGAGCAGCTGAAATCGGCGCGATCCGTACGAGACGCGGTGGGCTCCCGCCTCGCACTGGCCGAACGCCGCGAACGCCAGACCGGCGAACTGGCGCTGTCCGGTGCTGGCCCCAGATTCGACCACGAGCAGGCTCAGACCGAAACGGCGAGCCTTCGCTCGGAACTGGCGTCGACCTCGGCGCAGGTGGCCCAGGTGCAGCAGAAGCTGTCGGCGCGGACGAGCGAAGGCCAGCTGTCTGAAGTCGTGCAGGCGCATGCCGCGCTGGAACAGCTGGAGGCGCAGATTGTCCAGGCGCGCTGGCAGCTCGACCAGGCCACCGTACGTGCGCCGTCCGACGGCACCGTCATCAACCTGCAACTGCGCGAAGGATCCTATGCCGCGAACCTGCCGTTGACGCCGGTGATGAGTTTCGTCGAACGCGAGCAATGGGTGCTGGCGATGTACGCGCAGAACGAACTTGGCAATGTCGAGCCCGGGAACGAGGCCGAGATCGCACTGAAGACGCATCCGAACCGGATCATCAAGTGCGAGGTCGACTCGATCGTGTGGGCCACGGGCATGGGCCAGATGCCGATCAGCGGCATGGTCCCGCAATCGGGTGCGCAGTCGATCCCGCCGGGGCGCATCGCGGTGCGCTTGCGTCCCGCCGGAAAGCACAAGGACGTGTTCCTTGCGATGGGTGCGCACGGGCAGGGCGCGATCTACACCGATCACGGTGAGCTGCTCCACATCATCCGCAAGGTGATCATCCGTGTCAGCTCGAAGCTCGACTGGCTGGTCCTTAAACTTCACTGAGGCTGCCATGTCCCCCGTTGTTCGTTTCCGTTTCCCCATCGCGCAATGCCTGCTGACGTCCTGCCTGCTCACCTCACTCGTGGGTTGCGCGGTGCTGCCCGAGCCCACCGGCGCACAAGTGCAGGCGCAGGCGCTTGGCCGCACAGTGATCCCGCCCAACTGGTCGGCCACGGCGAGCGCGGCGCAGGTCGACGAAGGCTGGCTGGCGAGCTTCAACGACCCCGTGCTCACCCAGCTCGTGCACGAGGCACTGGCCAACAACCCCGACCTGCACATGGCCGCGGCGCGGCTGGAGCAGGCCAACGCGCAGGTCGACATTGCCCAGGCCCGGCTCAAGCCGAGCATCGGCCTGCTCACCCGTGGGGGCTCCAAGCCGGTGGCGGACATGGTCCCGCTGCTCAGCGGTGCGATGCTGCGCCTGTCGTGGGAAATCGATCTGTGGGGCGGCATGCGTTACGGGCGCAACGCCGCACGCGCCGCACGCGACGCGACGAGTGCCGAGTATCGCTACGCCCAGCAGTCCCTGGCGGCTTCGGTCGCGCGTGCGTGGTTCCTCGCCAGCGAAACTCGCCAGCAGCGGGAACTTGCAACCGAGATGGTGCAGTCGGCCCAGACGCTGCTGCAACTCACCGAGCAGCGCAAGCGCGTGGGCGCAGGCAGTGACAGCGACGTGATCGCGGCGCGTATCGACCTCAGCAGTTACCAGGACGCGCAGCAGCAGATCGAACTCGCGCACCGTCAGGCCCTGCGCGCATTGGAACTGCTGCTAGGACGCTATCCGGGTGCCGATCACGCCGCATCCGCCACGCTTACCCCGTTTCCCGGGCCGGTGCCCGCCGGAATCCCCATGGACGTTCTCAATCGTCGTCCAGACATGCTGGCCGCCGAGCGGCGCGTCGCCGCGGCCTTCGACAAGATCGGCGAAGCCCGCGCTGCGATGCTGCCGACATTGTCGCTCTCGGCCGGCTACGGGCGCCTCAGCAACGAGGTCCTGGAAACGCGCGACAACCTGGAGCGGCGAGTTTCCAGCATCACCGGCACCGTCGCCGCGCCGCTGTACACCGGCGGCGCTCTCACCGGGCAGGTGGCGCTGCGCACGGCCGAACAGAAGGAAGCCGTCGCCGACTACGCGCGCCGAGCATTGATCGCACTTGGTGAGGTCGAGGGCGCGCTCAACGCCGAGCGCATCCTGGGCGAGCGCGAACGCATCCTCAATGACGCCGTCCTCGCGAGTCGAGAAGTGACGCGTCTGGAACAGACCGCCTACCGGGTGGGCAAGTCCGACCTGCGCGCGGTTAACCAGCGTCAGCTTGCGACTGGCGCCGCAGAGGTCGCGCTGCTGGCGGTGCGGCGCGAGCGTCTGAGCCGTCGTGTCGATCTGCACTTGGCGCTCGGCGGGAGTTTTGACGGCCGGACGGCGGCCTCGGAAGCGAGTGATCCGATGCGGCCATTGTGATTCCATGGTCGTGACTCGGAACGCGCGACAGCAGGCGGTGCTCTTCCCGCGGCGGAGCAGGTCGCTGAGCATGGTGGCATCGCGCCGCGTCCCGTTGAAGTCGGTCCGGATCCAATCGGGCTACCTGGGTGAGGGCGGGTAGGGGATCCCTATGCCATACGCCTCAGCCGCGCCCGCGTCCCTCGATGGGGGGCGTGGTCTTGCCACCCGGTCCGGGACGCCGCCGCTCCCAGAATGGCATGTGCGCCCAGCGCGGCTGCGTCGCATAGAAGGAGCGCAGCTGCCCGAGATGCACACGATGAATGTCATGCAGATGTTCGGCGTATCGAGTTGGCGCTTCGAGGTCACCGCCATCATGGGCGATAAGCGCCTGCGCTCCCTTCAGGCCTGTGTACAGCGCATTGCTGATGCCTTTTGCCGACAGCGGGTCGAATGCGCCAGCGGCATCGCCGACGGCGAGCCAGCGGTCTCCGGCGGCGTGGTCGAGTTCGGTGCTGCTGGCATCGGCGCCTCGAGCGCGGCCGCTCGGGCGATAGCCTTGCTCGGCGAACAGCTCTCGCAAGCGGCGGGTCTGCTGGAGCTTCACCCATACGCCATTGCCGTCGAGCAGAGCGCGGGAGTCGACCAGGTCGGCGTCCGACAGGAAGGCGGCCACGCGCTCTCCTCCAGGCAACAACACGCTGTACCACCAGCCGTCCTCTACCGCCTCCACGCAGGTGCGACCGTCTTGATCGCTTCCGTTCTCGCTGCGCATTCGCAGATAGAAGGCGAGTAGACGGCCGTGCTGCCTGCGCAATGCACCGAGCCGGCGTGCGAGCGTCGCAGCACGGCCACTGGCGTCGATCAGCCAACGCGTCTCGACCTCGCGCATGTCGTCATCGATAGGGCGCAAGCGCAACCGCTGGGTCGGTTGCGCACCTGCGTCCGTCCTTGCATCGAGGTGCAAACGCGCAGATTCGACGACTTCGGCACCTGCATCGTGCGCGGCAAGCCGGAGCAGACCATCGAAGCGTGCGCGATCGAGTTGCAACCCATGGCCGTGCAACTGGAACAGGAAATCGCTGGCATGCGGCGCGTCTTCGCCCCAGAAGGCGAGCGTGCCGTGGCTTGGTCGATGGCCATCGGCCAGAACGCGATCGAGTACGCCCAGTTCGTGCAGCAGGCTGCGCGCGGAGGGGGGCAGGTTTTCGCCGATGCGGAACGCGCGCTCGCATCCGCTATCGGCGAGCAACACGCGCATGCCCGCCCGCGCCAGCACGATAGCGGCGGCGGCCCCCGCAGGGCCGCCGCCGGCTATGGCGACATCGAAACCGCGCATGCGCTTCAGTCGCGTTGACGTGCGCGGCGCACCGGCAAGGGCGCAGCGTTCGCATCCTCGTGCGAGTCGAAGTTCGCGCCGACGGGCAACGGACGTGCCTTGGGATGCACTTCGACCGTGACCGCTTTGGCTTTGAGCATCGGTGCCGCCAGTGCCGCCTCACTCATGCTGGCTGCATCGGCCGGTGCGACATCAGGGCCGTAGGACGCGACCATCATGTTCGCGGGGAACGCCGGATCTCCGACTACACCGGGACGTGCTTCTACCAGTCCCATCGAGCCGAAGATGAGCACCATCTGCTCCATCTGCGCAGCCGTCGTGCCGTGCAGCGGCTTGTTCCAGTTTGTGCGATTGGAGAATGCCTCGATTCGTTGCGCCATGGGCTCCTGCGAGTCGACCACGATGGCGTAATCGTCCGCGGTCAACACGTGGTTTGGCACGCGGGCGGGCCAGAATGTCGGCGCGAACGGGTCGTACTGGGTGTCGTAGCCGGCGCGGCAGAAGGCGGTGTCTGCCTGCCAAGGCAGCCCCATCCAACGACTGATGTCGCCCGGACCTTGCGCATGCAACGGGCCTCGTGCGGACAGTATCGTGGCCTGATCGACCGTGGCCCCGTAGTCCGGCTCGGGCACGCCTTCGGGACGCAGTCGGATGCGGTATGGCTTGTGGTAGAGGGTGAGATGACGCATCGGCCAAGTCATCTCGCATCCAGGATGAAAGGCGTCTGCGAGACAGAACTCGAGCGCAGCGCGATCCAGCATGGCTGGCTGCTGTGCCAGGGGCACGTCCTCGATGCTTGCCGGCGAGCTGCGTTCGGGATCCCAATCGTCAACGAAATCGCCGCTCATCCAGCGCTTCAGGATGTCGTATTGCGTCTGGCTGATGCTGGCATTCTGGCGCGGGCTTTCGCCGGCCGGCACCTCCATCGCGTCTCCGTATACCCAGGGCCAAGGCAGTTGGTTGCCGTCTGGCGGATTCGGCGGACGGAAGCTATTGAGCACTTGCCGGCGTAGCTCGGCGTTGAGGTCGTAGTCGCCGGCCGGTGGCAGCGCCGACAGCCGCGCAATCAGAGCAGGGTTCTCGAAGTCGTAGCGGCCGCTGTGGCCAAACTGCGTAGCAAACCCCTGATTCACCCACTGCAGGCCGGAAAGACGCTGCAGGATAGGATAGACATCGTCGGCGAATGAAATCGGGCCTGTAGCCTGTATCCATCCGGCTTGAAGATAGAGGTCGTTGAGAAGGTCGTACATCGTTCGCACGGCCTTGACCTGTGGCGCGTAGTTCGGCGGCGCAGTCACCACCCACGCGGATTCGACCGGGATGTCGCGACCTTCGATGGTCACCGTGGCCGCTACCGGCCCGTCGCAGGTGTCGTCGTACCAGCCGTCGGCGTTGATGAAGGAATTGCCATCGCTGGGAATGAATATCGGCGTGCCGGTCGGTGAAGCCGATACACCGTAGCCGCCCAGGAACAGCAAACGCCCGTTCGAGTCGGTCTGCAATTCACCGATTTTTACCGACACGCCCGTGAACTCCCCAGCACAATCGACGGCGGGCGCGTTGCGGCCGGCAATGCTCTGCTTGCCGGCGTCGATCACCAGGGTATTGCGCGCCGCTACCTTGGCGTTGCGCCGGGGCAGTACGGTGTTCGCGGCTTCAGGAATGTCCATCGCAATCTGCCATTGGTAGCAGGCAGCCTTGCTGTTGGCGACGTGGACCGTCCACGCGATGTTGGCCCAGTCCGAGGTCAGCTCGCGCACGACTTCACCGGCCGAGTTGTAGCCGTAGATTCGAAACTCCACGGCCTCGCGTTTGAGAGCACCGCTGGCGTCACGGTAGGAGCCAGGGGCGCGTGGCGGCGGATCGGCCACCTGGGGGCCTATGTAGAACGCTTCGCTATTGCCGACTCGGGCAATTCCGATGGCCGGATGGATCGCGGCGCGGACGATGCGGGTGTCCTTGGCCTGGGGGTAATCAACACTTGGCGCGTATTGCGGTGGGCGCTCCACCACAGGCTCGGCAAGCGGTACGCCGTTGACGTTGCGACGGTTGTCTGCCGAGGCGCTATAAACGACTTTGCGCGCCTGAGCG
The DNA here is from genome assembly GCF_003719825.1 of Montanilutibacter psychrotolerans. Taxonomy (GTDB): domain Bacteria; phylum Pseudomonadota; class Gammaproteobacteria; order Xanthomonadales; family Xanthomonadaceae; genus Montanilutibacter; species Montanilutibacter psychrotolerans. The sequence goes on along the minus strand of NZ_RIBS01000005.1, from coordinate 320,408 downwards.
ATGCTGCCCACCGGCGTGTGGTCGGGTAGGGCATGCCAGGGGTTGTAAGCGAGGTTTTCGCCGTAGGCGGATTGGCCTCGTGCGTCCAGGTCCTGCTGCGGCAATTCGAGAATGCCGAGCTCCACGGGCGGGCTGGCCTGTTCGCTCCAGCGGACGGTTGCCGCGTCGAGTGGCATGTCCTGATCGTTGGTCTGGAACTGGGCGAGAAAGCGGAAGCGAGCGAGGCCTTTGCGCAGGCGGCCATGCAGATCGGCACGTAGGTAGAAGGGGTCGGCGTAGTCGGGCGGCGCATCGGCCGGCGGCGCGGTCAGCGGCTCCAGCTTGTACTTCACGAAGCGACGTTCTCCGAAGCGCGACGGAAGCACGCTCCAGTAGTCGGTGGTAAGCACGGATCCGACGGTCTTCTTCATGTCGTCGAGAATCTGCGCGGTGACCGGATGCGCTTGCAGGTACTCGTCGCCCTTGCCGTGCAGGGACTGGCAGGTGAATTCGCACATGTCCTTCACGGTATCGACAAAGAACACGTCGTGGTTCTGCAGAATGAAGTCGTGGGTAGTCGCGTCCTGGTCGGGCTCCAACAGCGTTCGGCCTTCAACGCCGAACAGTTTGATGGCAATGCCGGTGGTGCCTTGGAGGTCGGGACTGCCGGGCTGCACGTCGGCGGAGAACCGCACCCACACCGGATACTCGGGCTTCTGCGCAAACACGCCGACTCGCAACGACTCGGGCAGATCGGGGGCCACCGTGAAGCGACCGTGCGCTACGCCGTGCAACCTCAGGAACACCGGTCGGGTTGCCGGATCGCGACCCGCGGCCATGCCGCGCCCCTGGAAGTAGTCGACGAACAACTGCTTGAGTCCTGCAACCGGATCGCTATCGCAGCAACACGGACTGGGCGGCAGGATCGGTGGCAGGCGAACGGGCGCGTTGGCAGCGCACTCGCTGTCTGGTTGCGGCGATGCAGATGGAGTGGTCGTGATCATGCCAAACCTCCTTGTCGGGCGATTTTGGAGCGTAGGCAGCTCTCCGGCGCAAACAGCCACTTCGAGCTGATGGGAGAATCAAACACGCAAGGCACGAGTGAGTCGACAGTACCGAGTTTCTCGTCTGCTGTGTGTGGCAAGAGAGGCTCGACCACCTGTCGGTATCGCCAGTTTCGGCACGGCCCCCCACTGCTAACCTGCCGTTGACGTTCCGGGGCAGGGGGCTCTGTGATTCGACTGGCTGCAGTTCTCGTGCTGTTGGCGCCCGGCGTTGCCGGCGCACAGCAGGTTTACAAGTGCGTCGGCGGTGGCGGCGCTATCAGCTACCAGAGCGAGCCTTGCGCGGCGTCTCAGCGAGCCGTCAAGGCGTGGGATGCCACGCCCGAGGCTCCACCAAGCAACGAGGAGCTTTGGCGCCGTCACCGGGCGCAGCGTCGTGCTGCCGCGGAATCAGCGTACTTGTCGCGCCTCGCGGGCACGGATCGCCTCAGATCGCCCAGCGTCGCGTCTGGTGCGATCGTTCGAGTAGAGCGAGATTCCTCGCAATGCGACTACTGGCGCCAAGAGCGGCAGCGCCAGCTGTACGACAATCCGAATGCCCAGGTATCGGCGCAGCATCGAAGCTGGCTTCACATGAAGGTTGCGGAGGCCTGCAAGTAGACTCTCCTCGCGCCCGGCTTGCTCCGCACCTGGACGCAATATCGCAGCTGGCTTCAAAGGTTGAGGAAGGAGGCGGCATGTCGGCTGAATTTTGCGTCGGATTTGAAAGTGACGTCTGGCTCAATGAACATCGCTCAGAGGTCGAGAATAGGATCGCTACTTTGAGTACTTTCGTCCGCCGCTCCGGACGGGCGTTTTGGCTGCAGGGAATTGAGAGCAGGTCTGTGCCTGATGCACGGGATTACGATGTCAGAATTTTCCTCGATAGTGCTCAGACCATTCTCGTGGAAGTAAGCGCACATCCCGCAACCATAGAGCGTGAGTTGACTGACTTCTTGGCCTGGCTGAGAAGCCATACGTCGATTTCTATGGAAGACGAAGATGGCGAGCCTTCGAACTGGTGCAAGTAGCTCACTCGCGCCCGGCATGCTCCGCACCTGGGCGCAACTCAGCCACTCGTCGACGGAACTCGACCACCTCGTCCGTCCTACGGCAAACCTTCTTTTTCGCCTCTGAGCGCTCGCGCCACAAGATCCCGAGCAGCCGCCTGAAACGCCAACCGGCCCACTCGGGGCCGGTCAGATCGAATCGGTTGTTCGCAATGCGGTCGTGCAACGCGGCAGCGCAGCTATTCGGTGGTGGCTGTCCTTCAAGCCAGCAGGGCGGTCGCTTCATGCGTCAGGCCTCGTTCCATGAGTTGGGAAAGGAGGCTGTGCAGCTTCCGTGCCACCCGTCGAACACTTCGCATAATGTCTATTATGTAAAATGCCAGTCGGGCTGATCCGCGAGCCCGAATGCCTATCATCGTGCGACCTCGACCACGACCACGCCATGCTGCGGGGTCTTTGCTATCAGGGGACTGAAATGAGCGATGGGAACGACACCGACCACGTTGACCTAGGCGGCCGCCGCGGCACAACGGCGTCGTAGTACATGCCGCGTTGCTCTGCACACTGAGTTGCATGTAGCTTCGGCCACGGCCTACAGGACTTGTCGTCCACCACCTCTGCGAAATCCTCAAACCAAGGAGCCATGGCATGTCACTCATGTACCAGCTGGGCGGTTACGCAGTTCGACTCGATGCGGTCAGTGCTGTTGGACCGATTCGCGGCAACGAAGAAGCCGAATGGAGCTTTGACCTCTTCGTTGACGGCCAGATGATCTCAGTCACATTTGAGCCAAAAACGGCTGAGCAAATGCGCGACAACCTCTTGAAGGCAATTGAGCGCCGTGGGCTCCCACCGGTAGCGCTCCCTGCCGGCACTGCCCGGATGCTTTAGGCCTGAAGCAAGAAGCAATGAGCTACTTGCAGGCTTCCGCGACCCCCGAATGAAGCCAGCTGCGATGCTGCGCCGAGACCTGGGCATTCGAGTTGTCGTACAACTGGCGCTGGCGCTCGCCGCGCCAGCAAACGAGGCGTCCATGGCTCGCATCCATCAATGCACGTCAACGCGCTCGCCGCGTCTGCGCCGGCGCTGGTCGTACAACTGCTGATCCGCTCGGGCCATGGTGCGCTCCAACGTTTCGTCGTCGGTCCGAGTGGCCCATCCGAGCGAGAGGACGCAAGGAGGTTCTCCTCGGGTCATCGCTTCGATGACGCGCTGGGCAAGCGCGGACACGGTGTCGGCTGCCTCGTTGCACAAAAGGACCATGAACTCGTCCCCGCCCATGCGCACCACCACGTCGTCCTGTCGCGTTTGCGACCGAAGAAACTCAACGACGCCCACAAGTACCTCGTCACCGCGCTCGTGCCCAAAGGTGTCGTTGATCTGCTTGAAGTGGTCGAGATCCACCACCAGACACCCCCAGTTCGACAACGCGCCGCCGCGAGTGAGGTAGTCCAGGTAGCGTCGGTTGCGGGCACCCGTCAGTGGATCCGTGAGACTCGCATCCTGCAGCTCCTGCTGGTGCCGCATTTCGTCGGTAATGTCCTGGGCATGGCCAATGACCAGCGGCGCGACGCCGCTGTCGGCATAGAGACGATTGTGGAAGCGCCAGGCACGCCACTGCCCATCGCGTCGCTGCACCGTCATCATTCCGGTAAAGCGCCCTTCCCTGGCGACCGCTTCGAGGTAGAGGTCGACTTGGTCGCGAAAGCGCTCCGGGACCAGCTCGGTCAGGGATACTCCAATCAACTCGGCAGGCTCGTAACCCAACGCGTGAGCTGCGGCCGGATTGATCGCCAGGACCCTGCCATCGAGGGTGTGCTCACAGATGAGCCCCAAGCTCATCTCGAACAGTTCGCGATAGCGTTGTTCGTTGGCACTCAATGCCTCGACCATGCGCTGGGTTTCGGTGACGTCCAGTGCCAGCACCAGACAAGCCTTTCTCCCGCGAAAGTCCATGGTGTGGAGGCTGACATCGGTCAGGATCTCGTGCCCGAACCGAGTGCGATGCCTCTGGATCACACCGTCGAGGTCGGCGTCCTCTGCGGTCCCCTCTTCCGTGGCAGTCTGCTCCGTTGCGATGTCGCTCACGCGCATGGCGAGGAACTCCTCGCGCGTCCAGCCGTAGTTGCGCTGTGCCGCCTCGTTTACCTCCAGGATCTGGAGCGTCTCAACATCGTAGACCCAGATCGGCACGGGGTTTTGATCGAACAATGCACGGTTCTCGGCCTCCCGCTCGCGTACTTGCTGCTCCAGGCGTTGACGCGTGATCGCGTAGTTGAGAACGCGAGCCAGCGATTCCGCAGTGACCCGGCCTTTGATCAGGTAGTCCTGCGCGCCGTTCGCGACGGCATCCATCGCTGCCGTTGCATCGTCCAGGCCAGTCAGCACCACAATGGGTAGCGCCGGAAAGCGCTCACGCAGGGTGCCGATGGCGCTGGATCGACTGGCGTCAGGCAAACCACGATCCAGAAGCAACACGTCGTACGAACGATCGCGTTTGGAAAGCAGTTCGACCGCAGCGCTGAAGCGCGTCACCCGCTCGACATGGAACGTTGGTCCGCGTACGAGCGCGGACTTGCTCAGATACGCTTCAATCAGCGCAGCATCGATGCTGTCGTCTTCTACCAACAGCACATTCCGTGTGTCGCTCACCGGTCATCCTCCAACCAAGCACACCGCAATCGTCACTTCGGGCCGTCGGCCCAGGTCCCTTCGATCCGGCGCCGCCATCGGGTTGCGCATGCACGCAGGGGTACCACGGATGGACCTACTGGCTCAACCTTACGCACTATGCGATTGACCAGGATGCCAGCGCTCCGTAGGTCCAGCCCCTGACCCGACGCCGGCGCGTCGGGCGGCGCACGGCCCTCCGTGGCTCGCACCGAGTCGATTTTGCCTTCCCTCTGACCGACTGGCCGTCGAGGCGTCCGCGGGCAATGACGACGGCCCCAGGATGCACTTCTGGATGGACGGGCGGGAAGGCGTGACTGTGCGCACCCAGGTTGCGAACCAGGCGCCGCAGCGCTGCGCTACAGCCATTGCGCGATCACGACCACGACGTCACCTGCCCCGAGTGGGTCGATTGCCGAGAAGGATGAACGAACCCATCAGGCAACATTGACATGGAGGTGCGGTCGGCGCCTGCTGCAGGCAGTCAATAGCAGATGGAGCAACTCGTGATCTACAAGCTGCAACTAGCCGACAGGAAGGCTCAAGACTTCACCTTCGCCTACTCTCTCGATGATCTTCTGCAAAAGCTCGAAAGCGTCAGCCCCATCATCGCCGAAGAGATCAGCCTGAAGCGGTCTTGTCTGGGAAATCTGGGGGCGGGCAACTATCTCGGGAACGGTTGGAAGCTGAACGTCATCGAGTACTAGTCGTGTTGCGCCAATCCTGCACTGGTTGAATGTGGACGCGCGCGCCTGCGCGCCCTGCCCCGTCACAACAACGCCTGCGTAGCGAGCACTCTGGCGCATCGAACGCTTGTAGCACGCTCACGCCGTGCGCGGTCGCGCCTTTGCGACTAGGTGCGATTCGCCAACGCCACCGCCCTGGCCTGCTTGAACTCCAGCAGGGCCGGAACGCCGCACAGCACTACCGCGGGTACGAGTACGCCCAGCCACAGGTTCGGCGATGCGGGAGGCGTGCGCAGCTCGATCGCGCTCCAGCTCATGGAGTCGGCCTGCATCCCCGAGGCGGCCCAGCACAATGCCGCGATCGGGGCGATGTCGAGCACGCTGTGCAGGTGCTGCTCGATCGGGCGAATATCGCGACGCGCGTAGGCCTGACGGGTGTCCAGGTACCCGACGACGGCGTGTGCAATGACGATCGACGACAGGACGCACAAGACCGGTAGCGTGATCGCGACGGTCAGCCACAACAGCACGCCCGCCCCGATCAAGGCCAGTTGCACCAGGTGCAGGGAGGATTCGTGCACGCCTGAGGTGTACGCCAGGCGCGTGCGACGGTGGCAGACGAAATCCAGGCCGCCCGCCGCCAGCCACACCAGGTACACCACGTAAGCCAGCAGGTCACTCATGCCACGTCCTCAAGGCAGGTGATCGCGTTGCGTGTCCCGATGGGATGCCGCATGGATCGTCTCCGCCAAAGTTCGTCACGAACCGGTCGACTCACCATCCGCGAAGGATCGTTAGCGCGCTGTTCACGTATCCGTTCACCGCTTCTGAATCTCGCCACCCCTACTTTGGAAATCCCCGCCGCTCCGGCAACGGGCCCCGACCGTGGCCAGCGAGGTGCGTGCGGCGGAAATTTCTTCGTACGCCGAAAGAGGCTGGCGCACGGCACGGCCGCCACGACAGCTCGATCGGCCGGATGCCCACCCCCCTGGGCGCCGATGCACCTTCGCTGCGCCCCGCATGACTTGCCGCGCAATCGCACGATCCACGAGAGATACGCCATGGCCCGCACGCCCAAACAACCGCCTGCCCCGAAAGCAAAGAGTGCTTCGCGTCCTGCGGCCGCAAAGCCCAAAGCGGGGCAAAAGCGCAGCACACGCTCTTCGAGCGTCGCCCCGCCTTCGCAGAAGGCCGAGCTGGACGCAGCGGTGGACAAACTTGCCAGGCGATTCACCCACAATCGCGAGAAGGCCGGCGAATACGGCCGTGAATCGGCGCTGTCACCCGCCGAGGGTGCCCACGCGGACACACCCGACCTGATCGCCGCGAGCACCGTGAGCGAGGCCAATCGGGGCGACAAGACCGGCTCTCGAGCGGGTTCTGGAGACTCACCTGGCAGCGCAAGCCTCGATCGGGTGCGCACCGACGCTCAAGGGCAACGGCTCACCACCAACCAGGGTGTGGCGATCGCCGACAATCAGAACTCCTTGAAAGCTGGCATGCGTGGCCCGGCCCTACTCAAGGACTTCATTCTTCGCGAGAAGATTACCCACTTCGATCACGAACGCATTCCCGAACGCATCGTCCACGCCCGCGGTTCCGGCGCCCACGGCTTCTTCGAGGCCTACGACTCCCTGCGCGCGATCACCCGTGCGGCGCCGTTTGCACGGGCCGGAAAGATCACCCCGGTGTTCGTGCGCTTCTCCACCGTGGCTGGCGAGCGTGGCTCCAAGGACACCGCCCGAGACGTGCGTGGCTTCGCGGTGAAGTTCTACACCGACGAAGGCAACTGGGACCTCGTCGGCAACAACATCCCGGTGTTCTTCATCCAGGATGCGATGAAGTTCCCCGACTTGGTGCATGCGGTGAAGCCCGAGCCGCACCATGCGATGCCGCAGGCTGCGTCAGCGCACGACACCTTCTGGGATTTTGTCTCGCTGATGCCTGAATCGACCCATATGCTGATGTGGGTCATGTCCGACCGCGCCATCCCGCGCAGCTATCGGATGATGCAGGGTTTCGGCGTACACACCTTCCGCCTGGTCAACGAAGACGGCGAGGCAACGTTGTGCAAGTTCCACTGGGCACCGAAGCTCGGCACCCATTCGCTGACCTGGGATGAAGCGGTCAAGATTTCCGGTTGCGATCCCGATTACCATCGCCGCGATCTGTGGGAAGCGATCGAATCGGGCGCGTACCCCGAGTATGAGCTTTCCGTGCAGCTGTTCTCCGAGGCGCAGGCGGCGAAGTTCAGCTTCGACGTACTCGATTCGACCAAGATCGTCCCCGAAGAACTGGTACCGCTGACGCCGGTCGGGCGCTTGGTGCTGAACCGCAATCCGGACAATTTTTTCGCCGAGACCGAGCAGGTCGCGTTCTGCGCTGCGCACGTGGTTCCGGGCATCGATTTCACCAATGATCCGCTGTTGGCAGGACGCATTCACTCCTACGTGGATACCCAGCTGAGCCGGCTGGGTGGGCCGAACTTCCACGAGATTCCGATCAACGCGCCGGTGGCGCCCGTCCAGAACAACCAGCGCGATGGCTTGCACCGGCAGGCGATTCACCGCGGTCGCGTCGCCTACGAACCCAACAGCCTCGGCGGCGGTTGTCCGTTCCAGGCCGGCGCGGCCGGCTTCGTTTCCTTCCCCGAGCCCGTCCGCGCCGACGAACTCCGCGCCAAACCGGAGAAGTTCGCCGAACACTACAACCAGGCCACGCTGTTCTATGCCAGCCAGAGCCCCATCGAGAAAGCGCACATCATCGCCGCGTTCCGTTTCGAGCTGAGCAAGGTGATGGTTCCGGCGATCCGTGCGCGGGTCGTGTCGATGCTGGCCAATGTGGCGCCCGACTTGGCCGCGGGCGTCGCCGATGGCCTGGGCATCAAGGTTCCCGACGCGATGCCGCGCGCCATCGCGCGCACGCCGCGTGCCGAGGTCAAGCAGTCGCCCACACTGTCGCTGCTGGCGCGGCCGGGAGAGTTGGGCATACAGACACGCAAGATCGCGGTGTTGGTTGCGCCAGGCGTCGAGGCGGTATCGCTGCGCAAGGTTGGCGACCGGCTTGTCGCAGCAGGCGCGACGGTACGCCTGGTCGGCCCGCGAGTTGGCCCGATCGCGTTGTCCGACGGAAGCGTGGTCGAGGCCGAGGCCTCACTGGAGAACGAACCCTCGGTGTTGTTCGATGCGCTGGTGCTGCCTGACGGCGAAGCAGCGGTGGCGCGCCTGGCCAGCGACGGACGGGTGGCCGAATACATCAAGGATCAGTACCGCCATTGCAAGCCCATCCTGGTCGTGGGCGCCTCGCGCAGTCTGCTCGAAGGTATCGGCGCATCCACGGTCCTGGCCGATGGTAGCGAAGACGCCGGCATTGTCCTGGCAACGTCGAAGGAACTGCCCGATGCTGTCGAACGCTTCGTCGAGGCGATTGCCGCTCACCGGCATTGGCAACGCGAAACCGATCGGCCCCTGGTGTGATGGCCCTTCCAGAGACCGATGGCGTCTTGACGTTCCACGGCCGCTACACGGTCCGCGTCTCCACCCGTTCGATTCTCGCGCTGACGCGCGATCGCGCGTGCCGCCCGCGTATCGCCAAGGTCGCGCGACGCGGGGTGATCTACGCAGATGGGACGCCATTTGCGCTATCGCATGAACCTTGCGATCACATCCGCGCCCGTAGCATCGCCGCATGGATGGCAACGACACATTTCGCAGTCGCCCGCCGCGGCTGCGCTCGGACTGGGCCCTGTTCCTCGATGTCGACGGTTGTCTGCTGGATCACGCGTCCTCTCCTGCGCAAGTCGAGGTTCCCCAGCGTCTGGGCGAGCGCTTATGCGAGATCGGGAGCGAACTCGACGGCGCGATCGCTCTGGTCAGCGGTCGGTCGATCGTCGCCCTGGACGAGCTTTTCCCCGATTGCTCGGGGTTGTGCGCGGCGGGTCTGCACGGCCTGGAGCGCCGCATGCCGGGCGCGCGGGTCGATGCGCCGGCGCCTCCGCAAGCCTTGAACCAACTGATTGATGAGGCCCGGAAGTTGCTTCGTGACTATCCCGGCGCCTGCGTGGAAGCGAGCGGCCCCTGTCTGAACCTCCATTGGCGCGGCGCGCCCGGCGCATCCGGGGCGCTTGGCGAGTTCGCCCTCCTCGCACTTGCAGCGCTGCCAGGCTACCGGCTGCATCCCGGCGTCCACGGCGTGGAGATCCGACCATTCGGCTTCGACAAGGGTCAGGCCATCACCGATTTCATGGCCCATCCACCGTTTCTGGGACGCAAGCCGGTATTTGCCGGCGACGATCTGGCCGACGAATGCGGATTCGCCGTGGTCAACGCCCGCTCCGGCATCAGCGTGCTCGTGGGCGATCGTGATGACAGCGTCGCGCGCCATCGACTGGCCGACCCCTCGCGGGTGCGGGTCTGGCTCGGCATGAGGGAGGCGGCCTGACATGGCGCGCACTGTCATCGCAGCCAATCGCGCGACGCCCACCGGGCCGAAGCGCCCCGTGCGCGGCGATATCTCGATACGCGCCGGCAATTGCCTGCAGGCGATTGGCCGAGCGCGATGTCCCTGTTCCGAGAAGCCCGCCGAAGCCATCGGCACTTCCCACTCCAGCGTCGCCCTCCCCGCCGTTCGAAGGTTGGCGGTCTTGCAACACATGCGTCCCTTTGGCGAGAACGTGCCATGAGAATTGCCCAGATTTCTCCTCTTTACGAGTCGGTGCCGCCGCGTCTGTACGGCGGCACCGAACGGGTCGTCGCGCACTTGTGCGATGCCCTGGTCGACGCCGGCCACGACATCACCTTGTTCGCGGCGGCCGATGCGAACACGCGGGCCACGTTGATACCGGTACGCGATCAATCGATACGCCTCGACTCCAGCCCATTGCAGTCCAACGTGGCCGCGCACCTGAGCATGATGCACGAGGTCCGGCGGCGCGCTGCCGAGTTCGACGTGTTGCATTTCCACGTCGACCTGTTGCACTTCCCGTTCTTCGAGGACCGTGTCGACCGCACGCTCACCACCTTGCACGGGCGCCTGGACAACAAGGACCTGCCCGAGGCCTACCGGCGCTGGTCGCGCTATCCGCTGGTGTCCATCTCCAACCATCAGCGGCGGCCCCTGCGGCAAGCGCGTTGGGTGGGCACGGTGTATCACGGCATTCCAGGCGACCTGTATCCGTTCGTGGCCGAACCCAACGGGGGCTACCTCGCGTTCCTCGGCCGGATCTCGCCGGAGAAGCGCGTGGATCGCGCCATCGAGATCGCCCGGCGCAGCGGCTATCCGATCAAGATCGCGGCCAAGGTGGACCAGGCCGACCGGGAGTACTTCCACGAAACGATCGAACCTTTGCTGGATTCGCCCGGAGTGGAGTTCATCGGCGAGATCGGCGATGCGCAGAAGGGGGAGTTTCTCGGCCAAGCCGCGGCGCTGCTTTTCCCGATCGATTGGCCCGAGCCATTCGGCCTGGTGATGATCGAGGCGATGGCGTGTGGCACGCCGGTGATCGGGTGGAACTGTGGATCGGTGCCGGAAGTGCTGGACGAAGGATTGACCGGCTGCATCGTGGATTCGATCGACGGCGCCGTGGAGGCGGTGGGCAATTTGCGCGCGTTCGACCGTGCCCAGGTGCGGTCCACGTTCGAGCGGCGCTTCTCCGCATCGGCGATGGCCCAGGATTACGTCCATCTGTATGCGCTTCTGGCCGGCCAGGACGACCGCGGGCTCAGAATGAGGGCGTAGGCGTGGACCCGGCTGCCAACGCCGCGCTGTACACCCGGCATGTGCTCAAGGACGGCGACTGCTTCCTGATCGCGAACGGCTTCGGCGATATCGCCGGGTCGACTGAAGGCCTGTTCCGCGACGACACGCGGCTGCTGAGTCTTTACCGGCTGAGCCTGGGAAACGGCGATCCGGCGCTGCTGAGCGCCTCGGTTTCCAGCGACAACGTCTTCTTTGTCGTGCACTTGACCAACCGCGCACTCTCGCCGCTCGGCGAGCCCGGTACGCCGCAGGGATTGGTGCACATCGCACGCACCCGCCTCCTCTCGCAGGAGCGCATGTACGAGCGGATCTCCTGCACCAACTACGATTCCAAACCTGCGGTGCTGCCACTGCGCTTCGAATTGGCGGCCGATTTCCGCGACATGTTCGAGGTGCGCGGCAGCGTCCGCAAGGCGCGGGGCGAGATGCTGGCCTCCCACCACGACAGCTGCCGGCGCAGGTTCCAGTACCTAGGGCTGGACGGCGTGCTGCGCAGTTCCTTCATCGCCTTTTCGCAACAACCCGTCGCCGAAGACGACGCCGGGATCGCCATCGATCTGCGCATCGAGCCGGGCGAACACAGCGAGTTGTACGTCGAGGCGGGACTCGCCTCGGAGGCCGAAGAGACGCCGTCGCGTGAACGGTTTCGCCAGGCTGGCGCGCAAGCGCGCGTGCGCATGCGTCATCGTCAGCGTCGTGGCGCGCGGATCTCCAGCAACGGGCCCTTGTTCGACGAATGGATGCGCCGGTCGCGCTCCGATCTGGCGCTGCTGACCAGTGAACTCAACAGCGGCCCCTATCCGTATGCAGGCATCCCGTGGTTCTCGACGCCATTTGGCCGCGATGCGGTCGTCACCGCGCTGCAGACCTTGTGGTTGGACCCGGGCCTGGCGCGCGGCGTGCTGCAGTTCCTGGCCGACCACCAGGCCCAGGAAGAGTCGGCGTTCCTGGATTCCGCGCCAGGCAAGATCATGCACGAGACCCGCAAGGGGGAGATGTCGAGCCTGCGCGAACTGCCGTTCGGCCTGTACTACGGCGGCGTCGATACCACGCCCTTGTTCGTGATGCTGGCTGGGGCGTATGCCCGGCGTACCGGGGACCACGCCTTCATCGAACGCCTGTGGCCCGCGCTTCGTGCGGCGACGGCCTGGATCGAGCGCGTTTGCGACGCCAGTCCCTGGGGGCTGCTGGACTACGCGCGGCGAGAAGCGTCTGGACTGTCCAATCAAGGCTGGAAAGACAGCGAAGATTCGGTCTTCCATGCCGATGGCCACTTCGCGGTCGGCCCGATCGCGCTGATCGAGGTGCAGGGCTACGCGTTTGCTGCATTCCGCGCCATGGCCGAGTTGGGGCGAGCCCGCGGTGAGCCGTCCGCGGCTCAATGGGATTCACGCGCCGATCGGCTGCGCGATACCGTCCAGGCCAAGTTCTGGATGCCCGCAGCGGGCTATTACGGCATCGCGCTCGACGGGAATGGCCGGCTTTGCGAAGTGCGGGCCAGCAACCCCGGCCATTTGCTCTATGTCGGCTTGCCCGATGCGGCCCGCGCGCAGGCCGTCGCCGAGCAGTTGATGTCGCCGGCGTTCTACACCGGCTGGGGCCTTCGCACTCTCGCCAAGGACGCACCGCGCTACAACCCGATGTCCTACCACAACGGGTCGGTGTGGCCGCACGACAGCGCCCTGTGCGCCAGCGGGATTGCCCAGCATCAAGGGCGCGACGTCGCGGCGCGTTTACTGCGCAGCGCCTTCGAGGCTGCCGTGCATTTCGACATGCGCCTGCCCGAGTTGTACTGCGGTTTCACCCGCCGGGCGGGCGCACCGCCAATCCCCTATCCGGTCGCCTGCCTTCCGCAGGCCTGGGCGGCGGGCTCGCCGTTCATGCTGCTGCAGGCCTGCCTCGGCGTGGAGATCGACGGCGAACACAACGTGATCCACGTCGATCGCCCTCACCTGCCCCCCGGCATCGACGACGTTCGGGTGCGCGGGCTGATTGTCGGCCAGGAACGCGTCGACCTGGTGTTCAAGCAGTTCGGAGGGCGCGTTGGCGTATTCACCGAAGGGCGCCACGCCGATGCGATACCGGTCAATCTGCGGAGTTGAGCCTGCCCGTGCGCAGCCGGATACGAGCAGGCGATCAGCGGCGTCGCGTGATCGCGCATACACGCGCCCCATGGTATGCATCCGAGTCCCTATTTTCCGGCTGCTTGCGCGGAATGGTGCACGCGGCTGCCCCGGCATTGGAGAACCGATATGGCCAACAAGAACACGATCTGTCTGTGGTACGACGGGACCGCGTTGGACGCTGCGACGTTCTACGCGGAAACGTTTCCCGATAGCGCGGTGACGTCTGTCCTTCGCGCGCCCGGCGACTACCCGGCGGGCAAGCAAGGCGATGTCTTGACGGTGGAGTTCACCGTGTTGGGCATCCCGTGTCTGGGCTTGAACGGGGGGCCCGAGTTCAAGCACAGCGAGGCGTTCTCGTTTCAGGTTGCCACCGACGACCAGGCCGAAACGGATCGCTTGTGGAACGCGATTGTTGGAAACGATGGCCAGGAAAGCGAATGCGGCTGGTGCAAGGACAAGTGGGGACTGTCCTGGCAGATCACGCCGCGCGCCCTGACGGCCGCGATCAGCGACCCTGATCCAGCCGCCGCCAAGCGGGCGTTCGAAGCCATGATGGACATGCGAAAGATCGACATCGCTGCGATCGAGGCCGCCCGACGCGGCTGACGCTCGCCACGAGTACGCCCAGCCCGCTGCACCACGCTGGCGGGTCAAGGCGATGCATATGCATCGAGGTCTGGCGCTACTGCACCGCGTCCGAAGACTGACCGGTCTGGGGTGGCTTCCGGACACCGCGGGCCCGGACTTCGGACTTCGCCCGCTCGTACCCGGTCGGATTCATCGACTGCCATCGCCACGCGTCGCGACACATGGCGTGGACGTCGAGCTGGGTGCGCCACCCAAGCAGGCGCTGGGCCAACGACGGGTCGGCGTACACCTGGGCGACGTCGCCCGGACGGCGCGCCTGGATCTCGTAGGGAATGCGGCGTCCCGACGCCGCTTCGAACGCGTGCACCAGCTCCAGGACGCTGATGCCATGGCCTGTCCCCAGGTTCACCGTCAGGCTGGCGTTCGCGCGCGCCAGGTACTCCAGGGCATCCACGTGTGCCCGTGCCAGGTCCATGACGTGTATGTAGTCGCGGACACCGGTGCCGTCGGGTGTCGGGTAGTCGTCGCCGAAGATGCTCAACTGGCTGCGACGACCGGCGGCGACCTGGCAGATGTACGGCATGAGGTTGTTCGGAATGCCGGTGGGGTCCTCGCCGATCAATCCCGAGGGGTGCGCGCCGACGGGATTGAAGTACCGCAGTACCGCGGCCCGGAACATGGGGCGCGCGCAGCACAGGTCGCCGATCAACTGTTCCATGACCAGCTTGGTCCGGCCATAGGGATTGGTTACGTCCAGTCGTGCCTGCTCATTGACCGGCAGGCGTTCGGGGTCGCCGTATACGGTGGCCGATGAGCTGAACACCAGGCGCTGCACACCTGCACCCTGCATCGCCTGCAGCAGGTTGATGGTGCCGCTGATGTTGTTGTCGAAATACTCCAACGGGCGGGCGCATGACTCGCCGACGGCCTTGAGTGCGGCGAAATGCACCACGGCGTCGAACTGGTGGGTGGCGAACATCCGCGCAAGCGCCGTCTTGCTGCGCAGGTCCAGATGCTTGCACTCCAGGGGAGCGCCCGTGATGCGCTGTAGTCGCAGCAGTACGCGTTGCGAGCTGTTGGCGAAATTGTCCGCGATGACGATGTGATGGCCCTGCGCCGCCAATGCCACGCAGGTGTGGCTGCCGATGTAGCCAGCGCCGCCGCAAACGAGAACGCTCATGGGTGCGACGCTAAGGGGTGCCTGGCGTGCCATTCGATTCTTCCGCTGGTGGTCCCACCTCCCTGCAGAACGGGGGATGGGGGCATCGGCGTCCAGGCGCGATCGCGCTGGGCCCGGCATGCCGCGCACCGGCGCGTGTCCTCGGCCCGGCTGGATTGGCGTTACCAATCCGCAACCAGGTGGGCATCTGCCCTGGGCATCGCTCCAAGGGGAAATCTGCTTGGCAAACAATGCTCCGTTGGCCACGATCGATCAGGCCCGCATCGCGGTCATCGGCCTGGGCTACGTCGGCTTGCCGCTCGCCGTGGAATTCGGCAAGCGCTTCCCGACCGTCGGATTCGACATCGACGCGGCCCGCGTGGCGGAACTGAACGCCCATCACGACCACACCCGCGAGGTCACCGCAGACGGGCTGCGCGAGGCGACCTTGCTGACATGCGCAAGCGACGCGTCATCACTGGCCGGCTGCAACGTGTTCATCGTGACGGTGCCCACGCCGATAGACGACTACAAGCGCCCCGATCTCCGCCCGCTCGAATCGGCCAGCCGCACGGTGGGCGGGGCGATCAGTCGGGGCGGGATCGTCATCTACGAGTCGACGGTGTACCCGGGAGCAACCGAGGAAGTCTGCATTCCCATCGTCGAGCGCGAGTCCAAGCTGGCGTTCAATCGTGACTTCTACGCCGGCTACAGCCCCGAGCGCATCAACCCGGGCGACCCCCAGCATCGGCTTGAAACGATCATGAAGGTCACCTCGGGCTCGACGCCCGAGGCGGCCGAGTTCGTCAACGGTCTCTACGGCCAGATCATCAAGGCCGGCACCCACAAGGCATCCAGCATCCGCGTGGCCGAAGCGGCGAAGGTCATCGAGAACATCCAGCGCGACGTCAACATCGCGCTGATCAACGAACTGGCACTGATCTTCCACCGGCTCGACATCGACACGCACGAGGTGCTGGAGGCCGCCGGAACGAAGTGGAATTTCCTGCCGTTTCGTCCCGGTCTCGTTGGCGGCCACTGCATCGGCGTCGACCCGTACTACCTTACCCACAAGGCGCAGCAGATCGGCTACCACGCCGACATGATCCTGGCCGGACGTCGCATCAACGACGGCATGGGCAGCCATGTCGCACGTCGCGTGGTGAAGCTGATGCGTCAGCGCAACCAGGACATGACCCGGTCGCGCGTGCTGATCCTGGGCCTGGCCTTCAAGGAGAACTGCCCCGACCTGCGGAACACCCGCGTGATCGACATCGTGCGCGAGCTTCGTAGCTACAACGCCCATGTCGACGTGCACGACCCCTGGGTGAACGCCGAGCGCGCGCGCGACGAGTACGGCGTGGAGCTGATCGCCGATCCCGCGGTTGGCCACTACGACGCGGTGGTACTGGCCGTGGCCCATGACGAATTCGTCGCGATGGGAGCGGAGCGGATCCGAAGCCTCGGCGCGCCCGGGGCCATCCTGTTCGACGTGAAGCGCGCCTTGCCGCGCGCCAGCGTCGACGGCTGCCTGTAGCGGCCATGCGCGTCCTGGTCACCGGCGCGGCGGGCTTCATCGGCGCAAGGCTCAGCGAGGTGCTGCTCGCGCGCGGCGATGAGGTGCTCGGCTTCGACAACCTCAATGCCTACTACGACCCCCGCCTGAAGGAAGCCCGGCTGGCGCGTTTGCTGCCCAGCCCCAACTTCCGCTTCATGCGCGGCGCACTGGAGGACCGCGACGCGCTTGGCGAGGCGTTCACCTCGTTCGATCCGCAACGGGTGGTCAACCTGGCCGCGCAGGCCGGCGTGCGCTACTCGCTCGAGAATCCCCAGGCCTACGTGGACAGCAACGTCACCGGGTTCCTGAACGTGCTCGAAGCCTGCCGTCATCGCGCGATCGAACACCTCGTCTACGCCTCATCCAGCTCGGTATACGGCGCCAACCGCAAGCTGCCGTTCTCGGTCGACGACAGCGTCGACCACCCGGTCAGCATGTACGCCGCGACAAAGAAGGCCAACGAGCTGATGGCGCACACCTACAGCCACCTGTTCGGGGTGCCCACGACGGGATTGCGCTTCTTCACGGTCTACGGACCGTGGGGCCGGCCGGACATGGCGCTGTTCCTGTTCACGCGCGCAATCCTGGCAGGTGAACCGATCGACGTGTTCAACCACGGTCGCCATCGCAGGGACTTCACCTACATCGACGACATTATCGAAGGCGTCGTCCGCACGCTGGACCATCCCCCGACCTCCTCCCCCGCCAACGGGTCGGACCACGCCCCGCAGGACCCCTCCCCCGCCACCTCCAGCGCACCCTACCGGCTGTACAACATCGGCAACCACACGCCGGTGGAACTGATGCGATACATCGAGGTGCTCGAGCAGTGCCTGGGTCGCAAGTCCGAGCGCCGCCTGCTGCCCATGCAGGCCGGTGACGTACCCAACACCTGGGCCGATGTGGAGGCCTTGACCCGGGATGTCGGCTACTCGCCGTCCACGCCGGTCGAGGTCGGCGTATCACGCTTTGTTGACTGGTATCTGAAGTATCACGGGATCTGACCGCCCCGGTCAGATGCCGTGCCGCGGGTTGGCCGGGTGCACCTGAGAACGGCGTTGCCCAAGTGGGGACAATCGGAGAATCGCCATGCGCGTCGCATCTGCCCTTCGGGCCTTGTGCCTGCTTCTGCTGCTTTCCGGTTGCGCTTCCTCGGGCAACCTGATGTCCGGCGCCCCACAGGCCCCTCCCCCGGCAGACGACTACCTGATCGGTGTCGACGACATTGTCCAGGTGTCGGTCTGGCGCAATCCCGAACTGGGTGTCACCGCTCCCGTGCGCCCCGACGGCAGGATCTCCGTGCCCCTGGTCGGCGACATCGTGGCCGGCGGTCGAACGCCCGACGCCGTCGCCAAGGAGCTGCAGGAAAAGCTGGGCGCATTCGTTCGCGAGGCGCAGGTCACGGTCATCCTCACCGAGCTGCGCAGTCACGAGTACCTGTCCCGGGTGCGCGTCACCGGTGCGGTCCGTCAGCCGGTTTCGATCCCCTATCGCCAGGGCATGACGGTGCTGGATGCCGTGCTGGCTGCCGGCGGCGTCACCGAATTCGCCGCCCCCGACCGCTCCAGCCTGCACCGTACCAACGGCCCGAGCGCGCAGGCCTACGGCGTGCAGCTTGGCGACATCCTCGAGAACGGCGACCTCACCACCAACTACAAGGTCGCCCCCGGTGACGTGATCACGGTTCCGGAGCGCGTACTGTGAACACCGTATACAGGCAACTGCCCGGTCCGGGGCCCGAACGCCCGCCTGTGCTGGGACTGCTGCCGATTGCCTTCAAGGAAGCGCGCCGCTACCTGCTTCCCTTGGCGACCATCTTCGCAGTGGTGGCGCTGTTCTTCCTGGCGTGGGGCCTGACCAATCCGCCCACGTACAAGTCCTCGGCGACCGTGCTGGTCCAGGACAACACGCCCATCGCGCCACTGCTCGAGGGCCGGGCGACGGCACCCAACGATTCGTCCCGCGCCATCATCTCGCGCGATGTGCTGTTTGGCCGTCGCGTCATGGCCGACGTGCTGATCGCTGGAGGTTGGGTCGGCGGACACCTCAGCGAGCTGGAGAAGGAACAACTGATCCGCGGCATCATCGGACGTACCGACATCACCGTCACCGAGCGCACTCAGACGCGCTCGAACGATCCCAAGCTCAGCCTGGTGAAGATCACCTACGCCGATTCCAATCCCCGGCGTGCCTACGCCGTCACCAAGCGCTTCTCCGAAGCGCTGATCGAGCAGGTGCTGGAATCCCGGGCGCGCGCAAGCCAATCGGCGTACCAGTTCATCGATGCCCAGGTCGGGAAGTACCAGGAGGCGCTCGGCGAAGCGGACAAGAAGCTCCAGGACTATCGCAACATCAATCCAGATGCCTTTCCGGGCGTCGGCTCCGACGTCTCGGCCCGCATCGCGGAACTGCGCCGGGCGACAGACAACGCCAGCATGGACCTCGCGCAGGTTGGCGCCCAGGAGCGTCAGCTGATGGGCCAGCTGTCCCGCGAGAGCCAGCTCACCACCATTTCGCGCTCCGCCCAGGCCAACGTGCAGCTGGCCACACTGCAGGCCGAAGAGAGCCGACTGATGCTGTCCTACACGGATCAGCACCCCGACGTGGTCCGGGTCCGCAACCAGATCCGTGACATGCAGGCCCAGGTGCGGAGCGGCGCCAACAGCGGCGGAACCACCGTCCTGCCCGGCTCGACCCCGTCGATGAATCCCGTCTACCAGCAACTGCGGACGCAGATCGCCGGCGTCCGCAGCCAGGGCGCCGCGGCGGCATCCCGGGTCGCCATCGCACAGGCGTTGCTGCGCGAGGAACTGGAGCGCAGCCGCCGGATCGCCGGATCGGAGGGCGAGGTCTCGGCATTGACCCGCGCGCACGACGTCAACCGGGAAATGTACGAAGACCTGCTCAAGCGGCGCGAGAACGCACGCGTTTCGATGAGCCTGGATGCCGACGGGCAAAGCCTGGGTTTCCAGATCCAGGAGCCGGCGTCGATCCCGCTGCTGCCCACGGGGCTGCGCCTGATGCACTTCGCGCTGACCGGCATCGTGCTGGCCATCCTCATTCCGCTGCTGTTGCTGTCGATCCTGGTCAAGCACGATCCCCGCGTGCGCCTGCCGCTGCAGATCGAGCGCGAAGCGGGCCTGCCGGTGCTGGGGACGATCCCGTTGTACATGACGCACAACCAGTTTGAACTGCGTGCCAAGCGAATGAGGATCGGGTCACTGCTGCTGGTCGCCGTGCCGCTGATCTATGGGCTGGTTCTCTTCCTGAAGGTGGCGGACGTCCTATGAATGACCTCAATCATCATGCGGCCGAATCCGTGGAGAAGATGAGCGTCGACGACCATCGAAGCGTCGTGCGGCGCAACGAGCCGACGACGCTCACGCCTTCCCAGCTGATCGATCGGTCGTTCATCCCCTTTGCCGACGGCGCCAACCGGCATCTGGTCGACTCGTTCAGGGAGCTGCGCACGCGGCTGCTGGCGATTTCGAACGACAACTTCATCACCCTCGTCGCGCCGGTCAGTCCGACGTGCGGGGGAAGCTTCGTCGCTCGAAATCTCGCGCTCGCGATGACCTTCGACCAGTCCAAGACCGCGCTGCTGATCGATTGCAACCTGCACCATCCCACGCAGCACACGACGATGAAGATCGATGCGTCCAAGGGCGGTCTGATCAACTACCTCGAGGACCCCGAGGTCAACGTCGAAAGCATGATCTACGGCACCGGCGTTGCGCGCCTCAAACTGATTCCGGCAGGGAAATCGCAGTTCGGCGACCTGGAAGCGGAGTACTTCATGTCGTTTCGCATGCGCTTGCTGCTGGACTCGCTGCGAAGCAGCTACAAGGACCGATACATCTTCCTCGACAGCCCGCCGATCCTTGGTGCGCCCGATGCCCGCCTGCTGTCGGAACTGGCTGACGTGGTGGTCCTGGTTGCGGGCTACGGCCGGAACACCGCGGCCGACATCGCAGCCGCTGCCGCCAACTTCGACCCGTTGAAGTTTGCCGGCGTGGTGTTCAATGAGAACGTCTGACCGACGCGATCGTCGCGCTTCCCCGTCCGCCGCGCGCATGCGCCCGACCGTCCTGTGCGCCGCGATCCTGGCGGCGACCTTTGGCGGCCAGGCCAACGCGGCGCGCATCAACTACCAGATCGAAGTGGTGGCGCTCCACAGCGACAACCTCAACCTCAGCGAAGACAACCAGGTGTCGGAGACGGTCCTCGTCCCGCGCCTCAAGTTCGACGTCAAGGAGGAAGGTGCGTCGATCAAGCTGGAAGCGCGTGGCGAGATCGAACGCCGCCACTACCGGGGCAACGAGTTCCCGGACGAGAACCGTAGCCGGTTTGCCGGACAGCTCAACTGGTCGCTGCTCCCGGAGCGGCTGAGCCTGGTGTTCGAGGATTACCTCAGCGAAGAGTCGATCAACCTGCGCGATGGCCGGTACCCGGGCAATCTGCAGCGCGTGAACGTGTTCCTCGCCGGGCCAAGCTATTTCGCGCGATTCGACGATGCCACCCGCCTGCAGCTCGATCTTCGCGCGGCCGACAACACCGCCGAGGTGTCGACCGGATTCGACGGCAGGCGCTACAGCGCGGCCGCGGCCCTGCAGCGCGACTTGACGCCCTCGTCCAAGGCATCGCTCAACGTGGCGTATACCCGGGCCGAATTCGACGATCCGGGTGCGACCGTCGACTACACCCGGGAGGATGGCTTCGTCCGCTACGAAGGCAATCTGCGCAACGTCGAATACCAGCTGGATGCCGGTCACTCGCGCTTGAACCGCGAATCCGGCGGTGATGCCTCGACGGCCATTGCCCGTGCGACGGTGCAATGGCAGATCTCTCCGCAGAACCGGCTCCGCTTCCGCGGCCGGCACCAGTTTGCCGATGAGGTACAGGACCTCATCATCCGGTTGAGCGATCCCGATGAATCCCTGGCACCCGACCTGGTGGACATCTCCGATTCTCTGGTGACCGCCGGTGTGTATCGCCAGCATGCCCTGGAGCTCGACTACCGCTATGCCGGGGACCGCTTCGGGCTGAGGCTTCGCCCGATGTACAGGCGGCTTCGCTACATCGACCAGCCCGACGGTGATCGCACAGAGCGCGGCGCGTTCTTCCAGGTCGACTACCGCCCGCGCCCGAGGATGAACGTCTTTCTGAGTGGTTCCGCGCGCAAGCGTGAGTTCCTTGCGCGCGACGAACAGCACCGCGATCGCGTCTACAGCCTTGGCATCGACTATCAGCTGACGCGGCACTGGGGCTACCGCGCCGAGGCGATCTGGAACGAGCGCGACTCCAACCTTTCCGACCCGCGCTACGAAGAGAAGGCGGTGCAATTCACGGTCTGGTGGAAGCGCTGAAGACGGAGTCAGGGGAATGTTCGAGGCACTGCTCTGGAGCGCGATCGCCCTGCTTGCGTACATCTATGCGGGGTACCCGATCCTGGCGATCGCGCTTGCCCGCATCCGGCCGCGCACGACGGACAAGGGCTTCGTCTCCGCCTCGGTCACCGTCGTCATCACCGCCTACAACGAAGAACGGCACATCGAGCAGAAGATCCGGAATGTCCTAGCGCTGGACTATCCGATGGGCCAGATCGACGTCATCGTTGCTTCGGATGCGTCGAGCGATGGTACCGACCAGATCGTGCTCGGCCTGGGCTTGCCCAACGTCCGCCTGCTTCGGGTGGAAGGCCGCCGCGGGAAGACGGCTTGCCAGAATGCGGCCGCCGCCGCGGCATCCGGGGACATCCTGCTGTTCACCGATGCCACGACCCTGATCGAGACGCAGGCGCTGCAGGCGATCTGTCGCAACTTCCATGACCCGGCGGTCGGCTGCGTCGCCGGGCGTCTGACCTATGTCGCGATGCAGGACGATGCGACCGGCCGAGGCGGCACGTCGTACTGGAACTACGAGATCATGTTGCGGATGGCGGAGAGCGCGCTGGGTTCGCTGATTGGCGTCTCTGGCTGCCTGTACGCGATCCGCCGCGATGCCTACCGCGCCATCGCCCCCGATCTGATCAGCGATTTCGTGGTCGCGATGGTGGTGCGCGAGCAAGGTCTGCGCACGATCCTGGAGCCGGACGCACTCTGCTACGAGCACACCCTCGACCACCCGGATCGCGAACTGTCCATGCGCGTGCGCGTCGGCATGCGCAGCCTGGCGGCCCTGGCGACACAGAAGCGGTTTCTCAATCCGCTGCGCTTTGGCGCGTTTGCCTGGCAGCTGTGGTCGCACAAGCTTCTGCGGTACCTGTCGCCGGTCTACTGGATGATCGCGTTCCTCGCCAACGCGGCGCTCGCAATGCAGGGGCGCTATGTCTGGTTGCTGGCGATGCAGTTGATCGTGCTGCTGTCCGGGTTGGTCGGATTCACGCCGTTGCGCATGTTCGCCAAGTCACGCCTCCTCGCCCAGCCGTACTACTTCCTGCTGACCAACCTGGCATCGGCCGTGAGCCTGTTCCGGTTCCTTCGCGGGGAACGCATCGTGACCTGGACGCCGTTGCGTTAGAACGCCGGCGCATCGCGCCTGCATCCGGCTACTGGCCGTCGACCGTGACCAGCAACGTTTCTCCTTGGAGATGGGTTGGGACAACGCCGATGCAGTCGAGGGCAGACAATTGGCCTGATGGTCCTGATGGCGCCCACACTGCGGCGTCGCAGGAGCCTTGGGCAGAATCGCGGGAGCTCGCGGGCCCTGCATTGCGGCGCGTGGTGTACGTGGTCTCCCAGTTTCCCAGCCTGTCGGAGACGTTCATCGTCCGCGAGATCCATGCGTTGATCGATGAAGGCGTCGACGTGCGCATCCTCTCGCTCAAGCGTTCCACCGAATCGATGGTGCAGGCGGATTCGGCCGCACTGCTGGATCGCGTGCGCCAGCCCCCCGGACTGCTGGCGACGGTGGGCCTGGCCGTGCGCGCGATGGTGACGCATCCGCGTCGGGTGGTTGGGGCGACCGCAACGATCGTGGCTGACACCTGGCGCACGCCGACGGTGCTGGCGAAATCGCTGGGCACGCTGATGCGCAGCCTGTGCCAGCTTTCCTGGCTGCGCCAGTTCGATCCGCAGTTCATTCACGCTCATTGGTCGACCTACCCGACCACCGCCGCGTGGACGCTGGCGCGCGTGATGTCGCGTCCGTTCGGATTCACCTGCCATGCGCACGACGTGTTCAGGAACCAGCAGCTGCTGCCGCGCAAGATCGCCGATGCGGCGCTGGCCATCACGATTTCCCGGCACAACGTCGACTGGCTCGACCGCAATGTCTCCACGTTGGCGCCGCGCAAACTGAAGGTGGTGCACTGCGGTGTCGACCTGCGCCAGATTCCGTGGCAAGCCGACAACCGAACCGGAAACCGCATCGTGGGCGTGGGACGACTCTCGCCCGAGAAGGGCTTCCACACCCTCATCGACGCCCTGGCACTACTGCGCGATGGCGGCACCGCATTTCACTGCACGGTGATCGGCGAAGGTCCGGCGCGACAGGACCTGCAGGCGGCCATCGAGCGTCACCGGCTCCAGCACCACGTCACCCTGGCTGGCGCACAACCGCAGGAAGTCGTTCGAGCGGCATTGGCAACGGCCACCGTGTTCACCCTTCCCTGCCAGATCGCTGCCAACGGCAGCCGCGATGGCATTCCGGTGGCCTTGATGGAGGCGATGGCGTCGGGGTGCCCGGTCGTGAGCTGCCCGGTCTCGGGCGTCCCGGAACTGATCGGCCATGACGTGCACGGACTGCTGGCCGAGGAGCGCAGTGCAACCGCGCTGGCGCGCGCGCTCCGGCGATTGTTGGAGGATGCGCCGCTGCGCACGCGGCTGTCGATCGCGGCGCGCCAGCGAATCGAGCTGGAGTTCGACGCGCGAAAGGAAGCCATCAAGCTGCATGGCTTGATGACGGGGGCCATCGGCGATGCGGCGTGATCGGCTGCTGGTGGTGATCGACGGCATGGAAGTTGGCGGAAGCCAGCGCCAGGTCCAGCAGTTGCTCAAGGGCCTGGATCGGCAGCGCTGGGAACCCGAGCTTGCCTACTTCCGCAGCGACTCGTTCCTGGTCGATGCGATCCGCCGCGATGGTATCCCCGTGCACTTCGTGCCCAAACGCCGTCGGGTGGACCTGCGATTCCTCTTCGCCTTCGCCCGGTTGTTGCGCCGGCGCGACTACGCGCTCATCCACGCATTCTCGTTGACCGCGGAACTGGCGTCGGTGCTGGCACGCCCGTTGTCCGGACGGCAGCCGTTGCTGGTGGCATCAGAACGAAGCTTTGCACTCGACCGGCCTGCCTGGTTCTGGTGGCTCAAGCGCCTTGTCCTGGGCCGAAGTGCCGCCGTCATCGCCAACTCCAGCGCAGGCGCGACCGCGACCGCCCGGCGTACCCGCATGCCCGACGCGATGTTCGCCACGGTTGCCAATGGCGTCGATGTCCCCACGCCCATCGCCGCTGGCGAGCGCGAGCGGATGAGGCGTTCGATTGGCGTGCCGGCTGGGCGGCTGTTCGGGCTGTTCGTCGGACGACTGGTACCGGTCAAGAACCTGCCATGCCTGGTGCGCGCGCTGGCGGCCCTGGCACCCGCGCAACGTCCGTGGGTCGCGCTCGTTGGCGAAGGGCCGGCCCAGTCATCGACGCGACAGCTCGCCCACGACCAGGACATCACCGACGACCTGAGCTTCCTGGGCGAACGAAACGACGCGACACGGCTGATGCAGGCGGCCGACTTCCTGGTGCTTCCCTCGCACTTCGAAGGCCTTTCCAACGCCGTGCTAGAGGCGATGGCCGCGGGCTGCCCGGTGATTGCGTCCGCGGTGGGTGGCAGCCCCGAGCTGATCGACAACGGGCGCACCGGGATGTTGTTCCGGTCGGACGATGTCAACGCGCTGGCCAGTGCGATGGCGCACATGGCCGACCCCGCGCTCCGCTTTCGCCTGGCGCACGGGGCCCGGCAGCACGTCGAACAGCACCACACCGGCGCGGCGCTCGGCGCGGCGACAGCGGCCGTGTATGACCGTTGCCTTCGCGCCAGCCAGTCCAGCTCCCAGTTGATCGCGCACCCTACCCGCGGATCGGCGAAATGAGCACCGTATCGTCACTGCCAAACGCGGTCATCAGTGCCGGCGGGGCGGATTGAGACCATGCGTCTGATCTACGCCATTCCGATCGTGCTGCTGCCGAACACGGCCCACTTTCCGCCGGACGTCAGCGTCGGTGTTTCGGTCGCCCTGCTGGTGATGGCGCTGTTCCTGCGCGAGCCCGATCCGCCGCACCTGAAACAGCCTGGCTATCTCTTTCCGCCGCTGGTCGCGTTGTTCCTTGCGATGGCGATCGGCTTCATCGCCGCGCAATGGCACGACATGTCCAACGCCGGCAAGGACCTGCGCGAAGCCAAGGTCGCCGTGCTCTTCCCGTTCCTGTACCTGGCGTACCGGAAATGCGGGCTGGACCTGAAAGCCACCAAACAGCTGATCGTCGTAGTGCTTCTGGTGGCCGTTGCCGCCGGGTTTGAAGCGCTTCTGCAAGGGCTGCGCTTCAACCTGGGTGAGTTCTCGGAAACGCAGCGGGCCGTGGGTCCGTTCGGCCAGATCCGAATGGCCAATCGCGCCGGCGTGTTCTTCTCGATGTTCCTGCCGATGCTGACCGCTGCCGCGCTGCAGCCCAAGCTGGGGCGGGTCCCGCGTGCGGCGGCGATCGCGGGCAGCGTGATCCTGGCCGTGGCGATCATGCTCACTTACTCGCGCCAGTCCTATTTGATTGCGCTGTTCGGGATCATGGTGGTGCTGGTCTGGCGAAGCATTCCTGCCGCGGTTCTCGCCACCCTGTTGCTGGCCGCGACCGCGACCAGCTTCCTGCCCGGAAGCGTCGTCGACCGTGTCCAACAGACACAGCAGGTGGATCCCAGTGGCGCGGTGACGTTCGACCTCAGCACGACCAGCCGCTTCACGATCTGGGAAGGCACGATCGACATGCTGCGCGATCACCCTGCCGGCGTTGGCCTGGGGCGATTCACCGGGCACATCGGCAACTACACCAACTACGCCGGAAAGGACGCCCACAACGGTTTCCTGCTGACCCTGGCAGAGTGCGGGCCATTGGGGCTTCTGGCGCTGCTGTGGGTGTTCTGGCGGCTATGGGTGCTGGCGCGCCGCTTGCGCCGGTCTGCCGGTCCCGCCCGGATGGGGCTGCGCACGTTCGAACTGGGTTTCACGCTGGCCGTCGTCTCCATGGCCTTGGGCAACATGTACGGCAGCCCGTTCTTCGACAGCGTGATCATGGCCAACTTCTGGATTCTGTGCGGGCTGATGGAACGCTATGGCCTGCTCAAGGTGCACGCTGCCGCGCAACTGGCGGCTGCCAGCAAGCCCGTGGTCGAGCCGGAACCGCTGGGCCTGCGCTTTCCGCTGACCGCCCGCGCGGTACCGGGGACGGTGCGGCTCACACGACTGCTCCGCTGAACCGCGACGCCACGCTGGGCATCGGACAGGAGGAACCGTCATCAGCCGCCCAGGTCATCGCCAGCGCCATCATCGGCACAGCCGAGCATGCACTCACCATCGGGCGTGGCGGCTCGCGCTGGCGACGTGCGCGCTTGCCAGTCTGGTCGCGTGCGCCGCCGAACCGGAACCCGAACTCGCGCCTGCGCCGGACACCTGCGCGGCGGCGAGCGCCGCCCCGTCCGGGATCCCGATTGCCACGGCGGCGTCTGCCGATGCCACGACCTATTACGTGCGGACCGATGGCGGCGATGCCACCCAGTGCACGGGGCGGGAGGATGCGCCTTATTCGGGCAGCGGCGCCGTCCAGCCCTGCGCCTGGAAGGGACCTGAGATGGCGCTGCCCCCTTCAGGGCAGCCACGCATCGCGGGAGGCGACATCCTGCGCATCGCACCGGGCACCTACCCTATCGGCGATTCCGGCCACATGCAGCCGGTTCCCAGCGGCCCAGGCCCCGACGCTCCCACCCGCATCCTGGGAAAGCCCGGCGCCGTCGCCAGGCTGGTCGGTACCCGGGGAATCCATCGCGTGCTCAACCTCGACGGCAGTTCCAACGTCGAAGTCGGCAACCTGGAAATCACCGACGACAGCGATTGCGTCTTTCGCCATTCGCAGGCGGACGCGGCCTGCACCGACGCCATGCCCTGGGCCCGCGTTGGCCTGTACGCCCGCGCCTCCAGCAACGTCTGGCTGCACGACCTCGACATCCATGGCCTGGCCGCGCGTGGCATCAATGCCGGCGGCCTGCGCAACTGGACGATCGAGCGCATCAAGCTCAACAGGAACGGCAGTGCCGGCTGGGACGGCAACGTCGGCGACGGCGGGTCCAACGCCGGCAGGATGATCATCCGCGACATCGAAATCGCCTGGAATGGCTGCGGCGAACGCGCTGCCACCGGTGAGCCGTGGGCGTGCTGGGCACAGGCTACCGGCGGATACGGCGACGGATTGGGCACCACCGATACCGGCGGCCAGTGGCTGGTCGAGGATGCATACATCCACCACAACACCTCCGACGGCCTCGACCTGCGTTACATGGATGGCGCCGACGCCACCCGTGTGACCCTGCGCCGCATCCATGCCGTGGCCAACGCCGGCAACCAGGTCAAGGTCAAGGGCAACGCCGTGATCGAGGACTCGGTGCTGGTGGGCCATTGCAGCTTCTTCAAGAACCGGTTCTTCATGGTCGACGACGACCTGTGTCGCGCCGACGGCAGCACGCTGCAGCTGGTCATGACGGGCAACGACACCGCGATCGTGCGACGCAATACCCTCGCCGGGGAAGGCGCGGTACAGATCGGCCACAGCGAGGGCGACGGCAGCGACAGCATCCAGATCCGCAATAATCTGGTGATCGGCTTTCCCTATTACCGCTCCCCTGCCAGGCCCTCGGCGTTCGATGGCGGCAACAGCCGGGCCGCCAAGGGCTACGTCGGCAACCAGGCCTGGCGGGTGTCGGCCTGCCCCGCCGACACCGTCTGCAACCAGGAACTCAAGCTCGCCAACCCGGACCTGGCGAGCTTCGACGCCAAACCGCTTGCCGGCAGTCCGGCGATCGGCAAGGCCGGTGCCGCGTCATGCGGCAACGCCGCAACCCCCTGATCCACGACCGGATACCGCCATGGCGCTGACGGACAAGATCTATGCCCACCTCCCGCAACGGGGCCAGGACGTTGCCGCATCGGCATTCGGCCTGTACCGCCATTGGCTGCGCTCGGGCCCCGGGTACGGCGACCTCGTGCGCGGGTACCGGGAGCGCGACCGATGGTCGGTGGACGAGTTGGCTTCGTACCAGTCCGAGAAGCTGCGCATCCTGCTGGGCAATGCGGCCGACCACGTTCCCTACTACCGGCAGGCCTGGGGCCACGAGGAAAAACGCGCAGCCCGGGCCGGCTGCCTGTCGGCGTTGCCGCTGTTGGCCAAGGAACCCGTCCGCAGCGCGCCCCTGGACTTTGCCCGCGACGACATGCGTCCGTTGCTGCGCTACCGATTCCTCACCAGCGGATCGACAGGCACCCCGGTCTCGACCTTGTGGACGGCCCGCGAGGCCCGCGATGCACGGGCGCTTCGCGAGGTCCGATCGGCCAACTGGGCAGGCGTGTCATTCACGCAGGGGCGCGCGACGTTCTCCGGTCGCATCGTGGTACCGGACGCAAACAGCAACGGCCCCTTCCACCGCTACAACCGGGTCGAGAAGCAGGTCTATTTTTCGGCCTTCCATCTCAGCGGCGAGAACGCCGACCAGTACGTCGAGGCACTGTGGCAGCACGGGACTCAATGGCTGACCGGCTACGCCATGTCCTACTACCTGTTGGCGCGCCACATCCTGGACCGCGGTCTGGACGTGCCCGTATTGAAGGCCGTGGTGACGACCAGCGAAAAACTCACCCAGACCATGCGGACCGTCATGGAAGAAGCCTACCGATGCCCGGTGTTCGAGGAGTACGGCACCGTCGAGAACGCCGTGTTCGCGAGCGCGTGCGCGCACCATCGCCTCCACGTCAGTTCCGACGCAGGCGTCGTCGAGATCCTGCGCCCGGATGGCACCCCCTGTGCACCGGGCGAGGCCGGCGAAGTCGTCGCCACGGGATTCGTACGGCAGTACCAGCCGTTTGTTCGCTATCGGGTCGGGGACGTGGCGGCATGGGACCCGGAACCCTGCAGCTGTGGACGCCACTTGCCCGTGCTGAAGGAGGTGCTGGGAAGGATCGAGGATGTCGTGGTGGGCCCGGACGGCCGCCAGATGGTCCGCTTCCACGGGATCTTCGTCGGACAGGCCAACATCGTCGAAGGGCAGATCATCCAGGAGGCACTGGATCGCATCCGGGTGAAGATCGTGCCCACGGCAGCGTTCGGAACGAACGACATCGCCGACGTCGAGAAGCGCGTCCGGCAGCGCCTGGGCGATGTCAACGTCGTGGTGGAAACGGTGGAGTCGATACCGCGATCGGCCAGCGGAAAATTCCAGGCGGTGGTTTCGCAAATGAACGGCTAGCACGCCGCTCGAAGGGGCCGGCTGCAGGGGCGCGGGGACGTGAGCACGGACACCAGGGGAGCGTCGATGACCTTCAAGGAATACAGGTTTCTGGTGTTGTCCGACCTCTATCGCATCACCGGACACGCCAGGCGTGGGCCGCTGTTGCGCTACGTCTTCAGGGGCGAATCGTTCCGCTACAACTTCTGGCTGCGCACCTGTGCGTACGCACGGAGCAACCCGGTCCTCAAGTTCACGGTCTATCCGTTCGCACGCTTCGTACTTGGGCACCTCACCTACAAGCTGGGAATTTCGATCCCCGTCGGGACCGTCATCGGAAGCGGCTTCTACATCGGCCACTTCGGTGGAATCGTGGTCAGCCAGAAGGCCGTGATCGGGCGGAACTGCAACATCTCCCAAGGCGTGACGATCGGTCGGGCCAATCGCGGGAAGAACAAGGGCTATCCCGTCCTGGGCGACAACATCTACATCGGCCCCGGCGCGGTGATCGCCGGCAACGTGCGGATCGGAAGCAACGTTGCCATCGGCGCCAACTGCGTCGTGGCCATGGACATCCCCGATGACTGCGTCGTGGCGGGTGTTCCTGGCACGATAATTTCCCGCAAAGGATCGACCGGTTACGTGAACCGTACGGACTACGACGGGAAGATCGGCTAGCAACCCCGCATCCAGCCCGCTGTCTTGCGGAGTCCGGATTTCCCACCCGCGGGTCCGTTTACGCCAACCAGCGATGCGCTCGCGTCGCAGTCAGTCACCTGACCAGCCTGCCTCCCGCCCCCGTGTCCACCTCCGGGGGCGGCTTTGCGCTGCCCGTGTACTGCTGGCCCGCGCCCCGGTCGTCCCGTTGCGCCCGTGAAGGTGCGTCGTGAGATTGGCGGCCACTTCGGCGCTCGGGGCCTGGCTACGCGCGCGTCGCAATCTGAATTGGGCGTGCCCCTGTTCAGAACTTCATGTCACCAACTCCCAGCTGAACCTTAACAATTCAGTCAAGAGACGTCGGTCACAGAAAACTGCGGCGATCGGCTGCCGCGGCCAGAACTGTGGACTGGCGCACAACAGCGCCCCCCCCCCCTTCCTACGATCCGCTCCGACCTAAGGAGGGGCGCACCCGGGTGGTTCAACCGCCACCCACCTTTGTCATTGAATTTCGGAGTCGCTGTCTGATGTCTGTCGCAACTGCCCGCAGCCGCAAGCTGCCCAAGGTTTTCCTCTCCCTGCTGCTGCCCTCGGTTGGCCTCGCCGCCATCGGCTCCGCCAACGCAACGACCTTCTATGTCCGCGCCGATGGCGGTGATGCCAATCAGTGCACCGGCCGCTCCGACGCGGCGTATTCCGGTAGCGGCACCGCCCAGGCCTGCGCCTGGAAGAATCCCAACATCGCCCTGCCCTCGTCGGGTTCCGCGCGCATTGCCGGTGGTGACACCCTGATGATCGGCGCCGGCTCGTACCAGGTCGGCAGCGGCGGCTACATGCAGCCCATCCCCAGCGGCACCTCGTCGGTGCGCACCCGCATCCTTGGCAAGCCCGGCACCGCTCCCAAGCTGATCGGTGTTGCCGGCACCCACCGCGTGCTCAACCTCGACGGCAGCTCCAACGTCGAAGTCGGCAACCTGGAAGTCACCGACAACAGCGATTGCGTCTACAACCACTCCAATTCCGCGGCGGCTTGCTCCAGCTCGATGCCGTGGGCCCGCGTCGGCCTGTACGCCCGCGCCTCCAGCAATGTCTGGCTGCACGACGTCAACATCCACGGTCTGGCGGCACGCGGCATGAACGCCGGCGGCCTCAACAACTGGACGATGGAGCGCATCAAGCTCAACAAGAACGGCAGCGCGGGCTGGGACGGCAACGTCGGTACCGGCGGCTCCAACTCCGGCAACATCACCATCCGCAACATCGAAATCGCCTGGAACGGTTGCGGCGAGCGCGTTGCCACCGGTGAGCCGTGGGCGTGCTGGGCGCAGACCACCGGCGGCTATGGCGACGGCGTTGGCACCACCGACACCGGCGGCAAGTGGCTGATCGAAGACGCCTTCATCCACCACAACACCTCCGACGGCCTCGACCTGCGTTACATGGACGGCGCCGATGGCACGCAGGTGACCCTGCGCCGCATCTACTCCGTGGCCAACGCCGGCAACCAGGTCAAGGTCAAGGGCAATGCCCTGATCGAGAACTCGGTGATGGTCGGTCACTGCACCTACTTCCGCGGCAAGGATTTCATGGCGACGGCGGATCTGTGCCGTGCCTACGGCAGCACCCTGCTGCTGATCCTGACCGGCAACGACACCGTGACCGTGCGCCACAACACCATCTCCGGTGAAGGCGACGCGCAGATCGCCTACGGTGAAGGCGCGTCCAGCGACAAGGTCAACGTCCAGAACAACCTCGTGGTCGGCTTCCCGTACTACGCCAACACCTCGACCCAGACCCTGTTCAGTGGCGGCAGCGCTCCGGCGGCCAAGTCCTTCTCGGGCAACATGGGCTGGAAGGTCCGCACCTGCCAGACCGGCACCACCTGCACGCAGGATCCGAAGCTGACCAACATGACGCTGGCCGCCTTCGACGCCGAGCCGCTGACCGGCAGCCCGCTGATCGACAAGGCCCCGATGATCAGTGGCGTCTCCACCGACTTCGTGCTGCAGCCGCGTCCGTCCGGTTCGGCCAATGACGTGGGTGCCTACGAGATGCAGTCCGGCAGCACCGTCCCGAATCCGGATCCGACTCCGGACCCGACGCCGACCTGCACCCGTGCCGCTCCGACGCTGACCCTGACCGGTCCGATCAGCGCTGTCGCCGCCGGTAGCCGGAACAACTACCCCATCACCGTCAAGAACAACGACAGCAGCGCCTGCAGCAACACCACGTTCTCCGTGGCCCGCAGCGTCAAGACGGGTTGGACCGGTGACCTTTCGACCAGCACGATCGCTCTCGCTCCGGGCGCCACGGGCAGCGCCACCCTCTCGGTGACCTCGGCCACCGACGCCCTGGCGGGTACGTACAGCGTTGGCGTGGGCGTCGGTAGCGGAGTTGGTGCCATCCACACCCGCAATGCCGCGATCATCTATACGGTCTCCCCGGCCATCTCGACCGGTCTCACGGAAACCGTCTATGCCAGCAAGACCAGCTACAAGGCCGGCGAAACGGTCAGCCTCGCCGCGCGGGTCCTGAAGAATGGCGTGGCGGTCAAGGGTGCGACGGTCAGCTTCACCGCGCTCAAGCCCAACGGCATCAACAAGGTGATTCTGAGCGGTACGACCGACGCCTCCGGCTATGCCCGCGTGTCGTTCGTGTCCGGCTCGGGCCCCAGCTCGATCGGTACGTACAAGCTCACCGCCGTTGCCACCAGCGGCAGCCTGACCACGCAGGCGACCACCACCTTCTCGGTCTACAAGTAACAGCCTGCCTGATCGACAAAGAGCCCCGGATTTCCGGGGCTCTTTTTTTTGTCCGCGAAACGCCCCGCCGACGCTTGCCTAGGCCGGACTCGCTGACGCGTCCAGACTCGCGGCCTTCCCGACCTTCCGTCGCGCACGATGCGCAGGCGGATCGGCCGCCGCATCACCCGCGCCCACAGCAGACCTGCTGCCACGCCGCCCCGGGGACCCTGAGCGAAACGGACCTTGCCGACACGTTGGTTAGCGCGCTTGCGCGCCTTTGCTAGGATCGCCCGTCCCCGCGGTTGTCGATCCGCCCCGGCCTGGCTGGGGAAATGCGGGGTGCCCTCTCACGCTGGAGCCCGAATGCGATCCGCATCGCCGTTGAACCGCGCGCTTTCCGTCGGCCTGTTGGCCTTGGCAACGATCGCTCCCTGGGCTTCTCGAGGTGCGCCGTCCGACGCCGCCACGTTCGACGTTCGCCAGTTCGTCTGCCCACTGAGCGGCGAGACGTTCTCCCAGGACGTCGGGTATGCCGCCATGCCCCTTGTCCAGTTCGCCGACGGCAGTTGGCTGGGTGACCACCTCGTCGATGCCCAGATCCCGGAATGCCCCCGCGACGGGCTTGTGCTCATCCCCGACTATGCGAACGCGGACCAGGCCCAATCGCTCCCGTACCTGGAGTACTCGCTGGATCAGCTGATGCAATTGCACGACCTGCTTGGGAGCGACGCGTATCGAAAGCTCCGTCACAGCAGTCGGCACGAGCGTGCGCAGTGGCTTGCGACACAGCTGGGCATGCCCGCGCAGACGCGCATGCAACTGCTGGTTCGTGCCAGCTGGGCCACGACGGACCGGGCCGACCGCAGGCGACTGGTAACCCGCATTGCCGATGAAGGTCCGACGTTGATCGAAGCGTTCACCACGCCCGAGGCGGAAAAGCGCACGGCACGATTGCTGGTGGCCAACGCACTACGCGAGATGGGCCGGTTCGCCGACGCGAACACGCTGCTCGATTCAATGCTCGCGTCGATTCCCGCCGATGCGAACGTCACCGACCCGGACAACACCCAGGCACTGGTCGGCACGATCTCGGGATTGCAGGAGGCGATCGCGCATCGCGACGACGACCGCTTTCCCGTCGACCTCTCGTCCGCGAAGTGGGCCGCCAGCGTCTGCAACGGCGGCGATCTGCCGCCGCCGTATGGCCCCATCACGACCAACGCCAAGGCCGCCTGTGAAAGGCGACAGCGCGACAGGCAGTCCCGCGAAGACTCGCTGCAGGAAACGATTCGGCTTGGCGAGACGCCGGAAGAGCTCGAACGACAATGTCGGACCACTCCCGCTGGCCAGCAGACCCCCGGTCTGGCGCGGGCCTGCGAACTTGCCCAGGGCGTCCGGGACGAACGGGTCGGACATGAGCTGGTAGTGCATCAAGCGCGTCAGGTCGCTGCGGACTGCGAGGCCACACCGGCGCAGGAGCGAAACGGCCCCTTGGGCTCGGCGTGCTTTTCCTACGAGACGGCACTTCAGTTTGCGTTGGCGAACGTGCTCATCGACGACAACGCGGCGTACGCAATCATCTGCGCCGACGACGAGTTGCCTGAGGACCGCGCGGGTTTTGCCACCCTGGCGTGCTCCACGGCGCAAAGCGATCGACTCGATCGCGCCATCGAAAAACTGCTCGCCGCCCCGGCGTCGCTGGATGCCGCCTGTGCCGCAACCCCGGAAAGAGATCGGGGCCTCGAACTCAATCTGGCCTGTCATCGACGCCACAGCGAACTGTGGCAAGCGCGGGTGGATCGACTCGCCGCCGACCCCGCGGCGTACGACACCGCATGCGCCAAGATCGACACGCGGACCGTCGATGCGCCGCGCGAGGGGGAGTATGACGATGTCCTGTGCGACGACGCGAGGCGCGCGCGCGAACGATCTGCATCAGCACAAGCACGCGTCGCCGCCGAATCGAACGAGCCATCGGGGGAGAAACCTTCGCAGGACGATGAACGGCCGCAAGTCGACGTGTTCGCACCCGATTCCGACCTGAGCAAGGTCGCACTCGAGTATGCGCAACGTGTGGTCGACAAGGCCAAGGCCGAAGGCACCTACCCCAAACGCAAACGCGGCGACCTGTTCTGATCCACCGCAACCAACGGCTGCCTTGGGTGGATCCAGGCAACGGCTCTACGTCTGATGCGATGCGTGTGCGAGGCCGGTTCTTGTCCAGCAAGAACCGGCCAGGGTTGGCTACAACGGAGACGGACCGGACGCAACGACTCGCCAGGTTGACCAGCCCGCTGGCCCGCCAGGCAAGCGTTTGGTCGCCTCGTTCGGCCCGGCCTGGCCTCAGTGCCTGCCGCGCAACATCTGCTCACGCGACTGCTCGGCCCGGGACGCGCCGATCGCCGTTTCCACCTGCTTGACCTCTTCCGGCGGCGGCAATACGGCGGGGAAGCCCAACGACTTCAACCACAGCTCTCGGCACCAGCCCTTGGTGTGGTAGAGGTGGTGATCCTCGTCGTTCTCGACCGCGTTGAACGCCGCCTTCAGCACCTTGCTGGCATCGCTCTTGGCGTGCTCGGCGACATGGCCGATCAACTCCCAGTTCTGGTGATCCTTGGTCTCCGCCAACACGACGCATTCGGCCGCCACCAGTTCGGCCGCGTCGGGATCGGCGTTCTTCACCGCGAATTCGATGGCCCGCACCAGGGCTTGTCCCAACTGCGCCACGACCTCGCGTCCCGGGCTCCGGGCTTCGGTGTCCAGGCCCAGTTCGCCGAACACGCGGGTAAGTACTTCCTCGTGGGTACGCGTCTCTTCCAGGTACTCGCCCCACTCCTTCTTGAGATCGTCGTTCTGCGCCGCGGTGATCGCCGCGGTGTAGACCTGGATGCCGCCCCGTTCCGTCTCGAGCGCTTGCAGCAGCAGCTCTTGTACCTGGGCAGAATCGAATTTGGATGTACGGGCCATGGTGATGCACCTGCTGTGGGGAGTCGCCCTTTTAGCAACGCGCCGATCGTTCGGGCGTGAACAAATTTCCTTAATGCGGCCGACGCCATCGGACACGGTTCAGGTTTTTGGCAGGCACAAGTCACCCCGCCTTCACGAGCGCGGCCTTGTCGTCGCGCGATTCGATATGGGCACGTGCCGTACCACCAGATCGACCCGGAGTGATTCGCTCGCGGCCCGTCGTCGCTACTTCGCGCCGTCGACCTCGTGTCGTGCGCGCCAGCGGTAGTACGCCAGTCCCACCCATTCGTGCAGCGTGCCCTCGGTGCGGATCAGGGCACTGCTGCGTGGCACCAGCGCCCACGGCAGGCGCGACGGCAGGCGCCGGTCATCGGCACCCATCGGGCAGACCGCGAATCCGGCCACGGCAAATGCCCGCTGCGCACGCGGCATGTGAACCCGCGACGTGACCAGCTCGATGCGCTGTGGCAGACGTGGCGACAAGCGCGCCGCGTGCTGCGCGCTCTCCCACGTATCGCCCGATGCGGTATCGATCCGCAGCGCTGTCGCGGGCACACCTTGCGCCTGCGCGTACGCCGCCATCAGCCTGGCAACGGGAACCGCGCCGCGGTGCGGCGAACCTCCTTGCAGCACGAGCACCCGCCCTCCCCGCTCCCGCCACCACGCCAAGGCACGATCCATGCGGCGACGGCTTGGCAGGTTGAGCACCGAGAAATCCGCATCGCCACGCGGCCGCCCTTCCATGCCTCCGCCCAGCACCACCGCGGTCGATGGCGGCGCCTCGATGCAGGCGCGCGGGACCGGCATCGCCCGTTCGAGCGGCATCGCCAGCAGGTTGGCTCCCAGGGGTGTCATCGCTGCCAGCGCGATCGCGATCATCGCAACGCCTGCCGCAACCAGCCGGCGTCGGCGACGATGTCCTGCCCAGAGCACCAGCACGGTGGCGATCAGCAACCAGGCCAGTGGCGACAGGAACCAGCCCAGCACGTCAGTGCGGCCTTCTCAGGTCCAGCAACATCCGGCGCAGCCTGGAGTCCAGCACCAGGACGGGGAGCGCGTACAGCAGGACGAACAGCGTCCCGGCGACAAGCAGCCGTGCCCACGTGCCGTCCACGCCGAACAGATCGGTGCCGCGCGCCACGCCCAGGAACACCGCCAGGCACGTCAGTGCCACGGCAACTGCGCGGATACTGGGCAAGCGCGCCAGGCCCTTCGGGCACATCGCGAACTCCGCAACGCACAGCGCCAGGTAGCCGATTGCCGTCGACCAGGCGGCACCGATGTAGCCCATGCGCGGTACCAGGATGAAGTTCATGGCCATGTTGATGAGCGCCGCGCCCAGCGTGATCATCAGCACCTGCATCGTGCGCTTCTTCAGCAGCAGCCCGTAGTTGGCGATGGCGAACAGTGCAGCCATCGACACCGTCAACCCGACCACGATGAACACCTCGCCCGACGCGGCCTTCTCCGGCCCGCTCAATGCCACCAGCAGGTCCTGGCCCGACACCAGCAGCATTGCCGCGATCGCGACCACCGCGTACGTCATCGGCAGCAGTACACGCTCCTTGAGCGCCCGCACGGCGCTGCTGCCGCCGGTCTCGTAGGCGCGGTTGACAACGGGAGTGAAGGCCTCGGACAGCGTGGCGTCGATGAACACGTTGAGCTGCATCGCCAGCGAGTACCCGATGGCGTAGATGCCCACCGTGGCGAAGTCTCCGGTGAGATGCTTGAGCAGCACCCGGTCCATGTTGGCCAGGACGCTGTAGGCGATCTCGTGCACCATCATGGGCAAGCCGTAGATCAGCATGCTGCCGAAAGCGCGGAAGTCGATCGCATCGCGTGCCACGCGCACGTTGCGGAACATCCAGTACGCCAGCCAGCCAAACAGCAGCACCGCGGCGACGATCTTGCCTCCATAAACGGCCAGTGCGCTCTGCTGGATCAGGATAACCGCGCCCAGCACCAGTGCCAGCTCGAGCATGCGCGCGGTGATGCGCGTGGCCATCACGATGTCCGAGCGCTCGCTCGCGCGGATCGCCATCTGCACGATGCTGGTCGTGGCCAGCAGGGGGATCATCGCCAGCGCGCACCAGAACAGCGGCGACAACGTGATCCCGCTCATCGACGACCACAGCGTCGCCGCGGCAACGAACAGCGCCCACAACGTGCACGAAAGCAACACGGGCATGAGCACCATGTTCGTGCCGAACGCGCGCAACTTTTGTGCGTCGCCGTCGTAGGGATAGAAGCGCACGATCGCGTGCGGTGTGCCCAGCTTGACCAACGCGACGCCAAGCACCATCAGGGTGTCGTAGTAGCGGAGGATGCCGAACTGGGTGTTGTCCAGGAGCCGGGTCAGGATCGGGAACGAGATGAACCCGGCCAGCATCACCATGCCGTTGGAAAACGAATAGCGCAGGTAGTGCGTTGCTATGCCAGGCCGCCGGGGTGGCGCTGCGATGGTCTCCTCCACGGTTTCCCGAGCGATCCTCGCCTGGTCATCCATCGTGCGTACCCGTGGCTGCCATCACGTAACCCTCCGTGTCACCGGGGTGGCGCACCCGGATGCGCCGGGCCGCTCGTGGCAAATCTGTTCGGGACCTGCTGAAAGCTCGGAGGATCGTCGGCTTCGACGTCGTCGAACACCTGCAGGTACGACGCGCCGCCCGGCAGATGCCCGAGGACATCGAGGACCTCGATGCCGCCGTCGCAGTTGTAGGTGTGGCACCCATCGACCGGGCGCGTCAAGTAAGGCGCCAGGCGTGACAGTCGCCGCTCGCGATAGACCGTCGGCCCCAGTTCCAGCACTTCGTGGAACACGATGGCGTTGCCGTAGCCAGGGCCGCAGTCCTGTGCGGGGCGGATCAGCCGGCCGCGGTGCTGGAACAACCGGCCCGCCATCCGCGCGCGTCGCACATCGCACACGATGGGTGACGCGGGGTGCGGGTAGAACGGCCCATCGAGACAGTCGGCCACGAACAGGAACAACTCATCGCAGGTGCTGTTGTTGTTCTCGGCGACGTTGACGAACAGATACCAGCGGCCTTCGTGGTGGTGGAGAGTCGGATCGGCACAGGCACGTCCCGAGATCAGATCGCGCACACGCGTCCACCCAAGCGGGAAATCGTTGGCCCGATACAGGCTGACGCGCCGGTCGTAGCCGGATTCGACCGTCATGTACTGCTGTCCTCGCCACTCGAAGACCTGGGGGAAGGACAGATGCCCGGCTTCTTCGAGCACGGTGCCCAGCCGGCGCGCTCCGCCGTTGACCAGTTCGACGCAGGCGATGTTGGCCTTCTTGAGCTTGGGTTCGATCATCTCCTCGACGAAGATCAGCTTGCGCCCTTGCGCCATCACCACGCACGGATCGCTCCACCATCCCTTCGGCGCCTTCAGCAGCGCGTGGGATCCGACCGCCGGGGCGTCAGGATCGAGCCGGGATCCGCCCAGCCGTACGACCAGCGTCCAGCCGATGCGACCGTTGCGACGCCTGGCGGTCAACCAGCGCGGCGATGCGCGAAGCGTCGAGAGAAGAACCCGCATGCCGGCCGGACGACCCATCGGCCGCTGTGGAGGCAACTGCAACGTGGCCACCGTGCGCCGAGGCGTGGGCAGATGCCCTTCGGCGAGCCGATGCAGGGAGCGAAGCAGCAGCGCGGGCACCTTGCGGAAGGCATCCTCGCGCTGAAACAGGAACGACGTGCGTCGGGTCTTTCCCCAGCTGGCGGCCAGCTCGATCGATCCGGCGGTCTCTTCCTGGAGCATCAGTGTCATGTGCGTCGCCGACTCCCTGCGCAACATCGGTCCCAGCAGCGAGAGCCCGGCATGCCGTGCATCGATCAGCGACCCGTCCACCAGCCAGCACCCCCACGGCACATCACCCGCCAGGGCGGTCGCCCACGCCCGCGGGCCGATCAGGATGACCAGGTCCGGAAGCAGTGCGCGGATCCGGTCCGGCAGCGGCGTGTCGTGTGGCTCGTCCGATTGGACGTCCTGATCGTCCGGAATCTCCACCGGATCCAGGCTGCGATTGCTTCCCAGCACTGCGTGCTCAAAGGCGACGTAGGCGCGAAGACTGGCGGGAACGCCGGACACTTCCGGCAGGATCGCATCGGGAGCGGTCAGCGTGATCAGCTCAACCCAGTCGCAGTCCATCGCCAGCGCGTGGAACGCAAGCACCCACGCGGGCGCTTTCGGAGGGGCCGCCAGCACCACGCGCAGCGGTCGGGTGAGACCGCAAGGGCGTGGATAGAGCGGCGTTACGATGGGCTTGGCTGCGTTCATGGAAGGGGTCGCCACGGCAGGGCGCCCATCCACTGGGCAATGGTTTCGATCAGGCGATCGCGTTGCGCCTGACTGAAGTAGGTGTGATCGCAATCGGGCCAGTAGTGCATCGCCACCCGCGGATCGCGCGTGGGTGCACCGAACGACCATCCGAACTGGCGCGGATGCAGGAAGCGATCGGCGTAGCCGCCGCTGAAGATGCACAGCAACCGGATGTCACGCGCCACGAAACGCGCGAACTGCTCGCGGGCCTGATCGTGGCTGGGCCAGGTGCGGAAGGCATCGGAGCCCAGATCCGAGCTTGCGCGCAGACGCCCCGGCAGCTTGCGGGCGAAGCGTCGCCATTCGCTGGGCAGACGCCGCAGGAGGCCAAGCACACGGGCGTAGTGGTACCAGGGCCCGGCAAAGCACACTCCATCGAGCAGCAGCAGCGCGCACACCCGCGGATCGACATTGGCGACGTCCCAGCCGGTGTCAGCCGCGCTGCAGATGCCGCCGATAGCGAACGTGCGGCACCCGTGCATCGCCTCGAGCTGGTCCATCGCCGCGATGGTTGCCTGGGTGGCATCGCACGACGGCATGCGCGGCGCTTCCCCGACACCGGGGATGTCGTAGCGGAAGGTTCGAATGCCG
Source organism: Montanilutibacter psychrotolerans (assembly GCF_003719825.1). Taxonomy (GTDB): domain Bacteria; phylum Pseudomonadota; class Gammaproteobacteria; order Xanthomonadales; family Xanthomonadaceae; genus Montanilutibacter; species Montanilutibacter psychrotolerans. The sequence continues at coordinate 279,081 of NZ_RIBS01000005.1, read as the reverse complement.
ATCGCCGCGAGCTTCTGGGCCAACAGGGCATGCAGCCGGAAGGGTCCCGAACGCGGTTGCAGGCCGGCGCTGGGCAACAGCAGGGTCGGCCCGGCCTCGGCCACGCCACTGAGCACGCCCACCAGCTGCCCGCCCGGCCCGAAGCGCACGAACACGTCACTGCTGGCCGTCGATTGCGCGCGGCTGGCTTCCAGCACGGCACTCATGCCTGCACCTCCGCACGCATGGCCCGCCCCACATCCACCACGGCCTCGCGAATCTCCGGGGTCAGGAAGAACGTTGCATCCATGGCGGCACCGCCCTTGAAACTGGGCGCGTTTGCCGGCAGGTGCAGCACCTTCGCGATGCCCGGTGGCAGGTCGTCCACATCGGCGCGGACCACGCCCCACACGGGCGCGTTGCCACGCAGGATGCCGGTGCCCATGCGCGTCCTGGCCAGGTCGCCGCGCAGCGTCCGCGACGCCGGAAAGCCCATCAACTGCCCATCGGCTGGATCGGTCGCGCGGGGAACTCCCTTGCGCGGCGGCGGCCGCAGCTCGCGCTCTTCGGCATCGCATTGCGCAATGTCGCGCAACCACGCGTCGCCATCGACGACGGGCTCCCACAGCACCACCAGGTCGGCGAGACCGCCCCGCTCCACCCAGCCCTGCAAGGCAAGCGCGCTGGTGCGCCAGGCCACCAACGCCACTCGGGCCACGCCGGCTTGCTGGCGCAATGCCGTGATGGCCAGGTCGAGGTCATGCTGCATCGACGTGAAGTCCAGCTCGGTTCCGCAACCGCCCGAATCGCCGGTGCCGTGAAAATCGAACCGCAGGCAAGGCAGGCCCAGCGCCGCGAACTCGCTGGCCACCTGGACGAGGAACCGCCGGCTGCGTGGCAACTCGTGCAGCAACGGCGGCACCAGCACCACACCCGCCGGTGAGGGGGTCCGCGTGCCATGGAACGCCGCGTACAGCCGGCGCGAAGGCGTTCCCAACCACAGCGGTTCCCAGTCTCCGATGCTCATCGTCATCGTCATCGCCTGCGTCGGGGTGTCGTTGCGGTGCGGGCGAGGCTCATGGCGCACGCCCCGGAGCCAGGCCGAACAACCTGCGCAGCCCGTTACTGAAGCGGCCGCCCGCGCCGGTGGCGTTGCCCTCGGCCGCGACAGGGAGCCCGTCAGCCACCTGGGCCAGCGTCTGCGTGCCAAGGCGGATCATCTTGATGCGAACGCCCGTGTCGCTTTCGACACGGCTCGCCATCTGCACGGCAAGCATCGAGTGACCGCCCAGCTCGAAGAAGTTGTCGTCCGGGCCGGCGCGCGTACCCAGCAGCTCGGACCACACTTGCGACAGGTAATGGACGCGTGGGTCGGCTGCCGCCCCGGTCGCGCCAGGTCGAGGCGCCATAGTGGCCTCTTCCAACACGACCGGCAGCGGCAGCGCGTTCCGGTCGATCTTGCCGTTGGGCAAGAGCGGAATCTCGCTGAGCACCACGAAGTGGTGCGGCAACATGTAGGCCGGCAGCAGCTCCCGAAGGTGCGCGCGAAGCGCACCCGGGTCCACGACGGCAGCGGGGCTTGCGACGAGGTACGCGACCAGGCGCTGATCGCCCGGCCGGTCCTCGCGCACGATCACCAGCGCACGGGCGACGCCCTCGCACGCGGCCAGGTTGGTCTCGATCTCGCCCAGTTCGATGCGGTAGCCGCGAACCTTGACCTGGTAGTCCAGGCGCCCGAGATGCTCCAGATTGCCGTCCGCACGCCAGCGACCGCGGTCGCCCGTGCAATACAGCAACGCACTGGTGTCTGGCGTGCTCGCCGGCGACACCATGCGATCGGCCACGAAGCGCTCGCCGGTCAGCTCCGGACGGCCCAGGTACCCCTTGGTGACGCCGTCTCCGCCGATCCAGATCTCGCCGGGCACGCCGAACGGGCACAGCTCGCCGTGGGGATCGAGGATCCAGATGCGCGTGTTGGCGATGGGATGGCCGATGTGGATGTCGGGCGCGTGTCCGTCCTGGGGTGGCACGATGCGGGCACACGTCGACCACACGGTGGTCTCGGTCGGGCCGTAGACGTTCCACACCGACCCGCACCGGGAAAGCAACGACGTCGCCAGATCGACGGCCATCGGCTCGCCACCGCACAGCGCCTTGAACTCCGGCGAGCCCTTCCAGCCTGCGCCGATCAGCAGGCGCCAGGTGGACGGCGTGCCCTGCATCACCGTGGCGCGGGAGTTCTCGAGCAGCGCACGCAGCGACTGGCCGTCGCCGGACGTGTCCCGATCCGCCAGCACGATCTGAGCGCCCACCGCGAGCGGCAGGAGCAGCTCCAGCACGGCGATGTCGAACGACAGCGTCGTTACCGCCAGCAGGCGGTCGCTCGCGTCCAGTCCGGGTTCCTCGCGCATGCTGGCCAGGAAGTTCGAAACGGCGCGGTGCGGGACGATGACGCCCTTCGGCCGCCCCGTGGATCCGGAGGTGTAGATGACGTACGCCGGGTCCTCGGGCTGCGCGGCACCGTCGTCGTGCGAAAGCCGGCCCGTCGGGGCCTGTGCCAGCGTCTGCGCGTCTTCGTCGAACAGGAGCATCGGCCTGCCACGCAGGTCAAACCGCGCGGCGTGCTCGCGCGTGGTCAGCAGCATCGCAAGGCCCGCATCGGCGGCCATGTAGGCCAGGCGCTCGGTCGGGAACTGCGGATCCAGCGGCACGTAACCCGCGCCAGCCTTGAGGATGCCCAGCAGACCGGCCAGCATGTCGGTACCACGATCGAGCGCCAGCCCCACCAGGGCGCCGCGCCGCACGCCGTGGCTTCGCAGCACATGCGCGACCCGGTTGGCCCGCGCCTCCAGGTCGGCGTAGCCCAGCGAGATCGTGCCGGCACTCAGCGCGATACGCGAAGGTGTCTTGTCGCATTGCGCTTCGAAGTACTGGTGCATCGCGCGATGGCGGTCGAAGTCGGTCGGCGCCGGCTGCAGTGCATCCAGCTCCGCGCGCGCCACGGTATCGACCAGCGGCAGGCGCGCAAACGGAACGGCATCGCGGTCGATCGAGGCGCGCAGCATCGTTTCGTAGGCGCGCAACCAGCGCCGTATCGTGCCGGCATCGAACAGGTCGCTGTTGTACTGGCATTCGAGCCGCAACTGCCCGCCCACCTGCACCGCGTTCACGAACAGCTCGAACAACTCGAAGCTGCGCGGATTGCTGTCGAACTCCATGGCCAGGCCCGGGAAGGCCGTGCCTTCCTGATCGAGTGCCTGGTCCAGATTGAACAGCACGCTGATCAGCGGCATGCGCGCGGGGTCGCGTCGGATCTGGAGCTTCTTGAGCAGCGTTCCGAAGGTGTAGCGCTGGTGTTCGAGTGCATCGAGCAGCATCGATTGCGCGGCGTCGACCATCTCCACGAACGGCGCGGATGGATTGACGTCGAATCGCAGTGGCAATGCGTTGACGCAATGCCCGATCAGATCGTCATAACCATCCACCGGCTGCCCGGCAGCGGGAATGCCGACTACCACTTCCGTCTGGCCGGTCAGCCGATACAGAAGCCCCGAGAAGCTGGCAAGCAACGTGGCAAACAGGCTGGCACCCCGACGCGCGCCCAGCCGGCGCAGGTCGGCCAGCAGGTCTTCACTCAGGATGTGGTCCTCGCGCGCGGAGGCAAAGGTGCGCAGCGCGGGCCGCGAACGGTCCGTGGGAAGCTCGAGTACAGGCACCGCGCCGGGAAAGCGCGACACCCAGTACGCTTCATCGGCCGCGTGCACAGGGTTGGATTGCCGCTCGACCTCGCCCATGGCGTAATCGGCAAAGCTCTCGGGCTCTGGCAACGCATCGCCGCCGGAGCCGCTGCGCTGCGCGTACAACGCGCCGAGCTCGCGCACCAGCACCCACCAGGACCACCCGTCACAGACGATGTGGTGGGCGGTGAGCAGCAACAGGTGCTCCTGCTCGCCCAGTCGCAGCAGTTCGGCCCGGAATAGCGGTGCGTCGCCGACCTCGAACGGCGTCTCGACGGTTGCACGAAGGCGCTCGGCAACGGCGAAGTCGCGGGCGGCCTGGTCCTGGCCACTGAGATCGGACACAAGGAACGGCACGTCGAGCTGCTTCAGTACCGCCAGTGTCTGACAGTCCGGCCCGATCCACGAGCGCAAGGCGTCGTGCCGGTCGACGAGGTCCTGGACAGCTCGGCGCAAAGCATCCACCTGCAGCGCGCCAGTGAAACGCAGCGACACCGACAGGTTGAATCCCAGCGACGCCTCCTGGCACAACTGGTCGGCCAGCCAGATCTCGCGTTGCGCTTCGGTCGTGGGCACCACCACGGCCAGCTCGCCACCGGCGAAGGGGTCGTAGTCCACGGGCTCGAACGGGTGCGATGCCATGGGCGTTGCAGTGTTCATGTGCCCACCTTGAGGAACTTGCCAAAGCGGCTGGGATCGGGGATGAACCAGGCAGGACGGCCATCGGGCTGGCGACCCAGTCGCGCGCCAGGCATCGGCGGGCAGGTCGCATCCATCGGTGCACGACGCGGTGTCCGGTGAGCTGTCGCGCCCGACCGGGACGCTGCGACCTCCACCGCGGGTGCGACAGGCGCCGGCGTGACCGCAGCCGCATCGGGCGGCAGGGCGTCATCCAGCGCCACCGCGAGCCGTTGCAAGCTGGCGCATTCGCCCATCAGCTGACGGAACGTGATCCGGGCGGCGAATGCCTTGTGCAGCTGGGAAGCCACCTGGGTGAGCATCAGGCTGTCGAGCCCGAGCTCGATGAAGTTGCTGTCGGCGTCATCGTCGGAGATCGTTATTCCCGACGCTTCCTCGAACATCGCCCGGAGCTGCACCACGATGCGCGTGCGGCGATCGGGCGCCGCCGCAACGTCGGCCGCGTGCACCGACTCGGCCGTGCCCGGTGACGGCGCCTGCGCATCGTGCACGGTGCCTGCCACGGCACGTGGCGCGGCCGCGGGATGCGCAACCACATTGGATGCGATGGCCGGCGCGGCATCGACCCAGAAGCGCTGACGCTCGAACGGATAGGTCGGCAGGCGAAGGCGCGCGCGAACGTGGCGACGGTCGAACCCGCCCGGATCGAACGCGACGCCGCGCGCCCACAGCTGCCCGGCAGCCAGTCGCAGGTTTGCCACCTCGGTCGCGGGCGTGTCGGCCAGTGTCGGCACGGCCGTCAGGTGCCGCCCCTGGAACGCCGGGTGCTGCCGCGACAACGCGCAGAGCGTGCCGCGCGGACCGACTTCCAGCAGCAGGTGCGGCGAGGTCTCCAGCGCCCGCCCCAGGGCGGCGGCGAACCGCACGGCTTCGCGCAGATGCGATGCCCAGTAGTCGGGCGACATCGCCTGCTCGGCACCGAGCCAGTCACCGGTTGCGGTCGAGACGATGGGGATCCGGGGCGCAGACAGGTTCAACGCCGCGACTTCGGCACGGAATGGCCCCACCACCGGCTCCATCATCCGCGAATGGAACGCATGCGAAGTGCGCAATGCGCGGCAGACGATGCCGTCGGCTTCCAACTCGGCCTGGAAGCTGGCAATCGCGTCCAGCGCGCCGGACACGACGCAACTGCCCGGCGCGTTTTCCGCGGCCAGCGACAGCGTTTCCGGCAGGCGCGTCAGCAGGTCGTTCAGCGACAACCGCACCGACAGCATGCCGCCGGGTGGCTGTGCCTGCATCAACGCACCACGCCGCGCGACCAGCCGCAGCGCATCGGGCAAGGCGAACACGCCGGCAAGCGTCGCCGCGACGAATTCGCCGACGCTGTGGCCGATCATCGCTACCGGCGAGATCCCGTGGCTGAGCCACAATTGCGCCAGCGAATACTCGATGGCAAACGTTGCCGGCTGCATGACCGCCGTTGGCAACAGCGCTTCGGGATCGTCCGAGAACACGCGCTCGCGAAGATCCCAGCCAAGCTCGGCGAGCAACGCATCGGCGCATGCGTCGAACGCCACGCGGAACGCGGGTTCGCTGTCGTACAGACCGCGCCCCATGCCCGGATACGTGGCGCCCTGCCCCGGGAACAGGAAGATCACCTCGTCCTTTCGCGCCGGCCGTCCACGGGCTGCGGCGGCCGCAACCTCGGGACTGCGAAGCTGCGCAACCGCATCGGCGACATCCTCGGCAGCAATCGCGATGCGGTGCGCGAACGCCTTGCGACCGACCGCAAGCGTCCATGCCACGTCCGCCAGGTTGGTGTCGGGGTCGGCTTCGAGGTGATCGGCCAATTGCGCGATGGCGTGCGCCAGTGCGGCGGGGGTTCGCGCCGACAGCGTCAGCAACTGCGCCCCGCTCGCCGGTTCCGACACGGGCAACGCCGGCGCCTCTTCCAGCACCACGTGGGCGTTGGTGCCGCCCACGCCGAACGAACTCACGCCCGCCCGTCGCGGCGTGTCGCCGACTGGCCAGGCGCTCTGCGTGGCGTTGACAACGAAGGGCGAGCCGGCGAAGTCGATGGTCGGGTTGGCCGATTCGAAATGCAGGCTGGCCGGAATGCGCCGTTCGGCGAGCGAAAGCGCGGTCTTGATGACGCCGGTGGCGCCGGCAGCGATCACCAGGTGCCCGACATTGCTCTTCACCGATCCGATCCGGCAGAACCCGCGATCGGGGGTGCCGAGCCGGAACGCCCGGGTCAGTCCCTCGATCTCGATCGGGTCCCCTACCGGCGTGGCGGTGCCGTGCGCCTCGACGTAGCTGATGCTGCGCGGCTCCACCTGCGCCCGCTGGTGGGCCATGGCGATGACAGCCGCCTGCCCTTCGCTGCTTGGCGCGGTGAAGCTGGCCTTGCCGCCACCATCGTTGTTGACCGCACCGCCGCGTATCACCGCGAAGACGCGATTGCCGTCGGCCACCGCATCGGAGAGGCGCTTGAGCAGGACGATGGCCGCGCCGTCGCTGAACACCGTGCCCCCGGCATTCGCATCGAACGTGCGGGTATGCCCGTCGGGCGACAGCATCGCCCCTTCCTGGTGGAAGTAACCGCTGCGCGGCGGACAGGTCACGGTGATGCCACCGGCCAGCGCCATGTCGCAGTGGCCCAGCCGCAGGCTATCCGCGGCCTGGCAGATCGCCACCAGCGACGTCGAGCACGCGGTGTGCACGCTGATCGCCGGACCGGTCAGGTTGAGCTTGTGCGCGACACGCGTTGCGATGAAGTCCTTCTCGTTGTTCAGCATCACCTGGAACGCGCCGACGTTGTCGATCAGCTCCGGGTGCGCGGAAACGTGGCGCTGGAAGTAGCTGGCGTTGAACATTCCGGCAAACACGCCCACGGGGCCGGGCGTCGCATCGGGCACGTGTCCCGCGCGCTCCAGGCACTCCCAGGCCAGCTCGAGGAAGATCCGCTGTTGCGGGTCCATCAGCTCGGCCTCCTTCGGGCCGATGCCGAAGAACGCGGCGTCGAACTGCTCGACGCCGTCGATCACACCGCGCGCCCGAACGTACGCCGGGTCGTTGCGGTCCTGCTCGCTGACGGCGGGATCCAGGTCGTCCGGCCCGAAGACCGTGATCGAATCGCGGCCGTCGCACAGGTTGCGCCAGAATGCTTCGAGGTCCGCCGCTCCGGGGAAGCGACCGGCCATCGCCACGATCGCGATCGGCTCGTCGGCCATCCGCGCAGGCGTGCGCTGGGTGGCCACGAAGCGCGCCGGGTCGATGCCGGGACGGTGGCGGCCTTCGAGCGCTGCGGCCAGCGTGGCCGGTGTCGGGTGGTGGAACAGCAGCGTCATCGGAATGCCATTGCCGGATTCGCCCGCGCCCGACTCCCTGACGCGCTGCAACAGACGCGCGGCCAGGAGGGAGTCGCCGCCGAGTTCGAAGAAGTTGTCGTGCCGACCGACGTTGTCGATGGCCAGCACATCGCCAATGGCCGCGCACAGCGATGTCTCAAGCGCGCCCACGGGCGGCTCGTGGGCACAGCTGAGCTCGGGACGCTGCCGCGCCGGCGCCGGCAACGCGCGGCGATCCAGCTTGCCGTTCTCCGTCAGCGGCAGCGCCGCCAGATCGACGAACGCGCTGGGAAGCATGTAATCGGGCAGCGTGCTCGACAGATGCGCGCGCAGCACCGCGTGCGACGCCTGCGCGCCACGCGGAACGACGTAGGCCACCAGCCGCGGCTCGCCGCCGGCGCCGTCGTCGCGCGCGATCACCGCGCACTCGCGCACCGCCGCGTGCCGGATCAGGGCGCTCTCGATCTCGCCGGTCTCGATGCGGAAGCCGCGGATCTTGACCTGGTGGTCGCAGCGCCCGAGGTACTCGAGGTCGCCATCGGGCAGTCGACGCGCGAGATCGCCCGTCTTGTACAACCGCACCGGTTCGCCGTCCGGCGATTGCCAGTCGATGAACCGCTCGGCCGTGAGTTCAGGACGATTGAGGTAGCCGCGTGTGACGCCGGCGCCAGACACGTGGATCTCGCCGACGTCGCCGATGGCCACCGGCACGAGATCAGGATCGAGCACGAACAGGCGCAGGTCCGGGATGGGCTCACCGATCACGCTGCCGGCGTTGCGCTCCAGGTCCGCGCACGCGATCGGCCGGTACGTGACGTGGACCGTGGTCTCGGTGATGCCGTACATGTTGATCAATCGCGGGCACTGGTCGCCGTGCCGATCGAACCACGGCCGCAGCATCTGCAGCTCGAGCGCCTCGCCTCCGAAGATCACGTGGCGCAGGGACAGCGCGGAAGGCGCATCGACGGCGGCGAGGTCGGCATGGATCAGGCCGCGGAACGCCGATGGCGTCTGGTTCAGCACGGTGACGCCCTCGCGCATCAGCAGCGCATGGAACATCTCCGGTGAACGGCTGACCAGGTGCGGCACCACCACGACACGACCGCCATGGATCAGCGCGCCCCAGATCTCCCAGACCGAGAAATCGAACGCGTGCGAATGGAAGAACGTCCACACGTCGTCGGGCCCGAACTCGAACCATGCCCGGGTGGCGGTGAACAACCGCGCGACGTTGGCGTGCGTGACCTGGCAGCCTTTCGGCTTTCCGGTCGATCCGGAGGTGTAGATGACGTACGCAAGGTGGTCGGGCTGCGCGAGCGGCGTCGGGTCCGATGTCGGCTCCGATGCCAGTTCGGTCCAGTCGGCGTCCAGCAGGAGGGTGGGCACGTCGGTGGCGGGAAGCGACGTCCGGTGCCCGGACGATGTCATCAGCACGGCCGGACGGGCATCGTCGAGCATGAACTGCACGCGTTCGCGCGGGTAAGCCGCGTCGACTGGCAGGTACGCGCCACCGGCCTTGAGAATGCCGAGCAGGCCGACCACCATTTCCGTCGAACGTTCCAGGCCGATCGCGACCAGGGTATCGGGACCCACGCCCAACGCACGCAGGCGATGGGCCACCTGATTGGCGCGGCTATTGAGATCGCGATAGCTGAGGCTGACACCTTCGCAGGTCACTGCGATCGCGTCCGGCCTTAGTGCGGCCTGCTGCTCGATCTGCTGCTGTATGCACGGCGCAGCGTCCAAGGACAAAGGCGACGAACTGTCGGGCTGCCGATTCATTCCCACCTTCCCATGCGCGTGCGTGCATGACCATGCGCGACCCTCCTTAGTGGTGGTCAAAACCAGCTTCCTTGATGAGGTGAGAAACGCCTTGGGGAGGGGCTGGCGGCCACCCGGGTGCCCCGGTGTATCGTTGGAACTCGTGCAGGGCCTGATGGCGCGCTAGGATGCGGACATGGACGGTGATCGATGAAACCGGATCTGACGCTGCTCTATTCCCAGCTCGGGCTGAAGCCGAACTGCAGCCTGGAGGAGCTCCAGCTCGCCTATCGCCGGCGGATCTCCGAGCTGCAATCAAACCGCGAGGCGGGTAGTACACCCTCGCCCGAATCTGCCGCCGCACTGCGCGACCTGATCGGCCTGTACACCACGGCCAGTCGATTCCAACGGCGTTACGGTCGCCTGCCCGGCGCGCCGCCGCGACGCTCCGGCTCGGCCGGCCATTCGATGTACGCCGCCCCGATGCGCGTACGTGCCCGGTACGCCGCTCCCCCGTCCGGCAACCGGCCATCGACCCGGTCGCGCGTCATGCTGGGAATGGCGGTGACGATCCTGGTCCTCGTGTTCGGCCTGCTGGCCGTGGCCTCGGGAGAGTGGCTGCGGTAGTGATGCCGCACCGTCGTGCCGGGTGCCAACGCGGACGAGCGTCGCAGAAGGCAACGCGCGCACTCCGTGACCGAAGCGCTGCCGCCCTGCCGTTGTCGCCGGCATGGCCTCTGTCGACCGTGACGGTCCAGGGGCCGAACGGCCGGCACCAAGCCGACTGCAAGCCGAAAGGCGGATTGGGGAACCACAGGCGACAACGACGATGGACACCAGGAAGCTCTTGCTCGATCCATCGGCCATCGCCTGGCGACTGGCCCTGGTGGTGGCGCTGATGGTCGCCGCCAACCTCGGGCTGCAGGCGTACCGCCTCGCCATCCATCGCGATCAGGTGTCCGGCCTGGCACTGGTTGCCATGGACGGCGAGCAGAACCTGCCTGCGCTGTTCTCGACCGGGCTGCTGTTCTGCGCCAGCGCACTGCTCGCGCTGATCGCCTTGCTGAGCAGAAGGGACCAGGCCCTGGACGTGTCGAAGTGGGCGATCCTGGCGACAGGGTTCCTGGTGATGGGGCTGGATGAAGCCTTGTCGTTCCACGAGCGGCTGATCGAGCCGATGCGCGCCCTGCTCGGCCGCCAGCACCTTGGGATCTTCTTTTTTGCGTGGGTGATTCCGGGCATCTCGCTGGTTGCGGCGCTGGGCGCCTTCTTCCTGCCATTCGTCCTGCGTCTCCCGCGCCGGACCGCGATCGCGTTCGTGATGGCCGCCGCGATCTACCTGGGCGGCGCCCTGGGCGTCGAACTCGTCGAAGGGTGGTGGCGCGAAGGGCACGGTCACAAGAACCTGCTCTACCACGTGTTCTCCAGCCTGGAAGAAGGCATGGAGATGACCGGCATCATCGTCTTCATCCATACGCTCCTGCGCCATATCGGCTGGCGCTTCGGCGAGGTGCGATTTGCATTCGACGGCGTGCCGGCGGCGGCGGAAGCGTCCGGAACCCAGTCGCCGGAGCCCGGCCAATCGGGCATCGACCAGGCGGCGCTTCTTCGTTCGACGGGTGAGTAGCCCGCCCCAGGTGGTGCCGCTGGCCGGAGTCAGCGCGAGCCTCGGTGGAACAGCACCACTTCCACCGTCTGCAGCAGGATCATCAGGTCGAACACCAGCCCGTGATTCTTGACGTAGAACAGGTCGAACGTCAGCTTCTCTTCGGCGTCGCTCACCGAGGCGCCATACGGATACCGCAGCTGCGCCCAACCCGTCAGCCCCGGCTTCACGCAATGGCGCACGTTGTAGTACCAGACCTCGCGACTGAGCATGTCGACGAACTGTGGCCGCTCCGGCCGCGGGCCGACGAAGCTCATGTCCCCCTGGAGGATGTTGAACAGCTGCGGAAGTTCGTCGAGTCGCGACAGGCGGATGATCCGTCCGACCCGCGTGGTGCGATCGTCGCCCTGGCTGGCCCACCGGGCGACGCCATCGGCTTCGGCATCCACGCGCATGCTGCGGAACTTGACCAGCTCGAACTTGCGACCGTTCTCCCCCACGCGCGTCTGCCGGTACAGGATCGGGCCGCGTGACTCCATCGCGATGCACGCCGCCACCACCAGCATGATCGGCCAGGCGATCAGCAGCAGCGCCGACGCAGCGGCGAGATCGAAGAAGCGCTTGCTGAGGCGACGCGGGACGGAGTGGTCGAACCCGCCGGAGAACGCTAGCCAGGAAGGATCGGCCACGTTCAACTTCACCATGCCCACTTCGCGCTCGAAGAACCTGGACAGATCGGTGACCGTGATGCCCCGCTGCGCGCACTTCAGCATCTCTTCCATCGGGAGCACGCCGCGTCGCTCGTCGGGGGCGACCACGATCTCGAACACCTGCATCCACTCGGCGATCTCCGACAGCGAGAAGTCCGTATTGAGCAGCATGCTTTCCGGAACGCGGATGGGCTGGCCCAGCACCGGCAGGAATCCCACCACGACAAACGATTGCCTGTCCGAGCGCCGCCGCAGGCGGCTGTTGATGAGGTCGGCGTTCACGCCCGCGCCCAGCACCAGCACGCGTCGCCGGAAGACATCCGTCTTGATCACGCTGCCGACGAGGAAACGCATCATCGAGATGGCCAGGAACCCGATCGCCAGCGCGATGGCCAGGACACCACGGCCGATGTAGGTGGAAGGCATCAGGTAGTACAGCACCAGCAATCCGATGCCGCCGAACGCGAAGGACAGCGACAGGCGCACGAGGAACTCCATGCGGTTGTGCCGCACGTGCACCTGGTACAGGCCAAACGCCACCATCGACACCGTGATGAAGACCGCAAACACCACGGCGCGTGCCCACGCCGACTCGAGAAACAGGTAGTAGCCGCCGGGACTGCCCAGGAAGCGCAACCAGGCCCCGATCACGACGGCGGACATCAACAGCCCGATCTCCGCGAACCACAGCAGCAGCAACGCGCGACTCTTGCGACTGGCCGAAGCGATGCTCATCGCGTTGCCTGCCATGCGCGTGATGGAGAGACGTTCATCGACACGCCGCGGCGCCGCGGCATGGCAGCACCGGGTGGTCTGTCGGAATCCGATGGTGGGGCGATGGAACGGACGCGGTTCCGCGGTTGCGCACGCTGATGTGCCCGATGCATACGGCCCCCTGCTCGACCAGCTGCTCGGCCACCTGCCACTGCGGGCAACCGGCCATGACCCGGACGGGTCTGCTCGACGAGTGGAACGACAGAATCGCGACACGCCGGCCGCTGGGTGGCGCATCAGGCCGGCCGCTTCCTCAGTACCACTGCTGCGCTGTCGCTCCGTTCGGGCGCAGCCAGACACATTCGACCGACGCCCCAGGAGGCTTCGCCACTGCCGCCACCCAATGCGGACCAGCGTCGAGCATTCGCACCTGGCTGGTTACGCCGCCACGCCGTGGCAGCACGGCATCGTCGGGCGCGGCAAACGTCTGCATCTCCCGCTGCAGGCCAATGCCGATGGCCTTCAGGAAAGCCTCCTTGCGAACCCACAGTGCAAGCAGCGCCTGGTTTCGTTCGTCTTCGGCCAATGCTTCCATTGCAGCGCGGTCGGCCGGATGGCACAGGCGCTCGACGATCTCGGGCATGACCGCCGCCCGCGCCAGCGACTCGATGTCCACCCCGACCGGGCCCGCCGCCGAGACGGCCACGGCCAGACACCCGTCGGCATGGCTGAGACTGGTGGCCAAACTTCCGCCGGCAACCCGGGGGCATCCTGCGCGGTCGCGCCCGATCGGCACGCTGGCGACATCACAATGCAGTGCGCGGCCCAGCACGAGACGATGCAGCGCGTAGCAAAGTGCCAGTTGATCGCGCCGGGTTGGAGAGCGCCGGGATCGGACGCGCCCGGATTCGGTGGCATCGAGAACCGCATAGGCGTCGTCCACCCACGCTTGCCAGTCCCGCAGCTCGAACAACCCGACAAACACCGAGAGGCTCGCCGCCGCGCGCCAGCGGCTTGACGACAGGACGCCTTCGAACTGCGTGTCCAAGGTACTGCGCGGTGGCCAGGTGTCTACGCAACCCGGTGACAACTCAACCTGCCGCATGTGCGTTTGCCTTCAACGGGCTTCGCAGCGCCCCGATCCTGACGGCAACGCCCCGCCACCGGTGGAACGGACACCTCCCAATGGTTTGAGCGAGCCAGCGACGAGGTTCCATCGCATTCAGCCGATCCCATCGCGCACATCCCATGCCGCCGATCCCTTCAGCGAATCGCGGTCGAGGGTGCCGTCGCGGGCACACGAGAGCTCCCCCCCAGCTCGTACTCGATTCTCACCCAGGCATTGCCGGGCCGATCGTAGATGGCCTGCAACACCACGGGCGTGCCCGGGTCCTCGCGGCTGACGTAGGCCACACCTTCGGCATTGATCCGCAGGAACCGGTTGCCACCCTCGACCGTGGCAATCCAGTCCAGCCGAAGCCACGTCGACGGCTTGCGGAACCGGCGCGCGAGCGCTTTGGCCGTATGCGATTCGAGGTGCCGGATCAGCGCGCCGTCGTTGGGAACGTCTCGCTCGCCCGCCGCGACGCCGCCGATGCTGACGGCGGGATACCCGGCGCGACGCCGACGATTGTCATAGGGGACATGGAAGCGGAAGCCGACCTTGTCGCTGCCGCCATCGACCATCACGCCGCCCGTGCCGCTGATCGCGCTGGCGCGGGCATCCACGTCCTGGACGGCGATCGCCTCCAGCCACATGTCCACGGCCCGGTTGCCGAACTGCTCCGAAAGCGCCCTCACCAATGGGCCGGCGATCGCGTCGCTGAGGGCGAGTTGGTCATCGCGAACCGGACTGGTTGCCCCGTGCGAGCCGGCATCGAACCCCGCACGCGGCAATACCGGCTGCGAAGCCGCGGCACCGGAGGCGCAAACGCAGACCAGCAGGACGGCAGTGGGGATACGGCAGTGCAATGACGTCATCCGGCTCGGCTGGCAAGGCGAGACGCGCTTGCCTGACTGGACTAACGCATGCCCACCGCGTTCCCGGGCAACGGCGCGGTCGCGACGGCCGGTACTGGCCACCCGTCCGGCCGGGCCGGCGGGCACGGGAATCGCCAGCACCGACCGTGCTATAAGGCGCTGGCATGGTGAAGAACTGGTAGAGCGCTGGCGTTTTGCGCGGCAGTCGACAGGGCGGATCGGGTCGACAATCCCTACAGGACTGATGGGGTGTCACATGCAACGGAAAGCAAGCCGAGCTCGTAGCGTCCGTCAGGCGGCAGGCCGCACCTTCGGCACTCCCTGCGTCGCGCTTCTCGCCTTCTCGATGGCCGTCTGCCTGCACCCGGCGAACGCGACCGAGGCGTCGGGCGATCTCGTCGATCTCAGTCTCGAACAGCTGTCGCAGATCCAGGTCACTTCGGTCTCCAAGCGCCACGAAATGCTGCTGGATGCCGCCGCGTCGGTCTTCGTCATCACCAACGAAGACATCCGCATGTCCGGCGCCACCAGCATTCCCGAGGCGCTGCGGCTCGCGCCCGGTGTCGAGGTCGCGCGCGACGGTTCCAATTCCTGGTCGATCTCGATCCGCGGATTCAACAACGACATCTCCAACAAGCTGCTGGTGCTGATCGATGGCCGCAGCGTCTACTCCCCGCTCTTTGCCGGTGTCTTCTGGGACGTCCAGGACCTGATGCTGGAGGACGTGGACCGGATCGAGGTGGTTGCCGGGCCCGGTGGCACGCTGTGGGGCGCCAACGCGGTCAACGGCGTCATCAACATCATCACCCGATCGGCGGGCGACACACAGGGCGGCCTGGCGCAGGCCAGCGGCGGCGACGAAGGCGAATCGTTGGCCTTGCGCTACGGCGCGCAACTGGCCAACGGCGCATCGTTGCGCGGCTACCTCAAGTCAACCCATCGCGATGCCTCGACCAATGCCGCCGGCACGCGCGGGTTCGACGACTGGCGCATGACGCAGGGCGGGTTCCGCTACGACTGGGACGCTTCCCCGTCCGACCAGTTCACGTTGCAGGGGGATGCGTACCGCGGCAAGGCGGGCGGACTGTTCCGTGGGGCGTTCACCCTGGGCACATTGCCCGGTCCGAGTTTCCGCGACGATTCGGACCTGGCCGGAACCAACCTGCTGGGGCGCTGGACCCGGCAGCTGGACGAGGATTCCGATCTCAGCGTGCAGGCCTACTACGACCACACCCGGCGCGACATTCCGAGCACGTTCAACGAATCGCGCGATACGTTCGATGCCGAGTTCCAGCACCACTTCCGGCACGGTCGCCACGATGTCCTGTGGGGACTGGGCTTGCGCTGGACGAGCGACGACGTCGACAGCACGCTGTTCGCCACCTTCGATCCGGCGCAGCGGACCGACCGCACGTACAGTGCATTCGTGCAGGACCGGATCGACTTGTGGAACGAGCGACTCTTCCTCACGCTCGGATCGAAGTTCGAGCGCAACGACTACACGGGGTTCGAATCCCAACCCAACGCGCGCCTGACCTGGCTGGCCAGCGAGCGGCAGACGCTGTGGGCCGCGGCTTCGCGCGCCGTGCGCATTCCCTCGCGGCTGGATGCCGACCTGCGACTCACGTCGCCGGTTTCCATCCCCGGCCTGCCCTTCCCCATCTACGTCAACATCAACGCCAACCACGATTTCGATTCGGAAGAGTTGCTGGCCTACGAGGCCGGGTACCGCGCGCAGGTGCGCGACAACCTGTCATTCGATGTCTCGGTCTTCTACAACGACTACGACCGGCTGCAGACAACCGAACCGGAACAGCCCGTGGTGGTGGTCAATCCGCCCGTGATCTACATCGTCCTTCCCAATTCGCTCGCCAACGGCATGAAAGGCCATTCCTATGGCGGCACGCTGGCGGCGAAGTGGAGTCCGATCTCCAACTGGCGGCTGCAGTTCCAGTATTCGTACTTCGAGCTGCACCTGCGCAACCTGCCCGGCAGCCTCGATACATCGGCGCTGCGTGCGGAAGGCAACAGCCCGAGAAACCAGGCCTCGCTGTTCTCGTTCCTCTCGCTGCCCGGCGACGTGAGCGTGTTTGGCGGTGTGCGGTACGTCGACGCGCTTCCCAACCGGGGCGTCGACAGTTACACGGCCTTCGACCTGGGGCTGTCGTGGACACCACATCCAAACCTCAGCCTGTCCGTTGCAGGAAAGAATCTCGCCGGCAGCCGGCACCAGGAGTCCGCTGCAACGGGCAATCCCACGGGTCGAAGCGTGCAGGGCAACGTCACGTTCCGCTTCTAGGCCGAACGCCGGACGAAAAGAAAGCCCCGGCCGAAGCCGGGGCCCATCGTGGTCAGCGCCCTCGATTGCCGGGCAATGGCACGATCAGAACGTGATGCTCCAGCTGTCGATCTTGCCGACATCGCCCGCGCCGGCGTCGTTGACGCGCAGCTTCCACGTGCCGTTCAACGCCTCGGTCGACAGGTTCAGCGTGACCGTCTTGTTGATATTGTCCGTGCTGCTGCCGGTGCGGTTGTGGATGTTGTAGAGGCTGCCATCGGGTGCCACCAGGTCGACCTTCAGATCGCCCTGGTAGGTGTGCACGATGGCGACCGTCACCGAGGCATTGGCCGGGGCGTTGCCGGTGCGACCGGACACGGTGATCGGGCTGTCGACGGTGGTGTTGTCGCTGATGGTGTAGTCGGCAGCGTTGCTGTAGGTCTGCGTGCCACCGGTGCCGGCGGTGTAGCTACCGGTCAGGCTGGCACCGGAGAACGCGCTGTAGCCCTTCACCAGCACGTGGTAGGTGCCCGCCTGGGCCACGGCCACGGTGCAGGTTTCGGCGTTGGCGCTGCCTTCGGACTTGCAGGCGAAGCTGGTGGTGGTCGGCTGCGAACCAAGCTGCGCGTAAAGGTCCAGATCGCCGGTGCCGCCGCTGGTGACGAACTTCAGGTTGGTCGCACCGGCCGGCACGACAAGCGTGAAGTACTGGCTGCTGCCCGCCGCACCGGACAGCCCGGTCTTGGCGACGCCATTGGTCAGCACGGTGCCGCCGCTGGACGCGACCGTGACCGAGGCGGTCTTGGTGTGGGTGGCGCCGTCGTCGTCGGTGACCGTCAAGGTGACGGTGTAGGTGCCGGCCGCGGTGTAGGTCTTGCTCGGACTGGTGGCCGTGGACGTGGTGCCATCACCGAAGTTCCAGCTGCGCGACACGATCGAGCCGTCGCTGTCGGTCGAGCTGTCGGTGAACGTGGCCGTGAGGCCGTTCACGCTCGAGCCGAAGTTGGCCACCGGGTTGGCGTTGCCGCCACCACCGCCGATGCGGATCGCTTCGACGACGGCGGCATCGGCATCGACCAGACCCAGGCCGCAACCACCGGGGCACGCGCCCGCCAGTGCACGGGTGGAGTCCTTCAGCGCCTGCTCGATCTGGGCCGGCGTCAACGGCGCCGCCACGGCCGACTGCATCAGTGCAACCACGCCGGCCACGTGCGGCGCGGCCATCGAGGTGCCCTGGTAGAACGCGTAGCTGGACGCACCCTGCACGGTCGCACCGGCGTTGAGCGTCGATAGCACGCCCTGGCCCGGCAGCGGGGTGTTGCAGTTGGTGGGCGACGTGGCAAGCGGCAGGTGCTCGCCGACCAGGTAATCGGGTTTGCAGGTTTCGCCGCCCGGCGCGGCGACGTCGATGCGGGCGCCGTAGTTGGAGTACCAGGCGCGGTTGCCGCCCTGGTCGCTGGCGGCGACGGCCACGACGTTGTTGCAGCTTGCCGGCGTGAAGCCCGCCACGTCGCGGTTGGAGTTGCCCGCCGCAACCACGACCGTGGTGCCGCGGCCCACCGCGTCATTGATCGCATTCTGATAGGTGGCCGAGCATGCCGAACCGCCGCCCAGGCTCATGTTGATGACTTCGGCCGGATTCGCGTTGGCGGGAACGCCAGCGACCGCGCCGCCGGACGCCCACACGATCGCGTCGGCGATGTCGGCCGTCGAGCCACCGCACTTGGCCAGCACGCGTACCGGGACGATTCGCGCGCCGTGCGCCACGCCCGCGACGCCGGTGGCGTTGTTGGTCACCGCCGCGATGGTGCCGGCGACGTGCGTGCCGTGCCAGCTGGAGTTGCTGACCTGACAGTCGACAGCGCTGGAGTTCCAGTCGCCTTCGTCGTTGGGGTTGTTGTCGCGGCCGTTGCCGTCGCGGGCGCGGGCTGCGTCGCTCACGAAGTCGTAGCCCGGCAGGATGTTGGCGTCGAGATCGGCATGCGGAACGATGCCGGTATCGATCACCGCCACGATGGTGCCGGTGCCGGTCGCGCGATCCCACGCGGTGTTGGCGCGCAGGCCGTTCGCGGCCGAGTAGTGCCACTGCTCACCGTAGCGGGTGTCGTTCGGGTCCGCGGTGTGCGTCCACAGCCGGTTGACTTCCACCGACTCCACGTTCGGGTCGGCCGCCAGCTGCCGCATCAGCGACTCGGCCTCGGCGCGATCGAGCTTGCTGCCGGCACGCACCAGGTCCGAACCGATGGCCAGGCGGCGGATGTGTCCCAGGGCAACGCGCTTGCCGCCCACCTGGACCTGGGCCACGCGGTTCAGCGAGGTCTTCACGGCGGCGGTGCTCATGCGCTCGGAGGTGCCGCTGCGGTACTTGACGATGAAGCCGTCGTAACCCTGCGGCGACTGCAGGCCGTCCAGGTTCAGCTGGCCGGCAACGGCGGGCGCCGCGAGGGCCGACAGGGCCAGGGCGGTGGCGGTAGCCAGTGCGGTCGTGCGAATGCGGTGGTTCGAAAACGTGGACATCAAGAACTCCCTTGAATGATTGGATATTCGAATCGGGAACCGCACGACCAGGCCCGGCCCCCGACCCCGGGCGAATCCGCCGAAGGAACGTGAGCACTGCCCAGTCCGCCCGCCGATACCGGCGCGCCGCGGCAGCTGCCACGACACGCCGCCGTATGGCGTGACCCGTCCGATGGCCCTTCCGTTGCGACTTCGTCAGTGAGGAGGTCGCTACATCCGGAGCATTCACCGGCGGTCCGGCGAAACGCCTGGACCGTTCAGGATCCGGGCATCTGGCGCCCCCACCCGTCGAAGGCCGCCGTCATCGATTTACTAGGCGCGCCGCTCTGTCTGCTTCTTCCTGAATCTCACTTTTGTCTCACTTGTCTCTCAATCGGCGACATCGGTCACGACGCTGACGCATTCATCCGAGCGGCCCGCGGCGCATTCAGGACCATTCGTCATGTCGCGAGTAGGGTGATCGGTCCCGGACGTGCGTTATTCGATGAACAGGTGACCCACTTCGTCGCGAGATGACGAGGGGTTGTTCATCGCCAACGTCGATCGCGTGATGCCCAGGGAGGTTCCGCCGTGACAGATCAGCGCAGCCCGCCATGGCCGGACGACGCTCGGTACCTGCACCTGAATGGATTGGTGATCGACCTGTGCTACCGGCGCGCCTGCGTCGAGGGCATCGAGGTGGAACTGCGGCATCGCATCTTCGACCTGCTGTTGCTGCTGATGTCCGAGCCGCACACCCTGCACCGGCGAACGGACCTGTTGGAGCGCGTTTGGCCCGGCGTGATCGTCGAGGACGCCAACCTGTCACAGAGCATCTGGCTGCTGCGCCGGGTGCTTGGCGATGAGCGCAAACAGTGGATCCGCACTGTCCCGCGCAGCGGCTATGTGTTCGATGCGCCCGCCCCCGTGCAGTGGTCGATCGCAGCGCCATGCCCGCCATCGCCGGTAGCGATCGCCAAGGACTTCGAAAGCGACATCACACCGGAGACGGACGACGTCCTCGACGGCGCGATCGCCCCCGTGGACGTCGCCACGGCGGCGCTGCAGCAAGCTGTCGTGGTCTCCGCCGAGGCTGCGGACGCGTCACCGCCACGGGTCGACGATCGCATCCTCGCGCCTTTGGTCGACGCCGACGTCGGGCCTGCAATTGAGCCTGAAGTCGGACCTGCCGTTGCGCAGGAAGCCGAACCCCCATTCCAACCCGCCGCTCCCCTGCCGCACGTTTCCGCCGCGGCGCGCCCTGCCGCGTCCAGGCCCCGCTGGCTGCGCGCGGGCACCTGGATGGTGTTCGCCCTCGTCGCTGCGGTGATGTCGTTCTGGGCAACGCGGTCCGCGGGTCCGGCAACGTCCTCTCATGCCTCGACCACCGATCCGCGCTCGTTCGTGCTGATCGAAGTGGAAGACCGCGCCAACCCGGTCCGCTGGCCGGTGAAACTGCTGCGCGAATGGCTGGGTTGGAAGCTCGACAGCCTGCCGGAGGTGCGGCTGCTGAGCGAATCGGACCTGGCAGCCGACACCAACGCGCAGTCGCCACAGGTGATTTTCCTCACCGCCGGAAGTGCCCCGAACGACCCGTCACAGGTGGTGATGCGCGTGCGTCTGCCGGGTGCGGGAAAGGAGCAGCGCCTCGAACTCACCGGTCCGGCGTCGCAGGTCCCGGCCATGGTCGACCAACTGTCGCGCCAGGTCATGTCGCGGCTGTTGCCCCAACGCGCCGACCCGTGGCCGCCGCTGGTGCTCGATAGCACCGCCGCACGCCGCTACGCCGATGCGGTTGAGGCGATCGACCGGCGCGACTGGATGACCGCCGCGGCGATCTCGCAGGAAGTCGTCCAGCAGGCACCGCGCTTCGGCCTGGCACGGATGCAACTGGCGCAGGCGCAATCCCGCCTCGCGCAGGGCATCTCGGCCACCGGACACATGCAGGCCGCCACCACGCTCCTGCAGCCCGCGCCGGCCGAGGTAGTGGCATTGATGCGCGCAAAGGCGCTGGCCGCCGATCCCCAGCGCCACCAACAAGCGGCGGCGGCGTTTGCCACGCTATCGGCGCGTTACCCCGACAAGTCCGGCTATGCCCTCGAACACGCTCGCCTGCTGTCGCAGACCGGAAACCTCCAGCAGTCGCTGAAGATCCTTTCCGCGCCGCGTTGGGAGCGCGAGTCCATGGGCGTGCGCATCGCGCGCCTGCTCGCCCTGAGCGGTGTCCACCAGATGCTCGGCGATCCCGAGCGCATGCGCCAGGACGCGGCGTCGGCCGAACGCCTTGCG
Source organism: Montanilutibacter psychrotolerans (assembly GCF_003719825.1). Lineage (GTDB taxonomy): Bacteria > Pseudomonadota > Gammaproteobacteria > Xanthomonadales > Xanthomonadaceae > Montanilutibacter > Montanilutibacter psychrotolerans. The sequence continues at coordinate 257,539 of NZ_RIBS01000005.1, read as the reverse complement.
CGCGACGCGGGCACAGGCTGGGAGCTGGAACGCGGCAGCGCGATGCTGCAGGCGGCCATCGCCGATACCGTGCAGTACGAAGATCGCGACAACACCCGCCAGTACGAGCAGGCAGCCGCGCAACTGGAGTCGGCCGGCAATGCCACCCTGGCGCTCTACGCGCGCTTTCTTTCCGAGGTTGCCACTCCGCCGCAAGGCGCCGACAACCCGCGCATGGAGAACCTGCTGACACAGGCGCGCGCGGGCGGGTACCGCCGACTCGAGATCGACATCCTGGCCAAGGTGGCGGGACGGCACTTCGCCGCCGGCGATCTGGTCACCTACCGAAAGCGACTGGACGAAGCGCTGCTTGCCAGCCGCGACTCCGGCGATGCGCTGCTGACCAACCGGCTCACCCTCGCATTGCTGGTCGAGGACATCGTGGGTGGTCGTTTCGATGTCGCCGACAAGCGCCTGCAGCACCTGCGCCAGGCCCGCTTGCAGGGCCATCCGGCGGTGGCGCTGGCGCAGCTCGACGCCGCGCTGGACACCTTCCGCGGGCGTCATCTGCATTCCATCGCAACGCTCGATGGCGCCGAGCGCGCGCTCGCCCCACAACAGGCAGGCCCGGGCGTGTCGGAGCCGCAGGCGCGCCTGGCCTGTTTCCGCGCCGAGTCGCGACTGTCGCTGGGCGACCTGGCCAGTGCACGCAGCAACTGGGAGCGTTGCGCGGCATCGGACGAACCGTCCAACCGCATGACCGCCATCGCCGGGCGCGCCCGGACCGAGCTGCTTGCCGGCGATCGCGACGGGGCCAGGAAGCTGCTGCGTAGCGCGCAGGAGCAGCTGCCCACGATGACCAGCCGGCCGGAAGGATGGGAGTCGGCGATCCAGATCGCCACCGTGCTGACCCGCACTGGCAACACCGTCGAATCGGATCGCTTGTACCGGCAGGCGCTGTCGCCGCTGCGTTCGGCAGGTTACGAGTTCCTGGTCGCGCACGCGGAAACCGGCCTGGCCGAAAATGCCGCCGCGCGTGGCGAATGGGCAACCAGCCGTCACCACGGGCTGCGCGCCAGACGCGCCCTGCCCGCCGACGCGTGGTCACTGCATCGCCGGCTGGACGCCCTCGACATTGCCCAGGCCTTGTCTCGCGGCGACCGCAGGTTGGCCCTTGCCCTGGCATCGCGCCTCGACGCCAAGGCCCGGCGGCTGGGCGACGTGCTCGCCCAGATGGAGATCCACAGCCTGCTGCCGCGCGACGCACTGGCGGTCGAGGACGGCCGCGCACCGTGGGTCGTGGTCGCCGCACGCGCGGGCGTGCGCGGAGCGACGCTGGGTTGGCTGAACCTGCCGCCACGCCAGGACACGACCGCGCTGCTGGCAAGCGCCCGCTGAAAGAACCGGGCAAGGACTGCCCGCGCCATGCGTGGCCGCGGGCTGCGAATCAGCGATCAGGGAATCAGGCGTTGCCCTTGGCCTTGGCGAATGCCGCGGCGAGCGCGTTGTTGGCCGGCGCAGCCGCCGGCATCCGTGCGGGAGCACCGCCGCGGTTGCGATCGCCGCCGCCGTCGCGGCCACCACCACGCGGCGCGCTGCCGGCCGGGCGTCCGTCTGGCTGACGTCCGCCTGCACCACGCGCTCCCGCCCGTTCGTCCGGGCGCGGCGCCGGCACGGCGTCGTCCAGCCGGCAGGTCAGTGCGATGCGCTTGCGCGGGATGTCCACTTCGAGCACGCGCACCTTCACCACGTCACCGGCCTTGACCACGTCGCGCGGGTCCTTGACGTAGGTGTTGGACAGCGCGGAGATGTGCACCAGACCGTCCTGGTGCACGCCGATGTCGACAAACGCGCCAAACGCGGCAACGTTGCTGACCACGCCTTCGAGAATCATCCCCACCTGCAGGTCCTTGAGGTCCTCCACGCCATCGGCGAAGCGCGCGGCCTTGAACTCCGGGCGCGGGTCACGGCCGGGCTTTTCGAGCTCCTTGAGAATGTCGCGCACGGTCGGCAGGCCGAAGGTGTCGTCGGTGAACTGCTCAGCGCGGACCGAGCGCAGGTACGACGCATCGCCCATCAGCGACTTCACCTCGCGTCCGCAGCTGCGAACGATGCGCTCGACCACCGGATAGGCCTCCGGATGCACCGAGGAGGCGTCCAGCGGCTGGTCGCCGTCGGCGATGCGCAGGAACCCGGCGCACTGCTCGAAGGTCTTCTCGCCCAGCCGCGGCACCGCAAGCAGCGCCTTGCGCGAGACGAACGGGCCGTTGGCATCGCGGTGACGGACGATGTTTTCGGCCACCGTCGAGGACAGCCCCGACACGCGCGACAGCAGCGCCGCCGACGCGGTGTTGACGTGCACGCCCACCGCGTTGACGCAGTCTTCGACGCGGGCGTCGAGCGCGCGCGCCAGGCGGTAGCCGTCGACGTCGTGCTGGTACTGGCCAACGCCGATCGCCTTGGGTTCGATCTTGACCAGCTCGGCCAGCGGGTCCTGCAGGCGCCGTGCAATCGACACCGCGCCACGCAGCGACACATCGAGCTCGGGGAACTCCTTGGCGGCAAACTCGGACGCCGAGTACACCGAGGCGCCCGCCTCACTGACCACGATCTTCTGCATCGCCAGCTCGGGAGCCAGCTTGATCAGCTCGCCGGCCAGCTTGTCGGTCTCGCGGCTGGCCGTGCCGTTGCCGATCGCGATCAGCTCGACGCCGTGGCGGATGCACAACGCGCGCAGCGAGTGCAGCGACTGGTCCCACTGATTGCGCGGCTGGTGCGGGTAGACGGTGTCGGTGGCAACCAGCTTGCCGGTGCGGTCGACCACCGCCACCTTGCAACCGGTGCGAATGCCCGGGTCCAGGCCCAGCACGACCTTCGGCCCGGCCGGCGCGGCCAGCAGCAGGTCCTTGAGGTTGTCGCCAAACACGTTGATCGCCTCGGCCTCGGCCTTTTCGCGGGCCTGGCCGAACAGATCGAGCAGCAGGTGCAGGTGCAGCTTGGCCTTCCACGTCAGCCGGCAGGTGTCGAGCAGCCACTTGTCGGCCGCACGTCCTTGCGCGCGGACGCCCGCGTGGTGCGCGACGCGCCCTTCGGCCTGCAGGTGGCCCGCCTCGGCGTCGCTGCCAGGTTCCAGGTCCAGGAACAGCACCTCCTCGCGGCGCGCACGGAACAGCGCGAGCAGGCGGTGCGAGGGAATCCTGGCCAGCGATTCGGCGTGGTCGAAATAATCGCGGTACTTGGCGCCATCGTTCTCCTTGCCCTCGGCGACGCGCGCGCGGATCACGCCGACATCCACCAGCCAGTGGCGCAGTTCGCCGACCAGCGCCGCGTCCTCGCCCCAACGCTCCATCAGGATTGCGCGGGCGCCGTCCAGCGCGGCCTTGGCATCGGCCACGCCCTTGTCGGCGTCGACGTATCCCTGCGCGACGACCTGCGGGTCGAGGTCGGGGTCGGCCAGTAGGCCATCGGCCAGCGGCTGGAGCCCGGCCTCGCGGGCGATCTGCGCCTTGGTGCGGCGCTTGGGCTTGAACGGCAGGTAGAGGTCTTCCAGTCGCGCCTTGTTGTCGGCGGCGAGGATGTCGGCGCGCAGTTCGTCGCTGAGCTTCCCCTGCTCTTCGATGCTGGCCAGCACCGCGGCCCGGCGGTCTTCCAGTTCGCGCAGGTAGACCAGGCGCACTTCGAGGTTGCGCAGCTGGGTGTCGTCGAGGCCGCCGGTGACCTCCTTGCGGTAGCGCGCGATGAACGGCACGGTCGCGCCCTCGTCGAGCAGGGCGATCGCGGCCTTGGCCTGCGCGGGCTGGGCACCGATCTCGTTGGCGATGGTGGCGGCGATGTGCTGGGCGAGCTTGCTGTTGTCCTGCATTGGTTCCGTTCGACTGCTCCCGCGGACGCGGGGGGACAGCGATTGTGGCAACCGCGACGCCCCGGCGTAAGCCGTTGACAGCGGCGCCGGGACGGGGTGGGTTCCCCTGCCCGGCAACCGTTTTCCGAGCCGCATTCGCCTGCCCTCGGCAATCACCGGTACGCCGGGGCTACCCGGCGCGGCGTTGCCGGGTCAGGCCCTCCCGGTGCCAGAACGAGCCGACGCATGCGGGTGAAGTCGACGGCCACACCACAAACCCGCCACCCCGCCGCCGACATCACGGGGCACTGCACCGGGTGCTGCTTGGGTTCCTGCATCGGAATTCCAGATGCGCGCCCTGCGCCCGCAAAGCAAACGGGCCACCCGAGGGTGGCCCGTTGGTCTGGATCGACTGTCTTACCCGAAGGCGGACGGTCGCGCCACGCCACCGCGGATCAGGAGCGCAGCGGCACCAGCGTGATCTCGACGCGGCGGTTCTGCGAACGGCCCGATTCGGTCTCGTTGCTGGACACCGGACGGCTCTCGCCGGCACCGGTGATGATGAAGCGGTCACGTACCAGGCCACGCGACATCAGGTAATTGCCGACCGCGTTGGCGCGCTGTTCGGACAGGGTCTGGTTGTAGGCGTCGGAGCCCACGCTGTCGGTATGGCCGGCGACCTCGACGATGGTCTGGTTGTACTCGCGCAGCGTGCCGGCAACGTTGTCGAGCACCGGATAGAACTGCGACTCCAGGTTCGAGCTGTTGAAGCCGAACGTGATGGCGCTTGGCATGTTGAGCGTGATGTTGTCGCCGTTGCGGGTCACGTCGACGCCGGTACCGCGCATGCGCTCACGCAGGGCGCGCTCCTGGCGATCCTGGTAGTTGCCGATCGCACCACCGGCAAGACCACCCACGCCGGCACCAACCAGGGCACGCTGGCGACGTTCGGTGGCGTCGTCACCGCTGAGCAGGCCGGCCACCGCGCCGGCGACGGCGCCGATGATCGCGCCCTTCTGGGTGCGGTTGTTGTCGTTGTCCTGCGGGTACTGCTGCGACTGCCCGTAACCGCCACCGGTGGTGGCGCAGCCGGCCAGCAACGTGGTCATCAGGGCGGCGGCGAGCGCGATCTTGGTTGGGTTCTTCATGGTGCTACCTCGGGGGAGTGGCCAGGACGGCGCAAAGCTAAACACGCTCCCGTATGTAGCGGGTGATGGACCGACCTCCCCGTTCAGTCGACGGCAGGCATCAGCGATTCGGCCCCGGCGGCATCGAGTCGATGATCCCAGTTGCCCATCAACGACAGGTACAGCAACTTTTCGAACTCGGCACCGAAACGACGAATCACCGCGTCGAGATCGGGGATCAGCTTGCCGTCGCTGATCAATCCAAAGTGCACCCGCCCGTTGTAGCTGAGGATCGAAATGCCCACGCCGATCGAGCCGGTCTGCGGCACCCAGAACATCATTTCCTGCAACTGGCATCCCGCCAGGTAGAGCGGCTGCTGCGGGCCCGGCACGTTGGTGGCAACCGCGCTGGCCTTGCGGCTGAACAACTCCAACGCCAGGCCCTGCACGGGCGACGGCGCCATGCCCAACGCGGCCAGCAGGCCGAACGCGACGATCGCCTGGCGCGAGTTCTTGAGGTTGTCCATGCACTGCGCGACGCGCTCGATGCGACGGATCGGGTTGTCCTCGCCGACAGGAAGATCCAGGAACACCAGGCCGAAGTGGTTGCCCAGCTTCTTGGCGTGTTCGAGCGGGCGCAAGTTCACCGGCACGGTTGCGCGCAATGTCACGCCGTCGACATCGTCGCCGCGTTCGATCATGTAATTGCGCAGGGCGCCGGCTGCGGTGGCCATCAACACGTCGTTGACGGTGCAGTCGCAGGCGCGCCCGACCGCCTTGACCTCTTCCAGGTCGATCGGCTCGGCCCAGGCGACGCGCTTGCTGGTGCCCAGCTTGCCGCGCAGCAGCGATGGCGGATCGTCCGACAGCGACAGCGCGTTGAGCAGTTCGCGGGCAATCTCGCCGCCCTCCTTTGCCAGCACGCCGGCCAGGCTGGGGTCGCGGTACATCTCCATGCCCTTGTCGAGCATCCGGCTGCCCAGCTTCATGTACTTGTCGACGGCGCCGACGCGACGTGCGACATCGGCGTGGTCCTTCTTCAGCCAGGCACGCGCGAGTTCGCTGTCCTTGTCCGGCGACGGGCTGGTGTCGGTCAGCGACAGCAGCACCTGCACCAGCGCGATGCCGTCGGCGTAGCTGTGGTGGATGCGTGCCACCAGCGCCGAGCCGCCACCGCCGTATTTCTCGACCAGGTGGAACTGCCAGAGCGGACGGCTGTGGCTCAACGGCGTCGACGCGAGCTGGCTGACGAAGCGTTCGAGCGCGCGCTTGTTGCCGCGCCCGGGCAACGCGGCGTGCTGCACGTGCCAGTCGAGATCGAAGTTCTCGTCGTCCTGCCACGACGCGCCCGCGGCGGTATCCACGGCCTTCTGACGAAAGCGGCTGTAGGCCAGAAAGCGCTGCTGGACCACGCGCCGCAGTCGCTCCAGTGGCATCGACTCGGCGAACATCAGCACGCCGGTGATCATCATCGGGTTGGTCGGGCGTTCCATCCGCAACCACGCGGTATCGACCTTGGACATCGCCTCGCGGCGTGGTGCCTTGGGTGCCTGACGCGCCTGTGCGCGTGGTGTTGCAGTGGCCATCCGCCCTCCCAGGCGAGTCGCCCTCGCGAGGGCGTCCCGAGTGAATCACGCGTTCGCGCGCAGCGTCAACGCGGCGATGCGACAGGCAGGCAAAGCCACGTCATCCGTGGCATGCGACACGTTGCTGGCGGGCAGGATGCTCTCGGCGTGTACGACGTCGTTCGTCGGCACACGAATCGCTGTGCCTTTGACGGCGCGAGCGACGCGATCAGGAGGAGGCGCAGGCGCGATACGCCGCGAGCGCGGCCTCGCGACCGGCCGCCAGGTCGACCAGTGGCTGGCGCGGATAGTCCGGGGCCAACGCGGCCAGCGTTCGCGGATCGGTCCACGGCGCGAACCGCAACGGCAGCGGTATTCCGGCCAGTTCGGGCAGCCACCGGGCAATGTACCGGCCATCGGGATCGAACGACCGCGCCTGCGTTACCGGGTTGAACATCCGGAAATACGGCGCGGCATCGGCGCCGGTTCCCGCGGTCCACTGCCAGCCCTGGGTGTTGTTGGCCAGGTCCGCGTCCACCAGCGTGTCCCAGAACCAGCGTGCACCGTGCCGCCAGTGCATGCGCAGGTGCTTGCACAGGTAGCTGGCGACGATCATGCGCACGCGGTTGTGCATCCAGCCGGTGGCGTACAGCTCGCGCATGCCGGCATCGACGATCGGCACGCCGGTGCGACCGTGCCGCCACGCGTCCAGGCGCGCTTCATCGGCGGGCGCCCAGTCGAAGTCCTGGAAGCGCGGATTGAGGTTGCTGTCGGGCGTGTGCGGAAAGTGGTGCAACAGGTGGTGCGCGAACTCGCGCCAACCCAGCTCACGCAGGTAATGCGCGACATCGCCCGGCGGCGCGTCGGAGCGCGCACGCAGCCGATCGACGACGCGCTGCACCGAGATCTCGCCGAAGTGCAGGTGAGGCGACAGCCGCGACGTGGCACGACGCGCTGGCACGTCGCGCGCGGTTGCGTAGCCTTCGATGGCCTCATCGAGAAAGGCGTCGAGCGCGGCACGCGCGCCCTGCCCGCCCGGTGTGAAGCGCTGCCAGAATCCCGCGTCCCAGGGCCGTGCCGGCGCCAGCCTCAGCGCTTCCAGTGGCAGGCCGTCGGGGATGGCGTGGCCGTCGTCGGGCGCGGCGATACGCACCGGCGCGTCCCACGGCCTTGGTGTTCGCCAGGCCTGCACCGCGGCCTTCCAGAACGGCGTGAACACGCGGTAAGGATCGCCCTGCTGCGTGGCCAGGTCCCAGGGTTCGAACAGCAACGCGCCGTTGAAGCTCTCCGCACGCAGCCCTTGCCGGCGCAGCGTGCGCTTGATCATCGTGTCGCGCTGTTCGATCGCCGGCGCGTAGCGACGCGTCCAGAACACCGCCTGCGCGCCACTGAACGCCACCAGTGCCTGCAGGATCGACAGGCTGGGTCCGGCGAACACGCGCAGGCGCGATCCGCGCTCGCGCAGCTGCCGGTCAAGTGCGGCCAGCGAGCGGTGCCGCCAGGCGTTGGAGGCGGCACCAGGCGCCCAGCTGCCCTCTTCGTCGGGGGCATGCACGTACACCGGAAGCGGGACGTAGCCACCGTCGATGGCGGCGCGCAGTGCGGGCTGGTCGTCGAGGCGGAGGTCGTCGCGGAACCACACCAGCGCGATTGGCGCGGTGGCTTCGGGCGGGTGCGGGTCGTGGGGCATCTCAGTGCGATGCCCGGCAGCAGGCAGGTTCGCGGCGGCGCCCGACCGCGCGCAGGCAAGCCAGCCCTGATGCGTGGTCGGCGGGCCGGCTCGCCACGGCTCAGCCTTCGACGAACCGAACGCGGCGCGTGATCGAGCAGGTCAGCTCGTAGCTGATCGTGCCGGCGGCATCGGCAATCCGCTCGACCGGCAGCTCCGGTCCCCACAGCGTCACGGGCGCGCCGACGCGCGCGTCGGGCACGCCACGCAGGTCGATCGTCATCAGGTCCATCGACACGCGGCCGATCACCTGGGTCTCCTGCCCGGCCACCAGCACGGGCGTTCCGGCCGGTGCCGCGCGCGGGTAGCCGTCGCCGTAACCGATGGCCGCGACGCCCACGTCCATGTCCTCGGGGCACTCCCAGGTGGCCGCGTAGCCGATCCGCTCGCCCTTGCGGATGCGGTTGACCGAGATCAATCGCGTCGAGAGCGTCATCGCCGGGCGCAGCCCGAAATCGGCGCCGGTGCGTCCGTCGACCACCGACATGCCGTACAGCGCTCCGCCCGGACGCACCCACTCGGTGTGCGCCTCGGGCCAACCCAGCACGGCGGCCGAGTTGGCCAGCGAACGCGCGCCCGCCAGCCCGGCCGTGGCCTGCTCGAACAGCCGCATCTGCAGCCGCGTCTGGCGACCGTTGCTGGGGCTGTCGTCGTACTCGTCGGAGCTGGCGAAGTGGTTCATCAGCACCACCTCGCCCACCACCGTGCGCAGCGCGGACAGCCGCGCGTGTGCATCGGCGACGTGCTCAGGCGCGAAGCCCAGCCGGTGCATGCCGGTATCGAGCTTGAGCCAGCAGCGGATCGGGTCGCCGGCCGGGGCCTGCTCCAGCATCTCGAGCTGGCTGTGGTGGTGGACCGCGGTATCGACGTTGAGGCCGCGCAGGCGCGCGATGTCCTCGGGCTCGTCGAAGCCCGACAGCAGCAGGATCGGCTGCGAGATGCCGGCGGCGCGCAGGCGCTCGGCGTCGGACAGGGCCGCCACGCCGAAGGCATCGGCACCGCCCAGTGCGCGGGCGACGCGTTCGAGGCCGTGACCGTAGCCGTCGGCCTTGACCACCGCCATCACGCGGCTGTTGGGTGCCCGCTGGCGGACTTGCGAGAGGTTGTGACGCAGGGCGTCGGTATGGATGGTTGCGGAAGTGGGTCGGGCCATCGGCACAGTTTAGCGCCGGGGCCGCGTTGGTCGGAGCCCGCCGTTTGGGTGCATTGTGGCCGTCGACGGTGCCCCGGAGCCCTGCCCCGGCCTTTCCGAATGCCGGTCCCCGGTCCGCCCGCCCTGCCTCACGCCTGCGAGGAACGCCATGGAACCCGTCGTCGATCCCGATGCCTCGATCTGCCGGATCCTGTTCTTCGAGGAAGTCTTCCCGGCACGCGCGGCACAGGAACAGGCCGAGAAGAGCAAGCTCAACGCCTTTGGAACGCTCGCCCGGCTCAACCCCTTGAACCGCCCCAAGACCGACACGGTTCACCTGGCCAAGTGGGAGCTGCGCTACGAGCCGTTCTGGCACCTGACGGCACGCCGCGAGATCGACTACGTCCACGAGGCCGGCTACGCGCTCGCCATCAACAATCCGCACGCCCAGCGCATCGAACTCGACGGCCACACCATCGAGATCCTGCCCGGAAACGGCAAGCCGCACGTCGACCTGCTGGTGCGCGAGCTCTGCCATCGCCGCATCGACACGACGCTGTACCAGGACGGCCTCAAGCGGCCGGTCAAGCCGCAGGTGCTGCAAGGCTATGTCGACAAGTTCAAGGCGCTCGAGCGCCAGCAAGTCGACATCGAAGGCGCGATCCCGCCGCAGTTGCCGTTCGCGGCGGCGGTGCAGATCGTCAAGTCGCGGCTGGCCGCCGAATCGATCGACGCGCACGTGATCAACAGCGACACGCTGGTGTTCGAGAAGGTGCACCTGTGCTATCGGCCGGTGTTCGCGTTCGAGTACGCCTGGACCGCGGGCGGCAAGATCGGCGTGATCGAGATCGACGGCCTCACCGGCGAGGTAGTCGAGAACGGCGAATGGTTCCGCGACAAGATCGACAAGGTCATGACGCGCGAGATGCTGTTCGAATTCGGCGCCGAGGCGGCATCGGCAGTGCTGCCCGGTGGCGGTTTCGCCATCAAGGTGCTCGGCAAGCTGACCCAGCCGCAGTAGGTTTCGCCGGCTGTGCCGACCACCCTGTCGGAACTGCCGGTGCGCTGTCGCGTGGGAACACCGGCGCGCCACCTATGATCGCCGCCTCCGCCCCCATCTTGCGCAGGCATGCGAAAGCACATTCTCGTCATCAACGGAAATCCCAAGCCCGACAGCTTCTGCCGGTCGCTGGCCGAATCGTATGCGCGTGGCGCCAGCGAGCGCGGGCACCACGTCGAAACGGTGCACCTGGCCGAACTGCGCTTCGATCCGAGCCTGTGGCACGGCTACGACCAGCGCCAGGAACTCGAACCGGACCTGCTGGCGCTCAAGCAACAGATTCTCGCCGCGCAGCATCTGGTGTTCGCCTACCCGATCTGGTGGGGCGGCATGCCGTCGTTGATGAAGGGCATGTTCGACCGGTTGTTCCTGCCCGGTATCGCGTTCCGCTACCACGATGGATCGAACACGCGCTGGGAGCGCCTGCTGGCCGGGCGCAGCGCGCAGTTGCTGGTGTCGATGGACACGCCGCCGTGGTACTTCCGCTGGATCTACCGGATGCCCGGCATCCACCAGATGCGCCGGACCATCCTTGAGTTCTGCGGGGTCAAACCCGTGCGCGTGGCGACCTTTGGCGCGATCCGCGGCGCCGATGACCAGCGCCTAAAACGCTGGCTGCACGACGCACAGATGCTGGGCGCGCGCGCCTGAGACGCGCCGGACGCCAGCCTACCCAAGGACAGCGGCAACCGGGCTACCGCCCCTTCCCGGCTGCGAGTGGACGCATGCCGCAAGGTGCCCAGGACTGGGCAGGGGCGCGTGCGTGCCGAGCTCCACCAACGGCTCAACGACTCTTCCTCCTGCCAGCATCAGGCAACGGTCGGCACTGGCGAGCGTCTCCGGTCGATGCGCCACGATCACGCGCGTCAGGGACAGTGAGTCCACCGCATCGTTGACCAGCCGCTCTCGGCCGACATCCAGATTGCTTGTCGCCTCGTCCAGGAAAAGAAACAGCGGACGCCGATAGAGCGCGCGCGCAAGAATCACGCGCTGACGTTGCCCTCCGGACAACGAGTGGCCCATGTCACCGATCAAGCTCCGGTACGCCATCGGCATTTCGACGATCTCGTCATGGATCGCGGCCATGCGCGCAGCCGCTTCGACGCGCGCATCGTCCATTTCCGGGTCGAACAAGGCGATGTTCTCCGCGATGCTGCCGGCGAACAGCTGGTCGTCCTGCATCACGACGCCTGCGCGCATCCGAAAATTGCGTGCGCCGATGTCGCGAAGATCGCGTCCACCGATACGAATATGACCGGAACTCGGCGTGAGCAAACCGAGCATCAGCTTCAGCAAGGTCGATTTGCCGCAGCCGGAGCCTCCCGCGATTGCCACGGACTCGCCAGCCGCGATCCTGAAGCTGCAGTCTTTCAAGACCCAGGATTCGCCATCGGCGTATCTGAAGGACAAATTGTCAACTTCGATGTCCTGTGTCGCCAGGATGTCGCATTCGCCGTGATTCGCTTCTTCGGTCGGTTCAAGCAGTACGTCCGAAATCCGATCGACATGCAGGCGGAGCATCTTGAAGTCGATCAGGCGGTCGACAAGGCCTGAAGTTCGCGCGGAGAACTGCTCCTTGTAGGCGAGATAGGCCACCATCATCCCCACGGAAAAGTGATTGTCGACCGCCAGGAGAGCCGCGAGCCATATCACCACAACCCGTTCGATGCCGAAGATCAGTTGGCTCGAGGCATCGAAAGACACGCCAATCCGCGCCAGCTTTGCGTCCTGATCGACCGTGTCCACCACGAGGTTCTCGTACGTGGCCTGCCGAACCCCCTCGATCCCGGAGACTTTGATGCTCTGCATTCCGCGCAGGCTCTCGACAAGGTGCGAGTACTGTCTGGCGGACGCAATCAGTTGGCGTTCGTTGGTGCGGCGATTCGCGCCGTAACTCAACGTGCGAACGAGCAGATAGATTGCGACGGCCGCCAAGGTGATCAGCGCCAGTTTTGCGCTGTAGAACAGCATCAGGCAAAGCGTAGCGACCGCCATCATGCCGTCGATGATCGTCTCGACGAAGGTTCCCGTCAGGGTGCGCTGTATCGTCTGCACGGCTCCCATTCTTGATACGACATCGCCCAGATGCCGCTTCTCGAAGAAGTCCAACGGCAGGCGCGTCACGCGCGCAAAGACGTTGGAGAGCCACTGGGCGCTCAGGTTCGATGACAGGTAAGCGATGGTCCATCCTCGCAATGCACCCGTGCAAACCTGCAACACCATGGCCATCGAGAATCCGATCGCCAGGACTGCCATCAGGTCACGATCGGCCGACACGAGCACCTGATCCACGACCCACTGCATATAGAACGGGGCCAACGCCGCGAAGATCTGCAGCGCCAGCGATAGCATCAGAAGCAGCGCCAGGAACCGTTTCAGGCCACCGACATCCCTCAGCAGTGTCGAAATCCCGAATCGCTCCTTGAAATCCCCGGAGACGAACCCCTCGGCCGGGCTAAGCTCGAGCGCGACACCGGTAAGATGCGCTGACACTTCCGCAAGCGGCAACGTGCGGCGACCCGATGCGGGGTCGATGATGGTCGCCTTCCGCGAATCGGCCGCGACAAGCACGACGAAATGATTGAAGTCCCAATGCAGGATCGCGGGCGCCTTCAATCTCGCCAACTGGTCGAGCTCGACTTTGACCGGGCGGGCGCGAAAGCCAAGCTGCTGCGAAATATGGATGATCTGCGAGAGCTTTGCGCCCTTCATGGAGAGCGGAAACCGTCTGCGCAGGTCGCCAAGTCCCACTCGCATGCCATTGAAGCCGCAGATCATCGCAACGCAGGCCAAACCGCACTCCGTTGCCGCCGATTGCAGGACAACACCGACTTTCTTCACTTGCACCGCCTCATTCGCTCGTTCGCATGGCGCGCAGTCTCGACGTCCACCGGGTCATGGCGCGGACACGTTCTCTCGGAGCGAGAACAAGGGCTCGAACAGCCATTCGATCAAGCGCCTCTGCTCGCCGAGAATGTCCGCTTGCACCCGCATTCCGGGCATCAGTCTTTCGCGCTTTCCGTGCGCCGATACGTACTGGGAATCCAGCTCCACAACCACCTTGTAGTTGCCACTCTGCCGGTCGTCGCTCGCGGCGGTGGTCAAGCTCGAACTGCGCCCGACGTGGCGTATCGTCCCCAGGTACTGCCCGAACTTCTGATAGGGAAACGCCTCATACCGCAAGCGGACCCGATCGCCCTCCGACATGAACCCGATCGCGGAGGTCGGAACCGTCAGCTCCGCCTCCAGCGTGCTGCCCTTCTGCAGGATGGAAAGGATCGGCGCCCCCATTTGTATCGCCTCCCCTCGCTTCGCAAAGCGCACCGACACGACGCCATCGGCCGGCGACTGGATCACGACTTCGCGCCTCGACGCTGCTTCGATCGCTTCCTGGTCCAACTCCGCCAGGTCGCGTCGTTCTCCCGCTGATTGCGCGCCCCTTCTGAGTGGAAGTTCGCGAATCGTCTGCTCGATTCCTGCGATATCCCTGCGCAGCGCCAGGCCCTGGCGATTGAGCGAGCTAAGTGCTGACGTATGCCCGATGAGCTCCAGTTCCTTGTCCTTGATCTGGAGTTCGCTTACGTAGCCGCCCTCGCGCAATTGCGACAGCTTCGACAACAAGGCGCGTGCGATCTCCACCTTGGCCCGGCTCGCCTCGATCTCCGATTCAATGCTGCGCAGCTCCATCCCCATGTCGCTGCGCTGCTTGGCGGCCGTCGCCATCTGAACGTCCAGCATCTCCCGCTGTGAGCTCGCGTCGAGCTCGATGCTGTCGCGTCGAACGGAAATCTGGCGGGCGATCGCTTCCATGGAATTGCCTGCCGCTGACGTGGCGCCTGGCACCGAGACCACTACCGCTCGTTTGCCGGTGAACGTTTCGTTTCCCTGCTCAAGATTTATCTCGGTGATAACACCCGATACCGGTGCGAGTATGGTCGCAACGCCGCGATCCGGCGCGATCACGCCGACCACGCGCGTTCGCCGCGTGTATTCGCCAAGGAAGAGAAATGCGATGAGCGCGATGGCGGCGCCCCCCAGGAACAATCCGACCCACCACGCGCCGATCGGCTGAGAGATCGAGACGGCGCCAAGCGTCGCATCGCGCTGCGCCGCCACCGACTCCTTGCGAAAGAGCTCCGTCCGATCCATGTGCTACGCGCGCATCACGCTGAGACGCACATGTTCTCTCTGCCGCGCAAGGCGACCGCATCGAGCAAACGCGCCTCGAATGCATCCGCGAATGCCCTGCCGACGGCGCCATCGACGATGTCGTCGACCCATCCCCACGCGCCGTCCTGATTGCATTCAAGGAACCAGACGCGATCGTCGGTGTCAACGATCAGGTCGATGCTTCCGCTGAACAGGCCCATGCTCCGCATGTACCGATCGATCGCCGTGCGCGTGGATGCATCCAGATCTCCGCTCGCGAACTGCACGAACCCGAACCCTTTGCGCCAGTCCACCTCCCCGGTGCGGCATCCTTGAGAGTCCACGCGGAATGCGTGCATCCTGCCGTCGATATACACGACGCGAAGTTCATGCTTCTTGATGAGTTCTTGCTGGAAGAAATGTGGGCAATGCCCGATTTCTTCTTCGGTCGCGGATTGGAGATCGTCTTCGCCGACCCGCATCGTCATCACGACGTACGGGATGTTCTCGCCTTCGCCGCTCGGCTTGACCTTTCCAGCCGACACGGACTTCATGATGATGCGTCCGTCGCATTCGTCAATGAAGGAGAGGACGCTACCTCGATCGTTGGTGATCATGGTGTTCGGCACCAGAAAACCGGTCTTTGCCGCCATCATCTGCTGATACGGCTTGATCATGCACCGCCTCGAAGCGAGGGAATTGACCGCCATGTCCCCGTTCACGCCACAAAGCAGGCTATAGAACGCCCGCCACTCCTGCGCCGCATAGCCGCTGGAACGTTCGTCCCCTCGGATATAGAGATCCGTGCCGGGCATGATCTTCGTTCGATCCCAGACGAGATAGTTCTCCGATAGGCGACGGCCAGCCAGTTCGAACGAGACGCGGCCCTGGATGTCGGTGCGGAACTCAAAGCGAACGCCATTCAGGTAATCGACCACCAGTGGATCGATCCGGCCGCGCGAGCGCAGCTCGTTGCAGACTCTTTCGACATGTGGGTCTTCCATGCTTCCAAGGACTACCAGAACCGGATTGCTCATCTTCGTCGTTGCCCTGCTGTGTTGTTGAACCGGGGAATCAGCCGGGGAAGGGGCGAGTTATCGCCCCTTCCTGTGCCAAATGGCAGAACGAAGGATCAATCCTCGTCCTTGCCGTCATCGCCACCATCGCCATTGTTGGTGATGGTCACGGTGTTGAGCTTGTGGTGCATGACCCTGCCGCCAGATACGTGTTCCAGGTCGACGCTTTCCAGCTCCTTCAGTTCCGCGCGATCTTTTTCATGCTGCTTCAAAATGAAAGGGATCATTTGATTTCCTGTTGATCTTCGTGGTGGGCGCTTCCTGCGCCCGGGGTTCGCTCTGCCGTCGCGGGCCCTGCGGCGGCGAGACGCTCTTACTGTTTCGACGAACGGGAGGAAAAGCGGACATGGCCGATTCGCGAGCTTTCCTGACGTCGCGAAGATCGCATCATTCCTGCAGAACGAAGGATCAGTCCTCGTCCTTGCCGTCATCGCCACCGTCGCAATCTCTGGTGATGGTCACGGTGTTGAGCTTGTGATCCATGACGCGGCCGCCAGATACGTGTTCCAGGTCGACGCTTTCCAGCTCCTTCAGTTCCGCGCGATCTTTTTCATGCTGCTTCAGAATGAACGGGATCATTTGATTTCCTATTGATCTTCGTGGTGGGCGCTTCCTGCGCCCTGGTTCGCTCTGCCGTCGCGGGCCCTGCGGCGGCGAGACGCTCTTACTGTTTCGACGAACGGGAGGAAAAGCGGACATGGCCGATTCGCGGGTTTTCCTGGCGTCGCGAAGATCGCATCATTCCTGCAGAACGAAGGATCAGTCCTCGTCAGCGCCGTCATCGGCACCGTCGCCACCTACGGTGAAGGTCACGGTGTTGAGCTTTTGGTTCAAGACGCGGCCGCCAGACACCTGGTCGACGTCGATGCTTTCCAGCTCCTTCAGTTCCGCGCGATCTTTTTCATGCTGCTTCAGAATGAACGGGATCATTTGATTTCCTGTTGATCTTCGAGGTGGGCGCTTCCTGCGCCCGGGGTTCGCTCTGCCGTCGCGGGCCCTGCGGCGGCGAGACGCTCTTACTGTTTCGACACGCAGGGGCGAAAGCGGACATGGCCGATTCGCGGGCGTTCCTGACGCCGTGCGCGCCAGCGGCCGGATCGCCTCCCAGACCTCTCGCGATCCGGAGCGCGCGAATCGTGCGTTCCTTGTCGTCGCGGCCTTCGAGCGCTTTGATGCCTGGCCGCGAAGATCGCATCATTCCTGCAGAACGAAGGATCAGTCGTCGCAGCCGTCATCGGCACCGTCTTCACCGCTGCAGGTGATGGTCCAGGTGTTGGTGTTGAGCTTGTGATCCATGACGCGGCCGCCAGACACCTGGTCGACGTCGATGCTTTTCATTTCCTTCAGTTCCGCGCGATCTTTTTCATGCTGCTTCAGTACGAACGGGGTCATCTGGTTTCCTGTTGATCTTCGTGACGGGCTTCTTGCGCCCGAGGTTCGCCACGCCGTAGCGGGCCCTGCCGCGGCGGGACACTCAGACTGTTTCGACACGCAGGGGCGAAAGCGGACATGGGCGATTCGCGGGCATTCCTGACGCCGTGCGCGCCAGCGGCCGGAAGCGAAACGGCCGCGCCAACATCCGGCACCGTGCGGATCCGCGTGGGTCAGTCAGCGGCCGTCCCTGCGTACCGGGCGGCCCGTCGACAGATCGATGCCTATCCGGGTTGCGGTCGCTTGGGCAGGTCGTTGCGCGTGAGCGGGGATCAACACCGCATCGGATGCTTCTATTACGCCTCGTTGGCACCAACGGCAGGCGGTGCCTCGAAACGGCTGCGCCTTGCGGTACACGTCCGTGCTCGACTCGAGTTTTCGCCGTAAGTCTTGATGGCGAGCGCTTCGGCGCGTCGCGCATACGCGATCGCCGCTGCACGATGATGAAGCGAGAATTCGAGGTCGGCGCGCTCCTCGAGAATCCCCTGCATCATCGGATGACCTGAGCCCAGGTGATTGGCGATGAGCGCTTCCGCACGGTGCAACGCCACCCTCGCACGGCGCGAGTTCGTGCCCGCTGCTCTCCAAAGCTTGGCCATGACCAGCCAGGCCCGCGCGGTTTCGACATGGTCGTCGCCGTAGACGCGCAGGCTTTCACCCATGGCGCGCTCGGCGAGTTCGCGACCGCTGTCGCTATGCCCCGCTTGCATGCGCAGGACAGCCAACGACTGCATGATCGATATCCGGACAGCGGGCGTCGACGTCGCCATGCGATTCATCGCCTCGGTGAGATCGCGGTCGGCTTCCACGACCCGGCCGATCGAGGAGAGCATGACCCCGCGCTGGCGCACCAACCCCGCCAACTGCGCCTCGTGATCGCTTCCCTGGCCTCTCGCGACTCGGATCGCACGATCGATAATCTGCAGCGCTTGCGATGTATCGTCGCGCAACCAGTACGACCGCGCCAACGAGAACTGCAGCGACAGTCGAAGCATCGTGCTTTCCTTGTCGTCGCGGTCTTCCAGCGCATCGATGCCTTGTCGCGAGAATCGCATCATTCCTTTGGTATCGACGCGCTTGTTCGCCAGACTGGCCAGCGAGTCGAAAGTGCGTGCGCGCAGCATCGGATCGTCCGGGCACTGCGCCAAGACCTCCAGCCACAACCGTTCGGATTGCGCATAGTTGGACTGTTCGTAGTACGCGCCGGCCAGTGAAGCCAGGCCGCGCGCCAGGAACTGCGGCTGGTCGCCGCCGGCGGCCGAGCGCAATCGATGCTCGGCGTGATGCAACAAGGGACGCACATCTTCCCGGCCGCCGCTTCGCGCGTTCTGGGAGGCGGCCAGCACAGAGATCCGGAACAGTTCTGCGAGCGCGCGATCGTTTTCTCCCTGCGCTCGCGCCTCGCGCTGCTGCGCGAGCACAACCCATGCCGTCGCAACAGCTGCCACCGTCAGAGTCGATGCAACGATAGCCGCCAGGACGTGGCGACGGAGAAAGCGTCCCACGCGATAGCCGCCCCCGCCATTCCGTGCGGCCACCGGCCGTCGTTCCAGCCACGCCTTCACGTCGTTACGCAGCTCGGCGACGGAGGCGTAACGCGCGACCGGGTCGTTCGCGACGCAACGTAGCGCAATCACATCCATGTCGCCGCACAGCGATACAGACAAACTCCTGGCGGTCGTCGCGCCTCGGTTGCGGGTCTCGACGGCGGTTGCGCGCAAGGCGACTGTGCTCGGAGGCGTGGGAAAGCCTTCAACGGGCGCAGCGCCAATGACGCTACCGCAGGGGCGCGGCCAGCCGGCACACAGCAGGCGATACAGCATCACGCCGAGCGCATGCACGTCGATCGCGACGCTCGGCGGCGCGTCCGAGAAGATTTCCGGTGCCGCGTACGGCATGCTCGCGCCAATCCGCTGCGGAATGTCGTTCTCCGAGCGCGACAGCAGCGCCGACAGCCCGAAATCGAGCAATTTGATTTTGCCGTCGTCCGTCACCAACACGTTGGACGGCTTGATGTCCTGGTGCAGGACGCCGTGGTCGTGCGCATGGACGATGGCATCACAGACGTCGACGAACAGCCCGACCCGCTGTCGTAGCGATGCATGGCGCGAGTCGCACCAGGCATCGATGTGCTCGCCGACGATGCGTTGCATCGTGATCCAGGGTTGCCCGTCATCGCCGACGCCGGCGTCGAATAGGCTGACGATGGCCGGGTGATCGAGGCGAGCGAGAAGATTGCGCTCGATTCGGAACGCATCGAGCAGTTGCGGCGACGACACCTCCGCCCGGATCGTCTTCAGCGCCGCTTCGCGCTCGTACAACCCGTCCGCACGGCGTACAGCGTAGATCACGCCCATGCCGCCGATGCCGAGAACGCCCTCCGTGCGCCATGGTCCAAACAAGTTGCCGTCGGCATGGACCTCGTAACCACCTGTCGCTTTCGGCGTTCGTTCTGCGAACCACCGCAGCGGCGAAGCGAAGGAATGGGTTCGCTCGTCCGCGGCGAGCAGCCCGATCAGTTCGCGGCAGGCGTCCGGGTCGTTGAGTTGCAATTGCGCGAGCGCCCGCTTCAGCGCATCGGGCGGCAGCTCCGAATACGGGTCGAACAGCGACAAGGCTCGGGTAAGCGCCCCGTCTCGTGTCCCGACTACTTCGTGTGCACCGCCCTCCGGCGGATTTTCTGGGTCCCAATGGGCATCGCCCGCATCGACGACTCGGGGCACTGGCGCTTTCGGCGGATCAAGCGAGGATCGCATTGTCGCCGAGCTGGGTCAGCAAGAACGCGCGCGCCCGCCGCCAGTCTCGACGCAGGGTGCGATCGGTCACGCCGAGCAGAGCGGCGATCTCCTGCTCGTCCAGGCCGCCGAAATAGCGCAGCTCGACAAGTTGCCCCAGCCGTTCGTCGATCGAGAACAGCCGCGTCAGCGCGGCATCGAGACAGAAGAGGTCCTCGAGCGTCTTTTCGTCCGGGATGTCGAGATCGTCGGTGAGCGTCTGCTTCGGCTGCCCGCTGCCGTGCTTGGCCGCCATATCGCGGCGGGCCTCATCCATCAGCACATAGCGCATGGCTTTGGCCACCAGCGCGATGTAATGGCGCCGGTTTTCGGCCTTTGCGGACGAGCCGGCCAGACGCAGCCAGGCTTCGTTGACCAGCGCGGTGGCAGAGACGTCGCCGAAAGCCCTCTGCCGCAACTGGGCGCGCGCCACGCGATGCAGGTCGTCGTAGACCCGCGGAAGGATCTGGTCCCAGGCAGAGGCCTGCCCCGCCCTGACTTGCATCAGCAACCGCGTCACCGAGTCGTCGCGGGTCTGGTCCGACAGGCCGGGCGCGTCGCTTGGCAAGGTATCCATCGGGGGCTTGGGGCATCAGTAGGAAGGATTCACGGCAACCGGGATCAGTCGCATGAACAGGCGCCGAGTATAGTCACGGCGCTCGCGTCCCGCAGCATGACTCTAGACAGGGCAAGCAGGAGCGACCGCGATCCGACGCCCTCAGCAAGTTCGCGGCACCCAGTCGTAGCGTTCGACCTGGACACCGTGCCAATGGATCGCGGCGAGGGTGAAGCCGGGAGTTTCGGACGCAGGGATCGGGGCCGCCGCCGCACCAGCCCCCGCTTCGACGGGCATGATTGCTGCGCAATGGAGTTCTAGCGAGCGATCGCTGGCACACGCCGCAACGTCATGCCGGCGACGGCCGAAGGCCGGTGCTGGCCCACCGGGCTTGCCGTCGGAATCGACCAGCCGCGGGAACCCGGCGAGCTGGGATACGCAGGCATTCGCCGCGGCGGGCATCAGCCGCAACTACCGCCCGCCATCTCGAGGCTAAGCCGTTGATGGTACGGCTTATTCGAAAGAACCAACGCTATCGTGACTGAGGTTGTCGAAGCGCGTGTACTCGCCGAAGAATTTCAGCTTCAGCGAACCGGTCGGACCGCTACGCTGCTTGCCGATGATCACTTCGGCAAGGCCCTTGTCGGGCGAGTTTTCCTTGTTGTAGTAGTCGTCGCGGTAGATGAAGACGATCATGTCCGCGTCCTGCTCGATAGCGCCGGATTCGCGAAGGTCGGCCATCACCGGACGCTTGTCGGCGCGCTGTTCGAGCGAGCGGTTGAGCTGCGACAGCGCGATCACCGGCACCTGGAGTTCCTTGGCCAGGCCCTTGAGCGAGCGCGAGATCTCGGAGATCTCCGTCGCGCGGTTCTCGTTGTTGCCCGGCACCGACATCAGCTGCAGGTAGTCGATCACGATCAGGCCCAGGCCGCCGTGCTCGCGCTTGAGCCGGCGCGCCTTGGCGGCGAGCTTGACCGGTGACAGGCCGGGCTCGTCGTCGATGAAGATCTTGACCTCGCGCAGCTGGCGGATCGCACTGGTGACACGGCTCCAGTCCTCGTCCTCGAGCTGGCCGGTACGCAGGCGCTGGGCGTTGACGCGGCCCACCGACGAAATCAGACGCAGCGCGAGCTGGCTGGCCGACATTTCCATCGAGAACACCGCGACCGGCAGCTTGCTGCGGAACGCCGCGTACTCGGCCATGTTCAACGCCAGCGTGGTCTTACCCATCGCCGGACGCGCGGCAAGGATGATCAGGTCGGTCTTCTGCAGGCCGGCGGTGAGTTCGTCGAACTCGGTGTAACCGGTGGGCAGGCCCGTGACGCTGCCGCCGCTCTCGTAGCGCTTCTGCAGCTCGTCGAACGCATCGGTCAACGCCTGGTGGACGTTGGTGAAGTCGGACTTTCCACTGCTGTTGGTCTGGGCGATCGCCAGGACCGTGCGCTCGGCTTCCTCGAGGATCTGCGAGCTCTCGCGGCCGTCGGGCTGGAAACCGTCGTTGACGATGCTGGTGCCGACCTCGATCAGCTTTCGCAGCACCGCCTTGTCGCGCACGATCTCGGCGTACGCGGTGATATTGGCCGCCGAGGGCGTGGTGCTGGCCAGTTCGATCAGGTAGGCGCCACCGGCGACCTGCTCGGCCAGGCCCATCGATTCGAACCACTCGCCAAGCGTCACCGCATCGAACGGACGGTTCTTCTGGGCCAGCTCGCCGATCGCCCGGTAGATCAGCTGGTGGTCGCGGCGATAGAAGTCGCTGTCGGCCAGCTGGTCGGCGATGCGGTCGTACGAATCGGGGACCAGCATCAGGCCGCCCAGCACCGCCTGCTCGGCCTCGATCGCCTGCGGCGGGATGCGCAGGTGGTCGGCACGTTGTTCGGCGCGGGTTTCGAAACGCTTTTCGCCGCGGGATTCACCGCGATAGCCGGGTCGCAGACTCATGGTCGGATGCGTGCTCTGGTTGGGGTCGGCAGGCCGGCCGGGCTGGAACGGAGGTTGTCGCGGGCGCCAGAGGTGGCACCACGCAACCGTGTTGCGCGACGACTCCCCGGACCGGCGATCGTAGGTCGCCAGACGCACGGGGTGTTGCAGACAAATCTGTGGTCAGCCTGTGGATAAGCCTGTACAAAACCGGTCCGCACGGCGCATGCCGGTGCGCGCAGGAAGTGTCTACAGGCCCCATCGGCAGGTTCTGTCCGTGCGACGGACGGTTGTGCACATCCCCCCGACTTGCTGCCTGACACGGGCGTCAGCACCGCAGATCGCACCACGGCGTCTCAGCCATTGCGACGAATCGACGGCCACGACGCAGATTCGCAAGCCGATCGGCAAGCCGGTTCGGCAAGCGGCCGCGCCCGCGGGTTCCGGAGTACAGGTTCCGCAAAAAAACGAAAGGCGCCTTGCGGCGCCCTTCGCTCTACCGCCCGGATCGAAGGATCAGGTGGCTTCGCCGACCACGACGACCTTGACGACGGTCTCGATGTCGGCGTGCAGGCGCACAACGACTTCGTGCTCGCCGGTGCGGCGCAGCGGGCCTTCGCCCAGCACCACTTCGGCCTTGTCGACCTTGTGGCCGATCTTGGTCAGGGCCTCGGCGATGTCGCGCGGGCTGACCGAGCCGTACAGCTTGCCTTCGGTCGAAGCGTTCGCGGTGATCGTCACGGCGATGCCTTCGAGCTGGGCCTTGCGGCCTTCGGCGCCTTCCAGCTGGGCCTTGGCATTGGCTTCGTACTCGGCGCGGCGCGCCTCGAAGTCGGCCAGGTTGCTGGCGGTGGCCGGAACGGCCTTGCCGTGCGGGACCAGGAAGTTACGGCCGTAGCCCGGCTTCACGTCGACCTTGTCGCCGAGCTTGCCGAGGTTCTGCACGTTCTGCAGGAGGATCAGTTGCATGGGTTTGCTCCAGGTTCGTTAGCGGGCACGCGGCCCGCAACTTTCAGCTGTCCGAACGGACGATTGCATGGGTGTCAGCCGCTTGCCGGGCAAGCTGCAGGGCGTTCGCGTCGCGAACCGCGAGGCGTCAGTGACTGACGCCCCACTGCCTGCTGACGGCGGATGCCGTCGGCCGACCGCCTCAGACGTTGTGGTTGTCGGTGTACGGGATCAGCGCGAGGAAACGGGCGCGCTTGACGGCCGTTGCCAGCTGGCGCTGGTACTTCGACTTGGTACCGGTCACGCGGCTCGGCACGATCTTGCCGGTCTCGGTGAGGTACTGGCGCAGGGTGTTGAGATCCTTGTAGTCGATCTCTTTCACGCCTTCGGCGGTGAACTTGCAGAACTTGCGGCGACGGAAGAACTTGGACATGGGTGCGTTCCTTATGCGGCTTCGGCGGAGTCGTCGTTGGCGGAATCGTCGGACGCCGGGGCGGCATCGCCCTCGTCGTCACGGCGACGGCGTTCGCCACGCTCGGCGCGCTCGGGCTTGTCGCCCTTCTCGTCCTTGAACTTCATGATCAGCGACTGCTCGGTGTCGGCACCGTCGCGCTTCATGACCAGGTGACGCAGCACGGCGTCGTTGAAGCGGAAACCGTCGACGATCTCGTTCAGCACGGCCTGGCTGCACTCGATGTTGAGCAGCACGTAGTGGGCCTTGACGAGGTTCGCGATCGGGTACGCCAGCTGGCGGCGGCCCCAGTCTTCGAGACGGTGGATCTTGCCCTCGCCGCCTTCGATCAGCGACTTGTAGCGCTCGATCATGGCCGGCACCTGCTCGCTCTGGTCCGGGTGGACCAGGAACACGACTTCGTAATGACGCATGGTGTTGTCCTTGTGGATGATGGCGCGGCCTGATGGCCGGCCGGATCAGCCCCCCGGCGCCCGGAATGGGCGCGGTGGAGCAAGGTTCCCACGGGCCAAACCCGCGGGAGCCGGAAATTATGGCAGCTTCAATGGCTTAGAGGCAAATGCGGCGAATTGCCGCCCCGGGCGGCGCCGCGCCATTGCCGGGCCAACCCGCGCGTTCAGGCGGACCGGCTCAAGCCAAAGTGTTCAGGTGGCTGGGTTCAGGCCGGATTGTTCAGGCCGCGTCCGCGTCGGTGGTGAAGCTCTCGCCACAGCCGCACTCGGCGCTGGCGTTGGGGTTGCGGAACACGAACTGCTCGCCAAGGCGCTGCTTGACCAGGTCGATCTCGGTGCCGTCCACCAGCGGCAGGCTCACCGCATCGACGAACACGCGCACACCGTCCTGCTCGAACACGTGGTCGCCCTCACGCTGGTCGCGCGCCAGGTCGGCAACGTGCTGCCAGCCCGAGCAGCCGGTCTTGGTCACGCCGAAACGCAGGCCAAGCGCGTCGGGCGCTTCGCTCAGGTAGCGCTGGACGCGTGCCAGTGCAGCGGGGCTGAGGGTGACGGACATGGCGCAGGGCTCCTGGGTGGGACGTGATCGCGGTGCCTGCCCGATTACCGTGGCGGGCAAACACCCGGCGCGCCGGATGCGGATTGAAAAAGTATAGCGGCGTATGCCGGGTTGCTCCGGTAAACTCCGCCCTCCCCATATCGGCCCGAACAGGCAAGGATTCAAGGCATGACGGTGGTCAGTGTCGAGCATGCGCTCGCAGGCAAGATTCCTGCAGGCGGCGAAGTCACGGTGCGCGGCTGGGTGCGTACCCGGCGCGATTCCAAGGCCGGCCTGAGTTTCGTCAACGTCAATGACGGCTCCTGCTTCGCGGCCATCCAGGTGGTGGCGCCCAGCACGCTCGACAACTACGAATCCGAGGTCAAGCGCCTGACGGCGGGCTGCTCGGTCATCGCCACCGGCACCCTGGTGGCATCGCAGGGCCAGGGCCAGTCGTTCGAGATCCAGGCCAGTTCGATCGAAGTGGTCGGCTGGGTCGAAGACCCCGAGACCTACCCGATCCAGCCCAAGCCGCACTCGCTGGAGTTCCTGCGCGAAGTCGCCCACCTGCGTCCGCGCACCAACCTGTTCGGCGCCGTCACGCGCATCCGCCATTGCCTGGCGCAGGCCGTGCACCGCTTCTTCCACGAACAGGGCTACTACTGGATCAGCACCCCGATCATCACCACCAGTGATGCCGAGGGCGCGGGCCAGATGTTCCGCGTGTCCACCCTGGACCTTGCCAACCTGCCGCGCGACAAGGCCGGCGCGGTCGATTTCAGCCGCGATTTCTTCGGCAAGGAAACCTTCCTCAGCGTGTCCGGCCAGCTCAACGTCGAGGGCTACTGCCTGGCGCTGAGCAAGGTCTACACGTTCGGCCCGACCTTCCGCGCCGAAAACAGCCACACCACGCGCCACCTGGCCGAGTTCTGGATGGTCGAGCCGGAGATCGCGTTCGCCGATCTCATGGAAAACGCCCAGGTCGCCGAGGACTTCCTCAAGTACCTGTTCCGCGCGGTGCTGGCCGAACGCGGCGACGACATGGCGTTCATCGCCGAACGCGTGCAGCCCGATGCCATCAGCCGCCTGGAAGGCTTCGTCAACGCGCCGTTCGAGCGCATCGATTACGGCGACGCGATCACGCTGCTGCAGAAGTCCGGCCACAAGTTCGAGTTCCCGGTTGAATGGGGCCTGGACCTGCAGACCGAACACGAGCGTTGGCTGACCGAGCAGCACGTCGGACGTCCGGTGGTGGTGATGAACTACCCCGAGCACATCAAGGCGTTCTACATGCGTCTCAACGATGACGGCCGGACGGTCGCGGCAATGGACGTGCTGGCTCCCGGCATCGGCGAGATCATCGGTGGCAGCCAGCGCGAGGACCGTCTCGATATCCTCGACGCGCGCATGGCGCAGTTCGGCCTCGACCCTGCGCATTACGGCTGGTATCGCGACTTCCGCCGCTACGGTTCGGTGCCGCACGCGGGCTTCGGCCTGGGTTTCGAACGCCTGGTGGTCTACGTCTGCGGCCTGTCCAACATCCGCGACGCGATCGCCTATCCGCGCGCCCCGGGCAGCGCCGAGTACTGAGTTGCACCGGCGTCCGCGCCAGCGCGGACGCCCTCCCCGTCCACCGGCACGCACGGCGTGACCGGTGGCCGGCTCCCGATGAGGTGGCTGCACCGTGATCCTGTTTCTCGCCCTGCTCTGCGTCGCCCTGGCCATCGCCGGGGCCACCGCGTTCGTGATCTTCTGGCCATTGGCACTGGTGCATCTGCGCGACCGTCATCCGGCGTTGCAGGCGCAGCTCGGCCCGCTGGCCTTCATCCACCCGTCCGCGTTGGGCTGGCTGCTGCGCGGCGGCTACCGCGCCGCCGGCGACCGCAACCTGGACGGGTTGGCGACACCCGCGCGCATCTCGCTCTCGGCGATCATCGCCGGCCTGCTGGGCGCGGGCGCACTCTGGCTGCTTTCGACGGTGGTGGCATGGTGAACACGATGGACAGCGACAACCCGACCAGCTGGTGGCTGGCAACCATCGGCCGCACGGTGGTATGGGCCCGCCTGCGCGTGCGGGAGGCCGGCACGGCCGAGGTGTTCGACAGTGACGGCAACACGCTTGCCTACGACAGCGAGGACAGTGCCCGCGCCGCCCTGATGGATGCGGAGTTCGTCGCCTACGAGGGCCTGGACGACGACGACGCGCAACAGCGCGGGTTCGCTCTGGACGAGCTGCAACCACCGCAAGGCGACGACGACGCCCTGCGGGGACTGATGATCCAGAAGCTGCCTCAGCGCCACTGAGACACGCGATGCAGCCCGCCGACACGCCACCGCCGGGAGCCCACACGGGAGCACGCACGCAAGACGGACTTGGCCAGCTCTACCTGCCCGGCGCATTTGCCGAGAACGACCTGGCCGCGCTCGATGCGCTGCTGGTGCGCGACAACTTCACCACCCTGGTCACCGTGCGCGACGGCGCGCCCACGGTCAGCCATCTGCCGGTGCTGTACTACCGGGACGGCGATCGGGTGGTGCTGCGCGGCCACTGGGCCCGACCCAATCCGCAGTCCACGCACGCCGGTCCCGCGCTGGCGATCGTGCATGGACCACACGCCTACCTGTCGCCCGCCTGGTACCCCGACAAGGAAGAACAGGCGCGCGTGCCGACCTGGAATTACGCGGTCGCCCACCTCGACGGCGTCATCGAAACCTTCGACGACGAGGCGTCCCTGGCCGACCTGGTGAGCGATCTCAGCGACCAGCACGAGGCGCGCGTCGACAGCGACTGGCGCTTCGAATCCGAGCGCGACGACCTGCGTCGGCAGTTGCGCGGCATCATCGGGTTCCGCTTCGTTGTCGACCGCATCACACTGAAGTTCAAGCTCAGCCAGAACCATCCGGTGGCCAACCGGATGGCGGTGATCGAACAACTCGATGCGCAACCGCGCGACGCCAGCCGCGAGATCGCGGCATTGATGCGCGCGCGCAGCCACCACGCCCCCAACGGAGATTGAGATGGACCTGAACCTCGCCGGCAAGCACGCTCTGGTCTGTGGGGCGTCCGAAGGCATCGGCCGCGCCACCGCCCACGAACTGGCCCTGCTCGGCGCCGACGTGACCGTGCTCGCGCGCCGCCCGGAGGTGCTGGCCGAGGTGGCTGCCTCGCTACCGCGCCAGGGTGAGCAGCAGCACGGCTGGATTGCCGCCGACGTCGCCGACCACGCGGCGCTGCGTGCGCAGGTGCAGGCACTGGCCGCCGGCAAGGCCGTGCACATCCTGGTCAACAACACCGGTGGCCCGCCCGCCGGCCCCGCGCATACCGCCGACGGCGCGGCCTTCCTGGAGGCCTTCGGCAAGCATCTGCTGGCCAACCAGGTGCTGGTGCAGGCCGTGCTGCCGGGCATGCAGTCGGCCGGTTGGGGACGCATCGTCAACGTGATCTCGACCTCGGTGAAGGAGCCGATCGTCGGTCTGGGGGTGTCCAACACCATCCGCGGTGCGGTCGCCAGCTGGGCCAAGACCTTGTCGCGCGAACTCGCCGCGCAGGGCATCACGGTCAACAACCTGTTGCCGGGCTTCACCGAGACCGGCCGCATCACGCAGTTGGTGGGTGATCGCGCACGCGCCACGGGCCTGCCGGAAGCACAGATCGCCGAAGACATGCGCAAGACCGTGCCCGCCGGCCGTTTCGCCAAGCCCGCCGAAATCGGCGGCGTGATCGCCTTCCTGTGCTCGCCGGCGGCGGCCTACGTCAACGGCGTGAGCCTGGCGGTCGATGGCGGCCGGATGAACTCGATCTGACACCAACGGGCGCGCCCGGCGCTCCCGCTTGCCGGCCCCGGGCGATGAGCGCCGTGCATTCCGGTCCGCACCCGCGCTCGGGTACGCTTGCGCCATGCGACAACTTCGCCATCTGATCGACGGAACGTCCCGTGACGCGACCTCGGGTCGCTGGCGCGAGGTGTTCGATCCCGCCAACGGGCAGGCCTACGCGCAACTGGCCGATGGCGACGCCGGCGACGTCGAGGCTGCCGTCGCCGCCGCGCAGGCGGCGTTTCCCGCGTGGTCGGCATTGCCCAACACCGAACGCGCGCGGTGGCTGGAGAAGCTGGCCGACGCGATCGAAGCGCGCCTGGACGATTTCGCCCACGCCGAATCGCGCGACGGTGGCAAGCCGATGGCGCTGGCGCGAGAGGTCGAGATACCGCGCGCGATCAGCAACCTGCGCTTTTTCGCGCACGCCGCGACCCAGTTCGCCAGCGAATCGCACCACGGGCAGGCCGGGCTGAACTACACCCTGCGCCAGCCGCTGGGCGTAGTGGCCACCATCTCGCCGTGGAACCTGCCGCTGTACCTGTTCACCTGGAAGATCGCGCCGGCGCTCGCGGCCGGCAACACGGTCGTCGCCAAACCGTCCGAGGTCACGCCGGTCAGCGCGACGATGCTCGGCGAACTCGCCGCCGAGATCGGTTTTCCTGCCGGTGTGCTCAACATCGTCCATGGCGGCGGACCGGAGGTCGGCGAGCCGCTGGTCACGCACGCCAGGGTCAAGGCAGTGTCGTTCACCGGCAGCACCGCGGTCGGGCGACGCATCGCCGGCCTTGCCGCGCCGCTGCTGAAAAAGCTTTCGCTTGAGCTTGGCGGCAAGAACCCGACGCTCGTGTTCGCTGACAGCGACTGGCGCGCGCAGCTGGACACGATCGTGCGATCGGGATTCCAGAACAGCGGGCAGATCTGCCTGTGCGGCTCGCGCATCCTGGTCGAGCGAAGCATCCACGCCGAGTTCCGCGATGCGCTGGTCGAGCGCGTGGTCGCCCTGCGCGTCGGCGACCCGATCGACCCGGACGTGCAGTTGGGCCCGCTGGTCTCGCAGGCGCATTTCGACAAGGTCGTCGCCGCGCTGCAGCGCGCGCGCGACGAGGGCGGCACCGTGCTGTGCGGCGGCGCGGCAATCGATCGGCCCGGCTGGTTTGTCGCACCGACGGTGATCGAAGGCCTCGGCCCCGATTGCGCCAGCAATCGCGAGGAGATCTTCGGCCCGGTCGTGACCCTGCAGGCGTTCGACGACGACGCGCACGCGCTGGCCCTGGCCAACGCCGGCGACTACGGCCTGGCCGCGATGCTGTGGACCCGCGACCTGCACCGCGCGCACCGTTTCGCCGCGCAGCTGCACGCGGGTGTGGTGTGGATCAACACCTGGCTGCAGCGCGACCTTCGCACCCCGTTCGGCGGCAGCGGCGCTTCCGGCCTCGGTCGCGAAGGTGGCGTGGAGGCGCTGCGCTTCTTCACCGAACCGCGCAACGTCTGCATCGACCTGTCGCGCTGAACACGCGCCGGCCGGGTGGGCCGGCGCGTGCCCAGTGCACCGGGTCGGACAACATCACAGGCGGCGGATGCGCCAAACTCGTCGCCCTTCCCACAAGGACCCCTCGCCGATGCAACGCCTTGATGACCTGCTGCGCAAGAACCGTGAATGGGCCGAGCGCATCAATGCCGAGGACCCGGCGTTTTTCCAGACGCTGTCGCGCCAGCAGGCGCCGGAATACCTCTGGATCGGCTGCTCGGACTCGCGCGTTCCGGCCAACCAGATCATCGACATGGCGCCGGGCGAGGTGTTCGTCCACCGCAACATCGCCAATGTGGTGGTGCATACCGACCTCAACTGCCTGTCGGTCATCCAGTTCGCGGTCGACGTGCTCAAGGTCAAGCACATCCTGGTTGTCGGGCACTACGGTTGCGGCGGCGTGCATGCGGCGCTCACGGGGCGTCGCATCGGCCTGGCGGACAATTGGATCCGTCACGTTGGCGATGTCGCCGACAAGCATGCCGACTGCGTGCACACCAACGCGTCCGAAAGCGACCGAAACGACCGCCTGTGCGAGCTGAACGCCCTCGAACAGGTCGTCAACGTGAGCCAGACCACGGTCGTCCAGGACGCCTGGGCGCGCGGTCAGTCACTTGCCGTGCACGGTTGGGTGTACAGCCTGCAGAATGGACTGGTGACCGACCTGGGCATCGACGTCGACAGCCTCGAATCGCTGGCTGCGTCGTACCCGTCGGCCCTGGACCGCATCCGCGCCCGCAGTTGAACCCGCGGGGCGGTCGGCGCCGCGAGGCATACCCGCGTTCAGGCGATGCCCGCCGCACCGTCGTCCCGCGTCACTCGTCGATGGAGTGCCCATGAACACCGCCACCAAGACCCAGCCCGCCTCCTCCATTCATGCCGCATCGGCGCCGCGTCCGGTCGGCCATTACCCGCATGCACGCCGTGTCGGCGGGCTGTTGTTCCTGTCCGGCATCGGCCCACGCGACGCCGCCAGCAACGCCATCCTCGGCAACGTCCACGATGCCGAAGGCCGACTGATCAGCTACGACATAGACGAGCAGTGCCGGGCCACGTTCGCCAATGTGCGCGCGGTGCTCGAAGCCAGCGGCGCACGCTTCGAGGATCTGGTCGACGTCACCGTGTTTTTGACCGACATGGAGCGCGATTTCGTCGTCTACAACCGCGTCTGGGCGGAGTTCTTCCCCCGCGCGGAGGCCGCGCCGTGCCGCACCACGCTCGGCATCACGGCGTTGCCCACGCCGATCGCGATCGAGATGAAGTGCGTGGCGGTGCTGGCCGACGACTAGCTGCAGCGTGATTGGATCGGCATGATCTGATTGGCATGGCCTGATCGGCAAACGCGCCTCGGTGCAGACTGCAGCGCAGCGCCGCCGCACCGCTGTCGCCCCCACTCGCGCCCAAGGAACGCCCCGCATGCTGCCCAACCCGCTCAACCTGCAGGCCTGGATCGACGAGCACCGCCACCTTCTCAAGCCGCCGGTTGGCAACAAGGTCGTCTACGTCGGCGATTTCATCGTGATGGTGGTCGGCGGGCCGAACGCGCGCACGGACTATCACTGGGACGAAGGCGCCGAGTGGTTCTACCAGCTCGAAGGCGAGATGGTGTTGCGCATCCAGGAGGACGGCGCAGTGCGCGATATCGCGATCCGGGCCGGAGAGACGTTCCTGTTGCCACCGCGCGTACCGCATTCGCCGCAGCGGATGGAGGGTTCGATCGGACTGGTCATCGAACGCCGCCGCCTGCCGCACGAACTCGACGGCCTGATGTGGTTCTGCGAATGCTGCAACCACAAGTTGTACGAGGAGTTCTTTCCTTTGCACGACATCGAGCAGGATTTCCCGGTGGTGTTCGACCGCTTTTATTCCTCGCGCGAACATCGCAGCTGCCGGGGCTGCGGGCACGTCAATCCCGCCCCGGCCCGGTACGTGATGGCCGATACCTGAGAACCGCGAGCGGCCAGCCACTCTTCGGAACCTGCACCGCCGATACGTTTGGCGGCAGCCCCCGTGTCACATGCGCGGCATCGCCCCGCGAGGCTGGGTGCCGCCAGCACGCGATGGTCGGTCGCTAGCGCTTTTGGGCGCCGCCGTTTTCGGCACGGTACAGGCGGCTGGGCTCGGCGCCTGGCACATCATCCACGGCGCCGACCCAGTGCATGCCGACTTTCTCGAGCACGCGAATCGACGCCGTGTTGGCCGGTCGGACGATGCCGAACACGTCCGGCAACCCCAGCGCGTCAAACGCAAGGGCAAGGGACGCGCGCCCAAGTTCGGTCGCATACCCCTTTCCCCAGGCCTCCACGCCGAAGCGATAGCCCAGGTTGATCTTGTCCTCGTCGATGTACCGGCGATGGTCGATACCGCCGAAGCCGATGACGTGCGATGGATCGTCGGCGGCGCTGATCGCCCACTTGCCGAACCCGTGTTGCTGCCAATGCGCCATCCACCCCGTCAGCACGGTGCGTGCCGTGTCGATGTTGGCAAACGGCCCGGCAGGGTTGTGGGTGTTGGTGCGCGCGTCGCCGTAGATGTCGAACAGGCGCTGGAGGTCCGACTCGACAGGGGGTCTCAGCACCAGGCGGTCGGTGGTCATTGCATGAGGGACGATGGCTGGAAATCCGTACGTGGTTGGCAAGGGATACCTGCGCCAGTCCGCCAGGGCGCGGTTCAACGCAGCCCGTTCGAGGTAGGGCGTTGCAGGCATCGCGATTGTCGCATCGGCGAAACCGCCAGAGCGGACGTCAGCGATCGCCTGTCGGATGCCCCGTCGGATCGCCTGCTGGGTCGCCTGGCGGATCGCCGGTAGGGATGATGGCCGCGGTTTCCACCATGAGGATCACTGCCCGGTCCGGCGCACGCGTCCGATGGACGATGCCCCTGGGAACCACGAAGCCTTCATGCCGTTGCAGGTCGATGGTGCGCCCTTCCAGGTCGATGATGAAGTGACCATCGAGCACGAAGAAGAACTCGTCATCGTAATCGTGTTTGTGCCAATGGTATTCGCCCTGCATCACGCCAAGACGCACCACCGAGTCGTTGACCTTGCACAACGTCTGGTTGTACCAGCGATCCGTGCACGCCTTCACCAACGCGGGCACGTCCACCATCTCGAGCGCGGGGAACGCCACGTCCAAGTGCGTGGCATACGGGTAGTCGGTGGGATCACTCATGTCTTTCTCCACGGTCGAAACACGATTCGGATTGGGCCGTTCCGGTCTGCCCTGGCGCCGCGCTCAGTTGCCCAGTCATACCGCACGAACCGCGTATTGCGGTTGCTCCAGAAGTACCGCCAGCAGTCGCATCGGCCAGATGGCTTCGATCGCCGGCTCGGACAACCTGAGTTTCGCAGGTTCGGCACCGCGGGGCCGCCGCCCTGCCGTCACGGCCAGCAACGACGCAATCGCGGGCAATGCAGCGGGCGGAACGGCCTCGAACACGATAGCGACATCGCCATGGCGACATCGCCCCGTCGAAGTTCAGGCCCCACCCTCCACATACGCGACGTTGGCGATCCAGTTGCGCGTTCGCCGATCGAGCCGCGACTGGGTTTTTTCGTCGCCGAAGGTCGCCGAGGCATGGCGGATCATCGACGGATCCACGTCCTCGAACGCGTTGACGCTGACCACGGCGTACAGATGCCCGTCGATCAGGCTGGTGACGACGGGCACTACGCCGCAGCGTGCGCAGGCGTGGAAGTCGGCGGTACCGGTGCCGAAGGCGTATCTCGACACCAGCGATGGTTCCTGCACCCGCACTTGCAGGGCGCCGCTGGGGTGCGATGTCCAGACACCGCCGTGCTTCGTGCAGAACGAGCAATCGCAGGCACGGGCCGGAATCTCCAGCGGATCGGGCTGCCAGTCCAGCGAGAAGGCAATGTTTCCGCAATGGCACTTGCCGTGGATCAACATGTGCATGGGTCCGTTGCTGCGGTGATGTGCTGCGGGGATGTGCTGCGCGCCGTTTGATGGCGGGACGCGGCTGGCCGCCCTGCACTCGTGGATGCAGTTTCAATGGCCGTGCATCGGGGCACAAGCGGAATTCGCCGCGTCGAGACGTCAGGAATCGGCAGGCGCCTGCACCCATTCGTGTACCGCGCCGAGGGTGCGCTGGATGAAGTCCTGCATTTCCGACAGGAACTCCACCCGGGTGCTGAAGTACGCCACCGAGATGCCGTGCAGCGTGTCCCTCAGGGCGTTGGGCTCGAGGTAGTCGCTGGCCAGGAATGCCTGGTAATCCTCGGTGACGTCCAGGCACGCGCGGATCGCCTGCGCGTAGTGCGCGTGCGCGACCGGCGCAGGTGCCGCGACCAGCATCTGCTCGATCTCCCCCAGGTACTCGCCCTGGAGGTTGTAGAGCAGCTGCGCGAAACCGCCCTTGGTGACTTCCACGCTGAAGTACCCGGCCAGGGAAACGAACTCGACGTCAAGCGGTGGACGCTCCCCGCCGCGCTCCTGGATGGCCAGGTGAATCTGCTCTGCCAGTTCCGCCAATTCGGCGGCGGTTACGAGGGTGGTCATGGGTGCCAATCCCCGGGGTGGACGGGATGAGGAAGTCGGGGTTCCGGCGCACACCCCGAGGGCGACGCCAATCGCAATCATCAGCGATCACGCCGGCTGGCGTGCATAGCTGACGGTCAGCAACTCCCAGACGTGGCCCGGCGGCTCGTTCCAGTACACGATGGTGCCGCCGTGATGCGTGTTGACCTGCATGTCGGTGGGCCCGAGCGGTGTGCTGCGGTACGCGATGCCGGCCGCCCGGATCCTGGCCAGGATGGCGTCGAACTCGTCCGGTGCGACACGGAAGCAGTAGTGCTGCGTCGGAAACGGTTCGCTGGTTTCGTCGAAATCCAGCGTCAGCCCGTCGTTCACGTACACCGGGCAGAACGGGCCGACACCGTGTTCGGACCACGGCACGCCCAGGATGTCCGCCAGTCGCTTCGCCGACGCGGCCTTGTCGTGGGACGGCACGATGAGGTGATCGAGACAGATCGTCATGGTGCTCCTCGTGAAGCGTTCCTACCAAAGCATTGCTGCTGAAGCGTTCTTCCTGAATCCCGCGAGGTCGGCGTGCATCCGGAGCGCTCGGTGGCGACCGACTGCCCCTTGGTCGCCGTCAGGCAGTCGGCGCCCTGGACAACGGCGCAGCGCCGAACGTCAGCGCAAGCGTACCGTCGAACACGCGGCGCAGCGAGCGGTACGTCCGCCGCTCCGGCGCGGTCGAGAACACCAGCGTGCCCAACACCGCGCAGCCCAGGACGATTCACAACGCGTCGCGGGCTGACACGCCCGCCAGCAGGCAGCGCGGGCTGGCGGATCGGCCCTGCACGCTCTTCGAAAACCAGCCGAGCGGCAACGCCGCCCGGCGTGTTGCCTCGCTAGGTCATCTCGACGAGCGCGGCAGTGACCTTGCGTACGACGGGCAGCACCAGCAGCAACGTCGGAAACGCGACGGCCCAGGAAATCAACCAGGCCCCCAACCACACCCGCATGAAGTGCGGGTCGGCACCAATGCCTTTGAAGGTGCTGATGAGGGACACGATGCAGGTCATGAACACCGACAGCAGCAACGGCACCACCAGCGATGCGTAGCGCGCGGGAAGTTTGGGTAGCCCCAGGAAGGTGCGCGACGTGTGCCTTGAAACATTCTTCATCTTGAATCTCCGTAATCCGGTCTCGCAAGGCGCCTTCTCACATGCAGCGTGAGACACCGCCCCGGCAGTACCGGGAGGGTTGGCGCGTTGGTTGACGTGAACGCTTACGGCGATCGATGACTGGGTCGCGGGCAAAATGCTAGGTGACGGACTCGCGAAAAACAACCCGCGTCACGAGGCGCTGCGGTCTGGGCGCGCGGTGTCGGGTGGGCAGCGTGGTGCCAGGTGTTGTCGACGCGATCGGCCTCGGACCATCGCCACGCGCGCTTACGTCACACACCGTCGTTGCGAACGGCTCTGCCGGAAAATTCCGGGTCCCGCACGCACTGCTCGATCGAGCCTTCGCGGACGCCAGCGCCGACCTGGAGTTCGCACAAGCGGTGTTTGTAATGGCGCTTGCGAGCGCACTCACTGCTGAAACGGCGCGTGCCCTCGCGGTCCATGCACGGCTGCGCCGCAATCACATCGTCCGTTTCCGAACGGAAAAGGCAGTAGTCCACCTGCCACTGGATCGCCTTGCCCGGCACCTCGCAGGCATCGTGGGCGGGCGGGCGAATCCCCGACCCTTCCGACGCTGATGGGGAATCGGCGGGAGCCGGACGGCTGACCGGGTCCAGTGCCGGGTCCAGTGGTGCACCCAAGGCCGCCGTCATCGCAGTCACGGGCAGCAACAGCAGCAGCATGACGAGCTTCATTGGCGCTGGCACCTGGGTTTGTCCCCTCGCGGCTTTCGCACGAGCACGCCTTCGCACCAGCACGCCATCGTCGCTGGCGTCGCCCTGCCGACCCGCCCGAACGTCCATCGAGTTTGAACCAACCGCCGGGTACCCACCACCACCGCGGCGAACACGTGCGCCGGAGGCCGCACGCCCAACGCCATGGCGGCGGCCGGCCAGCGGAATGTCGAACCAGTGGTCTCGGGCGGGTCGCGCGACGGCCCGGACGGCACGGGCAGCCCGACGATCCGCATGCGCACCCAAGGCCGTAAACTCGGGCCCATGCTCAAGATCGACATCCATGCCCATTACCTGCCGCGCGACTGGCCGGACCTCGCACGCAAGTACGGGGACAACCGCTTCCCGGTGATCCACCACACCGAGGACGGGCGGCACCGGATCTACAAGGACGGCAAGTTCTTCCGGGAGATCTGGTCCAAGACCTGGGACGAACAGGAGCGCATCGACGACTACGCCCGGTTTGGCGTGCAGGTGCAGGTCATCAGCACCGTGCCGGTGATGTTCAGCTACTGGGCCAAGGCGCAGCACGCGCTGGAACTGCACCAGGCGCTCAACGACCACATGGCGCAGGCTTGCCGGGACTTCCCGCGGCACTACGCTGGTATCGGCACGGTGCCACTGCAGTCGCCTCGTCTGGCGGTGCAGGAGCTCGAGCGCTGCATGGACCAGCTCGGCCTGCAAGGCGTGCAGATCGGCAGCCACGTCAACGACTGGAACCTGGACGCGCCGGAGCTGTTCGAGTTCTTCGAGGCGGCCAGCGAGCTGGGCGCGGCCGTCCTGGTGCACCCCTGGGACATGATGGGTACGGCGTCGATGCCCAAGTACTGGCTGCCGTGGCTGGTCGGCATGCCGGCCGAGCAATCGCGCGCGGCCTGTTGCCTGGTGTTTGGCGGCGTGCTCGAACGCCTGCCCAAGCTGAAGATCTGCATGGCCCACGGCGGCGGCAGCTTCCCCTACACCATCGGCCGCATCGAGCACGGTTTCAACATGCGCCCGGACCTGGTGGCCACCGACAACCCGCGCAATCCGCGCGAGTACCTGGACCGCCTGTACTTCGATTCCTGGGTGGCCGACGACCGTGCGCTGCGTTACCTGCTCGACACCTGCGGCGTATCGCGGGTGATGCTGGGCACCGACTACCCGTTCCCGCTGGGCGAGCAGACACCGGGGGCCGGCATTGCCTCGCTCGGTCTGGACGCCGCCGAGCAGGCACGCCTCTACCATGGCACCGCGCTGGAATGGCTGGGGCTGTCGAAGGCACGCTTCGCCTAGCGCCCGGTACGCGGCCGCACCGCTCGCCCAGACCGCCCGCCACCACACTCGCCCCACCCGGCCATGCCGGACGATGCCAAGGACCCGCAACACGTGACCGACCTGTATTCCGAACAGCACGCCCTCGCCCTCGATGCCGCCGACCCGTTGCCGACCCTGCGCGATCGCTTTCTGATTCCGCAGCACGGCGGCCGCGAGATGGCCTACTTCGTCGGCAACTCCCTGGGCCTGCAGCCGCGCGGCGCACGCGCCCACATCGAAGTGGTGCTCGGCAAGTGGGAGCACGAGGCCGTCGAAGGCCATTTCAGCGGCGACGCGCAATGGATGAGCTACCACGAGCTGGTGCGCGAGCCACTGGCTCGACTGGTGGGTGCCAAGCCGGTCGAAGTGGTGGCGATGAACTCGCTGACAGCCAACCTGCACCTGATGATGGTCAGCTTCTATCGGCCCACGCGCGAGCGCCCGGCCATCCTGATCGAGGCCGGCGCGTTTCCGTCGGACCGCCACGCGGTTGCGTCGCAGGTCGCCTTCCACGGTTTCGACCCCGCGACCGACCTGATCGAGATCGAACCCGACGAACCCGGCGGCCGCTTCTCGATGGGCGCCATCGAACGTGCGATCGCCGAGCACGGCCCGCGCCTGGCGCTGGTGCTGTGGCCCGGCGTGCAGTACCGCACCGGCCAGGCGTTCGATATCAAGGCCATCACCGCGCTCGCGCATGCGCAGGGCGCCGCGTGCGGTTTCGATCTCGCGCACGGCGTGGGCAACCTGGAGCTGGCCCTGCACGACAGCAACGTCGATTTCGCGGTGTGGTGCCACTACAAGTACCTGAACTCCGGCCCGGGCGCCGTTGCCGGCTGCTTCGTGCATGAGCGCCACGCGCAGGCGGATCTGCCCCGCTTCGCCGGCTGGTGGGGCCACGAGGCGGCGACGCGCTTCAAGATGGGGCCCCAGTTCGTGCCCTCGCCGGGCGCCGAGGGGTGGCAGCTCAGTAACCCGCCGATTCTCGGGCTGGCGCCGCTGCGCGCCTCGCTGGATCTGTTCGAAGAGGTCGGCATGCCGGCGCTACGCGGCAAGTCGCTGCGCCTGACCGGCTACCTGGAAGCGTTGATCCGGCTACGACTGGCCGAGACGCTGGAGATCCTGACGCCCGTCGAGCCAGAGCGCCGCGGCTGCCAGTTGTCACTGCGCGTGATCGGCGGGCGCGGGTTGCGCGGACGCGAGGCAGGTCGCGCGCTGTTCGACCACCTGGCGGCCAACGGCGTGCTGGGCGACTGGCGCGAGCCCGACGTGATCCGCATCTCGCCCGCCCCGCTCTACAACACCCACGCCGACGTGCTGCGTTTCGTCCGCGAAGTCGAGGTGTGGCGTGAACTGGGCTGACACGCGGCTCGCCCCGCGTGGCATGGCGTGGTAACTACGACGACACCGCATTCCCGCATCGGCGGGACGCACGAGCAAGGGCCGAAACCTTGAGCAGCCAGCAGCACTCCACGCCCGGCGGCGAACGCCATATCACCATTGTCGGCGCCGGCCTGGCCGGCGCACTGCTGGCGACGTTGCTCGCCCGACGTGGCTGGCAGGTCGACGTCTACGAAAAGCGCGGCGACCCGCGCATCCAGGGCTTCCAGGGCGGGCGTTCGATCAACCTCGCATTGGCCGAACGCGGCCTGCACGCACTGCGCCTGGCCGGCGGCGACGACGAGGTGATGGCCCAGGCGGTGATGATGCGCGGGCGCATGGTGCACTTTCTCGACGGCCGCACCGACCTGCAGCGTTACGGCCGCGACGACAGCGAAGTGATCTGGTCGGTGCATCGCGGCGAGCTCAATGTGATCCTGCTCGACATCGCGCAGCAGGCCGGCGCGCGCCTGCACTTCCACCGTGGGCTGGCGTCGGTCGACTTCGACCGGCGCTCCGTCGCCTTCGAGGACGACCGCGACGGCAGCCTTCACGAGAGCGCCTTCGAGAGCCTGGTGGGAGCCGACGGCGCGGGCTCGGCCCTGCGGTCGGCGATGAACGCGGTGTCCGAACTGGGCGAACGCACCGACTTCCTCGGCCACTCCTACAAGGAGCTGGAGATTCCGCCCACCAGCGACGGTGGCTTCAGCATCGAGCCCAACGCGCTGCACATCTGGCCGCGCGGGCGTTACATGTGCATCGCGCTGCCCAACGACGAGCGCACCTTCACCGTGACGCTGTTCCTGCCCAACGAAGGCGATCCCGCGGCCGGCGTGCCCGGCTTCGACACCGTGCGCAACGGCGAGCAGGCGCGGGCGCTGTTCGAGCGCGATTTCGCCGACGCCTTGCCGTTGATCCCCCGGCTGGAGCACGACTTCGAGCACAATCCCAAGGGATTGCTGGCCACCTTGTACCTGGACCGGTGGCACCTGGACGATCGCGCCGTGCTGCTGGGCGATGCCGCGCACGCGATGGTGCCGTTCCACGGCCAGGGCATGAACTGCGCGTTCGAGGATTGCGTTGCATTGGCCGAGCACCTCGACTCGGGCGCTGACCGCGCCGCCGCATTCGCCGCGTTCCAGGCGCAGCGCCTGCCCGACTCTCGGGCGATCCAGGCGATGGCACTGGAGAACTACCTCGAGATGCGCGATCGCGTCGACAACGACGACTACCTCCTGCAACGCGCACTCGAACTGCGGCTGGCCCAGCGCCATCCCGATCGCTTCATGCCGCGCTACGCGATGGTGAC
Organism: Montanilutibacter psychrotolerans; assembly: GCF_003719825.1. GTDB lineage: Bacteria > Pseudomonadota > Gammaproteobacteria > Xanthomonadales > Xanthomonadaceae > Montanilutibacter > Montanilutibacter psychrotolerans. Next base: position 217,071 of record NZ_RIBS01000005.1, on the reverse strand, counting down.
CTTCCACCGCATGCCGTACTCGGTGGCGTTCGAGCGCGGCAACCGGCAGCGCGAGTTGCTGGTCGAGCTGACGCGCGACCACGCGTCGATCGACACGCTCGATTGGGACGCGGTGGATGCGGCGGTGCGCGAGCGCCTGTCGCCGCTGCCGGCGGACGCCTGACGCATGCCCGCAAGCTTTCTGTTCTACGACCTGGAAACCTTTGGTGCCGATCCACGCACGACGCGGATCGCCCAGTTCGCCGCCATCCGCACCGACGCCGACCTCAACGAGATCGACGAGCCGATCAGCATCTTCGTCAAGCCCGCCGACGACCTGCTGCCCTCGCCCACCGCCACCCTGATCACCGGCATCGCACCGCAGCAGGCGCTGCGCGACGGCATGGGCGAAGCCGAGGCGTTCGCGCTGATCTTCGACGAGATGGCGCGGCCGCAGACCTGCAGCCTGGGCTACAACTCGCTGCGCTTCGACGACGAGTTCGTTCGGCACGGGCTGTTCCGGAACTTCCACGACGCCTACGAGCGCGAGTGGCGCGGCGGCAACTCACGCTGGGACCTGCTGGACGTGCTGCGCCTGGCGCATGCCCTCCGGCCCGACGGCATCCAGTGGCCGCTGCGCGAGGACGGCGCGCCGTCGTTCAAGCTCGAGCACCTGGCGTTGGCCAACGGCGTGCGCGAGGGCGATGCGCACGAAGCGCTTTCCGACGTTCGCGCGCTGATCGGCCTGGCGCGCAAGCTCAAGACCGCGCAACCGCGACTGTGGAATTACGCGCTGCGCCTGCGCGACAAGCGCCACGCGGCGACCCTGCTCGACACCATCGCGATGACGCCGGTGCTGCACGTCTCGCAGCGCTTTCCGGCCACGCGCCTGTGCGCGGCACCGGTCATGCCGCTGGCGCGCCACCCGCGCATCGACAGCCGGGTGATCGTGTTCGACCTGGCGCAGGACCCGGGCCCGCTGTTGACGCTGGAGCCCGCTGCGATCGCCGACCGCCTGTACGTGCCGGCCGAGCGGCTGGCGCAGGGCGAAACCCGCATCGCGCTCAAGGAAGTGCACCTCAATCGTTGCCCGGCCCTGATCCCCTGGGAACACCTGCGCGAGCGGGACTTCGCGCGGCTGCGCATCGATCCGGACGAGGTGGCACGCAACGCCGATCGCATCCGCGACGCCGGGCCGGAGCTGGTGGAGAAGGTTCGCCGCGTGTTTGCCACCGAGCACCCGCGACAGCCCAGCGACGTCGACGCCTCGTTGTACGACGGATTCATCGGCGACGGCGACAAGCGGCTGTTCGCCAAGGTGCGCAGCACCCAGCCCGAGGCGCTGCGCGAGGCCGTGTTCGATTTCCGCGACGCGCGCCTGCCGGAGTTGCTGTTCCGCTACCGTGCGCGCAACTGGCCGCACACGCTGGATGCCGGTGAACGCACCCGTTGGAATGCGTACCGCCGCGAGCGGCTGCTGGGCGAAGGTCGGCTGTCGGAGTACACGTTCGCCAGCTTCGCTGCCGAGCTGGCGGCGGTGCGCGAACAGCATCGGGACGATGCCGGAAAACTCGCCCTGCTCGACCAGCTGGCCCAATGGGTCCGCAACATCGAAAGCGAGCTGGAAGGCTGAACCGGGCCGGCGCGATGCCGGCCCATTCGAATCCTGCGCAGGCAACGCTTGCCTTCTTCAGGTGCGTCCGGAGGCTACCGGCATCACGCCGATAGCCTCCGAACGGTGCCCGGTCAGACCGGCACCGCATCGCCGTCGGTCGCACCGCCGTCGGTCGCATCGCCGGCATCGCTCACCGGGGATTCGCCGCGGCGACGCCGCGCCCGTGCAAGCGTGCGCTTCGTGCCAGTGCTGAGATCGTCGAGCATCGCGTAGATGGTCGGCAGGAACAGCAGGCTGATCACCGTCGAGAACGCCAGGCCACCGGCGATCGCACGCGCCATCACGTAGTACGGCGGGCCGTCGCTGCCGACGTCGCTGTTGGCGATCGAGATCGGCACCATCGCCAGGATCGCCGTGCCCATCGTCATCAGGATCGGGCGCAGGCGTTCGCGACTGCCTTCCACCAGCGCATCGGTGCGCGACAGTCCGCGTCGACGCAGGTTGTTGATGTGCTCGATCATCACGATGCCGTTGTTCACCACCACGCCCATCAGCACCAGGATGCCGATGAAGGCCATGATCGAGAACGACGTACCGGTCAGCCAGAACAGCCAGAACACGCCGAAGATCGAGAACACCACGCAGCTCATGATCGCCGAGGGGAACAACAGCGATTCGAACACCGCCGCCATCACCACGTAGATCATCACCAGCGCGATCAGCAGGTTGAACATCATCTGCGCGCTGGCTTCGTCTTCGCGCTGGAACGCGCTGCCGTCGAAGGAGTAGCCGTAGCCATCCGGGAACGCGATGGTCTTGAGCGTGCCTTCAAGCAGCTTGCGGGCTTCCGGCACGGTGGTCTTGCCGGCAAGGCTGGCCTTCAGTGTCAACGTCGTCTGGCGATTGGTGCGGTTGATCTGCGTGGCGCTGGGCGTGACCTGGACGTCGACCATGCTCAGCAGCGGCACGTTGCGGCCATCGGGCGCGCGCACCGTGAACGCCGCCACGTCCGCCATGCCGAAGTGCTCGGCACCGGCGAAGCGCACCCACACCGGCACTTCCTCGTCGCCGCGACGGAACTCACGCAACTGCGCACCGCGCAACGCCAGGCCAACGAAGCTCGACACCTGCTGCACGCTGAAGCCGAACGAAGCGGCACGCTCGCGGTCGACGCGAACGGTCAACTCGCCGCTCTGGTCGCCCGCATCGATGCGCACATCGCGCAGTTCCTTGTTGCGCGCCAGAATCGGCACGATGTCCTGTGCGATGGCGGCCAGCACCTTGGTCGAATCGCCAACCAGCTCGACCTGCACTTCCTTGTCGCCGCCGCCCGGGCCGCCACCGTCGTTGCCGATACCGATCTTCGCGCGCGCCGACTTCGGCAGTTCCTTGCTGATCTTGTCGACCAGCGGCTTGATCTCGCCGGCCCCCTCAGCAAAGGTGACCATGGTGCCGGCGTCGCCGCCACCACCCTCGCTGAAGAACGAGTAGATCTGCTTGATGTTGAAGCGCTTGCGGTTGGTTTCCAGGAAGTTCTCGACGCGCAGCACCTCGACGCCCATCTGCTCCTTGGTGTAACTGCCGTTCCACTGGTAGTAGACGTTGACTTCGTTGTCGTCTTCGCCGCCGAACATGTCGAACTTGGTCTGGGTCATCGGGAAAACGCTGACCGCCACGATCAGCATCATGCCAATGATGCTCTTGCCGCGATGCTCCAGCGACCAGCGCAGCAGACGCGCATACCGATCCTGCATGCGCCGGATCAATCCGCCATGCGAGGCAACCGCCGGCGGCGTCTTCATCCGTGCCGACAGCATCGGGATCAGGCTGACCGCCACCAGCCACGACGCCAGCAGCGACACCGAGATGGTGATCGCGATCTGGGTCATGAAGATGCTGATCTGGTTGGTGGTGCCAAACAGGTTGGGCACGAACACGATGCAGTGGCACAGGGTGCCGGCCGACAGCGCGATCGCGACGTTGCGGGTGCCCACGATCGAGGCCTGCACCGGTTGACCGGGCATGCGCTCGCGTTCCTGGTAGATGCTTTCGACAACCACGACGGCGTTGTCGACCAGCATGCCCACGGCCAACAGCAGACCCATCATCGACAGGATGTTGAGCGTGACGCCGACGAAGTACATGAAGCCCAGCGTCATCACGAAGCAGATCGGGATCGCCAGGGTCACCATGAGCGTGGACGGCCAGTGGCGCAGGAAGAAGAACAGCACGGCCATCGACAGCAACAGGCCGACGCCACCCGCCTCTGCCAGCTCGGTCAGCGAGGTGGTCACCTCGGCGCCCTGGTTCTGGATGATCTTGATGTCCACGTCCCGCATCGCGGGCGTCTGGCGGATCTTCTCGATCTCTTCCAGCGACAACCGCGACACTTCAACCAGGTTGGCGGTCTGCTCCTTGAAGATCTCCAGGCCCACCGCCGGCCGGCCATCGAGCCGGCGTGCGGTGTCAACGCGCGCCTGCTTCAGGCGCACGTCGGCGATGTCGCCCAGGCGCACGCCGCTGTCGTTGAGGACGACGTCACGCAGTTGCGAGAGCTCGGTGAGTTCGCCCTGCGGCTGGACCCGAAGACGGCGACCACCGTCCTCGATCTGCCCGGCCGACACGGAGAAGTTGACCGCGCGCAGGCGTTCTTCGATCTCGTTGATGCCCAGGTTGTGCGCGGTCAGGCGATCGGGAAGGATCGCCACCTCGACCTCGTTCGGTGCGGCGCCGGCGATCTCGACGCGGGCCACGCCGGGCACGCGTTCGATACGCCGCTTGAACTCGCGATCGATCAGCTCGTACTCGCGACTGAGGTCCATGTTGCCGGCCAGGCGCACGCGCAACACCGCCTCGTCGTTGCTCGACCAGGCCTTGAACACCAGGTAGCGACGCAGGTCCTCGGGGAACTGCTCGCGCACGGCATCGAGCCGCTCGCGTGCGTCGGAGGCGGCAATGGAGATGTCGCGGTCCCAGTCGGAGAACTCCAGCACCACCTGCGCCGCGTCCGCCTGGGCGTTGCCCATCAGCCGCTTGATGCCGGTCATGGTTGCCAGCGCTTCCTCGGCCGGGCGCAGCACCGTGCGTTCGATCTCGTCGGGCGTCGACCCGCTGTAAGGCAGCGACACCACCAGGTACGGCGCGGTGATGTCGGGGAACGACTCCAGCGGCAACCGCACCGCCGCGATCAGCCCGACCACCACCAGCGACACGAACAGCATGATCGCCGAGACGGGCCTGCGGATGCTCAGCTCGGCGATGCTCATGCGTCAGCCTCCCCCGCCAGTCCATTGGCCGGCGTTGGCGACGCGGCGTCGGCGCCGGCATGGCGGCGGCCGCGTGCGCGGTAGTGCTCGTCGGCACGACGATCGAGGCGGTCGTACACCACCGGGATCACCAGCAGCGTCAGCAGCGTCGACACCAGCAGGCCACCGATCACGGTGATGGCCATCGGCGAACGCACTTCGGCACCCTCGCCCATCGCCAGTGCGAGCGGCAGGAAGCCGAACAGCGTGCACATCGTGGTCATGATGATCGGCCGCAGGCGCGAACGCGCACCCTCGACCAGCGCTTCCTGCTTGGCCACGCCGGCCTCGCGAAGCTGGTTGACCTTGTCGATCAGGATGATCGCGTTCTTGGTCACCAGTCCCACCAGCAGGATCAGGCCGATGAACACGACCACCGACACCGTCGATCCGGTCATCAGCAACGCCAGTACCGCACCGACCATCGCCAGCGGGATGGTGAACAGGATCACGAACGGGTGCAGCAGCGACTCGAACTGCGACGCCATCACCAGGTAGACCAGGAACACCGCGAGCGCGAACGCGAACAGCAGCGAGCGCACCGATTCGGCCAGTTCGGCGCCCTGGCCACCGATGTGCATCTGCACCTCGGCGCTGAGCGGCTTGGCCGCGACCATGGCCTCCACTTCACTCACCGCACCGCCCAGATCGATGTCGCGCAGGTTCGCCGAGACGATCGCCACACGCACCTGGTCGGCGCGGTGGATCTCGCTGGGACCGGTGGTGGTGTTGACTTCGGCCACCGAGTCCAGCGTCACCGGACGGCTGCTGCCGGGATTCACGATCAGGCGGCGGATGTCGTCGAGCGAGGCACGGTCGCTTTCGCGGGCACGCACCAGCACGTCGATCTTGCGGTCGCGGAAGCTGTAACGCGTGGCCACTTCACCGCGCACCTTCTTGACCACCGCGTCGGCGATCTGCCGCGTGGTAAGGCCCAGCGCACCGGCGCGATCCTGGTCAAAGCGGATCTGGATCTCCGGGAAGCCCTGCTCGACCGTCGACTTGACGTCGGCATAGTGCGGGTTACCGCGCAGCATCTCGGCCATCTGCTTGCCGGCCTGCTCGATGGTCTTCAGATCCTGGCCACGCAGTTCGATTTCCAGTGGCGTGGAGAAGCTGAAGAGTTCCGGGCGGCCGAAGTCGACCTGTGCAGACGGATGCTCGCGCATCGTCTCGCGCAGCCGCTCGGTCTCAGCCGCCTCGACCTTCTTGTTGCCGCCATCGGCCATCACCACGGTGAGCTTGCCGATGTTCTCGCCGCTCTCGGTGGGGTTGGCGTCGAGCCGCGTGCCGCTGCCGCTGACGCCGTACAGCGAGGCCACGCCATCGTCCTTGGCATGCTTGCGCTGCAGCTGGGACACCAGCGCATCGGTCTCGCGCAACGGCGTGCCCGGCGGCAGTTTGACGGTCATCTCGAAGCGGTCCTGCGCCAATTGCGGGATCAGGTCGCTACCCAGCAGCGGCACCGCCATCAATGTCAGCACGAACACCGCCGTTGCCGCGCCAAGCACCAGGCCGGGACGCGCGAGGGCGGCCGGCAGGACCCTGAGGTAACTGCGTTCGGCGCGGCCGTACGGCGCCATCGCGATGTCGCTGGCCTTGCGCATCACCGGCCCGACGACTGCCACCAGACCCCGCCATGCACGCAGGAACGCCCACGCCAGGCCGAACGCACCACCGCGGAAGCCGGCGCTGACGCCGTGTTCGACGGCGGCCAACGGCTTCAGCACGCGCGAGGTCGGGCGCCACTGCGGATGCGGATCTTCTTCGGGGAACGCCATCGGCGCACGGCCCTTGAAGGCGCTCAGCATCGGAATCAGCGTCATCGACACGACCAGCGAAATGCCGATCGCGAGCGCGACGGTCAATGCCTGGTCGCGGAACAGCTGGCCGGCGATGCCTTCGACGAACACCAGCGGCAGGAACACGGCGATGGTGGTCAAGGTCGACGCGACCACCGCCATGCTGACTTCGCGGGTGCCGGTGATCGCGGCCTCGAGGATGCCCAGGCCGCGCTCGCGCGCCTTGGCGATGCTTTCGAGCACGACGATGGAGTCGTCCACCACCAGGCCGGTCGCCAGTGCGAGGCCGCCGAGCGACATCACGTTGAGGCTCAGGCCGAACTGGTCCATGAAGAAGAATGTCGCCACGATCGACACCGGCAGCGACAGGCCGACAACGAACGTGCTCCAGCCGTCGCGCAGGAACAGGAAGATGATCAGGATCGCCAGCAGGCCGCCGATTACCGCGTCCTTCTTCACGTCGGCGATTGCGTGGCGGATGAACTGCGACTGGTCATCGATGGTCGAGATCTCGATGTCCTTGGGCAGTTGCTCCTTCAGCGCGGTCAGCCGCTCCTGGATGGCATCGGCGGTGGCCACGGTGTTCGCATCGCCTTCCTTGTAGATCGCCAGCTCGACCGCTTCGGTGCCGCCCAGGCGGATGATCGCCTCGCGCTCCTTGTAGCCCTGGCGGACCACGGCGACGTCCTTCAAACGCACCGGCATGCCGCCAGCGGCGGCGCCGCTGCCCGACGACGCGCTCTGCACCGAAGCCGCCGCGGCCATTGCGCTGGCATCACCGGTAGCGGCGGCTACGCGCGCCATCTGCTCTGCGGCACTCTGCGCGTCGCCTCCAGACGCCGAACGCGTGGTCACCAGCATCTCGCCGATTTCGGCCACATTGGCGAACTGGTTGACCGTGCGCACCAGGTAGCGCTGCGAGCCCTCTTCGAGGCGACCACCGGAGGCGTTGATGTTCTCCTGCTGCAGGCGGGTGATCACCGTGTCGATCGGCAGTCCCAGCTGGGCCAGCTTCTGCTGGTCGATGTCGATCTGGACTTCGTCCTCGAGACCGCCACCCACCTTGACCGCGGCGACGCCCTCGACGGGTTCGAGGCGCTTCTTGAGTTCATCCTCGGCATAACGGCGCAACGCGGTCAGGCGCGCAATCGACGCCTCGCTCGGTGCGCCGTTGTCCAGCTTGCTCGACAGGGCCAGGCGCAACACCGGCTCGGTGGACGGGTTGAAACGCAGCAGCACCGGCGCCTTGGCCTCCAGTGGCAACTGCAGCACTTCCATCTTGTCGCGCACGTCCAGGCTGGCCTGGTCCATGTCGGTGCCCCAGGCGAACTCGAGCACGATGTCGCTCTGTCCGGTACGCGACACCGACTTCAGCTTGCGCAGGCCCTTCACCACGCCGACCGCTTCCTCGACGGGCTCGGAAATCAGCGTCTCGATTTCGGAAGGTGCCGCACCGACGTATTCGGTGCGCACCGTCAACGTCGGGTAGCTCAGATCGGGCAGCAGGTTGACCTTGAGCGACATCAGCGCCAGGCCACCGAACAGGAACATCGTGATCCAGAACATCGCCACGGTGACGCGGCGACGCGTGGAGAATTCGACGAGGTTGAAGCCGGCGGACGCGTGTCCGTGCTCGGCGGGTGGCGCCGGGTGTTTGGGCTCGCTCACGGTGGTCTCCGGGCTTAGTGCTGTTCGGCAGCGGGCTTGGCGGCCGCCGGCTTGGCGGCGGCGGCAACCGCCGCGGTGGCCTGTGCGAGCACCTGCACGACGGTGCCGTCACGCAACGCTGCCTTGCCAGCCACGACCACCTGTTCGCCTTCCTTCACGCCTTCGCGGATCTCGGCCCAGGCACCATCGAGGTAGCCCAGCTTCACGGTCGTGCGCGCGACCTTGCCGTCACGCACCACGTACACGGCCTGGTCGGCTTCGCCATCGAGCAGCGCCGCGCGCGGCACCACGAGGGCGTTGTTGCGCTGGTCGTAGGCGATGCCGATGCGTCCGAACATGCCCGGCTGCAGCACGCCGCCGCCGTCGAACGAACACACCACGCGGAACGTGCCGCTGCCCGAATCCACGACGGGCGAGACGCGATCGACGCTGCCGGTGAACGTCTGGCCCGGCAGCGCATCGACCTGCAGCTGCACGGGCAGACCGGCCTTGAGCGTGGCCAGCTCGCGCTCGGGCACGTTGAGGGTGGCTTCCAGCTGCGAGACGTCGACGATGCGGAAGATCGGCGTGTTGATCTGCACGAAGTTGCCGGTCTTGATCGAACGCGAGGCAACCACGCCCGAGATCGGCGCGGTCACGTTGGCGTACGACAGCTCCAGACGGGCCATGCGGTGCGCGGCACGCAGGTTCTCAAGGTCGTAGCGGATCTGATCGTGGTCGCTGGCGCTGACCAGCTTCTGCTGGGCCAGCTGGCTGGACCGGGCGTAGTTGTTCTCGAGCTTGTGCATCTGCGCGGCGGTCTGTTCGACCTGCAGGGCCGCGCGCTCGGCATCCAGGCGCACCAGGGTCTGCCCAGCCTGCACCATCTGGCCTTCCTCGACCAGCACCGACAGCGCGACGCCCGAGGTCTTGGCGACCACCTGCGACTCGGCGCGTGCTTCCAGCGGTGCCGTGCCGGTGTAGCTGGCGGCGATCTCGCGGCGGCTGGCCTTGGCGACCTCGACCGGAACCGCTTCGACCTTGTTCTCTTCGGCGGCCTTGGCCTGAGCCTCTCCGGGGCCCTTCCCGTTGCAGGCGCCCAGCGCGAGCAGGCAAGCCAGTACGAGGGCGGAAGTGCGGACGATTCCCTGTCCTTGCGAAATGTGCTGTCGGATCATGTCCGGAGAGTCCTGGATAGGCTGGGGTTCGGCGTATGCCGGTGTTGTAGATAGGTATATCACCGACTTCCGACATCTCCATCCGCCGAAGGTCATGGTGACCGTCGTCCAGCCAAACGGGAGGCGCCCGTCGGCACGGCTACGAAGCGCGAGCGTCGCAAGCTATACTTCGTCACTTATGCGCGGCCCCGGCAGCCATGCCAGCCACGCGCAGCCAGCTACAAGCCCTTCGCTAGCCATACGAGATTGCGGACTACGACATGATGCGACCGCTGACGATCGCCGCCTGCTTGGCCCTGACCACCGCTGCCTTCGCAGCGCTTGCCCAGGCCCCGGCTGCACCGGCCACCACCGCCCCGGCCGCCGCCGCGGCGTCCACCGCAACCGCGCCGACCGGCAATGCCGAGACCGGCAGGCAGCTAACGTACACCTGCCAGGGTTGTCACGGCGTCGAGGGCTACAAGAACGCCTACCCGAACTACCACGTGCCGCGTATCGGCGGCCAGTCAACGGCGTACCTGACCAACGCACTCACCGACTACAAGAAGGGCACGCGCAAGCACCCGACGATGCAGGCCCAGGCGCAGAGCTTCTCTGACCAGGACATCGCCGACATTGCCGCCTTCCTGTCGACCCTGAAGTGAGTGAGCCCAAGCCCATGACGACTCGTTACCTCGCCATTGCCCTGCTCGCCGCGCTCACCGTGGGTTGCTCGCAGGAATCGCACGAACCGGCCGCCGCTGCCGGCGACCACGCCGAAGCCGCGCATGCCACCTCGTCCTCGGCAGGCCTGCCCTCCGGTCATGTCGCCGCCGGCGAGAAGCTCGCCAGCACCAAGGGCAAGGCCACCGGCCAGTCCTGTGTCGATTGCCACGGCGCCGAAGGCAATGCCCCGATCGATCCGACCTACCCCAAGCTCGGCGGCCAGTACCACGACTACATCGCGCACGCACTGCAGGGCTACCGCGACGGCAAGCGCGAGCACGCCCTGATGTCGAGCCAGGCCAAGGAACTCAGCGATCAGCAGATTGCCGACCTGGCAGCCTACTTCGGCTCGCGCACCGGTCAGCTGCGCGATCTGCACGGCATCGAGTAAGCATCGACTGGCGCCACGCGCGCCAATCAAGCAGAACGGCCCGCGCATGCGGGCCGTTTCGTTTTGTGCGGGCGGGTGCTGGCTGCGGAAAGCCGGCAATTCAGGGCGCCTAGCCGGCATCGGGCCGGCCGCCCCGCCCTCCTGCCTCGCAACGCCGGTACCGCTGCGCCCGACGCGGTTTGCTGCCAACGGCGCATCGCACGGCGGCCGTGGTGCCGCCCAGGTCGGGGGATGGTCTTCGCGGCGGGCGATATGAGCGCGAGTGCTGCCTGCCCGGGCGTCCGGCGCCCCCCGGGGGCGTCAACGGCTGCCGTTTCCTTCCTGCAGCTCGGGCTTGAACGGAATGTCCGGTGGGGGACGCGCGGTCGCGGGCTGATCGTTGAGATTGGGGTCGGCGACGCGACAGCCGCCGCCCAGCTGCAACAGCGACACCGCGCACACCAGCTTCTTGCTGGTGCCAGGAATGGGAACTTCTACCGACTTGACGCCGCGACGCACCCACTCCTCCAGCAGGTTCTCGTGCGGTCGCCAGTACTGGTCGAAAGCGGTCGGCTCGTAGTCCGTCGGGCGACGCTTGAGCCACGTGCCCGATCGGTCGAGGTTGGCGATCTCTTCGCTGATGGTTCCGGGCGGGAATCCCGGAGATGCCGATCCCGGCGGCTCGCCCAGGCGCACGCTGCCGTCGGCGTTGTACAAGCCGGCCGGATCGCCGCGCTGCCCGCCGGGCACGTTGCGGGTTGAATCGCCCCAATCGTCGCCACGCTTGGGTGAGGGCCATCCACCGACGGATGCTGCCGGCTTGGGGCCTTGTCCGGCGGTGCGGCCGGGCGTCGGCGAGGTCGTCGCCGCCGCTCCGGGTGCGCGAGCGCCAGCGGTCGCCGGCGAGGGATTTCCCGTGGTCGGCGCGGCACTGGCCGCGGCCGTCGAGGCTGCTGCCGTCGAGGCTGCTGGCGATGCCGTTGCGGCCGTCGAGCTGGCGGTCGTCGCGGCAGCGGCCTGCGACGGGGAGGGCGACGCCGACGACGGCGCGGGAACATCGCGCGTGCGTGTCTGTGCGGTGCCCGCCTGCAGTACCGGCGCCGCCTGCGGTGTCGCCTCCAGTACCGGCACCGCCACACGGGCGAGCGGCGTGGGGACATCGCGCTGCGACACCTGGGCCTGCGGCGCGACCAGCGCCGGCGTGTCCGCCGTTGAAAGCGAAGGCTGCGGGCGCGGCGCGTTGGGGTTCAGTCGCTGCAGCGGTTCGGGCACCTCGCGCGCCGCGACCGAAGCACTGGGCGCGGCAAGCTCTGGCGATTCCGCGCGCTGCGCGATCGGCGTGGTTGGCGGCAGCACGAACACCGCCGTGGTGTCCGGCGGCGATTGGCTGACGGTGACGCGTTGCTCGGCCTGCACAGGAGGAAGCTGCGGCTCGGGAACGTCGCGCTGCGGGACATCGGGAATGGGCGCATCAAGGGTGGGCGTCGCCACGGACGGCGGGGCGACGCTGGCCGATGCCGCTGCCGGCGACGGCGGCTGCGCCCCCGTCGTAGCGCCCGCCGAGGGTGCCTCGCCCGCCTGCGGTGCGGGCGGTTGCGGCCCGGCCTGCGGGCCGGCGCCCGCTTCTTCGGGGGTGCCGGTGCCGATGAACTCGATCTGCACCACATCCTCGCCTTCCGGCAGCGCTTCGTTGCCGATGTACTGCAGGTACATCAGCCACAGCAGCATCGCCGCGAACAGCACGTGGATGATTGCCGAGACCGCCGCGGCGAACCACCGCACGCGCCGGTCTTCGCGCTCCGGCGGATGCCATTGCTGCCGCCACAGGCTGGCAAACGCCTGCCATCGGGTGAGTTCGTCCGCGCGACGCGGAGGCCGCGCCAGGGGCCGTTGCAACAACGCATCGACGATGGCCGACGACAAGGCGCCTGTCACGGCGCCCTGGCGTTCGAGCATGCTGGCGAACCAGGCCTGCCAGCCCGGCGGGAACGCTCCAGGCGGCACCGGTCGCGGCCGGTACAGTCGCAACCGACGCTGGATGGCTTCGATGAATTCGGCGGCAGAGACCATCGACGACGCCGCGCCGGACTCAGGCCGCGGTGTCGCGGCTGATGTACGGTGCTGCGCCGCTGTCGTGATCGGTGGCGTCGCGCACCGCCGTCACACCGGCAACCTTCTCGAGCAGGGTCTTCTCGATGCCCTGCTTGAGCGTCACATCGGCCATGCCACAGCCGTGGCAACCGCCACCAAAACGCAGGACCACGACGCCTTCTGCGGTCACTTCCTGCACCGAGACGCTGCCGCGGTGCTGGGCCAGCTGCGGATTGATCTCGTGCTCGACCACCCAGCGCACCCGCTCGACCAGCGACGCCGAGTCGGCAGGCACCTCGCCCTTGATCTTGGGCGCGCGGATCTGCAGCTGGCCACCGGTGGCGAGGGTTTCGTAGTCGATCTCGGCGCCATCGAGGTAACTGACGCTGGCGGCCTCCAGCCACAGCGTGAAGCCGTCGCAATCCACCGCCCATTCGTCGCCCTGCAGATCGCCGGGTTCGGCGAACTCCAGGCGCACGTCGGCGCGCGAGGTACCCGCGTGCATCGCCGACAACCGCACTCCGAGTCCCGGCAGGGATTCGCGTTCGATCAACTTGCGGAAATGGGTCTGCGCCGATTCTGAAATCTGGATCATGATTCGTCTGGTCCCGCGCCGGCGGCCGTGCCGGGGGCGCATTGTGCGATGCAATTCCGTACGGATTCGTAAATCCGCATCCTCCGCTATTCTAGCTGTCTGCGTGACGCACGCTTGCGGCACGCCCCACCCGCACCCGCGCCGTCCCGGTTTCGTTCAGTCGGCGCGCAGCCGCAAGGAATCCGCGATGAACGATCTGATCCCGCTCGTACAAGCGCACTGCGTCCCCCGCAGCGGCATCGAACACAAGCTCGGCGAAGCGCGTGTGCGCGAACTGCTGCCGCAGGTGCCCGGCTGGGAGCTGGCCGAGGAAGGCCACGCGCTGGTTCGCACCTACGAGTTCGCCGATTACTACCGCACCATGGCGTTCGTGAATGCGCTGGCGCTGATCGCCCACCGCGAAGACCACCACCCCGACCTGGGCGTGCACTACGACCGCTGCGTGGTGCGCTATTCGACGCACGACGTGGGCGGCCTGAGCGAAAATGACTTCATCTGCGCCGCGAAAGCTGACGCACTGGTGGACTGACATGAACGCGACTTCGGGTACCCATTTCAACACCGGTCGCGCCGGAGTGGGCGCGCTCGTCCTGATCGGGTTGCTGGTCGCGTGCCATCCGCAACAGGAAGGCCCGGCACCGATTCGCCACACCGAACCCACGGTGCTCGACGCGCCCGCGCCCAACTACCCCCTGGCCCTAGCCTGCGAAGGCACGGGCGGATACGTCGAGCTGATGCTGACCATTGGCGTGGATGGGCGGGCGTCGGCATTCCGCCTGACCCGGAGCAGCAAGCTGGATGCGCTGGACCAGGCCGCCCAGGAAGCCGTGCGCGGCTGGAAGTTCAAACCCGCGACCCGCGGTGGCAAGCCCGTGTCCACTCAGATCAAGGTGCCCATCACCTTCACCCCGCCGGCAGTGCGACCGACATCCTGCTTCGCGCTGGACGAAGCGGCCAAGGCGGACGGCTGAGCCGACAGGCCGTGGCAAACCGGCTGCCACGGCAGCCGGCGCGGACCGGGGCCGCGGCCGCGGTTGCCAACGTCAGGTCAGGTCAGACGGTCCAGCACGTCGATCAGTTCCTGTGCCAACGGTGCGTTGAGCTGGTACGGGGCCTTGCCGCCATCGAGGGCGAACTCAAGCGTCGAGGCGTGCAGGAACAGGCGCTTGAGGCCGACCTGCTCACGCAGCTTCTTGTTGACCGCCGGATCGCCGTACTTGTCGTCACCGGCGACCGCGTGCCCGATGTGCTGGGCGTGGACGCGGATCTGGTGGGTGCGTCCGGTTTCGATCCGGACTTCGCAGTAGGACTGTCCGCCGCGGCGCTCCAGCACCCGGAAATGGCTCAACGACGGTTTGCCGTCGCGATGGACCTGGACGTGGCGTTCCCCGCCCTGGCGCAGGCCGATGTGCAGTGGCGCATCGACCGTCATCACGCCGTCGGGCATACGACCGCCCAACAGCGCCATGTAGCGCTTGGCAATCCCGCCGTCCTCGCGCATGAGCGCCTGCATCTCGGTGAGCGCCGAGCGCTTCTTGGCGACGATCAACAGGCCCGACGTGTCCCGATCCAGCCGGTGCACCAGCTCCAGCGTCCGCCCCGGGCGCAACGCGCGCAGGGTCTCGATCGCCCCGAAGCTGATGCCGGAACCGCCATGGCTGGCGACGCCGGACGGCTTGTTCAGGGCCAGCAGGCGCTCGTCCTCGTACACGATCGCGGCATCCAGGGCGTCCATGAAGCCCTTCGGCGGCGCGGTCTTTTCTCCCTGCTCGCTGAGACGAACCGGGGGAATGCGCACTTCGTCGCCGGCCTCGAGCTTGCGCTCGGCCTTGGCGCGGCCGCCATTCACCCGGACCTGGCCGGAACGCACCAGCTTGTAAACCAGCGATCTGGGCGCGCCCTTGAGTTGGCCGAGCAGGAAATTGTCGAGACGTTGACCGTCACGGTCCTCCGGAACGCGCACGCTGCGGGCACCGGCCGGCGCGCCGGGGGAAGCTGAATGGGTCATAGGTGGGGTGTTATCTGTTACACTCGCGACGCGAGATAAGGTTTTGATTTCGCTTGGAGTTGTACCGCCCGAGGCGTGAAACAGTCGCTTCAGGACGGTACGGGGCCGAAAGCCCCCTCCGCGTGATTCCGGCCCGCGCCTGACCACTGCCCTCGGGGTAGCCATGTTAGCAGCGACGGTCCGGCGGAACCGACGCTCGCCGGGTGGGTCATACCACCGGCGCTGAACATCCCCGCGCGGCGCCATGGCTTCATCGCCTGAAGCTGCCGCCGGACCGACTCCGAGCGACGCTTGCGTCGCCGGCCCGCAATTTGGAAAGCAACAGAGCGCTCCCGCGGTATGCCGTGGTGTCGTAGCGCTGGAAATTTGAGGTCACGCCAGCGCGTATTCCGCGCGGCGGGACGCAGTATCCAGAAGCGAAACGCCAGGGCGTTCCGCGCGGTAGAGCGCGCGAGGACGCAACAATGAAGCGAATGCTGATCAACGCCACGCAGGCAGAAGAACTGCGCGTTGCCATCGTCGACGGCCAGAACCTGTACGACATCGACATCGAGCAGCCGGCCAAGGAACAAAAGAAGTCCAACATCTACAAGGGCCGCATCACCCGGCTCGAGCCTTCTCTCGAGGCCGCCTTCGTCGAATACGGCGGCGACCGCCACGGTTTCCTGCCGCTCAAGGAAATCTCCCGCGACTACTTCCAGCCGGGCGTCGACCATAACAAGGCCGGCCTGAAGGAACTCCTGCGCGAAGGCCAGGAAGTGGTGGTGCAGGTCGACAAGGAAGAGCGTGGCAACAAGGGCGCTGCCCTGACCACGTTCATCTCGTTGGCCGGCCGCTACATGGTGCTGATGCCCAACTCGCCGACCGCCGGTGGCGTCTCGCGTCGCATCGAAGGCGACGACCGCGCCGCGCTCAAGCAGGCGATGGACAGCCTCGACATCCCCGACGACATGGGCGTGATCATCCGCACCGCCGGCGTTGGCCGCGATGCCGAAGAGCTGCAGTGGGACCTGAACTACCTGGTCAGCGTGTGGACGGCCATCGCCGGCGCCGCGCTGGACAAGGACCGCAAGGCACCGTTCCTGATCTACCAGGAATCGCGACTGATCATTCGCGCCTTGCGCGACTACATGCGCCCGGACATCGGCGAGATCCTGGTCGACACGCCGGAGATGTACGCCGAGGCGCGCGAGTTCGTCGAACAGGTGATGCCGCACAACCTCAAGAAGCTCAAGCACTACACCGACGACACGCCGCTGTTCAATCGCTTCCAGATCGAATCGCAGATCGAGAACGCCTACGAGCGTGAAGTGCGTCTGCCGTCCGGCGGCGCGCTGGTGATCGACCAGACCGAAGCGCTGACCGCGGTCGACGTGAACTCGGCGCGCGCCACCAAGGGCGGCGACATCGAGGAAACCGCGTTCAACACCAACCTGGAGGCGGCCGAAGAAGTCGCCCGCCAGATGCGCCTGCGCGACCTGGGCGGCCTGGTGGTGATCGACTTCATCGACATGTCCTCGAACAAGCACCAGCGCGACGTCGAGAACCGCCTGCAGAACGCACTGAAGTCCGACCGAGCCCGCGTCCAGCTCGGCCGCATCTCGCGCTTCGGCCTCCTGGAGATGAGCCGCCAGCGCCTGCGTCCGTCGCTGGGCGAGTCGAGCCAGCTGGTCTGCCCGCGCTGCGAAGGCCATGGCCGGATGCGTTCGGTGGAATCGCTGTCGCTGTCGATCCTGCGACTGGCAGAAGAGCACGCGATGAAGGAGAACACCGGGCAGGTCCTGGTGCAGGCTCCCACCGAGATCGCCAACTACCTGCTCAACGAGAAGCGCCGCGCGCTCAGCGAGATCGAGAAGCGCCACGACGCGCCGATCGTGATCGTTGCCGACGAGCAGATGTACACCCCGCATTACGAAGTCACGCGCATTCGCGAGAATGAGCTGGGCGAGGAATCGAGCAAGCCGAGCTACCAGCGCGGCACGCCGCGCAAGCTGGTCACGCATGCGCTGACCAAGGCCAATCTCAACGTGCCGGCCGCGCCTGCGGTGACCAACGTAAAGCCGGCACAGCCGGCGCCGCTGCGCGAGCCCCGCGAAGCGCGCGAGGCGCCAGTGGCCGCCGTGGCCGCCGCACCGGTCCCCGCCCAGATCATCGCCCCGACCCATTCGGTGGGCATGGTCGAGCGGATCCTGCGCTTCTTCCGCGGCACCAAGGTATCCCCGGAAGCCGAAGCCACCCTGGCCGAGCGCACCCAGCAGGACAGCCGCAACCGTGGCGACCGTGGCGATCGCAACGGCCAGCGCCGCGACGGCCGCAGTGGCAAGCAGGGTGGTCGCGAAGGCGGTCGCCGTGACGAGCAGCGTCGTGACGAGTCGCGTCGCAACCCGGCGCCGGCACAGAACGCCGCAGCCGGTGGCCAGGCGCAGGGCCAGGGCCAGCAGGGCCGCCAGCAGCAGCCCAAGCAGGCACAGAAGCCACAAGCCAACGCGCCGGCACCGCGCCAGCCGAAGCCGCAGGCCGAGGAACGCAACGTCGCCAGCCTCGGCACGGCACCGGTCAACCCGCCGCGTCCGCCGCGCAACGAACCCAAGCCCGTCGCAGAGCCGTCCGTCGCCGTGGCCGATGACACCGTCATCGCCGCGCCGGCAACCGTTGCCGCCGTCGCCGTGGCAGGTGCAGCTGTCGCCTCTGTCGACACGACCGCCGCCGAGGCCAATGCCCCGGGCCAGGTGACGTCGGACAACGCGGATACCGCGGCGATCGATGCCGCTGCCGCCGAGGCCGGTGGCCGTCGCCGTCGTGGTCGTCGCGGCGGTCGCCGTCGTCGTCGTGGTGGTGAAGCAGGCGCCGCCGGCGAAGGCATCGACGGTAACGAGCTGTTGATCGGTGACGAAGACGAGGACATGCCGGTGGGCGACGAGGCCCCCGTCTCGACCGCGCAGCGCTCGCAGCCCGAGTTTGACTTCGACGACGACGTGTCCTCGCAGAAGCCTGTCCGTACCAGCGGTGTCGTTGGCTCCGCAGCTGCCGCCATCGCGGCGGCCACGGAATTTGCGGCCAAGGCCGTGGAGCGTGCCGAGAGCGACGGTCCTGCCGTGGTGACGGCAACGCCCGACGCCCCTGCCCCGGTGGCCGACATCGCAGCGCCGGTGTCCGCTCCTGAGCGCACCCATGCGCCGCAGGCAACGGATGGCACGGCACCGGCCGACGTTGCCAGCGCCTCGGTCACCCCGCGCGACGAAGCGTCGATCACGCCTGCCGTGGTTGTCGCGCCGGTGCACGCTGACGTGGTTGAGCCGGCGGTCGCCGCGGCGGAAGCCGTCGAGGCCGTCAACACGCCGACGGAAGTCGTCGTGGTCGAGCCGGCCGTGGTTGAACCCGTCGTGGTCGAGCCGGTCGTCGTGGCGCCGGTTGTGGTCGAACCTGCCAAGGTCGAGCCTGCCGTCATCGAACCTGTGGTCATCGAGCCTGCCGTCGTCGAGCCCAGCTCGCCCACGCCGGCCCCGGTGGAACGCGTCGTCGAACGCGCACCCGTCTCGCCGATGCCCGCCGCACCGGCCGAGGTCATTCCGACCGCGCCGGAGCCCGAGCTTGCGGAACCGCGGGTCGTCGAGCAGACGGAACCCGCGCCCGCGGCAGCCGAACCGACCACCGCGCCCCCCGCCAACGAGTTGCCCCGCGCAACCACCGTCGCCGCGGAACCGGCAACGGCAGCGACCACCGAGGCCGTTGAAACCACGCCCGACAACGCCCCGCAGGCAACACCGGCCGACGACGCCGCTGTCGCGGCCGCTGCGGACGCCGAACCTGCCGCCGGCAACGGCGCCGCGGAAAGCAACGTGGAGCCAGTCGTCGCCGAACCGCGTCTGCCGCGCACCGGCGGACTGTTCGACCTGCCGCCGGAATCCCCGGTCAAGCCGGCCGACGACAAGGACCAGCGCCACGAGGTCTAAAGTCGGCAAGGCCCCGATCGGGCTGAAGTAATCAGAAGGGCCGTGCAGATGCACGGCCCTTCTGCTTTGCGGGTACCCGAAGGACACCGTCGTGGCGATCCCATCAACCCGGCGCGCGTCGCCGCTGGTCTACGGTCTACCGGGGGCCCCGTCGTCCCCGTCGCGGGCACTGCACCGCAATCGCCATCGAGTTTGCAAAGACCTACCCGACCAGACCGCGCTCGGCAGGCATCGCCCATCCAGCGCGTTCCGGACCTGCCCTACCCGGTGTCACCCCGGGCGCACGCTGTGCTCACCCGACGACCAGACCCGGTTCCATCAGACCGTATTGGCTGGCCAGCCGGGCAAGCGCGATGCTGTCGTGGATGTCGAGCTTGTCGAACAAGCGGCTCTTGTGGGTGTTTACCGTCTTGGAGCTCAGGCTCAGCCGTTTGGCGATTTCTTCCTGACGCAGG
This sequence comes from Montanilutibacter psychrotolerans, assembly GCF_003719825.1. Lineage (GTDB taxonomy): Bacteria > Pseudomonadota > Gammaproteobacteria > Xanthomonadales > Xanthomonadaceae > Montanilutibacter > Montanilutibacter psychrotolerans. The sequence goes on along the minus strand of NZ_RIBS01000005.1, from coordinate 197,368 downwards.
CCTTGCACCAGCAACAGCGCAATCTCGATCTCGCGCGGCGTCAGCTCGTCGAACGGAGAATTGGAGCCTTCCAGCCCGGACAGCGCCATGTTCTGGGCGATATTGCTGGCGAGGAATCGCCGGCCACGCGAGACCTCCCGAACCGCGCGTACCAACTCCGATGCATCCCCGCCCTTGCCGACGTAGCCCGAGGCACCCGCTTCCAGCAGGCGCTTGGGCATCGGGCCGTCTTCCAGCACGGAGACGATGATCACGCGCGTGGCGTGTTCGCCATGGACCACGCGCTCGGTAACCTCCAGGCCGCTGACACCGGGAAGGTGCAGGTCGCACAGCACGATATCGGGCTTGAGCTTACGGATCAGCGGCATCGCCGTTTCGCCGCTTTCGGCGTCTCCCACGACGTCGATATCGTCTTCGGCTGACAGGATCAGGCGCATACCGGTTCGCACCAGCGCGTGGTCGTCAACGATGAATACTCGGATGGTCATCCCTTACCTCCTCCGCGTGCCGCCCCTGTGCGAGCTACGCTACGCTTGCGCGTGTTGGCGGCGCAATGGCCATAACCCTGAATATCTGCGAGGGAAACCCCGCCGGAACGACACGCCGAAAACGCAGTCGCAGGGGCTTTTTCCTACCGCAACGAAATGGGCCCAGCGGGCCCATGACGTCTGCCAATCGGTTGCAGTTCCGACGGAAGATCGTCCGTTCATTCTCTCCTAGCGCGCGCGGTAAGCCAACGACAGCGCGGCTTTCGCCAGGGGCTACGCGGGTGGATCGAGAGACAACGCGCGCTAGGATGGATGACCGCCCAGCGCTCGCGCCTGGCGCGCCAGCGCCCGCTTGCAACGGTTACCCGGCACGGCATGGGTAGCGAACAGGCACGCGAAGCACGCACGCCATTGGCGACCGCAGGCGCGACCGGAAGAGCCCTTTCATGGTAACCACGGCCTGGCGCTCCCCTGCTGGATCTACCGGCCAACGCCGGCACGATCCGGCTAGGCCTCCCGCAGCTTCCGTATCTCGGCGACCAGATCGGACTTCGCCGCGGAAGGATCCACCTGTGCCCCGAGAATCGTGTCGCACGCCGGGCAGTTGAGGGTGATCGACTTGTGCTGCCCGGACGGGCCCTGACCCAGCAACGGCTTGATGCTCAGCCGCGAAACGATCTGCTCACACTTGGGGCACTTCCCTGCCATGACGGCAACCTCCACGTTGAGAAGGCCCCATGCTACGGCGCAAACGTGAAGAAGAGGCAGTCCCGCTCGTCTGCCGACAACAATCAGCGCCCCCGCGGCGCGCAACGGAGCACGCTCACGCCGAAATGCTGCCGACGTGCCTGTGGCAACTGACAGGGCACGCTGGCCGACCCGGGGCGCTCGGTGAAAAGTGTTTCCGAATGCGGGCGTCGTCGTCGAGAACCATCGACCGACGTAACCTCCCGACGTGTCGCATGAATCGAAGCCGAGCCACCAAGACTCGGCTTGAGTGAACTGTCAGGCTACCGCCCATCCTTCCTGATTGCTGAAGGTTTCATAGCTCACCGACGTGTCAAAGAAGTCGGGAGCATTGCCGGATTTGAGCTCGTACGCGGCGCTGGCGAGTTCCAGTAGCGCCTCGAAATCCATGTCCTCCGGGAATTCGGCGGGGTCTGATAGCACCGACTCATAGAAGTCTCGGCCATTCGCCACGACGCAGCAGCGGGCATAGAGAAAGACGTCAACCGAGAAGTGTTGCTTGTCGTCTACGTAGGCATCCGTGCCTATTTGCTTGGCGTGAGCCAGCGTATCCAGGGCATAGAGCTTTTGACTCAGGATCTCCTCAAACGCCTGGATGTCCTCCAACGACTGTTTGGCCAGCTCCTTGACGGCCGGCTTGAGCACGGCGTCGTCGTCCCCGGTGCGCTTCCAGTTGAACAACCCAATGATTCGCCAGAATTCCTTCTCATCCACTGCGACGTCCTCCCTAAGCAGCCAAACTACGTGATGGATGACCCGTGGGTCGGTGTCACATGCGTACGGCCACCATACTGGATGCGCTTCAGGCAGAGACTGCCTGATCCGAGGAAAGCAGGGTCCGGTACGTCTGCCGGAGGCCGGACGCCGGACGCCGGAGGCAAGGCGCGAGGGGCCCGCGTCAGTAGCAGACCCGCCTTGATCTTGGCGGAGAGAGTGGGATTCGAACCCACGGAAGGTTTTACCCTTCGGCGGTTTTCAAGACCGCTGCCTTAAACCACTCGGCCATCTCTCCGTGTGCCCTCGGCGCGGGGCCGGGGGCGGGCATTCTCGCATGCCCATTGCCGCCTGCGGCTACTTTCTGGCGGCCTTGGCCGAGGGGAAGGTGCCGGGGGGACAGGGCTTGTCGCCGCACTGCAGGCGGGCGGACTCGACCAGTGCCGGGGCGCGCTCGGCGAGGAAGTCGATGAACACGCGCACCGCCGGCAGCATGCCGCGACGCGAGGCGAACACCGCGTGGAAGACGCCCTGCGGCAGGCGCCATTCCGGCAGCACCACTTCGAGTTCGCCACGACGCACCGCCTCGGCGCACACGGTTTCCGGCAGCAGGGTGATGCCGACACCCTGCTGGGCCAGCGCCATCAGCATCGGGAAGTCGAAACCCATCACGCGCGGCTTGAGATCCACGCGTCGCACCTCGCCGTCCGGGCCGTGCAGCTCCCAGCGTTGGCGGGCGTCGTCCTCGCTGATGCTGAGCGTCACGTGCTGAGCCAGGTCGTCGGGATTGACCGGACGCCCCATGCGCTTGAGGTAGCCCGGGCTGGCGACCAGCAGCTCCTGGATCTGACCGAAGCTGCGCATCACCAGGCTGCCGTCGTCGTCGAGCTTGGAACGCACGCGCAACGCCACGTCGATGCCTTCGTTGATGATGTCGACGCGGCGGTTGCTGATGTGCAGCTGCACGCGCACTTGCGGGTACAGCGCTAGGAACTCGGGCAGCAGCTTGGGAACCTGCTGCTGCGCCAACCCCACCGGCACGCTGACCCGGATCACGCCGCGCGGCTCGGCGCTGAGCCGGTCGACGACCTCGTGCGCCGCCTGCGCCTCGGCCAGCATCGACTGCGCGTGACGGTACACGCTGCTGCCGACCTCGGTCACCGCGAACCGGCGCGTGGAGCGCTGCAGCAGACGCACGCCCAGGTCGGTCTCGAGCTGGCTGATGCGGCGGCTCAGACGGGATTTCGGAATGCCGAGCGCGCGCTCGGCGGCGGCGAAGCCGGAATGCTCGACCACCATCGCGAAGTAGTACAGGTCATTGAGGTCGTGCATCGTTTATGTCCATTTGTGGAACAATCAGTGACATTCAAGCTTATTTATCGCACCAACGCAACAGCCTAAAGTCACCTCACTCGGCGCCGACGCCAATTCCACACGAGGTCCACCATGAAGCTGTTGCACATCGATTCGAGCATCCTCGGCCAGAACTCGGCCAGCCGCGAACTCAGCGCTGCGATCGCTGGCCAGTGGACGGCCGCCAACCCCGGGATGCAGGTCGTCTATCGCGATCTGGCCGCGTCCCCGCTGCCGCACCTGAGTGGAAGCTCGCTTGCCGGCGCCGACCCGGCCGAAGCCGCGGAAGCTGCCGCGATCATGGAAGAGTTCCTCGCCGCCGACGTCATCGTGATCGGGGCGCCGATGTACAACTTCAACATCCCCAGCCAACTCAAGGCGTGGATCGATCGCATCGCAATTGCCGGCAAGACGTTCCGCTACACCGCCAACGGCCCGGAAGGCCTGGCGGGCGGAAAGAAAGTGGTCTTCGCCGGGGCGTACGGCGGGCTCCATGCGGCCGATGCGCCCAGCAACTTCATCGAGCCCTACCTGCGCCACATGCTGCGCTTCCTGGGTATCGACGATGTCGAGTTCATCACCGCAGAAGGCCTGGCGATGTCGGCCGAACAGCGCGCCAAATCGCTCCAGTCCGCGCATCAGCGCATCGACGAGGAATGCCCGCTCGCGATGGCAGCCTGAGGTCCGCAGCCTGAGGTCCAGGGCAGCACGCGTTCAACGCGCATCCGGCGTCCCTCTCTCCCGCCGGAAACGTTACGGGCCCGCAATGCGGGCCCGTCTTTTGTCGCGAATTGCGCCGGCTCAGCCGATGCGTTCGAGCCCGCCCATGTACGGGCGCAGCGCTTCGGGCACGCTGATCGAACCGTCGGCCTGCTGGTAATTCTCCATCACCGCAATCATGGCCCGGCCCACGGCGACGCCGGAGCCGTTGAGCGTGTGCGCCAGCTCGGGCTTTCCGGTGACCGGGTTGCGCCAGCGTGCCTGCATGCGACGGGCCTGGAAGGCCTCGCAATTCGAGCACGAGGAAATCTCGCGGTAGGTGTCCTGCGAGGGCAGCCAGACTTCGAGATCGAACGTCTTGGTGGCGCCGAAGCCCATGTCGCCCGTGCACAGCAGCATGCGGCGGTACGGCAGGCCAAGCTTCTCCAGCACCACCTCGGCGCAACGCGTCATGCGCTCGTGCTCGGCGTAGCTTTCGTCGGGACGGGCGATCGACACCAGCTCGACCTTCTCGAACTGGTGCTGGCGGATCATGCCGCGGGTGTCGCGACCATGGCTGCCGGCCTCGGCGCGGAAGCACATCGAGTGCGCCGTCATCCGCACCGGCATCGCGGTGTCTTCGAGGATCTCGTCGCGCACGATGTTGGTCAGCGGCACTTCCGAGGTCGGGATCAGGTAGCGGCGGGTTTCGCCAACCTCGGTCGCGAACAGATCGTCCTCGAACTTGGGCAGCTGGCCGGTGCCGCGCATGCTGTCGGCGTTGACGATCAGCGGCACGTTGGTTTCCTGATAGCCGTGCTCGTCCGTGTGCAGATCGAGCATGAACTGCGCCAGCGCGCGGTGCAGGCGGGCCAGCTGGCCGCGCAGCACGGTGAAGCGCGCACCCGACAGCTTGGCGCCCGCGTCGCCATCGAGCCAGCCGTTGCGCGCGCCCAGGTCGACGTGGTCCTTCACCGCGAAGTCGAACGTTCGCGGCGTGCCCCAGCGGTGTTGCTCGACATTGCCGGACTCGTCGTTGCCGGCGGGCACCGATTCGTGCGGCAGGTTGGGAATGCCCAACGCGATGGCGTCGATCTCGGCCTTGATGGTCTCCAGGCGTGCCTCGCTGGCCTTCAACTCGTCGGCGAGGCCAGCCACCTCGGCCATCAGCGCGGTGACATCCTCGCCCTTGGCCTTGGCCTGCCCGATCGCCTTGGAACGCGTGTTGCGCAGGTTCTGCAGCTCCTGGGTGCGCACCTGGATCTGCTTGCGCTCGCTTTCCAGCGACTCCAGCACGGAGGAATCAAGGACGTAACCACGGCTGTCGCGCAGACGCGCGGCGAGTTCGGCGGGGTTCTGGCGCAGCAGGTTCGGATCGAGCATGGAGGGGACCACGGATGAGCGAGGCGGCGATTATCGCGTGTCGCGGCGCCGCATGCTTGCACCGTTTTGTGGCTTTGCGACCCCCATCGCGAGCGCCCGGACCGACCGTGCCAGAATGCCCGGGCCCCTGCTGCCGAGCTGTCCATGTCCGAACCCACGCTTCCGCCGTCCCCGAGCACGCCCTCCCCGTCCCCGTCGAAGCCGCCGCGTCGGCCGTTCGACTTCAAGGCCTGGAAGCCCTCGCGCGCTGCGTTGCTGTGGACCGCACTGGCATTCGTCGCCGGGCTGTTGCTGTTCTTGATGGTGTGGCTTGGCGGACGCGACACCCAGAAGGATTTCTACCGGGCCGGGCCGGACGCGGCCGGAACGGCGGGGCCGGACTACGCACCGCTGCCGGCGCCGCTGCCGGCCGGTGCCGACAACGCCAGCGGCCTGGGCACCCCGCCCGCGCCGACACGGGAAGACGGCGAGCGTCCGACGCTCGTGGAGACCACCCCACCGCCACCGCCCGCCGCGCCCGTCCCGCCGTCAGCACCGCCGCCACCGCCGAGCGCCGTCACCAGCAGCGCGCCGGAACCGTTGCCGGGCCACACGCCATCGCCGCAGTACCCGAGGCAGGCGCTGCGCCGTGGCGAAAGCGGGACGGTGATCGTGCTGGCGCAGATTGGCCCGGACGGCGTACCCACCGCGGTCAGCGTCGATCAGACCAGCGGCTCGCGCGCGCTCGACCGCGCCGCACTCGATGCGGTACGTCGCTGGCGATTCCGGCCCGCGATGAAGAATGGGCAGCCGACGGTCGACAGCGTTCGCGTGCCGATCGTGTTCAGCCCGTAGCCGCCCTCGCCTGCGACGCAACGGCCGCAGGTATTGGCATATCGCAAGCGTTTGTTGGCGGCCTACGGCGGCGCCCTCCGCGCACCCGGCGCCGAAATAGCTGGAGCGGGCCATCGCGTCGAGATGGCGATCGTCGCGCGGGCGGACACGCCGGTCACGGCGCCACTCGCAGCGCCGCGCGTTCTGGCGGCGATGCGCCCTGCGATTGCAGCCGTACGCCGTCGCCCTAGGCCGCGGCCAGTCCCATGCCCATGCCGGTGGCCAACGCGTCGAAGCCCGGGAACGACGTCGCCACGTTGGCGACATCGCCGATCCGCACCTCGCCATCGGCCAGCTGGGCGGCGATCGCGAAGCTCATCGCGATGCGATGGTCGCCGTGGCTGTTGACGTCGCCGCCGTGCAGGCGCCCGCCTTCGATCACGGCGCCATCGGGCCGTTCCTCGATGTCGGCGCCGAGCGCACGCAGGCCGGTGGCCATGGTCGCGATGCGGTCCGACTCCTTGACGCGCAACTCGGCGGCGCCACTGACGCGAGTGCGCCCGCTGGCGCAGGCAGCGGCGACGAACAATGCCGGGAACTCGTCGATCATGTCCGGCACCAGCGTCACGGGCACGTCGACGCCGTGCAGCGGCGCGTGCCGCACCAGCAGGTCCGCGACCGGCTCGCCGCCGTGTGAGCCGGGGTTCTGCTCGGTGATGTCGGCGCCCATCAGGCGCAAGGCCTGCAGCAGACCGGTGCGACGCGGGTTCAGGCCCACGGCGCGCAGCAGCAGCTCGGAACCGGGCACCACGCTGGCAGCAACCAGGAAGAACGCTGCCGAGGAGAAATCCGCGGGAACCTCGACGTCGCAGGCGCGCAGCACGTGCCCACCGCTGAGCCGCGCCTGGCCCGGCGCAAACGCGATCGGCCAGCCAAACGCGGCGAGCATGCGCTCGCTGTAGTCGCGCGTCGGGTGCGGCTCACGAACGACGGTCTCACCATCGGCATACAGCCCGGCCAGCAGCAACGCCGATTTCACCTGCGCGCTTGCCACCGGCAGTGCGTAGTCGATGCCGTGCAACCGGCGGCCACCGTGGATGCGCAACGGCGGCATGCCGCCGTCGTCGGTGTCGATGCGCGCGCCCATGGCGGCCAGCGGTTCGGTGACGCGGCGCATCGGGCGCCTGGACAGCGAGGCATCGCCGATCAGCACGCTGTCGAACGCCTGCCCGGCCAGCACGCCGGCCAGCAGACGCATGCCGGTCCCGGCATTGCCGCAATCCAGCTCGCCGGACGGCGCGCGCAGGCCATGCAGACCGACACCGTGGACGATGCGCTCGCTGGCGTTGGGCGCCTCGATGCGCACGCCGAGCTGCTCGAACACACGCGCTGTCGCACGGGTGTCCTCGCCTTCGAGGAAGCCGCGGATGCGGGTGGTTCCTTCGGCGATCGCTCCCAGCATCACCGCGCGGTGCGACACCGATTTGTCGCCGGGCACGTGCCATTGCCCGCGCAGCGGACCGCCGCGGGTCGCGATCCAGGCCGGTTGTTGGAGGTTGCTCATCCAATCCCTGTCGATGTGGGGAGAAGCCAGCGTGGCGGCGATGGCCGCCACGGTCGTCGCGTTGATCAGCCGGCGGTCAGGACCGCAGCACGTCGTCCAGCGCGGACAGCAGGGCGCGGTTCTCACTCTGGCTGCCGACCGTGATGCGCAGGTATTCCGGCAGCCCGTAGCCCGCCATCGGGCGCAGTACCACGCCACGCGCGATCAATGCCGCCTCGACCTGCACCGTTCGCGCCGCATCGTCTTGCCGCGAGAAGTCCACCAGCACGAAGTTGGTGCGCGAGGGCAGCACGCGCAGACCGCGCGCCTGCAACGCCTCGGCCAACTGCTCACGCTGCTCGCGATTGCGGGTGCGGCCCCAAACCAGATGCGACTCGTCGCGCAGCGCCGCCTCGCACGCGGCCAGCGCCGGCCCGTTGACGTTGAAGCTCTCGCGAACGCGCTCCATCACCGCCACCAGGCCGCGTGCCGCCAGCAGATAGCCCACGCGAAGTCCCGCCAGGCCATACGCCTTGCTGAAGGTGCGGGTGACCACCAGGTTGGCATGGCGCGCCAGCAACGGCAGGCCGCTGGCCACGTCGGTGTCACCGTCGTCGGCCAGTTCGGCGTAGGCCTCGTCCATCACCACGATCACCTCCGCGGGCACCTTCGACATGAACGTCGCAAAGGCATCCCGGCCGAACCACGTGCCGGTCGGATTGTTCGGGTTGGCCAGGTACACCAGGCGCGTGGCCGGCGTGATCGCCGCGAGGATGGCGTCCAGGTCGTGGCCCAGCGGCATCGTCGCGTGGTCGCGCGGCAACGCCTCCACGACATGTGCGCGGGCACCGGCGCACTGCGTTGCCAGCGCGAACACGGCAAACCCGTAGCGCGAGTACACGACGTCCTGATCCGGCCCGGCAAACACCTGCGCCAGTTGCATCAGCAACTCGTGCGAACCATTGCCCAGCAGGATCTGCGCGGCATCGACGCCGTGCTTTGCGGCCAACGCGCGCTTGAGGTCCGCGCCCAGCGGATCGGGATAGCGGTGCAGCGCATGCATCTGGTCGAGGATGGCCGCGCGGGCCTCGGGCGAGGCGCCGTACGGATTCTCGTTGGAGCCCAGCTCAAGCAGGCCGGCTTCGCCGAAACGCGCGCGCAGGGCAACCAGGTCGTGCCCCGGGTCGTAGGCGCGCAAGCCGCGCACGCCAGGCTGCGCCCGGCTCGCGAACCATGCCTCGTCATGCCGCACGGGCGAAGGGGTGGACGTTGCCGTGCTCATGCGATGGCCACCGGGTACGAGCCAAGCACCTTCACCTCCTGGGCGAACTCGGCGAGTTCGTCGAGTGCGCGGCGCATCGCCTCGTCGTGCACGTGCCCGCCGATGTCGACGAAGAACGCGTACTGCCAGCGACCGGTGTGCCCGGGCCGCGACTCGATGCGGTTCATGCTCAGACCGTGCCGCGCGAACGGCGCCAGAACGTGGTGCAGCGCGCCGGGCTGATCCTTGATGAAGATCAGCAGCGAGGTGCGATCGTTGCCCGAGGTGGTGAACAGCTCGCGGCCCAGCACCAGGAAGCGCGTGGTGTTGTCGGGGCGGTCCTCGATCGGGCCGGCGACATTCTTGAGCCCGTAGACGTTGCCGGCGCTGGCCCCGGCAATGGCCGCGGCATCGTCGGCGTTGCGCGCGCGGCGTGCGGCCTCGGCATTGCTGGCCACCGGGATCGCCTCGGCCTTGGGCAGGTACTGCCGCAGCCAGGCCTTGCACTGCGCGAACGATTGCGGGTGCGAGTAGACGCGTTCGATGTCTTCGATGCGGCCGCTGCGCGACAGCAGGTGCTGGTGGATGCGCAGCTCGACCTCGCCGCAGATCTTCACGTTGGAGCTGAGGAACATGTCGAGCGTGGACTGGATGGTGCCCTGGGTGGAATTCTCCACCGGCACTACGCCGAAGTCGGCGTTGCCGGCGTCGACCTCCTGGAACACTTCCTCGATGCTGCCCAGCGGCAGGCCGTGGATCGAGTGGCCGAAGTGCTTGTACACCGCCTGCTGCGAATGCGTGCCCTCGGGCCCCAGGAAGCCGATCTTGAGCGGCTCCTGCTGCGCCAGGCAGGCCGACATGATCTCGCGGAACAACCGCACCAGCACGTCGTCGCCCAGCGGCCCGTCGTTGCGGTCGACCACACGGCGCAGCACCTGCGCTTCGCGCTCGGGCCGGTAGTAGTCCACCGCCGCCGCCAGCTTGCCCTTGGCACGGCCGACCTGGCCCGCGTACTGCGCGCGTTCGGCGATCAAGGTCTGGATGCTGCGGTCGATGCCGTCGATGCGCTCACGCAGCGTGCCCAGGTCCAGTCCGGCGGGGATGGCCGTGGCCTTGCCGGGGAACTCGGACACAGCGGCGGGCGCGGCCGCGGACGCCGCCACGGAGCGAGTCGTCCTGGACGTCGCCTTCGAGCCGGTGGCCTTTACGGCCTTCGCGGTTTTCTCGGCTTTTGCCACCTTCGCGGCCGGCGCCTTGGCACCGACCGTCTTGGGCTTGGTGGATCTGGCCATCAGCCGTGCCTTTGCTGGAAGTCGCGCATGAACGTCGCGAGCGCCTGCACGCCCTCCTCCGGCATCGCGTTGTAGATCGAAGCGCGCATGCCGCCGAGGGCGCGATGTCCCTTCAGCGAGATCAGGCCGGCTTCCTGCGCCTGGGCCAGGAACGGCTTGTCCAGCGCCTCGTCGTGCAGGAAGAACGGCACGTTCATGCGCGAGCGCACTGCCGCGGCGACCTCGTTGCGATAGAAGCCGCCGGACTGGTCGATCACGCCGTACAGCAGCGCTGACTTGCGCGCGTTGCGCGCGGCGAACTCGGTGACGCCGCCCTCGGCCAGCATCCACTTGAACACCAGGCCGGCCAGGTACCAGTTCCAGGTGGGTGGGGTGTTGAGCATCGACTCGCCCTTCAGGTGGGCGCGGTAATCCAGGATTTCCGCGCGCGGCTGACCGGCGCGTTCGAGCAGGTCGCGGCGCACGATCACCACCGAGACGCCCACCGGCCCGAGGTTCTTCTGCGCGCCGGCGTAAATCACGCCGAACTTCGACACATCCAGCGGCTCGGACACGATGCTGGAGCTGAAGTCGCCGACCAGCGGCACGTCGCCAACGTCGGGAATGTCGCGGAACTCGACGCCGTGGATGGTCTCGTTGGCGGTGTAGTGCACGTAGGCCGCATCACTGGACAACTGCCACGTGTCGCGCGCCGGGATGTCGCGGTAGCCGCCGGGCTCGCCGTTGGCGGCCACGTTGGCGGCCACGCAGTGCTTGACCTGCTTGAGTGCCGTCTTGCCCCAGTGACCCGTGACCACGTAGTCGACCGCCTGGCCCGGTGCAGCGAAATTCAGCGGCAGCAGCGCCTGCGCCGTGGTCGCACCGCCCTGCAGGAACAGCACCGCGTAATCGTCCGGGATCGACATCAGCGCGCGCAGGTCGGCTTCGGCTTCGGCCGCCACCTGCATGAACTCCGGGCCGCGGTGGCTGAGCTCGACGATCGAGGCGCCGACACCGTGCCAGTCGAGCATTTCCGCCTGCGCCTGGCGCAGTACGGCTTCGGGCAGGGTGGCGGGGCCGGCACTGAAGTTGAAGGCGCGGGACATGCGGGGCATCCGTGATTGAGGGCTCCCGAGTATGCCGCAGCGCAGCAGAGCGCGGAGCCTTTGTTTCCCGCGCAACTTTTCGCCCCTTTGCCGCCTCTTGTGCTTAGGTAGGTCAATCCACGGAGTCAGCCATGTCCCTGCGCGACGCACTCGCCATCCCCTCGGCCCAGATCACCGACGAAACGGTGTATCGGCAGCGCCGGCGCCTGCTGGCGGCGATGATGACCGCGCCGACCCTGGCCCTGGCCGGCTGCGGCAAGGCCGAACCGCCTCCGCCGTCGGGCCTGGTGATCAGCCCTGAACAGGCGCGCGCCGGCTTCTCGACCACCGAAGCGTTGACCCGACTCGAGGACATCACCAGCTACAACAACTTCTACGAGTTCGGAACGGGCAAGACCGACCCATCGCGGGCCGCACGCACGCTGCGCACCTCGCCGTGGACGGTTGCCGTCGGCGGCGCCTGCGCCAAGCCGGGCCGGTTCTCGGTCGAGGACCTGCTTGGCGCGCGGGCGCCCGAGGAGCGCGTCTACCGGCTGCGCTGTGTCGAGGGCTGGTCGATGGTGATCCCGTGGCTGGGCGTGCCGCTGGGCGAGGTGCTCAAGCGCTTCGAGCCCGATTCGCGGGCGAAGTACGTCGCCTTCACCACCCTGGCCGACCCGCGGCAGATGCCGGGCATCGCCTATGCCGCGCTCGACTGGCCCTACCGCGAGGGCCTGCGCATCGACGAAGCCATGCACCCGCTGACGCTGCTCGCGACCGGCCTCTACGGCAAACCCCTGCCCCAGCAGAACGGCGCGCCGCTGCGGTTGGTGGTGCCGTGGAAGTACGGCTTCAAGAGCATCAAGTCGATCGTGGCGATCACCTTCGTCGAACGCATGCCGCTCACCAGCTGGAACGAGAGCCAGCCCAGCGAGTACGGGTTTTTCTCGAACGTGAATCCCGGCGTGGACCACCCGCGCTGGAGCCAGAAGACCGAGCGCCGCATTGCCGGCACCGCCAGCAAGCTGTTCGCCGAACGCATTCCCACCCGGCCGTTCAACGGCTACGCCGAGCAGGTCGCCGGGTTGTACGCGGGCATGGACCTGCGGCAGTGGTTCTGATCCGGTGGACAACGCGCACGTGACCGTACCCGCCAGCAAGACGGGCCACCGCTCCGCGGCGCCTGCGCGGGTGTCGCGGACTGGCCCGGCGCGCCCGAAGACGCCGGCTGGCGTCATCGTCGCCAAGCTCGTCGTGCACCTGCTGGCATTGACGCCGATGGCGATTCTCGCCTGGCAAATCCGTGCGGAGTGGCTGACCGGCAGCGGCGGCCTGGGTGCGGACCCCGTGGCCGAGATCGAGCACCGCCTCGGGCTGTGGGCGCTGCGCATGCTGCTGCTGACGCTGGCGATCACGCCCCTGCGACAGGTCACCGGCCAAGCCGTGCTGCTGCGGTTCCGGCGCCTGCTGGGGCTGTACGCATTCGCCTACGCCAGCCTGCACTTCTCCGCCTACCTGGTGCTCGACCTGCGCGGCTACTGGACGCAGGTGTTCGAGGAAATCGTCAAGCGTCCCTACATCACGGTCGGCTTCGCCGCGTGGCTGCTGCTGGTGCCGCTGGCCCTGACCTCGACCAAGGCCGCGATGCGCCGCCTGGGCCGCAACTGGGGCCGGCTGCATCTGCTGGTGTACGCCACCGCCGTGCTGGCGGTGCTGCACTTCTGGTGGCTGGTGAAGTCCGACATCCGCGAGCCGGCAATGTACGCGGCGATCCTCGCAGTGTTGCTGGGCTGGCGGCTGTGGAAAAAGCTGGCGTCGCGACGAACGCTCAGCGCACGCCGTACATCAGCAACAGGCTGAGAGCGCCGGCAAGCATCAACGCGGCAAGCAGCAGCCACGGCATGCGCCGCACCGACGACATCGCCGGGCCTGCGCCTTCGAGTTCGAGTGGGTCGGCATCGCGATCGACCGCGTCCAGTGCCGTCGATCGCTGCTGGCCTGCACCGAGCGGCGCCTCGACCACGAAGCGACTCTGCGCCTCGAACACCACCTGGTCGCCCGAGCGCAGCAACGCGTCGCGCACGGCCACGCCGTTGACCAGGGTGCCGGCGCTGGAGCCTTCGTCGCGCAGCACCACGCCATCGCCGTGCGGTTCGAGCCTGGCGTGATGGCCGCTGATGCCGCCTTCGCCAATGCGGATGTCGCAATCGGCGGCCCGCCCCACCAGGCGCGTCTGGTCCAGCGGGATGCAACGCCCGTGGTATTGCCCGGCCAGGCCGCGCAGCACCATGCGCACGTCGGCGTTGGTGGCGGCATCCGGGCTGCCCGTTGGCGCCGCCGATGGCACGCCACCCAGCAGCCCCATCTCGACACCCTCGAAGTAGATCGAGTCGCCGGCGCGCAGCATCGCCATGCGCTTCACAGGGCGACCGTTGACGTGCAGACCGCGCACGCCATCGCGCAGTCGCAGCCACACGCCACGGCGATCGACGCTTAGCTGTACCAACGTCATGCCGGGGTCATCGGTCGCCACCGGCAGGCCGTCCGGCCCGCGGCCGATGCCGTGCACGCCCTGGCTCAGCACCAGGTCGTCCGGGGTTTGATTGGGGAATCGAAGTCTGAGGGCATCCACGCGGCGGGAATCTAGCACGGGTCCGCGCACTTGGAAGCAGCCGGCCTGCACACGCACAATACCGGGCAACCCCGGAGAATCCCGATGTCCCACATCAACATCCAGCACGCCCACTCACTGGCACCGGCCAAGGCACGCGCCGCGGTGCAGGAAGTGGCCGAGAAACTCGCCGAGCGCTTCGGCATGGAATACGGCTGGGACGGCGACACGCTCAACTTCGCGCGCAGCGGCGTCGACGGCCACATCGCGTTGCTGCCCAAGCAGTTGCACGTCACCGCGAAACTGGGATTCCTGCTGGGTGCGCTGAAGGGCCCCATCGAATCGGAAATCCGCCGGGTGCTGGAAGAACGCTTCGGCTGATCCGACCCGAGTCTCAACGTCCGGCCGCGCCACGAAACGGATCGGGGTCGCCGCCAAACAGGCGCGCGGCGACGTCACGTTCGTCGCCTTCGATCTCGGCAATGAAGCCGGCGACCTCGCCCAGCTTCGAGAACGCCGCGACACCACGCTCCAGAAACCCCTGCAGCTCGCTCAGCCCGGCCGCCTTGGCCGGGCCACGCGACAACTTCAGCAGCACCACCACGCCGGTCATCCGCAACGCCCGTCCCAGGCCATTGCCGACACTGGCGATCAGGTCGATCTGGTGGCCGCGCAGACGCGGCAAGCCCGCTTCGCGATAGGCCTGCGCGTACAGGGCGGCATCCAGCTTGCGGCGTCGCGGTGCGATCCGGTCCAGCACATGTGCCATGCGCAGGTCGAAGGCATGCGTCAGCACGCCCAGCTCGATCGCATCGGCCACCGTCGCCAGCAGGGCGCCCGGCAGCAGCGTCTGCATCATCGGCAGCACGCGCGCGATGTCGGCATCGCGACGGCTGAAGTCGTGATCGTTGTAGACGTCGGTCAGGAAGAATTGCGCGGCCGGCCGCCGACGCGGGTCCAGCAGGAAGCGCTCGAAGCTGGCCTGCAGCCGCGCCGCCTGCCAGCGCCGCAACTCCGGCAGCCAACGCAGGTGGTTGCGCGGTTCGAGGCGGCGGTCGTGCAGCGTCTGGTGCCGTTGCAGCAGGCAGCCCAGCCGGGAGGACAGGTCGGGATTGCGGGACATTGGCGCGATCATCGTCCGCACCCGGCAAGCCCGCAAGCGCGACGGCGGTGCCCAGGCCGGGCGGTGGCGGCGATTGGGCTACACTCGACCCAACCTCGCCGTATGTACCTACATGCTGTCACTCCATTCGGCCCGGAAGCGGGCGCGCAAGTCCTCGGCCGAACCCAGGATCGGCCTGGCAGTCGCCGGTGGCGGACCGATCGGCGGCATGTACGAGCTGGGCGCGCTGCGCGCCATGGACGAGGCCCTCGACGGCTTCGACCTCACTCGGCTGGATTGCTACGTTGGTGTCAGCAGTGGCGCGTTCCTCGCCGCCGCCCTGGCCAACCGGATGGGCACCGAGGAGATGTGCCGGATCTTCATCACCGGCGACAGCAACGACGTCCAGTTCCGTCCCGAGACCTTCCTGCGGCCGGCGATCTTCGAGTACCTGCGCCGCGCGTCGAGCCTGCCTCGCCTGGCCACCCAGTGGTGGCGTGAGGCGCTGTTCTCGCCGGGCGATGCGCGCTGGTCGGACCTGGTCGCGAGCTTCGGCGGGCTGGTCCCCACCGGGTTGTTCGACAACGCCGCGATCGAGCACTTCCTGCGGGAGGTGTTCACGCGTCGCGGCCGGAGCAACGATTTCCGCAAGCTGGCCGCGCCGTTGTTCGTGGTCGCGGTCGATCTGGACAGCGGCGACGCGGTGCGCTTCGGCGCCCAGGGTTGGGACGATGTGCCGATCTCGACCGCGGTGCAGGCCAGCGCCGCCCTGCCCGGCTTGTACCCACCGGTCGAACTGCGCGGCCGCCATTTCGTCGACGGCGCACTGCGCCGCACGATGCACGCCTCGGTGGTGCTCGAGCGCGGCATCGACCTGATGATCGGCATCAACCCGCTGGTACCGTTCAACTCGCAGCGCACGCCGGGCAGCGACGTCGCTCGCCACCTGGCATCGGGCGGCCTGCCCGCGGTGCTGTCCCAGACCTTCCGCACCCTGTTGCAGTCGCGCATGCAGGTCGGTCTGGCGCGCTACCGCCAGCAGTACCCGGACATCGATCAGCTGGTGTTCGAGCCCAACGCCGAAGACGGCGAGCTGTTCTTCACCAATGCCTTCAGTTTTTCGGCGCGTCGGCGCATCTGCGAGATCGCCTACCGCAACACCATGGCCGACCTGCACCGTCGCGCCGACGTTCTCGCACCGCTCCTGGCCGCGCACGGCATTCGCATACGCACCGACGTGGTGGCCGACGAGAACCGCTCGATCCTCGACGGCCTGGCACGGCCTGCGCGCGACACCGATACCACCGCGCGCCTCAAGCGCGCGCTCGACGATGTCGAACGCATCGTCGAAAGCCGCCGACAGCCCCCACGCTGAGCGACGCACACACACTGCCAACACGTTGCTGGTGTGAAAACTCTAGGCCCCGCGGCGATGGTGCATTGGCCACGATCATCAGGATCGTCCAAGTCACCGATCCACCTTCGACCACGCAGACTCAGGGAAGCGCCATGGCCACGTTCAAGAAGACCGCGAAGAAAGCCTCCAGCAAGCGCAGCACCGCCAAGCCCGGTGCCCAGGCACAGGCCGAGCACCTGTCGAAGTCGCTCAGCGAATCGGCGCAGCAGATCTGGCTCGCCGGTGTCGGCGCGTTTGGCCGTGCCCAGGCCGAAGGCACCAAGTTGTTCGAAGGCCTCGTCAAGGAAGGCCTTGGCCTGGAGCAGACCGCACGCAAGTTCGCCGGTGGCCAGGCCGACGCCGTGCGTGACGTAGTCGAATCCAAGGTGGGCCAGGCACGCGAGCGCGCCGCCGACACGTGGGACCGCCTCGAGAAGGTGTTCGAGGATCGCGTGCAGCGCGCGCTCAACAAGCTCGGCGTACCGGGCCGTGACGACCTGGCCGATCTCAGCCGTCGTGTCGACACGCTGACGGCCGAACTGCGCAGGCACAACGGCGCCAAGGCGCCGGCAACCGCCACGAAAAAGCCCGCCAAGGCCGCAAAGCCGGCTGCGGCCGCCGCCAAGCCGGCCAGCAAGAAGGCAAGCAAGCCGGCCGTCAAGAAGTCCGCGCGCAAGTCGATCGACGCCCCGAAGCCGCCGGTCGCCCCGTAACAGGCTAACCAACCGCACCGTTTCACCCTGGGCGCGGCCCGCCGCGCCTCCAGGCCCGTCGCTCCCTCCGTGCATCCCCTCCCGCACGGACGGATCGACGGGCTTTTTTGTCTCTGGTCGAGCGCCTCGTGGCCGGTGTCGGCGCGCATGAACGTAGGCACAGCAGGTGCGAGTGCCCGATGATCGGCGCTCGTGACGACGACGATCCGCATCCAGCCTCTGTCGATCTATGCACCCGGACGCGTATAGTCCCGACTCATGGTCCAGCACGCCCCTTCGAGGTCAGGATGTTGACGGCTTCCTTCGTAGCAAGCGCGCTCGTGATAGCGGTCATCCTGGGTGGCGCGGCCAGCGCCTGGATCTGGGTGGTCCGATGCAAGCAATTGATCCTCGATTCGGGCATCCGGGCACTGGCTGCGATGCGATGGCGCGAGTTCTCACGTTTCGTCATCGAAGCGCTGCAGGCGCAGGGCTTCGATGCGAACCGCATCGAACCCACCAGCGAAAGCGGCACGCACGCCGACCTGATGCTCAATCGCGATGGACAGACCTGGTTGCTCAGCTGCAAGCAGGGCGCCAGCTACCGAATCAACACCACGCAGGTTAACGAGCTGGCCGACGCGGTGCGCTTCAACGGTGCGGCCGGCGGCATCCTGGCCACCCTGGGTCGGATTGAACCCGATGCGCGCAAGAACCACCGCGGCCTGGAGCTGCTCGATGGCGCCACCCTGTGGCCGTTGATCGATCCGCTGCTGCCTCCCAGCCTGCACCAGGACCTGGTGACGAAAGCGCGCGCCAGCAGCATCCGCATGAGCGTGCTGGCGTGGCTGGCCGCGCTGGTGCTGGGCCCGGTGCTCGCGATTGGGCTGGGCCTGGGCAAGCCGTCGGACGGCGCCTCCGCCGCGCCGGCCATCGCCCAGGTCGAACCGGCGCCAACGACGGCCGTACCGGCGTCCGAAGACGCCGCTGACGCTCCCGCATCCTCCACGCCCACCGCATCGGCAGCTGGCGGCACTGCGTCGTCGGCACCAACCAGCGAGCAAGAGCAGCGCGTTGCGGTGATCCGCGACGTCAACGCGTTACCGGGCATCGAGCGCGCGGTGTGGTCGACGCGCTCCACGCTGATGGTCTATCTCGCAGACGAGAGCGGCAGCAAGCGCGTCAACGAGATCTGCAGGATGCTGGTTCGCCACGACCAGTTGCGGCTCTCGCGCCTGCAGTTGCAACCGCCTGCCAGAAGCAACTCGGCGGTGCGGTTCCTGCAGTGCTCCTATTGAACGCCCCGGCCTGATCCCAGGCCGCCACAACCCCGCGCACGCCTGTAGCGCGGCTGTGGCCAGAACCGTCGCCCGCACAGCAGCGCACACGCGCCGGGGCACTGCGCCAGTGCTCGTGCCAGCGATCTTGTCGTCGTTCGTACCACCGTCGCGCGTCTGCTATCGCGTCGGCCCAGCGGACGCCGGCTGACAGCCCGCCACCGCCACCACGAAGACGCATCGCTGCGCGGCCATCGCGGACACGCTGAAGGGGTCGCAACGTCGTGGGGACGCCGTTGCAGGCGCCCCCACGACCGGCATCACCAGTGCACGCCGCGCATCAACGCCGCGAAGGCGATCTGCTCGTTGCTTGCGTGCTCTTCCTTCAACGCCTTCTTGTCGCCCTTGGCCGCGGCCGAATCGGGGAACAGCTCGAACGCCGTGCTCATCACCACCTCGTAGGCCTTCGGCGCCACCGCATTCAACACCGCCGAGAAGATGCCCAGGCGCGTTGCGATGCGGCTGGGCTTCTCGATGATCGCCTTGACCAGCAGATCGGCAGCTTCCTCGGGCGTGAGGGTGGGCACGCTGTCGTACATCTTGGTGGGCGCGATCATCGGCGTTTTCACCAACGGCATGTTGATCGTGGTGAAGCTGATGCCCTTGCCCGACAACTCGCCCTGCGCGCAGCGACTGAAGGCATCCAGTGCGGCCTTGGATGCCACGTAGGCCGAGAACCGGGGCGAGCTGGCCAGCACGCCGATCGAGCTGATGTTGATGATGTGGCCGCGGCGTCGCTCGATCATCTTCGGCAGCAGGCCCATGATCAGGCGCAGGCTGCCGAAGTAATTGAGCTGCATGGTCCGCTCGAAATCGTGGAAGCGGTCGTAGCTGAGTTCGATCGAGCGGCGGATCGAGCGGCCGGCGTTGTTGATCAGGAAGTCGACGTGGCCATGGTCATCGAGCACCTGCTTGACCAGGCGATCGCAGTCGGCCAGGTCGGCCAGGTCGGCGGTATAGGCGAACACCTTGCCGCCGGCGGCCTTCATCGCGTCACGGGCCTTGAACAGTTCCTCCTCGCCGCGCGCGACGATGACCGTCACCGCGCCCGCCGCCGCCACCTTTTGCGCCGTGGCCAGGCCGATGCCCGAGGAACCGCCGGTAATCACCACCACCTTGTTGCGTACCTTGCCCTTGAGTGAGCGGTCGACGAACAGGTCGGGGTCCAGGTGACGCTCCCAGTAATCCCACAGGCGCCAGGCGTAGCCGTCGAGCGCGGGCACCTTGATGCCGCTGCCCTTGAGTGCACGCTCGGTCTCGCGGTTGTCGAAACGCGTCGGATAGGTGAGGAACTTGATCGTTTCCTTGGGGATCTGGAAATCGCGAAGCAGCATGCCGATGAAGCGGCGCACCGGCGGCAGGTTGCCGACCGCACCGCGGATGCCGCTTGGCACGAACGCGAACATGCGCGCATCGATGCGCATCGTCATTTCGGGCGCGTGACCTGCGCGCGCGAAGGTGTTGAGCACCTCGCCGACGCGTTGCGGTTCCGGGTCGGTCAGATGGAAGCAGTGGCCGTCCAGGCGCGGCTTGTGCGCGATGTGGTCCATCGCGTCCACAACGAAATCGACCGGCACCACGTTGATGCGTCCGCCCTCCAGACCCAGCGTGGGCATCCACGGCGGCAGCATCTGGCGCAGCTTCTTGAGGAAGGTGAAGAAGTAGTACGGGCCGTCGATCTTGTCCATCTCGCCGGTCTGCGAGTGGCCAACCACCATGCCCGGCCGGTAGATGCGCCACTTGACGCGCTTCTCGGCGCGCACCAGCCCTTCGGACTCGTGCTTGGTACGCAGGTAGGGGTCGTCGAGCCCCTCGGCCTCATGGAACATGTCCTCGCGGAACACGCCCGGGTACAGGCCCGCGGCGGCGATCGAACTGGTGTGATGGAAGCAGCCGGCCTTGATCACGGCGGCGAGGTCGAGCGCGTTGCTGGTGCCGTCGATGTTGGCCACGCGCTGCGATTCCGCGCTGGCGGTGAGGTCGTACACCGCGGCGAGATGGAAGAAGTGCTTGACCTTGCCCGACAGCGCACGAAGTTGCGCGGCACTCACGCCGCACTTGGCAGCCGTCATGTCGCCGTTGACCACGACCACACGTTTCATGTCCCAGCCCATCTTGCGGGCTATCGCGTCGAGCTTCTTCAGCGAATCCTTTCGCACCAGCACATGGACGGTGCCCTTGCGCTTGAGGAGGTTGCTGACGAGATGGCGCCCGATGAACCCGGTCGCGCCGGTGACGAAATAACTCATGCCGCCTCCCTACTCCATGGCCCGCCGCAGGTTGCGGCGTCTTCGCTCTACGTTGCCAGAGCCGGTGCCGCGGAACAATCGCCAGCGTATTGACCACCCCGGTAGTGCATGCTGTCATTCGCGCTCACCATCGGCTCGTCTGGAGGACAACGCCATGTCGGATCTGAAACACGCTTTTGAGCAGGCCAAGGGCGATGTCCAGTCGCTGCCGGACCGTCCGGACAACGACACGCTGCTGCGCCTCTACGCGCTCTACAAGCAAGGCGCCGAGGGCGACGTCAGCGGCCCGAAGCCCGGGTTCTTCGATTTCGTCGGCACCGCCAAGTACGAGGCGTGGGAGAAGGTCAAGGGACTGAGCCAGGACGAGGCCATGCAGAAGTACGTGGACCTGGTGCAGAAGCTGCGCGGCTGAGCCGGGACACCGACAGACCGTGGCCAGGCAGACCCGCCAGCTCATCCTCGACGCCAGCCTGGCGATGTTCAATGCCCAGGGCGAACCGAACGTCACCACCAACCACATCGCCGACGAACTCGAGATCAGCCCCGGCAACCTGTACTACCACTTCCGCAACAAGGACGACATCATCGAGCACCTGTTCGCGCGCTTCGAGGAGCGCATGGACGAGGCACTCACCGCGCCCGAAGGTCGTCTGCCGGGGCTCGAGGACATCTGGTTGCAGTTGCACCTGGTGTTCGAGTGCATCTGGGACTATCGCTTCCTGTACCGCGATCTGGTCGAGATCCTGAGCCGCAACCGACGGCTGAGGATCCGCTTCGCGCGTATCCTCAAGCGCGCCGACGAAAGCGCCCATGGCGTGTTCCGGGGTCTTTCGCAGGCGGGCATCATGCGCGCGTCCAGCGACGAGCTGGCGGCAACGGCAACCAACGTCCTGGTCATCGCCACTTTCTGGCTCAACTACGCGTCCGCGCGCGGCGACAAGGACGAGCACGCCGCGATCCGCGACGGCATCGTGCAGGTGATGATGCTGATGGCGCCGTTCCTGCGCGACGCCGAACGCGTGCACCTCAACACGCTGGTCCGCGCCTACCTCGACTGACGCGGCGGGCAGCAGCTTTTCGCGCGCCCTCAACGACGAAACCCCGCTTTCGCGGGGCTTCGAAGTCCACTGACGGTGGAGAGAGAGACGGTGTGTATCAGGTCTTTCAAGCCCCGCGCGCGTTGCGGCGCGGTTGCCGCACGGCGGCCTGGCGGCGCGCAGCCGGACGCTTGCCGCTGCCGGTCTTGCGGCCCTTTGGCGCCGCACGCCCACCCTTGGCGAGTCCAAGCTTCTCGAGCACCGGCGCCAGTCGCGCCTCGACCTCGGCGCTGAAGCGCAGCACGCCGGGCGGAACTTGTCCGCGCGCATCCTCCACTCGGTCGCGCAACACGGCGCCAGCATCGAATGTGGCCAGGCGACGAACCACGCGACGGCCGCCGCTGATCACTTCGCGCCGCGCCACGACCGTGAGGCCCAGGCCCGCCAGCCAGAGGTGTCGCAAGGTGGTGTGACGGGTAGCAATGTGTCGACGGGTCGCCATGGACGGCTCCAGGTACCGGCACGATCGCCGGCTTCGGGGCCGCACTGTGACGAAACCGCGCCGAGCTTTCACACTAGCTGGCACCGGCGAGCGCGCTCGACCACTGGCGCAGCCCGGTCGGCCGGGTGCCGCGCCGCCCGGATCCGTGCCCCACTTCTTGCTACGCGCCTCCCCGCACGCCGTGTCCGGGCGCAGGCTTGCCAGCCCCGGCATGGCGCGGGATGCTGCCCGGCAACCCTGCCGACCGAAGGACCGTCAATGGCCGCAAAGAACACCTGGACCGCATTCCCCCATGACGCCAGCGCATTCGCCTACGAAGGCGACGCGTTGAAGAAGGCCTGGCCCAAGCTGCACGCCGGCGACGTCGAGCCCTTCCCGGACAGCAAGCGCGCCGCCGCGCTGATCGCCGCGGCCGGCAAGGCCGCGCCCAAGGGCCTCGACGCCGACGCTCTGGCAAGCGCGCTGCAGGACGGTTGGCGTGCCTTCCACCGCGGCGACTTCAAGCAGGCGTTCGGTGCCGGCCAGGCGCTGGGCGTGGTGGGAACGTCGCTCGCGGTCAAGGCCATCGGCATCCACGCGACCTACCTGGTCGACGACGACGGCGAGAAGCTCAAGCGCTTCGAGCAGGCCGCCAAACTGACCGAGGCTGCGGTGGCGGCATTGCCCGATGACGCCAACAGCCACTATCGCCACGCGTTCGCGCTGGGGCGTTACAGCCAGCACCTGGGCCTGCTCAAGGCGATCAAGCAAGGCATCGCCGGCAAGGTCCGCCACGCGCTCGACGCCGCGCTGGAACTCGCCCCCAAGCACGCGGAGGCGCACACGGCCATGGCGCTGTACCACGCCGAGATCATCGGCAAGGTCGGCGGCATGATCGGCGGGCTGACCTATGGCGCCAAATCCGCCGAAGCCGACAAGCACATCAAGACCGCGCTCAAGTTGACCGCCGACTCACCGATCGCCCACATCGAACACGGCAACGTGCTGATGCTGCTGCATGGCGACAAGCAGGAAGCCGCCGCGGCGGCCGCGTACGAGAAGGCCGGCAAGCTCAAACCGCACGACGCGATGGAAGCCCTCGACGCTGAGTACGCCCGCGCGCAGCTGGAGTGACCTGTTGGTTGAACCGGCCATCCAAGCGATCGACCAACGGGGCGGGCCCACGTCACCGAATGACGTTCGCATGTGCTCGCTGGTTCGCGATGGTGGGCCTGCGCGCGGACTCGCGGACTCGCGATGGTGGGCCTGGGCCCACCCTACGCAGGATCGTAGGATGGGTTGAGCAACGCGATACCCATCGACCGTGGGCCGCAAGGCCGAAGCCGAATGGCGTTCGCATGTGCTCGCGGGTTCGCGATGGTGGGCCTACGCGCGGACTTGCGGACTCGCGATGGTGGGCCTGGGCCCACCCTACGCAGGATCGTAGGATGGGTTGAGCAAAGCGATACCCATCGACCGTGGGCCGCAAGGCCGAAGCCGAATGGCGTTCGCATGTGCTCGCGGGTTCGCGATGGTGGGCCTACGCGCGGACTCGCGGACTCGCGGACTCGCGGACTCGCGGACTCGCGGACTCGCGGACTCGCGGACTCGCGATGGTGGGCCTGGGCCCACCCTACGCAGGATCGTATGCCGTCGCAGGCGGATGCATCATCCGCACTCCGATCCGTACAACGAAAAAGGCCACCCCGTCGGGTGGCCTAAGTCGTTGTTCTGAATGGTGGGCGGTGCAGGGTTCGAACCTGCGACCCTTGCCGTGTGAAGGCAATGCTCTACCGCTGAGCTAACCGCCCGGAATCATTCACATCCTGCTGTCGGGCCTGACGGCCGTCGAGCGAGGAGCGGCACTATACCGATCAGCTTTGGCGAAGACAAGAGGAGCGCGTCGGGTGGGCCCCGGCCCACCATCGTGAACCCGCGAGCGCCGGAAGCGTGGACGCCACCGCCCAGGGCACGCGACCTACCCCGCATCCTCGCCGACTACGGACCCGAAGCCGACCCGGTGCAGCGACCCGCCGCGGTGCCGCTCAACGCCATCCCGAAGTCCGTGGTGTCGCACCCATCGGACGAGGCGCCCTGGGGCAACCGCGTAGGGTGGGCCCCGGCCCACCATCGTGAACCCGCGGTGATGTGGCAGTGCCCCGCGGCACGGTGACCTCCTGCACATTTCATGGACGCGGCGCTCCCGCCAACAATGCGTCGACCCACAGCGCACGGAGCCACGTCTTGCGAAACTTCTTCCTGGATCGCGAGCAACGCTCGCGCAATGCCGTGCGCGCGATTGCGGCGTGCGCCGCCCTGTTGCTTGCAGCGCTGGTTGGTACCGTCCACGCCGCAGCACCGGCGCCCTTGCCGACCAAACTGACGCTGACCCATATCGCTGCCGACAAATGGCGCGCCGATTACGTCTTTGCGGAGCCCATCACCGCTGTGGAATTGGGCGCGCAGGTCGGCCCCTACCGCAAGCAGGCCTGGCGCCCTCTGACGCCGGGAGTGGAGCTGGTCGCCGACGACGGTAGCGAAGCCATGCGCAGTGCGTCACCGCTGACCGAACTGAGCGTGGAGATCAGTGCCTATGACGATTTTGACGAGGGGCAATACGCTCCGATCGACCGCTTTTCCGACGGCGGCTGGGATTTCTATCTTGGCTTCCTGCACGGCGCCCTGACTCAGGACGATCGCCAGCGCAGCATGGACGTCGCGTTGCATCTGCAGGGCCTGCCGGGTGAAACGGTGATCGCGCCGGCCAAGCCCGGCACCGAACTGACCGGCTATGCCTACTTCGGACCGCAAAAGCCGGTGCGCATGGGCAACGTGAACGTCATCATCGATCCGAAAGCCCCGGCCTGGCTGCGTGAGGTCATTGACGACACCACTACGAAGGTGTCGCAGTACTACGAGCAGGCATTCCAGCGTGACTTGATCGACACGCCCTTGATCTCGGTGGCTGTGGTCGGGTTTGACGGGGCGCCCGGCACCTTCAACGTCAAGGGCGGCGTCGCCGGCGGCGGTATCACCTACCGCCTGCAGGGCGCGGGCCTGGTCGATGATCATCCGAAGAAGCGCGCCTACATGGCACGCCTGGTTGCGCACGAAATGGCGCATCTGTGGCAGGTCAATCTGATGCGCGGCGGTATCGGCGGCGACGACGCCTGGGTCCACGAAGGGGGAGCGGAGGCGATCATGCTGGAGGCCATGCGCGCGACGGGCATCTTCACCGCGGAAGCGAGCGATCAGTATGCGCAGGAGCTGCTCAAGGAATGCGATCAACTCGCGGGCGACGTGACGGTCAATCGCGGCCTCTACGCTTGCGGATTCAAGCGCTTCCATGGCTATGCGATGGCGCCGATGCCGCTGTGGCGCGCCATGATGGCCCGCAGTGAAGGCAGCGGCGAGTTCTATTCGGAATCGATGATCCAGGCGATTCTCAAGCAGTAGCGGGGTCAGAGTTCGTGGGGCGGGTTTTTTACCCGCCCCTTCAAAGGCGCAGAGCGGCGGGCCACGACCGCCCTACTCGCGACGGTGAGGAAGACCCGGCGCTCAGGGTACGTTCCTCATGCTTCGCAGCCCGCGCCGCGCCGGAAGCATTCACCGCGTCGGGATGAGAACCCCATTGCAGGGCGCCTCGATACGCGAGGAGCAACTGTACGTATCGCTGGCTTGCGATCGGTACGCAGCCCACATGGCATCAGCGAACGCATTGGCGTAGTAGCCCTCATCGCGCGCCGCGCCATGTGCGCCCGGCCAGCGCCCCGTGCCGTCGGCCGGATTGTTGTCGAGCGCCCCGTTGCCGCCAGGCTGATAGGGATCGGGCTGGGTCCATGCGCCGTGCTCCACCCAGCGGTCGGCATAACGCAGGATCCGGTCGTCGGTCCAGATGCAGCGCAAGGCCGGCAGCAGCCGCAGTGCGAGTGCGGTGGCCTTGAACGCCTTGGCCGTGCAGCACATCTGGTAGTAGGCACCCGGTTCCTGGCCACCATCGATATAGCCATAGGGGTCGCGGCAGTCGCGCGAGTTCCCACCGGTGATCTGGTTTTCCCAGTAATCCGCGGCAGTGCAGAGCTGACCAAACAGCACTATCCCGGATCCGGCACCGACATAAAGGTGACCGTCCTCCTGAAAGGTGCCTTGCTGGAAATCACGCACGCGCGCAGCCATTGCCTGGTCGTTGAGCAGCAGCGCGGACAGGGCCAGCACCAACTTCCGGCCGTGCCGGTGACCACCGTCGGCCAGGAAGTGCAGACCGCCCTTCATGGCCGCGTCGAGATCGATGCCGTATTGCACCAGGTGGATTGCCAGTTGCTTGCGTTCGACCGGGTCGCCTTCGACCATCAGGCGCAGCGAGGCTACCGAGTTGTCCATAGCAATCGCGGCACCGTAGTCCGGCATGTTCTTCACCGGATGGATCTGATCGGCACTCCACCAGAGTTGGTGATCCAACTGCACGCGGGCAAACCGTTCCGACAGCTCGGGCAAGGTGGGCATGTCCGGTAGCGCGGGCAAGGTAGGCAACAAGTCCAACCGCATCCCGTTCGTCGAGTACAGCGGCTTGCTTTGGCCGAAGTAAGGCGGGCGGAACACATTGCGTCCGCCCTCCGGCGGCGCGGCGGCCAGTACCGTGAGCACCACCGCGGTATCGAGATAGGTCTTGTCGTGGCCGATGATCGATACCGCCTTCACCAGCGATTCGTTGGGCTCGGCGGAGTACGGCAGTGTCTGCACCAGCGTCTCGTCGAAACCATCCGCCCCTGCGTCGAAGCCATGCCGATCAACCCGGGACGGATTCACCTCCAGGCCGTTGCGACCCTCCTCATAGGCAGGCGTGATCGACAGCACCTTGACCTTGCCCAGGCTGCCTTCGACTGGCGTGACCCAATAGTCGCCGTTGGCAAACTGGCCGCAGGGATACGCCCGATCCAGAGTGAAGGTGACGCCGTATTGCTGTACCTGGAAACACACCGACGCCAGCGTGGGGCCCGATCGATGTCGACCGGTGGAAAGCGATCTCGCAGGCGGGGCCGCCACTGAGGAAGCCGTCGAGGAACCGAGCAAGGACGCGGACGCTGGGGATGAACTCTCCGCAGCCGCGAGGTCGGGTGCAGGCGGACTCGACGCCTGTGGGCAGCCCGTCAGGGCAAGCACGCCTGCCAACAACGCAGCGTGGGTGAGAAGCGCGCGCGTCGCATTCGGCCAGCGCCAGCTGTGCAATGGTGTTTCAGCTTTCACCGCAATCTCCTTATCGCGAAAGTGGTTCGTACATGCTGGCACGTCGCGTGCAACGCCAAGCACGGCCTGCGTCTCAATACCTGATTTCGCCCGCATCGAATCCACCTCGCGATCGCGAGATGATTACGCGGCGCGCGGAACGACAGTGGTCAGAGCGCCAGTTCGGGAGTTGACTGACGGCTACCGACATCACGGTCGACCGCGCCCGGGCCGCGCGCTACTGCCATTGCTGCGCCCAGGCGTGTGGATCAGGGCACGGCGCCACGTCCTTCGCGAGAGTCGCCGCCGGGGAAAAACCCTCCGGGAGCGTCAGTGCAACCCGGAAGGCGAGCCGGTGGATGCGCCCGAGGGGCTCGAGTTCCGAAGGATTCGACACCGCGAGACCGGGTTCGATGTCCGCCGCCAGGATGGTCAGTTCCCCGCTGCCTCTCGGGAGGTCGCCAAGCTGCATCAGTGCGCTTTCTTGTGCTTCGTCAGTCTTCGGCCACAGGACGTCATCGAGTGCCGCCTTGGCCGCGGGGGCATCAGCCCGTCGGAGCAGAAACCAGAAGTGGCGTTGCGCACCGGTGGCGGCCTGCCGCGCGGGCGTCGCGTACGACGTATTGAGCATCGTGGCATGCCGCCCGCGCCACGGCGGGGTGAGCGTGTAGATGTACGCGTCCCATTCGTCGGATCGGGACTGCGTCGGCCCGATCTCGAACTCCCAGCCGCTCTCGTCGCCTGAGGGTTCCAGGCGAAATGTCAGCCCCATGCCGAGATTGACGCGAAAGGCGTCCTGGCCCACGACCTCACCGTGGAAACTGATGCGTTGGCACGCCGACGGCGCGCCCAGACACGGGCCCGCGAAGAGCATCAGGGCAAGGACGGAGACGACGAAGAGGATCGCTCGTTCCATGAGGTGTCACCGAAGGCTGGGTCGCGCAGCAATGCTAGAGTTTTGGAGCGCAGTGCGCGAGCTCACGGGAGGTTGACGGAGATTGATAATTCATTCCAGCCGAAGCCGCTTCGCCAATCGGCTTCATTCGGGCGTTAGACGATGAGTAAAGATCTTCCAGCACAGAACCAGACAATCTCGGACAACATCCGGGCTTTTGGCTGGCACTGCCTCCATGTCTTTCCTACCCAGGACAATCAAGACAAGTTCACCTACTCGATTGGCTTCGGTGAATCCTATGGCGCGCCAGAGGTTCTGATCTTCGGCGTCGAGCGTGAAAAGGCACATGCCCTGCTCCATGAGTGCGCCTACCTGCTCAAGAACGGCCACACCATCCAGCCAGAAGTCGAGGACGAGAACATTCTGACTGGCGGTTATAGCGTCATCTTCAAGTGCGTCAGGCCCGAGCACTTCGATGAGTACCTGGGAACGGCTGTGCGCTACTACCAGGACAAGCCCTTTGCCGCCGTGGTCATGTTCTTTCCTGACAGGCAGCATCGTTTCCCGTGGGATGAGGGTTACGATTACATTCCCGCGGGCGAGCCACTGGCAATCGTCTGACAATTCATTCAAGCCCAAGCCGCATCGCGGCTCGGCTCGACTTGAATCGGGCTGCCCAGGAGAAGTGCGATGAACCCCCATCCCGCAGATGCAACAGCAGGCGCGACGACGCTGTATCACAACGCCCGCTGCTCGAAATCCCGTGGCGCGCTGGAACTGCTGCGCGAGCGCGGCATCGAGCCGCAGATCGTCCACTATCTCGACACGCCGCTCGACGCGTCGCAGCTGCGTGCCCTGCTCGACCTGCTGGGCTTGCCCGCACGCGACCTGCTGCGTACCGGCGAAACCGAGTTCGCCGAACTCGGGCTGGACGATCGCGCGCTCGATGACGCTGCCCTGATCGCGGCGATGGCCGCACATCCACGGCTGATCGAGCGACCCGTGTTCGTGCACCGTGGGCGCGCGGTGATCGGTCGTCCACCCGAACGTGTGCTCGACCTGCTGGACTGAGGCGCGCCGCACACTGCGGCCCGCCCTGCTCCACCGGGCACTGCAAACCCGCCCGCTAGAACGACTTGCTGTTCCGCATCGACTGCACCTTCTCGGGCGCGGCGAACGAATCACTGCGCGCGTTCGGCCAGAACGCCTGGAACACCGCGTGCTCGGGCACCTTGCCGATCAGATCGCCAGGGGCGAGGAATCGGTAGATGGCGCCAAGCGAGCGCACCTCGGTCGGCGACATCCGCCGCAGGATGTGCTCCGGACCGATCTGACCGGGGTGCCCGATACCCGATGCGCACAGCAGATCGCGCAAGGCCTTGAGCGTGTTGTTGTGGAAGTGGTGCACGCGCGATGCCTTGTCGGGCACGTCCAGGCGCCCCCATCGCGTCGGGTCCTGCGTGGCCACACCGCTGGGGCAGCGATCGGTGTGGCAGCTCTGCGCCTGGATGCAGCCCAGCGCGAACATGTAGCCACGCGCCGCATTGCACCAGTCCGCGCCCATCGCCAGCGTGCGTGCGATGTCGAACGCACTGGTGATGCGACCGGCCGCGCCGATCCGCACGCGGTCGCGCAATTCCAGGCCCACCAGGGTGTTGTGAACCAGCATCAGCGCCTCGTGCATGGGCACGCCGACATGGTCGATGAACTCCGCCGGCGCCGCACCGGTGCCGCCCTCGGCGCCATCGACCACGATGAAATCCGGCAGCAGACCGGTCTCGGCCATTGCCTTGGCAATGCCGAACCACTCCCAGGGATGGCCGATTGCCAGCTTGAAGCCGGTTGGCTTGCCGCCGGACAACTCGCGCAGCTGCGCGATGAACTCCAACAGGCCGCGCGGGGTGTCGAAGGCGGCATGGCGCGCGGGCGACACGCACTCCACGCCCTCCGGGACGCCGCGCGTGGCGGCGATCTCGGCGGTGACCTTGGCCGCTGGCAGCACGCCGCCGTGGCCGGGCTTGGCGCCTTGCGACAGCTTCAGCTCGATCATCTTGACTTGCGGGTCGTGCGCGTTCGCCGCGAAGCGCTCGGCATTGAAGCTGCCGTCGTCGTTGCGGCAACCGAAATAGCCCGAACCAATTTCCCACACCAGGTCGCCGCCGTTCTCGCGGTGATAGGGCGAGATCGAACCCTCGCCGGTGTCGTGGTAGAACCCGCCGCGTCGCGCGCCCTCGTTCAGCGCGCGAATCGCGTTGGGCGACAGCGAGCCGAAGCTCATCGCCGAGATGTTGAACACGCTGGCCGAGTACGGCTGCGCCGAAGACTCGCCGATCACCACCCG
This sequence comes from Montanilutibacter psychrotolerans, assembly GCF_003719825.1. Taxonomy (GTDB): domain Bacteria; phylum Pseudomonadota; class Gammaproteobacteria; order Xanthomonadales; family Xanthomonadaceae; genus Montanilutibacter; species Montanilutibacter psychrotolerans. Next base: position 166,647 of record NZ_RIBS01000005.1, on the reverse strand, counting down.
GAAGTCGTGCGAGCCATGCGGCGCGGGCAGCAGCGAATGGTTGATCCATTCGTAGTCGTTGCCGTACACGTCCTGCAGCGTGCCGAAGGGGCGCACGTCGTTGACCGACTTGCTGCGCTGGTAGACCAGTGCGCGCTGCTCGCGCGAGAACGGCACTTCCGCCGTGTCGGCCTCGATGAAGTACTGACGCATCTCGGGGCCGATGGATTCCAGGCCGTAGCGGAAATGCGCAAGGATCGGATAGTTGCGACGCAACGTGCTGCGCTTCTGCAGCAGATCGACGGTGCCAAGCACCGCGAGCGCCCCGAACCCTCCCACGCCCCACGCCCAGGCCGGGTCCGCTCGCATCAACAACAACGACAGCGCGGTCAGCAGCAGGCTCAGGGCATAGAGGGTGTAACGCGACATGCGGATTCCGACGGCGGTGGCAGACGCCGCAGCATAGCGCCCAGCATACGGCCGGCGACGGATCGCACGACCGCGCTTGGCGGCTATTTGCGGCCGCTTTCGGGCATCGGTGGCGGTGGGACGACGGGAGCGATCGCGGGCAGCGCGATCGGCACCTTTGCCGATGTCGCGGGCGATGTCGCAGGCGGTGTCGCAGCCGGTGCGCCATCGCGCAGCGCCCGCAGGATCTGCTGGCCGGCGCGGCCGTCGACGGGCTGCAAGCCGAGCCGCAATTGCTCCTGCTGGATTGCCTGGCGCGACAGCGTGCCGATCATGCCGTCGGCCTCGCCGATGGCATGCCCGCGCGCGAGCAACAGCACCTGCAACTCGCGTCGCTCGCTGCGTGACAGGCCCGGGTCCGGCGTCGGCCACGGTGTGCGCAGGCCGGTGCCGCCACGCAGCCGATCGGACAACAAGGCGATCGCGAGCGCGTAGCTTTCGGCCGCGTTGTAGGAGTAGATCGCGTCGAAGTTGCGAAAGACCAGGAACGCGGGGCCTTGCCGCCCGGCCGGCAGCAAGAGGGCCGCGGGCGTCGAAGGCGGAAGCGTGATTGCACCGCCGTCGGCGCGCACGATGCCTTGCGATGTCCAGTTGGACAATGGCAGCCGCTCGGTGCGACCGCTGACCGTGCCAGCGCCCGCTTCCGGCAACCGCACCTCATAGCCCCACGGCTCGCCGCTGCGCCAACCGGCAACCTTCAGGAAGTTTGCGGTCGATGCGAGCGCGTCGGGCACGCTGGCAACCAGATCGCGACGCCCATCGCCGTCGCCGTCCACGGCAATGCGCTGGAACGTGGATGGCATGAACTGCGTGTGGCCGAATGCGCCCGCCCAGGAACCCACCAACGCCTGCGCCTCGACATCGCCGGACTGCACGATCTGCAGTGCGCTGATGAGTTCGCCGCGGAAGAACGCCTGCCGTCGGCCCATGCACGACAGCGTGGTCAGCGAGACCAGCAGCGGGCGCTTGCCGAAATTCCTGCCGAAATTGCTTTCCACGCCCCACACCGCGACCACGCTGGGGGCGTCCACGCCGTACTGCGCTGCCACCCGCGACAGCGTCTGCGCATGCGTGGACAACATCGCCTTGCCGTCGTCGACACGCTCCTGGTCGACCAGTCCGGAGAGGTAGTCCCAGATCGGCGTCGAGAACTCAGGCTGCTTGTCCAGCAGCGGCAGCACCGTGAAATCGGGTGTCAGGTGGCGTACGTGCCGGTCGAACACGGCCGCGTCGACGCCGGCCGAAAGCGCCTGCGCACGTAGCCCGTCGATGCACTGCACGAACTCGGGCGGGAGCAAGTCGGGGGGGAGCATGTCGGACGGGGCGATCGTGCCCTGCGCGGGTGCGACCACCGGCGTCGGTGCCGCGTTGGGCACGGCGGAGGTCTGCAGCAGAAATGGCAGGAACAACGCGGACGCGATCGAAGCGGACGCGGTCAACGTGGATATCGACATGACGCTGCCTTCAACTGGGATCGGAGCGGAGGTCAACGTACAGGTTTGGGCGTAGTCGATGTGTCGGCAACGGTCGCGTCGTTCACCAGCACGTCATTCCTGGCCACGATCGTGGGCGCGCGCCGGGCGTCTTGCGCGCGAAGCCTGAGATGCTCGCATCGTGGCGGCTTGTGTGGCACGGACGCGGGATCGGATTCCCGCCGACCTGCGAGAGCGCCCTGGCGGCGCGGACCCACCGCATCGTGGGGCCGCCTGGTGCTCAATGGATTGGAAGATATCCAATCGCGTTTCGACGTGGTGCCCGAAGCCGGACTCGAACCGGCACAGCCGCAAAGCTGGCGGATTTTAAGTCCGCTGCGTCTACCGATTTCGCCATTCGGGCAGTCGAGGGGCGCTAGCTTACGACACGAACACACCGAGCCGCTGGGCCGCCGTCCAGGAACCGCGAGCGGCCGGTTGCCGTCGGGTGGGGCGTCGATCGGATCGAGCAAACCGCAGAAACGACAAACCCCGCCATGGCGGGGTCTGGTGCGTCCGATGGAGAACGGACGACGGAGGCACTAGGCCTGAAACTGGAGCGGGAAAAGGGACTCGAACCCTCGACCCCGACCTTGGCAAGGTCGTGCTCTACCAACTGAGCTATTCCCGCATTGTGAGGCGAAATTCTAACAAAGAATCTTCTGACTGAGAAACCCTTTGCGAAGCACGCTGCGAAGAAATTCTCGTCAACGAACCGCCGCGACACACTTCTGAAACCAATGATGAATCGTACTGCTATAAAACGTGAAGCTTGGAGGCCGAGGTCGGAATTGAACCGGCGTACGCGGATTTGCAGTCCGCTGCATAACCACTCTGCCACCCGGCCGGTGACTTCATTTGCCGTAGACCGAAGTCTGCGGCGACGGCTGCACGATACACCGTGCCGTCCGCCTTAAAAACAAAACCCCGCTAGCGGGGCTTTGTTGGAACCTGGAGCGGGAAAAGGGACTCGAACCCTCGACCCCGACCTTGGCAAGGTCGTGCTCTACCAACTGAGCTATTCCCGCGAGGCAGAACGAGAATTCTACCGATCACAGCGAACGTGTCAACTCCTGTCTTCCTCTTTCTTCAGCGTTGGCCACGCTGCGCGCAGGTATGCGGCGCCCGACCACAGGGTCAGAATCGCCGCCACCGCGAGCAGCCACTCGCCGATCGCGAACACCGGCAGTCCGAACAAGGGCTCCTTGTAGAGCAGGAACACCAGCGCGACCATCTGAACGATGGTCTTGAACTTGCCGATGGCGGCAACCTTGACCACGGCCCGCTCGCCCAGCTCGGCCATCCACTCGCGCAGCGCCGACACGGCGATCTCGCGGCCAATGATGACCGCGGCCCACAGCGCCATCCAGATCGTGTGGTGGCTCTGCACGGTGATCACCAGCGCCACGGCGACCATCAGCTTGTCGGCAACCGGATCGAGGAAGGCGCCGAACGCCGAGAACTGGTTATAGCGGCGCGCGATCCAGCCATCGAGCCAGTCGGTGACGGACGCAAACGCGAAGATGAAGGCCGCCGCGAAATTGGTCCATTTGAACTCCAGGTAGAACACCAGCACCAGCACCGGGATCAGGACGATCCGCAGCAGGGTCAGCATGGTCGGTACCGTCAACTTCATCCTTCACTCCGCGAACCGGTGTTGGGCACGTCCCTGGCCGGCGAATCCAGCCCGTGCAGGGTGGCATAGATACGCTCGGCCAACGCGGCGTTGACGCCTTCGACCCGGGAAATTTCCTCGACGCCGGCCGCCTTGAGTCCGCCCAGTCCGCCGAAATGCCGCAACAGGTTAGCCCGACGGCGCGGGCCGATGCCGGGAATATCCTCGAGACGGCTGCTGTTTCGCACCTTCTGGCGTCGACCACGGTGCCCGGTGATCGCGAATCTGTGCGCCTCGTCACGCACTTGCTGGACCAGCTGGAGAGCCGGGGAGTCGGCGCCCGGGCGCACGCTACGGCCGTCGGGCAGCAGCAACTCCTCGTCGCCGGGACGACGTGCCGGGCCCTTGGCCACGCCCACCAGTACCACCGCGTTGATGCCCAGCTCGTCGAGTACGGCACGCGCCTGTGCGACCTGCCCGGCACCGCCGTCGATCAGCAGCACGTCCGGCAACACGCCGAGGGGCTCGCCGCGCGCGCGTTTGCCGGCGGGCGCGGCTTCGGTGGGCACGGCATCGGGGAGCACGGCATCGGCGGACGCGTCGCCGCCCTGCCCTGACGCCATTCCCTCCGTCCCATCACGCAGCGCGGCCTCTTCGACCGCACGCCGGAAGCGCCTGTGCAGCGCCTGGTGCATGGCGGCGTAGTCGTCACCTGGCTCGATGCCGCTGATGTTGTAGCGCCGGTACTGCCCGCGTACCGGACCCTGCGCGTCGAACACCACGCACGAGGCGACGGTAGCCTCGCCCATGGTGTGGCTGATGTCGAAGCACTCGATGCGCGCGGCGATCTCTTCCAGGCCCAGCAACTTGCGCAGATCGTCGGCGCGCGCGTGCTGGGCCGCGTTGCTGGTCTGCTCGCCGGCCAGCGCGATGGCGGCGTTGCGTCGCGCCAGATCAACGTAACCGGCGCGCTCGCCGCGCACGTTGCACCGGATCTGCACGCGGCGATCGCCTGCGCTGGACAGCGCCTGCTCGATCAGCTCGCGGTCGGGAATATCGCGATCGAGCACGATCTCACGCGGCGGCATCTGCTCGCCGTAGTACTGCGACACGAACGCGGCCAGCACTTCTTCTGCGTTGTCGCTGCCGTTGGTCTTGGGGAAGAAGGATCGCGTGCCCAGATTGCGGCCATCCCGGAACGCCAGCAGCAGCACGCATGCCTGTGCGCCGTGCATCGCGCAGGCAAGCACGTCCAGATCCGCGGCGCGGCCATCGACGTACTGGCGCGCCTGCAGCGTGCGGATCGACGCCACCAGGTCGCGCAGGCGCGCAGCCTCTTCAAAGTCGAGGCGATCGCTCGCGGCCTGCATCGTGCGTCCGAGTTCGTCGGTCAGCTCGTCGCTGCGGCCGTCCAGCAGCAGCGTCGCGCGCCGGACGCTGTCGGCATAGTCGCGCGCCTGCACCAGCCCCACGCAGGGTGCGCTGCAGCGGCCGATCTGGTGCTGCAGGCAGGGTCGCGAGCGATTGCGGAACACGCTGTCCTCGCAACTGCGCAGGCGGAACAGCTTGTGCATGAGGTTCATCGTCTCGCGCACCGCCAGCACACTGGGGTACGGACCGAAGTAGCGCCCGGGCACGGCGCGCGGGCCGCGATGCATCGCGATGCGCGGCCACGGCTCGCTGGTCATCAGGACGTATGGGTAGCTCTTGTCGTCGCGCAGCAGCACGTTGTAACGCGGCTTCAACGACTTGATCAGCTGGTTCTCGAGGATCAGCGCCTCGGCCTCGGTCCGGGTGACCGTGACCTCCATGCGTGCGACCTGGGACAGCATCGCCATGATCCGCGCCGATTTTGGCGTCGCATTGAAGTAGCTCGACACGCGGTTTTTGAGCGCACCGGCCTTGCCCACGTACAGCACGCTGTCGTCGGCGGCGAGCATGCGGTACACGCCCGGCGCGGTGCTCAGCGCACGAACGAAATCCTTGCCGTCGAACAGCGGCGGCGCGACCGGGGACGTCATCGGGTGCGCTCCAGCTGGGCCCGCGCGCGCGGCGGCGCGCACGACGCGGGGCGCGCGGTCGTGGGCGGGAAGGCAAGCAACAGGGGCTGCAGGATGGCGGGCATCGACAATGAGATGGTATCGGCAAGCGTCACGATCAAGCACGTTGCCGTGATTGGGTCGAACCGCACACGGTCGGGTCGCGCAGCCCGGTCCGGATCGATCACGTACGACAATGCGTCGGGCGGCTCAGCTGCGCCAGCGGGAAACCGGCAACTGCAGCAAGCGTTGGACGGCGGCCTGCGCGGCGGTGTCCAGCAGCCGCCAGGCGTACTCGAATTCCGGCTCGCCGCCGGTGTACGGGTCCGGCACTTCCGCGCCCGCCACCGACCCGTCGCACCAGTCCAGCAGCAGCGCGGCACGCGCGCGGTCCTGGTGGGGCAGTCGCGCGCGAACGTCGCGCAGGTTGGTGGTGTCGGCGCACAGCAGCCAGTCGTGCTGGCCTGCGTCGACGACGCCGAACTGCCGCGCGCGCTGCCCGGAGATGTCGACGTGGTGCCGCGCCGCCATGGCCACCGCGCGCGGGTCCGGCGCATGCCCGACGTGCCAGTCGCCGGTGCCGGCCGAATCGACCTCGACCCGACCCGCCAGCGGCGACGCCGCGATGCGCGCACGCAGCACGCCCTCGGCCATCGGCGAGCGGCAGATGTTGCCCAGGCACACCACCAGCAGGCGCAATGGCTCAGCCATGGCCGCCGGCGAGGTGCGCCTCGGCGCGGATGAGGTCGTCAGGCGTATCGACGCCGGGAGGGAACGGCTCCGGCGTCAGCGCGACCGCGATGCGATGACCGGCCTCAAGCACACGCAACTGCTCCAGCGATTCGACCTGCTCCAGCCGCCCGGCGGGCATCGCCGCGAACTGCTGCAGGAAGCCGGCGCGGTAGCCGTAGATGCCGATGTGGCGAAGCCAGTGTCCACCCGAAGGCAGGCGCGAGCGATCCGCGGCGAATGCATCGCGCGGCCAGGGCAACGGGGCACGGCTGAAGTAAAGGGCGTCGCCATTGGCGGCACGCACGAGCTTGACGGCGTTCGGATCGAACAGGGTGTCGACGTCGTCGATCGGCGTCGCCAGCGTGGACATCACCGCCCCGCTCGCCCGCAGGCACCCCGCCACGGCGCGGATGCCGGCCGCGGGCGCGAAGGGTTCGTCGCCCTGCAGGTTGACGACGATGGTGTCATCGCTCCAGCCGGCGATACGCGCGCATTCGGCGAGGCGATCGGTGCCGGACGCGTGGTCCGGCGATGTCATGGCGACGCGCACGCCGCAGCCGGTCAGCGCGGCGGCGATGCGATCGTCATCGGCAGCGACCCACACCTCGCGCGCGCCAGCGGCCAGCGCCCGGCGTGCGACGTGCAGCACCAGCGGCTCTCCGGCAAGCGCACGCAACGGCTTGCCGGGCAATCGCGATGCGGCGTAGCGCGCCGGGATGGCCACGACAAAACCGTCGGCATCGCGGGGGTCGGCTGGTGTCATTTGGGCTCCCTGGCCGGTCGTGGCAGGCGATCGAGCAACGCGACCCAGAAGGCCTCGGGCAGATCGGCGCGCACCGGCACGCTGTAGTGCAGCTCGGTGACGAATTCGGCGCACTTGACCGCGTCTTTTTCGGTCATCAGCACCGGCAACCGGCTACCGAACTCGAAGTCTTCCGCGCTGTACCGATGGTGATCGGCAAACGCGTGCGGCACCACGGCAATGCCCAATCCACGCAGCATCGAGAAGAAGCGCTCGGGATCGCCGATGCCGGCGACCGCGTGCACGCGTAGTCCGGCAAACGACACCAGCGGCCGCGGACGACCACCGCCCAGCGGCAACGCCTGGTCAGCGAGCAGTCGCATCGGCCATTCGCCGAATCCTGCACCGGGCTGCCCTGGCCCACCGCCGTTGACCACGCGGAAATCGCAGGCCGCTCCGCGCTCCGGCGGTTCGCGCAGCGGTCCGGCTGGAAGCAGTTGGCCGTTGCCGTAACGGCGCCGGCCATCGACGACCTCGATCTCGACATCGCGGGCGAGCCGATAATGTTGCAGGCCGTCGTCGCAGACCACGATATCGCAGCCCGCCGCGGCCAGCGCGCGCGCAGCGGCCGCGCGATTGCGGTCCACGCGCAGGCGCACGCCGGTGCGTCGCACGATCAGCACCGGTTCGTCGCCACCTTCCACCGGATCCATGCCGCGCTCGACCCAGATGGGTTTGCGGGCGTTGTTTCGGCCGTAGCCGCGACTGGCCACGCCCGGGTTCCAGCCGGCCGCGCGCAGCCGTTCGACCAGCTCGATCGTCAATGGGGTCTTGCCGGCGCCGCCGGCGGTGATGTTGCCCACCACCAGCACCGGAACACCCGGATGACGGCGACGCAGGAGGCCCGCGTGATATAGGCGGCGACGCAATGCGGTGACACCGGCATACAGCCCGGCGAGCAGGCGCGCGTGCAGCGGAACGGGCGTATCGCCGTACCAGTAAGGCGGTTGTTGCCCGCGCGGGGCGGATCCGGGTCCGCTCATTGGCCCTCGCGGAACTGCATGCGGTGCAGGTGCGCGTACAACCCGTCCCTGGCCAGCAGTTCGCGATGGCTGCCGCGCTCGACGATGCGTCCCTCGTCGAGGACCAGCACCTGGTCGGCGTGCTCGACCGTGGACAGCCGGTGGGCGATCACCAGCGTGGTGCGATCGGGCATCAGCCGTTCGAGCGCGTCCTGCACGAGGCGTTCGGATTCGTTGTCGAGCGCGGCGGTGGCCTCGTCGAGAATCAGGATCGGGGCGTCCTTGAGCATCGCCCGGGCGATCGCCAGGCGTTGCCGCTGACCACCGGACAACTTGCCGCCCTTGCTGCCGATGCCCGCCTGCAGCCCGTCGGGCAGCCGTTCGACGAACTCCATCGCGTTGGCGTCGCGGATCGCCTGCTGGAGGTTGTCGGCACCGGTATTTTCCAGCTCGCCATAGGCCACGTTGGCCGCAACGCTCCCGTCGAACAGCATGACCTGCTGGCCAACCAGGGCGATCTGCCGGCGCACGTCGGCCAGCGGATAGTCCTGGATCGGGTGGCCGTCGAGCAGGATCTGCCCGGCCTCGGATTCGTAGAAGCGCGGAATCAGCTTGATCAGGCTGGACTTGCCGCTGCCCGAACGTCCGACGATCGCGGTGACCGTACCCGGACGCGCGGTGAAACTGATATCGGCCAGTGCCGGCCGGTCCTGGCCCGGGTAACGCGCGGTGACGTCACGGAACTCGATCAGGCCCTGCGCGCGTGCCAGCGGACGCGTTCCCTCGTCGATCTCGTCCGCGGCGTCGAGCACGCTGAACAAGCGCTCGGCCGACGCCACGCCACGCTGCACCATGCCCTGCACGTTGGTCAGCTGCTTGAGCGCGGGGATCATCGCCATCATCGCCATCATCAGCGCGACGAAGCCGCCGGCGCTGAGCCGTCCGGCCGCGGCCTCGCGACCGGCAAAGAACAGCAGCAGCGCCAGTGCCACCGAGCCCATCAGCTGCACCATCGCCGAGGAGATGCTGCGCGTCGCCTCGACCTTCATGCTCAGCTTGAGGCCAACGTTGGCCTGGCGGGCGTAGCGCTCCAGCTCAACGCCCTGGGCGCCGTAGATCTTCACTTCCTGCTGGTTGGACAGCGCCTGGTCGGCAGCTTGGAGCAGCAGTGCACCGCTTTCCTGCACGCGGTGGCTGATGCTGCGGTAGCGCCGTCCGACACGGTCCATGATCAGCGCCAGCGGTGGCCCCAGGACCAGGATCGCCATCGTCACCTGCCAGCTGGTGGACAACATCACCACCAGCGCACCCAGGATCTGGAACGACTGCTGCAGCATGACCTTGAACGCGTCGACCGCGGCCTGTGCGACCTGGTCACTGTCCGAGCCCAGCCGCACCAGCATCGACGGCACCGGTTCGTTGTCGAAGCGCAGGCCCGGCAGGCGCAGGTATTTGCCCAGCACGTTGACGCGCATGTCGCGGGCGACGCTGCGTCCGGCGCGCGCCATGTTGGTGTCGGCGACGTAGCCGGCGATGCCGCGCACCACGAACAGTCCGACGATCGCCAACGGCAGCAATACGCTCAGGCGCGCATCACGCTCGATGAAGGTGTCGTTGACCACCGGCTCCATCAGCTTGGTGAAACCGGCACCGGCAGCCGCTTCCAGCAGCATCCCGACCAGCGCCAGCAGCAGCAGGCCGCGGTAGGGCCGGGCGAAGGAGATCAGCCGGCGGTAGGTCTGCCACGGCGATTCGGCCGTGGTCACCGGGTGGCACCTGCGGCTGCCCGTGCCTCGGGCGCGGTGGCGATCATTACGCGGCGGAAGCCGAGCTGGCCAAGCGCGTCGTACGCGGTGACAACCGCCTGGTGCGGCGTGCGCGCATCGGCGCGCAGCAGTACCGGGCGTTCCCGATCGCTGCCGACCACCTCGACCAGGGTCACCTTGAGCGACTCGATATCGTCGCGCAGCACCTCGCGGTCGTCCACGAAATAGCGACCGTCGGCGTTGACCAGGAGGCTCAGTGCCTTGTCGGTCTCGCGGGCTGGCTCACCGGTGGCGCGCGGCAGTTCGATCTTGAGGATCGAGCGGGCGTCGAAGGTGGCGGTGACCACGAAGAAGATGATCAGCACCAGGATCACGTCGATCAACGGAACCAGGTTGATCTCCGGCTCGTCGTCGGCGCGGTGGTCGCGAATGCGCATGCGGGCGGGACCTCAGGCGGTCTTCTTGGCCACGGGCGCGGGCGCCGGCGCGACCGGGCGCACCGCCGCGTGCGGCTCGATCACGTCGAGCAGCTGGATGGCCTCGTGCTCCATCGCGACGATGTACTCGGAAATGCGACCGCGGAACCAGCGGTGCGCCATGAGTGCCGGGATGGCAACGATCATGCCCGCGGCGGTGCACACCAGCGCCTTGCCGATACCGCCGGCGAGCTGGGTCACGTCGCCAATGCCGTGGTCGAGGATGCCCAGGAACATCTGGATCATGCCGACCACCGTGCCGAACAGGCCCAGCAGCGGACCGGCAGCGGAGATCGTGCCGAGCGTGTTGAGGTAGCGCTCCATGCGGTGCACGAGATGGCGACCGACGTCCTCGATGCGCTCGCGGATCAGGTCCCGCGGACGGTGACGGACGTCCAGGGCCGCGGCCAGCAGCTCGCCCAGCGGCGAATTGCTGCGCAGGGATTCGATGTGGGCCGGGTCGAGCTTGCCGCCCGCAGCCCAGGTCCGGACTTCCTTGCCCAACGCCGGTGGCAGCACCACCTTGCGACGCAGTGTCCAGGCCCGCTCCGCGATGATCGCCAGGGCGATCGCCGACAACAGCAACAGCGGGATCATCGGCCAACCGCCGGCCTTGACCAATTCCAGCACGCGAACCTCCGGCCCAAGGCCGTGTTATTCAGGCCGATAGGATAGCCCAGCCGGCGCCGTTGCCGACCGCCGGGCGGCGTCCCAGAAGCGCGGGCGTGCCGCACGTCGCGTTTCGACCTCCACCCCGGTTGCCAGCAGCCGCACCCGGACCGCGCCGTCGCGGGCGGTATCCACGGATTGCGCGCCAACCTTGGCCCACCGCGCAAGCACGTCCGGCTTGGGATGCCCGAACCGGTTGCCGTGGCCGGACGACACCAGCACCCGCTGCGGGCGCGTTGCCTGAACGAACCCCGGATCGGACGAGCCACCGCTTCCGTGGTGGGCCGCCAGCACCACGTCGGAGCGCAGCTCGTCCCCATGCAGACGCACCAGGTCGCGCTCGACCACCTGGCCGATATCGCCGGTCAGCAACGCCGAGCCGTGCCGGGCACGAATGCGAAGCACGCAACTCGACTCGTTGCCCAGGTAGGGAAAGTGCGGTGGAGGGTGCAGGAAGGCGAACTCGACCTCATCCCAGGTCCAGCGACGCCCCGCCTCGCACAGCGCCTTGCCCGCGACCGGCGAATCGGCCGGCGCGTAACCCGCATCGGCCGGAAACACGGCAGCGACGGCCGGGTAGCCGCCCGCGTGGTCGTTGTCGCCGTGACTGACGACGGCAGCGTCCAGCCGGCGCACGCCCAGCGCATGCAGCGCCGGAACCACGGCGCGCTCGCCGGCATCGAAGCCATCGCGCACGGCCGGCCCCATGTCGTACAGCAGGGTGTGATGGCGGGTACGTACCAGCACCGACAAGCCCTGCCCCACGTCGAGCATGGCCAGTTCGGCCTCCCCCGTTGCCGGCAGGTGCCGCTGTGGCCACAGCAACGGCAGCCACAGCAGCAACGCCAGCGCCTTGCCGGGAACGCCACGCGGTAGCAACAGCCAGAATGCGCCGAGCAGCGCGAGCGGCAACGCGTACCACGCTGCCTCTGGCAGCCACCACAGCGCCAGTCCGCTGCCGGCCAGCCAATCGAACAGTGGCCAGCTTTGCTGGAAGCACCATGCGGCCGCCTGCCAGCACCACTGCCCCCACCCCGCGTGCAGGCCTTCCAGGCCCGTACCCACCAGCGCTAGTGGCACCACCACCAGACTCCACCATGGCACCGCGATCAGGTTTGCGATCGGCCCGGCCAACGATGCCTGGCCAAACAGCACCACGCCCAGCGGCAACAACCCCAGCGACGCAACGCCCTGTGCCGACACCAGGTCGCCGATCATGGCGCCGCGGCTCGCGGGCTCGGACGATGGCGGCAGGCACCAGAGCAACCAAGCCACGCCAAGAAAGCTCAGCCAGAATCCCGCGGCGAGCACCGCCAACGGATCCACCAGCAACATCGCGATCGCCGCCAGCGCGAGCGTGTCGAACCCGCCGAGCGGGCGCCGTGCGACACGGACCAGGGCCAGGATGGCGATCATCAGCAACGTGCGCACTGTCGGCAGGGCAAACCCGGCGACCGCCGTGTACAGGCTGGCGCCCGCCACGGCAGCCAGCGCCGCGGCAATCTGCCGGGGCCAACGCCGCGCAAGACCGGGAAGCAGCCACCACAGCACGCGCGCCAGCAGGCTGAACAGCCCGGCCACCAGGCCGACGTGGAATCCCGAGATCGCGACAAGGTGGGTCAGGCCATTGGCGCGCAACACTGCCCAGTCGCCATCGTCGAGGCCGCGCGTGTCGCCAACCGACAGGGCCTGCACGAATCGCGCCGCCGGATTGGAAACGCTACCCGCAATACGCGTCGACATGCGTTCGCGCCAGGCCTGGAGTCCCGTGGGGGATGCCAGGAGCCGGGCAAGCGAGGGTTCGCGGATGTACCCGTTGGCCGTGACGCGGCGTGCCATCGCGTGCATCTCGGCGTCCATGCCACCGGGATTGCGCAGCCCGCGCGGTGCTCGCAGCCGCACGTCGAACTGCCAGCGCTGACCGGCCAGCAACTCGCGGCGAGCTTCCGGGTTGTCGCTGTACCAGGCCAGGCGCAGAAGCCGACCCCGCAGAGCAGCCGGCTGCGAGACATCGTTGTCGACGCGGACATCCAGCCGCGTGCGACGCGGCTCGTGCACGGGCAGCTCGACGATGCGCCCGGCAATCCGCGTTTCGAGGCGGGTCAGGTCTGCCGGCAATTGCAGCGAGAGGGCATGCGCGGCGTGCAGGCTGGCCAGCGCAAATCCCGTCAGGAGGGGGCCGTACCAGCGCCCAGCCCGGCCGTGCCACCAGCCGGCGACCCCGATGCCGAGCACGGCGAGCGCCAACCACCAAGGCGAAAGCCAGGGCAGCCCGAGGGCGGCGGTGGTTCCGATCAACAACGCCGCTGCGGCGGCAGTTCCAAACGGCGGCGTCCTTGCCGCGTCGTCCATGGCGACACCTCGTGCGGGCCAGTTGCTTCAGCGTGCCCTCGTGAGGGCGGCTGTGGTTCCGATCAACAGCGCCGCTTTGGCGGCAATTCGAAACGGCGGCGTCCTTGCCGCGTCGTCCATGGCTACACCTCGTGCGGGGCCAGTTGCCTCAGCTTGCCCTCGTGCAGTTCCAGCACGCGGTCCAGGCGCCGCGCGAGGCGGCGGTCGTGGGTTACCAGCACCAGACTGGTGCCCTGCTCCCGATTAAGCGAGAGCATCAGGTCGAACACGGTGGCTGCGGTTTTCTCGTCGAGATTGCCGGTGGGTTCGTCGCCGAGCACGCAGGCCGGACGATTGACCAGCGCCCGCGCCACGGCGGCACGCTGGCGCTCGCCACCGGAAAGCTCACCGGGTTTGTGCTGCAGTCGGTGGCCCAGGCCTACCGATTCCAGCAGTTCGCGCGCGTGCCGGCTGGCCTCGGCCACCGACGGACTGTCACGCCCGGTCCGCAGCAGCACCGGCAACATGACGTTCTCCAGCGCAGTGAACTCGGGCAGCAAGTGGTGGAACTGGTAGACGAAGCCGAGCGCGCGATTGCGCAGCGCCCCGCGTGCCGCGTCCGACAAGGCACTCATCATCGTGCCGGTGACGTACACCTCACCGGCCGAAGGTGTGTCCAGGCCCCCCAACAGGTGCAGCAGGGTGCTCTTGCCGGCGCCGGAGGCACCCAGCACGGCGACGGTCTCGCCCCGGCGCACGTCCAGCTCGAGGCCATCGAATACCGGCGTGTACAGGGTTCCTTCGGAATAGGTCTTGCTCAGGCCTTCGCAGCGCAACACCACCTCGTCGTGGCGTTCGCGCGCGGTTGCAGCACTGGTGTCGGATGGATTCTGGTGCATCGCCTCACTCATAGCGCAGCGCCTCCGCCGGCGGGGTACGCGCGGCGCGCCACGCCGGGTAGATCGTTGCCACGAACGCCATCAGCAAGGCCACGATCGCAATGGTGACCACGTCGGTGGTCTGCAGCTCGGTGGGCAAACCGGTGATGTAGTACACATCCTCGGGCAGCAGTTGGACGCCCAGCGCCCATTCGATTGCCGCCAGGATGTACTCCAGGTTGAGGGTCAGCAGCACGCCGCCGATCACACCCAGCACGGTGCCGATCACGCCGATAAGTGTGCCCTGCACCACGAACACCTGCATCACCGCGCGCGGTGCCAGCCCGAGCGTGCGCAGGATGGCGATGTCGGCCTGCTTGTCGGTGACCAGCATCACCTGCGAGGACACCAGGTTGAACGCGCCCATCGCGATGATCAGCGACAGCAGGATCGCCATGATGGTTTTCTCCATCTTGAGCGCGCGGAACATGTTGGCGTTCTCGCTGGCCCAGTCGCTGACGCGATACGGCCCGCCGAGCTTGAGCGCGAGGTCGCGCGCCACCTCGAATGCCCGGTCCATGTCGTGCAGTTTCAGGCGCACGCCGGTGACGCCATCGCCCATGCGCAGCACGCGCTGCATGTCGTGCATGTTGGCGAATGCCATGCCGCGGTCGAACTCGCTGTAGCCGGCCTCAAAGATGCCGCTGACGGAAAAACGCTTGAGTTGCGGCACCGCGCCCAGGGGGGTGCTGCGGAAATCGGAGGTGGTGACCACCACGCTGTCGCCAACGCCGACGCCCAGCCAGATGGCCAACTCCTTGCCGAGAATGATGTTGAAGCGGCCGGCGACCAGCGAGTCGAGACGGCCCTGCCCCTTGACCATCTTCTGGCCCAGCACCGACACCTTGCCTTCTTCGGTTGGCAGCACGCCGCGCACGATGGCCGGCTGGTTGCGCGAACCGGCCAGCAGCGCCTCCTTCTCGACGTAGGGCGCGGCGCCGGCGACGCGTGGATCGGCAGCGGCGACGGCGATTGCGCGCTGCCAGTCGGCGAGCGGCTCGCCGGCGGCGCTGACCGTGGCGTGCGACGCCATCTGCAGCATTCGGTCGCGGATCTCGCGCTGGAAACCGCTCATCACCGCCAGGGTGGTGATCAGCGCCGCCACGCCCAGGGCGATGCCGAGGATCGAGGCCATCGAGATGAAGGAGATGAAACCATTACGGCGCTTGGCGCGCAGGTAGCGCAGGCCGATCGCTACGGGGATGGGTTTGAACATGGGGCATCTATGCCTGCGGGGCCGCTATGGTGCCATCGATCGCGCCGGTGGCGCAGGCCGCCGCGCCACCATCGCCAGTCGCAGTTCACGCCGCCCCCGACGATCGAGGGTGTCGGGCCAGGCCGACATGCGCTGCAGGCGCCCTTTGGGATCACGCCAGCGCAGAAACGCCAGGGGGCCGCGCCAGACCACGCTGACGGAGGCCATGGCCTCGCCATCGAGCGTGGCGATGCCGTCGCCCTCGGGCAGCACCAGCTTGCGCGGAGGCAGCCGCCACTGGCGCCGGGCCAGCCAGGTCGCATGCGCCAACGCAGCCAGCGCCAACGGTACGGCGGTCGAACGTGGCATTTCACTGGCCAGCACCGAGAACCCGGAAAGCATTCCCAACATCAACAGCAACCCCGCGAGCAGACGCGAGGCGTGCCACTCAAGGCGGCAGGGTGCGGATGTGGTCGACCAGTGTGGCGAGTTCGGCATCGGTGGGACGCTCGTGGCCCATGAACCAGTGCCAGAGCCTATCGTCCTCGGTGTCGAGCAGTCGAAGGAAAACTACGCGTTCGTCGGTGGGCGCTTGCCGCCAGCAACGGTCGAGATACCGCCCGAGCAACTGGTCGAGTTCGCGCATGCCGCGCCGGCAACGCCAGCGCAAGCGACGCAGCTCGATCTCGTCGGCGTCGCTGAGCGGCGGTTGGGTCATGCCTGTAGCAGGCCGATTGCCAGCACGGCCCACAACGCCCACAGCATCGCGGCACCAGCGGCGTACGCGTAGAAGCGGTGCATCACCTTGTTGTAGCCGCACTGGATGGCGCTGTGCAGGACGCGAAGCCCCACGAACGCCCACGCCAGGCCGAGGATCGACGGCGCGACCTGCCCGGTCAACGCGGCCACCACCAACGCCAGGTAGAACAGCACCGGCAACTCGAACAGGTTGCGGAAGTTGTCGGCGGCGCGGCTGTCGGTCAGGCGCGCGGTGGCCTGGGACGATGTGGCCACGGCCTGCGGGTGGATGCGGTCGCGCTTCATCTGGCCCACGCGGAGGAAAAACATCCGCAGCCAGACCATCAGCGTCAACGTCGCCATCGCGACGGCCGGAAGGAAGATCGCCTTGCTCTCCATCAACAACCTCGTACTGGTTGTGGCCGTCCATGCCGGACGGCAAAGGTGCGAACGCACCGGGGGATCTACCACGCGCAGCGACGGTCAGCCGCTGCGGCACCTTGCCTGCCGGGAAACCCGGTCAACGCCGCTTCCGGGTGACGGAAGCGGTAGCACACCTGCCACCGTCAATCAGGCGCGGCGCGCGAGCATCAGCTTCTTGATCTCGCCAATCGCCTTGGCCGGATTCAGCCCCTTCGGGCAGGTCCGCGCGCAATTCATGATGGTGTGGCAGCGATACAGCTTGAACGGGTCTTCGAGATCGTCCAGGCGCGCACCGGTGTCCTCGTCGCGCGAGTCGACGATCCAGCGGTAGGCCTGCAGCAGCACGGCCGGGCCGAGGTAACGGTCGCCGTTCCACCAGTAGCTCGGGCAGCTGGTCGAGCAGCACGCACACAGGATGCATTCGTACAGACCGTCGAGCTTCTTGCGGTCTTCCGGCGACTGCAGGCGCTCGCGATCCGACGGGGTGGCGCTCTGCGTGCGCAGCCACGGCTTGATCGACGCGTACTGCGCGTAGAAATGGGTGAGGTCCGGGACCAGGTCCTTGACCACTTCCATGTGCGGCAGCGGGTAGATCGGCACCTCGGCCTTTTCGCAATCGCTGATCGCCTTGGTGCAGGCCAGCGTGTTGGTGCCGTCGATGTTCATCGCGCACGAACCGCAGATGCCTTCACGGCACGAACGCCGGAAAGTCAGGGTCGGATCGATCTCGTTCTTGATCTTGATCAGCGCGTCCAGAACCATCGGACCGCACGCCGCCATGTCCACCTCGTAGGTGTCCACGCGCGGGTTCATGCCGTCATCGGGATTCCAGCGGTACACCTTGAAGGTGCGCGGCTGCTTGGCGCCCTGGGCCGGGAAATGCCGGCCCTTCTGGATCTGCGAGTTTTTCGGGAGAGTGAATTCGGCCACGGTGATGCTCGCTCCAGATCAGTAGACGCGCTTCTTCGGCGGGATCACGGACACGTCGTCGCTCAACGTGTACATGTGCACCGGGCGATAGTCGATGCGGGTCTCGCCCTTGTCGTCCAGCCAGCACAGGGTGTGCTTGTGCCAGTTGACGTCGTCGCGCTCCGGGAAGTCCTCGCGGGCGTGCGCGCCACGCGACTCGGTGCGGTTTTCCGCCGAGACGATCGTGGTCAGCGCCTGGCCCAGCAGGTTGGACAACTCGTAGGTCTCGATCAGGTCCGAATTCCAGATCAGCGAACGGTCGCTGACCTTGACGTCGGCGAACGAGGCGTTGATCTCGCGGATCTTCTTGACGCCGTCGGCCAGGGTCTCGCCGGTGCGGAACACCGCAGCGTCGGCCTGCATCGTGCGCTGCATCTTGTCGCGGATGACCGCGGTGGGCGTGCCACCACTGGCGTTGCGCAGCTTGTCCAGTCGCGCCAGCGCCTGGTCGCAGGCATCGGCAGCGAGCTTGGCGTGCTTGCCGTCGCGCTTGACGGTCTCGGCGGCGCGGTTGGCCACCGCGCGGCCGAACACCACCAGGTCGAGCAGCGAGTTCGAGCCCAGGCGGTTGGCGCCGTGCACCGACACGCAGGCCGCTTCGCCGATGGCGTACAGGCCCGGCACGACTTCGTCGGGGTTGCCGTTCTTCAGCTGCACCACTTCGCCGTGGTAATTCGTGGGGATGCCGCCCATGTTGTAGTGCACGGTCGGGATCACCGGGATCGGCTGCTTCTCGACGTCGACGTTGGCGAAGATGCGCGCCGATTCGGCGATGCCGGGCAGCTTCTCGTGGATCACTTCCGGTCCGAGGTGGGTCAGGTCGAGCAGGATGTGGTCCTTGTGCTCGCCGACGCCGCGGCCTTCGCGGATCTCGATGGTCATCGAACGGCTGACCATGTCGCGCGGGGCGAGGTCCTTCACGCTCGGGGCGTAGCGCTCCATGAAGCGCTCGCCATTGCTGTTGCGCAGGATGCCGCCCTCACCACGCACGCCTTCGGTGATCAGGCAGCCGGCGCCGTAGATGCCGGTCGGGTGGAACTGGACGAACTCCATGTCCTGCAGCCCGAGGCCCGCGCGCAGCGCCATGCCGCCACCGTCGCCGGTGCAGGTGTGGGCCGAGGTTGCCGAGAAGTACGCGCGGCCGTAGCCGCCGGTGGCCAGCACGGTGCCCTGCGCCTTGAACAGGTGCAGCGTGCCTTCGGCCATGTCCAGCGCGAGCACGCCGCGGCAGGCGCCGTGCTCGTCCATGATCAGGTCGAGCGCGAAGTACTCGATGAAGAACTGCGCGTCGTGCGCCAGCGACTGCTGGTACAGCGTGTGCAGGATGGCGTGTCCGGTGCGGTCGGCGGCGGCGCAGGTGCGCTGCGCCGGCGGGCCTTCGCCGTACTGGGTGGTCATGCCACCGAACGGGCGCTGGTAGATCTTGCCTTCGGCCGTGCGCGAGAACGGCACGCCCTGGTGCTCGAGCTCGATGATCGCCGGGATCGCCTCGCGGCACATGTACTCGATCGCGTCCTGATCGCCCAGCCAGTCCGAGCCCTTTACGGTATCGAAGAAGTGGTAGCGCCAGTCGTCCTCGCCCATGTTGGCAAGCGCGGCCGAGATGCCGCCCTGCGCGGCAACGGTGTGCGAACGGGTCGGAAACACCTTGGTGATGCAGGCGGTCTTCAGGCCCTTCTGGGCCAGGCCGAAGGTCGCACGCAGGCCCGCGCCGCCGGCGCCGACCACGATCATGTCGAAGGTGTGTTCCTGGATCTTGTATGCGGCAGGCATGGTGTTCAGTTCCCCAGCGCGATGCGGATGACGGCGAGCACGCTGGCGATGGCAGCGAGGACACAGATAAAGCGGACGGCAAGCTGCGAGGCGAACGCCAGGCCCGGGGCATGGACGTAGTCTTCGATGACCACCTGCATGCCGAGCTGGGCATGCCAGAACGCCGTGACCAGGAACGCCACCAGCAGCACGGCGTTGCACGGGTTGGCGACGGCCGCGCGCACGGTCGCGTAGTCGGCACCGGCATGCCATACCACCAGGCCGACGACGTAGGTCGCCAGGAAGATCAGCGCCACGGCGGTGATGCGCTGGACGATGAAGTGGTGCGTACCGTCCTTCGCCGAACCCAGGCCGCGCGCGGTCTTGAGCGGGTTACGCAGGTTGTTGCCGTTCATGCGCCACCCCGCTGCATCATCGCTACGATCCAGATCAGGCTGGTCAGCGCGAGGCTGCCGAACACCGAGATCCAGCTGCTGCGCACGAACGCGGCGATGGCGTAGCCGTAGCCGGCGTCCTGGACCAGGTGACGGATGCCGTTGATCAGGTGGTAGGCAAATGCCCAGCTCCAGCCAAACAGCACGATGAAGCCCAGCGGCGAGCGCGCGCACGCGCTGAACTGCGCCCATGCGTCGGGCCCGGCGGCCAATGCCAGCAACGCCCACACGATCAGCAGGCTGCCGAGGGCAAGGATCACACCGGTGGCCCGGTGCACGATGGAGGTCATCATCTGGACCTGCGGGCGATACACCTGCAGATGCGGTGACAACGGACGTTCGCGATTCGCCATGGGCGTGCGCTGTCTCTCGGCTGGGCGGCGTGACGCCGCGTGGCGGGACGAAATGGTGGGGGAGCGGTCGGGTGCAGCGGTTGAAACGGGTCGGTATGGCGTCAGAAATCGATGCAGCGGCCGTTCTTTTCCCAGTCGCCGTAACGGGTAGGCTCGGGCCCTTCGCGACCGCCCACTTCCTTGGGCGGCTGGACGTCGGCATCGGCCTTTTCGGCCGGCGGCGAGGTCGGTTGGGCTGCGGTGTCCGTGGTGGTTTCGCCTATCATTTCAGCGCCAAAGCTTAAGTCCCGACCTCATGCATGACAACCCGCAGGCCGCATCCGGCCGTCATTTCGCCCTGTCCGGCACGTCCGTGGCCACGCTCGAGGGGCGCGATGCGGCGGCTTTCGCGCAGGCGCAGTTCTGCAACGACGTGACCGCCATCACGCCAGGACAGTGGCAATGGAGCGGCTGGTTGACCCCGAAAGGTCGCGTAATGGCGCTGTTCGCCCTGCTCAAGCGCAGCGACGAGTCGCTGCTGCTGTGGCTGCCCGATGCCAACGCGGTCGCCTTCTGCGATGCGCTGCGGCGCTTCGTGTTCCGCAGCAAGGTGGTTGTCAGGCCACGCGAAGACCTTTTCGCCAGCGGGCGCTTCGAGGCCCCCGCCGTCGCCAATGGCAATACGTTCGATGACCGGGCCGGCAGCGGCGCCCTGGAACTGGATCTGGAGCTGGACCTGGGCGCCGACGGTGGACCGCGGTGCCTGCGCATCGGCGCGGACGCAGGGGCCGAAGACGCGGCGGCGATGGCGCAATGGGCGGCGTTCGATCTGGCCCACGGCCTGCCACGCCTGCCGGAGTCGCAGGTCGAGCACTGGACGCCGCAACAGTTGTCGCTGCAGCGCCTGAATGCCTTCAGCGTCAAGAAGGGCTGCTATCCGGGCCAGGAAATCGTGGCCCGCACCCATTTCCTGGGCAAGGTAAAGCGCGGCCTGGCGCTGCTCGAAGGCGGCGGCAGAATCGACCCCGGCGCCGAAGTGCGCGCCGGCGACACTGCGATCGGCAACGTGGTGTGCGCGGCCGGCAACCGGTTCGCGCTGGCGGTACTGCCGTTGGAACGCACACCGTCGGCATTGGCCATCGGCGGCATGCCGGTGCAGGAACTCACGTTGCGCGAAGGGCTCGCCCGCTAGCGGCGCGCCAGACCGCTACCGGCCCGCTGCGGGGTGCTCCGAAAGTCCGGACCGACCCGCACGCGTGATCCACCAGGGCGCCGACGTGGCGCCGGGCTGACACCTCGCCCGGTCACCACGATCCAGCCCCCGTTTCCCGCGGTCAGCCGGCCAGCCTGTCTGCCGCGGCCACGATGTCGTCCTCGCCCGGGATCACCAGGAACGCGGCACCGGCCAGCGGGGTGTAGGTGTCGACACCAACCACGCGCTGCATCGGCACGTTGCCGAGACCGCCCTCGGCCAGCGCGGTGATCACACCCTCGCCGACGCCGGCGCTGCGACGGCCTTCGTCGACCACGATGATCCGGCGGGCATTGCGCGCCTGCTCGACGATGAACGCATCGTTGAGCGGCACCAGCCAGCGCAGGTCGACCACCCTCGCCTTCCAGCCGTGCTTGCGGCCGATCTCGCGCACTGCACGCAGGCTCATCGGCACGCCGTTGCCGTAGCTGAACACCACCAGGTCGTCGCCCTCGCCACCCGCTTCGGGCGGGTAGACACGCCCTTCGCCGAGCGTCATCGCCTCGTCGGCCTTCGGGTAGCTGGTCAACCAGCCGCCGTCGCCGGGCTCGTACAGGTCCTTGGTCATGTACAGCGCGATCGGTTCGAGCAGCGCGCAGACGCGACCGTCAACCTTGGCCAGCGCCATCAGCGTGCGCAGCATGGTCGCCGCGTCGTCGCCGCGCGACGGACAGCCCACGACGAGGCCGGGGATATCGCGCAGCGCGGTGATCGAGTTGTCGTTGTGGAAGTGCCCGCCGAAGCCGCGCTGGTAACCCAGGCCAGCGATGCGCACGACCATCGGGTTGCGGTACTGGTCGTTGCTGAAGAACTGCAGGCTGGCCGCCTCGCCGCGGATCTGGTCGCAGGCGTTGTGGAAGTACGCCAGGTACTGGATCTCCGGCAGCGGCAGCATGCCGACGTTGGCGAAGCCCTGCGCCATGCCCAGGATCATCGTCTCGTCGAGCAGCGTGTTGAACACGCGACGCGGGCCGAACGCCTTCTGCAGGCCCTTGGTGACGGTGTACACGCCGCCCTTCTGCGCCACGTCCTCGCCGAACAGCAGGGTCTCGGGGTATTTGGCGAACACGTCGTGCAGCGCGTTGTTGATCTGGATTGCCATATGCCGCGGCGGTTGGTTTTCCGGCAGCTTGGCCTCGCTACCGAACACCTGCAGGCGCTTGTCGTCGTAATCGGCGCGCACGGCCTCGCGCTGCACCGCCTCGGGCGAGTACGGCGCCAGCGGCGCGATCACATCGTCCAGGCGATCGAGCTTGGGTCGACGGTCGGCCTCCTCGGCGGCGGCGAAGCACTTGGCACGGGTGGCTTCGTACAGCGCCAACACCTCGTCCTTCGACATCAGGCCCGACTCAAGTGCGATCGCCGCCGAGCGCAGCAGCGGATCGGTGGCCTCGACCGCGCACAGCTCCTCGATCGAACGCCATTCAATCTCGAAGTCGGTGCCGGCGTGACCCATGATCCGGGTCGTGCGCAGGTGCAGGAAGGTGGGACGGCGCGTGCGACGGCAGTGCTCGACGGCGCGCTGCACGTCGCCGTATCCGCCAGCCAGGTCCAGGCCGTCGGCGTAGAAGTAGTCCAGGTCAGGGCGTTGGGCGAAGTTGCGTGCCACCCAGCCATCGGGCGTCTTCACCGAAATGCCGATGCCGTTGTCCTCGCACACGAACAGCACCGGTGCGGGGAGCTTCTGGTAGGCGGTCCAGGCAGCGGCGTTGAACGCGGTCTGCGCGGTGGCGTGGTTGCTGGATGCGTCGCCGAACGAGCAGATGGCGATGCTGTCGTCGGGAATCGGCAAGGCGTGGCCGTTGCGGCGACCGGCCTCGATTGCCACCGCGGTGCCCAGCGCCTTGGGCAGGTGCGAGGCGATCGTCGAGGTCTGCGGCAGCACCCACAACGGCTTGCTGCCCCACACCTTGTGGCGGCCGCCGGATGCCGGATCGTCCTTGCTGGCGGCGAAGCTCAGCGCCGAATCCATCACCGGATCCATGCCCGGCAACTTGCGGAAACGCTCGGCCATGAAGCCGCCGCTGCGGTAGTGCAGGAACGCCGGATCGGTGTGGCGCGTGAGGCGCGCGACCATCGCGTTGCCTTCGTGGCCGGAGGAACCGATCGTGTAGAAGACCTTGTTCTGCACGCGCAGCACGCGCGCCATCAGGTCCAGGTGCCGGCTGACCAGCTGCGACTCGAACAGCTCGCGGAAGCCGCGCGCGTCCAGTGCGCTGCCGTCCAGGATCGCCTCGTCCGGCGACGGCCGGGCGTCGCTGCGACCGTTCCAGGCGTGCACGAACTCGCTGAAGTTGACGTCGCAGATCTCGGCGCGGTTGAGGCCCTTCATGCGCGCGAGAATGGGGTTGGACTGGGCGGACATCGGATTCACTCGGAAGGCGGGATTGGGGTCACCGTCGGTGCCACGGGGCAACCGTCGATGGGTGGCTGGCACGGCGCTTCGCGCCGGCACCAGCCGTTTGCGATGAAGGTCAGTCGGACCGGGCGATACGCGCGGTGGCCTCTGCATCGGGGTCGGGCATCGCGACAAAGCCCGGCGTCTTGCGGACCCGCGCAAGCCAGTCGCGAAGCGCCGGATACGCGGAGAGATCGAAGCCGCCGTCGCCGGCGACATCGGTGTAGGCAAACAACGCGATGTCGGCAACGCCGTAGTTGTCACCGGTGAACCAGGGCTGCGTCGACAGGTGCCGCTCCATCACCGCCAGCGCCTGGTGGCCGCGCTCGCGCAGCCGCGGCAGGTCGGCGCGACGCGGAGAATCCAGCGGCGTCCAGCCGCAGATGAAACGCGCGACCGCCACGAAGGGTTCGTGGCTGTACTGCTCGAAAAACATCCAGCTCAGCGCCTGTGCGCGCTGCCAGCTGTCCACCGGCAGGAACGACGAACCCTCGGCAAGCCAGCACAGGATCGCGTTCGACTCGGTCAGCACGCGGCCGTCGTCGAGCTCCAGTACCGGCACCTTGCCGTTCGGATTCAAGGCCAGGAACTGCGGCGTGTGGGTCTCGCCCTTGCTGGGGTCGACCTCGTTCCAACGGTACTCGCGACCGAGCTGATCCAGCAGCAGGCGCAGCTTGTGGCAGTTGCCGGAGGGGGAAAACCCGTGGACGGTGATCATGCGCGGGCTCCCTGGCCACGGCGGTGGGCAAACCAGGCTTCGCGGGTCTGCTTCCAGACCTCGACGGGCTCGTCATTGAACGGTTCCGGCAGCAGCTTGCCGACGTGGCTGAACTGCGAGCCGAGCCGGGCGGCCAGCGCCTTGGACGCGGTGTTTTCCGGGGAGATGGTGTGGATCACCTCCTGCCAGCCCAGCGTGTCGAACGCCCAGTCGATGGCCGCCGTGGCGCCTTCGGTGGCGTAGCCCTTGCCGGCAACATCGCCGATCACGCTCCAGCCGACCTCGGTACCCGGCCAGCCCTCCGGGCACCAGGGTCCGAGCCGGCCAACCCAGCGTCCGGTGTCCTTCTCGATCACCGAGAACATCGCATAGCCGCGCATTGCCCAGCAGCCGATCATCGCCGCGAGCCCACGCCAGGCGACCGGCCGTGCCTGCGCGCCACCGATGAAGCGGGTGCGTTCTTCGTCGGCCATGAACGCCGCCCACGGCTCGAAGTCCGCCTCGCAAGGTGGGCGCAGCAGCAGGCGTTGCGTTTCCAGCTGGATGTCGGGAATCTGCATTCGGCGCTCCTTGCTCCACTTCGCTTCGGACGTGGTTGGGGTGAGGGCCGTTCCGGCGGCACTCCACCGGGACGCCCATCCGGGCTGCGGCACGGACCGGACGTGCGACGCGATCGCACGCCCGACGGTCACGCCCCGAGTGCGGCCCTTCCCGATGTCCGGGAAAGGCCGCGACGCGATCAGAACGCGCTGATGCCGGTCAACTCGCGACCGATCACCAACTGGTGCACGGTCTCGGTGCCTTCATAGGTGATCACCGACTCGAGGTTCAGCGCATGGCGAATCGCGCCGTGCTCGGTGGTGATGCCGGCGCCGCCGAGCAGGTCGCGGCACTCACGGGCAATGTCGATCGCCATGCGGCAGTTGTTCCACTTGGCCAGCGACACCTGCGCCGGCTGCATGTTGCCGGCGTCCTTCAGGCGACCCAGTTGCACGACCAGCAGCTGCGCCAGCGTGATGCGGCGGGCCATCTCGGCCATCTTGATCTGCGCGCTCTGCGTGGCGGCCACCGGGCGGTCGAACAGGATGCGTTCCTTGGTGTAGGCCAGCACTTCGTCGAGGCAGGCGATCGCCGCGCCGATCGGGCCCCAGGTGATGCCGTAGCGGGCCTGCGTGAGGCAGCCCAGCGGACCCTTGAGACCCTTCACGTTCGGCAGGCGGTTGGCGTCCGGAACGCGCACGTTGTCGAAGAACAGCGCGCTGGTGACCGACGCGCGCAAGCTCATCTTGTGCTTGATCTCCTGCGCGGTGAAGCCGGCCATGCCCTTCTCGACGATGAAGCCCTGGATGCCCTCGTCGGTCTGGGCCCAGACGATGGCGATGTCGGCGACATTGCCGTTGGTGATCCACATCTTGGAGCCGTTGAGGACCCAGTCGTCGCCATCACGCTTGGCGTTGGTCTTCATGTTGGCCGGGTCGGAACCGCCGTGCGGTTCGGTCAGGCCGAAGCAGCCGATCACCTTGCCCGCGGCCATGTCCGGCAGCCAGCGCATGCGCTGCTCTTCCGAACCGTAGGCATAGATGGGGTACATGCACAGCGAGCTCTGCACGCTGACGAAACTGCGGATGCCGCTGTCGCCGCGCTCGAGCTCCTGGCAGATCAGACCGTAGCTGACGGCATTGAGGCCGGCGCAACCGTACTTTTCCGGCAGCGAGGAGCCAAGCAGGCCCAGCTCCGCAATCTCGGGGATCAGTTCCTTCGGGAAGCGGCCCTGGTCGAACGCGTCACCGATGATCGGCAGCACGCGCTCGTTGGTGAAACGCGCCACCGTGTCCTGTACCGCGCGCTCCTCGTCCGTGAGCAGGGAGCGAACGTCGTACAGATCGAAGGGATGCAGGGCCATGGCGCACTCGGGCTTGGGGAAAAGAGCGCCATTGTAAAGGCCGTGCGTGGGCGGGGTAACCCCGCCCGGCTGCCGCGGCAGCGCGCCGTGCGTCGTCACAAAAACAAACGGGGCCGGATGGTCCGGCCCCGTCGGGGAGTCGCGGTTGTCGCGGGATCAGCCGCGCGCGCTGTCCGTGTCGACGGCGGCGGTCTGCGTGACCACCTGGCCATTCACGACCGGCAGGCGGTCGCCGGGGCGCTCGTCCATGCGGATGGTGCGTTCCTGGCCTTCGTAACGGTAGGTCACGTTGTAACCGACGACCTCGTTCTCGCTGCCCAGCGAGATGCGGCTGCCCGGCTTGGAGCCGGTGCGCATCGTGCCGGTGGTGCCGTCCGGATTGCGGTAGGTCACGTTGTAGGCCACCACGCGCGAGGACGTCGAGCTGTCCGAAACGGTGCGGCACTGGCGCTCGGTGCGGCTGACGACCTTGCCGCCGACGTGGTTGCGGTCGACGCGGTTGCCGATCAGGCCACCGGCCACGGCACCGGCTGCGGTCGCGGCTTTCTTGCCGTTGCCGCCGCCCACCTGGTTGCCGATCAGGCCGCCGATCACGGCGCCAGCGACGGTGCCGCCGACGTTGCCGTCACGTTCCGGCGCGCGCTCCTCCACGACGACGTCCTGGCAGACCTCGCGCGGGGTCGAGCTGGTGCTGGTTTCGCGGACCGGTTCGGTGCCGATCACGGTCGCGTACAGCGCCTGCTTCTCGTTGATGGGCTTGACGTCGACGACGTCGGCGTAGGCCAGTTCCTGACCGTTGATGCTGCCGTCAGCCGGCAGGTCGCCGTTGACGCCGGCAACCGGCGCGCCGCCCTGCAGGGCCGGCGCGGTGACCAGGTCGGCCTGCGCGGGCTTGCCGCTGAAGCTGTTGTAGGCCGCGACGGCAACGCCACCGACGACCAGCGACGCAACGGCAACAGCGATCATGTTCTTGTTCATCGGGGCTCCTGCTGCGGGTCGTTGCCCGCGGTTCGTTTGTTGGGCGCATTCGAACACCGCCAACCTGAACAAGCCCCCTACCGTTTCGACCGCGGATCCACAAGTGCAACGAGTGTCAACAACTGCTACGAACGACAGGCTCGCGTGCTAGCGTCGTGGCATTCGTTCGAGGAGTTCCGCCATGGCCAGCCCCCTGCTTGCGCCCGTCATGGGCTTCCTGAGCCGCCTGAGCTATCCGCGCCTGTTCATGCTGACCGGCGCGCTGTTCCTGATCGACCTGGTGGTGCCGGACTTCGTTCCTCTGGC
Source organism: Montanilutibacter psychrotolerans (assembly GCF_003719825.1). GTDB lineage: Bacteria > Pseudomonadota > Gammaproteobacteria > Xanthomonadales > Xanthomonadaceae > Montanilutibacter > Montanilutibacter psychrotolerans. The sequence continues at coordinate 138,979 of NZ_RIBS01000005.1, read as the reverse complement.
CGATGAGATCCTGCTCGGCCTGGGCACGCTGTTGCTGGCCAGTTGGAAGAACCGTCGCGGTGACCCGTCGGTGATCGATATCCGCAAGGAGTGATCGCACGCCGGCGATCGACCTTACTTTCGACCACCCTCGCCGCCGATGCGCGCGCGACGATCGATGACGCCACGCCCTTGCCCCTTCACCCCATGATCCTGGTCGACAGCCACTGCCACCTCGATGCCGACGCGTTTGACGTCGACCGTGCACAGGTGATTGCCCGCGCGCGCGCCGCCGGCGTGACCCGCCAGGTGGTGCCTGCGGTCGACGCCGCCGCCTGGCCGAAGCTGCGCGACGTCTGCGCCAGCGATGACGGGCTGTTCCCGGCGTACGGCCTGCATCCGATGTACCTGGCATCGCACCGGCCGGAGCACCTGGCATGGCTGCGCGACTGGATCGAACGCGAGCGTCCGCTCGCCGTGGGCGAATGCGGGCTCGACCATTTCATCGAAGGCCTCGATCCGGAGCAGCAGCACCGGTACTTCGACGGCCAGCTGGCGCTTGCCCGCGATTTCTCGCTGCCGGTGATCGTGCACGCGCGGCGCGCGGTGGACGCGGTCATCGCGGCGATCCGGCGTATCGGTGGCCGGCACGGTCTGCGCGGCGTGGTCCACAGCTACTCGGGCAGCCCCGAACAGGCGCGGCAGCTGTTCGACCTGGGATTCCTGCTTGGCCTGGGCGGCCCGGTCACCTACGACCGCGCCAACCGCCTGCGCCGGCTCGCCGCGACGATGCCGGTGGAGTTCCTGCTGCTGGAAACCGATGCGCCCGACCAACCCGACGCGGGCATCCGCGGGCAACGCAACGAACCGTCGCGACTGGCCAGCGTGCTCGAAACCATCGCCGGCCTGCGCGGCGTCGAGCCCGGCGACGTCGCCCGGGCCACCACGGCCAACGCGCAGCGGCTTTTCGCCTTTCCACCGCCCTGAGACGACCGCGTCGCAGACCTGACGCGGGCGCCGGGATCATGCCTTCGACGCGGCCTTGGGCTTCAGCAACAGCTCGATTGCGCGACCGACCGCGGCGAAGGCGAACACGCCGGTGATGTGCGTCGCCGCGCCAAGCCCGGCGCCGCAATCGAGCTTGAGTGCAGCGTCACCGCCCACCGGCGGCCGCAGGCCGCACACCGATCCGTCCGGCTGCGGGTACTTCACGTTTTCCAGCGAGTACACCGCCGAAACGCTGAAGTAGCGATCGGCGTTCTTGGGAAAGTTGAACTCGCTGCGCAGCTTCTTGCGGATCAACGCGAGCATCGCGTCGTGCTCGGTGCGCGACAGATCGCGCACGCGCACCAGGGTCGCGTCGGTGCGTCCGCCGGCCGAGCCCGACACCACGATCGGCAGCTTGCGGCGGCGGCACCAGGCGATCAATTCGACCTTGCTGCGAAAGCTGTCGCAGGCGTCCAGCACCAGGTCGAAGTCGCGATCGAGCAGCGCCTCCAGGTTGGACGCGGTGAGGAAACTGGGCACGACCTCGACCGACATCGCGGGGTTGATCGCGCGGCAACGCTCCGCCATCGCCTCCACCTTGGCGCGCCCGTACTGGCCGTCGTGCGCGGGCAACTGACGGTTGGTGTTGGACACGCAGATGTCGTCGGCATCGATCAGCGTGAGGTGGCCGATGCCGGTGCGCGCAAGGGCTTCGACTGCCCACGATCCCACGCCTCCCATGCCCACCACGGCCACGCGGCAGGCTGCGAATCGCGCCACCGAACCGGTTCCATAAAGCCGGTCGATGCCGGCGAAGCGTTCAAGCCAGGAGGCCGCAAGTGCATCATTCTTCATGTGCATATTGTAGGCGGCGCGCGCGGCCGGGTCGCGCGCAACGCATGCTATCGTCCCGCCCAACGCCGACGGAGACCCTGCATGAGCACGCCCAGCCCCATCCAGCCATCGCGCACGAATGCCGCCAAGAGATACCTGTTCCTGTTTCTGCTGGGGCTGCTGATCGGCGCGATCTGCGTGGTGATGATGCTGCGTGCATTGGAGGGCCGTAAGACGTGGCGCGACCACTACCCGGATGCGGCGATGCACTTCATGGACGCCCAGGTGAAGCAGCTTGGCGAAAGCGTCACCGCCAACCGCTGCGCCCCGACCGACACGTTGCCGCGGATCAAGGCGCTGCGCACCATCGCCGACGACCTCGAACCGGCACTGCCGTCGCTGCGCGACGATCCGCGTTTCATCGCCGCGGCCAGCAAGCTGCGTGGCACGCTCGACGCGGCAATCTCGTCACCGCCGATGAATTGCGACAGCGTGACCAAGCTGACGGCAGCCATCGGCGAGAACTGCAAGGCCTGCCACCAGGACTTCCGCTGAGCCAGCGGATGGCTGGCTGACGTCATCCAGGCCGCGTCGTCGATGCCACCTCGACGCGGCGCCACAGAATCTCGTCACGAACTCTGCGTCGCCATCTGCGCCGCCGAATCTGGATCCCTGGGTTGGATCCCTGAGCTGGATCGTCGAACCGACGATCGATGCGCCGCCGGCCACCAGCTGAATCAATGCCGACGACATCATCGCGATTGACTGGCAGTTCACGCATCGCTGCCTACGGTGGCTGCACGTGACCGAAATCGGTCACTCGCCCCATGCAGGAGATCCGCATGAACATCCGCACAAACATCCCGCTGCTTGGCGTGGCGATGGCCGGTTCGCTTGCTCTGGCCGGCTGCGCGACATCACCGGGCTACGGTTCCGGGCCCGGGTACAACAACACTTCCGGCTACGGCAACAGTTCCAGTGCCTGCTATGACTGCGGCACCGTGACTCGCATCGAGCAGACCGGCACGCAATCGGCACCTCGCGCTACGGGCGCGGTGTTGGGCGGTGTGGTCGGCGCGGTGGCCGGTCGCAAGATCGCCGACAACCAGACCGACAGCGAGGGCCGCAAGAACGCCGCGACCGTTGCCGGCGCCGTGGTCGGCGCGGTGGCCGGCAACGCCATCCAGAACCGCACGGGCGGCAATCAGTACAACGTCTACGTGCGCATGAACGATGGCCGCAGCACGGTGGTCACGCAGAACAACCTCGACGGAATCCGCGAGGGCTCGTACGTGCGCGTTTACAACGGCCGCGCCTGGGCGCAGTGACGCACCCACGTACGTCGTCGCATGGCGCACGCGACTTGCCACAGGGGCCCGCCACCGCGCGGGCCCCGTTTGCTTGCACCACGCGTGATCGCCGCGTGCGATCGCCACGCGCAATCACTTGCTGCGCAATCACGCCGCAATCGGCCGGTCAAACCACGGGCGCGGCGCCCGATCGATATACCGAATGGAAACTGTGCCTGTAAGGATTCGCAGGGTGATCAGAAAAAAGAAAACCCGGCACCAGGCCGGGTTTTCCTCGATCAGCGTCCGCCTTGCGGCGGAGCGGCCGTGGGCCTACTGCGGTTCGACCGCGTCAGCCTGCAGGCCCTTCTGGCCCTGGACGACCACGAAGGTCACCGTCTGGCCTTCCTTGAGGCTCTTGAAGCCCTGGGACTGGATCGCGCGGAAATGCACGAACACGTCCTCGCCATTCTCGCGGCTGATGAAGCCGAAGCCCTTGGCATCGTTGAACCACTTGACGGTACCGGTTTCACGGTTCGACATTTTCTGCATGCTCCCTGGAACGAATGGTTGAAACGCCGCCGACGCGACGCTGCTGGTTCCAAGGAGGAAGCGAGGTACAGATGTAGCGGATCGAATGGATCTACCGCATCGGGCCACGATTCACGGTGACCCTTGGCAAACGCAGCGAGCGCACGGTACCCCGGCAAAAGTGAAAATGCAATCGCGTCAATACCCCCTTGGATGGAGTCAGGATTGGATACTCAACTGGTTTGTTTCGTCGTGGCCGCGATACTGGTTGTGGTGGGTATTGCCGGCACCGTATTACCCGCGCTTCCGGGCCTGCCCCTGGTGTTCGCCGGCATGCTGCTGGCGGCCTGGGCGGACGATTTCCAGAAGGTCGGCCCGCTCATGATCGGGACGCTGGCGGTACTGACCGTGCTCTCGATCGCGGTCGACCTGCTGGCCACCGCCGTCGGCGCCAAGCGCGTGGGCGCCAGTCGTCTGGCCGTGGTCGGGGCGGTGGTGGGTACGTTTGCCGGATTGTTCTTCGGGCCGATCGGGCTGTTGGCCGGTCCCTTCGTCGGCGCGCTCATCGGCGAGCTGCTCAACAGCCGCGAGCTGGGCAAGGCCGCCCAGGTCGGGTTCGGCACCTGGTTGGGCCTGCTGGTCGGCGTCGTGCTCAAGCTCGGGCTGGCGTTTGCGATGCTTGGCCTGTTCGCGTTCGCCTGGTTGTTCTGAACGAACCCAACGCGGTGGCGCTGCAAGGACGACGCGATGATGCGACCCTGTCGCCCGCTCCGCCCTACGCAACGACGATGACGAACACCGCAACACCCCGCCTCCGCCCCGCTCCCCTGGCTGCAGCGCTTGCCGGCGCGCTAGCCGGAGCGGCGTTTCCTGCCATCGCCCAGCAGGCGCCAGCCACCCCCGAGGCCTGCACCGCCATCGAGAGCAACGCCGAGCGCCTGGCCTGCTACGACGCCGCGCTTGGGCGCGACGCCAGCAACCCGCAGGTCGCCGACGACATCGCACAGGACGCCGCCGCAGCCAAGCACGACATCGCCCAGTACCAGCGGCTGGAACGCGACGCACTGCCGCCGGCCGAACGCGCCCAGCGCGTGGTCAGCGACCTATTCCGCAGCGAAGGCCCGGCGGTGTTCGACGAACAGATCGCCAACGCCGGCAAGGGCGGCATGCTCGACAGCCGATGGGAACTGGCCAGGGATTCCAAGCTGGGCGTGTTCAATCTGCGCGCCTACAAGCCGGTGTACCTGTTGCCTGCGTTCTGGAGCAGTCATCCCAACGAACACCCTGCCAGCTCCAATCCCGATGTCCCGGCCGACTCGCAGACGCTCAGTGACGTCGAGACCAAGTACCAGCTCAGCTTCAAGACCAAGGCGGTCGAGAACCTGTTCGGCGACAACGGCGACGTGTGGATGGGCTACACCCAGAGCTCGCGCTGGCAGGTCTACAACGCCGAAAATTCGCGTCCGTTCCGCGAAACCAATTACGAGCCCGAAGTGCTGCTGGTGCTGCGCAACAACTACAGCATTGCCGGGTGGAAAGGCCGCATGACCGCGATCGGCATCAACCACCAGTCCAACGGCCGTGCCGATCCGCTGTCGCGCAGCTGGAACCGGGTGATGCTCAACATCGGCCTGGACCGCAAGGACTGGGCACTGACGCTGCGGCCATGGTGGCGCATCTCCGACGGAGCCGAGGACGAGAACCCGAACATCGAGGACTACGTCGGCCGAGGTGACGTCACCCTGGTGCACCGTCGCGGCGGCCACGAGTTCGCGCTGATGGCACGGCACTCGCTGCGCGCCGGCGACGACTCGCGAGGTGCGGTGCAGTTCGACTGGGGCTTCCCGCTCAACAGCACGCTGCGCGGCCACCTGCAGGTGTTCGACGGCTACGGCGAAAGCCTCATCGACTACAACCATCGCGCCACCTACATCGGCCTGGGCATCTCGCTGCTGGAGTGGTACTGACCGGGACACGGCAGTGCGCCACGTGACGCAGTCCGTGCGACGGCCGTCTGCGACACTGGGCCATCCTCGCGAACGGAAGCGCACACGATGAAGGCACGACGCATCCTGTCCCTTGATGGCGGCGGCATCCGCGGCATTGTCAGTTGCCGCTGGCTGGCGGGGGTCGAGGATGCCCTGCGCGATGCCGCGAAACCGGGGCTGCTGGGCAGCTTCGACCTGCTTGCCGGCAGTTCCACCGGCGCACTGGTGGCGTGCGCGCTGGCCATTGGGCTGGCACCGGAGCAGATCGCCGAGGTCTACCGCTCACAGCGCCACGAGATCTTTCCCGGCCTGGCCGAACGCCTGTGGTCGCGCACCACGCGCCTGATCAGCGAAGGCGTCTCCGCGCCGCGTTACGACGGGCGCGGCCTGGACCGCGTGCTGAAGCAGGTGTTCGGCGACACCCGGCTGGGGCAGACGCAGGTACCGCTGATGGTCACCAGCTACGACACGCAATCGCGCACGCCGGTGATCTTCAAGAGCTTCAAGCCCGAGCACGCCGACCTGCCGATGTGGGAGGTCTGTCGCGCCTCGTCGTCGGCACCGACGTATTTCCCGGCGCACGCGATGACGGTCGAAGGACAGCACTGCGCGCTGATCGACGGGGGGCTGGTTGCCAACAACCCCACCGCCTGCGCCATCGCCGAGGCCCTGCGCAAGGACGCCGGCGTGGACCGCAGCCAGGACCTGGTGGTGCTGTCGGTCGGCACCGGACAGCGCAACCGCCCGATCCCGCTGAAGCAGGCGCGGGAATGGGGCGCGCTGGAATGGGCGATCCCGATCATCGACGTGCTGTTTGACGGCAACACCGACTCGGTCGACTACATCGCCCGGCAGCTCGTCGGCGATGGTTACTTCCGCCTGCAGACCGAGCTGCTGATCGGCCTGGACGACCTGGACGACACCAGCGCGACCAACATCGCCGCGCTGGAGATCATGGCCACGCGCTACCTGCAGCAGGCGCAGACCCAGGACCAGCTGCGACGGCTCGCGGCGATGGTGTAGGGGCGGTCCTCCCGCCCCCGTTGAGCTGGCAGCGCGCTCCCTTGAAGCGGGTGCGCTGCCTTGCGGTTTCCGCCGCGCCTGGCCGCAACCGGGCCCGGCGAGCCGCCCTAGCCCACTACCACCGGAATCTTGCCGATGCGCGCCTGCCATTCCTTCGGCCCGGTGTTGTGCACCGACTCGCCGGTGGAATCGACCGCCACCGTCACTGGCATGTCCTGCACGGTGAATTCGTAGATCGCTTCCATGCCCAGGTCGGCGAACCCGACCACGCGGGCGGCCTTGATCGCCTTGGACACCAGGTAGGCCGAGCCGCCCACCGCCATCAGGTACGCCGACTGGTGCTTGCGGATCGCCTCGATCGCGGCCGGGCCGCGTTCGGCCTTGCCCACCATTCCCAGCAGGCCTGTCTGGCTGAGCACCTGCTCGGTGAACTTGTCCATGCGCGTGGCGGTGGTGGGACCGGCCGGGCCGACGACTTCGTCGCGCACCGGATCGACCGGGCCAACGTAGTAGATGAAGCGCCCGCGCAGATCCACCGGCAGCGCTTCACCGCGGTTGAGCATGTCGACCATGCGCTTGTGCGCCGCGTCGCGGCCGGTCAGCAGGCGGCCGTTGAGCAGCAGCACCTCGCCCGGCTTCCAACTGGCGACTTCCTCGCGGGTGACCGTGTCCAGATCGACACGACGCCCCTTGCTGGCGTCGTACGTCAGCGTCGGCCAGTCTTCCAGCGACGGCGGGTCCAGCATCACCGGGCCGCTGCCATCGAGCGTGAAATGCGCGTGGCGCGTGGCGGCGCAGTTGGGGATCAACGCGATCGGCAGGTTGGCGGCGTGGGTCGGGAAGTCCTTGACCTTGATGTCCAGCACCGTGGTCAACCCGCCCAGCCCCTGCGCGCCGATGCCCAGCGCATTCACCTTCTCGTACAGCTCCAGGCGCAGTTCCTCGGCGCGATTGGACGCGCCGCGCGCCTGCAGGTCGGTGATGTCGATCGGCTCCATCAACGATTCCTTGGCCAACAGCATCGCCTTCTCGGCGGTGCCACCGATGCCGATGCCGAGCATTCCCGGCGGGCACCAGCCCGCGCCCATGGTCGGTACCGTCTTGAGCACCCAGTCGACGATCGAGTCCGATGGATTGAGCATGGCGAACTTGGACTTGGCCTCCGAGCCACCGCCCTTGGCCGCGACGATCACCTCCACGGTGTTGCCCGGCACCACCTTGACGTTGACCACGCCCGGCGTGTTGTCCTTCGTGTTGATGCGCTTGCCGGCCGGATCGGACAGCACCGAGGCGCGCAACTTGTTGTCGGGGTGGTTGTAGGCGCGGCGCACGCCTTCGTGGACCATCTCCTCCACACCCATCGTGGCGTCATCCCAACGCACGTTCATGCCGATTTCGAGGAACACCGTGACGATGCCGGTGTCCTGGCATATCGGCCGGTGGCCTTCGGCGCACATGCGCGAGTTGATCAGGATCTGCGCGATGGCGTCCTTGGCAGCCGGCGACTCCTCGCGTTCGTAGGCGGCGGCGAGGTTCTTGATGTAGTCGACCGGGTGGTAGTACGAGATGTACTGCAGCGCGTCGGCGACCGACTGGATCAGGTCGTCCTGCCGGATCGAAACGGGCGGGAACGAGGACGGATCGGCGGACTGGTTCGAGGATGCGGTCACGGCGGGCGATGGCTGGCGGTGGGGGCGACATTCTACTCCGGTGCCGCGCCTCACCCGCCCAAGGGATGCGCTGGGGCGAGGTGCGCGACGGGCTGCCGCACCTCGGCGGCGCCGCGCCCAGGGAGCCGTCGACCGCACGGGGCCGGCACATCCATCGCCTGGCGTCGGAGGGGCGCCACGGCTACGGACCGACGGCCGCCCGCCCCGGCACCTCCAGCAGGGTGAATCGCACGCGGGTCCAAGCGCCGCTGTCGGCCAAGGCGGTGAGCGTGTGCGGGCCGGTTTCGGTGAACGTCTGCATGAAGCTCGCGTTTCCGCGCGACTCCGCCATCAGCCGGCCGTCCAGCAACCAGCGGACCGGGGCGTCGCTGCCGATCGCACGCAACGACAACCGCAGTGGCTGCGTGCTGCCTGGCGGACGCGCCAGGGTGGCGTTGTCGTCCAACCCTTCAATGCGCAGTTCTTCGACCGCATCACGGCCGTCGTCGCTGCAGTCCGCGGCCAGGGGCGGCAGGCGCGAGGCGATGCGTGCTTCGGTCGCCAGCCACGGCGACGCCAGCGCCGGCCAGCGGGCAACTTGCGCGGGCGTGCGCTCGTGCGGTGCCCGGCAGTCGCCCGACAGGCGCTTGCCGGTGCGCGAGTCCACCTCGAAACGCTCCACGCCGGGGCTCCAGAGGCGCGCGTCGCGCTCGGCAAAGGTTGGCGGTACGGAGCCGTCGAGGGTCCAGGCGTCGCGCTTCTTCTGGCACAGCCCGGGTGCGAGCTCGTCCGGCGGCAGGCCCAGCGGCCAGCACACGGTGATCTGCTCGACGTTGCGCGGCGGCGGCCGGGTGGCGCCATCGCCCCGCTGCGCCGGCAGGCTGTCGATGACCTCCAGCAGCAACGGCAAGGCCGTCACGGCGCCGTACTGGCCCGGCAACGGCGTGCCGTCGGGCCGGCCGACCCACACGCCGACGCTGTGGCGGCGCGTGCTGCCCAAGGCCCAGGCGTCGCGGAATCCGTAGCTGGTGCCGGTCTTCCAGGCCACGCGCGCGCGGCCGCGCATGTCGAAAGTGTCGGCAACGCTGCCCGGACGCGGGTTGGCTTCCAGGACATCGCGGATGATCCACGCCGCACCCGGCGACAGCAGTCGGCGTTCGACGCGCGGCGCCGACGGGACGTAGCGAACGCGCCCGGCGATGCCATCGCGGTTCAACGCCGCGTAGGCACCGACCAGGTCCTCCAGGCGCGCGCCGGTGCCACCCAGGATCATCGACAGGTTGGGTGCCGCGCCGCGCGGCCACTTCAGCACGATGCCAGCGTGCGCCAACCGCGCCGAGAAGCGCGACGGCCCGACACGATCGAGCAGGTCCACGGCGGGAACGTTGAGCGACAGACGCAAGGCTTCTGCCGCACCTACCGGGCCGTTGAACGCCATGTCGAAATTGCCGGGCCGGTAGTCGCCAAACGCCTGCGGTGCATCGATCAGCAGGCTTTCGGAGTGGATGAGACCGTCGTCCAGCGCGAGCCCGTACAGGAACGGCTTCAGCGTCGAACCGGGCGATCGCCAGGCCTTGACCATGTCCACGTGCCCCAGCCGCTGCCTGTCGCCGAACTCGACCGAGCCCACGTAGGCCCGCGCCTCGAGCGTTGCGTTGTCCACCACCAGCAAAGCCGCCGAGGTGCGTTCGGGCAGGCTCGAGAAGTACGCTGCCACGCGCTCCTCGAGCGTGCGCTGGAGTTCGATGTCGATGGTGGACAGCACCCGCGCCGACCGCGGGTTGGCCTCGCGCAGCCGCTGCGCGAGCAACGCGGCGTGCAGCGGCGGCTGCAGCGAGCGCGCGACCACCGGCTCCACCCGCGCGTCGGCGACCACCGCCGGCGTCCACACGTGCAACGCCGCCATGCGCGCCAGCACCTTGTCGCGGGCAGCGCGGGCGCGCTCTGGCTCGCGATCCGGGCGAAGTCGGCTCGGAGACTGTGGCAGCACGGCCAGCAACGCCGCCTCGGCATGCGACAGGCGCGACGCCGGCTTGCCCAGGTAGGCCCAGCTCGCCGCTTCGACGCCTTCGATGGTGCCGCCGAACGGCGCGTGGTTGAGGTAGATCTCGAGAATCTGGCGCTTGGACAGGTGCACTTCCAATTGCAGCGCACGGAACACCTGGGCGAGCTTGGCCCACGGCGTCCGGCTGCGACCGCGCGCCGGCGGGTGCAGGATGCGCGCGACCTGCATGGTCAGCGTCGATCCGCCCGACACCACGCGCCGGTTGCGCAACCACTGGCCACCGGCGCGCAGCATCGCCACCGGGTTGATGCCCGGGTGCCGCCAGAACCAGCGGTCCTCGTAGGCCAGCAGCGCCTGGCGATACAGCGGCGACACATCCTCCATCGCCACCGGGTATCGCCAGATGCCATCGGGATCGGCGAACGCCCGCAACGGGGTGCCATCACGCGCCAGCACCACCGCGCCTTGCTGGCTGGCGCGCGGCAGGCGCAACGGAAACGCGATGTCGAGCAGCATCGCCACCGTCAACAGCGACAACACCGCAAGCAGTCCGACGAGCGCTCGGCGGCGCCACCGGTTGGATTCCCTGTTGCCTGATGTCACGTTGCCCACCGCCCTGCCCGCGATTTCCGTTCCACATCCAAACCCGACCACGCACGCCTCGAACACGCCTCACGCGGTCCGGCGCCGTCATCCGTGATCTGCCGATCGCGGGGCCGCGCACGCTGCGCCGCGTGCGGGCCCGGACCGGCATCGCACCGGCCCCTTCACCACGACAATGCGACTCAGCGTCCTGGCTGGCGCACCGTCATCGTCGCCGGCGTAGCCTTGCCGACGCCGCGCAGATCGGGCCGATACATGTCCTCCACCAGCGACGGCGGCACCGAGTAGATCCCGGGCGTCACCGCGCGTACCAGGTAGTACAACCGCGCGCGCCGGCCCACGTCGAGCTTGAGCGCGGCGACATAGCGATCGTCGCGGAACTCCTCGTGGCGGACTTCGGCCTGGCTTTCGCGCTCGCTGAGTTCGACGCCGTCCACCACCACGTCGGCCCACTGCTTGGCGTCGCCAAGGTTGAAGTTTTCGATCTCCAGGCCCGCTGGCAGCAGATCGGTCAGCAGGGCATCGGGCATCGCGCGGCTGGAGGTGATGCTGACCGCGACGATCAGCGCCTCGCCCTCCTCCAGCGCACTGCCGTCCCACCGCTTGCCGTCGGTGCGGAACCACTCGCGTTGCACGTCGATCAGGGAGTTGTCCGGCGCCGGGGCGGCGCGCGGAATGCCGGCGACCTCGATGCTGGCGTACAGCGGGGGCTGGCCCTGCGGATCGAAGCTGATGCCACTGGCCAACTGGTCGTGATCGAACACGCGGGCGATGTACTTCGCCGCGGTGGCACTGGAGGTGTCGCCGCCGATGGTCCAGCGCCCCGACACCAGCTTGGCCTGGTCGGCCATCAGCGCCTTGCCCAGACGGGCCAGTGCCACCTGTTCCTGGGTGCTGAGCCACATCCAGCCGCGGTTGCGACGGGCATCCAGCTCAAGGCCCAACGCCACCGCACGGGTGTCGTACGCCGGGGTGGCGTAGCCGCGTTCGTGCACCAGCGCGATCATCAACGCGTCGTCGCGCACGCGGCTGCCGTAGTCTCCCAGGTACTCCGGGCGCTGCGCGGAATCACGCTTGAAGCCTTCCGCCATGGCCTTCTGGCCGCGCGCCTTGTCGCCCTGCAGCGAGAGCGCCAGACCCAGGTGCACCATCGGAAGTCCGGTGATCGACTTGCTGCGCTCGTTGTCGTACAGCGCGCGCAGCGTCCCCAGCGGTGCACGGTTGACGCGCGCCAGCACGTAACCGGCATGCGCCTGGTAGGCAAACTTCATGTGGTCGCGCCGGTCGTAGCCGAAGAACGGCACGCCGCCGGCCAGCAAGTCCTCGTTGAGCCGTGTCAGTGCCTTCTGCAGCATCGAGTCGGGGACCGCGAAGCCGCCCTCGCGGGCATCCAGCAGGAACTCGACGATGTAGGGAGTGATCGACGGATTGACGTAATCGCCATCGCCCCACATCGAGAAGTGCCCCGAGCCGATCTGCATCGCCGCCAGCCGCCCGAAGGCGCCTTCCATGCGGGTACGGCGAGCGGCCGCATCCAGACCCTTCACACCAAGCATGCGCGCAGTGGCGTCGTCGAGTTCGAGCGCGGCGTACCCCTTGCTGGTGGTCTGCTCGGCACACCCGTACGGATAGTCGAGCGCGCCCTGCAACGCGCTTGCGAACGGAATCGGCGGCAACGCGCTAACCGCCAGACGAGCGTTGACCGAGCCGGGCATCAGGCCATCGGCGAGCCCGGCGCCGAGTTGAATCGGCGTGGTGGTGTCCAGCACCTGGGTGCGTGAGCGCAGCACCTGCGGCCAACCGGCTCGCACCGGCAGGTCATAGCGGCGATCAACCTTGAAACCGTTGCCGTCCACCCGCACGCGCACCTGCGCGGTGGTGTACCCCTCGCGCGCGGTCAGCGGGAAGGTCAGTGTGGTCTTTGCCTCCACGCCAAGCTTTGCGGTACGCGTGCCCTCGCCGATCGCCAGCGGTCCGATGCCATCGACGCGCACCTGGAACTCCCCGGCCTTGCCGGTGAAATTCTGCACATCGAGCGTCACGCTGCTGCGGTCACCCGGCGCCAGCACGCGCGGCATGCTCGCCTCGGCCAGCACTGGCGCCCGCACGACGGTTTCGCGGTCGCGGTTGCCGTAACGCCCGCCGGCGAAGACCAGCGCAGAGACCCGCAGCGTGCCGTTGAAATCCGGCACCGCCAACGTCACCCGCGCGTTGCCCTGCGCGTCCAGGCGCACCGGCCCGGTGAACAAGTCCACCGTCTGCACGCGCGAGGTGGGGCGGCGCGCCTGCGGCAACGCAGCCAACGCCATGTCGCCGCCGAACCGTATGCGTGCCACCTCGCCTTCGAAACTCTCGATGACGCGGCCGTACACGTCGTAGGCATCGACGCCGAGCCTGCGCTGGGCGAAGAAGTGCCCGGCCGCGTCCGGCACCGGGAAGCGGGTGATGTTGAGGATGCCCACATCAACCGCGGACACGGTGACCCAGGCCTGCTGCCCCGCCAACTGCGGGACGCTGACGGTCACCGGGAGGTTGCTGTCCGGACGCATCAGTTTCGGCACCACCAGGCCCACCGCGACCTTGCGCTCGCGCCGATCCATCGGCACGTGGGCGACGCCGACCGCGCGCGCCGGGGTGATCTTGCTGGGCGCGCTGCCGCCACGGAACACCAGTGCGGTCACGTAGACGTCGTGGCGCTCCCAATCCGCGGTGACGGGAATCTCGAACGTGCTGCCGGGCTTGGCATCGATCGCCTGCACGTACAGCATGCGGTCGCTCTCGACCATCAACAGCCCCCTGCCGGCATGCGGCGGGGTGAGCGTGACCTTGAGCGTGTCGCCGGCGCGATAGCCCGTCTTGTCGAGCGCGAGCTTGACCTTGTCGGGGCGCGCGTCGAGTCCCCGGTTCTGGTCGTCCCAGCTCCAGCCGGCGCGGAACGGATAGCGCATGGTGAGCTTGGTCGCCGGATCGAACACGTCGACGCGGTACTCGCCCCATTCGACCGGGAAGTCGAGCTTGAGCGGCGCGCTGCCGGCGTCGACAACACGGACCACCTTGTCTTCATAGCGGCGCGTGAAGTCGTAGTCCCAGCCGCCTTCGTCGTCGTGGCTCCAGTGGTAGTCGCGGTGTTCGCGAACCAGGGTGACGCGCAGGCCCTTGGCCGGGCGCGGCGCGCCGTCGCTGCCAACGCGCACGAGTTCGAAGCGCGCGTTGGCGTTGGCGTCGCTGCCTTCCTTGTCGTCGAACAACGGGCGCACACCGACCAGCGCGTCGGCCGGCCAGAGCACGCGCTTGATGCTGCGGTTGACGCTGCGGCCGCCGGTCTCGAACACGCTGCCGGTGACAATTGCCGCGATCGTGCTGACCGGCTTGGCCTCGGCCGGCAAGGCGATGTCACGCTGCAACTTGCCATCGGCGCCAAGCTCCTCGTCGATGACGTCCTTGGCTTCCTTGGGCAGCGTCACGGTCGGGTCGCCGAAGAAGTAACCCGGCAGTTGTTCGAGCGGATGCTGCTCGACGGCAACGGCGAGCTTGGCGGTGAAACGATTGCCCGCCGCCGGCGCGCCGTACAGATAGGCGGCGTTGGCGCTGAGCTTGAAAGGCTGGCCCGGGCGAATGACCGGCGGCGCGTCGAGTTCGAGCTTCATGCGCTCGGGCAGGAACTCCTCGATGCGCAGCGTCATGCCCTGCACGGCTTCCTTGCTGGCCGGGTCGGTGCGGAACTCGACCTTCCAGCGGCCGGTCGCGGCGTCGGCCGGGATCAGCTGCCGGTGGCTCACGTAGCCCTGCGCGTCGGGCTGCAGGCGCGTTTCCAGCAACGTCTTGCCATCGGGCTGGACGTAGCGGACGAACACCGGCTGCACGCCGGACTTGCCCTTGGCGGTGACGGGCTTGCCGTCGTTGTCGCGCAGCAGCGCCGACAGGCGCACCGTCTCGCCGGGGCGGTAAAGATCGCGACCGGACCAGGCGAACACGTCGAACCAGGCCTGCTCCCGCCCGGCCACCGCGAACTCCGACAGATCGAGCGCGGGTTGGTTGAACGGCAGCATCGAGACATCGCGGCCGCGCTGCGCGACCAGCACGTGTCCGGCGTCGAGGGTGTAGTTCAGCAGCGCATTGCCGTTGCCGTCGGTCTCGCCCTTGAACACCGGCTCGCCGGCCGCGTCGAGCACCTTGAGCTCGACGCCAGCCACCGCACCACCGCTCTCGAGCGAGGCGGTGTGCACGAACAGCTTGTCCTTGTAGGCACGCGTGTGCAGGCCCAGGTCGCTGACCGTGAAGAACGCCGTCTCGAACTCGTCCTTGAATTCGCCGCTGCGCTTCATCACCGCGAAGTACAGGCCGGGTTGCTGCAGTTCTTCGATGTCCTGCAAAGGCAAGTAGGTCAGCACGCGCTCGTTGGGCTTGCCACCCAGCACGAAGCGATTGACGTAGACGGACTGCGCGAGCTTGGAGATCGGGGTGTTGTCGGAGTAGTCGCTGCCAAGTTCCCAGCTGCCACGGCGACCGGCGCGCTGGTACTCGGCGAAGAACTTCGGCAGTTCCTTCTCGTGCACGCGCAGGAACTCGACATCGACCTCGGGCACGTTGATCGACACCACCGGCAGGCCCCGGCTGTCGCGAGCCGGCAGCACGCTGCCCTGCGAAGCGAAGCCGACGGCGGGTTCGAGCGGCCCGGTGTACACCTCGCGCCGAAGCTCTCCGGGCAGACGCTCGCCGCTGGCGGCGGTGAGTCCGGCCTTGATGGTGACGATGTAGTCCTTGCTGGCCTCGACGTGCGGGAACCGCAGCACCTTGCCGCCATCGTCGAGCACCCAGCTGCCCTTTACCACCGCGCCGTTCTTGTCGGTGACGGCCAACAGCGAATCGAACGTCTGCGTACCGACCAGCGGCCGGCTGAACTCCAGTGCGATCGCGAGCTGCTCGTCTTCTTTCTGGTCCGGGTAGGCCGACACCAGGCCGAAGCCCTTGACCTCGTCGCGCTTGGCCTGCACGGCCTCGCCGCCGGCCGCCGGCAGCTGGCCGTCGCGGTCGCGATCGCAGCCGGCAAGCGAGAGCGCCAGCAGTGCAAACAGAAGCCCGCGCAACAGGCGGGCGGAAACGGTGCCACGTGCGGTCGCGGTCCTGCAGGCCATGCGTTCCTCCTGGAATTGGGGCCGAGTATAGACCGCGATTCCGGTCACGAATCGGCGCGTTGGTGACGACGTGGACCCCGCCTCGGTCGCGCGCTCCATCGCCGGGCGGGGGCAACAAAAAACCCGGCTTTCGCCGGGTTTCCTGCTTGCCGGAATCGCCGTCGAAACGGCGGCGGCATCACTCGCCGGGCTGGGCGTCCTCGCCACCGGCGGTGGCATCGGCGCCCGGCACCACGATGTCGAACGCGACGCTGAGCGCAGCGGCACCATCGGCAGCACCTTCAACCAGCGCCTCGACTTCCTCGTCGAGCGAGGCGTCGAGGCGTTCGATGGCCTGCAACGTCTCATCCGCGGCCAGGCGCATCAGGGTCACGCCCTGCGTGTTGCGGCTGACCTGCGAGATCTCCGCCGCACGCGTGCGTACCAGCGTGCCGCCGTCGGAGATCAGCAACACCTCGTCCTTGCTGCCCACCAGCACCGCGCCCACCAGCTTGCCGTTGCGCTCGGTGGTCTGGATGCCGATCACGCCCTGGGTGCCACGACCCTTGCGCGGGTACTCGGACAAGGGCGTGCGCTTGCCGTAGCCATTGGCCGTGGCGGTGAGGATGCAGGCGATGCTTTCGTCGGCGATGCGCAGCACCTCGCCCTCGATGCCCTCCGGCACCGCAACCTCGACCACCTCGTCGACGCCGTCGTCTTCCACCGCCTCGCCGGCGCTGTCGGCCACGATCAGGCTGACCACTTCCTCGCCATCCACCAGGCGGATGCCGCGCACGCCGGTGGAGTTACGGCCGGTCGAACGCACCGTGCTTTCGGCAAAGCGCACCGTCTTGCCGTTGCTGGCGAACAGCATGATGTCGCGCTCGCCGTTGGTGAGCTCGGCGTTGACCACGGCATCGCCCTCGTCGAGGTTGATGGCGATCTTGCCGCGCTGCAGGCGGAACGCGAACTCGGTCAACGGGGTCTTCTTGACGGTACCGTTGCGGGTCGCGAAGAACACGTACTTGCCGTTCTCATACTCGCGCACCGGCACCACCGCCTGGACCTTCTCGCCTTCTTCCAGCGGAATCCAGTTGATGATCGGACGGCCGCGGGCGTTCGGACCGGCATCGGGCAGCTGGTACACGGACAGCCAGAACACCCGACCGGCACTGGTGAAGGTGAGCAGGGTGTCGTGGGTGTTGACCAGCCACAGCTTGTCAATGAAATCCTCGTCCTTGGTTGCCGCCGCGTTGCGGCCGCGGCCGCCGCGCTTCTGCGCGCGGTAGGCACTGACCGGCTGGCGCTTGGCGTAGCCCGCGTGCGACAGCGTGACCACCACGTCTTCCGGCGCGATCAGGTCGAGGATGTCGAGGTCTTCCTCGCTCTGGCGGATCTCGGTGCGGCGCGCGTCGCCGAACTCGGCCTTGACGTTGTGCAGCTCGGTGCGGATCACGTCGAGCAGCACCGCGGGGTCTTCGAGGATCTCGATCAGGCCCCGGATGGTCTCCAGCAGCAGCTTGTACTCCTCGGTGAGCTTGTCCTGCTCCAGCCCGGTCAGGCGGTGCAGGCGCATCTCGAGGATCTGCTGCGCCTGGGTCTCGGTGAGCTGGTACCTGCCATCGTCGACCAGGCCCACGCCCTGCGGCAGGTCGTCCGGACGCGAGGCATCGGCGCCCGCGGCGGCGAGCAGCGCGCCGACCAGGCCCGGTTCCCAGGTGCGGGCGAGCATGCGTTCGCGCGCCTCGTTGGGGTTTGCCGACGTCTTGATCAGCTCGATCATCTCGTCGATGTTGGCCAACGCAACGGTCAGGCCTTCGAGGATGTGGGCGCGCTGGCGGGCCTTGCGCAGCTCGAAGATCGTGCGGCGGGTGACCACCTCGCGGCGGTGGCGCACGAACACTTCCAGCAGGTCCTTGAGGTTCAGCAGCTTCGGACGGCCATCGACGATGGCGACCATGTTGATGCCGAACACCGACTCCATCTGCGTCTGCTGGTAGAGGTTGTTGAGCACGACCTCGGCCGAGTCGCCGCGCTTGACCTCCACGTAGATGCGCATGCCGTCCTTGTCGGACTCGTCGCGCAGCTCGCTGATGCCTTCGAGCTTCTTTTCCTTTACCAGCTCGGCGATCTTCTCGATCAGCCGCGCCTTGTTGACCTGGTACGGGATCTCGGTGACGACGATCGCCTCGCGGCCGTTGTCGGCAACTTCGACCTCGGCGCGCGCGCGCATCCGCACGCGGCCACGGCCGGTGCGGTACGCGTTGATGATGCCGGCGGTGCCGTTGATGATGCCCGCGGTCGGGAAATCGGGGCCCGGGATGTACTGGATCAGCCCGTCGACATCGATCGTCGGCTCGTCGATCAGCGCGATGGTCGCGTCGATGACTTCCGTGAGGTTGTGCGGCGGGATGTTGGTCGCCATGCCGACCGCGATGCCGGCAGAGCCGTTGATCAACAGGTTCGGAACCCGGGTCGGCATGACCGTGGGTTCGAGTTCCTTTTCGTCGTAGTTGGGCTGGAAGTCGACGGTTTCCTTGTCGATGTCGGCCATCAGCTCATGCGTGAGGCGCGCCATGCGCGCCTCGGTGTATCGCATGGCCGCGGCGTTGTCGCCGTCGATCGAGCCAAAGTTGCCCTGCCCGTCCACCAGCATGTAGCGCAGCGAGAACGGCTGCGCCATGCGCACCAGCGTGTCGTACACCGACTGGTCGCCGTGCGGGTGGTACTTACCGATGACGTCACCGACGATACGCGCCGACTTGTAGTACGGCTTGTTGCTGTGCGCGCCGAGCTCGTTCATCGCGTACAGCACGCGGCGATGGACAGGCTTGAGGCCATCCCGGGCGTCGGGAAGCGCACGCCCCACGATCACGCTCATCGCGTAATCGAGGTAGCTCTTGCGCATCTCGTCTTCGAGATTGACCGGGATGATTTCCTTGGCGAGTTCGGCCATCAGGTTTCCGTTCTTGTTGAGTGTCCGCGCACGGGTGCGCGGGCTCTTGCGAGGGATTCGCGGCTGGACTGTGGCCCTGGTGGCCCTGCCAAAACGCGCCCGCGGGCGCGTGTTTCGCAGCGCGCCCGGGGCGGCATCAGAAAGACGTTAAATCCTAGCACGAAACGGCCACTCGAAGCGGCCCCATTCCTACGCAGAAACAATGGGTTACGTGCGTTTTTCGCGCTCGCGACGGGCAAATGGCGCTCAGCCGCCGAACGCGGCCCGCATCGCAGCGCCGTCGGGGCGCTCGATCACGCCACGTTCGGTGACGATCGCGTCGATCAGGGCGTGCGGGGTGACGTCGAAAACCGGGTTCCAGGCATCGATCTCGGCCGCCGCGGTACGCACCCCGCCCACGGCGAACAACTCGCCCGGATCGCGCTCCTCGATGTGGATGAGATCGCCCGACGCCGTGTCCATGTCGACCGTCGAGGACGGCGCGGCGACCATGAACTTCACGCCGTGGTGGCGCGCGGCGATCGCCAGCTGGTAGGTGCCGATCTTGTTGGCCGTATCGCCGTTGGCGCAGATGCGATCGGCGCCCACCACCACCCACTGCACCGCGCCGGTGCTCATCAGGTGCGCGGCAGCGGCATCGGCGACCAGGGTCGGGGCGATGCCGTCCTGCTGCAGCTCCCACGCCGTGAGGCGCGCGCCCTGTAGCCACGGGCGGGTCTCGCCGGCGTACACCTTGTCGATGCGCCCCTGGGCGACGCCGGCGCGAATGACGCCCAGTGCGGTACCGAAGCCGGCGGTGGCCAGCGAGCCGGTGTTGCAATGGGTCAGCACGCCGCTGCCGGGAGCGATCAAAGCCGCACCCAGCGCGCCCATGCGACGGTTCGCGGCCAGGTCCTCGCTGGCGATCGCGTCGGCTTCGCGCGTGATCACTTCGCGCCAATCGGCACCCGATGCCGCCAGCACGCGACGCATGCGCGCCAGCGCCCAGGCCAGGTTGACCGCGGTCGGGCGGGCGTCGTTGAGTCGCTGCATTGCCGGCGCGAGCCGGGTGGCTGCCTGGGTGCCGTCGTCGGCGTCCACGGTACGCGCAGCCAGCACCACGCCCCAGGCAGCGGCAATACCGATCGCCGGCGCGCCGCGCACGGTCAGGGCGTGGATGGCCGCGGCAACCGCGTCGCTGTCGGTGCAGGTGACGTACTCGACGGTGAACGGCAACTTGCGCTGGTCCAGCAGTTCCAGCGCATCGCCGGTCCATCGGATCGGGCGGATGCGGTCATAACGGTCGAAATCGATGCTGTCGTGGCTGGTGGTGTCGCTCATGGTGCGGTTCCCGATACAGATCGCGACATGCTCCCGGTCAAGGCGCCGGCATGCAACCGGCAGTCACGCCGGCGGGCACTGCCTCGGGCACCCCGGCCGCGGCCGGGGCGATCAACGGGGGTCCTGGGTGGCGCGCTGGAACTCGAAATCGCCGCGACAACCGTGGTCGACCCAGATCTCACCCGGTCGCACTCCCCAGCTCTGCCCTTCGACACAAGGCGCATCCGACAGCTGTCGCAGCAACCGCACGTTCGGGCCCGCGTCGGCGTCGCAGCTCGCGTGGCCACCGCCCTTGGATTCGCAGCGCACGCGCTGCATGGCCGCGTCGGCGTGGCGCCCACCGGGAACCAGGAAATCGGCGCGACACCCGTCGGTTACCCAGATGGCCTGCTCGTCCCAGCCCCAGTCCTCGCCGAAGATGCACTGGCTCTTGGACAACTGGCGCTGCAACTGGACGCCCTCGCGCGTATCGGCCGGGCAATGGGTCGAACGTCCGTCGCGCGACTCGCAACGCAGCGTGCGCCCCTCGCCGTGACCGGTCACCGCGAACTGTGCGCGGCAGCCACTGGAAACCCAGATGGCATCGCGATTGCGACCCCAGCTGCGGCCCTCCACGCAGGGCATGCGCGACAGCTGACGCGACAGTTGCACTTCGTCATCGGCCGCGACCGCGCACTCGCGCGTGCGGCCACCAATGGATTCGCACTGCAGGTAGCGCCCGCCGGGCTGACGCTCCGCCTGCTGCGCAACCGCATCACGCGCTGGCCACAGCACGGCGACCATCAGCGCGAGTGTCGCGACGGTGTGCTTGTGCATGGTCAACCCCCGTTGGCGACGATGTAGCGAAATCTAACCATGCAACATGAACCCTGGATCACAGTTCGCGCGTTGCCGCGCATTGTGCAGTGTCCATTCACGCGTCTGCCAACCACATGCACCGCCCGCATCAGGCGCGCGCGAAGTCGAAGGCCAGCACATCGGCAATGCTGCCCGTTCCCAGCATCGCCATCATGAGGCGGTCGACACCCAGCGCCACGCCGGCGCAGTCGGGGAAGCCATCGGCGAGCGCGGCCAGCAGGTGTTCGTCGCGCGGCGGCGCCGCCTGCCCACGTGCGTGGCGCATCTGCCGATCGCGATCGAATCGCGCGCCCTGCTCGGCGGCGTCGGCCAACTCGTGGTAACCATTGGCCAGTTCCAGCGGCCCCAGGTAAAGCTCGAAGCGCTCCGCGACCGCACGTCCATCGGGCTCACGGCGAAGGCGCGCCAACGCGCACTGCGATGCCGGGTAGTTGACCACGGCGAGCAGGCGCTGCGGATCGAACGTCGGCTGCAGGCGATGGGTCATCAGCAGGTCCAGCCAGTCGTCGCGCACCAGGCCATCGGGATTGATCACGACATCGCCCAGTGCGGAGCGCAATTGCGCGACATCCGCCGTTTCGGTGTCGATGCCCAGGCGCTCCCGGTACAGCTCGCGATAGCTCACCGTGTCCAGGGGCGCATGACGATCCACCAGTGCCAGAGCGGCGTTGACCAGCTCGGCGGTTTCACCGACCAGGCGCGTGTGGTCCCATCCGGTGCGGTACCACTCGAGCATCGTGAACTCGGGGTTATGGCGGCCGCCGGCTTCGCCATCGCGGAACACGCGGCCCAGTTCGTAGCAATCGCCAAAGCCCGCCGCGAGCAGGCGCTTGAGCGGGAACTCGGGCGAGGTCCGCAACCAGCGCGTACGCGGCGCGCCGTCGGTGCGGCCGCTGAACTCCAGCGAGAACGAGGCGATGTTGGCATCAGTGTTACCGGCGACCGACATCACCGGAGTCTCCACCTCGGTGACGCCGCGCTCGGCGAAGTAGCCGCGCAGGCGCGCATTGAGCGCGGCCCGCAGACGCAATGCCGTGAAGCTCGCCGTGGGGTGCCAGTGGGTGCTCATCGGATGGTGTCGGACGCGTGACAGTTCATGCGTGCTCGTTTCATGCGTGCTCGTCGAGGAACGCCACCAGGCGGGCTTCGTCCCACACCTCGACACCCAGCTCGGTGGCCTTGTCGAGCTTGGAACCGGCGGCCTCGCCCGCCACCACGAAGCTGGTCTTCTTCGACACGCTGCCCGACACCTTCGCGCCCAGGGCTTCGAGCCTGGCCTTGGCGTCGTCGCGGCTCATCGCCTGCAAGGTGCCGGTCAGCACCGCGGTCTGACCCTCCAGCGGCAGCGATTGGCCGCTCTGGTTGGCCACCGGCGTGATCGCCTCCAGGCGCGCCAGCGCTTCGCCGGTGGCGATCAGCAGGCGGGCGTGGGCGTCGTCGGCCAACCAGTCGGCCAGCGACTGCGCCGTGTCGGCCGGCAGGCCGGCCGCGATGTAGTTGTGGATCGAGGCGTCGAGCAGGCCTTCGGCGGAGCCGAACGCGGTCACCAGCTGGTCGGCGCGGATACGCGTCAGCCTGGGCACTTCCAGATCGGTCAGCAGCGTGGCCAGGCGCAGCTCGGCGCGCAGCTTCGGCGAAGGCGGATGTGCGTCGCCGATTGTGACGCCGCGCGCCAGCAACTCGTCGATGACCTTCTGGTTGCCGGGTTGTTCGAAGAACTGGCCGATCGAACGCGCCGACTCGCCGCCGATGTCGGGCACGCGCTTGAACACCGGCCACGGCAGGTGGCGGATCAGTTCCAGGTCGCCAAACCAGTTGGCCAGGCCCTTGGAGGTGTTCTCGCCGACGTTGGGGATGCCCAGCGCAAACAGGAAGCGCTCGAGCGTCGTGGTGCGACTGGCGTCGATGGCTTCCAGCAGGTTTTCCGCCCAGCGCGTGGCGACCTTGCCGGCCTTGACGGTCTCGGGCGTGGTGCCGTCGCGCTCGTCGGCGCGCCGCTTCATTTCCAGCAGGTCCTCCAGGCGCAGGCGGTACAGGTCGGCGATCGACTCGACGTAGCCCAGGTCACTGAGCGCTTCGATGAAGCGATCGCCGAGGCCGTCGATGTCCATCGCCCGACGCGAGGCGAAGTGCCCGATCGCTTCCTTGCGCTGCGCAGCGCACGCCAGCTCGCCGGAACAGCGCCACACTGCCTGGCCTTCCTCGCGCAGGATCTGCGAACCGCATACCGGGCACTGCGTGGGCATGGTCCACGGCTGGGTGTCGGGCCCGCGCTGCTCGACAACCACGCGCGCGATCTCCGGAATGACGTCGCCGGCACGGCGCACGATCACCGTGTCGCCGATGCGCACGTCCAGGCGTGCGATCTGGTCGGCGTTGTGCAGCGTGGCATTGGTCACCACCACGCCGGCGACCTGCACCGGCTTCAGGCGTGCGACGGGCGTTGCCGCGCCGGTGCGACCAATCTGGATGTCGATGCCCTCCAGCAGCGTCGACTGCTCCTGCGCCGGAAACTTGTGGGCGATGGCCCAGCGTGGTGCGCGCGATACGAAACCCATCTCGCGCTGGCCTGCGTAGTCGTCGAGCTTGTAGACCACGCCATCGATATCGAACGGCAGCGCGTCGCGCTTGGCACCCATCTGCCGGTAGTAGCCGAGCAGGCCCTCGACACCAGCAACCACGCGGCTCTCCGCGCTCACCGGGAACCCCCACTCGCGCAGCTGCGCAAGCGTTTGCGAGTGGCTGGCCGGCAGTTCCCAACCTTCGACCACGCCGATGCCATAGGCGTAGAACGCCAGCGGCCGCTGCGCGGTCACGCGCGGATCGAGCTGGCGCAGCGAACCGGCGGCCCCGTTGCGCGGGTTGGCCAACACCTTGCCCCCGTCCTTCAGCGCGCGCTCGTTGTACGCCTTGAAGCCGGCCAGCGGCATGTAGACCTCGCCACGCACCTCCAGCACATCCGGCCTCTCGCCGTCGCGCAGCTGCAGCGGAATCGCCTTGACCGTGCGCAGGTTGCCGGTGACGTCCTCGCCGCTGGCGCCGTCGCCACGCGTGGCGCCCTGCACGAAGCGGCCCTGCTCGTAGCGCAGGCTGATCGCCAGGCCATCGAGCTTGGGCTCGACAGAAAAACTCGGCTGCGCGCGATCGGTCTGCTCGACGATGCGGCGCACGAAGTCGGCCACCTCTTCGTCGCTGAAGGCATTGCCCAGCGACAACATCGGGATCGCGTGCTGCACGGTAGCGAACGCCGACGACGGGGCGTTGCCGACGCGCTGCGTCGGCGAGTCGTCCCGGCGCAGCTCGGGGTGCGCGGCTTCCAGTTCGTCGAGCTCGCGCAGCAGGCGGTCGTAGTCCGCATCGGCGATCGCCGGATCGTCGAGCACGTGGTAGCGGTAGTTGGCGTCTTCGAGCTGACGACGCAGTTCGGCGATGCGGGCAGAGATGTCGGTCATGGGCGGCCGGGAGCTACGTTTTCAGGGCGCGGAGTCCGGGCGGACGATTCGCGGAGGGAAAGGCGTGGGCGCCAGCGCAGGCACGTCGCCCGGTCGCGATCATGGGCGTGGCCCGATCGCTCCGCGCTGTCGGCCAATGCCGGCAGCAGACCCGACCGCATCGTCCGATGACGACCCGAACGAAGGCGCGATATCGCCGGCCTTCGCATCGATCCGCACCGGAACCGTGAGGTTGCGTGCCGACAGGCGCGCTACCAGCGCGCGGGCTTGGTCAGCGGCGGCGCCTCGCGCTGGCGGTCGTAGGCGCGCAGTTCGTCGCGCAGGTGCGCCACACGCTGGCGGCCGAGTGCATTGCGCTGCTCGTCGAGCACGATGCCGCCCAGCAGTTCTGCCATGCGTTCGGCGGTGGGCAGCATGGTTTCCCAGGCATCCAGTGCGGCCACCGGCGCCGGCAGCGTCAGGAAGAACGCGATCGCCGGCGTTTCCAGCGATTGGATGTCGCCCATGTCGAAACTGCCGGGCTTCATGATGTTGGCGACGCTGAACACCGGACCGCGCTCGGGGTGGCCTTCGACCAGGCGGTGGAAAACGCCCATGTGGCCGTAGACCAGCCCGGCCTTCTCGGCCGCGACCACGATGTCCGGTCCATGCAGTTTCTCGCCGGCGCGGGCGGCCAGGTACAAGGTCACGATCTTGTCGAACTCGTCACTGACACGGCGGCCGAGATCGCTGTTGGCGGCATGGCCATCGGGCGTCCGGTCGATGAGATCCAGCTCCGCCTGCGTTGCAGCATCGCCGTCACTGGCGCCTTGCGCCGCGGCCAGTTGCTCGCCCAGCGTCGGCTCCACCCTGCCCGCGTCCTCCGTCTTGCTGCCGCGTGCCTCGCGTGCCACCCGCTTGCCCTGACCGGGCTTGCGTGGACGCCCGAAAAACACGATCGCGGCGATCAGGATCAGGCCGGCGATCAGGATTCCGATCCGCAGCAGGGTCACGTCCGACATTTACTTCTCCCTTGGTGTGCAGTCCGCGCGGGACCCGGCAACACGGTGAATCCGGTCTGGTTGTTTGGCTGGCGATCTGCGCGCACGACGCCGACCGCTTACGCGGCGCCGGCCAGGCGCGCGGCCTCGGCGAGGTCGACCGACACCAGGCGGCTGACGCCGGGTTCGCGCATGGTCACGCCCGACAGCTGCTGCGCGACTTCCATCGTCGCCTTGTTGTGGGTCACGAAAAGGAACTGTACCTGTTCGCTCATCTCGCTGACCATCGCCGCGAGGCGGCCGACGTTGGCTTCGTCCAGCGGCGCGTCCACCTCGTCGAGCAGGCAGAACGGCGCGGGGTTGAGCTGGAAGATCGCAAACACCAGCGCCACCGCGGTCATCGCCTTCTCGCCACCCGACAGCAGCGAGATGCTCGACACGCGCTTGCCCGGTGGCCGCGCCATGATCGCAACGCCGGTGTCGAGCAGGTCTTCGCCGGTCAGTTCGAGGTAGGCGTGTCCGCCGCCGAACAGACGCGGGTAAAGCTGCTGCACGCCGGAGTTGACGCGATCGAACGTGTCCTTGAAGCGGCCGCGGGTCTCGCGGTCGATCTTGCGGATCGCGTCTTCCAGCGTCTCCAGTGCGGTGCTCAGATCGGTGTGCTGCGCGTCGAGGTAGTCCTTGCGCTGCGCGGCCTCGGCGTGTTCGGCGATGGCGGCAAGGTTGACCGGTTCGAGTCGGCGCAGCTTGCCGTCCAGCTCGGAGACGGCGCGCTCCCATACAGGCGCCTGCATGTCGTCGGTCAGGGTGTTGACCACGTCTTCGAGCACGAAGCCGGCGTCGCTGATCGCGGCCGCAAGCTGCTCGGCCTTGAGCACCAGCGCCTGTTGTTCGAGACGGCGCTGGCCGATCGCTTCGCGCTGCTGCAGTGCCTGTTCGTCGCGCTGCTGGCGGGTCTGTTCGTACTTGCGCAGGTCGTGGTCGATGCCGTCGAGCGTGCTGCGCGCCGACGACAGCACCTGCTCGGCACTGACACGCTGTTCGAGCGTGACCTGGCGGCGCTCTTCGAGGTCCTGCACCGGGGCGTCGCCCTCGGCCAGCTGCATCACCAGTTCTTCAAGACGCGTGTCGAGCTGGCCGCGCTGGCCGCCCATGCGCTCCAGGGTCTGCGACAGGCCCGCAATCTGGGTGCGCTGCGCCTCCAGCGTCAGCGCCAGTGCGTGCGCGGTGTCGCGCGATTCGCGCGCCGCGTTGCGGCTGGCATCGCGCGCTTCCGACAGGTTGCGCCGCTCGGCGTCGAGCGCGTTGCGCACGTCCTCGAGCTCGCCCATGCGCGCCACGGCCTCTTCCTGGCGGCCGCGCGCCTGGCGCGCCTGCTCGCTCGCCGATTCGTGCGTGCCCGCCAGCTGTTCGAGCTCCAGGTCGATCTTCTCGATCCGTCCGCGCGCGGAATCCAGTCGACCCTGCTGGCTCTGCAACTGGCCGGCAAGCTCGGACACGCTGCGGTGCGCCATGTACAAGGTGCGTTGCGCGTCTTCGCGCTGCTGTTCGCTGGCCAGCAGGCGATCGCGCAGCTGCGTCAGCCCCGATTCGAGCTCGCGCTCGCGGGCCTGCAGCGTTTCGATCTCGCCGCGCAGCGACTGGATCTCGCGCTCGCGCAGCAGCGCGCCCTGCTTGGCCGCGCCCGAGCGCAGCACGCGCACCCAGCCGGCGCCCAGCCGCGCGCCATCGGGCGTGATGACCGATTCGCCTTCGCCCAGCGACGCCTGCAGCGCGCGTGCGGCGTCCAGGTCGTTGGCGACGTGCAGGCGCGCGAGGATCCGCCGGATCGCCTTCGGCCCCTGCACGCGTGCGGCCAACGAGGTCGCCGGGTAGCTGCCGTCGTCGCGTTCGGGCGACACCAGCGCCAGGCGACCGTCGCCCAGTTCGCCGATCGCGGCCACCAGCGCTTCGGGCGCCTCCACCAGCACGCCTTCGATGAGCTGGCCGAGCGCGCCTTCGACGGCGTTCTCCCAGCCCGGCTCGACCACCAGTTTTTCGCCCACGCGCGCGGCCGAATCCAGGCCACGCGCCTTCAGCCAGTCCAGCGCGGCGCCCTGCTCCTGGCCCAGCGCGGCGTGCTGCAGGGTTTCCAGTGACGACAGTCGACCGCGTGCGGTCTGCGCCTGCTTGCGCACTTCCGCCAGTTCGGACTGGTTGCCGCGCTGTTGTTCCTGCAGCTCGCCGACCACGGCCTTGCGCGATTCGAGCTCGTCGCCAAGGCTGTCGATCGACAGCTTCTGTGTTTCGTGTTGCTCCTGGAGGGTGCTGAACGCTTCGGCCAGGGCGCCCACGTCCAGCCCGGTCCGCTCGTTGGCCAGCAGCTCGCGGCGGCGGTCGGCGTCGAGCACCTGGCGGTCCAGGTGCTCGATGCGGGTGCGCTCGACATCGGCCGCGCGTGCGACCTCGGCCTGCGCACGCGAATGCGTGTCCCAGCGCTGCTGCCAGTCGTTGAGGCGGGATTCGGCGTCGCGCAATGCTTCCTGGCGCGCGCCGTCGTCGTCGCGCAGGAACTCCAGGCGCGGCTCGGCATCGGCCACCGCGGCCAGCAACGCGTCCAGGCGCGCCTGGTCGTTGCCGATGTGCGCTGCAACCTCCGACAGCTGGCTCTGCGCCTCGTCGCGGGCGCGTTGCAGACGCGTGGTCATCTCGCGCTGGTGCTGCATCTGCTGCTCGATGCGCGCCAGCGTGCCGCTGACTTCGTAACTGGCGGCCTGCGCCTTGTTGAGCGTCTCGGCGGCCTCCTCGCGACGCACCCGGCCAGTCTCGATCTCGCGCTCGGCCTCGCGTTGTTCGGCAATCAGTTGCTGCAGGCGGGTTTCCTGCTGGTCGAGCTTCTCGCGCTGCGCCTGGAGCTTGTGGTCGAGGGCGCGGTGCTCGAGCGCCTTCCACTGCGCGTCCTTGACCTTCCGCTCGGCCTGGATGGCCTGGTACTGCTCGGCCTGGCGAGCCTGGCGCTTGAGGTGTTCGAGCTGCTTGCCGACTTCGTCGCGCAGGTCGTTGAGGCGGTCGAGGTTCTCGCGGGTGTGACGGATGCGGGTCTCGGTCTCGCGACGACGCTCCTTGTACTTGGAGATGCCGGCGGCCTCCTCCAGATAGATGCGCAGGTCTTCCGGTCGCGCCTCGATGATCTGGCTGATCATGCCCTGCTCGATGATCGAGTAGCTGCGCGGGCCCAGGCCGGTGCCGAGGAACAGGTCGGTGATGTCCCGGCGGCGGCATTTGCCGCCATTGAGGTAGTACTGGCTGGCGCCGTCGCGGCTGACGGTGCGCTTGACCGAGATCTCGTTGAACGCGGCGAATTCGCCGGTGATGGTGTGGTCGGAGTTGTCGAAGATCAGCTCGACCATCGCCTGCGACACCGGCTTGCGCGCCGAGGAGCCGGCGAAGATCACGTCGGTGAGCGAGTCACCGCGCAACCGGCTGGCCGAGCTTTCGCCCATGACCCAGCGCACGGCGTCGATGATGTTGGACTTGCCGCAGCCGTTGGGCCCGACCACGCCGGTCATGTTGGTTGGCAGGTGCAGCGTCGTCGGATCGACGAAGGACTTGAAGCCGGACAGCTTGATCGTGGACAGACGCATGCGACGGAGTGCCTCTGGCGCGCCACCAGGGGCGCCAATGATGCTGGAACGGGTTGGAAAACCAGGTTGGATTTCGCGCCCAAGCCATTGATTTGATTGGGCGCATCCCTGCCGTTTGGCAACAATGTCCGGCAGTATAGCGGGGCCGCGGGGCCACCGGATGCTGCCTCGGACGGCGTGCCGGAAGCACCCATCGGCCGAGGGCGCAGCCGCCCGGGTCGGGACCGCTTCGATGTGACCGGCATTGACGCGCGGCGGCAGTTTCCGCCCCCGCAGGAAAATCCGATCGCGGATTCGTGACCTGACTGCCAGCTGATCTGCAAACGCCGTCACGGAAACCAACGGCACGGCTCTTGCGTCAAATCCCGATATGAGCCTGGACCACGCCAGCACCGACCTTCGAGCCACCGCGGTTCCCGAGACCGCGCGATACGTGCTTCACGCGCACCGCGATACCGAGGCCTGGGCCTGGGCCGCAGCGGTCTGCATCGCCGGCGAGCTGCGTCGCGAGCTCCAGAATCGTCCGCGGGTCCGTCTGTTGCTGGCCGCCGACACGGGTCTGGCGCAGGTTTATCGCGTCCTGTCGAAGGCGCCGCTGGACTGGCATCGCGTCGATGTGACCCTGATCGACGAACTCTGGCTACTGCCCGACGACCCCGACAGCCACGCGCGCTTCCTGCGCCAGAACCTGCTGCAGAACCTCGCCGCGGCGGCGCGCCTTGAGCCGTTGACGCAGGCCGGCCGTCGTATCGGCGACGCCGTCGCGATCGCCAACAACTATGCGCGGCAGCCCACCAGCGTGCTGGTGCTGGCGATGGGGGCGGACGGGCGGATCGGGTCGCTGGTGCCGGGCAGCTTCGGGCTGCGCGCGGTCCTGGAAAGCCGCGTTCCCTATGCCGCGATCGACCCGGGCATCGACGCGGCGCCGGGCGAGTTCGGCCCCAGGATCGGCCTGACCCCGGCCGGCCTGGCAAACGCACACAGCTGCCTGCTGCTGTTGCGCGGTGCTCCATCGCGCGCGGCGCTGGCAACGGCGATGAGCAGCAGCGAGGTGGCCCAGTGGCCGATCGTCGCCGCGCTGGACACCCAACACGGCCGGCCACTGCACGTGCATTGGTGCGCCTGACCGGCCTGGACGCACACGCCAACGCCGACACGCGCTGCGTCGGCCGCCATCACCCGGGCGACCAGACATACCGCGATCGCTTCTGAGGGGCTTCCTGGATGAGGGGGGTGCATCGGGACGCGCGACGCTACCCGCAAGCGGGTTCGGCCACGCGATGTCCGTCGAACCCGGCGCGCCTTCGCCGCCTCAGGCCACCTTAGCTCGCCTCATCCGGTGTCCGCGCACGGATTGCCAGCGCGTGGATGTCGGTGTCCATCAGCGCACCGACCGCCGCGTACACCGCGCGATGCCGGGCCAATGGCGCCATCCCGACGAACGCCGCGCTGACCACGTCGACACGAAAGTGGCCGCGCCCGTCCCGTGCACCGGCGTGGCCGGCGTGGCGGTGGCTTTCGTCCTCGATCTCCAGCGACACCGGCGTCAGCGCAGCCTCGATTGCCGCGCGGATGGCCGCGACCCGGCGCGTGCCGGGTCCGGCATCGCTCACGGCAGCACCTTGCGGAACGGTCGCACCTCGACCCGCTGGTAGACACCGGCCGCAACATAGGGATCGGCATCGGCCCAGGCGCGGGCGTCCTGTAGCGATTCGAACTCGGCGATCACGACGCTGCCGCTGAAGCCCGCCGGGCCCGGGTCTTCGGCGTCGATGGCCGGACACGGGCCGGCCAGCAGGAGCCGGCCGCCGTCGCGCAGCGCGGTCAGTCGCGCCAGGTGCTGCGGCCTTGCCGCGAGTCGTTGCGCCAGCACATCGGCGCCGTCATAGCCTTCGATCACGTACCACATTCAGGGAGTTTTCCAGTCGCCCCGGTCGGGGCCCGCGGCGATTGTAGCCATGCGCCGCTCAGGTACTGGCTGGACAGGGCACGGATCAGCCCGTACGCTAGCTCCACATGAGGCCGGAAGCAGCGGCCAGTCGCGGTCCAGGCAACGTCCACCGCGATCCCCGTGCCCCGCCACGCACGGCAAGCTGCCCACCTCGCCCCACGCCCAGCAAGCCCCGCCGCCACGCACCCGCGTGATGCGCACGCCGGAGCCTTGGGCCTGTCGGCAACGACCTTCCGCAGTCCGTAGCACCTGCTGTCCAGCAAGCATTCGACCAACGAGGCGGCCCGTCCTGGCCGCCCGCAAGCAGCAAACGCAGTGCCCGCGGCCCGGAGGGGGCCGGCATCGCATGACCAACGACCTCGCGCCTGGCGCGACCGATCACAACCCGAATCCGGCGTCCCCGCCCCCGCAGCAGCAGGAAATGCCGCTGGCGATGGTGCATGGCCAGCCGGTGCTGCAGATCCCACAGGACCTGTACATCCCGCCCGATGCGCTCGAGGTCATCCTCGACGCGTTCGAGGGCCCGCTCGACCTGCTGCTCTACCTCATCCGCCGGCAGAACCTGGAAATCCTCGACATCCCGGTGGCCGAGATCACCAAGCAGTACGTCGACTACATCCAGGCCATGCACGAGATGCGTTTCGAGCTGGCCGCCGACTACCTGGTGATGGCCGCCATCCTGGCCGAGATCAAGTCGCGCATGCTGCTGCCGCGCGCGGCCACCGAGGAAAGCCTGGAGGACGATCCGCGCGCCGAACTGGTACGCCGCCTGCAGGAGTACGAACGCTTCAAGAAGGCCGCCGAGGACCTGGACACTCTGCCCCGCCAGGACCGCGATACCGCTCCGGTGCAGGCCTACGTGCCGGACCGGGCGTCGATCAAGCTGCCGCCGCCGGTCGAGCTCAAGGAAATGCTGCTGGCGCTGCACGACGTGTTCAAGCGCGCCGAGCTGTTCACCCAGCACGCGATCAAGCGCGACGCCCTGAGTGTCCGCCAGCGCATGGGCGAACTTCTGGAGCGCATGGCCGACGGCGTGTTTCACCGCTTCGAGTCGCTGTTCACCGCCGAAGAAGGCAAGCTGGGTGTGGTGGTGACCTTCCTCGGGCTGCTGACACTGGCCAAGGAGCAACTGATCGAGATCGTCCAGGAAGGATCGCTGGCGCCGATCTACGTCAAATCGCTCGCGCTGGGCACCCACCCGGACGAAATCCAGCTCAGCAGCGAATTCGACAACGACGATGCTGCAAACGATGACACCCGCGCATGAGCCTGCCGGCCGTCGCGACCGCTTCTTCCCGCGCAACGCCGGGGCCCTCCGCGGTTCCCGCCGTGGCTGATCCCATCCGGACCGCTGCCCGTCAGCGCCGCCGGCACTGACGGTCGACAGAACCTACCGCGCCCATGGAACAGACATTCGTCACCCGCATCGTCGAAGCCGCCCTGCTTGCGGCCAACCAGCCGTTGACGCTGGCGCAGTTGCAGGGCCTGTTCCCCGAAGACCAGCCGGCCCCGGCCGGCACGGTCGAACACGCGATCGAGGCCCTGCGCGAGGGCTGCGCCGAACGCGGCGTGGAACTGGTCGAAACCGCATCGGGGTTCCGCTTCCAGGTGCAGGCCGACGTCCATCCCTGGGTGGCGCGCCTGTGGACCGACCGACAGACCCGCTACACCCGCGCCACGCTGGAAACCCTGGCGCTCATCGCGTACCGCCAACCCATCACGCGCGGTGAGATCGAGCAGGTTCGCGGCGTGGCGGTCAACAGCAACATCATCAAGGCGTTGGAAGAGCGCGAGTGGATTCGCGTCGTCGGCCACCGTGACGTGCCCGGCAAGCCCGCGCTGTTCGGCACAACCAAGGTCTTCCTCGACTACTTCGGCCTGAAGCGCCTGGACGAACTGCCGCCGCTTTCGGAGCTCAAGGAAATCGGCGAACTCGACCCGCAGCTTCCATTCGACGGCGCCACGGCGAAGGTCGCACCGATCCAGGCCGGCGGGCTGGGCCTGGGTGACCAAAGCAGCAACGACGACGCCGACGACACCTCCGGCCGGCCCGTCATCGACGGTGACGAAGCAACCGGCGAGACCCCCGACACCACGCCCGCAGACAGCGGCACCACCGACACCACCGACATCGATGCCGAGCGCGACGAAGGGGCCGACACCGCCCCCGACGCGACCGGCGACGACCGCGACACCGCCCCCGAGCCTGCCGATGGCAGTGCCGTAGAGGGCAAGCCCGAAGCCGCGCCGGGAGAGCGCGCGGCGGACGAGAACGATCACGAGCAAGACAACGCCGTCGAGACGACGACCGTTCCCGAGTTTGAGGCCGGATCCGAACAGGACCTGCCGGAGCCACAGAAATGACCGACGAAAAACCCCGCAAGCTCACGCTCAAGCGGATCACGGAAAAAAGCGCTGCCAGCGACGCCCCGCGCCTTGAGGAACGCCTGCACAAGGTGCTCGCCCAGGCCGGCCTGGGCTCGCGTCGCGCGCTCGAGCAGCGCATCGCCGACGGCCTGGTCAAGGTCAACGGCGACGTTGCACAGATCGGCCAGAGCATCAAGAGCGGCGACAAGGTCGACCTCGATGGTCGCCAGTTCGTCGCCAGCGCGCTGACCGAACCGGCACGCGTGCTGATGTACAACAAGCCCGAAGGCGAAGTGACCACGCGCGAAGACCCCGAGGGTCGCCCGACGATCTTCGAGGCGCTGCCCGCACTCAAGGGCGCGCGCTGGATCGCGATCGGCCGCCTGGACATCAACACCACCGGCCTGCTGCTGCTGACCACCGACGGGGAGTTGGCCAACGCGCTCATGCACCCCTCGTTCGAGGTCGATCGCGAGTACGTCTGCCGTGTCCGCGCGCCGGAAGGCGAGGACAAGGTTGCCGACAACCTCGTCGACCGCCTCGCCCGAGGCGTTGCGCTGGACGACGGCCCGGCCAAGTTCGACGAGATCGAACGCATCGGCGGCAGCGATTCGCACGACTGGTTCCGCGTGGTCGTCAAGGAAGGCCGCAATCGCGAAGTGCGCCGCCTGTGGGAGTCGCAGGGCTGCCAGGTGAGCCGCCTCAAGCGCATCCGCTACGGC
Source organism: Montanilutibacter psychrotolerans (assembly GCF_003719825.1). Lineage (GTDB taxonomy): Bacteria > Pseudomonadota > Gammaproteobacteria > Xanthomonadales > Xanthomonadaceae > Montanilutibacter > Montanilutibacter psychrotolerans. The sequence goes on along the minus strand of NZ_RIBS01000005.1, from coordinate 104,748 downwards.
ACGGTCGACCTGCCGCGTGAACTGCTGCGCGGCCAGTCGCAGGAACTGGTGACCGACAAGGTCCAGTCGCTGCGTACCGAGCTCGGCCTGGAGGACGGCACGCCGTCCGCGCTGACGCTGCAGCCGGTGATCGGCCAGCGCAAGGCGGCCAAGTCGACGATCAATTTCGGCGGCGAAGGCCGCGCCCACGTCGGCGGCCCGAGCCGTGCCGACGAAGGCCGCGAGCTGCGCCGTTTCGACCACGTCCGCGAAGATCGCGGCCGTGGCGGCCCGCGTCGCCATGGCGGCCTGACCGTCAGCGGCGAAGCGGCAGCCAAGCAGTCGCAGAAGCCGTTCAAGCAGCGCAAGGACAAGGGCGCGCGCGCGCTGCCCGAGGGCAATCCGGCCGCGTTCCGCAGCTGGTACGTTCCCGAAGGCGTCGACACCGGCCCGAGCGGCCACCGCAATGCCGATGGCCAGGCACCGCGCAAGCCGTACGGCGGAAAGCCGGGCGGTCCGCGCCCGGGCGGCGCCGGTCGTCCGGCCGGCGGTGGCGGCGGTTACCAGGGGCGCAGTGAACGCGGCCCGGGCGGCGGCGGCGGTTACGGCGAGCGCGGTCCGCGTGGACCGGGCGGCGGCCAGGGCGAGCGCGGCCCGCGCGGTCCCGGCGGCGGCGGCGGCGGTGGTTACGGTGGCGAGCGCAGCGGCGGCGGTTACCAGGGCGAACGCCGTGGGCCCGGCGGTGGCGGTGGCGGTGCCGGCCAGGGCCAACGCGCCCCGCGTCCGTACGGCCATCCGGGCAATGCCCCGAGCTTCCCGTCCGATCACGCCAATCCCGGCAGCTTCAATCCGTACGGCGACAAGCCGCGTGGCCCGCGTCCGGGTGGCCCGGCCGGCGCACGTCCCGGTGGTCCGCGTCCGGGTGGCAAGCCCGGTGGCGCGCCTCGTCCGGGCGGCCCGCGTCCGGGTGGCCCGCGCGGTGGCGGTCGCCCCGGCGGTGGTCGCGGCCCGCGCGGCGGCGCGTGAGGCCCGTCTGATCGACAGCAACACAGCAAAGGGCGCTTCGGCGCCCTTTGTTTTTGTAGCGGTGCGGGCCTCGATCGAGGGTCTTGCTGGCGACTCCAGCGGCCATCCGCGTGCGCGGGTTCTATCGCGATCGAAACGCCTGGTCGCGCCGGTGTGATCTCACCGTCTGGCCGCCGACCTGGCAATCGCGGCCGAAGCCGTTGCTGCCGGAGCGCTCGCGGATCGTGTCGGCGGGCGCCTTGGGCGCCCACGACCGTTCGGCGTTGCCGCCCTTACGCCAGCGAGAACACGTCGCCGTCGAGCATCGCCGGAAAGCGTTCGCGGTGCGCCCGCAACTCGGTGGCCTGCAAGGTGGTGGTGGAGACGACTTCCCCGTCGGTGCATTCGCTGATCGGCTGGCCGAGGAAATCGATCACCGCGCTGTCGCCCGAGTAATGCAGACCGTTGCCGTCGGTGCCAACGCGGTTCAACCCGGCGACGAAGCACAGGTTCTCGATCGCGCGCGCGCGCAGCAGGGTCTTCCAGGGGTACGCGCGCGCCGACGGCCAGTTGGCGACGTACAACAGCAGGTCGTAGTCGAGCCCGCCAGGACGCTCCACGTCGAAACGGTTGCGCGAGTACACCGGAAAGCGCAGGTCGTAGCAGACCAGCGGACAGATCCTCCAACCCTTCCATTCCAGCACCAGCCGCTGCGCGCCGGCAGCGTAGCGCTCGTGCTCGCCGCCGTAGCGGAACAGGTGGCGCTTGTCGTAGGTGTGCAGCTGGCCGTCGGGGGTGGCGAACAGCAGGCGGTTGACGACCTTGGAGTCGCCCGCGCCGTCGTCGATACGCAGTTGCACGCTTCCGGCCACCGCGGCGCCGAGCTTGGCGGCCTGCTCCCGGATCCACGCAACGGTTGGGCCGTCCATGCCCTCGGCGTTGTGGATTGCCTCGTTGCTGAAGCCGCTGGTGAAGGTTTCCGGCAGCAGCACCAGATCGGTGGTGCCGTGCAGCGGCGCCATCAGATGACCGTAGTAATCGCGGTTGCCGGCGGGATCGTGCCAGCGGGTATCGCCCTGGACCAGGGTGATGCGCAGGTCGTCCATGTCAAAGCCCCTGCAGTCGTTCGATCGCGGCATCCAGCGTGGCTTCGTTCTTGGCAAAGCACAACCGCGCCAGGCGCTGGCCGGCCGGTGGCGATTCGTAGAACGGCGACAGCGGGATGGCCGCGACGCCCTTCTCGGTGGTCAGCCAACGGCAGAACGCGGCGTCGTCCAGATCGCTGACCGCCGAGTAGTCGACCAGTTGGAAATAGCCGCCGGGCACGTCGAGCGGCTTGAGACGGGTGGTCAGCAGCTGCTCGCGGAAACGGTCGCGCTTGGCCTGGTAGAACGCGCCCAGCTGCTCGTAATGCTCCGGCTCGGCCTCGAGCATTTCGGCAAACGCCCATTGCGCCGGGGTGAAGCTACTGAAGCTGTTGTACTGGTGCACCTTGCGGAACTCGACGCTGAGCGCCGGCGGCGCGATGCAGTAGCCGATCTTCCAGCCGGTGCAGTGGTAGGTCTTGCCGAAGCTGGACACCACGAACGCGCGCGCGCGCAGTTCCGGATGGCGCAGCACCGACTCGTGGATGGCGCCGTCGAACACGATGTGTTCGTACACCTCGTCGGAGATCAGCAGGATGTCGGTGCCGCGCAGCAGCTCGGTCAGCTGGCGGATGTCGTCGGCGGAGAACATCGCGCCGGACGGGTTGTGCGGGCTGTTGATCATCAGCAGCCGCGTCCGGGGACTGATCGCGGCGCGCACCAGGTTCCAGTCGGGGGCGAAGCTGCGCGGGTCCAGCGGCACGTGCACCGCCACGCCGCCGGCCAGGTCGATCGCCGGTTCGTAGCAGTCGTAGCAGGGATCCAGGACGATCACTTCGTCGCCCGGGTGCACCACGGCGTGGATCGCATCGAAGATCGCTTCGCTGGCGCCCGACACCACGGTGATCTCGCTGTCGGCGTCGGGCCGGTGGCCGTAGCAGCGCTCGGTCTTGCCGGCGATGGCCTGGCGAAGCGCCGGGATGCCGGTCATCGGCGAGTACTGGTTCTTTCCGTCCTGCATCGCGCGAGTCAGCGCATCCACCAGGCGCACGGGCACGTCGAAATCGGGGAAGCCCTGACCGAGGTTGACCGCGCCGTGCTCGATGGCGAGCTGCGACATCACGGTGAAGATGGTGGTGCCGACCTTCGGCAACTTGGTGTCTGGAGTCATCGGGTATGGGGCGCCGGCGCGGGGATCGCCGAGTGTACGTAATGCCGGTGGCGAGGCCGTAATGACGATTCACCATGCCCGCATCGCCGCACGTCGGTTGATCCACCCTGAGGGATCTGCCGGGATTGCGCTGCATTCACACCGCCATGACACTCGCTGCATGAGCAGGGAACTCCACGTCGTCAGCGCCGCCGAGCTTGCCCTGGCCTATGCCGGCGCGAAGTATGCCGTCCGGCTGGATGGCGACGCGCTTCCATTGCGTGTGGGCCAGCTGGCGCAGGACCTGGAAGCCTACTGGCCGGCCACGCGCTACATGTTCATCACCGCGTGGAATCCGGCATCCGAGCCGCATTCCGACGGCGCCAACGAGGCCGCCGATGCGTTGCTGGTTGCCGAACTCGCCGCGCTGGGCCTGGCCACGCAACCTGCCTGGGCAGAGGACGAAAGCGGCCGGTGGCGCGAACCGGGCTGGGTGCTGGCCGATCCGGAGCCGGCCACGGTCGACCGTCTCGCCCAGCAGTTCGGCCAGGCCGCGGTGCTGGTCTGGGAACACGGGCAACCGGTGCGCCTGCGCATGATGCTGCCGCGCCCCGCCGGGGCCACGTCCTGCGACCACACCGACTGGTTAGAATGACCCCCCGCGGCCACCCGGCCGCACTCCCGTGTCGACCTTCGCCGCGCGACCGCCTCACGACGGTACCTCGCCGGCTTTCCGTTGCCGCTTGCACCGCCGCTTGGCCCCGGCGCGGTCCGGCCGGTCCGGCGACCGCCCCACCTCCACCGGATCCCGCGCGACACCGATGACCAGCGATCACGCCCCGCCCCTGCTGCAAGCCCGCGGCCTGAGCTTCAGCCGCAACGACGAGCCGGTGTTCGGGCCGCTGGATTTTTCGGTGAATGCCGGCGAGGCGCTGCTGGTCCAGGGTGGCAATGGCGCCGGAAAGACCACCCTGCTGCGCGTGCTGGCCGGACTGCTGCGCGCCGACGAGGGCGAGATCGATATCGATGGCCAGCCCGCGCAGGCCGCGCGCCGCGCACGCGCGATCGCCTATCTCAGCCATCTTCCCGGGCTCAAGGCCGACCTCAGCGCGCTGGAAAACCTCGACTTCCTTTGCGGACTGCACGGCCGTCGTCGTGCGCAGGTGCCCGGCAACGCGCTGGCCATCGTCGGCCTGGCCGGCTATGAGGACGCCCTCGCCCGGCAGCTGTCGGCTGGCCAGAAAAAACGTCTGACGCTGGCCCGGCTGTGGCTGTCGCCGGCACCGCTGTGGCTGCTCGACGAGCCCTACGCCAACCTCGACCTGGAAGGCATCGAGCTGGTCAACCGCATGGTGCAGGCGCACCTGCGCGATGGCGGTGCCGCGCTGGTCACCACCCACGGCGCCTACGCCGCCCCGCCGGTGCGCACACGCATGCTGGTGATGGAGAAGGCGGCATGAATCCGATGATCGACACCCCTCCAGCGCCCGATGCGCACGCCGCCCGCGGCCGGGGGCTCGCATGAGCCGCGCGGGTTTGCCCGGCCTGCCCGGTTCGGCACGCGCACTGATGGCCCGCGACCTGCGCCTGTTGTGGCGTCGTCGCGGCGATGCATTGCAGCCGGCGCTGTTCGCCCTGCTGGTGGTGGTGCTGTTTGCACTGGGCCTGGGTAGCGAGCCGCGCGAGTTGGCCAAGGTGGCCGGTGCGGTGCTGTGGCTGGCGGTGCTGCTGGCCGGGCTGCTGTCGCTGGACACGCTGTTCCGTGGCGACGCCGAGGACGGCTCCCTCGAGCAATGGATGCTGGCGCCGGTGCCGCTGGCGTGGCTGGTGGGCGTGCGCACGTTCATGCACTGGTCGACCACGGCGCTGCCGCTGCTGCTGGCCGCCCCGTTGCTGGCCGAACTGATGCACCTGCCGCGTGCGCAGTTGCCGGCGCTGATGGCCTCGCTCGCGCTGGGCACGCCCCTGCTCAGTCTGATCGGTGCGGTGGTGGCCGCGCTGACGGTCGGCATGAGGCGGTCCGGTATACTGGTGGCCCTGCTCGCGCTACCGCTGTACGTGCCCGTGCTGGTGTTCGGCGCCGGCAGCGTGGCGGCCTCGGCCCAGGGACTGGATTACGGCGGCGGGCTGCTGATGCTCGGCGCCGGACTGGTGCTCGCGGTGGTGCTGGCGCCACTGGCGGCCGCCGCGGCCATCCGCATCGCGCTGAATTGAGCCGGACCACCTTGCGGCAGCCACTGTCCGCGACCATCCCCGCCGTCACTGCCCGGCCTGTCGTTGGCCGGGCGTGGACTGAGAAACGATGAATCCGATCCTGCTGTGGTTCCACAAACTCGGCTCGCCGCCCAACTTCGATCGCTTCGCCGCGCGCTGGAGCCCATGGGGCTATGGACTGGGCCTGCTGGTCATGGCGTGGGGCCTGTATGGCGCACTGTTCCAGGTCAACGCCGACTTCAAGCAGGGCGACAGCTTCCGCATCCTCTACATCCACGTGCCCAGCGCGTGGATGAGCATGGCGGTGTTCGCCCTGATGGCGGTGTACGCGGCCATCGCGCAGATCTGGCGGATCAAGCTGTGCGAAATCCTGGCCATGGCGTGTGCCCCGATCGGCGCGGCCTTCACCCTGATCACCCTGCTGACCGGCTCGATCTGGGGCCAGCCGATGTGGGGCACCTGGTGGGACTGGGACCCGCGCCTGACCACCGAACTGATCCTGTTGTTCATGTACCTGGGCGTGATCGGCCTGTACCACGCGATCGACGACCGTCGCGCGGCCGCGCGCGCCGCCGGATTCCTGGCCATCGTCGGTGTCGTGCTTTTGCCGGTGATCCGCTACTCGGTGGTCTGGTGGGAGACCCTGCACCAGGGCCAGACCATCAGCCTGTTCGGCGATTCGAAGATGGATCCCAGCATGATGCCGCCGCTGGTGTGGATGCTGATCGGCACCAAGTTGTGGTTCGTCGGCGCCCTGCTCGCCCGCGCCCGTGCCGACAACCTGCGCCGCGAGTCCGGCAAGGCCTGGGTGGCCGAACTGGCCGGCGTTGCCACCGCCAACCGCCGCAACACAGGTCGCAGCGCATGAGCTACCTCGGTTATGTCGTCGCCGCCTATTCGGTGTTCTTCGTGGTGCTGGGCTGGGATTTCGTCGCCACCCGCCTGCAGGTCCGCCGCGAACTGCGCAACGCGCAACGGCGCGCCGCCCGCGATGCGGCGCGCGCAACGTCCCAGGAACTGACCCGATGAACCCCACCCGTCGCCGCCGCCTGTTGTGGGTGCTGTTGCTCGTCGTCGCCGCGGGCATCGCCGCCACGCTGGTGGCGCTGGCATTGCAGCGCAATGTCGCCTACCTCTACACGCCCAGCGAAGTGCTGCGCGGCGAAGCCGGCGAACACGCACGCTTCCGCCTCGGCGGCATGGTCGCGGCGGGTTCGTTCCAGCGCGCCCAGGGCTCGCTCGAAGCCCACTTCAAGGTCACCGACGGCGATGCGGAGATGCCGGTCGTGTACGACGGCATCCTGCCGGACCTGTTCAGCGAGAAGACCGCGGTCATCGCCACCGGCCGCATGGACGGCAACCGCTTCGTCGCCGAACAGGTGCTGGCCAAGCACGACGAGACGTACATGCCCAAGGAAGTGGCCGACAAGATGGGCATGGCGCACCAGAAGCACGACGTGCCGCCCACGCCCGCGGAGCAGACGCCTTGAGGCATGCGGGTTCGCTGTCCGTTGTCGTTCGCGCTGCGCGCATGACCCGCACCACCCGTCGCGAGGACCATCCGCATGCTGCCTGAACTTGGCCAGATCGCGCTGTTGTTGGCGCTGCTGGTAGCCCTGATGCAGGCAGTGCTGCCGCTCGCCGGCGCGCAGCGCTCGATCGCGTCGTGGATGGCGATCGCGCGCCCTGCCGCGTACGCGCAACTGCTGCTGGTGGCGCTGGCGTTTGCCGCACTGACGCACGGCTTCGTGACCCAGGATTTCTCCCTGCGCTACGTCGCCACCAACTCCAATTCGTTGCTGCCGGTGATCTACCGCTACACCGCGGTGTGGGGCGCGCACGAGGGCTCGCTGCTGCTGTGGGCGCTGGTGCTGGCGCTGTGGACAGGCGCGGTGGCGCGGTTTTCGCAACGCCTGCCGGCCGAGGTCATCGCGCGCGTGCTGGGCGTGATGGGCGTGGTCAGCGTCGGATTCCTGGCGTTCCTGATCTTCACCAGCAACCCGTTCGAACGCCTCCTGCCGGGCGCCGTCGAGGGGCGCGACCTCAACCCGCTGTTGCAGGATCCGGGGATGATCATCCACCCGCCGATGCTCTACGTGGGCTACGTGGGTTTCTCGGTGCCGTTCGCGTTCGCTATCGCGGCGCTGCTCGATGGCCGCATCGACACACGCTGGCTGCGCTGGACGCGGCCGTGGACCAACGTGGCCTGGGCGTTCCTGACGTTCGGCATCGCGTTGGGCTCGTGGTGGGCGTACTACGAACTGGGCTGGGGCGGCTGGTGGTTCTGGGATCCGGTCGAAAACGCCAGCTTCATGCCGTGGCTGGCCGGCGCGGCGCTGCTGCACTCGCAGGCGGTCACCGAGAAGCGCGGCAGCTTCCGTGGCTGGACGCTGCTGCTGGCGATCGCGACGTTCTCGCTGTCGCTGCTGGGCACGTTCCTGGTGCGTTCGGGTGTGCTGACCAGCGTGCACGCGTTCGCCGCCGATCCCACCCGCGGCTTGTTCATCCTGATCTTCCTGGGCATCGTGATTGGCGGCTCGTTGCTGCTGTACGCGCTGCGCGCGCCGACGGGCGACGACGGCGCGCCGTTCGCCGGCAGCTCGCGCGAGACCCTGCTGCTGGCCAACAACCTGCTGCTGTCGACCGCCTGCGCGATGGTCCTGATCGGCACGCTGTACCCACTGCTGGCCGACGCGCTGGAACTGGGCAAGATCTCGGTCGGACCGCCGTACTTCGCGTTGATGTTCCTGCTGCTGATGGCACCGCTGGTGCTGCTGCTGCCGTTTGGACCGGTGACCCGCTGGCAGCGCGAGCAACCCTCGCGCCCGCTGGCGATGCTGCTGCCGTGGGCCGGGCTGGCCGTGGCGGTCGGTGTCGCCGCGTTCTGGCTGGCGCCGCAAGGGGCATGGAAAGTCGCCGCCGGCGTGCTGGGCGCGGCGTGGGTCGCGGCGGGTACCGCGCGGTTCGTCTGGTCGCGCCTGCGTGGCAGCGGCCAGCGCTTCACCGCCGAGATGCTGGGCATGACGCTGGCCCACCTCGGCGTTGCGGTGTTCCTGGTGGGCGCCCTGCTCACCGAGGGCCTGAGTCAACAGCGTGAGCTGGCCGTGGCACAGGGCCAGACGGTGGAACTGGGCGGTTACGGATTCCGTTTCGACAGCGTCGCGCACCGCGCCGGCCCCAACTTCGAAGCCGACCGCGGCACCGTCACCGTGTTCGAAGGCGGCCGGCAGATCGCCGTGCTGCACCCGGAAAAACGCGCATACGCCAGCGGCGGCCAGGTCATGACCGAGGCGGCCATCGAGCGCGGCGTCACCCGCGATCTCTACGTTGCGCTCGGCGAATCGCTGGGCGGCGGCGCGTGGGCGCTGCGCGTGCACGTCAAGCCGTTCGTGCGCTGGATCTGGGCCGGTGCGTTGCTGATGATGCTGGGCGGCCTGGTCACCGCGACCGACCGGCGCTTCCGCACCGCGCGCGCACCCGCGGAACGCGCCCGCGACGAGGACACCTCCGACGGCGCGGACATCCCCGAGGTGCTTCCGGTCCAGGCGCGGCGCCGGAACGAGGACGCAGACCCCGACCCGGACTTCGCGCTCGACGCAGGAGACGACTGATGAAAGGATCCCGCTGGTTGCCACTGGGCGTCGCCGCCGCTCTGGGCGCGTTGCTCGCCGTGGGCGTGATGCTCAGCCGCAATCCCGGCCGCGAGGCGCTGCCGTCGCCGCTGATCGGCAAGCCGGCGCCGGCCTTCCGACTGCCGGTGCTGCACGAACCCGGACGGCTGGTCGATTCTGCGCAACTGCGTGGCGCACCGTACGTGCTCAACGTCTGGGGCAGCTGGTGTCCGGAATGCCGCGTGGAGCACCCCGTGCTGACGCGCTTCGCTGAAACCAAGCGCGTGCGCGTGATCGGCTACAACTGGAAAGACGAACACGCCGACGCCATGCGCTGGCTCGAACAGTTCGGTAATCCGTACTGGATGGTGCTGGTCGACCGCGACAGCGACACCGCCATCGACTGGGGCATCTACGGCGCGCCGGAAACCTTCCTCGTCGACGGCGCCGGCATCGTGCGCTGGAAGCACGTCGGCGCATTGACCGATGCGGTGATCCAGGACGAGCTGATCCCGCAGCTGACCGAAATCGAGACGGCGCGATGAGCCCGTCACGCGCAGGCTCCATGCCGCGTCTGGCGGCCTCCGTCGGCATTGCGCTGGCGCTCCTTCTGGCGATCCTGCTGGCGTGGCCGGCCGTGCCCGCACACGCACAGGCGGCCGTCGATCCGATGCCGCTGACCTTCAACGACGACGCCGAGGAAGCCCGCTTCCACGCGCTGGTCGCCGAGCTGCGCTGCGTGATGTGCCAGAACCAGTCGCTGGCCGATTCCAACGCGCAGATCGCCGTGGACCTCCGCCGCGAGGTGCTGGGACTGATGCGCGACGGCAAGTCCGACCGCCAGATCAAGGAGTTCCTGGTCGCGCGCTACGGCGAATTCGTGCTGTACCGCCCTCAACTGGAAGCCGACACCTGGCTGCTGTGGTTCGGCCCCGCCGCGCTGCTGCTTGCCGGCGGCGTGGTGATCGCGGTGGTGGTGCGTCGCCGTTCGCGCCAGGCGGTTCTCGACGCCGGTGACGGCACCGACGGCCAGGAGTGGTGATGACGGCCTTCGTATTTGCCAGCGCGTTGCTGGTGTTGGTGGTGCTGGCGTTCGTGCTGCGCCCGTTGTGGCAGGCCCGGCCGCTGGCCGGCGCGGGCATATCGATCGCGATCGCGGTCGTCGTCGGCCTGCTGTATGTCGTGGTCGGCACGCCGCGCGCGCTCGATCCGGCGCAGCGTGAGCCGATCGACAGAATCGCCGATGCCATCCCGATGCTGCAGGCCGAGCTCGCACGCGACCCCAGCCAGCTCGAAGGCTGGCGCCTGCTCGCGCGTGCACAGGCCGACGCGGGCCGCCTGCCCGAAGCGCGGGACGCGTTCGCCCGCGCCGCCCGACTGGCGCCCGACGACGCCGACGTGCTGGTCGAGGCCGCCGAGTCACGCGCGGTCGCCAACCCGGCGCGGGTGTTCGACGCGCAGGCGCTCGCCCTGCTGCACCGCGCGCTCAAGCTGCAACCGATGCACCAGCGTGGCCGCTGGTTCCTGGGCATCGCCCAGCGCCAGGCCAAGCAACCTGCCGAGGCGGCCAAGACCTGGGAACCGTTGCTGGCGATGGTCGACGAACGCACCGGCGCCAGCCTGCGCGCACAGATCGATGACGCGCGTGCCGATGCCGGCCTGCCGCCGTTGCCGGCCGCGCCCGTCGAGCCCGCAGCTCCCGTGGGCAGATCGATCGCGGTGAGCGTGTCGCTCGATCCGCGGTTGGCGATGGGTCTGCCGCCCGACGCGGTGGTGTTCGTGATCGCCCGCCAGCCCGGTATGCGGATGCCCGCGGCGGCGAAGAAGTTGCCCGCAGCCAGTCTTCCGCAGGTGGTCAACCTCGACGACCGCGACAGCCCGATGCCGACCCTGAAGCTCTCGCAGCTGCAGGACATCGAGATCAGCGCGCGCATTTCCGCCAGCGGCGATGCCACGCCGCGAAAGGGCGACTTCCAGGCCACCCCGGCCGTGATCACGCACGACCAACAGGCAGCGGCCGTACTGATCGACCGCGTGGTGGAATAGCGCGTTGCGACGCAAGCCGGCATCGCGCGAATCGGCGATGCTGGGCACGCGCGACGCCGACGTCGGCAACACGCAAGCGAATGGGTTCCCGGCAGTGTCCGGGATGCGCAATGGACGGCTCCGGCCCGTACTGGACAGACAAGCACGCATGACCGAATTCATCCCGCCCGGCACCCGCACCATCGACCTGCCATCGCCGTTCTCGATGCGCCGTGGCGGCGCGTTGCACGGCGCGCACGCCGCCTTCGAAACCTGGGGTGAGCTGGACGCCGCACGCGGCAATGCGGTGCTGATCGTCACGGGCCTGTCGCCCGACGCGCACGCGGCCGCCAACGCCGCCGACCCCAATCCGGGCTGGTGGGAGCCGATGCTGGGTCCAGGCAAGCCGATCGACACCGATCGCTGGTTCGTGATCTGCGTGAACTCACTGGGCAGCTGCAAGGGTTCGACGGGCCCGGCGTCCGTCAATCCGGCGACCGGCGAGCGCTACCGTCTCGAGTTTCCCGACCTGTCCATCGAAGACGGCGCCGACGCCGCCGTGCACGTGGTGCGCGCGCTCGGCATCGAGCGCCTGGCCTGCGTGATCGGCAACTCGATGGGCGGGATGACCGCGCTGGCGTTGCTGGTCCGTCACCCGGGCATCGCGCGCAGTCACATCAACATCTCCGGCGCGGCCCGCGCGCTGCCGTTCTCGATCGCCATCCGCTCCTTGCAGCGCGAGGCGATCCGGCTGGACCCGAACTGGAACAGCGGCGGCTACGACGACGCGCGCTATCCCGAGTCGGGCATGCGCATGGCGCGCAAGCTCGGCGTGATCACCTATCGCTCGGCGCTGGAATGGGACGGCCGTTTCGGCCGTGTCCGGCTGGACTCCGATCGCGCCGAAGACGAACCGTTCGGCCTGGAGTTCGAGGTCGAGAGCTACCTGGAGGGCCACGCACGCCGCTTCGTGCGCCGGTTCGACCCGAACTGCTACCTGTATCTGAGCCGTTCGATGGACTGGTTCGACCTGGGCGATTATTGCCCCGTGAGACAGGCCGACACGCAGGTATCCGCCAGCGACGCCAGCACGCGCGCCGGCCTGGCCAGCATCCGCGTCGACAAGGCACTGGCGATCGGGGTGCACACCGACATTCTTTTCCCGTTGCAGCAGCAGCGCGAAATCGCCGACGGCCTGCGCGAAGGCGGCGCGGACGCGCGCTTCCTGCCGCTGGAATCGCCGCAGGGACACGATGCCTTCCTGGTGGACATCGCCCGCTTCGGGCCCGCCGTCCGCGGATTTCTCGACGAGTTGTAACCAGGCCCCGCCTGTGCGCTTGCGCCGCCCCCGGCAAAACCGGGGGCGTGCGTGGCAGGGCGAACCTACTCCAGCTCTGCCCAGCGTGCGTACGCGGCTTCCAGCTCCAACTGGCTCTGGGCCAGCGCTGCGTTGTCGGCGTTGATCACCGTCGTTTCGCGCTGGAAGAAGCCGGGCTGGTTCATCTGTGCCGTCAGCGTCGCCACGCGCGTTTCGAGGGTCTCGATCAGCGCCGGCAGCTGCTCCAGTTCGCGCGCTTCCTTGTAGCTGAGCTTGCGCTTGGGCGGTGCGGGCACCGCCGGCGCGGCGGCCGGCGCACCGGTCGCGATCGACGACACCGGCATCGAGGCCGACTTGCCCGGCGCGGTCACGCTGACCACCGGACGCTGGCGCAACCAGTCCGTGTAACCGCCGATGTACTCGCCTACGCGCCCCTCCCCTTCCATGACCAGCGTGGAGGTCACCACGTTGTCGAGGAAGTCGCGGTCGTGGCTCACCAACAGCAGCGTGCCCGGGTAGTCCCCGAGGATTTCCTCCAGCAGCTCCAGCGTCTCCACGTCCAGGTCGTTGGTCGGCTCGTCCATCACCAGCAGATTGGACGGCTGGGCAAACAGCTTGGCCAGCAGCAGGCGGTTGCGTTCGCCACCCGACAGGCGCGTGATCGGCGCCCGAGCGCGCTCGGGGGTGAACAGGAAGTCCTGCAGGTAGCCGATCACGTGCTTGTTCTTGCCGCCCACCTCGACGAACTCGCGGCCTTCGGCGACGTTCTCGATCGCGTTCCAGTCCTCGCGCAGCGTCGCGCGGTACTGGTCGAAGTAGGCGATCTGCAGGTTGCTGCCAGTGCGCACCTCGCCGTCGGTGGGCTGCAGTTCGCCAAGCAGGGTCTTGAGCAGCGTGGTCTTGCCGCTGCCGTTGGGGCCGATCAGGCCAATGCGGTCGCCGCGGAAGATCGTGGTCGAAACGTCGGCCAACAGCGCCCGGCCGCCGTAATCGAACGACACGGCCTTGGCCTCGATGACCTTCTTGCCCGAGTTTTCAGCCTGGGCGAAGTCCATGCGCACGTTGCCGATCTGGTCGCGGCGCTGCGAACGCTCGCTGCGCATCGCCTTGAGGCGTCGCACGCGACCTTCGTCGCGGGTGCGGCGAGCCTTGATGCCCTGGCGGATCCAGATTTCTTCCTGTGCCAGCAGCTTGTCGAAGCGCGCGTTCTCCTGCGCCTCGGCGTTGAGTCGCTCCTCACGGCGGCGCTCGTAGTTGGCCCAGTCACCGGGCCAACTGGTCACTTGGCCACGGTCGATCTCGACGATGCGGGTGGCCAGCGCGCGCAGGAAGCGGCGATCGTGGGTCACGAACAGCAGCGCGCCCTGCCAGCCCTTGAGGAAGGTTTCGAGCCAGTCGATGGCCTCGATGTCGAGGTGGTTGGTGGGCTCGTCCAGCAGCAGCAGGTCCGGCGCCGACACCAGCGCGCGCGCCAGCAGCACGCGTCGTTTCATGCCGCCCGACAGGCCGGCAAACGCCTGGTCGCCGTCCAGGCCCAGGCGCTGCAGGGTTTCGACCACGCGCTGGTCCGCGCCCCAGCCGTTGGCGGCCTCGATCTTGGCCTGCACGGCAGCGAGCGCGTCGCCGTCGAACTCGTCGGCGTGGCTGAGGTGGTGGTACTGGGCCAGCCAGCTGCCAAGCTCGCCCATGCCTGCGGCGACGACGTCGAACACGTCGCCGACCGCGTCGGCCGGGACTTCCTGCTCGAGTCGGGCGATGCGGGCACCGCCTTCGCGGCGGACCTCACCGTCGTCGGCATGCAGCTCGCCGGCGATCAGCTTCATCAGGGTGGACTTGCCGGCACCGTTACGGCCGATCAGGGCGATGCGTTCGCCGGGTTCAATGGACAGCTCGACATTCTCGAGCAGCAGCGGGCCGCCGACGCTGTAGTCGACGTTCTGGAGGGTAATCAGGGGCATCCGCCCATTCTACGGGGCGCGGGCGCCACGCGGGTTGCCGACTGCGCGCCATCTCGCTGCATTGCGACAGGTGAACGGGCCCCGCTCCGGCGCATACTCCGTCCGTGCCGTGCGTCCCGCACGCCGGCCAGCCCATCCACCGCCAGCCATCCGAGGACAGATCATGAGCAAGGGCATGGACCAGAAAAAGGAACAGAAGAAGAAGCCGGCCAAGACCGCCAAGGAAAAGAAGGCCGAGAAGAAGGACAAGAAGGCCACCCGCGGCTTCGCGCCCGAGTGATGCCACGGCGTGCCGCGGGGCCTGGGCTCCGCGGCACGTCCCGGATTGGCCTGTGACGAGGTAGTCAGGCGCGCGCAGGCACCGTGCTCACGAGCTGCACGACAGCATCGAGCACCCCGCGCGATCGCGCGCCCAATCCGGGCGTCGGCGTGCGTACATCTCGCGACCGGGCTGCTCGTCGTAGGGCCGGCGCATCACGTCCAGCAACGTGTGCACGCCCCCCAGGTCGCCCTGCTCCGCACGGTCGATCGCCTCCTGCGCGAGGTAGTTCCGTAGTACGTAGCGCGGGTTCGCCGCGCGCATGCGCTCGCGTCTGCGCGCGGCCGGTAGCCCGTCCTCCCGCAACCGGGCCGTATAACGGGCAAGCCAGGCCAACAGGGCCGGCGACTGCGCATCGCGCTTGTCAGCGTCGTAGAACGCCGCCTCGAACGTCTCCAGCGTCGGCGATTCCATCGAGTCGTCCACCTCGGCCAGCGCGGTGAACCACAGCGTCATGTCGATCTCGCCGGCCAGCAACAACGCCTGCAGGTCCTGCATCAGCGCAGCGTCGTCGTCGCGGAACCCGGCCAGGCCCAGCTTGCGCACGATGTTGTCGCGTTCGGCGGCGTGCCAGGTATCGATGAAACCCTGCAGGCCCGCGTGCAGCGCTTCGACACCGTCGAACAGCGGCGACAGGGCACCGGCCAGGCGCCCCAGGTTCCAGTACGCCACCTGAGCCTGCAGGCCGAACCGGTAGCGGCGGCCCTGCGCATCGGTGGTGTTGGGCGTCCAGTCCGGGTCGACATTGTCGATCCAGCCGTAGGGGCCGTAATCGATGGTGAGACCCAGGATCGACATGTTGTCGGTGTTCATCACCCCGTGCACGAAGCCCACGCGCATCCAGTGCGCCACCATCGTCGCGGTGCGTTCGCACACCTGGGCGAACCATTGCGCGCGGCGCTGGTCGGCCTCGCCCTCGATGTGGGGGTAATCGCGGCGGATGCAGAAGTCGACCAGTTGCCCCAGCAGCTCGGTATCGCCGCGCGACGCCGGCAGTTCGAAGTTGCCAAAGCGCAGGAACGACGGTGCGACGCGGCACACCACCGCCCCGGGCTCGGCCTTGGGATGACCGTCGTAAAACATGTCGCGAACCACCTCGTCGCCGGTCGCGACCAGGCTCAACGCGCGCGTGGTCGGTACGCCCAGGTGGTGCATGGCCTCGCTGCACAGGAACTCACGGATCGACGAGCGAAGCACCGCGCGGCCATCGGCGCTGCGCGAGTACGGTGTCGGCCCGGCGCCCTTGAGCTGCAGCTCCCAGCGCTCGCCGTCGGCGTTGACCACCTCGCCCAGCGAAATCGCGCGGCCATCGCCCAGCTGTCCCGCCCAGTGGCCGAACTGATGCCCGCCGTAGTTGGCGGCAAACGGCTGCATGCCATCGAGCAGCGCGTTGCCGGCGAACACTTCGGCGAACGCCGGGGAGGCGATGTCGGCCGCGTCGAATCCCAGTCGCGAGGCCATCTCGGCCGAATGCGCCAGCAGGCGCGGCGCGGCAACGGGCGTGGGGTCCACGCGCGACCAGAGTGCGCCGTGCACCTGGCGCAGGCGTGCGCCGGTTTCCGGATCGCCCGGAAGTTCGCCCAGGAACCGGTTGTCGAAGTGCAACGGCGTCATCGCAGCAACTCGAACGGACCGCCGCGCTCCACCGCGCGCTGGTACGCCGGGCGCGCACGGATGCGTTCGACGAACGCCTGCGGGTAGGTGCCACCACCGCGCGCGATCGCGGCCTCGACCGGGAAACTCATCTGGATGTCGGCCGCGCTGAAGCGATCGCCCGCAAACCAGCCGTGCCGGCCCAGCTCGGACTCCATGTAGCCCAGGTGCAGCGCGCGTTGCGGCCCGACAAAGGCCGACACGGCCTTGTCGACGATGGCGCGGGCCACGGGCCTGGCGAAGAACGGCATCGGCGCCTGCCGGATGCGCGCCAGCACCAGGCCCAGCAACAGCGGCGGCATCGCCGAGCCTTCCGCGTAGTGCATCCAATGGCGAAAGCGCAGGCGCTCGGGCGCGTCCAGCAGCTCGGGCGAAGGCGACAGGCGATGGTTGGGGTCGTGGCGCTCGAGCAGGTATTCCAGGATCGCCCCCGATTCGGCCAGCACATGCCCGTCGGCCTCCAGCACCGGCGACTTGCCCAGCGGATGCACCGCGCGCAGCTCCGGTGGTGCGAGCAGCGTGGTGGCATCGCGCCGGTAGCGCACCAGCTGGTACGCGACGCCGAGTTCTTCCAGCAGCCACAGCACGCGCTGCGAGCGCGAGTTCTCGAGATGGTGGACGGTGACCATGAACAACCTGTCGACGAAGCCAGGGGCCATGGTAAGGCCCTCGCGCACGCCGGCTTCGTCACATGCGCGCAACGCTGCGGCCGCACCGGCGGTGCGGGATCGCCTAGAATCGACACCTACCCCCCAGAGCAATCGCCGATGGCCAAGCCCAATTACTCGTTCGAGAAGCGCCAGCGCGAACTCGCCAAAAAGAAGAAGCAGGATGAGAAGCTCGCCAAGAAGCAGGCTGCCAAGGGCAGCGGGCAGGACGGCGACAACTACGGCGATCACGCACCGCACAACCCGCCTGCCGACGACGGCACCGGCAATACCGCCCAGTAACGCGGAATCCCGCGGGAGGGCGTGAGGAGCCAGGCCGTCCGGCCGACACCCTCACCCCGCGACGGACCGCCCGGCGCCCTGCAATGGCACGAGGAACGGCACGGTTCTCGCGCCAAGCGGCATCGGGCCGTGGCCCGACCGCGAACGATACGGTTCATGTTCGGCCTGCCGCATCCGGCACCGCGGAGGCCGTGGGACCCTGCCGCCGCCCCCCCGTCACGGACGTGCGCACCGCCGAGGTGCGTCCGGGTCGCGGCAACGCCAATCGCCTTGCACCCCAACGCCGGCGAGGGCCACCACCGCAACCCGCGCGGCCACTACGCCGGTCGTGCAGGGCAGGAAACACGTCGAGCCGGCTCGCCGCCTCCTCGCAAATCCGCGTGCCAATCCTCAATCCCGGCCGGCAAACGCAAAGAGAGCCTTAGCTCACCCGCGCTCCCGTACAATATGCCGCCTTCCGACCGGCCGCGCCGGCGCCTACGAGAATTGCGATGAGCGCCGAGACGCCCGCTTCGCCCGAATCCCCGACCCTGAAATTCACTGATCTGGCCCTGTCCGAGCCGCTGTTGCGCGCGCTGACGGACGTCGGCTACGAGTCACCCTCGCCGATCCAGGCCGCCACGATCCCGCCTTTGCTGGCCGGCCGCGACGTGCTGGGTCAGGCCCAGACCGGTACCGGCAAGACGGCCGCGTTCGCGCTGCCGATCCTCGCCCAGATCGATCCGAAGCAGTTCAAGCCGCAGGCCCTGGTGCTGGCGCCGACGCGTGAGCTGGCTATCCAGGTCGCCGAGGCCTTCCAGAAGTACGCCGTGCACCTGCCGGGTTTCCACGTCCTGCCGATCTACGGCGGCCAGAGCTACTACCCGCAGCTGCAGGCGCTCAAGCGCGGCGTGCACGTTGTCGTCGGCACGCCGGGCCGGGTGATCGACCATCTCGATCGCGGCACCCTGGACCTGTCCGAGCTGCGCTGCCTGGTGCTCGACGAAGCCGACGAAATGCTGCGCATGGGGTTCATCGACGACGTCGAGAACGTCCTCAAGAAGACCCCGGCGACGCGCCAGGTCGCGCTGTTCTCGGCCACGATGCCGTCGCAGATCAAGCGCATCGCGCAGACCTACCTGAAAGAGCCGGTCGAGATCGCGATCAAGTCGACCACCACCACCAACATCAACATCCGCCAGCGCTACTGGTCGGTCAGCGGCGTGCACAAGCTCGATGCGCTGACCCGGATCCTCGAGGCCGAGCCGTTCGAGGCGATGATCGTGTTCGCGCGCACCAAGATCGCCACCGAGGAGCTGGCAGAGAAGCTGTCCGCCAGGGGGCTTTCGGTGGCCGCCATCAACGGCGACGTGCAGCAGGCCCAGCGCGAGAAGACCATCCAGAACCTCAAGGACGGCAAGATCGACATCCTGGTCGCCACCGACGTCGCCGCGCGCGGCCTCGATGTCGAGCGCATCAGCCACGTCCTCAACTACGACATCCCCAGCGACACCGAAAGCTACGTTCACCGCATCGGTCGCACCGGCCGCGCCGGTCGCAAGGGCGAGGCGATCCTGTTCGTGACCCCACGCGAGCGCGGCATGCTGCGCGCGATCGAACGCGCCACGCGCCAGCCGATCGACGTGATGGAACTGCCGAGCGTCGAGACCGTCAACGAGCAGCGCGTGTCGCGCTTCCTGGGCAAGATCACCGACGCGCTGGGCAGCAGCGACCTGCAGCTGTTCCGCGAGATGATCGAGCGTTACGAGCGCGAGAAGAACGTGCCGGCCATCGAGATCGCCGCCGCGCTGGCCCGCCTGGTGCAGGGCGATCACCCGCTGCTGCTGACCGCGTCCGCCGCGCGCCCGGCCTTCAACGAACGCGATACCGGACCGCGCGAACACCGCGGCGCCGCCACCCGCAAGTTCGTCGAGCGCTCGGGCGACACCCGTCCGCCGCGCGCCAACGACAACCGCCCGCCGCGCACCTTCGACGAGCGCAACGCCCCGCCGTCGCGCCACGCGCCGCTGGACCGCAATGCCGGCGAATCGATGTTCGGCGACGACGGTGCATCGCGCCGCGCACCCGAGCGCCCCGCCCGCGCGGCCCCGGACGTGGGCATGGAAACGTTCCGCATCGAAGTGGGCCACGCCCACGGCGTGCAGCCGGGCAACATCGTCGGCGCGATCGCCAACGAGGCCGACCTGGAAAGCCGCTACATCGGTCGCATCGACATCCGCGACGAGTACAGCCTGGTCGACCTGCCCGAAGGCATGCCGGCCGAGCTGATGGAGCACCTCAAGAAGGTCTATGTCGCTGGCCAGCCGCTGCGCATCAAGCACGCCGGCAACGACGACACCAGCCAGGGCCAGCGCCCGCACGGGCGCCAGGCGCACGGCGACGATCGCGGTCCGCCGCGTGGTCCGCGACCGCCGCACGCGGGCAAGCCGCATGCCGCCGGTCCGCGCAAGCCCGGTGGCTTCCACAAGCCCGGCAAGCCGCGCCCGCCGCGCTGATCGCGCGTGTAGACGCCACCACGAGAACCCCGGCCCGGCGCCGGGGTTTCTTTTTTGGCATGCCATCTCGGATGCAAACCCGCAACACCTGCCGCGGTTTTGGCATAGTCGCCGCATCCGTCGCGATTGCCTGTCATGTCCCGCCTTCTCGTCTTCCAGCACGTTGCCGCCGAGCCGCTCGGCACGCTTGACCCACTGATCCGGCGTCGCGGCCACCGCGTCCGTTTCGCCAACTTCGAGCGCCACCCCGACGCGCAGCCCACGGTCGACCGCTACCGCGGCCTGATCGTGCTGGGCGGTCCGATGAACGTCGAGGACCGCGAGCAGCGCGCGCACCTGCGCACCGAGTTGCGCACGATCGAACGCATGCTCCATCAAGGCAAACCAGTACTGGGGATCTGCCTGGGCGCGCAGTTGCTGGCGCACGTGCTGGGCGCGCCGATCCGTCGGCACCCGCAATCGGAGATCGGCTGGTACCCGCTCAAGACCACCGAGGCCGGCCGCGAGGACCCGGTGCTTGCGCCGCTTGGCAACGAGGCGCCCGTGTTCCAGTGGCACAGCTACAGCTTCGACCTGCCCCAGGGCGCGACCCACCTGGCGCGCACCGATGGCTGCGAATCGCAGGCGTTCCGCTACGGCGAGCACGCCTACGGCTTCCAGTTCCACCTGGAGATGGACGAGGCCTTGATCGAACGGTGGCTGGCCAACCCCACCTACCGCGTCGACCTGGCCGAGCTGGGCGGCGACGAACACGCCATCCGCGCGGCGACGCGCCAGCACATCGCCGCGATGCAGGCCAACGCGCACGACGTGTTCAACCGCTTTCTCGACCACGTCGGCCGCCCGCAACGCCGCTACACCCTGCCCTCGCGCGAGTGGCTCTGATCGGGACTTGCATGGCGCACCCTGGGTAACGATGCAGCCCCGGCGGGACACGTCGCCACCCGGTGATCGCGGCGCAAGCCACTCCTACCGACGTCCGCACGGTTACGGCGCGTCGAGCGACGCCAGGCGCAAACGGCTCTCGAAGCGGCGCGCCTGCCCGCTCAACGGATCGACGAACGCCAACGACTGGGCCAGCAACTGCAGGGGCTGCGTGTAGTCCCCCGGCGCACGCGGGCAAAGGTGTGGGTACATCGCATCGCCGACGATCGGAGCCCCCAGGGCGGCCATGTGCACGCGCAGTTGATGCTTTCGACCGGTCACCGGCGACAGCGCATAACGCCACGTCGACGCCCCCCGCTCGCACACGGCAATCCGCGTCTGGCTGTTGGCCGCACCTTCGTCTTCGGCTTCACGCATGCGGAAGAAGGGCTCGCCCGGCACGATCCGGCTGGACCGCACCAGCGGGAACTCCAGCTCGGGCAGCGCCGGCGCCAGCGCTTCGTAGGTTTTCTCGATGCGACGCAGGCGGAACAGATCCTGGTAGGCCGAACGCGTGGCCGGGTTGGCCGAAAACAGCACCACGCCGGCGGTTTCACGATCCAACCGGTGCAGCGGCACCAGATCGGGATTGCCCAGGCGTCGGATCAGCCGGGCCAGCAGGGTTTCGCGCACGTAGCCTCCGGCCGGCGTCACCGGCAGGAAATGCGGTTTGTCGGCCACCACCAGATCGTCGTCGGCGTGCAGCACGACTTCCTCGAAGGGGATCACGGGTTCGGCGGCCACCTCGCGGAAGTAGCGCACCTGCGCACCGAGCCGGTACGGGGCGTCGAGCGCCAACGGCGCGCCATCGGCATCCAGCACCCGGCCGCGCACGAAGCGGTCGATCCAGGTCTCGCGCGAGATCGCCGGGAACCGGTCGCACAGGCAATCGAGCACGCTCGTCCACGGCCCGGGCGGTAGCTGCAGGCGGCTGGGGGCGGTGTCGTCGGGCGGCGGGTCGGCGTGCAAGGGGAGTCCGCGAAGCTGAAGGGTATGGATTCTGACGCGACCGGACGCCGATGGCGCGCCGCTCCCGGCAGCCGACGCCAGGGCCCCATTGGGCCGCGCGCCGCGGTGCGGCCGGAACCGTGAACGACGCGGTTCATCCGCCGCCGACGTGCGTGGCTAACAGGCCCTAGAATGGCCGACCCTTTTCAACCGGCACGTCCGGCAGGCACACCCATGGCGCCCAAGGCGACCGTCTACAAAGCCGAGCTGCAGGTCACCGACATGGACCGGCACTACTACGCGACCCACAACCTCACCCTCGCCCAGCATCCGTCGGAGACCGACGAGCGGCTGATGGTCCGGTTGCTGGCGTTCGCCCTGTTCGCCGACGAGCGCCTCGAGTTCGGCCGCGGCCTGAGCGACGAAGAAGACCCCGACCTGTGGCGCCGCGACTACACCGGCGACATCGAGCAGTGGATCGACCTTGGCCAACCCGACGAGTCGCGCATCAAGAAGGCCTGCGGTCGCGCCCAGCAGGTGGTGCTGGTGAACTACAGCGGCAATGCCGCCGACATCTGGTGGAACAAGGTGTCCGCGTCGCTGGTCCGCTTCAAGAACCTGACGGTGATCGACATCGACGCCGCTGCCGTCGAGGCCGTCACCACCGTGCTGCAACGTGGCATGCGCCTGACGGCGATGATCCAGGACGGCGAGCTGCAGTTGATGAGCGAAAGCGCCAACATCGCGTTGACGCCGCGCGTGCGCATGGCGCCGGCCGTAACCGCCTGACGCGACACGCACGCGCATCATGCAGCACTACGATGCCCTGATCATCGGTGGTGGCGCGGCAGGCTTGATGTGCGCGCTCACTGCCGGCCGACGCGGCATGCGCGTGCTGGTGGTCGAGCACGCCAACCGCGTCGGCAAGAAAATCCTGATGTCGGGCGGCGGGCGCTGCAATTTCACCAACACCGGCGCCACACCGGCCAACTACCTCTCGGCCAACCCGCACTACTGCAAGTCGGCGCTGGCACGCTACACGCCCTGGCACTTCATCGAGATGGTCGAGCGCCACGGCATCGCGTACCACGAGAAAGAACTCGGCCAGCTGTTCTGCGACGAGTCGTCGAAGTTGATCGTGAAGATGCTGCTCGACGAATGCGCTGCGGTGGGCGTACGCGTGGAGACGTCGTGTTCGATCGAGCGCGTGCAGCACGCCGACACCGACGCGACGGCCAACGACCGTTTCCGCCTGCACACCACCCATGGCGTGTTCGCGGCACCTTCGCTGGTGGTGGCGTGCGGCGGCCTGTCGATTCCGAGCATGGGCGCCAGCGGCTACGGCTTCGAGCTGGCGCGCCAGTTTGGCCACGACGTGCTGCCCACCCGCGCGGGCCTGGTGCCACTCACGCTCAGCGGCAAGCACCTCGAACGCCTATCCGAGCTCAGCGGCGTCGCGCTGCCGGTCACCGCGCGCTGCAACGGACGCGAGTTCAGCAACTTCCTGCTGATTACCCACCGCGGTGTCAGCGGGCCGTCGATCCTGCAGATCTCCTCGTACTGGCAGCCCGGCGACGACCTGCGCCTGGACCTGCTGCCGGGCCGCGACGCGCTCGAAACCCTGCAGGCACTGCAGCGCGAACGCCCCGCCGCCGAACTGCGCACGTTGTTGGGCGATGTGCTGTCCAAGCGTTTCGCACAGCGCCTGTGCGAGGTCTGGCTGGCAAACCTGCAACCGAGCCGGCCGATTCGCCAGTTCAACCTGCCGCAGCTGCGCGACGTGGCGGCGATATTGCAGGACTGGCCACTGGTCGCCAGCGGCACCGAGGGTTACCGCACGGCCGAGGTCACCCTGGGCGGCGTCGATACCGACGGACTGTCGTCCAGCACGATGATGTCGCGCCACGTGCCGGGGCTGTACTTCATCGGCGAGGTGGTCGATGTCACCGGCTGGCTGGGTGGCTACAACTTCCAGTGGGCCTGGGCCTCGGGGCACGCGGCCGGCAACGCGCTGTAGCGCGGCTGCTCACGTGAAACGCAAAACGGGGCAGCGCGCGTGCCGCGGCTGCCCCGTTGGTTACCGCCGTGTGTTCAAGCGCGCAGCGTGCGCCGGAGCCCGAAGTACTGCAGCTCGGCAAACACCAGCACGGCCACCGCCTGCGCGATCACAAACCCGTAGCCCAGTGCGTTGGGCGCCACCCAGCCACTGAACAGCAACGCGATGCTGTCGAACACCCACATGGCGTTGATGGCGATGACCGTCCACGCCATCGCCTTGCCGATCTGCGGACGGGTGAGCATCCACGCGAGCAGACCCACCCACAGCAGCAGCCCCGCGCCGACGCCGCGCAACAGCATCGTCGGCAACGCCAACAGCTCCGACATCGGTGCGGCCAGCAGCAGCATCGGCAACCCGATGGCACCGCTGGCGATCGCGTCCAGCGTCACGGCGCCGCGCAGCAGGCGCGCATCGTTGCGCTGCACATGGGTCGGCCCGCCATTGGCGGCGCGCGGGTTGCTGGCGAAGGTGTTCATGGTCGGCTCCTTGCGTGATGGTCATCGGTTGGGTTCGACGCCATTTCACCGCCACCGCCGCGTACGGTCGATTACCCGCCAGGTAATACCGGTCGCCACGCGGCCGGGCTAAGGTGATGCCCATGAACCTCTCAGCCACCCTCACGCCTCGCCCGGTGGGCGAACAGCTCCGCGATTGGCGCCAGCGCCGTCGCCTGACCCAGCTCGACCTGGCCGACATGGCCGAGACGTCGACACGCCATGTCAGCTTCATCGAGACCGGACGCGCGATGCCGAGCCGGGCAATGCTGATGCGCCTGGCCGAACGCCTCGACGTGCCGCTGCGTGATCGCAACCACCTGCTGACCGCCGCCGGACTGGCGCCGATGTACCACGAGCGGGGCCTGGACGACCCCGCGCTGGAACAGGCGCATGCCGCGATCGAGCTGGTGCTGACCGGCCACGAGCCCTACCCCGCGCTCGCGATCGATCGTCACTGGAACATCGTCGCCGCCAACCGCGCCCTGGCACCGATGCTGGCCGGCGTGGCGCCGCACCTGCTCGAAGCGCCCATCAACGTGATGCGCCTGACCCTGCATCCCGAGGGCGTCGCGCCGCGCATCGTCAACTACGCGGAGATGCGGGCGCACCTGCTGCATCGCCTGCATCGCCTGCTCGCTGCCACCGGCGATCCGGTCCTGCACGCGCTGCACGATGAGCTGATGTCCTATCCCGCGCCCGATGGACGCGCGCACGACGCGTCCGTCGCCCCCAGCGGCGTGGCGATCCAGCTGCAACTGCGCACCGAAGCCGGCGTGCTGTCGTTCATCAGCACGATCACCGTGTTCGGCTCGCCGATGGACATCACCCTGTCCGAGCTGGCCATCGAATCGTTCTTCCCCGCCGACACCGCCACCGCGCAGGCGTTGCGGGCGCTGACGCCGGAGTGATCGGGTGGGTTTCGATGCGGCGGCCCGCGGCGACCATGCGGCGCAGCGTCGCCACAGCAGGTAACCTCGTGCACCAAATCGAGGAGTCGCCGTGATGTTGCGTCTTTGTTCGCTGTTGCTGGCCGTGCTGCTGCTGGCATCGTGCGCCGAACCCGCCCCGCCGCCCGGTGGTCGCATCGGCGAGTTGCAACGCATCGACGTCAGTCCCGGCACTGGCCCCACCGCGCGGGCGGGCATGGACGTCCGCGTGCATTACACCGGATGGCTGTACGACGAGAAGGCTCCCGACCGGCACGGCGCGCAGTTCGACAGCTCGCGCGAACGCGGCGAACCGATTGCCTTCCTGCTCGGCGCCGGCCGCGTGATCCGCGGTTGGGACGACGGCCTGGCCGGCATGCGCGTGGGTGGGAAGCGCGTGCTGATGATCCCGCCGGAGATGGCCTACGGCCGCAAAGGCGCGGGCGACGCGATCCCGCCCAACGCCTCGCTGGTGTTCGAGGTGGAACTGGTGGACGCACGCGAGCACTGAGTGGTGGCGGGTGCCGTTCAACGGCGTCGCGCGAGCGGATTTGCCGCGTGCGCGATGCAGGGTTGCGCTTCGCCCACCCAGCGCACTTCGATGTATCAGCCCGGCGTACGCGCGCCTTGTCGGCGCGGTTTCACAGCACGATGCTGCAGCACGTCACGGCGCCCTCGGCCTTCTGCAGTTCCGACACGTCGACCGTGCTGACCTCGAAGCCGGCGTCCAACAGGCGCTGGCGGGTCAGCGGAAAACTGTCCGGCATCAGCAAGGCCGAGCCGATGCGCAACACGTTGGCGGCGTGCTCCTCGGCCGGGTCCACTTCGATGATGCGATAGTCGGTGAAGGGCTCGCGATCGATCCACGCGGGCTGCAGCAGCACGGTGTCGTCCGAGAGTGCGGTCACCGCCGATTTCAGGTGCAGGCAGCCACGAATCGCCACGCCCTGCACCTGGTACCCGAACGGTGCAAGCAGCGCGCACAGCTGGGCAATGCCTTCGGGATTGCTGCGCGCCGATTCGCCGACATACAGGCGACGGCCGATGCGCAGCACGTCGCCACCATCGAGCGTGCCGGGGGCTTCGATGGCCTGCACCGGGCGATGGCGGGCCAGCACCTGCGCCACGCTGGCGCCCTCGCCGCGGCGCGACGGCGCACCGGGACGCGTCATCACCGCCAGTTCGTCGACCACCACCGCGACGTCCTCGACGAACACCGCGTCGGGCAACTCCGGTTCGGCATCCAGGCTCAGCACCGTGCAGCCCAGCGATGACAGCAGTCGCTGGTAGGCGCGGTGCTGCTCGTTGGCGCGGGCGACATCGATCGGGCTGCGATCGACGAACGACAGCTGGCAATCGGCGAGGCTGGAACTGACTTCACGGGTGATGGCGATGGGCATCGTCGGTGGTCGTGGCACGGCGCAGTCCGCGGGAGTCGGCATTGTCACCGATCACCGCGCGACCGACACACGCCTCAGGCCGCGCCCCTTCGCGGTGACGCCGGCGCGCCCGGATGCGATCCGCGGGTCAACTCACGCGGGCTGATCCACCGCGAGAAACGCCGCGGCCGCCAGCCGTTGCGCGAGTTCCCTGACGTCGACCGGCCATGACGCGATGCACGCGTCGAAACGCGGCCCGTCCGCGGCGAACAGCGCGCGCGAGGCCTCCTCGAAGCCCGCCTCGTTGCCGGCCATGGCCGACATGAAGCGGTACGCCGCGTCCTGCGCCCGGCGTTGCCGCTCGCGATGGGTGCCGGCGCCACGCGCCTGCTCCACCAGCTTGCGCAGGGTCACCGACGCGCCGCCGGGCTGGTCGGCCAGCCATTGCCAGTGGCGCGGCAGCAGGGTGATCTCGCGGGCCACCACGCCCAGCTTCGGCCGGCCCGGACCGCCGCGCGCGGGCACGGCGGCGGCGGCTTCGGCATCGCCGCCGACGGCGACGTTCGCAGTCGCCGTCTGGTCGACCCGGGCCTGCGCGCGCTCGCGGACATCGTCGACCGAACCGCGCAGGTCGAAATCGAGCTGCGTGCCACTGCGATCGTCGAAGGCCAGCAGGGTGGCGGTTTCGCCGCGGTCGATCGCTTGCTTGATGGCCACGGCGACGTCGGCGGGCGAACCGCTGGCAAACCGTCGGACGCCGGAAAACGCGGTGCAGGTGATCGGAGGGTTCATGGTAACGCGCTCGTCGCAGTCGGGCGCACAATTTACCCGGGCAAATTACCATTCGTCAATATTGCCCGGGTTTTATTGATCGCTCCGCCTACCGCGCCGTGTCCCTCGCCACCGGCACCAGGCGCAGGTCCTGGAAGTCGAAGCTGAAGTCGGTCCGCGGCGAGATCGCCTCGATGCGCATCTCGCGGATGCCGCCGTCCGCGGTCAACGCGAAGTTCACGAACGCATCGGCGTTGAGCCAGCGTTGGTCCCAGCGGACGATGAACGTGTCGTGCTGCCAGTGCTCGAGCACGCCGACCATCGCCGGGCTGGCGGTGAAACGCATCCGCAGCTTGCCGTCGTGCGGCTCGATCGCGACGTCGCCGTACCACGGGTCGCGATAGGTGCCCGCGTAGCCGGTCAACGGCAACGAGGGTGTCGATTCCGCATCGCGCGCGGCCAGGTGCTTGCGCCAGCTGTCGTCGGCTTTTTCCTGCGCCTTGGCAAGCGCCGCGCCGTAGGCCGCGGTCCAGTCGGTCCGCGGCGCGCCGAGGTACGCATCGAGCACGCGCATCGTGATGGCATTGAACGCGCCGCCCTGCTCGGCGCTGGTCAGCACGATCACGCCCAGGCCGAGTTCAGGCACCATCGTCAACCGCGACACCATGCCCGGCCAGCCGCCGGTGTGCCAGACCAGCTTGTTGCCGCGGTAATCCGACAGCTGCCAGCCCTCGCCGTAGCCGAGGAAATTGGGCTTGGCCGGCAGCAATTCCGGCACCGACGGCGTCGAGATCGGGATCGGCGTGATCACCGACCACATCGCCTGCTGGCGCTTCTGGCTGAAGAGGCGACGGGCCGACTCGCCCTGCCCTTCGTACACGCCGCCGGCGAGCTGCACGCGCATCCACTTGCCCATGTCGTGGACGCTGGAGTAGATCCCGCCGGCGCCGGCGACGTTCGACCACGTCATGCGCGGCGCGGGCTGCAGGTGCGTGAAGTCGGCCTTGGCGTGACCGGTGGCGACATTGTCACCAGCGCGCAAGGCGTCGGCGTTGTAGCGCGTCTCGTCCATGTGCAACGGCGCGAAGATGCGCGTGCGCAGGAAAGCCTCGTAGCTTTGCCCGCTGACCTTCTCGATCACCAGTTGGGCGACGCCGTACAGGATGTTGTCGTACGCGTACTGGCCGCGGAAGCTGCCGGTCAGGGGCACGTGGCGCAGGCGCCGCGCGACCTCCTCGTTGCTGTAGGTGGTGCCGGGCCAGTACAGCAGGTCACCCGCGCCCAGGCCCAGTCCGCTGCGGTGCGCGAGCAGGTCGCGCAGGCGCATCTCGCCGGTCACGTAGGGGTCGGACATCTGGAACCACGGCAAGTGGTCGATGACGCGATCGTCGAGGCTGAGTTTGCCGTCCTCGGCCAGCATCGACAGGCCGGTGGCGGTGAAGGCCTTGGTGTTGGAGGCGATGGCAAACAGGGTGTGGGCGTCGACGGCCTCGGGCTTGCCGAGCTCTCGCACGCCGTAGCCGCGCTCCAGCACCACCCGGCCGTCCTTGACGATGGCGATGGCGATGCCGGGCACGTCGAACCGTTTGCGCACGCTCTCGATATGGACATCGATGTCCTGGAGCTGCGCTGGCAGAGCGGCATCGGCGGTGGCCACCTCGGACGCGGCGGCTACGGGCTGGTTGGCCACCGCCTGGTTGGCTGCGACCTGGGCGAGCGCGACGGGCGCAAGCAGCGCTCCGGACAACAGCAGCGCGACACGGCGCGCGAGCAGGCTGGGCTGATGCATTGGTGGGTCGATTTCCGTTTCGGCGACGGGCGACCTTATCGCACGCGGGGAACACGTTGCGAGGATTGCGGGACGCACGGGGGCGAACCGCCCCGGCGCCTCGCAGCGCGTGCCCGGCCGCGAACGCCCCGCATCTGGCCTCGGCGACGTCGCTGGCCCATCATGGCCGCCCCCTTGGGCCAGCCGGCCTGCAGTGAGCCGTCCCCGTGCCCAGCGACAACCGCCCAGTCCCGTCCGCCATCGACCAGCCCGCGCCGCGGCTGGCGGTCATCGGCGGCGGACCGGCCGGACTGATGGCCGCCGAAGTCGCGCGGGCCGCGGGCGTCGACGTGCATGTCTACGAGGCCAAGGGATCGGTCGGGCGCAAGTTCCTGATCGCCGGCAAGGGCGGCCTCAACCTGACCCACGGCGAGCCGCGCCCTGGGTTCGATGCGCGGTATCGCGAGCGCGCGGCGCAGGTCGGCCGATGGCTCGACGTGTTCGACGGCGACGCGCTGCGCGAATGGGCGCGTGGGTTCGGCATCGACACCTACGTGGGCACCTCGGGCCGGGTGTTTCCCAACGATCGAAAGGCCGCGCCGTTGCTGCGCGGCTGGGTGCGGCGCCTGCGCGAATCGGGCGTGCATTTCCACGTTCAGCACCGCTGGACGGGTTGGTGCGACGACGGTGCGTTGCGCTTCGAAACGCCGGCAGGCGAGACCACCGTGCACGCGGACGCCGTGGTGCTGGCGCTGGGCGGCGGCAGTTGGCCGGAGCTGGGTTCCGACGGTGCCTGGGAATCCTGGCTGCGCGAGCGCGGCATCGACGTCGCACCGCTGCAGCCATCCAACTGCGGCTTCGACATCGGCTGGAGCGAGCACTTCGCCAGCCGGCACGCCGGTGCGCCGATCAAACCCGTGGTGGCCCATTGGATCGACGCGGAAGGTACGCACCACGCCCTGCAAGGCGAGTGCGTGGCAACCGCGACCGGTATCGAAGGCAGCCTCGTCTATGCCCTGTCGGCGCCGCTGCGCGATGCGATCGCGCGCGACGGCGCGGCGACGCTGGTGCTCGACCTGGCCCCGGGCCGCGAACCCGAACGCCTGCGGCGCGAGCTGGCCAAGCCGCGCAACGGCCGCAGCCTCACCGAACACCTGCGACGCCACGCCGGTATCGAAGGCGTCAAGGCAGCGCTGCTGTACGAAGTGCTGGGCAAGCAGGCGGTCAACGATGTCGACGCGCTGGTCGCCGCCATCAAGCAGCTGCCGCTGCGGCTGGCACGCGCGCGGCCCATCGCCGAGGCGATCAGCAGCGCCGGCGGCGTTCGCCTCGAAGCGCTGGACGACAACCTGATGCTGCGCGGACCGGACACGCCAGCGGCTGCGGGCATGCCCGCGTCGGGTGTGTTCTGTGCGGGCGAGATGCTCGACTGGGAAGCGCCGACCGGGGGCTACCTGTTGACCGCGTGCTTCGCCAGCGGCCTGATCGCCGGGCGCGGCGCGGTGGCATGGCTGGGTTCGAACGCGATGGCCGACCGGCCGGCTGGCGAGACCAGCCCGGCACCGTAGCGACCGGGCAATGGCAACCCGGCCGGGGCCGCCGACCGCGCGACAGTGTGCGCGGTGGCGACGTTTCGGCCGCTTGCGCTTACGGCTTCTCGATCAGGATCTGGTGCTGCGCGTACACGTGCGTGGTCGTCACCGGCACGATCACCGTCGGGATGATCATGTTGACGAAAACCACCTTGTAGCCGAGCTGGTAAAGCTGCGGCACCGTCTTGGCACCGGAAATGCCGGGGCAGACGTACGTGGTGCCGTTGTAGGGAAAACTGGTGCCGATCGAAATGGTCTGCCCGGTCTGGTCGCCCGACGAGATGCGGTGGGCGAACTTCGGCGAGAAACAGAACATGCCGGTGCCGGCCTGGGCGGTGGACGGAATGGCAAACACCAGGGCAGCGGCGGCGAGCGAAAGCAGGGAAATCCGGTTCATGGTTGTCCTTGAGTGCTGGAATCGGTTGCGATGCCGGTAGCAGGTCCGCGCCCGGCCTTGACGAACGACGCAGCCGGGCGGGCCGGCTGCGTGGCGATTCTAGCTTGCCCGGCGCGGCCGACGCCGGCCGCGGGCACCGGCCCCCGTCACCCGGGGCGTCAGACGGCTGCGGCGACGATCTCGCCGGCGCCATCCACCATCGGCTGCAGCTGCGGGTCCAACGCGACGCGCTGGTCGAACACGAAGCAGCGCCCGTCGTAGCCGTAGCCCCCCACCTGTTCGAAGTAGGCCAGGATGCCGCCCTCGAGCTGCAGCACGTTGTCCATGCCGTCGGCCTGCATCCACAACGCGGCCTTCTCGCAGCGGATGCCGCCGGTACAGAAGCTGACCACGGTGGCATCGCGCAACGCCTCGCGGTGCGGCGCCAGTGCATCGGGCAACTCGGTGAAGTTGTCGATCGGCAAGGTCAGTGCATCGACAAAGCTGCCGTAGCCGATCTCCTCGCGATTGCGGGTGTCCAGCAGCACCACGCGCCGGCCGGTGTCGTCATGCCCCTGCCGGAGCCAGCGCGCCAGCTCGGCCGGAGCCAGCGCCGGGGCACGGCCGGACAACGGCGAGGCATCGTCGCGGCGGAACGCGATGATCTCGGCCTTGACCTTGACCTTGAGCCGCGCAAACGGCTGGGCCGCGCTGCGGCTGTGCTTGACGACCATGTCGGCGAAGCGCGCATCGGCGCGCAGCGGCGCCAGGAACGCCGCGATGGCGGCCGCGTCGCCGGCCAGGAACAGGTTGATGCCCTCGCCCGCCACCAGCACGGTGCCGAGCAGTTCCCCGGCCCGGGCGCGCTCGCGCAACTGAGCGGCTAGTGCCTGCGGGTCGTCGATGGGGGTGAAGTGGTAGGCGGCGATATTGTCGATCATCGGCGCAATTTTACGGGGATGGGCGGGCGGGCGTACGCCCCGGGATGGCGCGGCGCTGCCCGAACGCGGCCGGACGCCGCCGCATCGGCGTCCGCGGCCCAGCCGCTACCGGCTCCCTGGCCGCCAGGCCGGTTGCCTGACGCGCCGGAAAGGCCGGCGATGCGCGATTCCCTTCCCGCACCGCCGTCCCGTGGCATGCCGCGCGACCGCCATCCGCCGGGAGCGTTCCCTCGCCCCCGGTGCGGCGCCCGGTCATGCCTTGTCACTGCCTGGTACCGCTCGCGCCGGTGGCGGGCATCCCTGTCCGCCACCGACGCCACCTGCCTGCCGCGACACCGCCGTCCGCCGGAGACGATCCGTCATCCCCGGTGCGGCGCGCGGCGAACCCTCACCACAGCTTGCGGACAGTCACCTGCGCCTTGGCCATGCCGCCCTGTCCGTCGCTGACGGAGTAGTAGAAGCGCTCGGTGCCGATGAAGCCCCGCGGCGCGGTGTAGATCACCCGCGAGCCGCTGATCGACACGCGCCCGCGGGCGGGCTGGCTCACGGCGACCAGGCTCAGCTCGTCGCCATCGACGTCCGTGTCGTTGGACAACACCGGCAACGACACGCTCGTCAGGCGCGTGCTGTAGCTGTCATCGACGGCGACCGGTGGCGAGTTGGGGGCGACGGTGGTCACCGCCACGGTTGCCTCCACGCTCGCGCGCCCGTAGCTCACGCGATAGCGGAAGCTGTCGACGCCGACATGGCCCGGCGTGGGCACGTAGGTCACCTGGTCGCCGGAGACGCTCGCAGTGCCGTGCGCCGGCTGGCTGGCGATGGCGTACGTCAGGGCGCCACCGTTTCCGATCGACCCGCTCAACGCCACCGTGACGGGAGCGCCGGCGTTGCTGGCGGTAACCACATCGGCCGCGGCAAGCGGCGCGTACATGCGATGCACGCGCACGCCGCCGGTCACCGACACCATCAGCAACGAGCCGTCCCGCGACAGCTTCGTACGGCCCTGGCCGAACGCGCGGTTGCCGGTATGCACGAAGCTGTCCTCGAAGTCGTAGCTGCCGACTTCGCTGAAGGTGCGGCTGTCGTACACCTTGACCTCGCCACCGCCCGACCAGGGCAGGTAGAGGCGGTCTTCGACCGGGTGGTAGGCCACGCCGATCGGCTGCGGACCGGCGTACTGCCCGATCGTGGCGACCTTGGTGTACGCCTCATTGTAGATGTAGGTGCCAAAGTAGGTCGGGATGGCGAACTGCCCACCGAGGCGGTCGGTGGCGATCTCGAAGTTGAACGCGCCGGTGCCACCGAAGCCCGACTGATACGCCAGCTGCGCCGTCGGCACGTCGTACAGGCCCCAGGGCCCGGCCGAACTGTTGCTTTCGGCGAAGGCGATGGTGCCACCGTCGCCACTGCTGGCCAGCATGGTGTCCTGGCGCACGCTGGCGATGTCGGTTGGCTGTCCGCCCGGCAACGCCAGCCGACGCATCGGCGCCCAGCCCGATCCGTTGTAGCGCGAGGTGGTCAGCAGGGTGTTGTCGTCGGCGTAGGCCACGGTGAACAGCCCCGCTTCGCCGAAGGCCAGCGGCGTTGCGTAACCCGTGGCCCCCAGGCTGTCCAGGTTCACGACATAGGCCCGTGCGAACCCGCCGTCGCCGAAGTCGTCGGCCACCGCCAGGCTGTTGCCGTCGGGCGACAGGTCCATGCCGCGCACCCGACCCGGCATCCACACCGGGTCGAGGAAGGTCTGGCTTTCGAGCTGGTAACGACGGATGTAGTTGCCGTCGGAGATGTAGACCAGTCCACGCTTGGCATCGTGAACCATGTCGATGCGCTGCGTCGCAGGAATGAACGTTCCGACGGCGATGGCGTTGCCCGACCACAGCGCCAGTCCTGCCAGGATTGCGGCGGTGAATTGCTTCAACTGCATGTGTTGCTCCTTGTCTGCCCGATGGGAAGACAGGATGCCGGTCGCACGTCGCACAGACCGCGACTGGAACGCGCCCGCAGCAACGATTTCGAACGTTTTTCCGGAACGCCGTCCTCAGCGCTTTTCGGTGATCGCGCGGCGCAGGTTGTTGCGCGCCTGGACGTCATACCGGTGATGGAAGAACTCGCTCAGGAAGATCCGTTCGCGCCCCACCAGGGCCTTCAGGAAACGGCGTCGATTGAGCCGGAACAACGGCCCTGGCACGTGCCCGCGGTACTCGGCGGCGATGCCGCGATGGTAGGCATCGAACTGCTCGGGCGCGGCACCCAGGATGGCCATGTCGGCATCCAGGAAATGCCGCGCGTCCTCGATTGCCGGATCGGCCGCCAGTGCCGCGTCGTCGATCTGTCCGTGGCGCGCAGTCATCGCGATCAAGTCGGCCACGCGCGTCGCATCGACCTGCCCGTGGAGCCAGTGCGCGATGTGCTCGCGGGCGAGCTGCGCCGAGCGTGCCTCGTTGTCGCGTCGTCCCGGCTGGTAGATGGCGTCGTGGTACAGCACGGCCAGCAGCACCTCGGCCGGTTGCCGCCAGCCCGGCCCCGCGGCCACGTCGGCGTAGTGGCGCAGCACCTCGCGCACGTGGCCGAAGTGGTGGTAGGCCCGCGCGGGCGTCGCATGCGCGGTCTGCAGCGCCGACCATTGCTCGGCCCCGATGCGCAGTGGCCAGTCGCGCTGCATGTCCGCGTCCATGTCGGTGCCGGCGCCGGGAGTTGTGGCGCTTGCGGGCGCGTCGTCGTTGCGGTGTTCGTGCTCGCCCATGCCGGTGACCTGTTCGTGGAATGCACAGCATGCAGGTGCCTGGCAGGCATGGCCAGCGCCTGACGCGGCCCGGCCGGCTGCCGGCAACCGCCCCGTCGGCGGCGACGGATACGCCGCCCGGTGACGCGGTTCATTACACTGCGTGCCCTGTCCCGTCGCATCGCAAGGCTTTTCCATGTCCGAACCCGTCCGCCTTTCGCGGCTCGTTGCCGACCTCGTCCGTTGCTCGCGCCGCGAGGCCGAGCAGTACATCGAGGGCGGCTGGGTCAGCGTCGACGGTACGGTCGTCGAGGAACCGCAGTTCACCGTCGCCCCCGACGCGCAGGTCAGCATCGCGCAGGATGCCGTGCTGGAAGCCAGCGAGCCGGCGACCATGCTGCTGCACAAGCCGGCCGGCGTCGCGTTTGCCGATTGCGCCTCGCTGGTGATTCCGGCCGAGCACGCCGAAGGCGACCTGTCTGGAATTCGCGAACTTCAACGCCACTACCGCCATCTCGCCCCGCTGATGGTGCTCGACGACGAAGCCAGCGGCCTGGTCGTGGTCAGCCAGGACGAGCGTGTCCTGCGCCGATTCCGCGAGGACGGCGCGCAGATCGAGCAGGAATTCGTGGTCGAGGTAAGTGGCAAGACCGGCCCGTACACGCTGGGCAAGCTGTCTCGCGGCCTCAGCTACCAGGGGCGCGCGTTGCCGCCGTGCAAGGTCAGCTGGCAAAACGAGGTGCGGCTGCGCTTCGCCATCCACGACGTGCGCCCGGGCCAGTTGCGGCACATGTGCAACGAGGTCGGGTTGGACGTCGTGGCGATCCGGCGTATCCGCATCGGCCGCGTGTCGATGGGCAAGATGCCGGCGGCGCAGTGGCGCTATCAGCCGCCGGCCGATCGCTTCTAGACCGGGCCGCCGGGTCGCGCGGCCGGTTGCGGCACGCCGCGTCGCAGCCACCACGCTGCCATCCACAACCAGGCCAGCACCAGCGCGATCACGCCCTTCTGCACCAGCCCGCGTGGCGCGTCACGCCACAGCGCCAGGGTCCACAGCGCCAGGAACGCGACCACCGCCAGCGTGAACGCCGGCAGGAAGCGCCCGCGCCACATCGCATCCCCGCGCAGCCGCCACGACTGCAGCAACATCGCGGTGGTCACGCACAGGAACGCCGCCTGCGCCGCAACGCCATGCACCCAGCCGGCAAAGGTCGGCGCCTGGCCGGGAAGATTGGATTCGGCCACGGCCGTCACCACCAGGGCCACGCCGGACACAGCAAACAGCAGCAGTGGCGCGGCACTGCGCGCATGCGCCGGCAGGGCCCGGTAGTAGCTGAAACCCAACGCCACCAGCGCCACGGCCAGCACGAAATAGCCCGACTGCAGGTAGCAGCCGTGCGCACCCGACAGGTACAAACTCAGCGGCGCGCGCTGCCAGTCGAGATCCTCACGCAGCCACTGCAACACCACCGTGACCATCGCGAACGCGGCCACACTTCCCAGCGAGAGCTGCGCGAGGATCGCCACCATCGATCGCTCCGGGGAAGTCCGGCCCACCGGCCGTACTGCCGTCGTCAGCACGGCATCGTCACCGATGTCGCTGACACGCAGCACCGGCCGCACGTCGTTGTTGCCTGCATCGTCCTGTCCAGTCCGGTCCATCCTGACCATTGCCACTCCCGGTTGCGTGCATCGCCGGATCGGCCAGCGCACGCGCCGGCCGATCGGTCCTTGTGGCTCAGTACGAGCCCATGAAGTCGCGCTTGCCCACCTCGACGCCGTTGTGGCGCAGCAGGGCGTAGGCGGTGGTGACATGGAAGAAGAACTGCGGCAGGCCATAGCTCAACAAATAGGTCTGGCCGTCCAGCGTGCGTTCCTTCGGCGTACCCGGTCGCAGCACGATCGCGCGCTGCTCGCTGCCCTCGAACAGCGTCGCTTCCAGGCCGTCGATGAAGGCCAGGGTGGTGGCGACGCGGGCGCGCAGTTCATCGAAGCCCTGCTCGTTGTCCTCGTACGAGGGAACCTCGACACCGGCAAGGCGCGCCGGGACGCTCTTGGCGAAATCGCACGCGACCTGCACCTGACGAGTCAGCGCGAACATGTCCGGGAACAACCGTGCCTGCAGCAGCGCCGGCGGGTCGATCTTGCGCTCGCCGGCATGCGCGGCGGCCTTGGCAAGCAGCGCGTCGAGACTGCCGAGCATCTGCTTGAACACCGGCACGGAGGCGGAATACATCGAAATCGTCATGGGAAACCTCTTGCGTGGGGGATGCGGGTGGTGGTGCACGGCCAGCGATCGGCTGACGCGTGCCTCGTTGCGGTTGAATCAACGCCGACGGCAGCCGTCGCTTGGACCCGTGAACCGGGTCATTGGTTCGGCATGGGTACCGGTTCAGCGACCCAGCAGTTTGGCCAGCACCGCCTGCGCTGCGCCATCGCCTTTCTCGCCGAGAAAGCCGGTGATGACTGGCAGGAAGTTCCTGGCGGTGTCCAGGTCGACGCCCAGCTTGGAGAAACCGTTTGCAAGCGTCATCAGGTCGCCGGCCTGGCCGCCGAGCAGCCCGCCAAGCGCGCCCATCAGGCCGCCGTCGTCCTCGCCCGGTGCCGCTGCGATGAGGTCCGCCGCACCGGGCACGGCATTGGCCAACGAGGCGAATTCGCTTCCGGCAAGCCGGTCCTGGGCCAGCTTCAGCAGCAATCCGGTACCGCCACGTGCCTGCTGATCGTTGATGCCGAGCTGCGAAACCAGCATCTGCACGAGGTCCATCGGTGTCTCCGGTTTGCGGTCAGGGAGCGGCAAGCTACTCCAGTGCGTGCCCGGTTGGAACCACCGCGACGAGACGGACCGTCGCGTGCGGCGCTAGCTGCATGGGGCGGGTCTCCGTATGGTGGTGGCATGTCGTCGTTGAAATACCTTGTTGGCTATCCCGAACCCGTGCTGGAACAGGTGCGCGCATTGATCGCCGCCGGCAAGCTGGAGGCCCACCTGCGCGAGCGCTACGGCGAGGCGCACGCGGTGCGCAACGACCGCGCGCTGTACGACTACACGGTCGAGATGAAGAACCGCTGGATGCGCACGGCCCCGCCGCTGGCGAAGGTGGCCTACGACAACCACCTGCACGTGGTGCAGCAGGCACTGGGCACGCACACCTCGGTGTCGCGCGTGCAGGGAGGGCGACTCAAGGCCAGTCGCGAGATTCGTATCGCCACGGTGTTCCGCGACGCCCCGGCCGAGTTCCTGCGCATGATCGTGGTGCACGAACTGGCGCACCTGAAGCATCGTGAGCACGACAAGGCCTTCTACCAGCTGTGCACGCACATGGCCGGCGATTACCACCAGCTCGAGTTCGACACCCGCCTCTACCTGACCCAGTTGTCCCTCGCGGGCCAGGGCTGACGAAGTTCAGCAGCCCCGGCTGCGCAGGAGCGCCACGACCTGCCCGTTCACACGGGTGTCCAGCGTGCGGGCCTGGTCGGGCCGTGCCTGCCAACGCGAACGTCGACGCTCGATCCCATCGGCGGTCTCGCTCTGGTATTCGCGCAACGCCGGGCACCCGGCCTGTTCGATGCCACAGCCCAGCGCGCGCAACTGCGCCAGGTTCGCCGCGAGGCACTGCGCCGGGGTGGCGCTGCCACCGGATGCGACCGCCACGACCGCGCGACTGGGCACGTTGCGGACGGTCGGTGCCGCCGGCTTGGGCGCGGGCGGCCGCGTGGGTGCCGCAGCCTGTCCGGGAGCCGGGGTATCGCTGTAGACCGTTTGGCCGTTGGCGTCCTTCCACTTGTAGACCTGGGCCTCGGCCGGGCCGGTGGCGAGCGAGATCCCCAACAGCATGACGATGGCGAACAGGGCAGCGGGCAATCGCATGGGCGGCACGGCATCGGACGGTGGCCGCGCGATCATAGCCAGTCCGCTTGCCGCGAACGGCCTGCGCCCGGCTCGCCCCGACGTCCGGTCAAACGCCCCCGCCCGACGGCCGGCAGGTGCCTGGCCTAGACCTCTGCCCGCCCGTGCGATCAGGCCGGTGCCCTGTGGTCCGGGGCCGTCAGTCGGCGCTGGACTGTCCTGGGGCAGGCCAGCTCGGCAAGGCGCGCCCGGTTTCGAGGGCGCCTCCCGCGGTTCTTTCTGAACCCTCCGATCGGTCCCGCAGGGCGCGGGGGTGTACGATGGCCCGGCACCACGTCACCTCATGCGTCTCGCCCGGCCGCTGCACAGTCGCCCGCTTCGCTCCTCTCACGCGTCACCGTTCCGCCTGTGCGGACCGACGCCCCCTCGGGAGCGCCCATGCCGGGTCATGCCACCACCCCGTTTTCGGATTGTCGCCAGCCCGCTGCGACACCGCCCGTCGTTATACGCGGTGCGGAGCCGTGCGCATGAGCCGCCAGCGCAATGCCATCGACGACATCGTGCCCTCGGCCGCGCCCGTTGCCGAGAAGGTCTGCTGCAGCGCCTGCGATGCGGTCTGTTGCCGCCTCACCGTGGTGGTGATGCCCGACGATCCGGTCCCGCGCCAGTACGTAGAGCGCAGCGTGCAGGGCCTGGATGTGATGGCGCGCGATTCCGACGGCTGGTGCGTCGCGGTCGACCATTCGCGCATGTGCTGCAGCATCTACGAACTGCGCCCGGCGATCTGCCGCAAGTTCGCCATGGGCAGCAGCTATTGCCGCGAGGAGCGCGAGAAGTACCGCACCCGCTTCGACCAGGGTATCGAGCTACACCTGCTTTGAGCCAACGCCCCCGAAATATCGGGAGCCGGTGCGATCCCCTCTGGACGAACTCCGGCGCCTCCGTCCAAACTCGGGCGTATGGAAATCCGGATCGATGTCGCCCGCCACGTCGACGCAACGCCCAGCCGGGTGTTCGCGTTGCTGCTCGATCCTGTCGCATTCCCGGCCACTTTCCGTGGCTATGGTCCGATCGCCGCGATCGAGCGCATCGTCCTGGACGCGCCGCCCGCACTGGGCAGCACGCGCAGCATCCACAACGCCGATGGCAGCGTGCTGCGCGAACGCATCACCGCGCTGGAACCCCCACACCGTCACGCCTACCGCCTTGACGGGTTCGTCGCGCCGTTTGCGTGGCTGGTGCGCGCTGGTCATGCCGACTGGCGAATCGACACGCAACCGTCGGGTTCGTTGCTACGCTGGAGTTACCGATTCGAACTCACCTCGCCGCTGCTGTGGCCGCTGTGCTGGCCGTTGCTGCGCGTGTGCATGAAAGCGGCCATGACGCGCTGCCTGGACGCGATCGCCGTCGCCTGCCAACCCGACGAAACCGGAGACCGCCGCTGATGGAGCAATGGATCCTGCTGGCGATGGCGCCGGTATTCCTCGGCCTGATCGCCCTGGAGGCGTGGTACTGGCGGCGTCGCCGGCCCGACGCGTACAGCCTCGCCGATACCTTGTCGAACGCGGGCCTGGCGTTGATGCACCAGGCCTCCGATGCGCTGGCAGGGCTGCTGGTGATCGGCGTGTACACGGTGGCCTATCGCTATCGCCTGTTCGAGATCGATGCCAGCATCGCCAGCGTGTTCGTGCTGTTTCTCGCGCAGGACTTCTTCTACTACTGGTTCCATCGCGCCAGCCACCGCATCCGCTGGATGTGGGCTTCGCACGTGACCCACCACTCCTCGCCGCGGTTGAATCTCTCGACCGCGTTCCGCCAGAGCCTGACCTACCCCATCTCGGGCATGTGGCTGTTCTGGTTGCCGCTGGCCTGGATCGGCTTCGAACCACGCCATGTGGTCGCGGTGGTGGCGATCAACCTGGGATTCCAGTTCTTCGTGCACACCGAAGCGATCGGCCGGCTGGGCTGGCTGGAGCGGGTCTTCAATACCCCTTCGCACCACCGCGTGCACCACGCGCGCAACCCGCGCTACATCGATCGCAACTACGCCGGCGTGCTGATCATCTGGGACAAGATGTTCGGCACCTTCGTCGAGGAAGATCCGGCAGTGAAGTGCGAGTACGGCATCGTCAACCCGATCCACAGCCACAACCCGATCACGCTGACCTTCCACGAATGGCGCGCGATGCTGCGCGACGCTGCACGTCCGCAACGCCTGCGCGCGCGCCTGGCGCAGCTGTTCGGACCGCCCGAGCGTTCGCATGCCGACTCGGAGGCCGGTCTCGACGTCGGCATCGCGGCCGGCGATCCCCAGCCAGAACACACCAGCGGCCACGGCGGCTGAATCGCGGAAAGCACCACGCCGCGCCATCCCTTCTGGCCGATTAACGGCATCTGGCGATGTGACCGCAATCGCAGACGCCAGCGCGTCCTGGTCGTCTCATTGTCCCGTCACAGGGGGCAATGCCATGAGCGCACAGAAACCCGTCCGGCCGGACCGGCTGGAACGCATCCTTCGAGCCATGCTCGCCGCCGCATTGCTGTGTGCGGTTGCCTGGGCCTGGATGGACGGCAGCGGCGGGCCGTCAGCACAGCCGATGTTCTGACAGCCGCGCCCTAACAACTGCTCCCAGGCAACCGCGTTCTGACGTCCTCGTTCTTCGCCCGTCCTCGGGACCGAAGACGGGCCAAGGCCGTTCATCCGCGCTGGATCGAGACGTCCTGGGCCACCGGCCCGCGCAACCACGCTTGTGCCTTGGGCACACCCGGCTGCGTTGCGACCGGTGCGCAGTGCTCCTGGCCGTCGCCATCGGACACCGATTCGGCCGCCTGCCCTTTCGTACAACGGTGGTGGGCAGACCCGCGCGCTAGGGTCCCTCGACCGATTCCGGAGCCCGGTATCCCACCGGCCGGACACGGCGGGAGGAATTCCGATGAACAGCAGGTTCTGCAGGTTCGGCCTGGCCGCATTGCTGTGGCTGGCGCTGGCACCCACGGCATGGTCGGCGTGCCGCGACGCGGTGGTGCTGGTGCATGGCAACGCCGGAACGCCGGCGGATTTCGACAACACCTACGCCGAGCTGCGCGCACGCGGCCTGGCCGCTGGGGAGATATTCCGGCCCAACTGGGGCAGCAAAACCTGCGCCGGATGCAACGACCACAGCGGCAGCGAGGAAGCCCCCGTGCTGGCGGCCATGGTCGATGCCATCGCGACGTCGTGCACGGGCCGCATCGACGTCATGGGCCACTCGATGGGCGCCACGCTTGCCGCCAGCCAGATCGCGCGCAACGGCC
This sequence comes from Montanilutibacter psychrotolerans, assembly GCF_003719825.1. GTDB lineage: Bacteria > Pseudomonadota > Gammaproteobacteria > Xanthomonadales > Xanthomonadaceae > Montanilutibacter > Montanilutibacter psychrotolerans. The sequence goes on along the minus strand of NZ_RIBS01000005.1, from coordinate 62,942 downwards.
TGAGCGGTGACGTGGACGCCTTCGTCGGCATTGCCGGCGCGTTCCGCGGGCTGTGGTCGTGCGGCACCTACCCGTTCAACGTCGCCAACAGCACCTGCGGCAGCCAGGGGCTGTCGGTGTCGAGCCCGTTCCTGGACGACCTGTACGGTCGGCAGTTCGGCAGTCGCGTGTATTCGATCAAGTCGTACTACGACCAGATCGTCTGCTATGCCGGCGTGTGCACGGTCGGCGGCATCCACTCCTCGTCGATCTGGAACGAAACGGCCAGCACCACCTACGCCTACGGCCACTTCGGCCTGCTCAGCCAGACCGCGTCGCTGCAGGCCAATTTGATTCAGTAGCGCTCGGCACGGCGGCGCAATGCCGGCTGCTCAAGGTACAGCGCGTATGCGCGACGGCTTCGCCCCGGCGTGCAAACCACCCCACCCTCGCGTCGACTGTCGGGTCGACGCGAGGCGCTGGCTGACGACTCCGCGACTCAGCGGGCCGGCGCCACCGGCATGCCCGATCCGGCCGTGTACGGGAACTTGGCGAAGATCGCAGCCACCGATGCATCCGCCGCGGTAGCGCGTTGCTGCGGCGTCTTCTGCGTGACGCGACCGATCGCATCACCGGTCCAGACCAGGTGGTTGCGTGCGGCATCCACCAGATCGACGGTCAGGGTGCCTTCGGTGTACTGATCCACCTCGGTCTGGTCGTACCAGATCGGCACGCCAACGTAACGACGCGCGCGGAAGCTGTAGAAGTAGTGCACGTCGGTGCGTGGCATGCTGTACACCTCGGTCTTCTCGCGGACCACGCCCTGGAAGTTCACGCGAAGGCCGGGACTCTGGGCATCGAACACATAGCCGCGCTTGTCCATTTCGCGGCGCACGGAGGCCTTGATCTGGTCGGTGAGGTAGCTGGTGTAGCCCGACTCCTCCATCGCCAGCGGCTGGTAGAAGCCGTAGGTGCGATAGCGCGAGAAGTCGGCCGCCGGGTCCACGTCGGTGCGCACGCGCGGACCGGTCGCGCACGCGCTCAACAGCACCAGGACAAATGCTGCCGACAGGAAACGGGCAATTCGGTTGCGGTGCTTCATGGCACACCTCGGGGATTGGGACGTTAAGCGCAAGTTAGCAACAATTTCCGGCATGGCCAGTGAACGAAATCACGCCGGCAGACCGCGCTTCCCCGTCGAATCTGCCAGCACCGACGGCGCCGCATTGGCGCTTGCAGGCGCGGCGCGTCGGGCGTATCGTCCGCGCCCTTCGCCCACATGGGCACAGCCGCCGGAACGCCCGCTTCGATGCACCACGCCCACGACGCCCTCCAGCACGACGCACGACAGGCCGATGGCCTGCGCACGGGTGCCGCCTGGTTCGTCGCTGGCCGCAGCGAGGCCGGCATCCGCCGCAACTGACCTTCCCAAACGGGAGGTCGGCCCACCGATCTCCCGGGAAACGCGAACGCCTCCGGGGCCCCGCTCCGGGGGCGTTTTGCCATTCGCTCACTCCATCGTCACGCCCACATTCACCGCACGCTTCGCGCGGCATGGGCACATACAGAATCCGGCGGCCGTGATGAGGCCGCAGCCCGTCCACCCGGGCACCATCAGGAACACCCCATGGACACGCAACCGCACTACGAACTCCTGCACGCCGAAGGTTCCACCACCCCGATCAAGGGCTGGGTGCACGGCGTTCCCCTGGAAGAGCAGGCCCACCGCCAACTCCAGAACATCGCCGCGCTGCCATTCGTCGGACCGTGGGTAGCGGTGATGCCCGACGTTCACCTTGGCAAGGGCGCGACGGTCGGATCGGTCGTGCCAACGCGCGGCGCGATCATCCCGGCCGCGGTCGGCGTCGACATCGGTTGCGGCATGGCCGCCGTGCGCACCACGCTGCGCGCCGCCGACCTGCCGGACAACCTCGCCCTGCTGCGCTCATCGATCGAGCGCGCCGTACCGGTCGGCAACGGACCCGGCGGCGACCACCGAAAGCTGCCCGACAGCATCGCCACGCGACTGGCCCACTCGGGGTTGGCCGATCGCCTGGCGACGATCAAGGACAAGCACCGCAAGATCCGCACCGACAAGCTCCACAACCAAACCGGAACGCTCGGTGGCGGCAACCACTTCATCGAGGTCTGCCTGGACGAGTCGGACGCGGTGTGGGTGATGTTGCACAGCGGTTCGCGCGGCACCGGCAACCTCATCGGCACCTACTTCATCGAGCGTGCCCGCGAGGAGCTCGCGCGTCGCGTCCTGGGTTTCCACCTTCCGGACCGCGACCTCGCCTTCTTCCTGGAAGGCGAGCCGTTGTTCGACGACTACGTCGAAGCCGTGTCGTGGGCGCAGGACTACGCACGCAACAACCGCGAGGCGATGATGGCGCGGGTGCTCCACGAGATGCGCCAGCGGCTGCCGAAATTCCAGCTCGAGAAGCTGGCGGTGAACTGCCACCACAACTACGTTCAACGCGAACAGCACCATGGCGAGTCGCTGCTGGTCACCCGCAAGGGCGCGGTCAGCGCGCGCGAGGGCGAACTGGGCATCATTCCCGGCAGCATGGGCACACGCAGCTATATCGTGCGCGGCAAGGGCAACCCGGACAGCTTCCACAGCTGCAGCCACGGTGCCGGCCGGGTCATGAGTCGCACCCAGGCACGGCTGAGCATCACGCTGAAACAGCATCGCGAGGCAACCGCGCACGTCGAGTGTCGCAAGGACGCGGCGGTGATCGACGAATCGCCCGCGGCGTACAAATCGATCGATGCGGTGATGGCGGCCCAGTCCGACCTGGTCGAGGTCGTGCACACGCTGCGCCAGGTGGTGTGCATCAAGGGCTGAGCCGTGCCCGAACCGCATGCCCCATCTCGGGGGCATCGTGTCGCGCAAACCGCACGCGTCGCAGCACCGCTCCGAATCGGACCCGCTACCCGCCGGAACACCGAATGCGGTGTCAGGTCGATCGCATCCCCGCTGATCGCGGGGCACGTCGCGTCAGACCTTCTTGAGGTAACACGCCTTCAGCATGAAGTTGCCGGCGTCCATCTTGCAGTCGACCTCGTGGTCGCCGGCAACCAGGCGGATGCTTTTCACCTTGGTGCCCATCTTCAGCGTGGTCGAGGAACCCTTGACCTTGAGGTCCTTGATCAGCACCACCGCGTCGCCGTCGGCGAGCACGTTGCCGTTGGAGTCGCGAACGACACCGTCATCGCCGGTGTCCGCGGCCTCGGCGGCTTCGGCCATGGGCCATTCGTGGCCGCAGTCGGCGCAAACGTAGTTGTCGCCATCGGGGTAGGTGTTCTCCATGGCGCATTGCGGGCAGGCGGGAATCGTGGACATGCGTCGTGCCTGGCGGCTGAGCGGGAGGGGCAGCGATTATACGCGCCGGCCGTCGTCGGCCCGGCACGCGGCGCGCTACTCGTGCGCAGGCCATCGATCTATTGCGCTGCGGCGACGGGCGCGGCGTCGGCGACTTCTTCCAGTTCGATGTCAAAGGTGAGCAGCGTGTTCGGCTCCACCTTGCCGGCCAGGCCGCGCTCGCCGTAGCCAAGCGGCCCGGGAATCCACAGCCGGTAACGGCTGCCGACCGGCATCAGCATCAAGCCTTCGATCAGGCCCGGCATCAGCCGATTGACCACGAATTCGCCCGGATGGTCCGTCGCCCGGGTGTCCTCGAGCGTGCTGCCGTCGAGCCGGGTGCCCGTGTAGTGCATGCGCACGGTGGCGTCGCGTCCGGGCCGCGCGCCCTCGCCCGCTTTCAGCACCTGGTACTGCAAGCCCGACGCGGTGACCCGCACGCCGTCGCGCCCGCGGTTGTCGGCCAGGAAGCGTTCGCCCAGCGCCAGGTTCTTCGCCGCCATCTGCTTCTCCAGATCGGTCCGACGCTGCTGCAGGTGCGCGGTCAGCTGCTTGCGCACGGCATCGGCCGCCGCGTCGTCCAGCAATGGCGTGCCGCCGGCGTGCACGGTGCGCAATCCTTGCAGCAGCACCTCGATATCGAGGTCGTCGTCGATGGCGGCAACCTGCCGGCCCAGGTCGAGCCCAACCACGTAACTCATCCGTGCGCGATCGCTGTCGAGCGTCGCGGTAGCCGTCGCATTCGCCTTCGCCGTGTTGTCGGGCGACGAAGGTGCGCAGCCGGCAAGCAACGTGGCAGCAATCGCGAATGCCAGCACGCGGATCAGGGTGGAAGCGTTGGTTTGGCGCATGGGCTGCCTCGATGAGAGATCAGGGAGGAAACGGAGATCCGATCGCGGTGCCGATCCACCGCGTGCATCAGCGAGCAAGCGCATCGCCGCGCACTCAATCGGTCACCGCGAAGGTGAGCATCATGCCCATGTCCTCGTGCTCGAGGTTGTGGCAATGGAGCATGTAGCGCTGCGTGCCGGTGAACGGCTGACTGAAGTCGATCGCGATACGCACGACCTCGCCGGGCCACACCACCACCGTGTCGCAATACCCCATGTCCTGCGGCCCGCGACCGCCCTCGGCCACCGCGCGGCCGCGCACGTCCGGCGGGCTGATCGCGCGCGACAGAACACGGAACGGGAAACCGTGCAGGTGGATAGGATGCGGCATGCTGGTCATCGCGTTGCGCAGCTCCCAGATCTCGCGGCTGCCGCGCCTCACGCTGAACACCGGTTCGTGGCCGGTGTCGTTGAAGTTCCAGTCGTTGATGAACCAGCGCCCCTCCGAATCCATGCGCAGGCGCAAGTCACGCACCGGCCAGCCCGCCGTGTCCGGCAATGCGGGCAGCTCCGCCAGACGCGCCGGCAGCGCGTCGAACGCGCGATGCAACGGCACACCGTCGCCGGCCTGGACGCGCAGTTGCATGATGTCCAGCGCACCGCCCATCGGCACGGCGCCGGGATGGTCGGCGATCGGGTCGCCGGCAAACGCGCCGGACTCGTCCTCGTTTTCCATCGCGGCGTAGTCGAGACTGCGCAGCATCACGTGCTCGCCTGCCGCGATGCCGCCGAAGTCGACCAGCACGTCGACGCGTTGCGCCGGTGCGAGGAACAGATCATCCATGGGCCACGGTTGCGCCAACAGCCCGCCGTCGACGCCCAGCAGCTGCATCGGCAACGGCTGGCCGTCGTGCACGAACGCCGGTCGCAGCATCCGCGCGTTGCAGACATTGGCGATGCGGAATCGGTACAGGCCGGGCACGACATCGAGGTACGGCTCGGGCGTCCAGTTGACCAGCATCCGATTGCCGATCCAGTCGTCGGCGCAGTCCTTGTAGGTGATCGCATTGCCGGCATCGACCTGCTTGTCGGCCAACATCAACGGCAGGTCGCGTTCGCCCCAGGCCAGGCCGAGACGTTCGCGCAGCGCCAGCTCCTCCTCGTCCTCGACCATCAGCAGGCCGGCCAGTCCCATCTGCAACTGACGCCCGGTGCGGTGGTGCGGATGCGCGTGGTACCAGTACAAGCCAGCGCGGTCGCGCACGGTGTAGCGAATGCGCTGGTGCGCGCCGGCGGGCAGCGGGTGCAGGCCGCTGCCGTCGTTGGCTTCGTCCAGCGCCAGGCCATGCCAGTGGACCGTGGTGACCTCGGTCAACCGGTTGTGCAGTTGCAGGTCGATCGCCTCCCCGCGTCGCGCGCGAAGCAGCGGGTTCGCAAGCCGTCGTCCTTCGTGCTCGGCCGCGTAGTGCCAGACCTCGGTGTCTGCGCCGGCGAGCACCTGGAACCGCGACGCCTGCGCGGTCAACGTCCCGGCGCGCGACAACGGCAGTTCGGCCATCAGGCCTTCGCGCCCGGGGATCCGCAGCGGCTCGATGAACCGCTGGGCGGGCGATGCGGCGGGCGCGGCGACCGATGCCGTCGATGCTGCCGTGCGGGTGCCGCCGCGCAGTTGCCGCCATGCAAACGGTGCGGCCGCGGCGACGCCCGCCGCGGCGGCAAGTGCGGTCAACAACCGTCGGCGTTGCGTGTCGGTCATGGCGATTCGTGGGTTGCGCTGCGGTGGATGTGCGACGCCGGCGTCGGATCGAACTGCGCGAATCTAGCATCGGATTGCAACAATCCGGCGACACCATAGCGGCCCATGGCGGCCGGAACCGTGGCCGCCAGCGCGGGCGCGAACCAACGCGGCTATGCTCGGCCCGTCCCATACCCCGACATGTTCCGACGCCCAGTACGTGACGATCGCCACGATTCGCCGGCGTCGGCACGACGATGATTGGCGGCGCCGGGACGGAAGCCGGGGCGGGCTTGCAGCAGCCGCCGCGCGACAGACCGTCGCGATCCACCACCCACTTCATTCGCACTCAAGGAAGGCCGCAGTGAACGACGCACCCAAGGGAAGGACCGTCAACGGCTCGGTGCTGTTGGCAGCAACGATCGCGACACTGCTCGCCGCGCCGTTCGCGCAGGCCGCGCAACGCACGCTGCAGCTGGCCGAAGACGGCGCGGGCAGCCGCAGTCTGCGCACATCGCGCAGCACGTCGCTCCTGGTCGCACCGCCAACGCGCGTCTGCGAGCCGGGGGCGAAGTGGGTGCGCCTGGGCTTCGATTCGCTGGTGCTCAAGAACTACGACAGCCTGACCCTGGTCAGCTCCGGTGGCGATCGTCTGCGCTTCGAGGGCGGACAGTGGAACAACCGTGCCTTCCATGCGCGTGCATTGCGCGGCGAGTGCGTCGACATCCAGGCCAGCTTCGGCGATCCCGACAGCCGCTACGCGCTGTCGGGCTACGACTTCGGCAGGCGCGCGCTGGTCGACACACCGGTGGTGGTCGCTGGTGCCGGCGACATCTGCGACAGCGGGCTGGCATGTTCCGGCACGTCGGACCTGATCGTCTCGATCAATCCGACTGCCGTGTTCACCGCCGGCGACAATGCGTACGGCAGCGGCACGCTGGCCCAGTACAACAGCTATTACGAACCGTACTGGGGCCGCTTCAAGGCGCTGACCAGCCCGACGCCCGGCAACCACGAGTACCTCACCACCAATGCCAAGGGCTACTTCGACTACTACAACGGCGTCGACGTGCAGGACGGCCCGGCCGGCAATCGCAGCAAGGGCTATTACAGCTGGGACGTGGGCGAATGGCACTTCATCGCGCTCAACACCACCTCCAGCGGCAACCCGGACACCACGCAGATCAACTGGCTGAAGGCCGACCTGGCGGCCAACACCAAGCCCTGCACCGCGGCCTACTTCCATCACCCGCTGGTCAGCCGAGGCAACTACACCGGCTACAGCGGCGTGAAGCCGTTCTGGGATGCGCTGTATGCCGCGAAGGCCGACCTGGTGCTCAACGGCCACGATCACAACTACCAGCGCTACGCCAAGATGAATCCGAGCCAGCAGTCCGCTGCCGACGGCATCGTCGAAGTGCTGGTGGGCACCGGCGGGCGGAGCTTCTACGGACTCAGCGGCAGCCACCCGCTGCTGGCGGCCAGCAATGCCAACACGCATGGCGTGCTCAAGCTCAGCCTCACCGCCACCGGCTACACCGGCGAGTTCGTGCCCAAGTCCGGTGGTGGCGGCTTCACCGACTCCTTCAGCGGCACGTGCAACAAGGCCAGTGGCGGCAATGCCGCGCCGGTCGCGAATTTCAGCAGCGCGATCAGCGGCCTCGTTGTCGCCTTCACCGACAGCTCGACCGACAGCGACGGCACGATCGCCTCGCGCAGCTGGAGCTTCGGTGACGGCACCACCTCCACCGCCACCAACCCCAGCAAGACCTACACCGCCGCCGGCAGCTACACCGTCACCTTGACGGTCACCGACGACGACGGCGCGACCAATGCCAAGAGTGCCACCGTCACCGTCGGCAGCAGTGGCAACGTGCTGAGCAACGGCGTCCCCGTGACCGGCATCAACGGCACCAAGGACGTGCCGCTGCGCTGGACGATGGTTGTACCGGCGGGTGCTACCGGGCTGTCGTTCGTGACCGCCGGCAGCAACGGCGACGCCGACCTGTACGTGAAGTTCGGCAGCCAGCCGACCACCTCCTCGTACGACTGCAAGTCCGACGGGAGCAGCAGCAACGAGACGTGCAACATCGCCACGGCCCAAGCAGGCACGTACCACGTGCTGGTTCAGCCGTATGCCTCGTTCACCAACCTCACGCTGACCGGCAGCCACGGGACCGGTGGCGGTGACACGCAGACCTACAGCAACACCGCCGACTACACGATCAACGACAACGCCACGGTCGACAGCCCCATTGCGGTGTCGGGCCGCACCGGCAACGCACCGGCCAACGCATCCATCACGCTCAGCATCGTCCACACGTACCGGGGCGACCTCAAGGTGGACCTGGTTGCGCCGGATGGCACGCTCTACAACCTCCACAACCGCAGCGGCGGCAGCGCCGACAACCTGTCGGGCACCTTCTCCCGCAACCTGTCGAGTGAGGCACTGAACGGCACCTGGAAGCTGCGCGTCAACGACAACGCATCCGGCGACACCGGCAAGATCGACAGCTGGAGCATCACGTTCTGACGATCGGGTTTCTGTCCCGGACGCGCACGACCGTACACGCAACCCGGAATGCACGAAGCCCGCCACCATGCGGGCTTCGTGCTGTGGGGTGGTCGAAGGGCAAAGTCATCGCCCTCGAACCGATTACAACCAGTCGCGATGGTGGCCCGTGGCACGGCGTTACGCCGTCGATCAGCGGCCACGCTCCTTCACGGTCGCGCCGTGATCAGTGCCGATCGTTGTCGGCGTCACCGGGCATGGCATCTTCGATGCGATGCCACGCCGCCATCGCAGCGTCGCGCGCCTTGTCCCAACCCATGCGCATGTCGGCCTTCAGGCTCTCGTAATCGGCCTTCATCCTGGGTTCGGCGTCCTCGAAGCGATGGCCGCCATAACGCGTGTGTCCGTCGTAGCCGGCGCGATAGCCGGGCTCGTAATCGGAGAACGGACGGCCGGCCTCGTAGTACGGCTCCTTGTTGTAACGCTCCAGCCAATAGGTGCGATCGGTGTCGAATGCCAGTTCGTTGGACTGGGCGCGCTGCTTGGCGTCGGCGTCGCGCTGCTGGTTCATCGGGCTGTTCTTCTGGTTCGGGTTGTTCTTCTGGTTCTGGTGCTCCTGGCGGGTCATGGGAGTACTCCGGTTGGGTCGTTGTGCCTTGCGGCGCGACGACGTTACCCCGCTGCCTGTCAGGGCAACGTCGCGATGGCGTTGGCATCGCGTGAGCCGCGCGCATTCATCGTGTTCGGATTCATCGCGCTGAACAGCCACGGCTGAATCGCTATCCAGTTGTGCACGGACGTTGCGCGAGCAGACGCGACATTCGCGATGCGTCGACGTGTCGTCCGCTAGCGTCGTGCTGTGACATCGATTTGTGAGGTGAACGCCATGACGCGTGGAGACAAATCCGCCTACACCGACAAGCAAAAGCGCCAGGCCCGACACATCGAAGAAGGCTACGAGGCGCAGGGCCTGTCGAAGAAGGCCGCGCAGAAGCGCGCCTGGGCCACCGTCAACAAACGCGACGGCGGCGGAAAGCAGTCCGGCTCCGGCCGCGCCAACCACCCGGCAAGGTGACAACCGACATGGCCGCCCATCGAAAGCCCGCAACGACACCGAAGCAGCCCACGACGTCGCCCGCCCCGACGATTGCCCGCACCGTCGCGCGACAACGCGCCATCCAGCGGGCCGTCGATGCCGCAGACGCGGCCAGCTCCAACAAGAAGCCCGGCGCCGGCAAGCCGGTACAGGCCGGCCCACGTGTCCAACCGCGCAATCCGATGCCGGCGCAACACCTCGTCAAACCCGGCAACGAGCACGAACTCGAACTGCAGCCGCGGTTCCTCGCTCCGGACTACCGAGGAAGCGGCAAACTTGACGGCATGTGCGCGATCGTCACGGGCGGCGACTCGGGAATCGGCCGAGCCGTCGCGGTGCTGTTCGCCCGCGAAGGCGCCGACGTTGCCGTGCTCTACCTGAGCGAGCACGCGGATGCGAAGGCCACCGCTTCGCTGGTCGAGCTGGAGGGCCGTCAATGCATGACGATCGCCGGCGACGTCAAGGACCCGGCGTTCTGCGAGCGCGCCGTCGGCGAGGTGGTGCATCGGTTCGGACGGCTCGACATCCTGGTCAACAACGCGGCGTTCCAGCAGCACTGTGCGTCGCTGACCGACCTCAGCGACGCGCACCTGCAGGAAACGTTGCAGACCAACATCGCCGGCTACTTCCACATGGCGCGCGCGGCGCTACCGCACCTGCCCAAGGGCGGCTCGATCATCAACTCCGGCTCCGAGACCGGTCTGTTCGGCAGCGAGGGCCTGCTCGACTATGCCGCCACCAAGGGCGCCATCCATGCATTCACCAAATCGCTGGCCAGCCAGCTGCTGACGCGCGGCATCCGAGTGAACGCCGTCGCTCCCGGACCGGTATGGACACCGTTGAATCCGGCCGACCGGCCAGCCAGCGACGTCGCCAAGTTCGGCCAGGACAGCGACATGGGCCGGCCCGCACAACCCGAGGAGATATCGCCGGCCTATGTGTTCCTGGCGTCCCCGGTGTGCGCATCGTATGTCAACGGCGTGATCCTGCCGGTCATGGGCGGCCCCCGCGGCTGAGGCACACGGCGCGTCGAAGGCGGGCGCGGTCATCGCGCACACGGCGTCCGTTCCGTCATCGCAGCCCACACGCCTCGAAGCGTGCCCCTTGGCGCGCCGCGGGTGCGCGGCCAGCATCGTGAGGCGGGCCATGACGTAGGATCGACTGGCGCACGTCACGGAAGACGCCATGTCCCGCGAGCCTTCATTGTTCATCGTTGCCCTCCCCCGCTCGCTCTCCAGCGTGGTTTTCGAGCAATGCCGCATCGCGATGAAGTTGTGTGCGCCGCAATGGACGAGCGCCGGCGAACTGCTCAACGCCGATCGCCACCTGTTCGCACGCGGCCTGGGCCAGGCGCACAAGTTCAATCCACCCGAGGACGCCGCGATGCATGAGTACCTGCATGCGTTCCTCGACGATGCCGTGCAACCGACTGGCTGCATCTACAAGGACGTGGTGCATCCGTTCGCCGCCAGCGCCTGGCTGCGAGGCCGGCGGCTTCCGTTGCTGCGGATCCACCGTCCGCTCGCCGACGTGGTCTGGTCGATGACGCGCGCCGGATGGGACTACCCCCGACACGCCGCGCCCGCAGAGCTGGCGCCGGCCGACCGGCCCATCTACGGCCTGATGCGCGCTTGGCGCGCGCTGCAATCGCTGGACGCTGTGGAGATCGCATTCGACGACCTGCTGGACGACGACTCCGTCCTGCAGCGCGCGTTACAAAGGCTTTACCTGCGATGCGACATCACCGTGCCCGATTACCGCGACAGCGCGTTCCGTGCGTACATGGAGGAAGTGCGATTGCGGCGGGACAGCGATCAGTGGCGGGCGATCGACGCGCGCATCGCCGCGTTGGAGCAGGAGCATTTCGCATCGCCCTGACGAAGCCGCGGCGGCCGCCGCTCAGGCCCGGTCGCCCTGGTCGAAGACGAACCTGCTGCGAACGCGCTGGTCGAGGACGCGCTGGCGCAAGGCCTCGATGACGCGCTCCATCACCGGCTCCCAGTCGCCGGCATCGGATTGACGGAACAGGCGCATGCCCGGGTACCACGGCGTGTCGTCGCGTCCGACTTGCCACCGCCAATCGGCCGGTTCGGACAGCAGCACCCAGGTGGGCGCGCCCAACCCGCCGGCCAGGTGCGCCATGGCCGTGTCGACAGTGACCACCAGGTCCATGTCGATGACCAGGGCGGCCGTATCGGCGAAATCGCCGAGCGTGGCGGCATGTGCGCGGACGCGCGGCTCGCCCGCGCACACGTGAGCACCACCAAACTGGAGCGAGTGCAGTACGACGCCGTCGACGTCGCCCAGGCGCGCAAGCACCTGCAACGGGATATCGCGACGCGACGCCGCCGGATGGCTCGCGCGGCTCGCCCACACGATGCCGACGTGCACGCTCGAACGGTCGCCCGTATCGCCTCGCAGGTCCCGGCTAGCGATGCCGGGGGGCACGTGCAGGTACGGGAGGTTGGCGGGTATGCCCATGCGCGGATGGAAGATGCGCGCCAGGCTCATCAACGGGATCTGCAGGTCGTAGCCGATCGGCACATCGACGCCGCCGATCACGCGCTCGACGCCGCTCAGATTGCCGAACAACGCCAGCAGCGGCGGTGGCACCTGCAGCCAGACGCGTCCGCCCAGCGCGGCGATGCAGTCCAGGTAGCGCGCGAACTGAAGTTGGTCGCCCAGCCCCTGCTCCATCCACACCATCACGATTGCGCCATGCAACGGCGACCCGTCCCAAACAGGTGCCGTGGTCGCGGGAAACGGCGGCGGCCGGCCACCCGCGCCGAAGCGCCATTCGTAGTGCTGCCAGCCCTCGGCGTAATTCCCTTCGATCAGCAGCAACTCGGCCAGGTCCTGATGGCTGGCGACATCGTCCGGCGCACGCGCCACGGCTTCGTGCAACGCAGCGATCGCCTCGGTTGATCGTCCCGCAGCGCGATGCAGCGTGGCCAGGTTGCGCCACGGCACGTGCCACTGCGGCGCGAGTCCGGTTGCCCGCGCGTACGCCGCCAGCGCCGCCTGCACCGCGCCCAGGTGCTCAAGCACGATGCCACGCCGGTTGTGTGCTTCGGCGGCATCCGGGGCCAGCGCGATCGCGTTGTCGCAGCCGATCAGGGCCTGGTCGTACTCGCCCAGCTCGCGAAGTACCGCCGAACGCGCAAGGTGCAGCTCGACCGCGCCCGGAAAGCACCGGATGCCCTCATCAAGCGCAGCCAGCGCCGCGTCGTGCTGGCGCAGGGATTGAAGGAGCGCGGCGAGGTGGCGATGCGAATCGAGCTGGCCCGGATGGCTGTCGCGCAAGCGTCTGAGGCAGGTCGTTGCCGCGTCCATGTCCCCGACGCGCGCGAACCCTGCCGCGGCCTCCAGCGCGGCGTGCAGCGGCGCTGGAGGCTGCGTTGGCGACACGGGCTCGCCATCGGCCTGACCCGGCCGATCAGCCGCTTCGATGGGCGGCTCGATGGTCATGGCAGGTCGCCCGCAGCGCCCGGTGTTTACTTCTGCTTCGTGTAGACGAAAGACGTCGGCCGGTTGGGACCGGCCGGAAACGCCATCCAGAACGTCACCAGCGAATCGTTGCTGTCGACCGCCACCGGCTTGGCCTCGTAGGAGTGATTCACATAGCCCACGGTCACCTGGTAAGGGCCGCTTCCGGTCGATCGGGCATCCACGTCCACGTAGGCATTGGCGGCCACCTCGCCGGTCAGCACCCCCGTCGAGCCCTTGATGTTGTAGCTGATCGGTCGTGGCTTGAACTCCACCAGGCGATCGGTGGTGACGTTACCGTCTGCGATTGAATTGATGATCATCGTTGTCGTCCCTGAGTCGAAGGTTGGCGTCCAGCCTTACCCCTGCGCGATGCAGGCATCGCGCGTCCGGCGTGCGACTTATCCATTGCTGTCGACTTCCGACAGGCGCAGCTGACGCCGTGCGTTGCCGCCGCATGGCAGCCGGGCGAGTTAAGCACCCGCCCGTCGGAGCGTCAAACTGTTGCATCCCGCGCGCCGGGCGGCTTGCCGAGGGCAACAGATCGACGTGCCCATGTGCCGTCAGTCTTCCGCTTCCGCCGCTTCGCGACCCTGCTGGCGGATCAGTGCTTCCTCGCGCGCGTCGTTGATTGCGTGGCGCACGCTGTCGATATCGGGCTGCGACTCATCCTGCACGAACACACCGGTGAGCTCGGTGTCCGGACGCAGATCACCTGCCTCGAACAGCGCCCACATCTCTTCGGCGTACCAGGTCTCGAGCAGTTCCGGCGCCCATCGGCCAAGACTGGCGGTGATGTTGTTGACGTCGCGCAGCAGCATCGTGCGGCCCGCGTTGTTGCCGGCCGCACTGACCACCTGCGGAAAGTCGATCACCACCGGGCCGTCGGGCGCGACCAGCACGTTGTATTCCGACAGGTCACCGTGGATCAGGCCGACGCACAGCATCTTGACGATCTGCCGCACCAGGAATCGATGGAAGCCGCGTGCCTGGTCGGGCTCCAGTTCCACCTCGCCCAGGCGGGGCGCGGAGTGGCCATCGGCATCGACCACCAGCTCCATCACCAGCACGCCGTGGTAGTAGCCGTAGGGCTCCGGCACGCGCACGCCGGCGTCGCGCAGCTGGTACAGCGCATCCACCTCGGTGTTCTTCCAGGCCACTTCCTGCTGCTTGCGGCCGTACTTGCTGGCCTTGCCGATGGCACGTGCCTCGCGGCTGCCGCGCACCTTGCGGCCTTCCTGGTACTGCACGCGCTGCTTGAAGCTGCGCTGTGCCATGTCCTTGTAGACCTTTGCACAGCGCACGTCGTTGCCTGAGCGCACCACGTACACCGCCGCTTCCTTGCCGCTCTTGAGTGGGCGCATCACCTCGTCGATCACGCCGTCGTCGATCAGCGCCTGCAGGCCTTGGGGAGTCTTCATGGAATCCTGTGTCGGAGGGTCGCGGCGATGAAGCCGGCGCGCCCGGGGGGCGTATCTTCGCATTCCCGGCGACGGTGAAGATGAGCGGACGTCGCATCGCGCGCCTGCGGTGGGGAGCCCCGTGCCGAAAAACCCGCGTGAAAGGTGAACGGCGACGCGTCAGACCAGCACTTGCCGGGTCTGCACCAGGAAGATGTGGATCTCGCGCTCGGTCCGGGCGTCGATCATCCGATCCGGCGCCATGCCGCGCGGACAGGCCAACCGCGGCGTGGTGCCGAACAACCGGCAGATCAGCGGCCGCTCGCCGTAGACCGTGCAGCCGTGCTCGCCCAGATGGGGGCAGGCCAGCTCGGCCAACGCGGCGTCGCGCACGGCATCGTCCAGCCGGGGCAACCGGCTCATCTCTTCCGTCGATGCGGTGACCGGGCCGCAGCAGTCGTGGCAACCCGGCACGCAGGCGAATGACGGGATGCGTTCGCGCAACTGCTGGAGCTTGCGAAAGTTTGGTGTCATGCGGGAGGACTCGACCGGATCGGAGTGCCGCAGTCCATTGCGAGGCAGGCGCAGTCTAGCGGTTCAGCGCCCCAGCCGATGGCGCAGGGCAGGTCCAGCGCGCCCCGGCACGCGATCGACGTCGGTAACAAGCGCGACTCAGGGTCGTATGCGCTTTGCGTCCATGGCCGAGACCGATTCACGGACCAGCGATTCGAGCACCGCAAGGTCCACGTCGGCGAGCTTCTTCAGGTACAGGCATGACTTGCCGGTGCGGTGCTTGCCCAGCTTGGCGAGCAGCGCCTCGCGCCCCTCGAAGCCCGGCATCAGGTACAGCGTGAGGTCGTTCTTGCGCGGCGAGAACCCCACGATCGGCCAGTCGCCGGAACGGCCGCTGGCGGACAGGTAGCGATAGCACCCAAAGCCGACGATGCTGTCGCCCCACATGCGCGGCGCCTCGCCGGTGACCCGCTGCATGATGTCGGCGACCGCAAGACAATCGTTGCGACGACCTTCCTGGACAACCTGCGCCAGGAAGTCGGTGACGGGAACCGTCGTAGGCTGGGTTTTGGGTTCGGACTTCACGCGCGTCTCCTGATCGACGAACCGGCGACGACGGCCCCCGAATCGAGTGGCATCCATCACCGGCCCACGGCGGCCCGATCGCATCATGGACCTTTCCGGCGGACCGGCCGATGCCGACGCCCGTCGCGCACCGTGCTGCGCCGCTTGCCGACCATGGCCGAAAAGGCTCGCGGGAAACCCGCGCGGTCAGTCGTCGCGGTGGGCCGCGTGCGCGGCGGAGCCGCCTGCCAGCAGGTAATCGCGCAGGGCTTCGATTGCCATGCGCACTTTCGGCGGTTGCGAGTCGCGGCGCATCGTCACCGCGTACACGCCGATCGGCGACATCTGCCATTCCGGCAGCACCTGCACCACGCGGCCCTCGGCCAGTTCCGATGCGATGTCCACCTCGGGCAGGCGGGCGATGCCCAGGTGCTGCAGCATGAGCTGCTTGAGCGCCTCGGCGTTGTTGCCTGCGATGCGACCGTCGACGCGGACGCGACGCGTCTGCGCGCCGACGCGATGCAGCTCGACGAATTGGGGCTGGTTGAGCACGCTCAGGATCAGCATCGGATGCGTGCCCAGCTCCTCGGGCGATTGCGGCAGGCCGTGCTCTGCGGCGTATGCACGCGTGGCGACCAGCAGATGGCGCCACTCGGTCAACCGGCGGGCGATGAAGGAAGAGTCAGCCAGCGATCCGACGCGGATCGCCAGGTCGATGCGTTCGCCGAGCAGATCGATCTGACGGTCTTCGGCGAACAACCGCAACGACAGCTCGGGATACTCACGCAGCAACGGCGCCAGCGCCGGCGCGAGGTGGCGCGTAGCAAACGTGACCGGTGCGGCCACCCGGAGTTCGCCGCGCGGCGCGTCGCGCAGGTCACCCAGTCGGCGTTCGGCCGACTGCGCCGCGTGCAGCATCGCCGCACACCCTTCGTAGTACGCCTGTCCCGCCTCGGTGGTGGCCAACCGCCGGGTGGAACGGTGCAACAACGCGACACCGGTTTCGGCCTCGAGCTGGCGCAGCTGCTGGCTGACCGCCGACGGGGTCATGCCGAGCTCGCGCGCTGCCGCACTCATCGCTCCCAACTCGACCACGCGGGCAAACAGCGCCATGCGCTTGAGGCGATCCATTGTGAAGTCAGGCTTCATTGTGATGGCGATCTTTGGCGTCTATTCGCCGCCTTTTGTAGCACGGATACTGAAATCCCTTCAGGAGACACACCCATGAACCTTGCACTCATCGGCGCCAGCGGCTTTATCGGTTCCAGCCTGCTCAGCGAAGCCCTGTCGCGCGGTCACCGCGTCACCGCCCTGGTGTCCCAGCCCGAAAAGCTTCCCCAGCACGCCAACCTGACCGCCGTTGCCACCGACGTCCAGGACACCGCCCGACTGGCGACGCAGCTGGCCGGCCACGACGCCGTGCTGAGCGCGTTCAGTGGACACGCTCAGGAGGATGTGCGGGGCTACTACGTGCGCGGCATCGAATCGATCATCACGGCAACCCGCACGGCCCGGGTGCCGCGTCTGCTGGTGGTCGGCGGCGCCGGCAGCCTCGAGATCGCGCCGGGACAGCAAGTGGTCGACACGCCCACGTTTCCGGCGCAATGGAAGGCGACCGCGCTGGGCGCGCGCGATGCGCTGGAGCGGCTGGTCCAGGAAACCGAACTGGACTGGACCATGCTGAGCCCGGCCGCGAAGCTTGAGCCGGGCGAACGCAGCGGTCAGTTCCGCATCGGCGGCGACCAGTTGCTGGTCGACGAGCAAGGCCACAGCCGGATCACGGTCGGCGACTACGCGGTGGCGATGATCGACGAACTCGAACATCCGGCCCACTCGCGTCGCCGCTTCAGCGTCGCGTACTGATCCGCTACCGGCGCGTCAGGTGCCGGGCGGCGCGGACCGGATACGACGCGCCGCACGACACAGGCAGGCCCGGACGCCAATGCGGCGCACGGGCCTGACCTGCATCCGTAGGGTGGGCCCAGGCCCACCACTGCAAATGCCGCATCGCTGGTGGAACGCGCACGATCAGGCCGGGAACGGCTCCCGCCACGCCAGCAGTTGCATGAGTACGCGCAGGGTGGGCCCAGGCCCACCACTGCGAATGCCGAATCGCTGGCAGACGCGCGCGATCAGGCCGGGAACGGCTCCCGCCACGCCGGCAGTTGCATGAGTTGCTCGTGCCAGCGCGTGATCTGCGGATAGTCGGCAAGCGGCAACTGCGCCTGCTCGGCGTAGGGCAGCATCCGCGCGACGAAGAAGTCGGCCAGGCTCAGCGTTTCCCCGATCAACCACTGGCGGCCTTCCAGGTGCGCTTCGAGCACGCGCGCAAACTGATGGAAGTACGTCGTTGCCTGTTCCACTGCGGCCGCATCGGTGTTCTGCCCGATCCACGGCTTGATCACGCGTTCGAAGTACAGCGTGCCGGCATGGCGCGAGAAGTGCGCGGTCTCCCACGCCATCCAGCGGATCAGTTCGACCTGCCCGGCGGCCTCGCTTGGCCAGAGTGCGCTGCCGGCCTTGCGTGCGAGATGGGAGCCGATGGCGGCCGATTCCCACAGCCTCGCCTCGCCGTCCACCAGCGCGGGCACCTTGCCGTTGGGATTGATCGCGAGGAACTCCGGGGTCTGCTGTTCGCCCTGCCGGAGGTCGACGTGCACGTACTCGACGGGCAGCTCGAGGTGCCGCGCGACCGCGCAGGCCACGCGCGGATTCGGGGTACCGAAGTAGTAAAGCTTCATGGGTTGCTCACTCCATTGAGGGACGTTGGGATGACGCGCGCTTCCGGGCGCCGCGAAACCTGTGCTCGCGCCGGATACACCTATCTGCAGTCGATTGGTCCAGGTTCAAGTGCGCCCGGCGCGCGGTGGTTGGTCGCGGCTAGTCGTTGGGCGGCGTGAACGAGTACTGGCCCGACACCGGCACATAGACCGCGCCACCGTACGAGGTGTCGCCCGGCGACTCCACCGCGCCGGCATGCCGCATCGCTGCGCCGGCGTCGCCATCGGCCGGCGCAAGGTTGGCCCAGAAGGCGCCTTCGGCATCGAGCGTGGGTGGGTCGGGTTCGTGCATGAACTGCGGACCGGGCCGGTTGCCGTGCGCGTCGGCATAGGCCTTGGCGGCACGCTGGCGTTCGGTCACGTCGAAACGGTAGTCGATGACGATGCTCTGGCCGACGCGCGACGCCGCCGGATGCTTCTCGTCGACGATCTCCCCGACCACGGTCACACGGCGCAACACCGCGGCGCCGACGCGGGTGTCCTGCACGATGCGCGCGGTCTCGCGCAGACGCACCTGGTCGGGGGCCCGGCGCTGAAATTCGGCGGGATTGATCGCCGCGATGGCCGGCAGCGACACGCCGGCGATGAGTGCGAGCATCAGGATCGGCAGGCGCATGCGGACTCCGGGCTGGTTGAACGTGGCGTTCGGCGCCAGCGACGCTGCGACGCCGGTGACCAGGCAATCGGCGGCACGCTGAAGCACGGCGGCACGCTGAAGCACGGCGACACACGCTGAAGCACGGCGACAGAAGACGCGGAGGCGCGAGGCCGGCTTCGCGCGCTTAGCAGCCCTTGTTGCGCAGCAGGCCGGCCAGGTGCTCTGTCGCCTTGGCGTTGAACTCTGCGCTCATCGCGCTTTGCTCGCCACCGTTGCGACCACGCGCGATGGTATCGAGGGTTTCGCGCTGGTACTCACGAAGGCCTGGGCATCCGGCCTGCTCGACCCGACAGCCCATTTCGCGCAGGCGCGCCAGCGAGGCATTGGCGCACTGCGCCGCGGTCGGTGCGCCGCTGTCGCCGCGGCTTGCTTCCTCGTCGTCGCGCCGCGATGCCGCAGCACGATCGTCACTGCCCGACGCCGTGCCGGCCGCCGCCGGCCGCCGCGCCGCGCCCGGGACGCGCACCTGCTGCGCCTCCACCTGGTTGGGCGGCGGCGTATCGCTGTAGATCGTGCGCCCGTTGGCGTCTTTCCACTTGTACACCTGGGCATGGGCAAGGCCGGCAGCCAGCAACAGGGGAATGGCGAGGGCGGGGAGGACGGCGTGGGTGATCGCGCGCATGAGTCGAAATTCGAGCATCGGATTGAAGTCCGATTCTACCCGGCCGTACCGCGGGATTCCGTGCGCGCCCGGTCACGCCGCGGCGCAGTACCAGCGCCAGACGGCCTCCGGAAGCAGTGGCTCCACCGCGATGCCGAACGCGAGATGGGCATCGAGCGCATCGCGAACAACGCGTTGCCGCGGCGTGGCGATGGATGCCAGTTCGAGCTCATCCACCGACAACATGGCCTGGGTCCACGAGAACAATCCATCGCTACGCACCAGCATCTCGTGTCGAAGCCAATGCCACGCCGGGTCATGCAGCACGAAGCCCTGCGATGCCAATGCGCGGACCGAGATGCAGAGCGGTTCGCTGGCGCCGCGATACCACTCGCTGTGCCCGCCAGCCTCGGGCTGCACCGTCAACGGGGCCGGGGCGTTGTGCTGCTGGAATTGCCGCTGGAACGCGAGTTCGAGCCCCCGTGCGTCGCGAACCGAGTCGGTCTCCACCAGCAACGCGTGTTCGAGGTCGAACACCTCGAACCAGCGGCGGTGCAGCGCCTGCAGACGAGCGAGCGGATCGCGCGAGTGGCCGATCTTCAGCAGGTCCTCGTAGGCCGATGGCACCACATACAGGAAGCAGCGCCCACGACTCGGCGTGCGTGTCGCAGCGGGGTCCCGGGTGTCGATTGGCGGTGCCATGCCAGCAGGCTACTGCGGGCGGACATACGCGGGGGGCGTTGCGTGTCCACGGCTCCGGCACTGTTCACGTCGCCGCGATCGGCGATGTCGTCACACCGCCCTGGATGCGGTAGTTTGCCGCCGGCCCGTTCCCCGGTACGGGCCACTGCCACTGCGACGATCACGCAGGATCGTCTCTCTTCGCCCTTTGCCGTTGGCCACCCACCATGAACCTGGCGTTGTTCGATTTCGACGGAACGATCACCTTCGCCGACACCTACACGCCGTTCCTCAACTACGCCGTAACGCCACGCCGGCTCCTGCTGGGCAAGCTGCTGCTGGGGCCGATGTACCTGGCCTACAAGCTCGGCCTGCTGCCGGCCACGACGATGCGCCAGGCCGGCTCCGGATTCGGCTTCCGTGGGCGCCGTGCGGACGACGTGCGTCGCCTCGGCGCCCGTTACGCACACGACGTGCTGTCGACGCAATTGCGCCCCGAGGCGCTGGAGCGCATCCAGTGGCACCGGACGCAGGGCGACACGATCGTGGTGGTGTCGGCATCGCTGGACATGTACCTCGACGAATGGTGCGCGCAGCACGACCTCGCGCTCATCTGCACGCGCATGGAAGCGCGCGACGGCGTATTGACCGGCCGCTACCATCTCGGCGACTGCACCGGCGAGGAGAAGGCGCGACGCGTGCGCGAGCTCTACCGGCTCGACAGTTATCCGGTGGTGTATGCCTATGGCGATACCCACGAGGATCGGCAACTGCTCGACCTCGCCCATCGCCGGTACTTCCGATGGCAGGAAGTGGCCGCCTGAAGTAGCCGCCTCATTCCGCGGCGGCCACCCGTCGACGAGCGCCTCACCTCGGCACCCGTGTCAGCGTTGCGCGTGACCCAGCGCGATGGCCGAACCGGAGAACGGAACGACGGCGACGTAGCCGTCAGGCACCGGCGTGACAGGCGTGGCGGCGGCCGTGCCGAACTGGGTCACGCCCTCGCCCAGGCTCACCGCCAGGTCGTGGCGGCGGCCGCCAAACTCGAACGGCGTGCTTTCAAGCAGACGCGCGGAAAACACGTTCGAGGCGATCAACGGCGCTGCCGACGCCGTGTTGCCCGTGTTGACCGTGGTGCCGACCACGACGCTGGTGCGACGGAACCGGGCGATGCATTCGCCCCGTGCGAACGACGATGGATCGGCGAAGTTGCCGGCGGGCTCGCGCTGCAGGTACACCGAGAACCCGCCCACCGGATCGAGCGCGAGGTCCAGCGCACCGTTGCTGACGCCGCCGGCCTGGAACGGTGTGGCGGCGAACGTGAAATGCGCGGTCGTTTCGCCAGGTGCACCGTCAAACAGATTCGCCTCGATGCCCGCCAGGTGCAGGAAGTAGCCGAAGTCGGCCAACGACTGGTCGGTGGCGCGATAGAAGCGACCGGTGACGTACCAGGCGAGTTCGGCGGGCAACAAAGCGGACATCGACAACTCCATCATCAACGGCACGGGTGGCGTTCGAGCATAGCCAATCCCCCGGTGCGGAACATCGGCCCGCGATGATCAGGTGAGTCCCAGTCGCCGCGCGCGCACCGACGTATCCGGCAGCAAGGATTGCAGGTCGTGCGCGAGGATCAGCGATTCGCTGCGCCACAGCGACCGGGACTGTCGCGCATCGGGCAATGCCAGTTCGTTGGACAGCACGATGCGCTCGGCCACGACGCGCTCGCCGTGCAGCACGATGCCCAGCAATCGGCCGGTATGCGGCAGACGATGGACTTCGAACGAAGAGTTCGGAAACGGCACGTCGTCGTCCACCGATCCGGCAAGGCCATCGTCAGGCGCGGCGTCGTCCGCTTCCTGCGCGGGCAGTCCGAACAGCATCCGGTCCCCTGCCCGGTCGCCCCCGACCGCCAGCACATTGCCGCCGCCGATATCGAACAGGAACACCGCGCCTTCCTGTCCATCCAGTACCTTGACGAAGCGCGCCGACTCCAGCCGGATCACTTGCGCCGTCCCGTCCTCGTGATCGCGCAGACGCCGGCGGTGGCCGTGGAGATCGCGCAGCAGCGCGCGGCCCGCGATGCAGCCCGGGATCACCACGATTGACCCCCAGAACAGCACGGTGAACAACCGCAGCGTCCACGGCCCCGGATCGGCGGTAATCAGGCCCGCCAACGGATGGCCCTGCGAGGTCCTGGCAATGCCGGTCACAACCGCCACCGCGCTCAGGCCTGCGGCCAGCAACAGCAGGAACAACATCACGTAGCGCCCGACCGCGCCGGGCAGCGCGCGCGCCCACCATCGCCGAAGCGACAGCGTCAGTTCGGCGCGCTCGTCCGGCGTGAGTGCGCGTGTGGCGATTTCCTGCATCGTTCCGGCGTCCGTGTCCCCTGCATCGGATTATGCCGTCAAGGCGCGCGCAAACTTCGCCCTGCGCCTCGTTTCGGCGCACGACCCGCCGCAAGGTCACGCGGCCCATCGTCCGGGGCGTCGCGGATCTCAACGTGCCAGACGAGGCCACAACATCGGCAACAACAGGGCCGAGGCAACGAGCGCCACCGCGTGCAGCATCAGGGTCCACTGCGGATGCGCCAGCACCGCCAACGGCCCCTGCCCTTGCACACCCACGTAGGCCAGCACCACCAGCAGCAACTCGAACGGGCGCGGATTTCGGAACAGCACGCTCAATGCCAGGCCACCGCAGGCGACGCTGCCCGCAACCATCAGCAATGCCACCGCCGCCAGCGGATCGATCGCGCCGGTGCGCAGTGCGGCCGGCGCCACCGACACCATCGCCAGCACGACCGCCATGCCGGCGCGCGCCACCAGCAGCCGACGCACTGCGCCTGCGGCGACGAACAGCAGCGGCCCGGTGAGCGTCTCGCGTTCGCGCAGCATCACGCGCGAGAACACGTCCACGCTGGCCATCCACGCAACGATCACTACCACCCCCACCGCTTCGGGAGGCCCGAACGACTGCACCGCCCAGCTGCCCAGCAACGCCAACCACCACCACAGGCGCCGCTGGCGCAGAACCAGTTTGAACTCCGCCGCCATCACCCGACCGGACGCGAACGACTCCAGCGGCCGCAACACGCGATCCAGCCATGCCAGTCGGCGTCCGGCGCCGGCGCCGCGCACCGCCTCGGCACCGCGTGTACGCGCCGCGGCCCAGTCCAGCATCGGCGCCAGCGCGACGACGCACGCCATCGACAGCAACACCCAGACCGCACGTCCGCCCAGATCTGCCAGGCGCATCGGCCAGTGGTTCCACCGGAAAAGCCGCAGCCGCTCCACCGTGTCGCTCATGCCAACGCTGAGGTCGTGGCTGTTCACGTCGGGCATCGCCCGCGCCAGATGCGTGCCCAGATCGCGCATGACCATCGCCATGCCGCCCGGATCGCTGAGCCAGGTCTGCGTGGCCCACGCGGATTTCGACGGATCGAAATGATTTGCGAGGCTGACGTTCACCAGCACCCAGACGAAGAAGAACAGCACGTTGCCAGCCGTGCGGCGCAGCCACGGCACCAGATCGAACAGCACCGCGAAGAACGCGGTCACCGCCAGCGACGGCAGCGCCAGCACCAGCACCGGCTTGACCAGTTCGATCAGGTTGAACGTGCGGTCTTCGGCGTGGACCAGTTGCGCCACCGCGCCCACCGCCAGCCCCACCAGCATCACCAGCGCGAACACCGCCATGTGACTGGCCCACTTGGCCAGCAGGTAGCCCGGGCGCGTCATCGGCGTGGCCACCAGCAACTGCCACACCCGCGTATCGAAGTCGCGCACCAGCGTGCCACGCACCACGTAGAAGCCCAGCAGCGACAACAACGACGAGTACATCAGGCCCAGCACCAGCCCCACCCAGGCGCTGGAGTAGATGCCACGCACGTCATCGCCGAAGCCCACCGCGAACCGGCCGGTCTCGACCGCCGGAAAGCACCACCACGTCGCGATCCCCACCAGGGCGATGGCCACCCAGAATCGGGTGCCGCGGCCACGCTCGCGCAGGTCGGCCACCAGGATTGCCGCGAAGCGTCGCAACGCCCCCATCTCAGCGGCCCCCGTCGCGCGTGAGCAACCACAGGTAGGCGTCCTCGAGGTCGGGCGTGCTGGCCTGCGCGTCGGTCGAAGGTGGGTGTGCGCCGACGACGCGCAGTCGCACGCCATCGGGGCGGCGCAGCGAGTTGCTGATGGTGAATTGCGCGCGCGCCTGCGCCACCTGCGCTTCCGGAACCAGCCACTCCCACACGTGCCCGTGCGCCTGTGCCAGCAGCGGCTCCGGCGCGCCGCTGAACAGCAGACGGCCCTTGGACATCACCGCCAATGCGGTGGCACTGGCCTCGACGTCGGACACGATATGCGTCGACAGGATCACCAGCCGATCGGCGGCCAGATCGGTGATCAGTTGGCGGAACCGCAGGCGTTCTTCCGGGTCCAGCCCCACGGTGGGTTCGTCGAAGATCAGCAGTTTGGGATCGTTGAGCAGCGCCTGGGCTATGCCGACCCGCTGGCGCATGCCGCCGGAGAAATCCCCCAGGCGCCGGTCGGCGGCGTCGGCCAGGCCAACCAGTGCCAGGCAGTCGTCAACGCGCGCGCGCGACGTCGACGACGGCAGTCCCTTCACCGCTGCCAGATAGACCAGGAACTCGCGCGCACTCAGCGCCGGGTACACGCCGAAGTCCTGCGGCAGGTAACCCAGCTGCGTGCGCAGCGCATCGGGTTGTCGCGCGATATCGACGCCGTTCCACAGCACGCGGCCGCTGGTGGGCCGGGTCAGCGTGGCCAGCACGCGCATCAGTGTCGATTTGCCCGCGCCGTTGGGGCCGAGCAGACCGAGAATGCCCGACCCCATCTGCAGGTCGAGACCGGCGACGGCGTCGTGGCCTTTGGCATAGCGATAGCGGACCGTGTCGACGGTCAGTTGGCAATTCATGCGATCCCCGATCTGACGGCGGCGCTGCACGCACCGCGATGCAGGCAGTATCGAATCGCGACCGCGTCCCGCAGCGTGCCTTTCGGCGCCGTGACTTTCGGCTGCGGCGCAATGCCAATGCCAGGGGAACCGCGAGGCCGCCCGGGGCGGACCTCGGGCTGACACCGGTGGCGACTTTGCCGCCGGACCAGGTCGTCGACGATCCCAGACGCAAACGGTGCACGCACTGGCGGCGGATCCGGCAGTCGTCGCCGCTCGCGCCTGGATCAAGGCCTCGGGCAACTGCGACGACTGAGCGCACCACCCGTCGCCCCGCGACGACGCCTCACGGCGTCAGTAGACCCGATAGACCTTGCCGGTCTCGGCGCCTTCGACGCTGCGGCTGAAGCCCAGCGCCGCGCGGGCCGCCGTCACCGGCTCGAAGCCGCGGAAGTACGGGGCGTAGTCATCGGTCGATTCCTGCAGCACGTTCGGGCTGACGGCATTGATTCGGATGCCGCGCGGCAGTTCGATCGCCGCGCCCATCACGAAGCCGTGGATTGCCGAGTTGACCAGGCTGGCCTGGGCGCCGGAGCGGATCGGCTGATCGGCCAGCACGCCGGTGGTCAGCGTGATCGAGCCACCGTCGGAGAGATGGCCAACCGCCGCCAGCGCCAGGTTCACCTGACCCATGAGCTTGTCGCCAAGTCCCATCTGCCACTGCGCATCGGTAAGTTCCAACAGCGGCGCGAACGCGACATTGCCCGCCGCCGACACCACCGCATCGACGGAACCGACCTGCGCGAACGCCTGCACGATGCTGTCGCGATCGCTCAGGTCGATCCGGACATCGCCCGACCGTCGACCGGCCGTGATGATCTCGTGCCGCGCCCCCAACTCCGCCGCCACCGCCCGTCCCAACGTGCCCTGCGCGCCAACCAGAAGAATCTTCATTCCACGCTCCACGTGTCATCGCGGCCACGATGGCCGCGTTCACACCAGGGTGGTGTTGGCATCGATGCGATTAAAGTCACGCCCGCGCCGCGACAGCGTTCCATTCGTGGGCCGCGCGGTGGGTTCGATCAACCGACGAGCACATCCTTCACGCTTCGATCATGCCCTTCGTCGAGGCATATGCCGGGCAGCCACCATCGCCACCACACGCCAATGACCCGGATTTAACCCTGGGCGAGGCAGTCTGTTCGCCCATCCAAAGAAGTGGGAGACAAGCAGATGTCCTACATCGACGGTTTTGTGCTGGCGGTTCCGACAGCCAACAAGCAGAAGTTCATCCAACACGCCACCGACGGCGACTCGGTCTTCGTCGAGTACGGCGCCACGCGTGTGCTGGAGTGCTGGGGCGACGACGTTCCGAACGGCAAACAGACCGACTTCCGTCGCGCCGTGCAGGCCAAGGACGACGAGGCCGTGGTGTTTTCCTGGATCGAATGGCCCGACAAGGCCACCCGCGACGCCGGCATGGAAAAAGCCATGCAGGACCCACGCCTGAAGCCCGAAGCGAATCCCATGCCGTTCGACGGGATGCGTCTGATCTACGGCGGCTTCTCGCCGATTGTCGAACTGGGCGGGAAGAAGAACTGATCCGGGGCACGTCCGGCGCGTCGGTCGAGGCAGATCGGTCAGCGCGCAATCCGGGCTGACGATTGCACCGTACTAGGCGCGCGACGTGTCATCGCCCCACCGTGGGCACCACGACGCCTGCGATGCCCGCAGCCACAGCGCCGGTGCTGTGGCTGCCGCGGAGTGGGGCCTCGTTCGCCACGACACAGGGCAGGCCGAGACCTGCCCTGTGCTGGTTTACGTGCGGCGATCGTGCCCGTGACGCCGTGCCGTCACGGGTTGTAGAAGTACCCGTAGCAGTACCGGTTGCCGTTCTTGGTGAGATAGAACCGGTTGCAGTTGGTGTCGTAGCTGCTGCCAAGGGCCGTGATCATGAAGCCGGACAGGTAGACGCCGTTCAAGTGGTAGTGGCTGCCGTTGTACTTCAGGGACCAATGCTCGTGCGGGCCGGTGGAGCCACCGCCATTGCACAACGCCTGGCTGCGGGTGTTGGCCGGATTGCCAATGCGCGTGTTGGCGCTGACGGTGGCGCCGGTGCCGTATTGCAGATTCATCATGTGGTAGTAGGTCGTCGACCAGCCGCCCGCGTGCACCACCTCGGCGAAGCACGAGGAATGCCGCTTGAACGCGCCCCCCGCCGATGCGGACACCCAGATGTTGCTCTGGTTGCTGCCCCAGCCACCGCCACGGGACATGTCCAGCGACGACATCGGGTAGCTGCCCGAGCCGGTGTTGGTGTGCGCGCCGCCCACGTGCCAGGACTGGCCGCGCGGGTACGGGAACTGCAGGAAGCCGTTCGCCGGCCCGGCCAGCGCGTTGACGTCGGTGCCGCTGGGCTGCGCGCCAAAACGTCCCGACGACGCAACCGCCTTGCGCGGCTGATTGAACAGGCGCCCGTAGACCTGCTGGAACCCGCCATCGCCAAGCAATGCCGCATTGGCCGGGCTTTGGCCTGCCCGAACCTGCAACACCTGCAGCGGATTGGTGCGCGACAACGGCACCCGGCCCCGGGGCACCAGCGAGGGGTCTTGCTGCTCGTACAGGGCCTGGCGCAGGGCGTTGGCCACCTCGCGGGTCTGGGCATTGAAACCGTCCGCCTTCGACAAGGCCCCAAACGGGCGACGCAATGCATCCGCGTTGGCCCGCCGGCGGGACACGACGCCGCTTTGCTGCTCCATCAACGCAATCAGCACCTTCGGGCTGATGTTGCTGTACCCGGCCCAGTGCGAGATCGACTCGCCGTGTCGCGCCAGATGCGGCGCATGCCGGGCCAGGTAGCTGTCGACATCGAAATCGAACATCTCGTCGTACGTGTACACCAGGTCCGCGCCGGTCAATCCGGCGGTGGTGCCGCTGCCGCGATCGGCGGCCGATACCGTGTTGCCGATCGCCATCGCCACACAACAGGTCAACAGAGCCAGTCCTGCTCTCGAAATCGCCTTCATGGCATTGCCCTCGTCGAGTAGAGGCAGCATGTCGGCCCGCGTCAGCGGATCCGACATCGAGGCACGCAGTTCCTCCCCGTCCGCACCCGCCGCCCCGATGGGTGCCGATACCCGGACTCTAAGCTTCCGGCGCGCCCTCGCAGCGCGCCTTCACCCCATGAAACGAGACAGGCACGACAAATTCCAAATAGCGATACGGCATATTCGACGGAACTGCGCGGGCGGTCGCATTCCTGGCGGAGGGTGTCGATTTCGCTCCCCGTGGTTCGTCGTGGTGGAAACAACCCCCAAGGACAGCACCGATATGACGCTTCCCAAGCTCTATGCCCACCCCTTTTCGTCCTACTGCCAGAAGGCGCTGGTCGCCCTCTACGAGAACGCCACGCCGTTCGAGTACAAGTCGCTCGAAGACAAGGTTGCCCAGGCGGAACTGGCCGCCCTGTGGCCGCTCCGACGCTTCCCGGTGCTGGCCGATGGCGATCGCACGGTCATCGAGGCCAGTTGCATCGTCGAGTACCTGGGCCTGCACTACCCGGGCCCGGTGCGCCTGCTGCCCGCCGACGCCAAGGAGGCGATGGAGGTGCGGACAATGGACCGCTTCTTCGACAACTACATATCCACCCCGCAGCAGAGGATCGTCTTCGACCGCCTCCGGCCGGAGGCCGCGCGCGACGCCCACGGCGTCGCCGAAGCACGGACGCTGCTGGAAACCTCGTACGCCTGGCTCGACAACGTCATGGCCGATCGCACCTGGGCCGCGGGCGACGACTTCAGCCTCGCCGACTGCGGTGCCGCGCCGTTCCTGTTCTACGCTGACTGGACACATCCCATCGACACCACGTTCCGCCACGTGCACGCCTACCGTGCGCGGTTGCTGGCTCGCCCCTCCTTCGCACGTGCCGTGGACGAAGCCCGTCCCTTCCGCAGCTACTTCCCCCTGGGTGCACCCGACCGCGATTGACTCCCTCGGCTCCCCAGCGGACATCGCAGCCCGGGTGATCGCGGCTGACAGGAAGGCCCCGTGTCCAGCCGCGGGGCCGCTGGTCGCGGGGCACGCCGTTGGAAGGTGACGTGTCCCCGTCCGGGAAAGTCCCATGCGCCGACGGCCTGCCCTCCTTCGCTCGTTCCCGATGGCTGCGGTGATCGCGGTCATCGGGGCCGTCCCTGTGGCGCCTGCCCTCGCCCAGGACCTGCGGCCCGAATCGCTGACGCTGCACGGCGGAACCTACTCCCCCCGGTGTGCGGAAGCCTCCGCGCCCAGGGTGGAGATCGCCGCCAGTGGGCTGGTCGTCAGCCAGGGCCCGCGCCGCCTGCACACGCCGGTGCGCATGGACTCGTATACCAGCTTCGGCTCCGCCCCCACCTCCCCGATCCCCGAGGGGTACGTGGTGGAGTTCATCGGCGATGACTTCTCGCTGTATGTCTTCCAGGACGGCCGGGGCATGTACGTGCCACTCGACGGTTACGTCCCGCAGGCCGAGGCCGTCGTCGGCAAGGCCGGCATGGCCGCGCGCTTCGGGCGATGCGCGCAACCCCGGGGCCGGTGACCTACGGCCCGACGCGCCCTTACCACGCCCGCCTGGGCCGCCCGGACGATTTCACCCCTGGAGATCGACGATGAACGACGCTCCCACCCCCGATGGGATCCTGCAACTGGGACTCGGCTTCTGGGGTTCCAAGACCCTGTTGAGTGCGATCGAGCTTGGCCTGTTCACCGAACTGTCGAACGGCCCGCTCGACGGCCGGACGCTGTCGCAACGGCTGGGTGTGCACCCGCGAAGTGCGCGCGACTTCTTCGACGCATTGGTGGCATTGGGCATGCTCGAACGAAACGACGACCGGTACGGCAACACGCCGCAAACCGACCGGTTTCTCGATCGCAACAAACCGTCGTACGTCGGCGGGCTGCTCGAGATGTGCAACACGCGGCTGTACCCGTTCTGGGGCTCGCTCACGCAGGCACTGCAGACGGGCAAGCCGCAGAACGAAGCCACCCAGGGCGAGAATTTCTTCGCCACGCTCTATGCCGAACCCGGCCGACTGGAGGGGTTTCTCAAGGCGATGACCGGCATCAGTCTTGGCACGGCGATGGCCATTGCGGCGCGATTCCCGTGGCACCAGTACCGGACCTTCATCGACGTGGGATGCGCCCAAGGTGCCGTGCCGGTGCAGATCGCCCTGGCGCACGAGCACCTTTCGGGCGGGGGATTCGACCTGCCGCCGGTGGGGCCGGTGTTCGAGGCGTACGTCGCCGCGAACGGACTGGGCCGCCGCCTGCGCTTCCATCCAGGCGACTTCTTCAACGACCCGATCCCCAGCGCCGACGTGCTGATCATGGGGCACATCCTTCACGACTGGGATCTGGCCGAAAAACGTCGCCTGCTCGCCAAGGCCTACGAGGCCCTGGCCCCGGGCGGCGCGCTGATCGTCTACGAATCGCTGATCGACGACGAACGCCGGGAGAACGCCTTCGGCTTGCTGATGAGCCTGAACATGCTGATCGAGACACCAGGCGGCTTCGACTACACCGGCGCGGACTGCACCGGGTGGATGCGCGAGGCGGGCTTCGCCGAAACACGCGTGGAGCACCTGCAGGGACCGGACTCGATGGTGGTGGGCATCAAGTAGCGGCGGTGGTCATCGCGTCCCGGCGCACGCGTGCGCGCCGCGTCAGCCGCGCGGCTTCACGCTGGACGGCAGGACGACGAAATCATCGGTGCGCTCGAGCGAGTTCATGGCCGACAGCAGCGCTGGCGGTGGCGCGATGAGCCTGCGCTCGTTCAAGTCCAGCCATCCCCCGGCGCTGGTGACGCGCGCGCTGAGGTTGCCATCGAGGCGGAAGATCTCGTGTCGGAGCAGGAAGCGGCTCCCGTCTTCCGCGTGCCCCGCCAGGGCATAGGTCACCGTGATCGGTTCCTGCAACCCGACCTCCTTGAAGTACTCGACTTCGTCCTTCCTGACGACGGGGCCGATGCGCAGCCGGACGAAGGCCTCCATGGGAAATCCGTGTTCGATCAGGAACATCTGTCGCACGTCCGCGGCCTTGTCCAGGTAGGCGGTGTTGCGCATGTGCGAGTTGAAGTCCATGTCGCCCCAGCCGGCATAGAGGGTCTTGGTGTACACGGGATGCCTCCTGGTGCGCGGCGGATTGCCTCGGGCCCTACCTCCCTAGTAAACCCCAATCGGCTGGGGGATATGCACGGCGCGACACGGCGCCGCCGGCGGTCCGTCCAACGCGCGCGTGCCTTGGATCAGCCCGTCGCGCGCCTGTCGGCCCCCTGCAGGGCTGGCACCGATCCGGCGTCCCGTTCAAGCGCGGCGACCGGCGCGGTGGCGGAGCCACGCCACTTCCAGAGCAGGCCAATCAGGATCAGGTCCGTCAGCACGCCAAAGACACTCGCTTCGGGACCGAACTCGCCGCCGCTCAGCCAGGTGGTCTGCCCGTCGAAGACCGGTCGCAACCAACCGTTGTGATCGAAGCCGCTCACGCCAAAGCCCAGCAGATGGCCCTGCGCCCAGTTCCAACCCAGGTGCAGGCCAATGGGCAGCGCCAGGCTGCGCGTTCGCAGGTAGGCCAGCCCGAGGAACACGGCCGCCAGGCTGATGTCGATGGTGGCCCACACCCGCGTGGCGCCTTCCATGCCCGGATTGCTCCAATGCGCAGCGGCAAACAGGGCGGCCAGCGCGATCTGCGTCCCCCACGCGCCGATGCCGTCGAGCAGGCGCTGGAAGAGGAAGCCGCGGAACAGGATCTCTTCCAGCATGGCCGCGAAGAAGAACACGTACACGCCGTACATCATGGCGGCCACGCTTCGCTGCGGGTCCAGCTCGAAACGCACGTTGCCCGTGGCCCAGATCATCGCAGCGGCCGTCAGCAACGTGGCCATGCCGATGACGATGCCGCCGGCGAATTCCTTCACCCATCGCCGGTCGAGCTTGAACCCGACGCTCGCCAGCGACTGCCGGCGCAGGCGCACGCAGGCCCAGGTGGCGAGCAATGCACACAGCACCGGCAGGGGTTCGCGCCACGCCTCGTGCGCGTCCAGCTGCTTCAGCGCATCGACGATGGGCCGATGAATCACGCGGGTGACGGCAATGAACGCGATGAAGATCAGCACCCACCATCCGTTGCGAAGCCGGTGGTGACCTCGGTCGAAGAAGAGTGTGGTCAGGAATGCCTTCACGATTGCCCCCATTGCGATGTCTCCATCGCGCCCCCAGACGAGGCGTCAGTGCCGCGTGCATCGATGGTCGCAGCGCCCCGGGTACCGCGAGTGTGCTGTAGGTCATTGGGAGTTTCGCCCCGGTGCGACCGGTGGAGCGCGCCGAGGCGAGCCATCGGCTGCGGCGCATGTCGCGACCGCGACCGGTGCAGGGTCGTTTTATTGGCGGCGGCTGCGATCACGGGTTGCCACCAACGGGAGTTGGCGATCGCCGCTGCTTGCAGGCGAATGTCAGCGCCCGCAACACGCCGTGTCGATCCGCGCTGTACTCGTTCGTCATACCCATCAAGAGCGCCGAAAAAACCACACGGCGCGACGCTCTCCCACCCTTTCACGGAGTCACACCCATGTCCTTCCAGGCCTACCTCGACAACATCCAGACCAAGACCGGCAAGACCCCGGCCGACTTCCGCACGCTCGCCGCCAGCAAGGGCTACGCCAACGCCAAGGGCCTGCTGCCGGGCATCAAGGCGGGCGACATCGTGGCCTGGCTCAAGCAGGACTTCGAACTGGGCCACGGCCACGCCATGGCGATCGTGGCGCTGCTGAAGGGAATGAAGAAGGAAGGCGACCGGTAAGACCGGGAGCACGCGGTGGGCCTGCCTCGGCGGAGACAGGCAGGCCCCGGCCGTGCCTTCCGACATTCCGGTCGTTGCGCGATCCGCGAAGTACGACTCGCGACTCGCGATACGTGATTGGTGATCGGTGATCGGTGATCGGTGATCGGTGATCGGTGATCGGTGATCAGCAATCGCGCCTTCCGTGGATGCCAGCGGCAACCAAAGGTGGGACGGGGCCCACCTTCCGATTCGTGCCGCTCTCAGGTCACGTCGTCAGGAGGGTTCGCCGGTCCCGGCCAGCCTCACCAGCGGCGCCCCCAGTGCCTTGGGTCGTTTGGCGGGCGCGCACATGTTGCGATCGGCCGGGCGCATGCCCAGGCGCAGGTCGTCGCCTTCCAGCTGGACCAGATCGTGCTCCTGTTGGCAGTGGGCGATCGGTGCGAAGAACGAACAGCCGTTGGCGGAGATGTCCGTGGGCGTTCCTTCCTTCAACCCGCAACCATCGAAGCCGAAGCGGCGCAGCGTCGCCGGATCGGACGTCAGCAGGGTCAATGTCTTCCGGTCGAACGAGAAGACCGCGTCGTTGGCACCTTCAACCTGCGATGACGTGTCCTGCAACGCGTACGGTCCTTCGGCAACGAACGCGAACAGCGGCGTGCGCGCGGCCTGATCGCCGTAGAACCGCGCCTCCACGCGCCAGCGATCACGGCTGAACTGAAACTCGCGCGTGGTGAACGCTCCGGGCCCCGCGCTTTCCGGCGCCGGACTCTTCCAGTTGCCCACCAGTCGGTCGGCGGTCAGCGTCGGCGCGATGGCGGACTGCGCGGCGGAAGGAAACGTCGCAATCAGCCGGACGGGCCCGCCGGTTGCCCCGCCCACCTTGGTCGCGCCGACGAAGACCGTCGCGCCGGAGGCCGGCACCTTGCCCAGGTTGGCAACGCATTCGACGCCCCACTTGCCCGCGGCCAGCCAGCTCTTGTGCGCGCGGTACTGCTTGTCCTTGCCCGGGTCGAGCGACAGCGTGTCGACGCCGATGCCGACCACGTCGCGCTCGCTCGCCAGGAAGGCGGTGGCCTCCGGCGAGAACCCCGGAAAGTGCATGGTGGGCTCCAACTCGCCCGCCGCGGTGGGGCCTTCGGCGTTGATGAAGGCCGCGGCGTCGTGAATTCTTTCCTCCCAGCCGGAGTACATGAACACCGCCGCGCCAGCCGGCAGCCGCCCGTACTTCGCCTCCCAGGCCAGGATGTCGTCGACCGTCACGCTGGCATCCGCATCGCGACGGGCGCGGTCCCGGATGTCGATGACGGCGAGCGGCGCGATGAAATTGCGCACCGGCATCTGGTCGAGTGGCGTTCCACCGTCGACGAAGTGCGACGGGGCGTCGATCTGCGTGCCCAGGTGCTCATGAATTTCCCACTTGTTTGCCGCCACGCCCATTGTCGGGATGGTGGCGATGGGCGTGGCCTTGAACGGAAACGTGATGCCGGGAACGGGGATGTAGGGGAACTCGGGCGTCAACGTGTGCGTCAGGTCAACGATGTTCTGGGTCGACACGGTGGGCGCGGACGCCGCATCCCGGGCCGGGCCCGATGCGAGGGCGAGGTGTTGCGAGGAAAGCAACAGCAGTGCAAATCCGATTGATCGCAAGCGATGGTTCTTGGCGGGTATCACAACGTTCTCCAATCCCTGGCCAGTTGTGCCTGGCGGTGCCGTCGACGCGACGCGCCGACTCCGTGCGATGGTCCCCGTATCCGATGACGGTGGATGCGTCGCGTGCCGTAAGCTAACAGAGTGGCTTACCGACAAATACGCACCGCGAGGTAACCTGAATTGAGCCGTCGAACACCCGCGGCGAACCGTCCGCGATCGGAATCGCCCGCCTATGTCTGCCCGGTCGACATCACCCTTTCGGTCATTCGCGGCAAATGGAAGCCGTTGATCCTCTGGCTGTTGAGCGACGGCGCAATGCGCTTCAGCGAACTGGAAGCCGCGATTCCGCAGATCGCCCACAAAGTGCTCAGCCAGCAGCTACGGCAGTTGGAGCGAAACGGCGTGATCCATCGCACCGCCCAACCCGCATCGCAGACCGCGGCCTACGAGCTGACCACGTTCGGACAGAGCCTTGGCCCGGCGCTCACGGCGTTGGCGGAATGGGGCAAGCGACACCAGGACCAACTTGCCGACGTGGTGCCCGGCTAGAACCCAAGACGCAGGGTAGGCTCAGCCCACCATCGTTCCGGCGAGACGTAGGGTGGGCTCAAGCCCACCATCACGAAACTCCGCACATGCCACGAGGACAAGGCTCGCGTGGGCGCGTTCGGCCGGCGATGCGGCATTCGCGCGCGGTGGGCCTGGGCCCACCCTACGGCAATGCAGATGTCGGGTGGGCTCAAGAGACGTAGGGTGGGCTCAAGCCCACCATCACGAAACGCCGATGAGACGCAGGGTGGGCTCAAGCCCACCACCACGTTGCCACAAGGGCTGGACTGGCGTGGGGTGTGGGGCGTGCCGTCGATGCGGCATTCGCGGCGGTGGGCCTGGGCCCACCCTACGGCAATGCATGGGCTCAAGCCCACCATCACGAAGCTCCGAACATGCCACGAGGACGAGGCTCGCGTGGGCGCGTTCGGTCGGCGATGCGGCATTCGCGGCGGTGGGCCTGGGCCCACCCTACGGCAATGCAGATGTCGGGTGGGCTCAAGAGACGTAGGGTGGGCTCAAGCCCACCATCACGAAGCTCCGTACATGCCACGAGGACAAGGCTCGCGTGGGCGCGTTCGGCCGGCGATGCGGCATTCGCGCGCGGTGGGCCTGGGCCCACCCTACGGCAATGCAGATGTCGGGTGGGCTCAAGAGACGTAGGGTGGGCTCAAGCCCACCATCACGAAACGCCGATGAGACGTAGGGTGGGCTCAAGCCCACCACCACGTTGCCACAAGGGCTGGACTGGCGTGGGGTGTGGGGCGTGCCGTCGATGCGGCATTCGCGGCGGTGGGCCTGGGCCCACCCTACGGCAATGCATGGGCTCAAGCCCACCATCACGAAGCTCCGAACATGCCACGAGGACGAGGCTCGCGTGGGCGCGTTCGGTCGGCGACGCGGCATTCGCGGCGGTGGGCCGGGGCCCACCCTACGGCAATGCAGATGTCGGGTGGGCTCAAGCCCACCATCACGAAGCTCCGAACATGCCACGAGGACAAGGCTCGCGTGGGCGCGTTCGGCCGGCGACGCGGCATTCGCGCGCGGTGGGCCTGGGCCCACCCTACGGCAATGCAGCATTCTCGGAGGTGGGCCTGGGCCCACCCTACGGCGATGCGGCATTCGCGGTGGTGGGGCTGGGCGTATTCGCGCGTGGTGGGCCTGGGCCCACCCTACGCAACTGGATTACGCCATTGCCGGTTGCTGCTGCGTGGGCACGTTGCTCGAAGCAGCAGTGCCGGCTCGCCAGAACGCCTGCAGCTGGTCGGCCGTGCCGTTGAACTGATCGCGGTCGCAGCGACCCACGCCGGAGACCTCGTAGGGGCCATTGCCGGCGGCGCCGTCGGTGTATTGCCAGAGGGTCCAGGTCGACCACGCCTTCGGGATCAGCGGCGTGGCCGCGTACTGGGCCAGCCACAACCAGCACTTGGACAACTCGGTCTGCGACGGGCCGGTGATGCCTGCCGTGGACAGCGCCTGCTTGATCGTCGAACCCGAATACAGACCCGGATAGCGACCGGTGGCGTGATAGATGTGGTGGACGAACTGCTCGGCCTCGTCGAGCGTCATGCTCCCGCCCTGCGGGTTCGATTCGAAGTCGAGCACCAGCAGCGCGTCCGTTCCCGCGACCGCCAGCAGGCGCTCGGCCTGCGCGTCCGCATCGCCCGCCGTGCCGAAATGGTACGCACCGAACAACAACCCCGCGTCCTGGATGCGCTTGCGGTTGTCGGCAAAGGTGGGATCCACGTACGCCGATCCCTGGGTGGCCTTGTGGATCACGCCCAGTATCCCGGCCTGCCGCACCGTGTCGAAACTGGAAATCTGGTTGTGATGCGAGATGTCGATGACCGCGTTCAACATGGCGCCTCCGTGCGTCGATGATCCGGGTGGTTGCGAAGCCCCGCTGGGCGAGTGAGTTGTAGCACCTGTGCGGAGGGGGCGGCCAGCACATCGGCGGGCACCCGATCGGAGGCGGCGCCACCCTGCACTCCCTGCCAGCCGCCACGAGACGCCGCGCCAAATGGGGAGCCGCCCCGCCGCTGGACGAACACGCGGTCAGCAATTCCCGTGCGGCGCAGCCGCTGCACCGGGTTCCCTTACCCGGGACCTCACGTGCCGCGACGTACGCTCGGCGCCTGGAGGTGCACCGTGACCCACGCAACCGATCGCATCGAAAAGCAGACCCTGCTGCATGCGCCGCGCGAACGCGTATGGCAGGCCATTCGTCAGCCGGAACAATTCGGCCATTGGTTCGGCGCCGAGTTCGACGGCGACTTCGCTCCCGGTCGTCACCTGAGCGGCCGGATCGTGCCGACGCAAGTCGATCCCGAGGTGGCCAAAATGCAGGAGCCCTACCGCGGCGCGGCGCTGGAGCTCGACGTCCACCGCATCGAACCCGAGCGCCTGCTGGCGTTCCGCTGGCATCCCGGCGTCCCCGACCCCGCCGTCGATCCGGCACAGCAGCCCACCACCCTGGTGGAGTTTGCGTTGGACGATGCACCCGGTGGCACGTTGCTGACGATCACCGAGTCCGGCTTCGACCGCCTGCCGTCCGATCGTCGCCA
Source organism: Montanilutibacter psychrotolerans (assembly GCF_003719825.1). Lineage (GTDB taxonomy): Bacteria > Pseudomonadota > Gammaproteobacteria > Xanthomonadales > Xanthomonadaceae > Montanilutibacter > Montanilutibacter psychrotolerans. The sequence goes on along the minus strand of NZ_RIBS01000005.1, from coordinate 25,254 downwards.
GGAGGCGTACGCCTCCAACGAGGGCGGATGGGAGAAGCAGTTGGAGTTGATCGACAAGTACCTCGCGCAGAACGCGTCGGGGCACGTGCCCGAGTCGTAGGGTGAAGTCGGGGTCTGTCGCGTGCCGGTTGCCGCGAGGCTGGGGCGGCGCTTCGCCTACCCCAGCCGGTTCGTTCGTCGTTTATGCCGGGTGCGCCAGCGCGAAATCGATGGCCGCGCACACCGCGGCCACCTGGGCGGCGTTGCACTGCTCGGGGGTGGCGCGCGGACTGTCCGGATAGACCTCGGTGGTGGTGGTGTAACGCGCGTTGGTGATGCCGGCGCACAGGCCGAGCTGCTTGAGCGGGTAGTTGATGACGCCCGGTGCCACCACGGGCGAGCCGATGATCTCGCCGTTGCCATCGGCCGGGGCGATGTGGGTGACTTTGGCCACCGCCGCGATCACCGCCTGCTGGAACGCCGGCTGCGGGTTCTCGGTGTCGCCTACGGTGTAGAAGCCGTCGGGGATCTCACCGGGCTCACTGGGCTTGCCGTCGCGTGCGGCCAGTGCGGGCCGGAACTCGGACTCGTCCGTGTCGGTGGTTTCGTGCAGGTCGATGTGCATGAGCATGCCATCGCGCTGCGGTGCGACCAGCCGCATCAGCGCCGCCGACTCCGGCGCCGGGCTGTCGGCACGGAACGAGCGGTTCGGGTCGATCGCCTGGGGGTTCCAACGGTGCACGCGCTCGTAGGCCCAGGGGCTGACGCACGGCGCGACCAGCAGGTTGGCGCGACCTTCGTAGTCCGCCGCATGTTGATCGACGAACTGCAACGCCCCGTGGACGCCACTGGTTTCGTAGCCATGCACGCCGCCGGTGACCAGCATGCAGGGCAGATCGTCGCGCCAGTTCCGGCTCCTGATCGCCAACAGCGGGTAGGCGTCAGGGGCATAGTCCAGGCGACCGTACTCCACCACCTCGAATCGCGAACGCAAGCGATCGATCACGCTCAGCACGTCGACCGCATAGCTGCGCTGCCGGGTCTGTCGCGACAGCCATTCGGACGTTTCCGCGTCGCCCCAGGGCTGTCCGGGCGTGCCGATGGGGTAGAAGGCTTCAGTCATCACGTCGCTCGTCTTGTCATGCGTTGCGCAAGGGCTGGTCACTCTAGCATCGCCCCCAACCGCGCCGGTTCTACGGCATCGGACCGGCCCGGATGCGCTTGACCGTGGCACTGGCCGGGCTGCAATGCCCGATGCCCGGGCCTGTATCCTGATCTGCTATCCGTTGCGTCCGGGGCTGTCCAAAGCGCCCCTTCCGATCGTCCAGGAGTTCGTCCCCCATGTCGCAGTATTCCGGTCCCCTGCTCACCCGTGACCTCGCCCAGGCGCTGCTGGCCGCGCGCGATGCCGGTGCCGGCACATGGACCGGCTCGCTCGACCTGGGACGATCGATCGCGGACGCGCAGCTGGAGTTGGACGCCTGGCAATGGCACAACCTGCGTTATCCGTACCCGGAAAAGCTGAAGGACCGCACGATCTACTACTGGGACGGCGATGAGTTCACGCCGGTGTCGCGCTTTTCGGGCTCGCTGATCAAGCTCGTGCCGACCGAATGGGGCGCTCCGACCTTCGAGATCGATGGCATCAAGATGCTGCCCACTTCGAAGGAGTCGCCCTTCGAGGATGCACGTCGCAAGGTGACGCTGGTCGAGCCGCACGGCAAGGTGATCCTCGACACGTGCGGCGGCCTGGGCTATTTCGCCGCCTGCTGTCTCGAGGCAGGCGTCGCGCGTATCCACTCGTTCGAGAAGAACGTCGACGTGCTGTGGCTGCGCACGCTCAACCCGTGGTCACCGGACCCCGACGCACCGGCCAATGGCGGTCGATTCCAGCTCACCCACGCCGACGTGTCGCAGGCGATCGCGCAGATCGGCGACGCCTCGGTAGACGCCTTGCTGCACGACCCGCCGCGCTTCGGCATCGCCGGCGAGCTCTACTCGCAGGTGTTCTACGATCAGCTGGCGCGCGTGCTTCGCCGGGGCGGACGACTGTTCCACTACACCGGCAGCCCGAACAAACTGACCAGCGGCCGCGACGTGCCGCGAGAGGTGGCGAAGCGACTGGAGAAGGCCGGGTTCAAGGCCCAGCTGGCACTGGACGGCGTGTTGGCGACGCGTCGCTGACGCGGCCCGCAGCCAGGGGCGCGGCACAACCGAAATCACCGCTATGCTGGGCCTCGGGGAACCTGGGGAGCCTGGCCATGACAGGCAATGCCAAGCGTGTGCTGATCCTGGGCCACGGCGCCATGGGCCGCGCGTTCGAGACACTGCTCGGCACGCGGCACCAGGTCACGATCTGGGACCGCGACCTGCAGACCGGCGTGGAGACCCAGCCGCTGGAGGAAGCGGCGCTGGATTGTGAGGTGGTGCTGTTCGCCTTGCCTACCAACCCCCATGACGAGCTTGCCCGCCGCCTGGCGCCATGCCTTGCGGGTGGCACCATCTGCCTCTCCATCGGCAAGGGCCTGGATGAGCAGGGCCGGACGCCGGCGCAGATCTTCCAGCAGCACTTCGGATCGCGCGTTGGCTGGGCGCTGCTGTATGGCCCGATGCTGGCCCGCGAACTCCAGGCCGGACGGGGCGGATTCGCTGTCGCCGCCAGTTCGCAACCGGCGGTCGGACCGCAGCTCGACGATCTGTTCGACGGCACGCCGCTGCGTTTCGACCACAGCGGCGACGTTCAAGGCGCTGCCTGGGCGGCCATTCTCAAAAACGTGTACGTCCCCTTGATCGGTGCGACCGATGCCCTGGCCATGGGAGACAACCTGCGTGGCTTCCTGTTGACCGAGGCGACGCGCGAGTTGGCGGGCATCATCGAGGCGATGGGTGGGCAAGCCGAAACCGCCCACACCGTCGCCGGCCTCGGCGATCTGGTGACATCGGCCACCAGCGCGTCGTCCCACCACCGCCGCATCGGCGCGGAGCTGACCGCCGGTCGCAGCGGGGAACTGGCCGCCTCGGGCGCCAACATCCGCAGCGAAGGCGTGCACACCCTGGCGATGGTGCGCACGCACCGGCTGTTCGCGTGGGAGCAATTTGCGCTGTTCGCGCTCGTCTGCCGCTTCTTCGACAATCCGGCGCAACTGGAGCCGGATCTGCGCGCCTACCTCGATGGACGCTTTGATCGCCGGGGCCATTGCGGTCCATGACAGGTGGTCGGGAGCGTGCTTCCCGCTACTGCCTCTTCGCCTTCGCCGCCGGTGGTTTCTCCGACCAGGCTTGCGCGCTTCTGCGTCTTCAGGTCATAGGCGCACTCCTCACCCCCGGAAAAGGTCTGCTTCGAGGTCAGCACGTAGACCGGCCGCGTGTAGCGCGGCATCACCGCGCTGGACGTCCAGAACTGGCGCATCTGATTGTCGGCGGGCCTGTCGTTGCGGATGGCTTCATCGTGATCCTTCCATTTCGATGGGGCGGCGTGGGCCGCAGTCTTCTACCAACGCGGCACCTACTAACGCGGCATCTACTAACGCGGCATCTACTAACGCGTTAGTAGTTGTTGGCAAAAAACGCGCACGCCATCAGATGGCAGCTGTAGGTCAGCGGCAGCTTGAGATCGGGATAGGCGAAGGTGTCCGAGAACGAGGCAACGCTGACCGACTGGGGTTCGTTGCCGCAATCCAGGCGTGCCAGGGCCACCTCCGACGCCTGTGCGCGGATACCCGGTATCGGTGACATTCCCGCCGCTGCGAGCAGTGTGCGCGCGAGCCACGTTGCGATGGGCATGAGGGTCTCCCGTTGGGTCCGTGGATGGTTGTCACGTCGTGGCCGCGACGTCACGCCGGCAGTGTCCACGCAGCAAATCGCGCTGCACGTGCGCCGCATGTGCGCCGCAAGTGCGCCTTGGGATCGCGCTCCACGTTCGTACGTTTGCGACGACGAGGAGAAAGTCGACTCCCCTCTCCCCCTTTTGCCGACCGTCTTTTTCCCCTGTGGGAAATGACAGTTCGCGCGGCCGGCACATCCGCGGATGCTGCGCTGCCGCATCGGCACGACGAGTGGATGCATCGCCGTCGTGCGCCAGTCGGCCGCGGCACTCGAAACGCTGCTGCAGCGATCCGCAGACGACAAACGGCATGCCTGCCCAGCTCCGGCTAGCGCCTCGGACCCTGGCCGCTTTCACGCCTATCGCCCCGCGGCTTCCCCCACACCGGTCGCGGCATCCGCCTGCGCGCACGATTGACTTTTCGGCACGCGGGAGGACAGTGTGGCCACGCGGCGATGCGCGACGGTTCGCGCGGAAGCACGCAACGGGAAAGGACTCCCCACATGCGCGATCACGCCATCGCCGGCTTCTGTCGCAACGACAGACACCACGCCCACGGCGCATCCGGACGCATCCCCCCATTTTCCGACGACGACCACGCGCGAGGCGCGGCCGCGCGCGCCACGCGCACGCCCTTCCTCCAGCCACGGGAATCGCCATGACCCGCACCAGCACCTCGAAGAAGCCCGCGCACACGCCCGCGGCGCCGGCGGCCTCCACCTTCACCGTCGCCGATTACCTGCTCACACGTCTGAAGCAGCTCAACGTCACCGACGTGTTCCAGATTCCCGGCGACTACGTGAAGCATTTCACGCAGGCGCTGGAGTACTTCGACGGTGTCAACACGATCGGCGCGATCAACGAGCTGGACGCCTCCTACGCCGCCGATGCGTACGCGCGCACGCGCGGCCTGGCGGCGGTCTCGCTGCAGTTCGGAGTGAGCACCTACAGCGCGCTCAACGCCATCGCCGGCGCCTGGGTCGAACGCAGCCCGATCGTGGTGATCAGCGCCACGCCCGGCGCCGACATGCGCGACATCACCGACATGTACGACGTGCTGTTCCACCATTCAACCGGTGACCTGGATTCGGACCGCAAGATCTTCGAGTACGTCACCGTCAAGGCGATCACGCTCAGCACCAATGTCGGGGCCGCCGAACAGATCGACGAGCTGCTGACCGACGCGATCACCCATCGGCGTCCGGTCTACATCGCCTGCTACAAGGAAGTCTGGGGCCAGCCCTGCCCTCGCCCGTCACGTACGCCGCTGAAACCCCGCGTCGTCCACAGCCCGGTGCTGGCGCTGCAGAACGCGGTCGACCAGGCCTGGACGCAGATCACCGCTGCAAAGAATCCGTTGATCTTCGCCGGCGTGGAGATCCTGCGCTTCGGCCTGTCCGACCTCCTGCAGAAGATCATCGACGCCAGCGGCTTCCTGTACACCACCACCACGCTCGGCAAGACCGTGCTGGACGAGAAGGGCGACAAGTTCATCGGCACCTACTCCGACGCGGCGTCAATCGAATCGGTGCGGGCGATCGTGCAGGCCTCCGACTGCGTGCTGACGCTCGGCGCGATCATCACCGACGACTATCTGGCCTTCATCGAGAGCAAGTACTCCGACATGGTGCTGGCCGATACCGATGGAGTCCGCGCCGGATACTTCAAGTACGGCGACGTGACCATGCAGGACTTCATGGAAGCGCTGCTGGTGAAGTTCAAGAAGAACAAGTCCTATCCGATCAAGGCGAAGGCACCTTCGCAGCCGAAGTATCCCGAGCCGTGGACGGCCAACTCCGACCCGGTCTACGACGCCAAGCCGCAGGTCATCACCTACAACCGGTTCTTCCAGCACACGATGAAATTCCTGCAGGACCGCAACCTGCTGAAGGACATCGTGATGACGTATGGCGTCAGTTCGTCGATGTACGTCGCCACCAACGCCTATGGCCTGTCGCAGGGCAGCTTCGTCTCGTCGGCGGCGTGGCAATGCATCGGCTTCGAGACCGGGGCTGCCTGCGGCGCGCAACTGGGCAGCGGCAAACGAGCGTGGACGGTCGCAGGCGACGGCGGCTTCATGATGGTCTGCCAGTCGCTGTCCACGCTGGCCCGCAACAAGCTCAACGCCGTGATCTTCGTCATGAGCAACCAGGTCTACGCGATCGAACAGGTGTACGTGGACATGAGTTCGTTCCTGCCCGGCCCCAAGCACACCTTTGACGCCTTCGACATCCTGCCCAAGTGGGATTACCTCGCACTGGCCAAGGCCTTTGGCGCGGAAGGCATGCGGGTGGAGACGGTGGACGAGCTGAAAGCCGCCCTGCCGCGCATCGCGGGCATCAAGAACAAACCCGTTCTAGTCGAAGTGGTGATTCCGCAGAAGGACCTGCCTGGTCAGATGTATCGCCTCGGCAGCGAATAGACCGCACCTCCCACCATCCATTGCGAGGCCTCCGACCATGACTCAGAAGATCTACTCCATCTTCGGCGCCGGCGCCGCCGGACTCTACACCGCATGGCGATTGCTGGACGGCAAAAGCAAGAAGACCAAGTTCGCTTCCAGGCAGCTGAAGAAGGGCGACGTACTGGAGCTGTACGACTGGGGCCGCTACGACTTCACCAAGGCCAATCCCGGCAGCCGCGCGGCCGGCGGACGCGTGTGCACGTGGCACTACAAGAACGACAAGACCGACTCGTTCGTCGAGCTGGGCGGCATGCGCTATTCGCACTGGAACAAGCTGCCGACAGCGGAATTCCCGGACCCGAACAACGGCCTCGCCCCGGGCCACCGCGTGGTCACGACGGTCATCTCGGAACTCGGCCTGGACAAGTGCTCGGTGCCGTTCAACGTCACCGACAACCAGCTCTTCTACCTGCGCTCGCGCAACTTCTATCTCAACGGCATCAGCTCGAACACCCCGGCGCCGTACGCGGTGAACGACTTCGGTGCGTCCACCACGCCGGATCAGGGCTTCACCACCGTCCAGGACCTGGCGACGACCAAGCCGTGGGAGGACTTCACCCGTCGCGACTGGTGCCGCTTCTACCAGAACGGCAGGATCACCGCGCAGCTGCCGCAGTCCAGCGTCTTCCAGCAGGGCGATCTGCTCAAGGATATCGGCTACTGGAACCTGCTCTACGATCAGCTCGGGTCGGAAGGCTATGACTACGCCGCCGATGGCAACGGCTACAGCTCCAACGTCATCAACACCCACTCCGGCGTCTCGTTCAACATCAACAACGAGTTCACACCCGGCAGCCAGTACCGCACGCTGTCGATCGGCTACTCGGGGATGTTCAACGCGCTCTTCGACGAGGTCGTGAAGCTGGCCAAGGCGCGTGGCGTTGAGTTCCGCTATCACCCCGACACCCGCCTGCATTCGATCCTGTGGAAGAAGGACAAGGCGATCTTCACCTACGCCAGGCGCGACAACCCCAACATCGCCGCCGGCACGCGCGAGGCCGATGCAGCCTGGCTGGCGATGCCGCGCGCGGCGATCGACCTGGTGGCGCAGGCCACGCGCTTCCGAAATCCCGCGCGGGGCGAGGTGGACGTGCTCAACCACGAGAAGGTGAATCTCTACCTTGAGTCCACGATCATGCAGCCGTCGTACAAGGTCGGCATGTTCTTCGACCAGCCGTGGTGGGCGCCCGACATCGACAGCCCGGCACCCTACCCCGCGCAGATCGTCGGCTACACCCTCACGCCCGACACCATCAAGACGCTGCGCGAACAGAAGTTCCCCGCCGCCGCGCTGAAGGCGATGCTGACGCTGATCGACGTGCCCTACAACTCGGCGGCGGACCTGGTGCTGGCCATCGAGAACATCACCGAGCAGGCCCTGACCATCGCGCAGACCAAGCAGCTGACCACCGCGGCGCGCAACGATTCCATCGGGCCGAGCGTGACCAACTCGCCCATCCGCATGGTGGTGTACTTCGGCAACAACGCGACCCAGCAGAAGAAGACGCCCATCTACGGCATCCTTGCCAGCTACGACGACGAAGACAACACCGCGTTCTGGCAGGAGCTCGAACTCGGCCCGAAGCACCAGCGCCACATCCCGATCTCGCAGGACACGCAGCCCCTCGAGGGCCCGCGCGTGGTGCCCGGTCGCATGGTGAAGATGCTTCGCAAGATGCTGGCCGAGCTGCACTTCGGCCCGAACTCCGACTACAGCGCCGTGCCCGAGCCGCTGGAAGCGGCGTACATGGACTGGTCGCTGCCGCCGTTCAACGCCGGCTATCACGAATGGGCACCGCACTACGACATCGGCGACGTGCAGCGAAAGATCCGCAAGCCATCGCAACTGATCGAAGGCGCGGACGCCGACATCTTCATCGTCGGCGAGGCCTACTCGAACGACCAGGCGTGGGTGGAAGGCGCCTACTGCACATCGGAGTCGGTACTGAACGACTTCTTTGGCATCGAGCCGATCATCGACGACCGGCAGTACCCCTTCATCTGTCCGGAGGAGTACGCCGGCGTCGCAGCCAAGACCGCGGCCGGAAAGCAGCTGGAGGGAGAAAAGCCACGGGTCCGGGAAGAAGAATCCGAACTGACCTGAGCCACAGCCTTTCGCGCCCCAACCCGGCGCGCAGCGGCGAAGTGCAAAGCGCTTCGCCGCGACCGCGCTTTTCGGGGTCGCCTCGGGATGGCCTTCGAGCGACTCCATAGCGTTCTTCAATCAACACGCACCAGGCCCCGCATCGCGGGGCCTCCTTCGCCCGGGGCACGGAACCTGTTCGTGCCGTACCGGCCGCTACCCGATCTCGTTGCGGGCTTTCCAGCAAGAACACTCAGACGCGTCCCATCGGATGCGCTTCGGCAGATGCGATCCAGCAGGTGTGATTCACCAGGTGCGACAAGCGCATTGATCTGACGGTGCCTACCCATCCGCCCAGGGGTTCCGGGGCGTTGCGGGAGGCACCGCCGCTCCTGCACGGCAAGAGAACGAAACAGTGTTCGCGAAGGACCCCTCGTCAGCCACGCTGACCCACACAAGGAAGGAATGCCGCCATGACGCACCCTGACTTCGACGTACTTGACCAGATCGAGGACATCGGCGAAGTACACGCCGATCCTGTCGACTTCGACGTGCTTGCCCACATCGAGGGCACCGGCGACGTGCACGCCGGCCCGGGCGATTACGCCGGTACACGCGGGAAGAAGAAGTTCATGGAAGGTTTCGCCGTGACGTTCAAGTCGCGGATAGAGGGAGTCGGCTTGCGCTACCGCGCGCACCTCACGGGATCGGGCGATACCGCGTGGGTCAAGGACGGCTCCTACGTTGGCACGCGCGGATCGCGAAAGGCCGTCGAGGGATTCTCGATCGAGTTGAGCGGCCCTCAGCTCGCCCGCTACGACGTCCTCTACATGACGCACGTCCGCGACAGCGGCGACTCCGCATGGGTGTCCAACGGCGCCTACTGCGGCACGCGCCTGGAGAACCGCCCTGTCGAAGGGCTGGCGGTGAAGATCGTCGCCCGCGTCCCGCAGTACGTCACGCTCATCTCAAAGGCGGCTTCGGGTAGTGGAAAGTCGCTCGTGATCACCGCACCGCTCGATGGGACCTCCGTGCGGGTGTCGGCGCCAACCGGCAGCGACCTTCAGCTCTGGGATCGACGTCCGGTGAAAGGTGGCCAGGGGTTCGTGCTGATCAACAAGGCGCGACCCGGACTGTGCATTGCGCGCGGGCCCGGACAACCAACCGAGCTCAAGGACGTCGCTCTGATCGATACCGACGACACCTGCGTCTGGCGCGACGACAACGTTCCCGGCCCGTTCAACGCCATCAACTCGTGGACCCACTGGGAACTCAAGCTCAACATGGCGGGGAATCCGCCCTACGCGGACAAGGACAATCAACTCATCGTCTTTCCCTGGGCACGCGGCGCCGCCAACGAACTGTGGCGGCAGAACAAGCTGACCTACGACCTGGTTGCCGGCAGCGATGACCAGGCGCTCAACACCGTCTCGCAGGCGATCTATCGCGGCTGCTATCCGAGGGTGTTCAAGGGCTCGCTCGCCGTCGGCCGCAGCGGGATCGTGACAGTGGGCTATGACATCCTGGACGCGCCCGTATTCAACCTGACGCCATCGACGTTGTTCGAAGAACACGTCCGCGAACAGATGACCGCACTATTCAACAACACCGGGCTGCCCTACAGCGCGAGTGCCATCGACGGGGTGGCCACCACGATCAGCGTCGGTATCGCCGGACTCACATTGTCCGTCGAAGGCGACAAGCCGGTGTCGGTAAAAGCCTCCCTGCAGATTGCTGCCGGCATCCAGTTCAACTCCGATAGCAGCCTGTCGCTGGAACTCAAACTCGGCGCACTCGACATACCCGGACACCCTGATCTGGCCAAGCTGCTTGACGAAGTGTTCGTGCCGCTGCTGCTGGCGGTGCTCAACAAGACGATCCTCAGCCAGATCGCCATTCCGGCCATCGACCTGCTTGGCATCAAGTTCTCGACGCCGGTCCTGGGGTCGCGATACCCGCATGTACTGGCGGCAACCAGCAAGGTGCCCGATGCCACCTTGTTGCCGCCGCCGACGTCGTGGCCGAGGGGCAAGGTGTTCGCGGGCGCGGACGAAACCGTGCTCAATTCGGTCTCCGCCGCGGCCTTGTCCTCGGTGAGGGTGTCTGACGACTGGCGTTACAGCATCGACATCTGGCTTTGCGACGTGAAGCTGGATGCCCACTACGACATCCATTTCAGCAATCCCAAGTTCACCGTGACGCCCAAGAGCGGAAATACCTACAAGGTCGCCATCGACCTTGGGGGCTATGCCAGGTTCAACGCAAAGTGCGGATTCATCGATGCAACACCGGGTGCTGGTGCCAATGGCACGGTCGAAGCCACAGCAGCGGTTTCGGTCAGCCACGACAACAAGGTCATGCTGACCTTCAAATCGCTGGACCACATCTCGCTGCGCTGGAACTTCAATGGCCTGCCGTCCTGGATGGACGCCGTTCTCAGCGAGATCCTGGGTGCCTTCGATCCTGTCGTCATGGCGTCCATCACCGCGGCGTTGGGCGGCCACACGTTCGAGGTGTACACCCTCCCCACCATCGACGCCACGATTGCCGGCACCACGTTCGAGATCCGCCTGAAGGACCTCGAGCTGGATTCCAAGGCCGATGGCGCGCAGAAGGCGCTGTTGCTGGTTACCGGGGCCGCGGATGTTCGCGTCAAGGCCTGATGTCGTGCCTTGCAATGCGGCGAATCGGTAAGTAGCGCCGCGCGCAAGCAGGCTCTCGGCCGGTGCTCCCACTGTCGGCCACCTGCACCGCGATGCCCGGCCTCCCGCCGGGCATCGCGGCTAACGCGCGGCTCCACATACGTACGCGCGAACGGAACGACACCGCGTCGGCTATCGCGTGCTGCCTCCAACGCTCTGGCCGGAATCGGAAGACTCGAGCGCGTTCGCGCGCGGCAGCGCCCGGTCGCCCTCCACGAACGTGTACGTATTGGGCGGGTCGTTCAGAACGAGCGCACGCGCGCCGTCGACCTGCGTCAGGGTGAACTGGAATCCCGCCACGCTGGGTGAGATCGACTCGAGCACTTGCCCTTCGTCGCTGGGTGGCGTCATGGCGACCTCGGTCCGCCAGCCGTCGAAATCGAACCAGGTTTTCGGGCCGTCCCTGACGATCCGGATCGTCCCAAGCACCGGGTGGACGTAGGCGGGTGCCAGTCGTTCCAGCGTCGTCGAATCCAGTGGGACACGGAGCTGGGCGCGTTGTTCGGCGCGTTCCTGCATCAGGGTCGCCGGCAGCGCCTTCAGCGTCGTCACCGCGTTCCGATCGATGTCGAAGAGGATCTCCAGGAATCGATCCGCCAGCAGGCCGCGCAGATGCACGCCCACGTCGGCGTTCATCAGCAACACATAGCCGGCGTTGTTCTCCGGGAGCCAGTAGACCTCTGCCTGATAGCCGGCCATGCTGCCCCCGTGAAACACCTGCTGGATCCCCAGCCTTCGGTCCGCCTTCAGGCCCATCCCGTACCACTGGTCCACGCCGCCTCGCGCCACCTGGCCCTTCTGGCGCTCCAGCAGTGCCGCCTCACCGATGTAGCGTCCGCCATCGGGAAGCCGCCCCGAGGACAGCTCCATCTGCAGGTACCGCGTCATGTCGTTGATGTTGCTCCACGCGCCGCCATCGGGACGCATCGGGATCGACATCCGGTTGTACCCCATGGACGAGACCACCGTGTCGCCATCGATCGTCGTCCCGTGCGGCAAGGCAACGTTTCCCTTCAGCGCCACGTCGTAGTCGAACGTCGTCGATGCCATGCCCAGCGGATCGAACACCAGCGCCTGCATCGCGCGGTCGTAGGCGGCGCCCAAGGGCAATCCGGCGTGCGACACCTGACCGCCGAGATAGCCACCCGCAGCGGCCATCAGGTTGGAGTACTGGTACAGCTCTCCCGTCCTGGCCGTCGGCGCCACACCTCCCAGGACACCAAGCACGTCTTCGGGTGTCATCTCGTCGCCGAAGAGAACCCATTCCATGTCCTGCGGGGGAATTCCCGTACACGCGCAAAGCATGTGCCTGACACGGATTCGTTTTGTCAGCTCCGCGTCGCCGACCTTGAAAGACGGGAGCACCTGCACGGCAGGCGTATCCCAATCGAGCCTGCCCATGTCGACCAGCTTGGCCAGCATGAGCGACGTCAACGGCTTGGTGACCGACGCCGTCAGGAAGCGCGTCGATGCGTCCACCTTTTCATCACTGCCGACTTGCCTGATGCCCAGTCCACCGGCGTACTTCACTTCGCCGCGCTGCACGACGCCCAGGGCCAGGCCCGGGATATCCAGGCTGATGCGGGCTTCCTCCACGAACTGCACGAGCGCGGCGATGCGCGCGGGATCCAGATCCCGGGCCTGCCTGCCCACCAGCGTCTCGGGGACGTAGTTCTTCGCCCGGATACTCGACAGCAGGCGCGTGACCTGGGCTTCGCGCCGCTGCATCACCGCCGCCGGGAGATCCATGATCACCACGACCCACGCACTGCCTTCGTGCAGAACCTGCGCGCGCAGGATGCGGCCTGGCGCTTCGGCGCTCGCGTAGTCGTAGGTCTGGACGAGCAACCACCCGTTGCGTGACGGCCTCGCCCGGGAGCCGCGTAACGTCGGTTGGGCATCGGATCGATACCGCTTCCACGCCAGCGCGACAGCGTCGTCGGCCGTCCGGGCGTCGACTTCCACGATCGCCATCCGGGCATCGTCTTCTGGCTTGCTCATGAAGATCGCCGAACCGCTGGCTTCCGTGGTCCAGCCGGCTAGTGTCGTGTACTGGACTCCCGAAGGTGTCCGTTGCCACGCCTCTTCCTGAAGCGGTGCCGACTGCAGCCCGAGGGCGGGAGCGGCACCATCGAAGGCAACGGCACTGCCTGTTTGAAGCAAAAGGAACCCCAGGGCGGCCAAGGGCCACCAATCGCGTCGTTTCATCGTTGAATCGCCTTACGTTTGAGGGCTGGAGGTACAGCTGGGTGTCGGTGCCTTCTCTCGCGTCCGCAGTTCCCCCGCACTTGCCTACCGCTTACGGGTAGCCCAGCGCCTTCTGTGCGGAATTGAACTTCGTTTCGGCTTGCGCCGCCGCCGTGCGAAAGCGGGACTCGGCCGTGGAGGACGCCTGCTGATAGTCCCGGTTCAATCGCGCAGCGCGCCTGTCGCGCTCGCCGGAATCCGGAATATCGCCAAGTGCGGTCAAGTCCCGGGTGTAGGCATCCGAGAGGTGCTGAAGGGTTCGGGTGTGGTGGTCATGCAGGTCGTAGAGCAATCGGGTGTAGCCATCGTGCAGCGCCGTGATGGCATCGACTTCCGACTGCGGCGGCTGTCCTGCGATCGCCACGACCGGGCGACGCATTGCGATGCGTGGTGCTGCACTGTCGGCCGCGATGCACAGCACTGCGAGGAGCGCGCCCACGGACAGATGGGTCGCCGTGGTCGCCCGCCCGGAGGCGGGCCGCTCCTCGATGATCGCGTCGATCCTCTGATCCAGCGTCGTCAACGACGCGGTAGCGCACAGCGCTTGCGCATTGTTGCGCGGCCGCGTCGACACCAGGCGCTCGACCGATACAAGCAGCGCTTCCGCGTAATCGACGGACGAGCCGTACACGCGCGATGCCCCGATATCGCAGGCGATTTCGCGGGCGGAATCGAGCGCGGCGCCCATCAGGCGAACGGCGGGGCTCCACCACAACACCGCCTCCGCCATCCTCTGCAGCAGGAGGACAGGCAGGTCTTTCCGGTGGATATGCAAGGTCTCGTGCAGCAGCACCGCCCGCAGCGAATCGGCCGGCAACGAGTCGACCAGTGCGCGAGGCACCACGATCTTCGGCCGAATGATTCCGACGACGGCAGGCCCGAACGTTGGCGATACGTGGACATGGATGCCTGCGGGGATCACCTGGTGGTAGGTCTCCTCAAGCGCAGTTGAGCGGCGCGACGCCGCCAGGATCCGTCGCACGCTGGCATGCGCAACCGCCAGTCGCCCAAGGCCCCACGCGGCCCCTGCCAGCCATAGCAAGACGGTCAGCGCGGCCAATTCGGAGCTGACCGCCATGGTGCCTTGGCGCTGGTCCTGCTCGGAATCCGGAAACGCGGACGCCTTGTTTGCGGGGGGATTCGCGTCTGCAACGTCCCACTGCCCAGTCTGGGCGAGCGTGTGGCGGGCGACATCGTGTTGGGTCGATGACAACGCGAGCGCGGGGCCAATGATGACGAACGCGATCGCCACGAGCAGAAGCGTCGCGCGCTTTTCCGGAGCAACCGTCTTTACCCGCATCACGGCGTAGACAACGGGTGCGATGACGACGCTGACCAGCAGATGCTCGATCGCGTAGTTCAGCAGCCAGTCCCACAGGCCATCCATCATGCCTTCCCCTTGCTCCTGGCGACTCGGATCTTTTCGCGCAGCGCGTCGATCTTTCCTGGATCCACGTCGTGGTTCTCGATCAGGTGCAACGCGAGCATTTCCGGCGATCCGTCAAACAGCTGGGTCATCAGATTGCTGAGGGCACGGTCCCTGACATCGGCCTTGGTCAGGGTGGGCCGATAGATGAAGGCGCGCCCCTCCTGCCGGAACGCCACGAGTTCCTTCTTGTGCAGGATGCCAAGCATCGTCAGCACAGTCGTGTAGGCAACAGGCTTGTGCTGTGCCAGGGCGTTGGCGACATCACGAACGGACGCTTCGCCCAGATCCCACAAGACTTCCAGGATGGCCTGCTCCGCATCGGTCACTGATTGAGCGGGGGGTCTGGCCATCCGGCGTTACCACTAGTTCCTTAGTTGTCGGCAGCCTATGCGGCCACTTCGGGGCTGTCAACTAGTTAATTAGTCGACGTGGCGAACCCGATCGGTTTGCCGAGCCAGGCCGCTGCGACGCGCGCGTACACGGCGACAGCACGGCGGCCCACGGATGCGCCAACCCCGCTCGCATGGCATTCGCGATGGCGATTTCGCCCGCTCCGGTCGACCTCGCGGGCACGGGAATGGCACCAGCCAAATCCAGGCAAGCGGCCCTTCCCGCACCGCGCAGGGCACGCTAGCGTGGCATGGGTCGAAGGAATCGAAGCCTCGGCGACCCGACACCTTGCCAACGGAGCACCCATGGACGAGTCCCCTGCGCAGCCCCTGCCCGCCTCGCGGCGAACTGCCATCGTCGATGTCCTGCGCGGATGGGCATTGCTGGGCGTGACGCTCGGAAACGTCGTGTCGTTCCACCAGTTGGGTGCTGACCCGGAACGCACTACGGACGCGCTGACGTCCGCCCTGCAGTTCGTCTCGCAGTACCTGTTTGCCGCAAAGTCCTGGACGTTGCTCAGTGTCCTGTTCGGCTACGGCTTCAGCGTGCTGATCGAGAACATCGCCAGCAAGACCGGCAAGCCGGCCGTGTTCTTCCTCAGGCGGATGGCCTGGCTGCTGGCGTTGGCGTTGGTGAACTGCCTGTTCTTCTACGGCGACATTCTCAAGGACTATGCGCTGCTGGGCATGCTCCTGCTCGCGTTTGCCCGATGCTCGTCGCAAACACTGTTTCGCATCGGCCTGGTGCTGCTGCTGGCCGCTCCGTTCGTCTCGGCCTATGCCCGCGGCATGGGATACGACTTCGACGCGCGCATCGATGCCCTGTTGCCCGCCTTCCTCAGCGATCGCTGGATGGACGTCTTCCGATTCAATCTGGAAGCCACCTGGCTGCTGGCCTTCTTCAATCCGCAGTACGCCATCACGGTGCACGTCGTCATGTTCGCGTGCATGCTGCTGGGTGTGACGGCGCACCGCTCCGGCGTCCTCCAGCGCCTGGGTACCGAGCCGGCCCTGGCCAGGCGCTTGTGTCTGGCGAGTCTTGCGTTGGCGGTGACCTTCAACATGGCGCTTTGGTACCTGACCCAGGTCAAGGCGCCGGTCCTGACCTACTTCCGGTTCGGCTACTGGGGCGTCATGTGCTCGATGCTCGCCATCGCCGCGGGTCTGTGCTGGCTGTACGGCACGGGGCGGATGGGGCGCCTGGTGAAGCCGTTGCAGGCCATGGGCCGGATGACACTGACAAACTACATGGCGCAGTGCCTGATGCTGGCCGTGGTGTTTTCCGGCGCCGGATTGGGGATCTTCAACACCCAGCATTACGGGTTCTACGTGCTCCTGGCCATCGGCACGTACGTACTCCAGGTGTTCGCGAGCCAATGGTGGCTGGCGCGTTTCGCCTACGGCCCCGTTGAATGGCTGTGGCGACGGTTGTCGTACGGCGTGGCGGTGCAGCCCATGGCGGCAGCCCGGCACGCTGCAGCGGAGCGCGCGGGTTCGTAGCAGCGTGTGGGCTGATCGGGACCGTCCACGCGAAGCGGTGTCGCAGGTACCATCCACCGCGCGTGTTCCAGACAGCGCCTCGAATCGACATTTCGTGCTGACGCGGCTCGCACCCACGCGTTCACATCGTCGTCTCTCCTACCCCACTGAGCGCTGCCCGACACCGCATGCCTGCATTGCCCGCCCACGGCGCCTGGACCGGTACGCTGCTGCTCGGTGAGCATGTGGCGGTGCTGCAAGGCCAGGCCGGCGGCAGTCTCCGGCATGCGCACTACGCGCACCAGTTGCTGCTCAGCGAGGGCGCGCCGTGGCTGGTGGAGATCGACGGGAAACGACGTCAGGGCCAGCGCCTGTGGCTGCCGTCGTTCCAGCCGCATGCCGTGCTTGCCGCGCCGGCCGAGGGTTGCACGGTGTACCTCGAACCCAGCCACGCCGACGTCGAGGCGGTGTTGCGGCAATTGCCGCAGCTGCCGGCCCGGCTGCCAGCGCTGCAGCCGCTGTTGCCTGGCCTTTGCCGGGCGCAACCACTCGACCGGCGCCTGCAGATGGCCATCGCGGAGATCGGCGCGCGCCTGCCAGACAGCGTGGCCGCCGCCGACATTGCCCAAGCCGCGCACCTCTCGCCGAGCCAGCTCCACCGGCGTTTTCAGTCGGATCTCGCGGTAACCCTGCGCGGCTGGGTGCTGTGGCGGCGCCTGCATCACGCGCTGGTTCGCGTGCTGGCTGGCGACAGCCTCACCGCCAGCGCGCACGCCGCCGGTTTCGCCGACCTGGCCCATCTTTCCCGCAGCCTGCGGCGCATGTTCGGCATCCGCGCCTCGCAACTGCG
Organism: Montanilutibacter psychrotolerans; assembly: GCF_003719825.1. Classification (GTDB taxonomy): domain Bacteria; phylum Pseudomonadota; class Gammaproteobacteria; order Xanthomonadales; family Xanthomonadaceae; genus Montanilutibacter; species Montanilutibacter psychrotolerans. The sequence goes on along the minus strand of NZ_RIBS01000005.1, from coordinate 7,809 downwards.
TGGCCTGCAGTTGCAGTACTAGCGCACGCGGACCTGCGCGAGCTCCGGCGGCAACGCCGGCACATCGCGATGTGGCAAGTCGCGGAACGGCGCCAACAGCTGGCCGGCATAATCGCGCGGGTAGTCGGGCTGGCTGCCGATGCCCAGGTCGCGGCCGGTCAGGCGATAGCCGGGCGCATCGAAGGCGGTCCCGAGCAGGTGGTCCCAGACGGTGAAAAACAGGCCGAAGTTGACGTCCCCGGCGGTGCCGTAACGCAGGTGATGAAAGCGATGCCGCGGCGCCCACGCCATCACCCGACCCAGCACGCCCGGCCGCATGTCGACGTTGGAATGCTGCAGCAACAGCTGGATCGCGATGGCGAACGCCAGCACCGCCGCCACCGAACCGGGCATGCCCAGCAGCAGCAACGGCATCACCCCGAACACTGCTTCGATGGCCTGGTGCAGCGGGTGCTTCATCAGTCCGTTGAAACCGTACATGCGGGTGACGCTGTGGTGCACGGCATGCAAACGCCAAAGCCACGCGACGCGATGGCTCGCGTAGTGCGCGACGGTGAGGCCGAGATCGGCGCCGACGATGGCCAGCAGCAGTTGCGCCGCGAACGGCCACTGGGTCGGCCACCACTGCCACGGCACCCACGACGCCAACAACGGCACCATCCCGATGGAGATCAGGTTCAAGCTTTCGTTGACCAACGCGTGCAACACATCGCGGCCGCCGTCACCGTGACTTTGGTTGAACCGCGGGTCGTATGGCCAACGACGTTCGGCAAGGAAGGACAGCAGCACCGCCAGACCCAACCCTGGCAGCAACCACAACGCATTGCCGTGATGGTGGCCCACCCACCACGCCGCAGCGCCAACGAATCCGATCAGGAAAAAGGGGGCATACGCGCGCAACATCCAGTGCTTCATCGTCCGTCCTGGCAACAAGGGCCCGCATGCTCGCGCCCTTGCCACCCCCGCGGCTTGAACAAACCACGCATCCTGTCCGGCACTCAGCCATCCGGGTGCGCGCGCCCGGAGACGTCGGCGAGGATGTCCGCCCGCATCGCGTCTACGACGAACCGCCGTTCACCGGATCAGACCCCGCTCGGCTTGGTCGACTAATTCAAGTAGCCGGCGATGAGACGCGTCGCCTCCTCGATGAGCGCTTCAACCGCTTCGTCGGAGAGCTTTTGCGCGCTGTGCAGCACCGCCGTGTGGGCAAGCGCTTCGATCGATGTCACGCAGACGAATGCCGCAAGCTCCAGGTCGACCGCACGGATTTCATCGCGGTGGCCTTCGAGATAGGCCCGGAAGAGCGCGTAGTTTTCGCGATTGAAGCCCTCCACGTTTTCAAGGCGTCCCGTCCGCGGAATCTGTTCGGCGAGGACACGATGCAGCTTCGGGTCGATGCGGTGCGCCTGGATGGCCACGGCAACCATGGCGCGTACCGCCTTCTCCAGCGGCAGCGCGGCGACATCCGCAAACGCGCCTCGGACGAACTGCATGATGTCCCGATTGTGGCGATCGACGACGGCGACAACGAGCGCCTCCTTGCTGGGAAAGTACTGGTAGAGCGAGCCAACGCTCACGCCTGCCACTTCCGCGATCCGGTTGGTGCTGGCCCGGTCGAAACCCTCCTTCACCAGAATGCGAGCGGTCGCACCAACCAGTGCATCGACTGTCGCTCGGGATCTCTCCTGGGAAGCGCTTTTCCTGGGTTTTGTAAGCGGCTTTCGCGCCATGCCATGCGTTCCGAATGCGAGTAGGAAATACGAGCGATCGCTCACATCCTATCCCTGGAGCGCGACGAATGCGCAGCGCCATTGCTCGCCGGCACCGCCGGCCGCACACGAACCCAATGAGGATGCAGCCATGAACGTGCAAGACATGACCGTCGCAGCGCAGGTTGGAAGCGACCGGAGAACCCCGCCGGAGCTGCACACGACCAGTGCCGGACCAAGCTGGCAAAGCCGTTGCATCAACGCCCTGTTGCGGCTGCTTCCGATCAAGAAGCAGACGGCGTCCGCAGCCGCCGTGCAAGCGCACGTGCGCAAACTGGCATTGCGGCCAGCGCCGCATGTACCGACTGGACTCGGACGCGGCGTCCAGGTGACGCGCAACAACGCGGCGGGCTGGCCCGTCTACCGAACCGCGCCGTCTGCAAGACCGGACACAGGCAACTACGTGGTGTTCCTGCATGGCGGGGGCTTCATCAACGAGATCGTGCGCGCCCACTGGCGCTTCATCGGGTACCTGACCCGGAATGCCGGCGTCCGTTGTGTCGTTCCCATTTTTCCATTGGCCCCGGCCGCAACCGCAAGGGACCTGGTACCGGGCACGGGCGAGCTGTTGCGAAGACTTCTGGAAGAGGCTGGCCCGGCGAAGGTCACCGTGGTCGGCAATTCGGCGGGGGCCGGCTTGGGGCTGGCGGCATCGCAATGGCTGAGAGACTCCGGGTATCGGCAACCCGACGGGCTGGTGCTGATCTCGCCCGCGGTGGATGCTGCACTCGGCCGTCCGGAGCACATGGCAATCGCGGCTCGCGACCCCACGCAGGACATTCCGGGCTGCATCGAGGCGGCGCGCCTGTATGCCGGCAACCTGGATGTCGCCCATCCGTATGTCAGCCCGTTGAACGGGGGCTTCCGCGGGCTACCGCCGATGCTCGCATTCACCGGCACGTACGACATTCTCCATCCCGACAGCATCGAGCTGGCCGCCAAGGCGCGAGCGGTCGGTACGCCGATCGAGCTTCATCTGGGGCAAGGCCAGCCACACAACTATCCGCTGCTGCCGACGCCGGAAGGCCGACAGGCGCGGGAGAGAATCCTGCGCGCCCTCGCCACGGGACTGAGGTAGTCGGTGCCAGATCGGATCGTCGCAGCCGTCGCGTCCGAGTGCCCACGACGGTCACCCACTCGACAGCAGCTGCAGCGCCAGCCATGCCGGCACGCCGATGTAGAACGCCAGTCGGCCCAACCATTCCAGGGCGTCCCGCGCGGCCGGCGCGACGCGCGGTCGCAGCATCTGGACCAACAGGCTTCCGCCCTCGATCGGTATCCGCAGCGCAGCGGCGAACAACATGAGACCGATTGACCACGACGCCCACCAGATCAGCAATCCGGTGAAGTACGCGACGGGGCCGTAGGTGACGTACTCGCCGAAGGGACCGCCAAAGGCAATGACCTGGTGCAGGCGGAACGCCACCAGCGCGGGCAGCAGCGGGAACAGCACGAACTTCACCAGGCCGCGATCGAAACGGGGCTTTGCCGCCACCGAACGCGCCTCTGCAAACTCGGCAAGTACCGTGTCGAAACGACGTTCGGCGCGTACCGGTGCGCCCGCGGCGGTCAGCGCGCGCCACAACGCCTGCGGACGCGCCATCGCCAGGCCGTGGGGCCAGCGTCGCCCGGAGGTCAACTGCAGGTCGACGCCGGTGCCCGGCAAGGCAAGCCGCCACGGCCGGAATCCGTCGATCGATGTCACCGGAATCTCGATCCGCTGGCGGCGCTGGTCCAGCACCAAGGTCGCGCCTTCCACGCGTGCCTGCGCCTTGAGCGCGTGCTCGATTGCCCACGCGATGGCGACGGGCGCCATCACCGCGACGACAAACAACCGAAGTTGCGACAGCGACTGCACCTGCAGACCAACACGCAGCCACATGTCCATCGCCAGCCACAACAGGCCCGCCCCCGCGCACAGGCGCATCGCCGCAACGACGGCGCGCGCCGCGGGCGTCATCACCACAACATCGAATGCGATGGGCCCGTCGGCAAGCGGGTCGTCGGCCCGGTGCCCGGACCGTGCCTGCAGTGCGCGCCAGCCGGTCAGTGCCGCCAGCGCCATCAGGAACAACCCGCCAGCACGGCCCACCCAGTCGCCCCAGCGCACCATCAGCGTGGCCGGCGGATTGCGCGCACTGACGAACGCGGTCAGCACCGCCTGATCGCCCGTGGCCACGTTCGCCAGCACGTCGCCGGTGTCGTCGATGATCGCGCTGAGCCCGTTGGTGGTGACGCGAACCTGCGGCAGCCGCGTTTCAATGCTGCGGAACGCGGCCACCGCCAGGTGCAGGCGTGCGCCGATCGGATGGGCGGTGAACCACGAGTCGTTGGACATGCCGACGATTGCCTGCGCTTCCAGGCGCGCGCCGCCGATGGCCAGGTCGGGGCGAACGTCGTCGAGGCAGATCAGCGGCACCACGTTGACCTGGCGACCATCCGCGCTACGCAACGGGATCACGCGAGCGCCGTTGCCCGGCCGCCACGTACCTGCCCACGGCAGCAAGCGCCGCAGCCACGGCCCATCGAGCCAGCCAGGCACGTACTCGGTCAACGGAAAAGGGTGGGTCTTGCGATACGTGCCGAGCACCCCCCCGCCCGGCTCGAGGAACACGGCGGCGTTGTACTCGCCGTCGGCATCGCGATCGTAGGTGCCGAACACCAGCGGCACGCCGGCGGCATCGACGAAGCCCTGGATCTCGCGGTCGAGTGCCGCGCCGTCCTCGCTGCGTGGGCTGCCGAATGTCGTCGGGTACACCGTCTCCGACCACAGCAGCACGTCCGCGCCGTGATCGCGCAGCGCCGACCAGGACAACGCGTAATGCGTATCCAGCACATGCCGCACCACGCCGTATGCGCCCATCTCCCGACGCAGCCGCTCGTAGTCGGTGATGCTTGCCTGCACCATGGCGATGCGCAGCGTGGGTGCGTCGTTGTCCGGCGGTGCCCGCAACTGGGAGGAGCGGACGACGCCGTAGCCGGCCATGCCCGCGATGATCGCAGCACCGAGCGCAAGCGGCCGCAGCAACACGCGCGCGCCATCGCGGCGACGCGAGATCGCCGCCGCCACGGCCTCGTTGACCAGCAGCAGCAGGAAGGTAATGCCCGCCGCGCCACCGACATCGGCCACCTGCCGCAAGATCGCAGACGGAAACAGCCCGTGGCCTATCGTGTCGCCCAGCAGCTTGGGCACCAACCATTCGCACGCCACCCACGCGCAAGCACCTGCCAGTGCGCGCAGCACCGGCCCGTGGCGGCTGCCAACCAGATGACGCACCAGGGCGAACGCGATCAGTTGCGGCTGCATCAACGGTGCCAGGGCGATCAGCATCAGCGTCGCCGGCACGGCACCGATTCCGATAAAGGCACCGATGGCGACGCCGAACCAACCGAACACCGCGGCCACGAAGGCCAGGCTCATCACAGCGCCAGCCAGCGCGGCACGCGCCGGTGTGCGCGCGGAATCGAGCACCAGCAACCAGGGCACCAGTGCGACGAAGCCGAGCCCCCAGGCAAGGCCGCCGCGGACGTAGATGGCAAGCAACAGGGAGGAGGCGAGAAGGCCGGCGACGCCTTGCCAACGCACGCCGCGCCATTGGAGTTCGAACAACCGGTCCCTGATCAAATCAACGAACTCCTGGTCTCGTGGAAATGCTTAGCGCACACGGACCCGTCGTAGCTGCAGACCGGGCGGTGCGAGTTCAGGTGGCACGACGCGATTGGCCGGCAACGGGATCGCGCGGCCTTGCGCGTCGTACAGGGTGAAGTCGGGCGAGAACATCAGGATCGGCTCGATCGGCACGCCCCCGTCGGTCACCTGGTGGTGGCGGACGTAGCCTTGGGGCAGATCGAAGTCGTCCGGCACCGCCAATCCTTCCAACGGCGGGCTGGTCCCGGGCGGATTGAAGGCGCCCAGGCCGGTGCGCACCCCGGCGTGCTGCAGCGCCTCGATCACCTCGGCGCCAGTCGGCTCCGGATCGCCGGGACGGAAGTGGGCGGCGAGGTCGTTGGGGTCGTTGCCGGGCGGCGGCGACGCATCGCGCGAGGCTCCCGGCGCAACGCCCGGCCGGTTGTCGCCCTCGATGGGTGCCGGGTTTCTCTCAACCGGCATGCCCGTCGCGACCGCTTCGGGCGCGGTGCGGGGATCCAGCACCCACCACACGCCCCCCGTCGCCACCAACACCGCTGCTACCGCGAGCCACAACCGCGTGCCGTGCCGCGCGCTGCCAGGCTTGGGAGAAACGCGCACTCCCCCGTCGTCCGAACCGGACGACGGGGTACGTGGACGGCGGCTCTCTGCCACGGCTCACTCCTACCGGCCGATCAGGGGCTGGTCGGGTTGTAGACCGACAGTGCCCAGCCCATGCGCTCGTGCCCGTAGTTGTGCCAGATCGGGTTACGGCCGTTGGTGAAGGCGGTGTAGCGCGGGGCGCCTGTTCCCGTCGAGCCGCCCCAGATGCCAGCCGAGACGGTGCCGCTGGTGTAGGTGGGATGGGTGTCGTCGGACTGGATGTAGTCGAAGCTGCTGGAGGACGTGACGAACTTGGTGTTGGCATCACGCAGCGTGCTGCGCAGCGTCACTGTCGTGCGGTTGATGTAGCTGGCCTCGCTTTCGCCCGACACATGGCGCAGTGCGTCGGAATCGATCAGGCCGTCGCTGTTGCTGTCGTAATCGGCGCCCATGTACTGCGCGAAGCTGTCGGCACACTGGAAGCCCTTCTGGCGCGCGTACTCGCACATCCAGTAGTTCATTTTCGCCATCGCCGGAAGGAAGCGATCGCGCAGGTTCACCGTCTGTCCCGTGCCTGCATCCGTGCACGAGCTCTGGACGTTGTCGGCGTTGTAGCCCGGGTAATAGAGGTTGGAGATGACCTTGAGGCGCGTGCCCGCGTACGCGTTGGCATTGATGTAGTCCATCGCCGCCGACACGTACGTCTTGCAGGAATTGATCGCCGAATCGAGCCCGCTGTAATCGCAGGTGCCGGTCTGCGACTTGAAGGCCGACCGCGCCTGCAAGCCGTCGTTGCCGCACATCTCGAACGTCACCACCCGGGTGGAGGAGGCCTGCATGTAGGAGCGCTCGGCGACGATCTTGTTCTCGTACACATCGCGCGCAACCGCACCGGACTTGGCACGGCGCACGCTTTCGATGTCGGCGTTCCAGCGCGCCGAGAGGTACTCCGCGTCCACGGTTGGCGCCGAATACTTGGCGGCGTTGCTGATCGAACCGTTGTAGCCGGCGAAGATGGAATCGCCGTAAGCGACGACGCGGTATTTGGCGCTGGTTCCAGAACGGTCGATGGTCCACGACACGTTCTGGTTAAGCGTGTTGGCCAGCGCCGGCGCCGACAACACCAGCAGCGCAACGGCGGGCAGCCAACGCCCGGAAAGACTACGGAACACACTGATCATCCTGATCCCCTTCGGCATGGTGTGCGCGGCGGATGAAGTTCCGCTCGCGTCCGACGAAAAACGACGAAAAACCACCTGCACGACCGGGACGCCCTGAACCGCCAGGGGTCCCTCCCCTGTCATCGCTGACCGGACGCTAGCGTACGGTTCGAGAGGGCGCAATCTGCGCTGCAGCAGCGGCGACCGCCGCGCGGGACACGACTCGGCCTCGCGAGGGACGCGAAGCGTCTACTGCGTAGGATGGGTTGAGCGAAGCGATACCCATCAACCCGGGTGGTGGGAGCGAAGACAGTCGTAGGGCGCATTAGCCGAAGGCGTAATGCGCCGAACGGGACACGCGACGGAGACCCACCTCGACATCAACGCATCCGGCGCAATGCCCTTCGGTTTTTGCGCCCTACGAGATCTCTCGGAATTGCGGCTGGCGCAATGGCCGCCATGGCGCGCGATGGGTATCGCTGCGCTCAACCCATCCTACGGGGACTACGCGGCTGCCCGCGCACCAAGTCGTAGATACCGTCTTGGCCGTCAACTGCCGGGCAAGTAGTTTGGATCGAACGGCCGGCCGGATTTCACCACGCCAAAGATCAGGTGCAACAGCTTGCGCATGGCGGCGCCGATCTGCTGC
>NZ_RIBS01000004.1 GCF_003719825.1 Montanilutibacter psychrotolerans | reverse complement strand
CATCTTACAGCAAGTTTCGATTCCGTCAACACCTCAACCGAATCTTTTTCTTGCCGCCCCGGGGTCCGTACTGGCTACCAACCGGGCCGATCATCTTACCGCAATTCCGTGTCCCGTCAACTACCCGTGAACCACTTCCTTGCTGCACCCCGCTTCGCATCGTCACGACTGCTCTACCGGGCCGCGCATCTTACAGCCACTTCGTCAGTCGTCAAGCACTAACTTCGTTGCCGCCTTTTGCGCCCCCGCCAGTCCTTCACAAGCTCCCGGCGGGGCGCGCATTGTGCACACGCACAACGGATTTGGGAAGCACTTGTAACAAAATAGTTTTGCCTTTGTCGCAATCGCCTCAGGCGGCGACCAACCGGACGCGTGCGAACGTGCGTTTTCCGACCGCGAGCACGCCTTCGTAACCTGGCACATAGAGATGTTGCGCGTCGTCCACGACGGCGCCATCCACGCGTACCGCGCCTTCCTTGAGCTTGCGATTGGCCTCGGAGTTGCTGGGCGTCAGCCCCGCCGCGGTCAGCAGCGCGGCAATGCGCAGCCCTTCGGCGGGCACCGGGACATCATTCAGTGGCAGCGTCGCGACATCGCCTTCACCACGCACCGCGGCATTCCACCCGGCGACCGCCTGGTCGGCGGCCTCGGCGCCCTGGAAGCGCGCCGCCAGCTCGCGGGCAAGGCGCATCTTCAGGTCGCGCGGATTGAGTGCGCCGCTGGCGATGTCCTGCTTGAGCGTCTCAACCTCCTGCGAGCCGATCTCGAAGCTCAGCAGTTCGATCCAGCGCCACATGAGCACGTCGTCGATCTTCATCGTCTTGGTGACGATATCGATCGCCGGCTCATTGATGCCGATGTAGTTGCCCAGCGACTTGCTCATCTTTTGCACGCCGTCGAGGCCTTCCAGCAGCGGCATGGTCAGCACGATCTGCGGCGGCTGGCCGTGGCTTTCCTGAAGTCCGCGGCCCATAAGAAGGTTGAACTTCTGGTCGGTACCGCCGAGCTCGACGTCGCACTCGAGCGCCACCGAGTCATAGCCCTGCACCAGCGGATACAAGAACTCGTGGATCGCGATCGACTGCTGGGCCTTGTGGCGCTTGGCGAAGTCGTCGCGCTCGAGCATCCGGGCAACCGTGTGCTGGGCGGCCAGGCGGATCATGTCGGCGGCAGTCATCCGGCCGAACCACTCACTATTGAAGCGGACCTCGGTGCGCTCCTTGTCCAGCACCTTGAACACCTGGTCGGCGTAGGTCTGGGCATTGGCCAGCACGTCCTCGCGGGTCAGAGGCTTGCGGGTGACGTTCTTGCCGGTGGGGTCGCCGATCATTCCGGTGAAGTCCCCGATCAGGAAGATCACCTGATGACCGAGGTCCTGGAACTGGCGCAGCTTGTTCAGCAGCACCGTGTGGCCCAGGTGGAGGTCGGGGGCAGTCGGGTCGAAGCCCGCCTTGATCCGCAGGGGCCGGCCGAGCTTCAGGCGGGCCTCGAGCTCATCGCGCTTGAGGATTTCGTCGGCGCCGCGGCCGATCAGTTCGAGGGCGTGCTGCAGTTCGCTTGGGGAGGGGCTGGATTCGGACACGACGGACTCTGGGCTTGGGAGGACCGCAGCTGAATGCGACGGTCGTCGTAAAAGAAGTTAAAGCGGGGTTAAGTCGACTAGAGCAGAAAAAACCCATTCAGCTCAAGGGTTTGACGCTCCCACCTCACCTGATTATGGTACCGCCGTGACGCGCCATACACAGCCAGCGCGTGGGGGATCCATCAATGACAGTATCCAGTTCCGGCTCGGACCGGCGTAAACGCCTGAAAGCCAAGCGCGAAGCCGCTCTGCACCGACCGGTGCTGGCACGACATCTCTCTGATGGATTCAACGGCCGCTGGTCGCGCCGGCAGTGGGTGCAGGCCAGTCTGTTCGCGACCCTGGGCATGCTGGCAGCGGCGATCGTCCCCGGCTTCAGCACCACGCCGGCCAAGACCTCCCACACGCCGCGCTACTCGCTGGCGCTCGCACTGCCGCCGCTCCCGCACACCGGCACCCGCAGCGTGCAGCGTAACGACTGGCAGGTCGTGCGCGTCGAAGCGGGCCAGACCCTGGGCACCTTGTTCGAGCAGCTCGGCATCCCGGCCTCGACGATGCAGCAGATCCTCAAGCAACCTGGCGCGCGCAGCGCGCTGACCCGGATGCGTCCGGGCACCGAGGTGGCGTTTGACCTGCCGCTCAACGGCAGCCTGCGCGGTTTCCGCTACGACCGCGACGACAGCCACCGCATCGAGCTGAGTCTTTCCGGCGACCAGATCCGCGAAAAGGTCATCACCCGCCCGACTGACACCCGGACGGTGGTGATCAGCGGCGAGGTCGGAAAGTCGCTGTTCCGCTCGGCGCGCAAGCTCGGCCTCAGCGCCAGCAACATCAACACGCTGACCGACGACATCTTCAAGTACGACATCGATTTCGATTCCGACGTCACTGCCAAGGACCGCTTCAGCGTCGTGGTCGAGCAGACCTGGCGCGAAGGCGAGCTGCTGCGCACCGGCCCGATCCTGGCTGCGACCTTCACCTCCGAAGGCAAGTTGCACACCGGCTTCCGTTTCGAGCGCGGCGGCAAGGCCGAGTACTTCACCGGCGAAGGGCGCCCGCTCAAGAAGAGCTTCATCCGCATGCCGATTCCGTATGCGCGCCTCACCTCGAACTTCGGTTCGCGCCGCCATCCGGTGCTGGGTACCGTGCGCCGTCACATGGGCGTGGACTACGGCGCCTCCACCGGCACGCCGATCATGGCCGCCGGCGATGCGCGGGTGCAGTTCATCGGGTGGAAGGGCGGCTACGGCCGCGCCGTGATCCTCGACCACGGGCGCGGCTACACCACGCTTTACGGGCACATGTCGCGCTTTGGCAACTACAAGCAGGGCCAGCGCATTGGCCAGGGTTCGGTGATCGGCTATGTGGGTACTTCCGGACTGTCGACCGGCCCGCACCTGCATTACGAATTCCGCGTCAATGGCGTGCACCGCAATCCGCTCTCGATCACGATGCCGCCGCCGGAGCCGCTCAGCGGCGCGGCGCTGTCGCAGTTTCGTGCCCAGACCGGCGTTGCGCTCGCGCGCATTCGCGAAGTCGAGGACGTGATCTACGCCGATGCCGCACCGGTCAACACCGCGCCGGTCGCCCGCGGCGCCGCGGCGCGGCCCGGCAAGCCGAAGGCCTGACGTGGCGCCGGGCGGCGCGGGTCCGCACGCGGGCCCGGCATCGGCTGTTCCCGTCGGGACGCCCGAAGCAGGATTGTTCGTCGGCCTGATTTCCGGCACCAGCGCCGACGGCATCGATGCCGCGCTGGTGCGCTTCAACGACGGCGATGCGACGGACACCCGTTGCGAGTTGCTCCTGGGCCGCACCTACCCCTGGCAGGACACGCTGCGCCGCCGTCTGGTGGAACTCGGCCAAGGCGCCGATGCGCGGTCGCTGGAAGAACTGGCCACCCTCGACGTGCAGGTCGCCGAAGCGTTCGCCGCGGCCACCGCGCAGTTGCTCGACGAAGCCGACGTGGCACCGTCGGCGGTCCGCGCCATCGGCTCGCACGGCCAGACCGTGCGCCATCGCCCCGACGGCGCCAACCTTGACGGCCGCCACCCGTTCTCCTGGCAGATCGGCGACGGCGGCGTGATCGCCGAGCGCTCCGGCATCGCCACGGTGGCCGATTTCCGACGCCGCGACGTGGCCGCCGGCGGTCACGGCGCACCGCTGGTCCCGGCCTTCCACGCCGCGTTGCTGCAGGCGCCCGATGAGGACCGCGCGGTGCTCAACCTGGGCGGGATCGCCAACTACACCCTGCTGCCGGCGTTGGCGTCACAGCATGGCGGCGCGGTGCGCGGCTTCGACACCGGCCCGGCAAATGCCCTGATGGACGCCTGGTGCGAACGCCACAGCGGCCAGCCCTACGACGCGGACGGCGCATTTGCGGCGAGCGGCGAGGTCGACGCCGCGCTGCTCGCACGGCTCCTCGCCGAACCGTGGTTCGCCCTGCCGCCGCCCAAGAGCACCGGCCGCGAGCAGTTTCACCTCGACTGGCTGCAATCGCGCCTGACCGGCAACGAATCCGCGCGCGACGTGCAGGCCACCCTGCTCGAGCTCACCGCCGTGACGGTGGCAGACGCGTTGCGCGCGCAACAGCCGGCGACGCGCCGGGTGATCGCCTGCGGCGGTGGCGTGCGCAACTCGCGCGTTCTGGCCGCCATCGCCGCGAAGCTACAGGGCATGGCGCTCGAATCGACTGCGCAGTACGGCCTCGATCCGGATTTCGTCGAAGCGATGGCGTTCGCCTGGCTGGCACGGCAGACCGTGGCCGGCTTGCCCGGAAATGTGCCCAGCGTGACCGGCGCGCGCGGACCGCGCGTGCTCGGCGTGGTGCATCCGGCCGCCTGAGTCCGGCGTGGCGAGGACGCGAGGCGGCGCGTCAGCCTTTGGGGATCTCGGGGAAATCAGGGAACTCGGGGCCGTCGTACCCGGGCAACTTCTCGGGCACCACCTGGGCTGGCGCCTCGACTTTCCCGATCAGCGAAAACCCCGGGCTGCTGGGAATGCCCTCGAGCGCCGCGATGGCCGCCTGCAACGCATCCGCGTCGGAATCGTCGAAACGTCCGCTCTTGCCCCGTTCGCAGCTGTAGATGCCCTGCTCGAGCAGGTACAGCAGCGTGTGCTGCAATCCCCACTCGCGCGTGGCGGCAATCCGTCGAACGCGTTCGAGGAGTATCGGATTGATGTCCAGCAATACGGTTTCAGTCATACGCCTACCTGTCTCACTTCCACTTGATCGGCCGCCGTACCGGCATGCCGTACCGTCCGGCGGGACCGAAGCGCCGCTAGGAACGGCATCGTATGGAGAATAGCGAATAAGCCTTCGGCTGGCTGTGATCCCGATGGTGGTCCTACTGCCAAGCATTCAGCGACGGGCGCGGCGGCGAACGCCCGTCGGACGCCGCCACGGCGCGCCCGCGCGTGATCGCTCACGCGGCGCGGGCCAGCTCAACGCAACGCAACCGCGAAGTCCGGGCGGGTGCCGCCGGGGCTGCTAGGCGGGCGCGGTAGCGGCCGCATCCGGGCGAACCGTCTGGGTGTCATCGACTGCCGCGCGCAGGCGGAAGGCCAGCCACAGCCCCGGAACGCCGGCGGCCAGGGACACCAGGTAGAACGTTGGCCAGCCGTACTGCTCGGCGAGCACGCCGGCGAGCGGGCCGATGAACACTCGACCGAGCGAGGCGAACGCCGACAGCAGCGCGTAATGGGTGGCCGAGAAGCGTGCGCCGCACAGACTCATCAGCAACGCCACGAATGCCGCGGTACCCATGCCGCCGGCAAAGTTGTCCAGGCTCAACGCCACCAGCAGCAAGGTGTCCATCGGTGTCGGTTCGGGCACGCTGACCACGAACAGGTCGAAGGCCGGCAGCAGGAACGAGCCGTAGGCGCCCGCGCCCAGTACCGCCAGCGCGTAGTAGCCCAGGTTGGACACGAGCTGCAGCACGCCGAAGCCCAGCAGCGCGCGCGACAACCGCACACGCAACAGGACGAAGCCACCAAAGATCGCGCCGGCGATCGTCATCAGCAGGCCGACCGACTTGTTGGCCAGGCCGACCTCGGTCTGGCTGAAGCCCACGCCCTTGATGAGGAACGGCGTGGACAAGCTCAGCGCGAAGGCATCGCCCACCTTGTAGAGCACCACCAGGGCAAGGAATGCCCACGCGCCCGGCATCTGGAAGTAGCTCTGCAGCGAGCGGTTCAGGGTTTCAAAGCCGAGCCGGCGGGCCATCCACAGGCCCAGGCCCATCGCCGCGACGATCTGCATGATCAGGAAGGCCAGGCGCGCCCAGCGGTCCTGGCTGTCGGCGTCGAAGCCGACCAGCATCAGCAACCAGCGTGCGGCGTAGGCGCCGATGGCGACGCCGACGATGAGCCCGGCGAATCCCAGCAACTCCCGCCCCGGTGCCGACGCCAGCGGCTTGGCGGTATTGCGCAGCACCGGCAAGGCAAGCAACGAAACCACCGCGCTGACCGTCATCAGCCCCGCCATCACGCGATAGACCTGCGGCCAACTGCCCCACTGGTCTGCCCACACCAGCACGATGCCACCCGACAGCACCATCGCCAGGCGGTAGCCCAGTACCGACAGCGAACCGCCCAGGCCGCGCTCGCTGGGCGCCAGCAGGTCGGTGCGGTAAGCGTCGATGACGATGTCCAGCGAGGCCGACAGGAACGCCACCAGCACCGCGACCACCGCGAACATCACCGTCGCCTTGCCGGGCGAGATGCTGGCCATCCACATCAGCGCGCCGGCGATGGCGAGCTGGATCACCACGATCCAGCCGCGCCGGCGGCCGAACAGTGGCAGTTCGAACCGATCGATCAGCGGTGCCCAGAGGAACTTGAACGTGTAGGGCACGCCGATCAGCGCCAGGAACCCCAGCGTCACCAGGTCCAGGCCTTCCAGCGTCAGCCAGGCCTGCATCGCGCCGCCGGTCAGCGCCAGCGGCAGGCCCGAGGCAAAACCCAGCAGCAGCACCATCGTCATGCGATGGATGCGCACGAGCATCGGCCGCACGCCGGGCTGGTCGACGACCACGGTCATGGCGCGTAGTCGACAGTGAACGGCGCGTGGTCGGAGAAGCGCTGTTCGCGCTCGATCGCGCAGTCCCGCAGCCGGCTGCGCAATCCCGGGGTCACCAGTTGGTAATCGATGCGCCAGCCCACGTCATTGGCGCGCGCCGCACCGCGGTTGCTCCACCAGGTGTAATCCTGGCCGTCCGGACGCAACGCCCGGTATGCATCCACCCAGCCGCAGCCGCGCGCGACATCCGCCGCGTCGGCCTGGTCGGCGCACATGCCGTTGAGCCAGTCGCGCTCGGGCGGGAGGCAACCGGAGTTCTTCTGGTTGGACTTCCAGTTCTTGATGTCCAGCGCGGTGCGCACGATGTTCCAGTCGCCGCACAGGACATAGTCACGACCGCTGGCCAGCCACTCGTCGAGCACCGGCTTCAACCATTCCATGACCTCGAACTTGAAGCCCTGGCGCAGCTCGCCCGACGATCCCGACGGGATGTAGAACGACACCACGCTGAGGTTGCCGAAGCGCGCCTCGATGTAGCGGCCTTCGTCGTCGAACGGCGCCCAGCCCAGCGCGGTGCGCACTTCATCGGGTTCGCGGCGGCTGTAGATCGCCACGCCGCTGTAGCCCTTCTTCGTGGTCGCGTCGCGAAAGTAGGCGCGGTAGCCGTCGGGCAGGAACGCGGGGCCGCTGAGTTGGTGCTCCTGCGCCTTGGTTTCCTGCACGCACAGCACGTCGGCCTGCTGCGCACGGAACCAGTCGAAGAATCCCTTGGTTGCGGCCGAACGCAGGCCGTTGGCGTTGAAGCTGATGATCCGCACCGGAGGCAATACTCTTGTGATCCAAAGGCGGCGTCAGCCTAACGGAAGCGCCGGGCACGGGATACCGACCGCCGCCACGGTCGGCGACTCCGATGCCGGCGCTTTCAGTAAACTGCCGCCCCTCCCCACCCAGCGCCCGGTGGCCGGCCGCGCCGGCGCCCGGTCGAGGAGCCTCTCGCATGACCGATCACCGCATCCGTTTCCTGCAACTGGCATTGCGCGCGCAGGCGCTGCGCTTTGGCGAGTTCACCCTGAAGTCGGGACGCGTCAGCCCGTATTTCTTCAACGCCGGGTTGTTCAATTCCGGCGCGGCGCTGGCCGAGCTGGCCAGCTGCTATGCCGACGCGATCGATGCCGCCGGCGTCGAGTTCGACCTGTTGTTCGGACCGGCCTACAAGGGCATCCCGCTCGCCACGGCGCTGGCCTGCGAGTACGCGCGCGGCGGCGTCGACCTGCCGGTTGCCTTCAATCGCAAGGAAGCCAAGGCGCACGGCGAAGGCGGCAGCCTGATCGGCGCCCCGCTGCAGGGTCGGCGCGTGCTGATCGTCGACGACGTGATCACCGCCGGGACCGCGATCCGCGAGGCATTGGCCATCATTGCCGAGGCCGGCGGCGAGGTTGCCGGCATCGTGATCGCGCTCGATCGCCAGGAAGCTGTCGACCCGGGCAGTTCCCGACGCTCAGCGGCAGAAACCGTCGCAGCTGAACAGGGGCTACCGGTCATTGCTGTGGCAACCTTGCATGACCTCCTCGAATTCACCGGTGCCAATGACGACTTCGCCGAGCAACGCGAACGCCTGCTGGCCTACCGCGAGACGTACGGCAGCCTCACGCAGCGCTGACTTTTCGCTGCTTACGCTAGGTCAGAGCCGCCCGCGACAGCGTCTGCCAGGCGAGGTTACCGCGCCTTGGCAGAAGGTGGCCCGGGTTTTGCGTTATCTAAGCCAGATAACAGCGGTGACCGACATGGCCGTCCTCAACAAACTCTCCCCGATCCTGGCAGCCACGGTGTTGCTCGCCCTCGCCCCGACGGCGCTGGCGCAGTCGACCACCAAGAAGCTGTACTGCTGGAACGAGAACGGCCGGAAGGTCTGCGGCGACGCACTGCCGTCGAGCGCGGTCAATCACGCGCGCACCGAGTTCAGCGTCAAGAGTGGCCGCGCCACCGCACACGTGGGTCGCGCCCTGCAGGGCGAAGAACTCCAGGCTGCCCAACGCGCCGCGCACGCCGAGCGCCTGGCGGCCATGGCGGCCGAGTCGGCCAAGCGCCGCGACCACGCGATGGCCGAGTCGTACGACAGCGAAACCGCGCTGCGCCGGGCCTACCAGCACCGCATCACGCTGCTGGAGGAAACCGTCAAGGCATCCGAGCTTGGCGTCACCGGTCTGCGACAGAGCCTGCTGAGCCTGCTGCGGCGGGCCAGCGACGAGGAACTCGCCGGCAAGCCGGTGCCGCGCCCGCTGGCCGAGTCGATCCTGGGCCAGCATCAGCTGCTGCAACACCAGCAGGGCGTGCTGGCGCAGCAGCGCATGGACCGAAGCGCCATCGACGATGAGTTCAACTCCGCGCTCGAGCGCTACCGGGCGATGAAGACACCGTCCCGATCCGACGGCTAAGGCCGAAGCGCCGCCCCGCCGGGCCTTGCGTCACGCACCTCCGTGTCGAACGGCGTCCGGGCGACGGGACAGCCGCAGAACCTGATCACGGGCGAGGCGCGTTGCAACCCAACGCATCGATCAAGCAGCTGGGCGCTGGCGGCTGAAGGCGTGCCTGCGGGATCTTCCCGGGCGCGCGGCTGCGCTGGAACCTGCGAACAACCCGACGACGCGCTGCACCGGGAACACCGAAGGCTCGCGGTGCGCGCTCTGCGATGCGGCGATGTCACGACGCACGAGTGACGCCACGACGGATCGAGCGATGCTGCCGATCGACCTGGGTCCACGGCGCCCCGCCGCCCAAACGTGGTGCCCGGCGTCGCGTCGGTGGGCGGCGCCGCGCCGCCGTGTTGCGATGCCCTGGATTGGGCTGCCTCGCGTGGATGCCCTCGCTGCGAGGGGCGGACGACGCGTCATCCGCCCCTTGCGCCCCCACCCGCCAGATCACGTGCGTGACGCGGCGTCGGTGGCGGATCGCGGTGCCGCGAAGCAGGTCCCGGCACGCTGGGCGTGCCGGGCGGGACGTCAGAACGGCAGCGACAGACCCGGCTCGATGGCCAGCAGCTGGCCCCGGAACTCGTCCTGGATCCGCAGCAAGGCCTCGCGGCTGTCGCCGTCGAAACGCAGCACCAGCACCGGGGTGGTGTTGGAGGCGCGCACCAGGCCCCAACCGTCAGGGAAGTCGACGCGGAGTCCGTCGATCGTCGACAGGCGCGCCCCCGGGAAACTGGCCGCCGCGACGAAGCGGTCGACGAAGGCGTGCGGGTCGTCGCCCGGCGCTGCGACCTTGATCTCGGCCGTGGCCACGCCGTCGGGCAACGCATTGAGCGTCTCGCTGGGCGACTGCGGACGCGCGGCGAGGATCTCGAGCAGGCGGGCGGCGGCGTAGATGCCGTCGTCGAAACCGTACCAGCGCTCCTTGAAGAAGAAGTGGCCGCTCATCTCGCCGGCCAGTTCGGCATCGGTCTCGCGCATCTTGGCCTTGATCAGCGAGTGTCCGGTCTTCCACATCAGCGGGCTGCCGCCGTGGCGCAGGATCTGGCCCGGCAGGCGACCAGTGCACTTGACGTCGTAGATGATCATCGCGCCGGGGTTGCGTTCCAGCACGTCGGCCGCAAACAGCATCAGCAACCGGTCCGGGAAGATGTTCTGCCCATCGCGGGTGACCACGCCCAGGCGGTCGCCGTCGCCATCGAAGGCGACGCCGAGATCGGCATCCAGGCGCTCGACCATGCGTATCAGGTCGGTGAGGTTGTGCGGATCGCTCGGATCGGGGTGGTGGTTGGGGAAGTTGCCGTCGACGTCGCAGTACAACGGCGTGACTTCCGCGCCGATCGCGGCAAGCACGCGCGGGGCAAGGTCGCCTGCGACGCCATTGCCGGCGTCGATGACGACCTTCAGCGGACGGTCGATCTGCACGTCGGCCGAAACACGCTGCACGTAGTCCTCGGCGATGTCGCGCATCTCCAGGCTGCCCTGCATGCTGGCCAGGTACAGACGGTCCTCGGCGATGCGGCTGTACAGGTCGACGATCGCGTCGCCCGACAGCGTCTCGCCACCGACCACGATCTTGAAGCCGTTGTAGTCGGGCGGGTTGTGGCTGCCGGTCACCGAGACGCACGAACCGGCGCGCAGGTGGTAGGCGCCGAAGTAGATCAGCGGCGTCGGCGCCTGCCCGATGTCGATGACGTGGCGCCCGGCCTTCAACAGGCCGGCAATCAGGCTTTCGACCAGTACCGGACCGGAAAGGCGACCGTCACGGCCGACCACGATGTCCTGCAGCCCCTTTTCGTGCATCAGCGAGCCGATGGCATGGCCGATCAGTTCGGCAACGCCGGCATCGAGGCTTTGGCCGACCACGCCGCGGATGTCGTACGCGCGGAAGATGCTGCGGTCGATCGCCACCGGCGCCGCCGTCCGCGCTTCCTTCACCTCGTAGACCGGCGCGGCCGGAACCTCCGGTGGCAGCGCCTGGAGCGACTCGGTGAGGGTCTGGCCGGAGGACGGTTCGTGGTGCTCTTCGCGCTCCGCGCCGGCACGCCGCAGCTGCGATGGTGGCCGCAAGGTCACCAGGGTCAGCATCGCGAACAGGAACGCGATGCCATAGCAGGCATACGCGCCCAGCCCGAATGGGCCGCCGGATACATCGGGCACCGCCGCAGCGACGCGCAGGTCACTGTCGGGCACCTTGGCCGCCAGCGCCTCTGCGGCGCCGGACAACGCGGTGTCGCCGCGCTCGATCACGCTGGCGCTGCTCTGGCGCAGGGCGAGATAGACGTCATCGCCGATGTCGACGGCGTTGAGGCCGTCGGTGACCCGGCTGAGCGGGAGTTGCACCGTGGCAACCGCCGTGGGAGTGGCTTCCGGCTCGGTCGGAGCGGAGGCGACGGCGCCCGCGCCGGTCGCGGTGGGGCCCGGGGACGCGGGATCGGTGGCGGCGGGATCTGCAACCACGGGGGCGGCACCGGGGGCCGCGGTAGAAGCGGCGACGACCGTGCCGTCAGCCGCGGCAGGCAGGGCAGCCGGAGACCCGACGGCCACCGGCATGCGCACTGGCGCGGCCAGGCTCAGGTGGTCGCCACTGCTGTCGCGGACGATCCAGGCCACCGGCTTGTCGTGGGCGATCGCCGCCTCCAGCGCGACCAGCCGACCGTAGCCACCCTTGGGCAGCTCGCCGTAGGCAAGTTCGAGGTCCGGGCGCAGTACCACGCCGGATTTCGCACCGGGCCAGCCCTGGGTCAGCAGGTTGCCGGCCCGTCCGAGGTCGCCTGCAGCCAGCGCGGCCTGCAACTCCGGGTTGGACAGCTGCCGGTCCAGAAGCTTGCGCTCGTTGGCCAGGCTTGCCGCGATGGTGTTCACCGCGTCGTCGCGCGCCACGGCGATTCCCTCGCGGCGCGAGTCGTCCTGATGCTGCTGCCAGCCGGACCAGGCAAACCAGATCGCCACCAGCGCGCCCGCGACGATCGTCACCGGACGCAGCGGGCGGAGGTGTTCGGCTGAGATACCCGGCCGTGCCATCTTCAAATCCATCGCCATTCCCCTGTCAGCGCACGCCGGTATGGCCAAAGCCACCGGACCCGCGCGCGCTGCTTTCAAATTCGTCGACGACCTGCAGCGTCGCCCGCATGATCGGCAGCAGTACCAGCTGCGCGATCCGATCCCCTGGCTGCATCGTAAAAGCCTCGCGACCACGATTCCATACGCTGATCAGCAATGGGCCCTGATAGTCGGCATCGATCAGCCCCGTGCCGTTGCCCAGCACGATGCCGTGTTTGTGGCCCAGACCCGAGCGCGGCAGGATCACCGCGCACATGCCGGGATCGCCGACGTGGATGGCCAGGCCCGACGGCACCAGCGCGGCGTCACCGGGCGCCAGGGTCAGTTCGGCGTCGAGCGCGGCGCGCAGGTCCAGCCCGGCGCTCGCCTGCGTGGCGTAGGCCGGAAGCGGCCATTGCCCGCCGAAGCGCGAGTCGAGGACCTTCAGTTCAAGCGTGTGGTGCATGGTGATCCATCCTTGACGCGGTCCGGCGCGGTGCGCCCCCGGACAGTAGCGGATCCCTGCGACATCGGATCATCCAGATTCATGGGTGGCGCTCCTTGCCGGCGGCGCCGGCCAGGCGCTCGACGACCAGGTCGAACAGTTCGTCGGCCAATTGCGTCTTGGGCGCCGGGCCGAGCGCACGGGCGCCGTCGGACCAGTACACCGTCAGCGCATTGTCGTCGCTCTCGAACCCGCTTCCGGCAATGCCGACCCGGTTCGCCGCGATCAGGTCGAGCCGCTTGTTGGCCAGTTTGCCGCGCGCGTAACCCTCGACGTTGTCGGTCTCGGCCGCAAAACCGACCACCAGCCGCGGCCGCGACGCATGCGCGGCAACCTCGGCCAGGATGTCGGGCGTGCGCACCAGCTCGAGGGTGAGCGTGTCACGACCGGCCTGCTTCTTGATCTTGCCCGTCGCGACCTCGCGCGGGCTGTAGTCGGCCACGGCGGCGGCGCCGATGTAGATGTCGGCCGGCAACTGCGCAAACACGGCGGCGTGCATCTGCGCGGCCGAACGCACGTCGATGCGGGTCACGCCGGCGGGCGTCGCCAGCGACACCGGCCCGGCCACCAGCACGACCTGCGCGCCACGTTGCGCGGCCGCGGCGGCCACGGCGAATCCCATCTTGCCGCTGCTGCGGTTGCCGATGAACCGGACCGGGTCGATGTCCTCGTAGGTCGGCCCCGCGCTGACCACCACCCGCAGCCCGGCCAGCGACGTGCCGCTCATCGCGACGCTCCGCTGGCACCGGCCGCCACCAGGGCGGCCACGATCGCATCGGGTTCGAGCAGGCGACCTTCGCCCACCTCGCCGCAAGCCTGGCCACCCGAGGCGGGACCCAGGATCGCGAAGCCGCGATCGCGCAGGGTGGCGACATTGGCCTGGGTGGCGGCGTTGGCCCACATCAGGCGGTTCATCGCCGGTGCCACCGCGATCGGCGCATCGCTGGCCAGGCACAGCGTGCTGACCAGATCGTCGGCAAATCCGTGCGCCAGCTTGGCGAGCATGTTGGCCGTGGCAGGGGCAACGACAATCCGGGAGGGCCAGCGGGCCAGCTCGATGTGGCCCATCGCCGCTTCGGCCGCCTCGTCCCACAGCGACGTGCGGACGGGCTCGCCGGACAGGGCCTGGAACGTGGTGGTGCCGACGAAGCGGGTTGCGTTTTCCGTCATCGCCACACGCACCTTGGCACCGGCATCGCCCAGGCGCCGCACCAGCTCGGCCGCCTTGTACGCGGCGATACCGCCGCACACGCAAAGCAGCAGGTTTTGTCCATGCAGCGGGGCGGACTTGTCGGCCATGAAGGAGCGGTTGATCCCTACTGCGGAAGCGGCCGTTAGCTTACCCGAACCCCTCGCAAGTCCCGAGGCGCCAGTCGCGTCATCGCCGTTAGGCTGGGCCGACCATCACGTTCGGCACCGTGCGCACGTAGCGCGGGCCTCGCCGGCATCACGATCGCGGCCACCCTGGCGCCCCGGATGCCCCTTCCCCAAACCTCGCGGGGCGCTGCTGTCCCGTGCTGCCCTGCCTGCCCCCTCCACTCGCCGCGGTCACTCCTTCCCGATGCGCATCCACGACTGGCCTGCCGACGAACGCCCCCGCGAGAAACTGCTCAAGCGCGGTGTCGCCGCGCTGTCGGACGCCGAACTGCTCTCGATCTTCCTCGGCTCGGGCCTGCGCGGCCAAGACGCGGTTTCCACCGCTCGCGGGCTGCTGACCACGCACGGACCGCTACGTCGGTTGCTCGAGCTGGGAACCGGCGAGCTGACCCGACTCCCCGGCCTCGGACCGGCTCGGGCCTGCACGCTGGCGGCCGCGCTCGAGCTGGGCCATCGTCGCCTGTCGGCCGAACTCGAGCGCGGCATCGTGCTCAGCGATCCGCCCGCGGCCGGACGCTACTTCGCGCAGCGGCTGCGGGGCTTGCCGCATGAGGTGTTCGCGGCGCTGTTCCTCGACAACCGGCACCGCGCGCTCGCGTTCGAGGAGCTGTTCCGAGGCACCTTCGACGGCACCGAGGTGCATCCGCGCGAAGTCGTGCGGCGCGCGCTGGTGCACAACGCCGCGGCCGTGATCGTTGGCCACAACCATCCCAGCGGAAATCCCGAACCCAGCGCCGCCGACCGCGCCGTGACCGAGCGCCTGAAGCACGCATTGGCGCTGGTCGACCTTCGCCTGCTCGACCACTTCGTGATCGCCGATGGGCCGCCGGTGTCGCTCGCCGCACGCGGCTGGCTGTAGCACCGGGTCGCGGCCAGGTCGCATCTCGGGCGTCGCCGGGACGCTGCCGACAACGCGCCGACAACGAGCGGCGCCGCAGCGCTCCAGCGTGTCGGCGTGCCCGACGGCGCCTGCGTTTCCCGCCACAGACGATGGGCCGTTGCGCTCGCCGCCAACGGTCTTTGGTCGATGGTGATGGTCGATCCCCGCCGCGACCGCGACGCCCGAAAGGCCTTCCATCGTCGCGCTTCAGGCGCCGCGCCAGCCCTCGCGTACAATGCGCGGTCCCGCAACACCCTGCCGAGCCCCCGTGAAAACCACTCTCCGCGCGCTGGTCGCGCAGGCCATCGACGCACTGCGCGCCGCCGGCACGATTCCCGCCGACCTGGACACGCCCGAGTTCGTGATTGAACGCCCGAAGACCCGCGTCCAGGGCGACTTCTCCACCAATGCCGCAATGCTGCTGGCCAAGCCGGCCAAGTCCAACCCGCGCGCGATCGCGCAGGCGTTGCTCGACGCGTTGCCGGCCAGCGCCGAGTTCGGTCGCATCGAGATCGCCGGCCCCGGCTTCATCAACTTCCACCTGGCCGAAGGCACCTGGCGCCGGCAGATCGGCGAGGTGTTCGCGCAGGGCGATGCATACGGCCGCAACGACTCCGGTCGCGGCCACCGCGCCGGCGTGGAATACGTCTCGGCCAATCCCACCGGCCCGCTGCACGTCGGCCACGGCCGCGCGGCGGTGATCGGCGATTGCATCGGTCGCGTGCTGGCCGCCAACGGCTGGGACGTGGCGCGCGAGTTCTACTACAACGACGCCGGCGCGCAGATCAACAACCTGGCGATTTCGGTGCAGGCGCGCGCCCAGGGCCGCGGCCCGGACGACGCCGGTTGGCCCGAGGACGGCTACCGCGGCGATTACATCAACGATGTCGCCCAGGCCTACCTGCGCGGTGACAGCGTCGAGGTCGACGGCCACACGGTGGTGGCGCAGAAGGATCCCGACGACCTCGACGCGATCCGTCGATTCGCCGTGGCGTACCTGCGCCGCGAGCAGAACGGCGACCTGGCCGCGTACGGCGTCGGCTTCGACGTGTACTTCCTCGAAAGCTCGCTCTACAGCGAGGGCAAGGTCGAGGAGACCGTGCGCGCGCTCACCGCCAACGGCCACACCTACGAGGAAGGCGGCGCGCTGTGGTTGCGCAGCACCGACTTCGGTGACGACAAGGACCGCGTGATGCGCAAGTCCGACGGCAGTTACACCTACTTCCTGCCGGACGTCGCCTATCACCTCAGCAAGTGGCAGCGCGGCTACGAGCGCGCCATCACCGAGCTTGGCGCCGACCACCACGGCTCGCTCGCGCGCGTGCGCGCCGGCCTGCAGGCCCTCAACATCGGCATCCCGCAGGGCTGGCCGGAGTACGTGCTGCACCAGATGGTCACGGTGATGCGCGGTGGCGAGGAAGTGAAGCTGTCCAAGCGCGCCGGCAGTTACCTGACGCTGCGCGATCTCATCGACGAGGCCGGCCGCGATGCGACGCGCTGGTTCCTGGTCGCGCGCAAGCCCGATTCGCAGCTCACCTTCGACATCGACCTGGCCCGCAGCCAGTCGCTCGACAACCCGGTCTACTACGTGCAGCTGTCGCATGCGCGCATCTGCGGCGTGTTCCGCCAGGCCGGCGAGCGCGGCTTCACGCTGGACCGCGCAAACGGGCTGGCCCAGCCGCTCGATCTGGAGGACGGCGCGGCGCACGAACTGGTCGCCACCCTGTTGCGCTATCCGGACGTGGTCGCCGCCGCCGGCACCGACCTCGAGCCACACCAGGTGGCCGGCTACCTGCTCGAACTGGCACAGACGTTCCAGACGTACTACAACGACCACCAGTTCCTGGTCGACGATGCCGCGACCCGCGATGCCCGTCTGGTACTCGCCGCGGCAACCCGCCAGGTGCTCGCAAACGGTCTTGGTCTTCTGGGCGTGAACGCCCCCGAGGTGATGTAAGTGGCAGCACGACGTGGCAAGTCGCAGGCGCGACGCAACCAGGGCAACGGCGGCGGGGTACCGGGCTGGGCCTGGGGCGTTGCCGGCCTGCTGATCGGCATCGTGGTGATCCTGGCCGCGCCCAAGCTGCTCAAGGGCGACGGCGATGGCTTCTTCCGCCCACGCCCGAATCCCGACGCGCAGCCGGCCCCGGCGGCCTCGGGCGACGATGGCCTGGTGGCCGACGACAGCGAGCCGTCGCCGGAGCCTTCGCGCGCCGCCAGCGCGGCCAATGACGCCGCAACGCCCAAGGCGGGCACCGACTACGAGTTCTACGACCTGCTGCCGGGCAAGGAAGTCCCGATGACTGACGCCGAGCTGGCCGCCACCGCGCAGGCCGAGGAGCGTCGTCGCGCCGCCGCCGAGCGGGCACGCGCACTGGCCGCACTCAACGGCCAGGCGTCGACGCCTGCCGCCGGCACCGCTTCCCCGGCCGCCACCACCATCCCGCCGACGGCCGGCACTGCCCTGCCGCTGCCGGTCGAGGGCGCTACGGGCAACCGGCCCGCCGGCACGACCGCCTCCCCGACCCCGACCCCGGCCACCGCCACCGCCGCGACGACGGCCGCCAGCACGGCCCCGTCCGCGGCAACCGTCGCAACGCCGACCGCCGCGGCCGCCACCGACAAGGCGGGGCGCTACCTGCTGCAGGCCGGCTCGTTCCAGGCGTCCACCCCGGCAGAAGAACTCAAGGCGCGGATCGCCCTGCTCGGCCTGGGCGCGCGCGTCGAGTCGGCCAAGATCAACGACAAGACCGTCTACCGCGTGCGCATGGGGCCGTATGCCAGTGCGGGCGAGCTGTCCGAAGCCAAGGGCAAGCTCGCCGCCGGCGGCCTGCCGGGCATCGCGATCCAGGTGAAGTAAGCGCCACGCCACACGTCGGGCCCCGCCAGCGCATCGGCGGTCCCCACGACAGTCCCAGGCCCGGCCGGGCATCCTCCGACCGGGTTGCAACGGCCACGTCCGTGGCCACCCCGCGGCTTCGCGGCCGCATCCGCATCGCCACGCAAAGCCGCGGCGGTGCACGGAACGGAGTCCAGCGATGCCTCACTTCCCCCGCTTCGCCACCCTTTCCCTGTTGCTCGCCCTGGCGCCTGCCGGCCACGCCGCGAGCTTTGACTGCGCCAAGGCCGAAAGCTGGGCCCAGCGCGCGATCTGCGTCGAGCCTTCGCTCGGCGCCCTCGACGAGGCACTCGACGCACGCTACCGCGAGGTGCTGGCGCGCAGCGACCTGGCCGCGTCCGTCCAGATCGAACAGACCGCCTGGTTGCGCAGCACGCGCGACGCCTGCACCGCCGCCGGCTGCCTCAAGCAGGTCTACGCCGCGCGCCTCAAACAACTGGACAAGCAGCTCGCTGTTGCGCCTCCGTCGCTGGTCAGCTCCGGTCGCTACCGTCGTTACGTTGGCGGCCGGCCCGATCCCAGCGGCACCGAGTTGACGCTGGCCGCGCGCGACACCGCGCAGTACCGGCTCACCGGCAAGCATGCGTCCGCGACGGCCGGCATCGACGGCATCATCGCGCCGCGCGTCGGCAGTGCGCAGTTCCAGCAGGGCGAGTGTTCGCTGCGCCTGATGTTCGCGCCCGACAGCCTCTCGGTCAGTGCCACCAGCCCCGGATGCGGCACCGGCGTGAGCTACGACGGCGAGTACCGCCGAGTCGACTGACACCTCGCGCATCACCCCCGCCGCGCTCATCCCGCGGGGGTGATGCGGCATCCCCCGCGCGCCACGCCGTGCGGCCGGTGACGGGGCGAAACCGAACGCCGATGGCGTGATCTCGCGACCTGAAATGCCGGCGGCGCCCCCGCCGGCGTAACGCCTGTCCGCCGCCAACGACCCTGCGTCGGAGGATCGCGACAACGCCGCACCGGTCACGGTGGCGCGGCGGACCGCTGCAGTAGACTCGCCGCTTCCACAAGCGGGGACTGCATGGACAAGCGCGTTCTATTGGGAAGCTTCGCGGCCGTCATCGTGATGCTGATGTTCGACCTGTGCATCCTGCTGTCGGGCAAGGCATTGGATCTGCCCAAATCAACGCCGCTGGGCGTGATCGCGTTTGGCAGTCTGGTGGTGACGTTCGCGGCCATGGCGCTGGGCGCCGTGCTGGCCGGAAGGCGCTTCCGCTGGATCGCATTGGCGATCGCCGCGCTGCTGACGGCGGTGGTGATGGCGATGCTGGTCGATACCGCGCAACGCCACATGGATTCCTTCGCCGGAGCGTTCTGGCAGGTCCTGCGCTACAACGGCATGTCGCTGCTGCTGACGCTCGCAATGGCCTGGGCCGGCGCCCTGATCGGCGAGCGACTGGCAGCCAAGCGGCCGGTGAAACTGCCCGGCTGACCTGCGAGGAAGCCGCTGCGTCATCCGGCGCAATGCGCTTCGCTTATTGACGCCCTACGAGTGCGCCTTGCGGCCTTGCGTCGCGCCCGATCCGGCGGGCCTGGGCCCGCCCTACGATGATTCGTAGGTCGGGCTCAAGCCCGACGCTTTTGCCGATGTACGGCCGTAGTCGAAAACCCCGCAGGTGAGGACGGGGCTTCGACCCAACATCCGGCGCAATGCGCTTCGCTTATTGACGCCCTACGAGTGCGCCTTACGGCCTTGCTGCTGACATTGGGCGCGGCATGGCTCGGCGCCATCGCGGGCGAACGCCTGACGCTACGCCTCCCACTGCGCACCGCGGCTTGATCTGGGCTTCGATCGAACGCTCGGCGCGCACCCATCGGTGGGCCAGGGCCCACCCTACGTCACTACATTGATTCCGTAGGCCGGGCTCAAGCCCGGCGCTCTCGCCCGGCGTACGGTCGCGCGGCGCCCCCATCCGGCGGGCCAGGGCCCGCCCCACGTTGATTCCGTAGGTCGGGCTCAAGCCCGACGATTCTGCCGGGGCGCGCGGACAGTGCACCGCGCCATCGTGCGAGTGCTGGACTCCAATTCCGGCCACGCCGTTGGCAATACGAAGAACCCCGCCGTTGAGGGCGGGCTTCGATCCAGCATCGGGCGCAACGCGCTTCGATTAGGGTCAATTTTCGGCTGAACTCCAGCTACGCTGACTGCACGTACGAGTACAACTGGATCAGAACCGCAATCGCAATCAGAGCGAAAGCGGCCGCCCCCATCCAATAGAAGACTCGCACTGCATTGTCCGCCAGATTTCCTGATCCTTTGCGGGCACTGATTTCGCGCTTCATGAGCAGCAGGTGCACAAGGCCGAACAGAATGAATGGCGCCACGACAGCGGCCACGACAATGGGATTGTCGAGGACTGCGTTGCCGAAGGTTCTCACTATCAAGATGGCTGCAATGCAAAGTGCCGCCAACACCCACCATGCCAGCTTCATCTTAGCTCCACCGTTCCGAGAAGCCCCCAGCGTTGACGCGGCGGCGAGATGAAAAGCCCCGCCGGTAAGGGTGGGGCTTCGATCCAGCATACGGCGCTACGCTTCGCTTGTTGACGCTACCGAGCGCACCTCACGGTCTTGGATCCAACCAGACATCAAAGTCCAGATCAATGTCATGTTGCGCCAGCAACTTCAGGGTTGCCGACGAGATGGCCGGCCCACCATTTCCGTGCACCGAACTCCAGAAGCAGAATATTCTGGCCGTCTCCACTTCCGGAAGACGGGTCACCTCTCCCAGCCGCCCCGCTACCCGCTGCAGGATCCAGCGGATATGCGATTGCACATCTTTTGAGTCCAATTGCTCATCAGATGTGAGCAGCCACGCGCCGGTCTTCGCGATAATGGTCTTACTGCCCCGCTTTCGTGCATCGTTTCGCCGCACTGACCTGGTCGGGCCTATGCCCAAGGCATTGGTAATCGCGTCCGGATCCAGGGAGTCGCCGTAAAAACACAGAGTCGCATAGGTTCTTGCGCAACTCGGGAAGTCATCATTCACCGTTCAGCTCCTCGCAGATTGCGGGCTGATTTTGATGGATGTCACAAGCCCTTTTGGGGCGGTGGCAAGCAGGAGTCTCACAGACTGCGGCGGATCAAACCCTTGCAGGTGAGTTTGCCGCGTCGGCAGACCGGACCGCTGACGCCACCCGCGCGGGTGGCGATTGCGGTCGCCGTACTCAGCCGCGCTTGAGGGTGATCAGCGCCGAGGTGTCGGAGTCGCCGTGGCCGCGCTCGACCAGTTCGGCGTAGTCCGCCGCGGCCTGGTCGATGGTGACGCTGCGGATGCCGCTGTCGCGCGCCACCGCCTGCACGATGCGCAGGTCCTTGAGCATGTGCGCGCACTTGAAGCCGGGCGTGAACTCGCTCCGCAGCATCGTCGCGCCGCGCTTGTCGAGGAACCAGTTGCCGGCCGCGCCGGCCATCAGCGTCGGTAGCAACAGCGCCGGATCGAGGCCGAGCTTCTCGCCCAGCGCCAGGCCTTCGCAGACCGCCTCGTTGATGCCGGCGACGATGACCTGGTTGACCGACTTGGTCGCCTGACCCGCGCCACTTTCGCCCATGTGGGTGATGCGCGCGGCGTACGCGTCGATGACCGGACGGCCGAGTTCGAGCGCCGCTGCCGTGCCACCGACCATCACCGACAACTGGCCGTTGCGCGCGCCTTCCGCGCCACCGGACACGGGCGCGTCCAGGAAGGCGATGGCGTGTTCGGCCAGCATTGCCGCCACGCGGCGCGCAGTGGGCACCGACACGGTGGAGTGGTCGATGACCAGCGAGCCCGGGCGCAACACCTGGGCCAGCTCGGCCGCGTTTTCGAGTACGTCGATGTCCAGCGACACGCACAGCACGACCACGTCGCAGTCGGCAAAGTTGGCACCCGAACGTGCGGCGCGGACGCCCAGTTCGGCGGCCAGCGCGTCGGCCTTGGCCTGGGTGCGGTTGCCGACCGCGGTCAGCAGGCCACGCTCCTTGAGGTGGCGCGCCATCGGTGCGCCCATGGCACCGAGTCCAATCAATCCAGCTTTCATCTTGTTCCTTCTGCCCGATCCGAAAAGCCGGTCGGGCGTTCCATTGGAAAACGCGGCAGCGCGGGTTTCCCCCCGTGCAAAAACGGGCACTGGAGCGCGATCGAGTTGCAGTTTCGGCATTTTCAGCCGCCGGTGCGAGCCGGCTGCCGTCCGTCTGGCCAAGGCCATCGGCCGCCCGGCCCGGGCCGGGGCGGCGCCGCGGTGGCTGGTGCCAACCGTCCGCCGCCTCGCCTGCGGGCGTCCGCGCCGCTACATCAGCGGCTCGTCGTCGAGGTAGGTGTAACCGGTCAGACCAGCCTCCAGAGCGGCCTCCAGCGCGGCGGCCTCGTCGGCGGGCAGGTGCGCGGCGGCGACCTTGCCATGGTAGGCAGCACGCAGCTGCGCAAGGTCGTAGCCGACGTAGTCCAGCATCACGTCGGTGGTGTCACCGCGGCGCTGCTGTGTGAGGCGATAGCCATTGCCATCGACCCGCACCTCGATCGCATCGGTGTCGCCGAACAGGTTGTGGATGTCGCCGAGGATTTCCTGGTACGCGCCCACCATGAAGAACCCGAGCCGGTAGCTCTCGCCCGAACGCAGCGGGTGGATCGGCATCGAGCTGTTGAGGCCTTCGCTCTCGACGTAGGTATCGATCTTGCCGTCGGAGTCGCAGGTCATGTCGGCGATCACGCCGCGGCGCGTGGGCGCCTCGTCCAGGCGCTCGATCGGCACGATCGGGAACACCTGCTCGATCGCCCAGACGTCGGGAATGGACTCGAACACGCTGAAGTTGACGAAATACTTGTCG
The DNA here is from genome assembly GCF_003719825.1 of Montanilutibacter psychrotolerans. Classification (GTDB taxonomy): domain Bacteria; phylum Pseudomonadota; class Gammaproteobacteria; order Xanthomonadales; family Xanthomonadaceae; genus Montanilutibacter; species Montanilutibacter psychrotolerans. The sequence continues at coordinate 427,854 of NZ_RIBS01000004.1, read as the reverse complement.
ACCAGGCGCTGGTTGAGCTCGTCGAGCACGGCCTGGTGGCTCTTCTCGCTGGCGCTGAGGCGGTCGCGCACGCCGTGGGCGATCGCGTAGAACAGATCGTCGATGCGCGCGCGGTGGGTCAGGTCGATCTGGCCGAGCGCGTACAACGACAAACCCTCGCCATGGTGATGCTGGGCCTCGTGGAACAGCTCGACCGCCGGGCGCGCATCGAGCTGGTCATGGACCTCGCGCAGGTGGCGGATGACCGCCGGCTCGTCGTCGTGTTCCTCGGGCACGCGGCCTTCCGGCGCGCCTTCGACCTCGCTGACGTTGGCCACCAGCACCGCGTGGTGCGCGGTCATCGCGCGACCGCATTCGGTGACCACGCGCGGCGCCGCCAGGCCGTACTCCTCGCAGGCTTCGGCCAGCGGCTGGACGATGTTGCTGGCGTACTGGTTCACGCCGTAGTTGATCGAGCAGTAGCTGCGCGAACGCGTGCCTTCGTAGTCGACGCCGAGTCCGCCGCCGACGTCCATGTAGCGCACGTTGGCGCCCAGCACGGACAACTCGACGAAGTAACGCACCGCCTCGCGCATGCCGTTGGCGATGTCGCGCACGTTGGAGATCTGCGAGCCCATGTGGAAATGCAGCAGGCCGAGGCAATCGGACATGCCGGCATCGCGCAGCTCTTTCCACAGGTCCAGCACCTGGCGCGGGCTGAGACCGAACTTGGCCTTGTCACCACCGCTGTTCTGCCACTTGCCGGCGCCCAGCGACGCCAGGCGCATGCGCACGCCCAGGCCCGGCGTCACGCCCAGCGCCTTGGCCTCTTCCATCACCAGCGCCAGCTCGGACGGCTTCTCGACCACGATCCAGGTTTCGAGCCCCAGCTTGCGGCCGATCAGCGCCAGGCGGATGTACTCGCGGTCCTTGTAGCCGTTGCAGACGATCAGCCCGCCGGGGCGGCTCAGCGCCAGCACCGCCATGAGCTCGGGCTTGCTGCCCGCCTCCAGGCCGAAGCCCTCGCCGTGGTTGGCTGCCAGCGTGCCGGCGACGCCCTGGTGCTGGTTCACCTTGATCGGATAGACCGCGGTGTAGCCGCCCGGGTAGTTCCATTCCTGCATCGCGTGCGCAAACGCGCCCTGCAGCTTGCCCAGGCGGTCGTCGAGGATGTCCGGGAAGCGCACCAGCATCGGCAGCTTGGCGCCGTTGTCGCGCGCCGCGTCGACCACTTCGGCCAACGCGATCGCCGGACCCTGGTCGCCGCGCGGGTGCACGCTGACGCGGCCGGCGCCGTCGATGTCGTAGTAGCCCTCGCTCCAGTGCGGGATCGAGTAAGTCTTGCGTGCCTGATCGAGCGACCAGTCGGTCATCGGCGTGACACCAATGGGGGTGGGGGACGCGCATTCTAGCGCCCGGGGGCAAACGCCACGTTGCCGTGGCTGCCGGGAGCCCGGCGCGCCGGCGCCATTGGCGTCGCTGCAGGCCCGCTAGACCGCCGCGGGGCGCGCGTCGGCCTCGTCGGCGGACGGACGCCGGCGAAGCCCCAGCGAGCGCCGCCACTGCGCGCGCAGGGTCGCTGGCCGCTGCGGGCAACGCACATCGAGGAACATCGCCGCCAGCACGCGGTCGGCGCGGAAATGCCGGAAGTCGCCGCGCAGCTCGCACCACGCCACCAGGATGCGCACCGTGTCGAGGTAGCCCACTGTGACCGGCCAGACCACGCGCTCGCTCTCCCGTCCGCTCTCATCGCGGTAGCGCAGGGCGATCTTGCGTCCGGCATGGATCTGCTCGCGCAGGCGCCCGATGTCCAGGCCGTCGGTCACCACGCGTGCGCGCGCCGGCGGGGTTTCGCTGGCCGGCTCGAACACGTAGGGCCGCAGCCGCTCGGGCACCGCTGCGGCGATCTTCGCGATCAGGTCCTGCGCCGCGCGCGCCAGCGCCGGGTCGCCGCGGCCACTGACCCACTGCGCGCCGAGCACGGCGGCCTCGATCTCGTCGGGCGTCAGCATCAGCGCCGGCAGGTCGTAGCCGCGTTCGAGCACGTAACCGCTGCCGGCCTCGCCGCGGATCGGCACGCGCTGCCCCACCAGCGTCGCGATGTCGCGATAGACCGTGCGTGGCGAGGTTTCCAGTTCCGCCGCGAGTTCGGCCGCGGTGACCGCGCGGCGATGCCGGCGCAGGACCTGGATGATCTGGAACAGTCGATCGGCGCGACGCATCGAGCTCCCTCCGGTGAATGCCGTGCTGCTGTTGCCACACCGGTGGCAACAGGGGGGCGCCAGCATAGCGGCCTCTTCCCCCACCCCCACCAGGAACACCGCGATGGAAACGCAAGCCCCGATCACCCTCTACAGCTTCGGCCCCGCGTTCGGCGTGCCCGAGCTGAGCCCGTACTGCAGCAAGTCCGAAGTCCAGTTGCAGATGGCCGGACTGGTCTATCGCGTCGAACGCGCGATGCCGGGCGATTCGCCCAAGGGCCAATTGCCCTTCATCGAAGACGCCGGCGTGCGCATCGCCGATTCGACCTTCATCCGCAGCCACATCGAGCGCGAATACGGCATCGACCTCGACGCTGCGCTCGACATCCGGCAGCGCGCGCAGGCCTGGGCCATCGAGCGCATGGTCGAGAACCAGCTGATGTGGGCTTTGGTCTACACGCGCTGGCTGCAGCCTGCGAACTTCGCGAAGGTGGCGGCGCACTTCTTCGCCGGCGCGCCGGACTCGGTGCAGGCCGATGTGCAGGCGCAGGTATCGGAGCGTGTGCACGGAGTGGGCCTGACCCGCCACAGCCATGCCGAGATCGTCGAACTGGGCGCGCGTTCGCTGTCGGCGCTGTCGATCCTGCTGGGCGACCAGCCCTACCTGTTTGGCGACCAGCCCAGCGGCACCGACGCGATGGTGTTCTCGGTCCTGGCCGGCCTGATGGCGCCGACGTTCCCATCCGACCTGCGCCGGGAGGCCGAGTCATACCCGAACCTGGTGGCCTACGTGGGCCGCATGATGGCGCGCTACTACCCGCAGCAGCCGTGGCCGGGCATGGGCAGCGATGCCGGGGTCGCCGCGGTGGCAGAGCCCGCACTCGCCTGAGCGCCTGTCGACGGGGCCGATCCGAAGGCGCACGGCGGGCCGCAGGGCCGCCGTGCGCCGGGATCCCTGGCAAACCGTCATGAAGGCGTCGCCATCCCTGCGTGAAGGCCATCAGGCAGCGCCTGCACGCTCCGACAATGTCCGTTCGCTACAATCCGCGCCCGAACCGACGCGTCCGCCGGCCCAACAGGGCGGCCCGGGCGCGCCGGATGGTGGTCACTTTTTGATCGGATGGACTGGAATGAACGCTAATACGACGTGGCACTACGAGAACTTCGAACCCTCCGGTTCGGCCATCGGCTACCGCATCACCCGCAAGCTCGATGAAGTGCAGTCGCCCTTCCAGAAGATCGAGATCTTCGAGAGCACCGACTGGGGCAACCTCATGCTCATCGACGGCGCGATGATGCTGACCACGCGCGACAACTTCCTGTACCACGAGATGATGTCGCACCCGGCGCTGTTCACCCACGCCAACCCGAAGAACGTGGTCATCATCGGTGGCGGCGATTGCGGCACGCTGCGCGAAGTGCTCAAGCACCCCGGCGTCGAGAGCGCGGTGCAGTGCGACATCGACGAGCAGGTCACGCGCATGGCCGAGAAGTGGTTCCCGGAGCTGTGCGATGCCAACAACGATCCGCGCGCGAAGCTGATGTTCGACGACGGCATCGCGTACATGAAGAACGCCGAGCCGGGCAGCCTGGACATCGTCATCGTCGATTCGACCGACCCGGTCGGCCCGGCCGAAGGCCTGTTCAACAAGTCGTTCTTCGAGAGCTGCTTCCGCGCGCTCAAGGACGACGGCATCCTCGTCCAGCAGTCCGAGTCGCCGCTGGTGCTGCTGGACCTGATCAAGGAAATGCGCGCTGAGATGGGCAAGGCCGGCTTCAGCACGTTCCAGACGCTGCCTTTCCCGCAGCCGTGCTACCCCACCGGCTGGTGGAGCTGCACGCTGGCTCGCAAGGGCCAGGGCTTTGCCTTCCGCGAAGCGGACGCGCGCGCCAAGGGCTTCGACAGCAAGTACTACAGCGCCGACATCCACAAGGGCGCGGCGACGTTGCCGCCGTTCGTGGCCGCGGCACTGGGCGAGTAATCACCTGCGTCCCCGCGCAAGCGGTTCGCCGACAGCAGCCCCGCCATGTGCGGGGCTGTTTTTTTTTCGGCGCGGCCGCCGGGATGCGGGCGTCGCGGATCGCCCCGCAGGTGGCGCTGTCAGCCACGCCGGGGCGGCGGCCTCACAGTGTCCTGTGTTTCCCGCGCTGCCACCGGCGGTGACCGCGGCTCACTGCTCCCGCCAGCCCGTCGCGTGGCGCCGGTACACGTGCACGGCTCCCTCGTCAGTCGATTCGGTGATCCGCAGGGTGTTCGCGTCCTGCCAGCGCGGTGACGCCGGACCCCAGTCGTCGGGCGCCACGCGAAACGCTTCCGACAGCGCGTCGCCGTCGATGCGGTAGATCGCCAGGTCGTTGGGAAAGTAGCCCGCTTCCAGATCGGCCGAGGCCGCCGCGAGATGGCGGCCATCGGGCGAGAGCGCCAGCGCGGCGATGCCCGACAGCTCGGTCCTGGCACCGGTGCGCAACGACACCAGCTCGATCGCGCCGGCCTCGTGCCGGGTGATATCGATGACCGCCAGCGGCAGGTTTGGCAGCACCCCGCGGAAGCGGTGGATCGCGTACGTCTCTTCGGACTGCTCCAACGTGATGTCGCGGTAGCAGACCGGCGCGCCAGCGGAAGGCCGCACGCACAGCTGCGGTCCGTCGCGCTTGACCGGGGCCTTCGATTCGCCGACCCGCCGGGCTTCCTCGCGCAGCGTGCAGGCGTGGTAATCCTCGGCCTGTGCGCAGGCCTGCGGGTCGCCCAGCGCCGCGCCAATCCCGTCACCGCCGGCGGCGCCTGCCGTCGCGTTGCCCGCCAACGTCATCCATGCGGCCGTTGCCAGCAGCCCCGCTACCCTTCGCTTTCCGTGCATCGCCCACTCCCTGGGTCCGCGATTCGATCGCGGAGTCGTCGTTGAAAACCCTGCTCGCCTAGAGCGCGTCGGCGTCCATTTCGCCGGTGCGGATGCGCACCACGCGTTCCATCTCCCAGACGAAGATCTTGCCGTCGCCGATCTTGCCGGTGCCGGCGGCCTTCATGATCGCCTCCACCACGGTGTCGACCTGCTCGTCGCTGACAGCAACCTCGAGCTTGATCTTGGGGAGAAAGTCGACCACGTACTCGGCGCCGCGGTACAGCTCGGTGTGGCCCTTCTGGCGTCCGAAGCCCTTGACCTCGGTGGCGGTGATGCCGGCCACGCCGGCCTCGGCCAGCGCCTCGCGCACGTCGTCGAGCTTGAACGGCTTGATCACCGCCATGACCATCTTCATTGCCTGTCTCCCATCCGGCTTTTTTTGCTGACCGCAGGATACGCGATGGCCGCGCCCGGCGGCCCGGGGCTTGCGTTGGCGCGCCGCCCGCGTCAGGGTTTCCCGACCCCACGCCGCGATTCCAACCGACTGCGCCACCGCCGTCGCGCGGCCATGCTGGCGCACCGCCGCAGGAGCCCGACCATGATCGACCTCAACCCCATCGATGACCTCGCCCGACGCCTCAGCGCCCTGGTCCCCCCGGGCCTGCGCGAAGGCCGCGAGGAGCTCCAGCAGAACTTCAAGGCCGTGTTGCAGTCCGGCCTGAGCAAGCTCGATCTCGTCACCCGCGAGGAGTTCGAGGTTCAACGCGCGGTGCTGTTGCGCACCCGCGAGAAGCTCGAAGCCCTGCAGCGCGCCGTCGCCGAGCTCGAGGCGGCGCAACTGGGCAACGGCCCGACGCCACCGCAGCACTGAGCGGTTCGACGTGAACCTGGCACTCGTGCACAGCCGTGCGCGATCGGGCGTGTGTGCGCCAGCGGTACGCGTGGAGGTGCACCTGTCCGGCGGGTTGCCACGCATGTCGATCGTCGGCCTGCCGGAAGCTGCAGTGCGCGAGGCCAAGGATCGCGTGCGCGCGGCCATCAGTTGCTCGCAGTTCGAGTTTCCGGCGCGGGTGATCACCGTCAACCTCGCCCCGGCGGACCTGCCGAAGGGCGGCGGTCGCTTCGACCTGCCGATCGCGCTGGGCATTCTCGCCGCCAGTGGGCAGATACCGCTCGACGCGCTGGCCACCTGCGAGTTCCTCGGCGAGTTGGGCCTCACCGGCGAGCTGCGCGCTGTCGACGGCGTGTTGCCGGCGGCGCTGGCGGCCGCCGATGCCGGCCGCCGGCTCGTGGTCCCGGCCGGAAACGGCGCCGAGGCCGCGCTTGCCAGCCGTGTCGAGGCCTGCACCGCGCGCACCCTGCTCGAGGTCTGTTCGATGCTGACCGGCCGCAAACCGCTGCCGCCGGCCGAAGCGTTGCCGACCGTGCGCGGCGTAGGTCCCGACCTGGCCGACGTTCGTGGCCAGTTGCACGCCAGGCGCGCACTCGAGATCGCCGCGGCCGGCGGTCATCATCTGCTCATATGATAGCTAATTACGGATTCGTCGGGGGATGGCAGATCCCCGCATCCCCAAGGAGCGGGCGGGCAATCAGCACAGTCTGTCGACATGGAGGGCCAGCTCGCCGCCCTTTTCGTCGCGAAGGATGAGATCGGATAGAGGTACGTTGAGAGCAGCCGACCTCTCGTTCTGGGTTTAGCCTATAATTCCCAGAACCGTTTTTGAGCCCCCTCTGTGTCCGATCAATCTGTACAACTCGACGCCGCCCGTGATGACGCGCTTGGAACTTCGCATAGCGATTCCTCAACAGTGCGAAATGCTCACCAGGACATCTTTGAGGCGCTGAATGCAATCGATTGGAATTTTGCATCTGCTAAGACTGACTATTTCGCACACGGCATTCATCCTTACCCAGCAAAGTTCATCCCGCAGCTACCGAACACGCTGATCTCCAAACTCTCTAACCATGGCGATCTCGTGTGGGATCCCTTCGGCGGAAGTGGCACGACAGCACTAGAAGCACTGCTGCTGGGCAGGCGTGCCATCAGCACAGATCTCAATCCAGTGGCTCAAGTCATAGGTACGGCTAAGACCACGACCCTAACTCCCGAGATCGAGGTGGAGCTGAGCCAGCTGGTCACTGAACTTCGCATGTTGACCTCCTCATCGCATCGAATTCAGGAGGCTCTTTCACCGCTTGAGGGGGACCGGAGCAGAGTTCCTGAGATTCCTAATCACGACAAGTGGTTCACTGCCGAGGCGACCGCGGAACTCGCGTACCTAAGGTTCCGCATTGAACACCTTCTTTTGGATGAATCCAAAGCAGTTGCACTGGCGTGCTTCTCCAAGGAAATTCTGGGAGCATCCAATCAGGACTCTGAAACGCGATACACGGCTATCGAGAAGGGCATAGTCGCGGGTGACGTAATCGCTAGGTTTGCGAGAGCGCTTTCAAGCTCAATCGACAAGCTGAGCCGACAAGCCTCTCATCTGCAGTTCCGTTCAGCCGTGTTCGCTACAGCGGACGCGAGGAAGAAGATCGTGGGTAGCGAGCCTAGCTCAACTATCGCAACCGAGTCAGTTGACTTGGTCGTGACGTCGCCACCTTACCCCAACGCGACCGACTATCACCTTTACCATCGCTTTCGGATCTTTTGGCTAGGACACGATCCACGGGGACTGGCGAGCTCAGAGATTGGCTCGCACCTTCGACACCAGAAGCAAAAAACCGAGTTCGGCTCCTACATCTCGGAGATGACGCTGGTACTCGCGAACGTGTACTTGGCACTCAAGCCAGGTAGCTTTGCTGTCTTCGTCGTCGGCGATGCCATCTTCAACAAGGAACTGTTCGAGACAGCTAAGCACCTAGGTGAAGCGGCTGTGAGCGTTGGCTTTGAGCAGGTAGGCATCATTAATCGCGATCTTCCAGAGAATAAGCGCTCGTTCTCCAGCCCAGCGCGGCGCCTTAGAACTGAGCAACTTCTTGTACTGTTCAAGCCGTCTGCGGACATCGTCATTGCTTTACAGCCGCCCAGCTACAAGATGCAGCCCTACGAAGATTTACTTGCGCTGCAGGAAATTGAATCGCTAGTGGGCAAGCCCGAGCTTACAGAGGAAGGTCTCATTGTTCGTCTGAACCGCTTTCAGCGGAATCAGGCTAGGCGCTTGGCTTTTACGTCTGCACTGAAGGCAAAATCAGGATCGACTGAGCCCACTTGGCAGGCGGTTCTAGAGAGCGGCGAAAGCGCCCATGTGGGGCGAAAGGATCCCAAGTATGTTACGCACGGAATCCATCCGTACAAAGGTAAATTCTACCCGCAGCTAGCCAAAGCGCTCTTCAACACAGCGAAGGTTGAGCCCGGAAGCACCGTCATAGATCCATTCTGTGGAAGCGGCACAGTCTTGCTTGAGGCAGCCTTGTCGGGGTGCAACGCGGTAGGCTTTGATGTCAATCCGGTTGCCATTGCGACTGCCGTTGCCAAAGTGGGAGCAGTAGGCGCTGATGCGGTCTATCGGGACCATCTCCTCTGCAGCTTCGAGCGGAAGCTCCAAGCTTTGAGTTCAATTGGCAAGCTCAGTTCATCCGTTAGGTTCAACGGCGCGATCCTCGATGAGATCGTGGCATGGTTTCCAGCGCCTGTGATCCAAAAAATGTCTGCGGTTCTAGCCGAAATTGACGATGTGCCTGATGCCCACACACGCGACATCCTGCGAGTCGCATTAAGCAGCATCATCCGCGATATTTCGCACCAAGAGCCGCGAGACTTGCGAATTCGACGCAGAGCGCTGCCCCTTGACGACGCCCCCGTCTTTGAACTTCTGACGCAAAAAATCAGGGATATACGGAGGCGGCTCCGTCATTTCGCCTCTGTGAAGAACCACGCGCCCTACCCTCTAGGCAGGGCGCAAGCAAATCTCAGTCCATCCGATGAAGCAGATTCATTTGCAAAGGCGTCACTGAAAGATGAGTCTGTCGATCTTGTTGTTACCAGCCCTCCTTATGCCACCGCCCTGCCCTACATCGACACGGATCGATTGAGCATGCTGGTCTGCCATAGCATGACCAGTGATCAACGCAAGTGCGCTGAAGACCAGCTAATCGGGAGCAGAGAGATTACTACTCGCCAGCGTAACGCACTCAATTCGACGATCGAGGAAGGAGATCTTCGCTCTTTGAACTCCTCCATTGCTCGCAAGCTGGTGCGCATGATTCACTCAGAAAACCAAGGAACGGACGCGGGTTTCAGAAAGCTGAACACCGCCGCCCTGTTGCTCAAGTACTTCGAAAAGATGGACCGTGTGGTCCAGAACCTCACCCGAGTGGTCAAACCCGCTGGCTCTGCCTTTGTTGTTATCGGCGACACCAAGACCACCGCAGGAGGTACTGAAATTAAGATCAGTAGCGGGAGGGTGATTGAACAGCAGTTCAACGCTGCCGGCTGGTCCACGGAGCACATTCAACCCATCACGGTGACGCGTGAGAACGTAGTCCATAGCAAGAACACCATCACTACTAACGAGATCTATTGGTTCAAAAAGGGCTAGACCCAGCCGAACAACCTGGGAGCACTTCCACCACCCGGCATAGTCTGATTGCAGGACGCCAGAAGCATCGCGTAATCAGCACTGCCAGGGTTGTAAACATCCATGATGTAGTCCACTCCGCCACTTCCGATTTGCATATGAAGGATAGACAGGTTACTGATGTGGTCCCGGATAGCAGACGTCATGGTGACGCGGAGCTCACTTTTGGGCTTGTAATAGACGGTGTTGAGCGCATAGGCCAGCTGGGTCACTAGCTTGGCACCCGTGCTCGAATACACTGTAACGTCGACGACCGGATCGGGAACACGCTGCGGGTAGGCTACGCCCCCTAGCTTCTTGGGCGTGGTATTTCCGGTGAACGGAAAATCAAAGAATGCGGGATTCTGCTTCACCGCACTCATGCTCAGGAATATCTCACCGTTGTCGTGTGGTCTCAATTGGATAACGAGTGCGAGCGCGGCTGCCCCGGCTACAGTAGGGGCTGCGAGCGGAGGCGCTACCGGTACCCCGGGCACTACGGGACCAAGCGGTAACGGTACTGCCCCCGGAACTACAGGTGCTGGAGGCATGAAGGGACCGGCGGGTGGGTACCCCGGCGGAAGTGGCGCTGCCGCCGCCAATACGCCCTTTGGAATCGCACTGGGAGGGGTGAGCTTTACTCGAGGGAAAATTAGGGCGCCGCCCGCGCCTTGGGCGCTGCTGCCAACGTTGCTCCGCTTCGCTCCTTTGGCAGATTCGTCAAAAAGAGAGCCCGCCAGAAGGAGAGTGTTCAAGCTCGCGGGGCTGAGCTGCTTAGTGAAGCTTGCTGCAAGCAGATTTGTCCACATGGCGTCGGCTTCTTGGAACTCAACGTTCTCAAGCGGAAGCTCGTAAGTGAGAACGACTCCTGCTTCCAGATTCGTTTCCAAGCCACCACACGTTAGATTGTGCGAACCGACAATGAGCTGAGCCTTCACGGGACCTGCAAGCAGACAGAACTTGGGATGGAACGTTCCCCCACCCCCAGTGTGAGATACGTGCACCTCATTAAATGCCTGCATTGCCAAGCTCAATGCCTGATAGCTGGTGCCCTTCTGGTCAATGCCTACGATGAGCCCCGCATTCCCGCCTCGTTTGCGAAGTGCACTAACATCGTCGAAAATTCGAGCCACACCGGATGTCTTTGCATAGGCGGCAGCCAAACGCATGGTGGTGAAGTCGCCGCTATTGAGAGATCCCCTGAGCGCTGTCAGATAGCGATCTTTCCCCCCGTACTGCATGCACGGATCTAATATTTTTGCCTTTGGCACGCCAAGCCCCTGTAGTCATGCTGTCCTTAGACGACAGCATGTCAACCCTTGGCGGTCCGTGCAAGTCTCAGCCTGCCTTACTTGGCTCGATACGCTTAACTATGTTCCGTACGCCGGTGGGGGTCCACCGCCTACCTCGCTGTGTAGGAACACCGCCATCGTTGAGCCCTTCCGCAATCTTTGCATAAGTGACTCGCCCAATCTTTCGCTGCGCATCAATTAGGGTAAATATGCGCGCCGCGTAAGCATCGGCTGATGCGATTCGCGCTGCTGTTCCGCCAGCGGATACCAGTCGGATGCCAGGATTTCCTAGAACTGTACCTCTAGACTTTGCTGCCTGCAGCGCCCTTTTCGTCCGCTCGGAGATAAGGTCTCGCTCGTACTCAGCCATTGCGGCAATTATGTGGATGGTAAGTTTGTTGGCAGTGGGCATATCTGCAGCTACAAAGTCGACGCCTGACTCCATGAGTCGACTGATGAAGTGGACATTTCTTGCGAGCCTGTCCAGGCGTGCAATCACCAAGGTTGCCTTGCGTGACCTGCAGAGGTCCATGGCTCTGCGGAGCTGGACCCGCTCACTGCTGGACGCAGATTCCACTTCCGTGAACTCCTCGAGCACCTGCCCACCGCGCGCGACGATGAAGGCTTCCACGGCGTTTTTTTGCGCTTCGAGCCCCAGTCCGCTTCGACCCTGCGCTTGAGTACTCACCCGGTAGTAAGGAACAAAGTGCGTCATAGCGCGCCTCGTATAAGGACAATACGCCCGTATTGTTATTATATAACGTTTGCTGGGCTGAGGCTACTCGTCATTTTCGTGGCGATGGGCGCGCCCCCGTTACGCTGGCGGGGCACCATCGGTGTCGATCATGCTTCCCGCTTCCTCAATAGGTGCAGGGTCCTGACGCTGCGTGAGAAAGCCAGCCCGCCTCCTCCAAGTCGTCATTGACCTCGACGGAGACACACACGACCTCGTCCCCCTTGGTCCACGGAACCTGGCAGCCTGCGTTGCCGCATGCAGCTGGATCTCCACCCAATGTGTGTGGAAGCACGTTGTTGATTGCGGGTTGGGGCTGGTAGCCCCGTTTCAGCAAGTCGACCCTTCTGCTGGAGTAGGGCTTGTCGACCTCAGTTCGTCCGCTAGCACCATCTTCACGCTGAGCATTTCCGGCGACCGTTGGGCTATCGGCTCGGGCTGGCGGAAGCTTGATCCGTGAGGAATGGCTCTCGTCCGACAGTAGCCCCACTTGAGGTGCAGGACTGGCCAACTCGTCCTGAGTGGCTCTTACTGAAGTAAAGCGGAGGTTGAAGCCCGGCTCTTCCATAGATCCTCGCTCAGTGATGCTCGATTCCCACACCCGTCGCTCATCGCTTGGGTCGTCCAGGAACTCACCATCGAAGGCGACAACCTCGCCAACCCGAAGATTCGCGAGGGCGCCGAACAGCGGACTATCCTGCGTGATTAGGGAACCGTAGCCGTCGTCCGAGACCCGGTTGTTGACCGTCCTGTAGGCGATGTCGAACCCATCTATCGAGGTGGCGATTCTGAAAGAGACGACGTCCGCGCCCTGATCGGTACTTATGCTCTCAACGGTGCCCAACCAGCCACGGATGGGACCGTTCGCGGCAAATTCGGTCCGGCTCTTGTTGCACGCGTTGAACGCCAAAGACTTCTGGATCTCGTTGGCTCCAGCGTCGTAACTAGCTAGGCAACCTCGATTTAAGTCAACGAACTGCCGCTGCGAGGGCGGGTAAGGCAGCTCGCCCGCCCCTCTATGACAGGCGCTCAATCCAACCGCCAACACTGCTGCCACCAAAGCATTCATCCAGCTCATAGCGTCACCCCCCGTTAGATACCTATAGGTAGTCTACCTGTAAGGCTGTAGAGCTAAAAGGAGCGGTCTCTTACGGTTTGGAGCATGACACCCTCCCTTCTGCACCGGCTTGGACAGGCATTGCGCGTACGACGCTCGGCGGCTGGCTATAGTCAGGAAGGGTTCGCGGACCACATCGGAATGCACCGTACCTACTACAGCGCAATCGAGCGCGGCGAGAAGAACCTGCAGCTCGATACTCTTCACAAAGTTTGCGTCGGACTCGGCTGTAAGCCGTGGGAAGTTCTGCAAGAAGCCGACAACTACGAATAGCGTCAGATCTCCACGTTCGCCGGTCTCGCCCTCTGCAGAGGGCTCCGCCGGTGGGCTGCCGCACCAGCCGCTCCTATCCTTTCCCTTCGGAGCCGCCCCAAAACATTGGAATTTAAATTCGCGAGTCTGGATGCTCTTCCAGATGGAGTGAGTTCCAATGCCCCTCGACAGTCGATTTTCCTATTCCAACCTGAGTGCGGAGCAGCGCGCTCGGCTCAGCAGGCTCGTCCCCTCGCCGGAGCCCAAGTCCCCCAGCTTCAAGCCGGCTAGGAAGCGGTACGATTCACGAGCGAGTGCCTCTCAAGGGCTCACCTCCGGGCTCACGAAAGTCGCTCAGCAACAGGCTGCGTTGCTTAAGTACTTCAAAGAGCGCCCCTTCGACGGGGTGGCAGCCACCCTCACCTTTAGGTCCGCTCGCTCGCCCGAGTACCTCACTTCTGAGGTCGCTCAAGCCGCCATCCACGAGCTGATGAAAAGGCTCAACAAGTTCGTGGACCGGCGCGGCAGGAATCGTGCCCTTCAGGTCATCGCCGTCCAGGAGGGGGGCACGCGAGCTAAGGATGGTACGCGCCTTCACTATCACCTCAAGATCGAGATTCCACCGGGCATGAGCGGCGAAAACTTTGGCAAAAAAGTAGCGCAATATTGGACTCAGTTGAGGTGGGCAAGCCGTGATCAAAACCGCGTTGTACCCGAAAGCGATGACGGCTGGCTTAGCTACATACTGAAGACGCGCAGCAAGCAGGACTATGCAAACGCCATCGACTGGCTGAACACGCAGGTCTCGCCCCTCCCGACTGCCGAGTGCTCGGGCGGAGGCTGACGTTGGGATAGCTATCAGGGCAGCTAGGCTGCCTTGATAGATAGCTCCGCCGTGGGCGAAGGACGGACCGGGCTGAGGAACTTGAAAACGAATTTGAACTAAGCAACGCTCTTGGCTGGACTCGCGTCTTCATGGTCCGGCGATAAAGGTCCTTTCAGTTGATTCGTCCTCGCAGCGAGGTGTCATCCATTAACCATGCGCATTTCCTTCATACGAAGGCTCGAAGTGACCTTGAAGGTCGGTCCAGTCAGGGCATCGAACCGCTCGGAGGCACCGGTTCGGTAAATGATATGAACTTCAAAGCAGCGCTCACGAAGTAGCTTGCGGAGACCGGCAATGGACTTGACCCCGTACTTGCTTTTCCAATCCGTCTCCGCTGCCTCACCGTCGTCTTCACCAAGAGGGGACAGTACGCCGCCGCTGGCAATCTCTTCAGCCACATGCATCGACGGGTGTACCACTACCTTCTCGACTAGTGATCTCAGTTCGCCTGCGAGCGCCCTTCGCTTCCCTACGGCATCGTCGCCTCCCGCTCTAATGTCAACGAGCAACTCAGACAGCGCCGCCTTCCGTTGACTGACCTCACCCACGTTGAGGTCAGCGATTTCCCGTTCAACGCTGGCGAGTTCCGCGTCCAGATGCTGCAAGTGAGCTTCCTGCTTGGCCAGGCGGTCTAGCAGCTCGCGGCTTTTTCCGTCGTCACCTATTGCGTCCGCATAGTTCGCCACTCTCCGCGCAGCTTGGCCCCTCGAATCAATCAGTTGTGCACGTCTAGATCTCGCATCTACCGCCCGTTTGCTCATGGTGGAGGGGTCAAGGATCTTCCGGGCGTCAATGCTATCGACCGCATCCAAAAGCAGAGTCTCCATGATGCGATAGCGGATTGGGGACATGGAGCAACTGCCCTTCGATAGGGCAACTGAGCATTGCAGGTACTCGCCACCCTTTGGCGGAGTGCCCTTGTACACGTATCGGTAGCCCGCCCCGCACCAGCAGCGCAGAAGACCCGTGAAAAGATTCGCGTACTTTGCGCCCTTCCGACCCGCCCCTACTGAGCGGCGGATGGAGAGCCCGCGCCCGACATCGTGAAAGAGGGGTACATCAATGATGGCAGGGTAATAGCCTTCCACCGGATCCCCGTCTGGCACCCTCTGCTGCTTGCCTTCCACCATATGGACTTGGTGGGGCTGGTACTCGCCCAAAACAGTCCGGCTGTGCAGAATCTTCTTGATGTAGGAATCACGCCAGACAGCATTGGGACGCGTTCCCCAAGGCTTCTCGTCTCGTTGGTTCAACGCCCGCGCAATGGAAAATGCGCCCCAACCATCTCGTGCCAGCGCGAAGATTTCTTGAACGATCTTAGCCCGACCTTCATGGACCTTCAGTACGCCGTCCTCCAAATAGAGCCATGCGGGCACCCTGCGGGTCGCGACCTGACCAGAAGCGCGCGCCCTTGCTCGCTTGGCCTTCCAGGCTTCGCGCCCCCGCATTGCCTTGATCTTTGACTCTTCGTGGGCGCGAGCCATCACGAACAGAGCACCAATCAGATGGAGCTCCTTTTCTATCGTCTCTTCCGAGTACACCTGTTCAGGCGCCAAGGTGACAACGGTAATTCCCTTTTTGATTAGCTCCATGAGCAGAGTCAGCGCATACGACACCGCTTGACGACTGAGTCGATCAATCGACTCCACGATCAGAACGCTTCCTGGCTCTACCGTCCCGTCATCCACAGCTCCTATGAACCTACTAAGCGCACCAAGGGCTGCGTTCGCGCCGTGGAAGGCAGACACCCCGAGGTCGTCATACCGCTCGACGATCTCCAAGTCGTGCCGCTGAGCGTACGCCCGCGCCATCTCAACTTGCCGGCGCTTTGAGTCCCCCTTCTGCTGATCAGGGGTAGACATCCGAGTGTAGGAATACGCTTTGGTCATGTGAAGCATGATGCACGGTCTCGTAATAGGCTACAACATGCTCCTGGTCGGCCCGCCCGGCTGCGGCAAGACGCTGCTGGCCGCTCGCCTTCCCGGCCTGTTGCCCGAAGCCACCGAGCGCGAGGCGCTGGAAGCGGCGGCCATCGCCTCGGTCAGCGGCCGTGGGCTCGATCCCGCGCGATGGCGTGAGCGCGCCTTCCGCTCGCCGCACCACACCGCCAGCGCGGTCGCGCTGGTCGGCGGCGGCGCCGAGCCGCGCCCTGGCGAGATTTCGCTGGCACACCACGGCGTGCTGTTCCTGGACGAACTGCCCGAATGGGACCGACGCGCGCTGGAGGTGCTGCGCGAGCCGCTCGAATCGGGCGTGGTGACGGTGTCGCGCGCAGCGCGCAGTGCCGAGTTCCCGGCCAGCTTCCAACTGGTCGCAGCCATGAACCCCTGCCCCTGCGGCTGGGCCGGCGACGCCAGCGGACGCTGCCGCTGCGGCATCGAGACCGTCCGCCGCTACCGCGCGCGTATCTCCGGGCCCTTGCTGGATCGCATCGACCTGCATGTCGACGTACCGCGCCTGCCATCGTCGGACCTGCGCCCCGACGCGCCCGCCGGCGAACCCAGCGCCACGGTCCGCGCCCGAGTGGGTCGTGCGCGCGCGCTGCAGCACGAGCGCGCCGGAAAGAGCAACGCCCGCCTCGAACAGGCGGAACTCCAGGCCAGCTGCGGCCTCGCCGAGGCCGATCACGCCCTGCTCGAACGCGCCGTGGACAGCCTGCAACTGTCGGCGCGCTCGCACCACCGGATCGTGCGGGTCGCGCGAACCATCGCCGACCTGGCCGACAGTCCACGCATCCTCACCGCCCACCTGGCCGAAGCGATCGGCTACCGGCGCGGAGATCCGACCGCCGCGGCACACGATCGGCACTGACGGTGTGGTCGGTCGCGCAGACCGGGATTCAAACCAGGATCAGCCCCGGGCCAGCCCGGCCTGTAGCGCATGCACCCGAGCCGTTCCGCGAACTGGCGGATGTCGAGCGACGACGATCGAACATCGCCGATCAGGTGTCGGCGACGGCGAGCGAGGCGACCGCCCCACGCGCGTCGCCTGCCCCGCGATCCGCCAACAGCTCCGCGTTTACGGCTGCTGCCGCAGCTTGCGCAGGTGCTCTGCCGCGTTGCCATTGCTCGGCGACAGGTCCAGCGAGCGCTGGTAGTTGGCGATCGCGCGATCGCGGTCACCCGCCAGTTCGTAAGCCTCACCGAGGCTGTCGAACGCGTTCCAGCTGTCGGGCCATTGCTGCGCGGCGTAACCGAACAGCGCCACCGCCTGGGCGGTCTGCTTGTCCGCCAGCAAGCGGTAGCCCCACTGGTTGAGGTAGTCCTCGGTGAGATGCAGCGCCCGGTGCTCGCGACGAACCTGCGCCACCGTGCCGGCGACGTCCCGGTACGCGCTGGCCTGCAGCGCCGATTCCAATGCGGTCAGCACCGGCGGCTTGCCCCACAGGGCTTCCGTCGCACGATTCGCCAGCTCCTGCAGTTGCCCCTGCGCTTCGCCGGGCCGGTTCGCCAACAAGACGATGCCGTAGCCGCGTTGCGGATACATCTCGATGTAGCTGGAGAAGCCGAAGGTACCGCCCGAGTGGCGCAGGTGCAGTTGGTCGTCGATGGTCTTGCTGATGATCCAGTTGAAGCCCACCGCGACGTTGTCGGCATCGCCCCAGGCCGGCGTCTGGCTCAGCCGGATCGCCGCATCCTTGGCGGACAGTTGCGCGCCCAGGAATTTCGCCAGGTCGGCCGTGCTGTAACGCAGGCCGCCACCAGCCAGGACCGAACGCGCATCCAGCGCCGGCATGGCGGCGCGATCCCTGTTGTAGCCGGTCGCCAGGAGCGCGGCGCGCGCCTCGCCGGTGCCCGCTGCCATGCCCAGCGGCTGCTCGACGTAACGCGCCAGCAAGGCCTCGTAGGGCTGGCCGTAGACGCGCTCAAGGATGCCGCCCATCAGGTTGGCGGCCAGGTTGGAGTGACGCGGCTCGTGACCGGGCCGGTCGCTCGGACTGGCCGACGCCAACGCCGTGTACACGTGCTGGTCGGTGATGCGCTTGAGCGCGGCGACCGCCTGGAACGGCGCTTGTTCGGCGTCGGCCGGCAGCGCCGGCAGGTTGTCCGGCAAGGCCGAACTGGTGTTGGCCAGGTGGATCAGACGCACCGGTTCGCCGTCGAACGCGAGCTTGGGGTACTCGCCCGGCAGGTAACGGCGGATGTCGTCCTGCAGCCCGACCTTGCCTTCGCCAACCGCGTTGGCCAGGATCAGTGATGTGAGGATCTTGGTGATCGAACCGATCTCGTAGACCGTGTGCTCGGTCGGTGCCTGCGGTTTCTGTCGCGACACCGTGCCGTAGTTGTAGAACCTCGCTTGGCCGTTCTCGACCACCGCGATCGACAGCCCGTCGGACCGGTCGGCGGCGACGAACTCCGCGCCCAGTCGCTGGAACACCTCGTCCGCGTTGGTCGGCGTGGGCGCTGCAGCCGGTCGCTCCGCCGCTCCTGCGTGACCTGCGATCACACTCAACACCCAGGCAGCTGCGACGACAGCGAGACGGTTCATACGGTTCCAGTGGATTGGAGAACGGCGGAGCCTATCGATGCCCCAGGCGGGCGACAAGTGAGGTCATCTGCTGCGCCGCTTCGACCGGAACGAAATCGGAACGGCAGCCCGGCCGATGCTCACGATTACGCACCCACCCGATCACGCACGATCGCAGCGACACCGTCGTCGACCGAAGCGCGCGCCACCGAACCCCGGACACAAAACGACCGGGGCATGCCCGGTCGCTTGTGTTGCATCGCATGATGCCGCGTCCCCGAGTCCGGCAACATCGCGGCCGGACCAGCATCGGGGCGACGAATCAGGGAGTGCAGTCCTTGGCGCAGGTCTTGGGGCGCTCAAGGTAATCGCGTGCGCCCTCGCGCGCTTCGCGCATCTCCGCCACGGTGCCACAGCGGGTTTCCTTGATGGTCGTGCCGGTCTTGGCTTCGCGCCAGCAGACGTTCTGTTCGTCGCCACCGGCGCGGGTATTGCGAACCTGCGCGTTGATGCGTTCCAACGCGTTCTCGAGGCGGATCTTTTCCTCCATCGAGAGCTCGTCGATCATGGTCTTGCCCGCCGTCACCAGAAACACCTCTTCCTGGGCGCGTCGCACGATGTTCGACTGGCGCGGGGTCAGGCCCTCGATGCCATCGTCGGCCAGGTCGGCCTTCAACGCATTCTGTTGTTGCAGGATCTTCTCCAGCGAGTTGTCGCGACTTGGCTGGGCAAGCGCCTCGCCCGCCATCGTCAGGGCCATCGCCATCATCGCCGCATACAGGATTGCCTTCTTCATGTTGCCCCCGTCTTGCTTGGCTGACTGAGATCACCACGGCGCCGCGTCGGCGCCGTGGGCCATTGCCTGATGCCGGCCAGCCGCTTGCCGCGGGCGCCAGCGCGCTGCGTCAATCGGTTTCGTTCTTCCAGTCCTGCGATTCCATGCGGATGCGTGCGCGCTCGGCGACGGTCGCGCAGCGCTTTTCGCGCATGGTGGTGCCGGTCTTGGGCTCGCGCCAGCATTCGAGGCGACTGGCCTCGTTGTTGGCGATCACCGCCTTGACCTCTTCGATGGCATTGACCAGTTGAACCTGCTGCTCGTCGTTGAGCTGTTCGATGGCCTGCACGCCTTCCAGCAAGTGGAAGATGCGGTCCTGTGCCGAATGCATCTGCGACAGTGCCGACTCTCCGAAACGGGTGTATGCGCCGCTCCTGCGTTCGGTCTCGGTGCGGATCTCGCGCTGGTTCTCGAGGATCGACTTCACCGTGAAACCCGGGGTGCCGATCTGTGCGGCGGCCGGGGCAATGACGAGCAGGCTGGCAAGAGCGATGGAACAGAGCACTTTCATCACGATCTCCATGAAGGTGAAAAGAACGTCCGGTACATCGTCATCGGGATCGCGGCGTCCCCGCACGACGTACTGCTATGGCACCCTGATCACGACAACGGCACGCGGCGCGTTCCATCGTCGTCCGATCGGGTTGTTGCACGTAGTGAGTTGCATGTAGTGAAGCGCCAGGTCCGGAAGATTCCCCCTGCCGGAGCGGCCGCTGTCCTGGCCGGGCCAAGGCCCACGCCGACACTACGCCCAGACCGCCGACGGTTCAACGAGCCCCGGGCAGGCGGCCGTCCGCGGTGCGGCTTCCCCCGGGCCGCGGACCCGCAAAAGAAAAGGCGGCACAAGGCCGCCTTCTCGGAACGCGTGTGCAGCTCAGGTCACTGGCGCCGACCCATGTTCTGGTTGTTTTCGATCTCCGTCCGACTGCGCTCGCGCGCTTCGCGCATCTGCCCGGCGGTCATGCACACGCGCGTCTTGCGATTGCTGCCCAGGGTGCTGCGCAGCTCGCACACCATGCGCTCGTCTTCGGCCTTGTTGATCGCGGCCTCGATCCATTCCAGCGCATTGAAAACGCGCAACTTTTCGTCGGCATTCAACTGCTCGGTGGATGTCTTGCCATCGATCGTCGCGAGCACTTCGGACTGCTTGCTCAGCAGTTCCTGCCGGGTCGCCTGCGGCATGTCCTTGAAGTGACCGGTGCCGGCCTGCACGCCGGTGCGGATTTCGGCCTGCTGGGCACGAATGGCTTCGATGTTGAAGTTGGCCACGGGAGCACTGGCGGCGCTGGACAGCGACACGGCCAGCAACAGGGCGAAGACCGGAGCCAGCAGCGCGCGACGGAAACGGATATTCGATTGCATTGTTGCGGAACCCAAGCGTGAGAGGGGGAGGCGACCATAGACGCGGGACAGCCGGGCTGTCGACTGCCATCGGGCATGGTCGGGGTCGGAATTGGTAGCGCGTTCCCGTCAGGGTTCAGCGCCCTCACCCGTCGGAATGGCCGCCGCCCAGACCTCGCCCGCGGGGTCCAGCTCTGCGGTTTCCATGACCTGCGCCCGCCAGCCGAACCCGCAGATCGCCAAGGCGCCCTGGTGGATCGGATCCAGGCCGAACGCCTGCTCCAGTTGCACCTCGTTGATCGCACCGGTGATGAACGCGCCCAGCCCCGCATCGGTGGCCGCCAGGTACAGGGTCTGCGACAGGTGACCGCCCTCCAGCGCGACCACGCGGTAGCCCTTGGCGTGGTGTCGGTACTTCCAGAAGGTGCGGTCGAAGCGCGGCGACAACACCACCAGCACATGCGCGTCGGCGAACCAGTGCTGCTGGGCCACCATGTCCATGATGAAGTCGCGGATCGGCCGATCCGGCGCCGGCAACGGCTCCAGCGCGTGCTCGCCGGCCTGGTAGTGGTACAGCCCGGGCGCAACGCCCTCGACGTGCTGCACGATCAGGTAGCACTCCATCGGGTGCAGGCCGCCGCCGGAGGGCACGTTCTTCTTCAGGAACACCAGATCGTCGCTGACCCGCACCTCGGCCTGCGCGGCAAACACCCGTTGCAGCATCTGCGCGAACAGCGCCATCGGCAGTGGCCTGAGTGGATCGAAATTGCGGCACGTGGCGCGGCGCGCGAGCAGGCGGTCGAAGTCGTTGGGCGCACTGCGCGGCAGCGGCAGTCGCTGCGCGTCGCCAACGCGTCGGGCCGCTTCGACCGGCGGCGCCCCCAGCACTTCGCGCATCGCCACGGCAGTTTCGGTTCCGCTGTCCTTCGAGTTCTGGACCGTGTCGACCTCACTCCACCGGGTGAACGCATGCAAGGTCGCGGCAAGCGGGTGCCAGTAGGTGTCGCGCAGACGTTCGTCGCGCAGGCGTTGTGCAGCGTGGTCATCGTCGTCGCCGATCAGCAAGCCTTCGTGCAGCAGGCGATCGATCGCGGAAGGTGGATGGTTGGCGAGAGTTTCGGCTTCGACCCACTGGGTCGGGCTGAGCGCGCCCAGCAGCTCACGTTCGTCGATGTCGATGGCGACTTCCTCGCCCAAGTGCGGCGCCAATGCCAGCCATTGCCGATCGCGTTGCAGACCGTCGCCACCGGACAGCAGCACGTTGAGATCGAAGCTGACTTCCTCGCGCGGCTCAAGAAACACCACCGCGCAGCGACGAACCTTCATGATTGTTTCCGGCCGAGGGAGAGGACTGCACTGTACTTGCAGTAACTCGTAGGCGAGAAGGTGACTGCCGTGTCGGCTGAAGTCGGCCGTGGTCACAACAACACGGGTCGACATGCACACCAGCCACACCGAAGGCCGCGCGGCATCCGCTCGCAAACTCCGCGTGTTCGCATCGACGCATTACCGGCAGCGAGCAACGTAATGCCACGCAAGTGCCCGGCGCGGCTCCATCCCATACGTCGAGAAATCAGCAGCAGATACGCGACATCCCGCTCCTGCTCGGCTTGTGAGCTAATGACGACAAGGTTAGATTCCCCCGCAACCGGGCCAGTCGGGCCCAGGATGGGGGAAGGGGAATGACCGAGAAAGCCAAGAGCGCGCCACTGGATCCGATAATCGCTGATCGTTTGCTGGACCTGCTCAGCAGTGACGACATCTACCGCGCCAGGTTCCAGCAGGATCCGCGCGCCGCACTCGAAATGATCGGCTACGAGTCACCCACTCCGGGACAGATGACCGCTTGCGGGCTGGTGGCCAAGGCCCAACCCGAGGCGCTGATCGACTGCAAGACCGTGCGCTTGGCGTCGAAGGAAGTGATTGCAGGGGCCCGCAGCGCCATCAAGGCGATGCTGACCAGCGGCCTGAGCCAGACCACGCCTCAGTTGGATACCGCCGTTAGTTCATCGCGCTTCACTCTCAAGTGAGCCGGGAGGATTTCGACCGGCCAATACCGGTCGAAATCCTGCAATGCACGCGCCGAATCGCCAGCACGCCCCAGCCCAGCAAGCGCCTGCGCTTCCGCAAGCATCGCGGCATTGCTGTCTGCCACGTTCAAGGCCTGTAGACAGTAGCCACACTCAAGTTCGATGTACGCGAGCCCGCGCCTCGACCGCACCCACCTGGCCTGCTCCAGCGCAGCAGCGTGCTGGTTGGCATCGAGATAGGCCCCCATCAAAGCGACTCGGGTCTGGAATCGTTCGTGCCCTGCAAGCAAGGGCTCCAATAGCTTCACCGCGGACTCGGGATCCGACGCCAGCTTCAACTGCTCAGCCCTGAGAACCACGGCGAGTTCGACGACACTCGGAATCGCGGAGATCTTTTCCTGTCGATCCACTACGTCCAGCACCCGATCGGCAAGACTCCGATCGCCGAGCCTCACCATCAGAATCGAGGCCGACAAGGCCAGTTCCGCGTCCTCCACTGCATCGGCATTCTCCACTGCACTCAGCGCGCCGAGCGCTTGATTTACGGCCGTGGCGCAGTATCTGGTTGCCGCAGCAGTGTCACCCGCAAGCCAAGTCGAGACCGCCATCGGAAGGAGCATCGCGCGACTGTCGAATCCGCCCTGATGCCTGGCCATCGTGAGACCCGTTTGCGACGTGGCCACGGCATCCCTCCACTTCCCCGAATCCAGCGCGACACTTGTGCGTTCGATATAGGCGTGCCGGTCATTGGGAGCGAGGTCGTCCAGGAAGCGCCCCGCTGTCGCAAAGTCGCGTTGCGCGGCGAGGATCGCGACCTTTCTGCGTAGGCTCGACTTGTAACCATGTCGCAACGCTGTCTCGACGGACTTGGCGGCGTCCGGATACTGCTCCATTCCGAGCTGCGCACGCCCAAGCCAGTCCCAGCCCATCGCGGACAGTTCGTTCTGCGGAGCAGTATTGCGCTTCGCGTACACCACGGCTTCCTGGAAATTGTTCCTCGTGTAGAACGCGAGTGCCGCATTTCCTTGTGCGGCCCAGAAGTCCGGATACAGCTTCGCCAATTCAACCCACTTCCCAATCGCGTCTGCGGGGCTGTCGAACTCCGCTCCCCATGCATCGAGGTAGAGTGCCTCTCGGGACGCCAGCCGCTCCCTCAGCCCTTGGGCTCTCCGAAGCGGAACGATGGCTCCTGGCGCGTTGACGTTCGAGTACTGGACGCGCACCTGACCCAGCCACGCCAAAGCGAAGTTCGGGTCGAGCTGGGTCGAGCGCTCGTACAGCTGAAGGGCTTCCTGGTGCTTTCCGCTCGCATAGGAAGCCTGCCCCAACGCATACGCCCGCAACGCGTCCAGGTTGCCGGTGGTGACCTGCGGCAAGGGTTTGGAGTCGCTCTCGATCGCGGCCAGCGCCTCGCCCAGCTTCTCGCGCAGGCTGGCAGTGACCTCGTCGATCGACGCCAGTGCGGAGGCGGCGCCTTGGCCGTCGGCGGATTCAGCGTAGACGGTGGTCTGGGTGTGCGGGTCGATGACCTCGGCGCTGACGCGCAGGCGACCGCCGATTTCGGCGACGGTGGGCAGGATCACCGCGCGGGCGCCGTCGCGCAGGGCGATCTCGGAAGCAATCGCGCGGTCCAGCGCGGTGCCCGCCGGGCGCTGCATGCGGGCCAGGGTGTCGCGGGTCTTGAGGTCGCTGAGCACGTTGACGTAGCGCGACTGCTCGAGGCTGATCCGGAATGCCTGCTCGAGCGAGTCGTCGAGCAGCTTCTGGCCGGTGAGGTTGCGCAGGTCGCCCACTACCACCCAGTCGCGCTCGTGGAACGCGATGGCCGGTTGCGGACGGGTCACGAACCAGGCGCCACCGGCCAGGCCGGCCAGCACCGCGACCTCGGCAGCCAACGCCGCCGGGCGCCGCCACAGCGGCAGGTCGCGCCAGGCCTTGGCCGATGCGGGCGGCATGCGCAGTGGTGCGATGCCCGGCTCGCCGACCTCGTAGATCTGCTGCGACTCGGGCACGCCCTTGAAGCGCCAGCGGCCGTGGGATTTCCACAACAGGTGCTGGCCGCGTTCGCCCAACTCGCGCGCGGCGCGGTGGGCCAAGGGTTCGGCCACGGCCGAGATCAGCACCTGGCCCGGACGCGCCATCGCCATCAGGCGGCCGGCCATCGGCTTGGCCAGGCCCTCGACCTCGAGCGGCTTCGCGCCGACCTTCACCGCCTCGTCGCTGTTGCGCCAGGTCAGCACTTCGCCCACGTGCAGGCCGGCACGCGCCTTGATGGGCAGCTTGCGCGAGACGAAGGGCTCGCGCTGGCTGATCTCGCGCAGGCCACGCACGTAGTCGAGGGCGAAGCCGAGACCGTCGATCGGGCGCTCGAACAGCAACAGCAGGCCGTCGGAACGGTCGATCAGTCGACCGCGCCATTGCTGCTGCAGCTTCAGCACCAGGCGATCGTGCTCACGGAACAGCTCTGCTGCCGGGCCATCGCCGAGACGCTCGACCAGGGTGGTCGAATCGCACAGGTCGGTCAGCAGCAGGGTGCGTAGTTGCGGGGCGTCGGGAACGCGGCGGCCGGGGAGGTCAGTCATGTCCATCTTGCATGTCCTATGCGTGCCGGCAGGGGTGCGTTGATCAGGCCGGCGCGAGGCTGGCGTCCTGCCATTCCACCCGGCTGCCGCCGAGGCGCTTGGCGCGATACAGGGCGGCGTCCGCCCGGGCATACCAGTCGTTCCAGTCCGCATCCGGTGCCAGCAGGCAAGCCCCGAGGCTCAACGTGCAGATCAGCGGTGGCGACTGTGGCACCTGCAGCAGGCCGTGGGCGGTGGCCACCACGAAGTCGGCGTAACGCATCACTTCGTCGCGGTCGCCGGCCTTGACCAGCAGGCAGAACTCGTCGCCGCCGAGCCGGCAAGCCAGGTCGCCCGGGCCCACCACCGAACGCAGGATGTTGGCCACGCCCTGCAGCACGCGATCGCCGACCAGATGGCCATGTTCGTCGTTGACCTGCTTGAAGCGGTCGCAGTCGACCAGCAGCAGCGCCAGCCCCGACAGCGTGCCGCTGCGACGCCGTTCCTGCAGGTGCAGGCTCAGGCCGCGGCGGTTGTACAGGCCGGTGAGCTCGTCGGTGCGGATCAGCACCTCGGTCTGGTTGAGCTGGTGGGCGGTGGCACGCAGGCTGTCGAGCGCGGACTCGAGATCCTGGTTGCGACGGCGAAGGCGCCGGATGAGGCCCTGCTCGTTGAGCACCACACGCATGATCGCGCGGCGCAGGAAGTACGAGACGTGGGTGGAATCGCGCTCGACCAGCAGCTGGAATTCCTCGTGGCGCAGCTCCAGCAGTTCGCCATCGCTGGTGGCCACGGCGTCGGCGCTGCGGGCGTGGTCGCCGATCAGCAGGCCCAACTCGCCGAAGAATTCGCGCGGGCCCAGGCGCTTGGCGATGAGGTCCTCGCCGAAGTCGAGCTCGACCGCGCCGGAACTGATCACGAACATCGTCGTGCCCAAGTCCCCACGGCGAAACAAGGTCTCGCCGGTGTACATGCGCCGCACGCGAGCGACCGAGGCGAACAACGCATATTCGGCAGGCGTGAGCTCGGCCGCCGCAGGATCGCGCGGCGTCACCGGTTTCGAGCTGGACAGATCGCAGGGCGCTACCGACCCCACGGCATCAACCTTCATCCCACAACCCCCGGTCGCGTGGATGGGCAGGATAGCACCTGGCCTTTCACGCCTGTTCGAGAGGCGGGACGGTGGTCCCGGCGCCTCTGACAGGCCTGGGGGCAACGCGGACCCGGAACGAAGGCGGCCACCCGGAGGTGGCCGCATCCGTCGGGCCGGTCGCCCCCGCGTCACTGGCGACGCAGGCGGTGGCTACCGGTGCCCTAATTAAATGAATCAGGCCGCGGCAGCGGTCGGACCGGCGTCGAACTGTTCTTCCTCGGTCGAACCCTTCAGCGCAACGGTCGAGGACTGATTGCCCTGAATGGTCTGGGTCACCGCGTCAAAGTAGCCGGTGCCGACCTCACGCTGGTGCTTGACCGCCGTGAAGCCCCGCTCGGCAGCGGCGAACTCGGCTTCCTGCAGCTCGACGAACGCGCTCATCTGGCGACGCGCGTACCCGTGGGCAAGGTTGAACATGCCGTAGTTGAGGCTGTGGAAGCCGGCCAGGGTGATGAACTGGAACTTGTAGCCCATTGCCGCCAGCGCCTTCTGGAACCGGGCGATGGTCGCGTCGTCCAGGTTCTTCTTCCAGTTGAAGCTCGGCGAGCAGTTGTAGGCCAGCAGCTTGCCCGGGAACCGGGCGTGGATGGCCTCGGCGAACTGGCGCGCGAACTCGAGGTCCGGCTTGCCGGTCTCGCACCACACCAGGTCGGCGTACGGCGCGTAGGCCAGGCCACGGCTGATCGCCTGATCGATGCCGTTGCGGGTCTTGTAAAAGCCTTCGACGGTGCGCTCACCGGTGGTGAACGGCTGATCGTTGGGATCGATATCGGCCGTCAGCAGATCGGCAGCCTCGGCATCGGTGCGGGCCACGATCAGCGTCGGAACGCCCATCACGTCGGCCGCAAGGCGCGCGGCGACGAGCTTCTCGACGGCCTCGCGGGTCGGCACCAGCACCTTGCCGCCCATGTGGCCGCACTTCTTGACCGAGGCCAGCTGGTCCTCGAAGTGCACGCCCGAGGCGCCCGCCTCGATCATGCCCTTCATCAATTCGAATGCGTTGAGCACGCCACCGAAGCCGGCTTCGGCGTCGGCCACGATCGGCTGCAGGAAGTCGGTGTCACCGCCGCCCTCCGCGCACTGGATCTGGTCGGCGCGCAGCAGCGTGTTGTTGATGCGCTTGACCACCGCCGGCACCGAGTCGGCCGGGTACAGCGACTGGTCGGGGTACATCTGGCCGCCGAGGTTGGCGTCGGCCGCCACCTGCCAGCCGCTGAGATAGATCGCCTTGAGACCGGCCTTGACCTGCTGCATGGCCTGGTTGCCCGTCAATGCGCCGAGCGCGTTGATGAACTCCTCGCGGTGCAACGATGCCCACAGCTTGTTGGCGCCGAGCTTGGCGATGGAGTGCTCGACGTGCACGGTGCCGCGCAGGCGCACCACGTCCTCGGCCGAATACGGGCGTTCGATACCGGCCCAGCGCGGGCTGCTGGCCCATTCCTGGCGGAGTTGGTCGGCGGTCGGGAGTTGGCTGATCATCGTGGCAGTTCCTTGTGTCGCGGTGGGTTCGTTGGCAACGGTGTGGTGCGGTGGTCGGCGGGCGGCGCCGGTCAGTCAAGCCGCTTGTAGGCAGGCAAGGTCAGGAACTCCTCCAGCGTGTCGGCGTGGCACAGGCGGTCGAGCATTCCGATCGCCTCGTTGATGCGGCTCGCACCGGGCAGGTTGATGCGGTCGGCGAGCTTGCTGGGCAGGCCGATCAGGGCGCGATCGAGCAGGCCGAAGTCGATCTCGGTGCCGTCGGCCAGGTGCAGCGCGTCGCGGCCGGCGTCGGCAGCGTGCAGCCACTGCCACAACTGGGTGCGCGCTATCTCGGCGGTCGCCGCGTCCTCCATCAGCCAGTGGATCGGCACGCAGCCGTTGCCGTCCAGCCAGGCCGCCAGGTAGCGCACGCAGACTTCGACGTTGTTCTCGAACCCGGCGCGCGTGATGGTGCCCAGCGAAGGCTTGATGAGGTCGTCGCGGATGACCAGCACGTCTTCGCGCAGCACGTGCTGCTGGTGCGGCGTGGGCATGCGCTCGTCGAACACCTCGCGCGCCAGCGGAATGAGGGCCGGGTGCGCGACCCACGTGCCGTCGTGGCCGGCGATGACCTCGCGCAGCTTGTCGGCGCGCACCTTGGCCAGCGCGGCGTCGTTGGCCTGCGCGTCGCCGCTGATCGGAATCTGCGCGGCCATGCCGCCCATCGCGTGGGCACCGCGACGGTGGCAGGTCTGCACCAGCAGATCGCAATAGCTGCGCAGGAAGGGTTGGGTCATGGTGACCTGGCCGCGCTCGGGCAACACCTTGTCGCGATGCAGACGGAAGGTCTTGAGATAGCTGAAGACGTAATCCCAACGGCCGCAGTTGAGGCCGGCGATGCGGCTTTGCAGCGCATGCAGGATTTCGTCCATCTCGAACACCGCCGGCAGCGTCTCGATCAGCACGGTGACGCGGATCTGTCCGGCAGCCAGGCCCAGGGTGGTCTCGATGTGATCGAGCACCTCGTTCCACAGCACGGCCTCTTCCATCGACTGCAGCTTGGGCAGGTAGAAGTAGGGCCCGCGATCGGCCGCCGCCAGCGCCTGCGCGTTGTGGAAGGCGAACAGTCCCAGGTCGAACAGGCTGGCCGAGATCGGCTGGCCGTCGACGCACAGGTGCTTCTCGTCGAGGTGCCAGCCGCGTGGCCGCACCATCAGCACGGCCTGCTGCTCGGCAGGCTTGAGTGTGTAGTGCTTGCTGCCGTCCGGCGCCATCCAGTCGAGCGTTCCGGCCACCGCCTTGCGCAGCGCGCGCTGGCCGGCCAGCAGGTTGGCCCAGGTCGGCGAGGTGCTGTCTTCGAAATCGGCCATGTAGCAGTTCGCGCCGGAGTTCAGCGCGTTGATCACGGTCTTGGGATCGACCGGACCGGTGATCTCGACGCGGCGGTCCAGCAGTGCCGCCGGAAGGGTCGCGATCTTCCAGTCGCCGGCGCGGATCGCCGCGGTGTCCTGGCGGAAGTCGGGCAGCGCGCCGGCGTCGAACGCGGCCTGCCGCTCGAGTCGCGCCGCCAGCCGGGCCTGGCGGATGGCTTCGAAGCGGCGATGCATGCCGGCCAGGAAGGCCAGCGCAGCCGGGGTCAGCAGCAGCTCCTGGCCCGCGATGCTGGCGAGCAACTCGATGCCCGATGCGCGGCCGGCATTGCCGGTGCGTTCGATGGCCACCGGGTCCGACCCCGCCTGATGCGATTCCGCCAACACTGCCGACATGCCCGCACTCCGTCCGTCTCAATGGACTGGCAACATGCGGCGGCGTGTTGTATTTGACAATCAAGTTTTGGCAATAGATATCATTAGCTAACCTTATACGTGTTGATGGATATGGCCCCCAAGCCTCCCAAAAGCCCGCGATTCACCTACAAGGGTGATCGTCTGAAGCCCTTGCGGGCGTTCTGCCAGACAGCCCGCCTGGGCTCGGTCTCGCGGGCGGCCGAGGCGCTGTATCTGAGCCAGCCGGCCGTCACGCTGCAGCTGCAGGCGCTGGAACGCGAGATGGGCGTGCGCCTGCTCGAGCGCAGCGGCCGCCGCTTGGCACTGACCCGCGAAGGCGAGGAGCTGTACGAACTGGCCCGGCCGCTGGTCGAGGGCCTGGACGCCCTCGACGGGGTGTTCCGCGAGCGCGTGCGCGGCCTCGATGCGGGCGAGTTGCAGGTCGCCGCCGGCAGCTCGACCATCCTGTACCTGCTCCCGAAAATCGTCGAAGCCTTCCGCGCCGCCCATCCCGAGGTCCGGCTGACCCTGCACAACGTCACCGGGGCCGGCGGCCTGGATCTGCTGCGTTCGGACGGGGTCGACCTGGCGGTCGGCTCGATGCTCGACGTGCCGGCCGATCTCGACTACGCGCCGGTGTACCGCTTCGAGCCGATGCTGATCACCCCGCGCGACCACCCCCTGGCCGACAAGCCGGTGCTGCGCCTGGAGGATCTGTCGCCGTATGGCCTGATCCTGCCGCCGCAGCGCCTGACCACCTACCGCATGGTCGACCTGGTGTTCCAGCAGAACCGGGTGCCGTACACGGTCGCGCTCGAGGTCGGTGGCTGGGAGGTGATCAAGCAGTACGTCGCGATGGGCCTGGGCATCAGCATCGTCACCGCGATCTGCCTGACCGACGCCGACCGCACGCGACTGGCGGCGCGATCGCTGGCCGACTATTTCCCGTCGCGCAGCTACGGCGTGGTGGTGCGCAAGGGCAAGTACCTGTCGCCGCAGGCCAGGGCGTTCACCGAGCTGATCCACCCTGCCCTGTTCGAGCGCGGCGACTATTACGCCACCGGGCAATCGGACCGGTAGCGCGCCGCCAGCGCCGCCATCGACTCCCGGGCGACGGCTCCGCTATTCGGCCGTCGCGGGACATTCGTCGGCGCGGTGGTCGCAGAATCGGTAGCGCAGCTCCAGCCCGATCGAACTGCCTTCGTACTGGCCGAACTCGTTGAGACGCTCGCTGTAGGCCGCGCGTGCCACCATCTGCCAGCGCGAGTAGATCCCCACGGTGAGTTCGGCGCTCAGGTCGGTGGCGCGTTTCCAGCCGTCGAAACTGGCGTCGCGTTGCACGCCAATGGCGGCCTGCAGATTGAGGCCGGCGTTCTGGCCAAGGTAGATGTAGCTCGCCGCCACCGGGGCGATGCGCGCGTACCGACTGGGGCTGTAATAGCCGTTGCCGGGATCGTTGGCGTAGCCCATCCACTCGCCCTGCAGGCCCAGGTCGAGGGTGGCGCGGTCGGCGCGCATGACGGCGTGGCGCCAGTCGACCAGCAGCCAATGGCGCGTGTTGTCGTCGTTGTGATCGTCGAAGGCGGCGTGGCCGCTGATGCGGTCGCGCAGGTTGGGCGTCCACAGCACATCGGCCGCGACGGTGTCGCGCAGCACCCCCAGGGTGAGCGAACGCGGCGAGGCGGCGACGCGCTCACGCTCGAGGCGCAACGAGTACTTGAACGCATCGCTTGCGCGATGGTTGAGCTCGGCCCGTCCGAGGAGTTCGCTGTCTTGCCCGCGGTTGTCCTGGGTGTCCAGCCGGGATTGCGTCAGCATCAGCGACACCGCGGTATCGGGCGACAGCGATGCGCGTGCGCCCAGACCCAACCGGCGGTCGTCGGCCGAGTCGCCGCCGGTGACCGGCGCAAAGGGCCCGGGTGCCGGCGCGCGGTACTCCCGGCGCTGTGCCTGGGCATTCAGGCGCCAGGTTGGCGACACACGCAGGCTGGCGTCGAGGCCGAACGTGTCGACCTGGATGTCGTCGTCGTCCTCGTAGTGACCAAACGGCGCCCCGACCCACGAGAACATCGGCAATCGCACCGCTTGCGCGAGCGTGCGCGTGTCGGGCTCGTCGGGCCTGGCCGCGATGACCTTCGACAACGGCGACAGTCCCTCGTGCGGCCACTCGCCCAGACGCGCGGCAAGCGCCTGCGTCCATGCGGTATCGGGGCTGTCCGGGTTGTCCCGGTATAGCGGCGTGTTGAGCGCCAGCGCGGCGTCGCGCCGACCCGCCCAGGCATGGATGCGCGCGCGCAGCGATTGCACCTCGGCATCGCCCGTCGCAGCGGGACCCATTGCATCGAGAGTGGCGAGCGCGCCGGCGTGGTCGCCGCGCCAAGCCAGGAAGCGCGCGCGATCGAGCCGCGCGGCGCGATCGTCGGGATGTTCGGCCAGGTGCCGGTCCATCAGCGCGATGCCTCGACCGATGCGGCCGTCCCACGCGGCCTGGCGCGCCTGATCGGCAAGCGAGCGTTGCGCCGCAGGGTCCGGCGGAGCCTGGTCGGCCGCGATGGCAGGCGCGGTCGTGGCGAAGGCCAATGCCAGCAGGCCGGCACGCGCGAATCCCTGTTTGCCTATTTGCGCCATTTCCGATTCCCCGTGATCCACAGATCGATCGCGAAGCGCGCAATCGTGAGCGTGTCGGCGACCATCAAGGCATAGCGCAAAGGCGTCAACGCGATGCCCTTGAGCAGGATCGCCAGACGCTGCCCACGCGCAACCGCCATCAGCGCCGCCAGCGATACGGCCATTTCGGCCAGCAAAGTCACCGCCAGCGGCTCCCACATGCGCAGGATGGCCATGATGATGATCGCGGTGGGGAAACCGATCTTCTCCAGCGCTGACATGAACATCGTCCAGCCGATCGGACGGCCGTACTCGATCGTGAATCGCTCGCCGAACGGTTGCCGGTACTGCTCCTTGACTTGGCGCATCTCCTCGACGCGCTGCGCCTGGCCACTGGCCAGGTCGCGGCGCTTCTTGCGCCAATGCCGGATCGACTTGAAGGGCGTGCGCAGCAGTTCGTCGAAGTAGAAGCAGCTCTGCAGGAACGACGACGACCACAGGTAGATCTGCCGCGGCAGACGCTGCACTTCGGGCTCCTCCGAACGCGCCAGCACATCCTGCAGCTGGATGTTCCGATAGCCCTCGTTGTTGAGCGCGAAGCCGATGAAGATGTCCTCGGAGTTGGTGAGGTCGTCGCCGAAGATCGGCTCGTACCGATCGAACAGGTTCTCGATGTACTGCCGCCGGTACGCGACCGCGCAGCCCACCGGGTTGGTGATGCTGCCGAAGAACACCATCTGGCCCTTGTAGACGAAGCGCTGCAGGAACAGATACAGGCACTCGCGATAGGCGTTGGTGATCCACCACCACACCGCATGCAGCGCACCCCGACGCGCATGCGGGTCGTCGTAGGTGGTTGCGCCGTGCCAGCGCTTGAACGCCTCGGTCTGGGCGAGGGCGTGGCGATCCTTGGGGCGCATCGGCAGGATGGTGCCGCAGGCGCTGGCGATGCCGACGCCCTGGTAAAGCTCCTGCACGCAGCGTTCGATGTACGTCGGCGACTCCAGGAAAGTGTCGCCGTCGAGGATGAACTCCACGTCCGAATCGAACTCGCGCGATTGCCGCTTGATGGTCGGCGTCTTGCCGATCGACCTGGCGCGCTCGATCACCACGAGGTCGAGTCCGGCGGCGGCCGCGTATTCCCGCGCGCGCGGAACCGTCGCGTCCTTGCCGCCGTCGTCGACCAGGATCACATGGCGGATCCCCATCGTCTGCTGCGCCAGCGACGCCAGGCAGTGGACGATGTTGTCCTCCTCCTTGTAGGCGGGAATGACCACGTCGACCACCGCAGCTCGCCAGTCATCGGCCGGCGTCGGCACCGTCTTGTCGGCGCCGCGCAGTAGTCCGATGGTGCTAAGCAGCACATTCGGACTGAGGACGAACCAGGGTGCAGTGGCCATCGCGTTCTTCCTGAAGGCGGGCGCGTTCGATCACAATCAGATCATCGATCGTGCGCTCTAGGGAATACTGGTGCTGGAAGCCGGTCCTGTCGCGAAGTCGTGACAGGTTGGGACGTCGCCGGCGGATGTCCTCGAAGTCTTCACCATAGGCCTCACGCAGGCCCATGTGCGTGATCTGCGAACGGCTGCCTGCCCGCTCGATCACCAGCCTGGCCAGGTCGATGATGCTGATCTCGCGGTCGTTGCCGACGTTGGCCACCAGGGTGTCGCGGCCAACGGCCGTCGCCAGCGCGTCGAGTGCGACGACGGTGTCACGCACATCGCAGAACGAGCGCGTCTGCAACCCGCCGCCGAACACCGTGATTGGCTCGTTGCGCACCGCCTGCGCCACGAAGCGCGGCACCACCATGCCGTAACGTCCGACCTGGCGTGGCCCGACGGTGTTGAAGAAGCGGGACACCACGGCCGGAATGCCGAAGCGCTGCGAATACGACAGCCCCAGTGCTTCGTCGGCGATCTTGCTGACCGAGTAGTTCCAGCGCGTGCCGGCGCGGGTGCTGATCACCAGGTCCTGGTCTTCCTGCAGGATGTCCTCGTCGTTGTGGCCATAGACCTCCGAGCTGGACGCCAGCACCATCTGCGGCTGCCAGCCCCCTTCCCGCGCGGCACGCAGCAAGCGTTCGCATGCGGCGATATTGACCGCCAGCACGTTGGTCGGCTCGGCCAGCACCCGGAACACGCCAACGACCGCGGCGAGGTTGTAGATGCGGTCGGCCCAGCCCACGGCTCGGCCCAGGTTCGGCCAGACCAGGATGTCGGCTTCGTCGAAGCGCAGGTGCGGATGGTTCTGGTGGTGCGCGATGTTGGCCTGGGATCCGGTCGACAGGTCGTCGACCACGTGGACCTTGTCGCCGCGCGCCAGGTGCAGGTCGACCAGGTGGGAGCCGATGAAGCCCGCGCCGCCGGTGATCAAGATATGCATGCCCATTCCCCTGTTGTTCGATAGGGCGGTGAATTACCGGCACATCCCTGGCAAGTTCGCGTTGACCGATATCCGCAACGCGCCTCGCCGGCCGCAGTGACGTACGGGTCGGAGTTCAGCCGGTGGTGGCAACGTGTCGCACGGGTGCCTGTTGCCAACCGGATCCGACCGGGGTGTGCACCGGTCGCGGCGGGCAGCCGGCGCGGCGGATGCCGGCGGCGGCGTTGGTGGTGGCTTGCGGCGCGCGGCCCTGCGGCGCGGCACCGTCGACGCGCAAGGTGCGCAGCACGATCGCCTTGCGCGATCGCTGCGGCAGGAACATCGGCATCCGGAGTTCGTCGTTCATGGCAATTGCCCTGTCGTGACCGTGCTGCCCGAAGGCCACCCACTGGCGCCCCCGTTCCGCCATGCCCGTCACTACCGGGCATCCTTGCGTACCCCCCAGGCCCTGGATCCGCCTGGCAATGCCAATACCTCCGGCGCGCGGCTAGTGCCGGTGCTCCTGCACCACCGACACCGGGCTGCGCCCGATGAAACCCAACAGGCTGTACAACTCGACGCACGCTGCCGGATAGCGCAGCGGCGCGGCAATCAACCCTTTGCCAAGCATCGCCATGCGTTCGCCGCGCGAGACGATCATCAGCACGCCCAGCCACCCCAGCATCTCGATCGCCACCGCCGCCAGCAGTCCGGTCCAGGAAGCAGCTGCAGCAAACAGCAGCAACATGGCCGGGAAGGCCAGGCGATCGAACATCGCCAGCACCAGCGCCCAGCCGATCGGCCGCCCCTGCTGGTGCGTCAATCGGGCACCAAACGGCTGCCGATAGGCCTCCACGACACGCCGTTGCTCAGGACGCGTGCCGTTGGCGATCTGCCGGCGTGCCTGCCGGCGACGCCACCACTGCCGCGGCTGCTGGAACGGCGTGCGCAGCAGGGCGTCGAACGCGCGGCAGCACTGCAGGAACGCCATCGTGTTTTCGCGCAGTTGCCGCGGCAGGTGCTCAGGTGCGGCTTCCAGCGAACGTGCACGAAGGTCGG
Organism: Montanilutibacter psychrotolerans; assembly: GCF_003719825.1. GTDB lineage: Bacteria > Pseudomonadota > Gammaproteobacteria > Xanthomonadales > Xanthomonadaceae > Montanilutibacter > Montanilutibacter psychrotolerans. The sequence goes on along the minus strand of NZ_RIBS01000004.1, from coordinate 392,354 downwards.
TCAGCTGCACGTGACGGTAGCCCTCGTGGTCGAGCGCCAGGCCGATGAAGATCTCCGGCACGGCGCTCATGTCTTCGCCGTGGTGCGGCTCGTAGCGGTCGAACAGATCCTTCAGGTAGCGCCGCCGATACGCGACCGCGCCGCCGGCCGGGTGCGCGACGCCGCCGAGCAGCGCCATCTGCCCGCGTTGCACGAAGCCCTGGGAAAACAGTGCCGCGCTTTCGCGGTAGCCATCGGCGATCCAGCGCGCAAAGCCCTCGGCGCCGCCCTGCAGGTACGGGTCGCGGTAGTCGTCCCCGCCCACCCAGCGCCGGAACGGCTCACTGTCCGCCCAGCGCCGGCGGTGCCGGGCCCGCATCGGCAGTCGCAGGCCGCCGACACTGGCGATGCCCACGCCCTGGTAGAGCTCGCGCACGCAGCGTTCGATGTAGTCGGGCGACTCCAGCACGGTATCGCCGTCGAGGATGAACTCGACGTCGCAGTCGAGCTCGCGCGCCTGGCGCTTGATCGTCGGCGTGCGCCCGATCGACCACAAGCGCTCGATCACCACCAGGTCCATGCCATTGGCGATGGCGAACTCGCGGGCGATCTGTGCGGTGTGGTCGCGGTCGCTCCCACCATCGTCCACCAGCACCACGCGGCGCGGCGGACGGGTCTGGCTGAGAAGAGAGGAAAGGCAGTGGACGATGCTGTGCTGGTGCCGGCTTGCCGGAATCACCACGTCGACGACGGCTCGCCGCCAGTCCTCGGCCGGGGTCGGCTCGCGCCGCTCGGGGCCACGCAGCACGCCGGCAACGGCCAGCAGGCTGCCGGGGCTAAGCGAGAACAGCACGTGACCCCCGGCCCGTGGGCGTGCGTGGAGAGGCAACGACGGCGACGTCGCGGCACGGCATGCCTGCCCCTCCCCGGCGAGTCGGTCCGCCGTTACCCGACCACCGGACGGCGGTCTTGTGGATAACGATGCAAGGGTCGTGCCACCGGGGGGCCTTGGCGGGCCGAAAGTGAACCGGACCGGTCGCCCGACCCTCCGGTTTCCGCCATGCCGACCGCTTCGAAGGCGACGGGCGGGCCTCAGCCCGCAGCCCAATCCCCGGCCTTACCGCGCGGTGCTAGGTGGTGCCGTGGTGCTTGCCCTGCCAGGGGCGGAACCAGGCGCGGATCCGGGCAACGTCGGCGGCCATGTCGTCGCTGAGCGTGAACGGCTCGCCGATGCCGATGGTCTTGTCGGGGTAGTGGAAATAGGCCGGCAGCACGGGCACGTCGGCGGCCTTGGCGATCTTCCAGAAGCCCGTCTTCCAGCGCTCCACCGGCTTGCGGGTACCTTCCGGCGCCAGCCCGAACCACAGCCGGTCGGCGTCGCGGATCATCTGCGCAGCCTGCTCCACCACGCCCTGCGGCTTGTTCCGGTCCACCGGGATCACCCCGAGGTGACGCAGCAGGGCGCCCACCACCGGCACCTTGAACAGCGAGTCCTTGCCGAGGATCTTGATGTCGAGCCCCAGCGCCACCTTGGCCGCGAACCCCCACACGCCATCCCAGTTGGACGAGTGTGGCGCCCCGATCAGGACGATCTTGGGCAGGTCGGGGAACGTGCCGGCCATCCGCCAGCCGCCCAGGCGCAGCATGCTGCGCGCCAGCCAGCGGATGAAGCGGTTCGGACGCACCCGCGGCACGTTGGGCGGCAGCCGCAGGACGACACCGTCGGGCGCCATGTCACTGACCGGATGCGTCACGGGCGGACCGCCCCCGGCCGCCTTGCCCGCGCGCGCTGGCTGGTCAGTCATGGGGTCGTCGGCCGGCATGTGCATGACTCCCGTGGTCGGCATGTGCCAACCCGTGTCGGCCCGGCGACGGCCGGTCTGACGCGCAGTGGCCTGAAGCGACGCTCAGTCCCAATCGGATTTCCCCCGGCCGCGCTTGATCGTACTGCGCTCGCGCTTCTCGCCAAGACGCCGTTCCTTGGCACCGCGGCTGGGCTTGGTGGCAATCCGCGGCTTGGGCACGTGCAGGCCGCTTTCGATGAACGCCGCCAGGCGCTCGCGGGCATCTTCGCGGTTGCGGTCCTGGGTGCGGAAGCGCTGGGCGCTGATCACCAGCACGCCCTCGGTCGTCAGACGGCGGTCGCGCTTGGCCAGCAGGCGCGCGCGCAGCGGTTCAGCCAGCGAAGGCGAGCTGGCCACGTCGAAACGCAACTCGACCGCCGTCGACACCTTGTTGACGTTCTGCCCGCCCGGCCCGGTCGCGCGCACGAAGCGCTCGACCAGTTCGGCCTCGGGGATCGCCAGCGATGGACGGGATTCGGTCATGCGCGGTCGGCTCGCAATCGGTGAACGTACCGGGGCGCACGGCCACGCGGCCCGGGGATTGTAGACGCAGGCGCGGCGGTTGGCGTCCGGTGCCGGCGCCCGGAATTGACGCCGGTGCGCCGGCCGGCAGGACTGCGGTCAGCCGGTCCGTTCAGTGCGCCGGGGCATCGGCGAACAATGCCAGCGCCTTGGCGAACTCCGCGTCCAGCGGCGCCGTGACCTCGATGCGTGTCCCGTCGTGCGGATGGACAAACGCCAAACGACGCGCGTGTAGCAGCATGCGGTGGATTCCGAGCATGCGGAAATTGCGGTTGTGGCGACCGTCGCCGTGGCTGGTGTCGCCGATCAGGTGATGCGAGACGTGCTTGAGGTGGCGGCGGATCTGCCGGAAACGGCCCGTCTCCGGCTGCGCGCGCAGCAAGGCGTACCGCGAGGTGCCAAAGCCCGCCGACGGTATTTCCAGCTCGGTGGTGGCGAGCCGCTCGAAACGCGTGATCGCGGGCTTCTTGATCGGCTTGCCCGGGCCGCCGTCGAGATCGTGGTCGATCACGAACGCCTCCTCCGGCCAGCCACGGCACACCGCCCAATAGTCCTTCTCGACCTCGCGCGACATCAGCACGCGGCCCAGCGCCGAAGCCGTGTCGCGGTCGAACGCCAGCAACAGGCAACCGCTGGTGGCGCGATCGAGCCGGTGCACGAGGAAGATCGGCCGGCCGAACTGCTCGCGCAGCCGGTCGGCGGCGAAATCGGTCTCGCCGCGCGCCAACGCGCTGTCGTGGACCATCAGGCCGGCCGGCTTGTCGATCACCGCCAGGTACGGATCGACGTACAACACCGCGAGCGCGGCCGGCGCCGGCTCGGTGCAGGCCTCGGCGATCGCCGGCACGTCGGTCTCGGCGGCAGCGGATGCGTTGTCGGGTCCGACGTCGAAGGCGGCCGGGTGTGACGTTTCGGGCATGACATTCGGCGCCGGGTTCGCGAGGATCGCCATTCTCGCCGATCGCGCCGCGCGTCCGGCGCGTTCCTGTCGCCCTGTCTCCGCCCGCAAGGATTCCGATGCTGCCGAACCGCCTCCGCCCGCTCGTGCTGGCCACCACGCTTGCCGTGCTGGCGATCCCGACGCCACCACCGGCGGCCGCCACCGGCGCGGACACGACAGCCGCCCCGGACGACCCGCAGATCGCCGCGGCCGCACTGCCGCGCGGTGTCAGTGCCGGCCCCTGCGTGGAAGGCGTCTGCGAGTACACGCTGGGCAACGGGCTGCGCGTGCTGCTGTTCCCCGATGCCAGCCGGCCCACCGTCACGGTCAGCCTGACCTACGCCGTGGGCTCGGTGCACGAGAACTACGGCGAGACCGGCATGGCCCACCTGCTCGAGCACCTGCTGTTCAAGGGCACACCGCGCCACGCCGATATCCGCGGCGAGATGAAGCGTCGCGGCATCGGCTACAACGCCAGCACCTGGCTGGATCGCACCAACTACCACGCGTCGTTCCCGGCCAACGACGACAGCCTGGCCTGGCTGCTCGCGCTTGAAGCCGACCGCATGGTGAACTCCCGCATCGCCAAGGCCGACCTCGACAGCGAGATGACGGTGGTCCGCAACGAGTGGGAAAGCCGCGAGAACAGCCCCGGCAACGTGCTCGACGAGCGCGTCCGCGCCACCGCCTACCTCTGGCACAACTACGGCAACACCACGATCGGTGCGCGCAGCGACGTGGAAAACGTGCCGATCGAGCGCCTGCAGGCGTTCTATCGGACGTGGTACCGACCCGACAACGCCAGCCTGGTGATCGCCGGGCGCATCGATGCGGCGGAGACGCTGACACGCATTGCCGCCGCGTTCGGCACGGTTGCCCGGCCCGCCACGCCGATGCCGCGCGCCTACACCGTCGAGCCCACCCAGGACGGCGAACGCGAGGTGGTATTGCGCCGCGCCGGTGACTTCCAGGCCATCGTGCTGGGTTACCACATTCCGGCAGCCACGCACCCCGATGGCGCCGCGCTGGACGTGCTGTCGAACCTGCTCAACCACGCGCCGAGCGGACGCCTGCACCAGACGCTGGTCGAAACGCGCCTGGCGGCGGCGGTCAACGCCGGCAACGAGGACAACCGCGCGCCGGGGCTGATGACGGTGTTCGCGGCCCTGCCGCGCGACGGCGACGCCGCGCGCGTCCAGGCGGTGCTGCTGGAGCAGATCGAGCACTTCCCGGCCGCCAACCCGGCCGAGGTGGATGCCGCCAGGCAGCGCATCGCCAACAGCTACGAGTTGGCGATGAGCAATCCCAACGGCATCGGCATGGCGCTGACCGACGCGATCGCGCAGGGCGACTGGCGACTGTTCTTCCTGCGTCGCGATCGGGTCGCGCAGGTCAGCGTCGACGACGTCAATCGCGTCGCACGCACCTACTTCAAGTCCGGAAACCGCACGCTGGGCCGCTATGTGCCCGGCGATGCGAGCCAACGCGTCGAGATCCCGCCAGCGCCTTCGGCCGCGGCCGCGCTGCAGGGCTACACCGGTCGCGCCGCGATGGCCGCTGGCGAACGCTTCGAGTCCACCCCTGCCAACATCGACGCGCGCACGCAGACGTTCACGCTGGGCACGCACCTCAAGGTGTCGTTGCTTCCCAAGGACAACCGCGGCGACACCGTGGTGGTCAACGCGACGTTCCGCTTCGGCGACGAGGCCAGCCTGCGCGGTCGCACCGATGCCGCCGTCGCCGGGGCACTGCTGACTGCCGGCAGCGCGACGATGACCCGCAACGAGATCACCCAGCGCTTCGACGCGCTCAAGACCCGCGCCAGCCTGCGCGGCGGCATGCAGGGGGCCGACATCGCGATGATCTCGCAGCGCGACCGCCTGGCCGACGCGCTCGCGCTGGCCGCCGACGTGATGCGCCACCCGGTGTTCCCCGAGAGCGAGTTCGAACAACTCCGGCTGCGCTGGATAACCTCGCTGGAAGCGTCACGAAACGAGCCCGGATCGTTGGTCGGGGAATCATTGGGTCGTCACTTCAACACGTGGCCCGCCGGCCACCCGCTGGAGTGGGTGCCGCTGGACGATTCACTCGCGCGGCTTCGCGCACTCAAGGTCGAGGACCTGCGCGCCTTCCATCGCGACTTCTATGGCAGCGCCGATGGCGAGATCGCCATCGTCGGCGATTTCGATGCCGATGCCGTGCGCGCGCAACTGGAGGCTCTGTTCGCCGACTGGCAGAGCCCAACGCCGTATGCGCCGATCCACACCCGTCACGTCGACATCGCCGCGACCGACCTGCGCCTGCCCGCACCCGACAAGTCCAACGCGGTGGTGAAGGCGCGGCACAACCTCTCGCTGAACATCGACGACGCCGATTACGAGGCGCTGATGGTGGCCAACCAGGTGTTCGGCGGCGGCAGGCGGTCGCGGCTGTACGACCGGATTCGCGACCGCGACGGGCTGAGCTACAGCATCGGCAGCGCGATCAGCGCCGACGCCAGCCCGGAAGGCCGCGACGACGCTGGCAGCTTCGCCATCGACGCGATCGCCGCCCCGGAAAACGTCGACAAGGTCGAGCGCGCCCTGCGTGAGGAGCTGGACCGACTGCTGCGCGATGGCGTCACCGAGGCCGAGGTGCGCGATTCGGTGGCCGAGCTGCTGACCCAGCGCGAACAGGGCCGCGCCTCCGACGGCAGCATCGCCGGCATCCTCGCCAGCAACCTCCATTACCGCGTCACCATGCAGTACACCGCCGAACGCGACGCGCGCTATCGCGCGATGACGGTCGAACAGGTCAACGCCGCGATCCGCAAGCACCTGCGTCCAGAACGATTGAGCATCGTCGCCGCCGGCGATTTCGCGAAGACTACGCCCGGGCGCTGATGCGGACCACGCCCGGGGGCGGGCGCGCGTCACGACGCGCCCGGTCCGCGCGGGTCAACTCACGCGTTCCAGCATCCGCCGATGGCGGATCAGGCGCGCCCAGCGGGTTCCCAGATCGGTGATGCACACGTAGCCGGCCTCGCCGGCCAGTCGCAGCAGCATGCGCGGGCCGAGCTGCAGGCGCGGCTCGGCGGCGCACAGTTCGGCATCGAAGCCAAGCTGGCGGGCGAACAGCGCGCAGCGCGCCAGGTGATACCGGCTGCTGAGCAGGATCACGTGCGGACGCGCGGCCGTTGCCGTTGCGGGCGCCGTGACGCCCGCGCCCTCGATCCGGACGGCAGTGCCCGGCGGCAACGCTGCCACCAGCGACGCGCCCGCGGCGGCCGTCGGACCGCCGGTCAGCAGCATCGCGCGTGCGTTGCGCAGGTTCTGCAGGGTGTTGCGCGACTCCGCCTCCAGCCACAGCGGGGCATCGGCGGCCATGCCGCGCGCGAACAGGCCGTCACGGGCCAGCTCGGCCTCGGTGGGTTCGTCGTCGGGGCCGCCGCCAAGCAGCACCACGCTGGCCGGCGGGCGCTCGCGCCACAGCGACACCGCGCGGTCCAGGCGTGCGGCGAAATCGTTGTCGATCAGGCCGCCCGGCGAGTGTTTGCCGAACAGCAGCACGCAATCGCCACGCGTGGGCAGGCAGGGGGCGCGCCGTGCGACGCGCAGCACGTGCACGAAGTAGCCCACGTAGACCAGCCCGGCACTGAGGACGCAGGCCGCCGACGCCACGGCCATCGCGTGCAGCACATCGCGATCGCCGAACAGGGCAAGCCGGTGGGCGGTACGGCTGGACATCGGGCGTCGTGGCCTGGCGGCAGTGGGCAACCAGTCTACGGCGGCCCGGGCCAGTGCACGCGCGACGGCCGTCGCGGCTGGCGCGATCGGTGGCGCCCGACGGCAAGGCCCGGCGCCTGCTGCTGCGCCGTACGGACCGGCCGGCGGGCCCGCGACGCGGGCGACGGCATGGATACCGGTCCGAATGGTGGGACGCGGACAGCGCGCGGGCGCTGGCTATACTCGCCATTGCCTGCAATCCGGACCACTGCGTGCCGCAACTTCCCGTATCCCCCTCCGCACCGATGCCCGCCGTGGCGGTACGTGCCTATACCGCCACCAGCGCCCTCGGACGAGGCCGCGACGCCCACGCTCACGCCCTGCGCGAACGCCGCGGCGGCCTGCGCCCCAACGACTTCGGCCCGGCCTGCGCGGACGGCAAGCCACTGCCGTGCTGGATCGGCCGCGTCGACGGCCTCGAGGCACTGCCGCTGCCGCCGTCGCTGGCGACGTGGGAGTGCCGCAACAACCGCCTGGCCTGGCTGGCCCTGCAGCAGGACGGCGTCGGCGGGGCGGTGGACGCCGCGATCGCGCGCCACGGCGCCGAACGGGTCGCCCTGGTCGTGGGCACCTCGACCTCCAGCATCGGCGCCACCGAGGAGGCCTACACCCGCCTGCAGGTCGGCGACGACGGCCAGCGCTTTCCGGACGACCTCGACCGACCTGGCATCCACACTCCGCATTCGCTTGGCAACTTCCTCCAGCAGGCCACCGGCGTGCGCGGGCCGGCGATCACCGTCGCCACGGCCTGCTCGTCCAGTGCCAAGGTGTTCGCCCAGGCCGCCCGGTTGATCGCCGCCGGCGTCGTGGACGCCGCCCTGGTCGGCGGCGTCGATACCTTGTGCGGCAGCGTGCTGTTCGGCTTCAACTCGCTGCAGCTGGTCTCCAGCGAGCCGTGCCGACCGTTCGACGCCCAGCGCGTCGGCCTGTCGCTGGGCGAGGCCGGCGGCTTTGCGCTGCTCGAGCGGTGCGACGCCGACGAGCGCAGCGGCAGCCTGCAGTTGCGCGGCTATGGCGAGTCCAGCGACGCCCACCACATGTCGTCGCCGCACCCGGAGGGCCTGGGCGCGCAGCTGGCCATGGCCGAGGCGCTCGCGCGCGGCGGCATCGACGCCAGCGCCGTGGGCTACCTCAACCTGCACGGCACCGCCACGCCGGCAAACGACCGTGCCGAGGCGATCGCGGTCGCCGCGCTGTTCCCCGACACGCTGCATGCCAGCTCGACCAAAGGCTGGACCGGCCACACGCTCGGCGCGGCCGGCATCGTCGAGTCGGTGATTGCCCTGCTCGCGCTCGAACTGGGCGAGCTGCCCGGCATCCTCAACAGCAGCGAGCCCGACCCGGTCTGCGGTGCGCAGATCCGCTTCGACAATGCGCGCCAGGACACCCTCGCGTTCGCGATGAACAATTCGTTTGGCTTCGGCGGCAACAACTGCTCGCTGCTGTTCGGGAAGGCGCCATGAGCGGGCCCGTGTTCACTGCCTGGATCGAAGGCATCGGCTTGTGGACCCATGGCCTGCCGTCGTGGGCCGACGCGCAGGCGTACGCGCGCGGCGGCACGTTGCCGACCGACGCCGCGACCCGGCCATCGCCGCAGCTGCTGGCGCCCAACGAGCGTCGACGCGCGCCGGAAACCGTCGCGGTCGCGCTGGAAGTGGCGCTGGCCGCGTGCACCCAGGCAGGGCGCGATCCGGCCACCCTGCCCAGTGTGTTCACCTCCGTGCACGGTGACCTGACGATCACCGACTACATCTGCACCACGCTCGCCGACGCGCCGCAATCGGTGTCGCCGACGCGTTTCCACAATTCGGTGCACAACGCCGCGGCCGGCTACTGGACGATCGGCGCGGGCTGCATGCACCCGACCACCGCCATCAGCGCGTTCGATGCCAGCTACGCCCAGGGCCTGATCGAGGCCATGGTGCAGTTGGCCAGCGGCAGCGAGGCGGTGCTGCTGGTGGGTTATGACGGCAGTTCGGCCGGCCCGCTCGCGGCGGTATCGTCCAGCTTGGGCCTGCTCGGCACCGGGCTGGTGCTGTCGTCGACGCCCCGCACCGACGCCATGACACTGAGCATCACCCTGGTCGACGGCGATGCCGACGACGGCGACGGCGCCATCGCGCGGCTCGCCGCCGGCAATGCCATGGCGGCGATGCTGCCGTTGTTCGATGCGATCGCCAGCGGTCAAACGCAGGCGCTGCTGCATGCCGGACCGGGACGCGCGCTGCGGGTGGAGCTTGGCCGATGACCCACTCCCCATCGCCCTTGCAAGCCGCGACCATGACCACACGTCTCCTGCGCGTCATGTGCCGTTGCCGCCGCGCCGGAGATCGCGCATGACCCAGATCGACCGCAACCGCGTCGCGGTGCTGGTGCCGGCGCTCAACGAGGCATTGCGCATCCGCGAGGTCGTCGAGGGCGCGCTGGCGCATTGCCCGAACGTGATCGTCGTCGATGACGGCTCCGACGACGGCACCCACGAACAGATTGCCGACCTGCCGGTCATCCTGCTGCGCCACGCGCAACGGCAGGGCAAGGGCGCCAGCCTGCGCGACGGGTTCGCCGAGGCGCTGCGTCGTGGCTTCGACGGTGTGCTGACCATCGACGGCGACGGCCAGCACTCGCCCGACGACATCCCACGCCTGCTGGCCGCCGCCGCGGCGCATCCCGGGGCGATCGTGATCGGCGCGCGCCTGCGCAAGCGGGCCTCGCAACCTGGCTATCGCCGCATGGCCAACGAGTTCGGCGACTGGGGCATCGGCTGGGGATGCGGCTACCGCATCGCCGACACCCAGAGCGGACAGCGCTACTACCCGGCCGCGGTGTGCGCGCTGGACGACGTGCCCGGCGACGGCTTCGTGTTCGAGGCGCAGATCCTGATCTCGGCCGCGCGCCGGCTCGACGCGCACGTGGTGTCGGTGCCGGTCGAGTCGCGCTACCAGCAATCCGGTGAAGCGGTGCAGTTCCGCAAGAGCCACTTCCGTCCGCTGCACGATCTGTACCGCATCACCTCCCACGTGGTCGGCCAGGTCTTGCGTCATGGCCACGTGGTCCGAGAGTATCGGCGCACGCGCGCCAACCCGCCGCGGATCTTCGACACGTAGTCCGCATCACCGGCACTGACACTGGCATTGGCACGACTGCAAGGAAGCACCACCGGCCACGACGCGATGCGTCGCCTCTTCCACCCTGGAGTGCCCGTCGAATGTCCCACACCACCACCCCAACGCCCGCCACCGCCGATGTCGTGATTCTCGGTGGTGGCCTGGCCGGCCTGAGCCTGGCGATCCAGCTCAGGCAGCGTGATCCGACGATCGAGGTGGTGGTGCTGGAGCGCAACGCGCACCCGGTGCGCGAGGCGGCGTTCAAGGTTGGTGAGTCGTCGGTGGAGATTGGCGCGCACTACTTCGCCCACGTGCTCGGCCTGCGCGACCATCTGGAGCAAGAGCAGATCCGCAAGTTCGGCTTCCGCTTCTTCTTCAGCGAAGGCCGCACGGACATCGACCGCTGCACCGAGCTCGGCGTCTCGCAACTGCTTCCAGCGCCGTCGTGGCAACTCGACCGCGGACGATTCGAGAACTTCCTCGGCGAACAGGCGCGCGCGCTGGGCGTCGACTTCCGTGACGCGTGCGTGGTCCGGGGCTTCGACATCGGCGTCGACGACACGCCGCACCTCATTCGCTACGAGCACGATGGCCAGGCGCATACGCTGACCGCGCGCTGGATGGTCGACGCGGCAGGTCGTGCCGGGCTGATCAAGCGCAAGCTCGACCTCGCGCAGGCCAACGACCACGACGTCAATGCGGTGTGGTGGCGTGTCGACGGCTTCGTCGATCCGAACGACTGGTCCACCGATGCCGACTGGCTGCAGCGTTGCACGCCCGCCGACCGCTGGCGTTCGACCAACCACATGTGCGGACCCGGCTACTGGTTCTGGCTGATCCCGCTGGCTTCCGGCGCCCATTCACTGGGCATCGTCTGCGACGCGAAGATGCATCCGCTCGACACCATGAACACCCACGCCAAGGCGATGGACTGGCTGCGCGCGCATCAGCCGGCGATGGCGCGCGCGATCGACAAGGACGCGCACGGCGTGCAGGACTTCCTGTTCCTGCGGCACTTCTCGTACGGCTGCAAGCAGGTCTTCTCGGCCGATCGCTGGGCATTGACCGGCGAGGCCGGGCTGTTCCTCGACCCGTTCTATTCGCCGGGCAGCGACTTCATCGCGATGAGCAACACCTACATCTGCGAGCTGATCGGCAAGGACCGGGCCGGCGAGCAGTTCGCGCCGTACGCGTCGATCTACCAGCAGCTGTACTTCTCGTTCTACGAGAGCACGTTGAGCATCTACCAGGACCAGTACCCGCTGTTCGGCGACGCCCAGGTCATGCCACTCAAGGTGGTCTGGGACTACACGTTCTACTGGGCGCTGCTGGCACCGCTGTTCTTCGCCCAGCGACAGTCCGACATCGCGACGCTCGGCCGTTTGCGTCCGCAGTTCACGCTCGGTCGCCAGCTCAACCTGGCCGTGCAGCCCTTGCTGCGCGATTGGGGCGAGCGCAACGCCGCGGCCGGTGTGTTCGACGCCGACGACCCACGCACGCACGACCGGGCGATGCTGGACCAGTTCACGCTGGGCTGGTTCCACGAGATGAACCGCGCGCTGATGGACGAGCTCGACGCCGGCGCCTTCGCCGACCGCATCGATGCCAACGTCGTGCGCATGCGCGGACTGGCCGCCGAGTTGCTGGAACGGGCACGCGAGCACTGGCCCGACATCGACGACCACGGCCTGGATGCGTTGCTGGTCGGCGTCGACGAAAGCGGCGAGCAGCTGGACGGCCATTGGTACCTTTGCGAGGCACCCGTGCTGGCCTGAGGCCGCTGCCCAGCCACTCGTAATTTCCCAGCCGAGCGGTGTGCGCCGGCGCCTGGCATTCCGCGTCGGCGTGGTGCGCGCCGATTCCCTTCGATCCATTTCCTCCTCTCTCGCCGTCGATCGCCATGCCCCATTCGCTGCTCCTGCTGCAACTGGTTGTCATCCTGGTCACCGCGCGCCTGTGCGGGCTGCTGCTACGTCATGTCGGCCAACCGGCAGTGATCGGCGAGATGGCCGCCGGACTGCTGCTCGGACCGGTGGTGTTTGGCGCGCTGGCGCCGCAGTTGCACGCCCAGCTGTTTGCGCACGAGTCGCTGCCGGCGCTGGCCTCGCTGTCGACACTGGGCCTGGTGCTTTTCATGTTCATCGTCGGCGCCGAACTGCGCGCACCCGATGGCGTTCGCGCACAGCTGAAATCGGCCGGCACGGTCGGCCTGCTCAGCATCGTCCTGCCGATGGCGTTGGGCGTGGCGATCTCGCCGATGCTGCATCCCACGCTGGCGCCGGACGGGGTCGCGTTCTGGCCGTTCGCGTTGTTCATGGCCGCGGCGATGTCGATCACCGCGTTCCCGGTGATGGCTCGGATCCTCAAGGACCGCGGCATGACCCGCACGCGGCTGGGCCAGTTGTCGCTGAGCAGCGCGGCGATTGCCGACGTGTTTGCCTGGATCGTGCTCGCAGTGGTGGTGGCACTGGCCGGTGCCGACGCTGGCGCCGTGGGCTTCCTGAAAACCGTGTTGGGCCTGGTGGCGTTGTCAGCGCTGGTGTTCGGCGTGCTGCGACCGTTGTACGGCTCGCTGCTGGCGCGCCATGCCCCCGACGGCCGGCCGTCGCCGATGCTGCTCGCCGCCATCCTCGCCGGCATGCTCGCCTGCGCGGCGCTGACCGAATGGCTGGGCCTGCACGCGGTGTTTGGTGCGTTCCTGTTCGGCGCCTGCCTGCCGCGCGACGACCGACTGCTGCAGTACCTGATCGACCGCATCGAGGTCATCGCGGTGGTGCTGCTGTTGCCGATCTTCTTCGCCCTGGCCGGGTTGAACACGCGCAGCGATGCATTCACCGGTGCCGGCCTGGGCGCGTTGGCGTTGATCCTTGCCGCGGCGGTGCTGGGCAAGGGCATCGGCGGCACGGCCGGCGCACGCCTGGCGGGCTACGGCTGGCGCGACAGCCTGTCGACGGGCGCGCTGATGAACGCGCGCGGCCTGATGGAACTGATCGTGATGAAGGTCGGCCTGGACGTGGGCCTGATCGGCCCGGAGCTGTTCACGATGTTGCTGGTGATGGCGCTGACCACCACGGTGATGACAGGGCCGCTGCTGACCTGGTTTGCCGGCAGGTCACCGGCGGCCTTGCGCGACGACCGCGCGCACGGCGACATCGCCGACTGAGTGCCCCGCACGGGCCACGCCGCCCGGAAGTTCAGCCGCGCCGGGTGTGTGGCAGTCAAACCCCGCCGGCACCAGCGCGGCAGCGGCGAGGCTAGTCGGCCGGTGGCGCCGGCGGCGACGGTGGCAACGGCGCGTTGAAGTGCACGGCGATTGCCTGCGCGATCTTCTGCCTGGGGCTGATGTCCACGCCGATGCCGCCACCGACGTGATGGCGGCCACCGCCAACGCCGATGCCCACGCCACCACCGCCGTATCCCTCGTCGATACCGAGGATGACCACGCCGTTCGCGCCAAGCTTCGCGGCCTCGCGCTGCAGTTTGCGCAGCACCGAGTTCATCTTGTTCTGCTCGCCCCAGGTGAAGCCACCACTGGTGGCCTGCAACTGCGCGATCTCTTCGTAGGCCACCGGCGGCGGGCCGAACACCACCCGCACCTGGGCGGGATCGACCGGCGGGCGCGGCGTGCCGGTCAGTACATGCGAGCTGGCACATGCGGCCAGCAGCAAGGTCAGCATCAGCAATGTCAGGGAACGGACCATCGCGGTCTCCAGTGGCTGCTCCACTGCGGAGCACTCCGTGATCCTAGTCCACCTGGACCACCAATCGGGTGAGGGCATGCGTTGCGCGCCGCAATCGGCCGGCGCGGCGCAATCCGCCGTTCAGCTCATCCCGCCGTCGATGCCGATCACCTGGCCGTTGATGTAGCCCGCCTGGTCCGAGCAGAGAAATCCGACCAGCGCGGCGACTTCTTCGGGCGTGCCGGCGCGGCCGGCGGGAACCAGCTGCTTGATGGTCTCGGCCGGGAACGCGTCCGCGGCCATGCGGCCCTGGATGACCCCCGGGGCGATCACGTTGACGGTGATGTTGCGCGAGGCCATCTCGCGCGCGAGCGACTTGCTGGCGCCGTGCAGCGCGGCCTTGGCCGCGGCGTAGTTGGTCTGGCCGCGATTGCCCAGCACCGCCGCCACCGACGACACACTGACGATGCGCCCCCAGCGCGCGCGCGCCATCGGCAGCAGCAGCGGCTGCGTGACGTGGAAGAACCCGTGCAGCGATACGTCGATGACGCGCTTCCACTGCGACTCGCTCATGCCCGCCATCGGTGCGTCGTCGTGGATGCCGGCGTTGTTGACCACGACCTGGATCGGCCCATCGGCGAGCAGGGCCGCCATCGCCGTGGCCGCGGCCTCGCCGTCGGCGACATCGAACACCACCGCCTGCGCGCTGCCACCCTCGGCCTGGATCGCCTCGACCACCGCCTGCGCGCGCGCGGGGTTGCCGTTGCCGTGGACGATCACGTGCAGGCCATCGGCGGCAAGTCGGGCGCAGATCGCGCCACCGAGATCGCCGCTGCCGCCGGTGACGAGCGCGCGGCGGAGCGTGGGGGCCTGGGGCATCGGTGCACCTTCGATGGAGTGTGGGCCGCCATTGTAGGAGCCGGGCCAATGGTGGTCCGCTCCGGCACGCTGCCGGCGGCCTGCGCTACCCGCGTGGTTGCAGCACCACGGCCGCACGGCCTTCGGCAAGCACGACGCCGGCGTGGTGGATGCGGAAGCTGTACTGCTGACTGGCCTCGCCCTCGGCCAGCAGTTGCGCCTCGCACTCCAGTGCGTCGGCAAGGTCGTCGATGCGGGCCACGTGCAGCGCCACGCCACGCAACGCGACCAGCACGCCGGGCCGCGCCGCGCCGCCTCCCTCGCCGGCACGCAGGCCGCCGTGCACGGCCATTGCCTGGGCGCCGTACTCGCACAGGTGCACCGCGCGAAGGCGGCCGTCGCTGCGCAGCGGGTGCGCGGGGTCGCGGTGGTTGCCCGCGCGCAGGCGGATGGTCTGCGCATCCCAGGCCAACACCTCGTCCCACAGGCACATCGCACCTTGATGGGGTACCAGGGCGACGATACGGTCGCGACCGAGGACGGGTTCGCTCATTTGGGGCATCCGGGCATGCGACGGAAAACGTTTGGTATCACGCGAGTCGCTCAGGTCGACGCCGTGGCGCGGCTCGGCATCGGATCGCCGTCCACCTCGGCCGCGCCGCGCACCAGCAACAGCGCCAGCACGAAGTTGCACGCCACGCCGAGCGCGACCGTCGCGCCGATGGCGCGCAGCACCGGGATGCTGGAGGTCGCCAGCAGCGCGAACACCAGCAACGTGGTCAGGCTGCACACGATGATCGCGTGCAGCGCGCGCAGCTGGCTGTCGCGGTCGTCGCCGGCATGGTCGAAGAACAGCGCGTAGTCCAGCCCGAGCCCGGCGGCAAGGATCAGTGCGACCAGGTGGAACAGGTTGAGTTCGATGCCCAGGCCACGCAGCAGGGCGAGCACCAGCAGCGTGGTCAGCAGCATCGGGGCGATCACCCGCAGCACGCGCCGTCCCGATCGCAATGCGAACCACACCGTCGCCACCAGCAACACCGAGGCCAGCGCCAGCGCCCACAGCACGCGGCTGCGGTACTGCGCCACCAGCGACTCGGACGCCTGCTTGAGGTCGAGCAGTTGCGCGCCATTGGCCGACACGACGCGCGCGACCGCGTCGGGATCGCGCAGCCCGCCCAGCGACACCAGCGCGGTTGCGCGGCCATCGGCGTGCCGCAACAACAAGCCATCGACGCTGGCGGCCAGCGGCGTCGACGCCAGATCCTGCGGGCGCAGCGGCGGCGCGGCACGCGCGGCGGCGACATCATCGACGAACGCGGCGAACGCATCCTCGCGGAACGGGCTGGCGGCCACGGCCGAGGCCAGCATCGGCCGCAGCGTGTCGGCGTCGGGCAATTTACGCTGCCGCGCGAGCTGGGTCGCCGCGCTGGGCAGATAGCGCGCGGCGAGGTCATAGCCGGCAATCGCGCCGGTGGTACGCAACTGCTCCAGTGCCGGACGCAGTCGCTCGCTGTCCTGCAGGGCGGTCTGCGCATCGGCGCGTTCCAGCGCCACCAGGTAGCGCACGTCGGGCGCACCCAGTTCGTCGCGCAACTGCGCGTCACGCGCCAGTGCCGGTGCCGGCACCGGTGTCAGTTTGGCCAGGTCGTTCTGCCAGAACGGCCCCGGAGCGAGCAACGCGATCGCCAGCGCAACCATCGCCACCGCGCCGAACCACACCGGGCCCATGCGCGGCCAGCGTGCAAGCCGCGCCCAGAGACGGGCCAGTCGGGGCGAGTGCGCCGGATCGCGCGCATCGGGGTCGAGCAGCGCGGGCAGCACGAAGCGCGTGGCGAGCGCGGCACTGCCGAGCCCGACGATGGTGAAGACCGCCAGTTGGCGCAGGCCGTCGACACCCGACGCCAGGAAGGTCAGGTAGGCGATGCAGGTCGAGGCGACACCGGTGCCCAGCGTGGGCCACAGCGCGCGCGCGTTCGCCCACGGCGACAGCCCCGCACGCTGGTGGCTGAAGAGGTGGATCGGGTAGTCCTGGGCGACGCCGATCAGGGTGAAGCCGAAGGCGATGGTGATGCCGTGCACGCCATCGAATGCCAGCGCGACCGCCGCCAGTCCGGCCAGCCCGCCCGTGGCCAGCGGCAGGCCGCCCAGCAGCGGTGCCTTCCAGCTGCGGTAGGCCAGCCACAGCAGCAGCGCGAACACGATCGAGTCGATCGTGCCGATCAGGCTGGCCTCGCGCGCGGTGCGGCCACCGATCTCCACCGAGAACGCACCCGGGCCGCTGAGCGTGAGCGTGGCAGCGCTGTCGCCGCGGCTGGCCTCGAACGCCGCGCGGATGGCGTCGACCGCCTGTTGCTGGCCGGTCGGATCGAAGCCCGCAGCGCGCGTCTGCACCGCCAGCAACGCCTCGCGACCGGCGCGATCGAACCACACGCCGTGCACGCGCTGGGGCGCGTTGGCCGGTTGCCAGGCCTCGGCCAGCTTGAGCGTCTCCAGCGTGGGATCGGCCGGCAGCAGCGGTTCGATCAAGCCCGCCGCCGGTGAGCCGAGGTCCTGCACGCGCGCGCCCAGTTCATCGGCCAACCAGGCCGCATCGAATGCCTGCCCGTCGAGCGTCGGCGACAGCAAATAGCGGTAGGGCCGCAGGCGTTCGGGCACGGCGTCGAGCCCGCCGTCCATGCCGTTGGCGACGAACTGGAACCGGTCCTCGACCGCCAGCGTCGCGGCCATCGCCGTCGATTGCGCGGCGAGGGTCTGCGCATCGGCGCCCGACAACGCGATCAGCAGCAGGCGCGAGCCCGGGCCCTCGCCCAGTTCGTCGATCAGCAGCTTCTGCGCCGGCGTCTGCGCGGCCGGCATGAACTTGCGCAGGTCGCCACTGAGTTGAAGGCGCGACCCCAGCCAGAGGCCGGCCGCGACCAGCAATCCCAGCCACGCCAGCGCCAGCGCGATCCGCAGCCCCGGCGCCAGCAGACGCGGCCCGTGTGATCCGGTCGCATCAGGTTGGGGCGCACCGGGCTGGGAATCATCGGGAATGGCGTGGCCGGACGGCGCGTCGCCGGAAGGTGACGAGGCCGTCATTGCGCCGGCTGGCCGGTGCACAGCGCGGCCAGACCGGCCGGCTCGGCGACCGTGGCCGCAGCGCGCGCGGCGCCGGCGAGCAGGGTGCGTTGCGGCGCCGCCATGGGGCCGCCGCGCGCCGGCACGGCTCGGGTCTCGATGCAGCGCAATTCGGCGGCGCGCCCGTACAGCACGATCGCCTGCACGCGCGCGGCCAGCGCGGCGTCGTTGGGTCGCAGCGCCAGCGTCCATTGCGCGCGACTTCCGTTGACGACGATGCGGTAGTCACGCTCCAGGCGCGCACGATCGCCCGACAGCAGGGCGCCGAAACTGGCCTGCAGCCCGGCGAGCTCCGGCGCGCGGGCCAACGAGAACGTGCGCGGCGACTGGCCAGCGCGCGCGATGCGCACCTCACCGGCGCGGATGGTGGTGGTCTCGGCGTACGGCTGACGCACCTCGCGCACCAGCGTGGCCCCGTCGGGACGACGGTACTCGCCCTGCAGGCGCAGCGGCTGCTTGAGCATCGCCGACCCGCGCAGTTCGAGGAATTCGGTCCGGCTGGGCGTGGGCTGCGCCAGTTGCGCGAGGGCCCAGTCGACGCTGGCCGCCTGGACCTCAGGCGGGGCGGCGGCCAGCGGGCTCGCGACCAGCGCCATGAGCGTCGCCAGCAGGGTCACACGCGGGATCGTTCGCATCGTCGGTCTGCCAGAAGTCGTAGAAGTTGAACCAGTTGTACGGCGCTGCCAGGGTGCGTGCCTGCAGCCGCGCGGCATAGTCGTGCACCACCGCCGGCAATGCCTGAGCACGGTTATGCCGACCGATGTCCAGCCCCGCGCTGAACAGCTCGAAGGCCAGCTCGTAGCGGCGGCCACCGCGGTACAGGCCGAACGCCAGCATCACCGGCACCTTCAGTGCCGCGGCAATCAGCCACGGTGCCACCGGGAACGGTGCCGGGCTTCCCAGGAACGGCGCCTGGACGGTCGGCTCGCCGGGTCGCGCGCGGTCGACCAGCAACGCCACCAGCGCGCCCTCGTCGAGCGCCTGCTTGATCGCGAACACGATCGACGGGCCGTCCTGGGCGGCATCGATCACGGTCGCGGCCATCTGCGGATCGAGTGCTTCGAGCAGTTGGGTGACCGCGGCGTTGTGGCCGCGGTCGAACACCACGCGCACCTTGAGGCCCGGCCGCCGGCAGCCGAGCACGCGCATCACCTCGAAACTGCCCAGGTGCGAGCCGAACATCAGCACGCCCTGTCCGCGGTCGAGCTGGGCGTGAACGGCGTCCACGCCGTCGATGGTGATATCGAAACGCTCCAACTGGCCGCTGAGCATGAACACGCGGTCGAGGATGGTGGCGGCGAAGCTGTGCACGTGACGGAAGCCATCGGTCCAGCCCGCCGGTCGGCCCAGGGCCCGCTGGAGGAAGGCCTGCGAGGCACGCCGTTCCGGCCCGCGCACCAGCACGAAGTAAGCCGTGATCGGGTACAGCAGCAGACGCGCCACGGCACGCCCGCCGTAGCGGGCAATGGTGCGGATCAGCCAGATCGCAAAGCGGCCGCCGCCTTCGGGGCGCTGCTTCCAGTCCGTGCTCATGCCCCCGCTCCGCAGCCATCGGCAGGGCGGCCTGCATCGATCACCACCTCGCCACTGGCCAGCAGGTCATCGCCACGCAGCACGCGAAATCGCCAGCGCAGTGGCGTGGTCGCGTCCGATTGCAGTTCAACCCGAGCCGACTCACCGGGCAACAGCGGCAGCAGGAACTTCACCTGCGGCAGCCCCAGCGTCTCGATCGGCCGGCCGGTTGCGGCCTCTACCGCCGCCAGCACGCGGTCGAGCACTACCACGCCAGGCACCAGCGGACGCCCCGGGAAATGGCCGGGCAGGCACGGATGGTCGGCGGGGACGGTGAATTGCATCTGACGTGCCACCACAGACAGGGTGGCAAAGGATAAGCCAGGCGCGCGAGTCGGCGCCGACCGGGGTACGAGCATCGGCCCCATGGCGTCTCAGCTGAACAGCTTGCGCCAGAAGTCCGGACCCAGCGCCCCCATGCGGCGCATGAAATCGACGAAATTCCGGTAGGGGCGGTGCGGGAACAGGCGCCGGCGGATGACGTACTCGGCGACGAAGAAGCCGCCGACGATGCCGTAGTTCAACAGGTTGGCGAACAGCGACCACTGCTGTTGCGCCACGGCGAACAGCGGCGGATGGCCCAACCGGACCAGCACGCCGCCGGGCACGGCGATCACCGCCAGCAGACCGTTGGTCAACGACAGGGTGGCCAGCAGCAACGACCACGCCGCCGTCAGGCGACGCGTGTAGCGGTACAACGGCGAGGGCAGCTGGGAAGGCTCGCAGCCGTCCAGCGCACCGACGATGCGACTGATCAGCGCCTCGCGCGGCGCCCGCAGGCTGCGCCCGAACCACCACGCCAGCAACGCGGTGAACAGCATCGGCGGAGCCAGCAGAAGCAGTTGCAGCCACGGCGTCGAGGCCAGCATCGCCAGTCCGGAGATCAGCGCTGCCAGCAGCACCCACGCCCACGGCCGGCGGGCGGCCAACGGGCCCAGCAGCACGATCAGCATCAGATCGACCAGCGCGAATGCCGCGGCCTCGCCACTGCCACGATGGCTGGCCCAATGCGCCAGCAGCGGGTAGGCGACTGCCAGCAGCACGCGCACGCCGACCAGCCAGGCCGGTGTCACCGGGTCGGCGGGCGGGAGGGGCGACGGGCGCGCCACGTCGGCGCGTTCCACGGCGGGCAGGACCGCAGGACTGCGATCAGGCCGTCCGGTGCTGCTCGATGTGCGTCGACAGCGAGCGCAGCGAGGCGAACACGCGACGGTTTTCCTCGTTGTCCGAGCGCAGCTGGAAGCCGTAATGCTTGCCTACCGCCAGCGCCAGTTCCAGCGCGTCGATCGAGTCCAGACCCAGCCCGGTGCCGAACAGCGCCGCTTCCGGGTCGATTGCGTCCGGGGACACGCCCTCCAGGTTCAGGCTATCCACCAGCAGCTCGGCCAGGGCGCGTTCGGAGGCGGTTTGTTCGGACATCGGACTTCCAGTGCGTGGCATGACAAGGGACGCCACGATCCGGCATCCAGACCACGGGCGCAACCGCGACGGAGCGCACGGTTGGCCGGCTATCATACGGTCCTATGACCGAAAGCGCCGCCGACCCGTCCGCCCCGCCACGCCCCGCCACGCCGTCTGCCCCGATCGACACCGACGTACTGGTGATCGGCGGTGGTCCTGCCGGAACCACCGCGGCCACCCTCCTCGCCCGAAAGGGCTGGCGGGTCCTGCTGCTGGAAAAGGGCGAACACCCGCGCTTCCACATCGGCGAATCGCTGTTGCCGATGAACCTGCCGATCCTCGAGCGGCTGGGTGTGCTCGAGCAGGTCAAGGCGATCGGCACGTTCAAGCCCGGCGCCGAATTCCCGGTGACCGACGACGGCCAAGGCAACGGGCTGGCCTACAACACGTTCCGTTTCGATCGCGCGCTCAACCCGCGGTTTGGCTACGCGTACCAGGTCAAGCGCGAGCAGTTCGACGAGATCCTGTTCCGGCACGCCCAGGCCAACGGCGTGGACGCGCGCGAGCGGGTCAAGGTCGAATCGGTCGAGTTCGGTGCCGATGACCGGCCGTCGCTGGTGCGTGCGCGCGACGCCGACGGCAATGCGTTGCTGGTGCGACCGCGCTACCTGGTCGATGCCAGCGGCCGCGACGCCCTGCTCGGCGGCCAGCTCAAGCTCAAGCGCAAGAATCCCCTGCACCAGTCGGCGGCAATCTTCAGCCACTTCACCGGCGTGCTTCGGCGCGATGGCGAGGACGCCGGCAACATCACCGTGCAGCGCTTCGCACACGGATGGATGTGGCTGATTCCGCTGCAGAACGACGTCATGAGCGTCGGCGCGGTGTGCTTCCCGGAGTACCTCAAGCAGCGCCGTGGCGACAGCGAGGCGTTCCTGATGAAGACGCTGGAGTCCGAGCCGCAGGCCTGGGCGCGCATGCAGGACGCCCAGCGTGTCGCGCCCGTCCACGTCACCGGCAACTACTCCTACACCTGCACGCAGATGACCGGCCCGGGCTGGCTGATGGTGGGCGACGCCTACGCGTTCGTCGACCCGGTGTTCTCCTCGGGTGTCTACCTGGGCATGAACAGCGCCGAGCAGGCCGCCGAGGTGGTCGATGGCAGCCTGCGCGAACCGCGCCGCGAGCCGGTCCTGCAGGCCGCGATGGTCAAGCGGCTGCGACGCGGCCTCAAGCACTTCACCTGGTTCATCTACCGCTTCACGACGCCGGTGATGCAACATCTGTTCAACAATCCGCGCAACGACTGGCAGGTGGAGCAGGCCGTGATCTCGATGCTGGCCGGCGATGTGTTCGACAACGCCGCCGTACTGCGCCGGCTGCGCCTGTTCCGCGCGATCTACCTGTTCACCGCACTGCGCATGGCACCGGCGGCATTGCGCGGCTGGCTGCGTCGACGCCGCCAGGTCGACGTCACCGTCACCGGCGACACCCTGCAGCAGGGCAATCCGTGAGCGCGCTGATGGCCCATGGCCCGCACCCGGTGCGCCTGTCGGTCGACTATGTCGACGGCGATCCGGCCGAACTCCTCGCCAGGCCGGACACGTTGGCGCTGTTCGGTTTCGGCAGCCACGCACCGGTACTGGACGATCCACGCTACCTGCGCGTCGCGCTCGAACCGCACGGTGCCGCGCCGCTGGAACTGTGGCGTGCCGGCGGCCCGGTTCGCCACGGCCGCATCGACGGTCTGGCCTGGGCGGAGGATGGCGAGCTGCTGTTCGGCGCGCTCGAGCTGGACGAAGGCACGTCCGAGATCGACGTGACGGCCGAAACCATCTACCGGCGCCTGCGCGAGCTCAACCTCGAGCACGGCTACCCGCACCTGCTGCGTACCTGGAACTACCTCGACGGCATCACCCACGGCGAAGGCGACATCGAGCGCTATCGCGTGTTCTGCGTCGGCCGTGCGCGCGGCATCGGCGATGCCCATCCGGCGCAACTGCCGGCCGCGACCGCGATCGGCCGCGTCGACAACGAACGCCGTCTGCAGGTTTACTGGCTGGCCGCGCGCGCGCCCGGCAATCCGCTGGAGAACCCGCGCCAGGTCAGCGCCTACCGCTACCCGCGCCAGTACGGTCCGCAGCCGCCCAGCTTCGCCCGGGCGATGCTGCCGCCGACCGGCGCCGAGGTACCGCTGCTGCTGTCGGGTACCGCGGCGGTGGTCGGTCACGAGTCGCGCCACGCCGATTCGGTGGCCGCGCAGCTGGACGAAACCCTGGCCAACTTCGACAGCCTGCTGGCCGTCGCGCGCGCCCGGCAACCCCAGCTGCAACCGCGCTTCGGCGCGACCAGCTGCCTCAAGGTCTACGTGCGCGACCGGGACGAGATCGCCCAGGTCACCGCCCTGCTCGAACAACGCCTCGACCCCGCGGTGCAGCGGCTGGTGCTGCACGCGGCAATCTGCCGCCGCGAACTGCGCGTGGAGATCGACGGGGTGCACGGCTGAGGGACGCGGCGCCCGCAACGGCGCCACCGCGACAAGCACGTCGCACACACCCTGCGGCAGCGACCGCTGCCGCAGGGTCCTGGCCAATCGCCGCCGATCGTGCGATCCGAACCCGCGATGGGTGATCGAGCCGGTCCCCCGGCACGCCACGGCCCGGCGCCAGGCCCGGACCACCCACCCACTTCCGACAGAGGACCGATCACCGATCACCGGCTATCCTCGGCGCATCACTCACGCAGGGGGAAGCCGATGGGACTGATCAGCCTGATCTGGGGCATCGTGGCAATGGTGTGGATGGTGGTTGCGCTGGTCCCCTTGCTGGGATGGGGCAACTGGTTCCTGATTCCCTTCGCCGCGATCGGCGCGATCATCGCCGCGCTCGCCATGGCACTGACCCGCAGCGAGCGCAACGGCCGGGCCAAGACCGGCCTGTTGCTCAACGGCATCGTCATCGTGGTCGCGGTCGCGCGGCTGATGCTGGGCGGCGGTATCGTCTAACCCCGGGAGTGCGCGATGACCCGACTGCGCGCAAGACAAGCCGACATCACGACGCTCGCCGTCGACGCGATCGTCAACGCCGCCAACTCGTCGCTGCTCGGCGGCAGCGGCGTCGACGGCGCGATCCACCGCGCGGCCGGACCCGAGCTTGCCAACGAGTGCCGCCGGCTCAGCGGCTGCGAGACCGGCCAGGCCAAGCTCACCGGTGGGCACCTCCTGCCGGCCCGGTACGTGGTGCACACGGTCGGCCCGGTGTGGCGCGGCGGTGCGCACGGCGAACCCGAGCTGTTGGCCGCGTGCTACCGCAACGCACTGCGTGTGGCTGCCGATGCGGGCGTACGCAGCATCGCGTTCCCCGCGATCAGCACCGGTGCCTACGGTTATCCGTTCCTGCCGGCCGCGCGCATCGCGATAGACACGGTGTGCGCCACGCTGCCGCAGGTGCCCGGCATCAACGAGGTGGTGTTCTGCTGCCACAGCGATGCCGATCTGGCGGTGTACCTGCAACTGCTGACTTTCGACACCGACCTGCGCGGCTGACGCACGCGAGAGGTCGAGCCGAGCGGACGAGGGCAACCCTCACGCCGCCGGCGGTCTGGCTGCCAACAGTGCCTTTGTGTGCGCATGCTGCGGCGCGCGCAACACCGCGCCGGTGGCCCCGGTCTCGACGATGCGCCCGTTCTCGAGCACCGCGATGCGCTCGGCCACCGCCGCCGCCGCGGCAAGATCGTGGGTGACGAACAGCAACGCCAGGCCGCGTTCGCGCTTGAGCCGCTGCAGCAAGGCGAGGATGGCGCCGCGGTGGTGTGCGTCCAACGCGGACACCGCCTCGTCGCAGACCAGCAGTTCCGGATCGGTGGCCAATGCACGCGCGATCGCGATGCGCTGACGCTGGCCGCCGGAGAACTCGTGCGGATAGCGATCGAGCACGTCCGCACCGGCCGCGTGATCGCCATCGCCCAAGCCCACCGCCTGCAGCAGTTCGGCGGCCCGGGCACGACGCGCGGCCGCATCGCCGCGTCCGTGGATGCGCAGCGGCTCACCGACGATCTCGGCGATGCGCATGCGCGGATCGAGCGAGGCGTACGGATCCTGGAACACCACGCCGATGCGCGCGCGCAGACGCCGCAGCGCGTGCGTTGGCAGGGTGTTGAGATCCACCACGCCGCCGTCGGCCTCGTGCAGCAGGACGCGCCCGTGCGCCCCGCGCAACAGGCGCAGCAACACCCGGCCCAGGGTGCTCTTGCCGCTGCCGCTCTCGCCGACCAGCGCCAGCCCTTCGCCGCGGCGCAATTCGATGCCCACGTCGGTCAGCGCATCGCGCGGTGCGCGCGGGTAGCGCAGGCGCAGCCCTTCGCCCTGCAGCAGCAAGGGCGCGTCGTTGTTGCCGGGCGGCAACGGTGCCAACCGGTCGGCGGCCAGCAGTTCGCGGGTGTACGCGTGCCGCGGGTTCGCGAACACGGTGGCGGTGTCGCCGGCCTCGACCACCACGCCACGCTGCAGCACCAGCAGGCGCTGCGCGTAGGCCCCGACCAGCGGCAGGTCGTGGCTGATCAGCAACATCGCCAGGCCGTCCTCGCGACGCAGCGCATCGAGCAGGTCGAGGATGTCGCGGGCGATGCGCGCGTCCAGCGCCGACGTCGGCTCGTCGGCGATCAGCACGCGCGGCCGCGTCGCCAGCGCCAGGGCGATCGCGATTCGCTGGCGCTGGCCGCCGGAGAACTGGTGTGGGTAACGATCGAGCGCGGCCTGCGGCTCGGGCAGCTGCACACGCTCGAACAGCGCGCGCGCGTCGCGCAGGGCATCGCCGCGCGACAGTCCGCGCAACACGCGCAGGGTTTCGGTCAGCTGCGAACCGACGGTGCGCAGCGGGTGCAATGTCGCCAGCGGGTCCTGCGGCACCCAGCCCAGCACCTTGCCGCGCAATGCGGCGTGCCCGGGCGAATCCAGCGCGATGGCGCGGCCATCGCAGGCCAGTGATCCGGCGGCGCGCAGCCCCGCCGGCAGCAGCCCCAGCAGCGACAGCGCCGTCAGGCTCTTGCCGCTGCCGCTCTCGCCCACCAGTCCCACGCATTCGCCTGCGCGCAGCTCCAGCTGCAACGGGCCGAGCAGACGGCGTTCGCGGTGTTCGATGCACAGGTCGCGCAGCACGATCATGGCGGCGCGCTCCGACCGGCTGCACACGCCTGGCCACCTGCAACCGCTGCTGCGGGACTGCCGCCGCCGGCAAGGCGACGTGCGCACGTGGAAGACCTCATGCCGCGGCCGCCTCGCGCGCGCCGTGCACGTCGAGCCAGTCGCGCAGGCCGTCACCGAGAAACTGGAACACGGCCAACGTCGCCACCAGAAGTCCGGCCGGGAACAGCAGCGTCCACGGCGCCGAATCCAGTTCCTGCACGCCCTCGCTGAGCAGGGTGCCCCAGCTGGCCGAGGGCTCGTCGACACTGAGTCCGAGGAAGCCCAGGAAGCTCTCCACCAGGATCGCCTGCGGCAGGATCAGGCCCAGATAGACCAACGCCAGCGGCAGCAGGTTGGGCAGCACGTGCCAGCGCAGGCGCTGGCCGAAGCCGGCCCCGGCGGCCTGCGCGGCAAGCACGAAAGGCGCCTCGCGAAGGCGCGCGGCTTCGGCACGCATCACCCGCGCCAGGTCGATCCAGACGTAGCCGCCGATCGCCGCCAGCAACAACGCCAGCGAACGCTCGAACAACGTCAACAGCAGGATCACCACCAGCAGGAACGGCAAGGCACTGAACACGTCGAGCACCCGCAGCATCGCGCGCTCGACGCGCCCGCCGGCAAGTCCGGCGATCGCGCCGTAAGCCAGTCCGATCAGCAGCGCGACCACACTCGACAACAGACCGATGGTGAGCGACAGCCTGCCGCCGGCCAGGGTGCGTGCGAACACGTCGCGACCGATCGCATCGGTGCCGAACCAGTGACCGGCCGTTCCGGGCGCAACCGACAGCGCCGTCCAGTCGGGCGCATGCGGATCGAAACGGGTCAGCCACGGCCCGAACCAGCACAGCACGGCGAGCGCGCATAGGCCGACGAAGCAGGCGCGGACGAGTGGTGGCAGGGGGCGAGATCGCATCGGCGCATCTTAAGCGAGGCCGATCCGCAAACCGCCGCGCGCCACGTCGTCGCAAGGCAGCAATGCCGCGATCTGGCAGCGGATCACGACGGTCGCACTGCAGCCGGTCATCACGACATGCCAACCGGCAATGAGCCGCACCGGAACCAGCGAAACCGTTGCCACGCAAGGCGATCACCGAGTTGGCGCATGACCACATGGCGCAGCGGCGATTGACGCTGAAAATCCATCCCTATAGAAAAACTAGGAAATGCTGACCAACAAAGCCAAGTACGGATTACGTGCGATGTGCGCCCTCACCGGCAGCGCCGAGGACTGGCTGCAGGCGCATGCGATCGCCGCGCGCGCGAACGTGCCGCCGAAGTTTCTCGAAGCCATCCTGGTGGACCTGCGCAAGGCCGCCCTGGTGCGCAGCCGCCGCGGCCAGACCGGTGGCCATGCACTGGCACGCGCGGCGGACGCGATCATGGTCGGCGACGTGATCCGCGCCATCGACGGTCCGCTGGCGCCGGTGCGCTGCGCGAGCATCACCGCTTACCGGCCGTGCCACGACTGCGCCGATCCGTCGCGGTGCGCGGTGCGCGCGCTCATGCGCGAGACCCGCCAGGCGCTGTCGGGCGTGCTGGACCACTGCAGCCTGGCCACGCTGGCGCAACGTGCCGGCCAGGAAACGTGGATGCAATCGGCGATCGGCGATGTGCCCGTAGGGCGCATTAGCCGAAGGCGTAATGCGCCGGACGCGACGCGCGACGCAGAACCCATCTCTACGTAATCGAATCCCGCGCGATGCCCTTCGGTTATTGCGCCCAGCAAGGCGCACGTCGACGTGCGCGGCGTTGCCACAACCACGCCCTGCCCATTGCCTGGCCGCACGCAACCAACCGTTACAGAGGATTCGTCATGCCCACGCTGTCCATCGTCCTGCGCGCGCTGCCATGGCTTGCGCTGGCCCCGACCGCCGCGGCGGTCACGCCCACCTTCGGCGGCTATATCCACTACGACCAGGTCCGATTTCTCGACGACAACGCGCATCCGGCCGATCGCGTGTCGTACTGGCGCCGCGTCGACCCGATCATCCAGCTCAAGGGCGAACGCTGGAACCTGCGCCTGATGCCCGAGCTGACGCGCGACGAGAACAAGCTGCTCGATGCCTACGTCGCGTTCGAGATCGACCAGGACTGGACGTTGACCGTCGGCCGTACCAAGCCGCCGATCAGCCTGGATCGGCTGAAGTCGTCGAACGCGATCACCTTCGTCGAGTCCAGCCTGGTCGGCGAACTGGCACCCAACCGAGACAACGGCCTCATGCTCGGTTGGAAGCCCGGCAAGCATTGGCAGGTGCAGGCCGGCGTCTTCGACGGTGCGCCCGACGGCGAGATCGCGCACAGCCCCGACGCCGGTGCCGAGCTGGTCGGCCACGTGCAGTTCAAGCAGCCGCTGCTGGGCGGTCGGTGGCGCGTCGGCGTGACCGGCAGCCGCGGCGATCGCAAGGGCAGCCTCGAAGACCCGCGCCTGGGCCGCTACCGCACACCCGGTCGCGAGACGATCTTCCGCTACCGCGGCGACGCCATCGCCGACGGTCGATTCACCCGCGTCGGCGCGTACAGCGACTGGTACCGCGGCCCGGCGCACCTGCAGATCGAAACGCTGCAGTCGCGCCACGCACTTCGTCGCGGGGGCACCAGCGCCTCGCTCGACCACCGCGCGTGGGAGTTGCAGGGCGGCTGGGTGCTGACCGGCGAGGACGCCAGCTTCGATGCCATCGCCCCCGCGCGTCCGCTGTTGGGCGGCAACGGCGGCTTTGGCGCGGTGCAGGTGGCCGCGCGCATCGGCCGGCTGGATGCCGACGTCGACGCGTTCCCGTTCTACGCCAACCCCGGCACGGCATGGCGCCGCACGCGCAGCCGCGGCGTCACCGTCAACTGGTGGCCGAACCGGCACCTGCGCCTGGGCATCGATTACGAACGCACCCGGCTCGACGCCGCGCCCGGCGGCACCGACCGCCGCGAAGACGTGCTGCTGACCCGCATCGGCCTGGTGTACTGAGCTGCTCGACACGGTGCTCACCCGGATTTTCGATCCGCTCTCCTACAAGAGCCCACAAGGCCATCACGAGGACCCCACGATGCCCATCGCCTCCCGTTCTGCCAGCACCGCCTCCCCCACCCCGCGCAACGGCACGACGACCCGCCTGCGCACCCTTCGCACCGCATTGATTGCCGCGACCGCGCTGCTCGCGCTGTCTGCCGCCGTTTCCGGAAACGCCGTCGCGGCCGAACTGCTGAACGTGTCCTACGACCCCACGCGCGAGCTGTACCAGGACGTCAACCAGGCGTTTGCCGCGCAATGGAAACAGCAGACCGGCGAGAACCTCACCATCCGCGCCTCGCACGGTGGCTCGGGCAAGCAGGCCCGTTCGGTGATCGACGGCCTGGAGGCCGACGTCGTCACGCTGGCGCTGGCTGCCGACATCGACGCACTGGCCGAGAAGGCCCAGCTGCTGCCGGCCAACTGGCAATCGCGCCTGCCGCACAACAGCGCGCCGTACACCTCGACCGTCGTGTTCCTGGTGCGCCGGGGCAACCCCAAGCAGATCCGCGACTGGGGCGATCTCGCGCGGCCCGGCATCGGCGTGATCACGCCCAATCCCAAGACGTCCGGCGGCGCGCGCTGGAACTACCTGGCCGCGTGGACCTGGGCGTCGTGGAAGTACCGCCGGGCCGACCAGGTGCTGGCCTACATGGGCAAGTTGTTCGGCAACGTGCCAGTGCTCGACACCGGCGCGCGCGGGTCCACCACCACCTTCGTCGAGCGCGGCATCGGCGACGTGCTGGTGGCCTGGGAAAACGAGGCGCTGCTGACCCTGGCCGAACCGGGCAGCCGCGGCAAGTTCGAGATCGTCGTACCCAGCATGAGCATCCGCGCCGAGCCGCCGGTGGCGCTGGTGGACCGCAACGTCGACAAGCACCGCACCCGCAAGCAGGCCCAGGCCTACCTGCAATTCCTGTACTCCCCGGCCGGGCAGCGCCTGGCTGCGCGCCACCACTACCGCCCGGCCAACCCGGCCGGCGTCCCGGCGGCCGAGCTCGCGCGCTTCCCACGCGTGCCCCAGGTCACCATCGACAACGCCTTTGGCGGTTGGCGCAAAGCGCAGGCGCAGCACTTCGCCGACGGCGGTCTGTTCGACCGGATCTACCGGCGCTGAGCCGGCCCGGGGCTTGCGGTGACGGCGCCGCAGGGCCGGCCGGCGCGCTGGTTATGGCGTCATGCCGTTGCATCACTGGCGTGGCGAGTCGATAGCGGGTTCAGTGCCGGGTCTGTCCGGCACGGTGCGTGATCGTCACGCCAGCCAACACCGGGTTCCTTACAACGGCGAGGCAGACCACTCCATGCGAAAGCGCGTCCAGCAATACTCCCGGCCCCGAACCGCCCGATGACCGCCAGCGCCACTGCCATCACATCGCCGTCCGCACCGCCACGCGGTCGCCGCCCGCTGCCGGGTTTCAGCCTCAGCCTCGGCCTGGGCATGGCCTGGCTGGGCGTGGTGGTGCTGCTGCCGCTGGCTGCGCTGGCGTTCAAGGCGGCCGGACTGGGCGCCGAGGGCTGGCTGCGTGCGATCCAGGACGAACGCGTGCAGGCCTCGCTCAAGCTCAGCTTCGGCGCTGCGCTGGTGGCCGCGGTGCTGGCGCTGCTGGCGGGCGCGGTGGTTGCCTGGGTGCTGGTGCGCTATCGCTTCCCCGGCCGGCGCCTGCTCGATGCGCTGGTCGATCTGCCGTTCGCCCTGCCCACCGCCGTGGCCGGCATCGCGTTGACCGCGATCTACTCGCAGAACGGCTGGGTCGGCCGCTACCTCGAGCCGGCCGGCATCAAGATCGCCTACGCGCCAGCCGGCATCGTGATCGCGCTGGTCTTCATCGGCCTGCCCTTCGCGGTGCGCACGGTGCAGCCGGTGCTGGAAGCGCTGGGCCGCGAGCAGGAGGAGGCCGCCGCTTCGCTGGGTGCCTCCCGGTTGACCACGCTGCGCCGGGTGATCCTGCCCGAACTGCTGCCGGCGCTGCTGACCGGCTTCTCGCTGGCGTTCGCGCGTGGCCTGGGCGAGTACGGCTCGGTGATCTTCATCGCCGGCAACCTGCCCTACAAGACCGAGATCGCGCCGCTGCTGATCACCATCCGCCTGGAGGAGTACGACTACAACGGCGCGATCGCGATCGCCGCGCTGCTGCTGGCAGCCTCGTTCGTGTGCCTGCTGGTGATCAACGCGATCCCGCAGCTGTTCCGCCACGAGCGGCGCGGAGGCAACCGGTGAGTGACGAGGCCGACCTGCTGCGCGAACCGCGCTGGCTGCGCTGGAGCCTGATCGTGCTGGCCGTGGCGATCATGGCGCTGCTGGTGGTGCTGCCGCTGCTGATGGTGCTGGGCGCGGCGTTCGGCGAAGGATTCGCCCGCTGGCTCGACGCGCTGCGCCATCCCGATGCGATTGCAGCGCTCAAGCTGACGCTGCTGACCGCGGCGATCGTGATACCCGTCAACGCCGTGTTCGGCCTGCTGACCGCGTGGGCGGTCACGCGTTTCGCGTTTCGCGGCAAGCGCGTGCTGCTGGCCCTGATCGACCTGCCGTTCGCCGTGTCGCCGGTGGTGGCGGGCCTGTGCCTGGTGCTGCTGTTTGGCTCGCAAGGCTGGTTTGCGTCGCTGCTGCAGCAGTTCGACATCAAGATCCTGTTCGCACGACCCGGCATCGTGCTGGCCACGCTGTTCATCACCTTCCCGTTCGTGGTGCGCGAGCTGATCCCGCTGATGCAACAGCAGGGCGCGGACGAGGAGCTCGCGGCCCGTTCGCTTGGCGCCAGTGGCTGGACGATGTTCCGCCGCGTGACATTGCCCAACATCAAGTGGGGCCTGCTGTACGGGGTGCTGCTGTGCGGCGCGCGCGCGATGGGCGAGTTCGGCGCGGTGTCGGTGGTCTCGGGCCACATCCGCGGCCTCACCAACACCCTGCCGCTGCACATCGAGATTCTCTACAACGAGTTCGACGGCACCGCCGCGTTTGCGGTGGCCTCGCTGCTCGCCGGCCTGGCGCTGGTGACCCTGGTCCTGAAGTTCTGGCTGGAGGCGCGTCACGGCGACGCCCTCGCACAATCGCATCGGCGGCACTGAAATGACGACAGCACGCAACGAAGCAACGCAACGCGGGCCACTGGCTCCGGCGCCCACGGCACTATCGCCCCGCCTGGCCGACGTCGTCGCGCTGTCACCGCGTGAAGCCCGTCATGACGCGGCTCCCGCACACTCGCCCACGGGGCGCACGGACACCGTCCCGACCCTCCGGACGAGACCGCACGGCATGAACCTCGCCATCCAGGGCATCAGCAAGCGGTATGCCGACGTTGCCGCGCTGGACGCGGTCGACCTGGACATTGCCTCGGGCGAGCTGGTTGCGCTGCTGGGCCCGTCGGGCTCGGGCAAGACCACGCTGCTGCGGGTGGTAGCCGGCCTGCTGCACCCGGATTCGGGTCGGCTGCTGTTCGGCGACACCGATGCCACGCGACTCAGCCTGCGCGAGCGCAACGTCGGTTTCGTGTTCCAGCACTACGCGCTGTTCAAGCACATGACCGTGGCCGAGAACATCGCCTTCGGCCTGCGCAGCCGACCGCGTGCGCGGCGCCCGGACAAGGCCACGATCGCGCGCCGCGTGGAGGAACTGCTCGGCCTGATCCAGTTGCCCGAACTGGGCGGCCGCTACCCCGAGCAGCTGTCGGGTGGGCAGAAGCAGCGCGTCGCGCTTGCGCGTGCGCTGGCGATCGACCCCAGCGTGCTGCTGCTCGACGAGCCGTTCGGCGCACTCGACGCCAAGGTGCGCGTCGAACTGCGTCGCTGGCTGCGCCAGTTGCACGAGCAGACCGGGCAGACCACGGTGTTCGTGACCCACGATCAGGAAGAGGCGCTGGAACTGGCCGATCGGGTGGTGGTGCTGAAGGACGGACGCATCGAACAGGTCGGCACGCCCCACGAGATCTACCGCGCCCCGGCCTCGGCCTACGTGTTCGATTTCATCGGCCGGGCAAACGCGCTGGACGGCCACATCGACGGTGATCGTTTCGTGCTCGATGGCCACCGCCTGCCCGTGGCCGCCACCCACGGCGATGCCGTCGCCACCGGCCCCGCGCGCCTGTTCGTGCGCCCGCACGACCTGGCGCTGGTGGCCGATGGCAGCGCCAACGACTCCGACGCCTGCCTGCCTGCGTGGGTGGTGGCGATCCACCGTCGCGCCGACCGCATCACCCTGGACCTGCAGGTCCACGAGCAGGCGCGCATGCTGGAACTGGATCTGATCGCGGCGCCCGATGCGCACGTGCCGGCGCTCGGCGCCGCGGTGACGGTGCAGCTGCTGCGGTACCGGGTCTATCCGGACTGACGAGGCAGCCAGGGCCTGGCACCGCCAGAATTTTCGATCGATGCTCCGACATGGAATTCGGACAGGATGGGTGACGGTACCGGCTGCCGACGGGCGTAGAATCGGCCGCCATGAGCTATCCCTTCTCACGCCCGCGGCGGATGCGCCGTGACGAATTCTCGCGACGCCTCATGCGCGAGACGGTCCTCACCAGCAACGACCTGATCTATCCGGTGTTCGTGCACGAACCGGCAGGTCGCGAGGCGGTCGCCTCGATGCCTGGCATCGAGCGCCTGTCGATCGATGAGCTGATGCGCGTCGCCGAACAGGCCAGCGAACTGCGCGTTCCGGCGCTGGCGCTGTTCCCGGTGACCGCACCGGAAGCCAAATCGCTCGACGCTGCGGCGGCCTGGGACGAAGACGGCCTCTGCCAGCGCGCGGTGCGCGCGCTCAAGCAGCGCTTCCCGGAACTGGGCGTCATCACCGACGTCGCCCTGGACCCCTACACCACGCACGGCCAGGACGGCCTGATCGACGCCTCCGGCTACGTCATGAACGACGAGACCGTCGAGGCACTGGTCAAGCAGGCGATGTCGCACGCCGCTGCCGGCGCCGACGTCGTCGCGCCCAGCGACATGATGGACGGGCGCATCGGCGAGATCCGCAGCGCGCTCGAACTCGAAGGCCACGTCCACACGCGCATCCTGGCCTACAGCGCCAAGTACGCCAGTGCGTTCTACGGGCCGTTCCGCGATGCCGTCGGCAGCGCCGGCGCGCTGGGCAAGGGCAACAAGTACACGTACCAGATGGACCCGGCCAACTCCGACGAAGCGATGCGCGAGATCGCGCTCGACCTGGAGGAAGGCGCCGACATGATCATGGTCAAGCCGGGCCTGCCGTACCTGGACATCGTGCGTCGCGCCAAGGACGAGTTCGGTGCGCCGACCTTCGTCTACCAGGTCAGCGGCGAGTACGCGATGCTCAAGGCCGCCGCGCTCAACGGCTGGATCGACGAACGCGGTTGCGCGCTGGAGGCGCTGACCTCGATCAAGCGCGCGGGCGCCGACGGCGTGCTGACCTACTTCGCACTGGATGCGGCGCGCTGGTTGAAGGACGCACACTGATGCGATTGCTGCAGATCCATGAGTATCTGGATCTGTTCCCGCCCGATGGTGCCAGCACGGCCGGGATTTCCCCGGCCGTTGTGCAGACCTGCTTGCGGGCGGTGGAAACCGTTTGGGCCAGGACCGGTCTGGGATGCTGGGACCACGTGGATCGTGGGGTCTACTACACCTCCGCGACCGCAGACGGCAGGTATCTGCTGGCGCACATCGACGCGGATCATTCGAACTGCTTCGTGATCGTGGCCTACAACCTGCGGTCGCAGTTGCCCGAGAGCTACATCGTCTTCGACATCGGCGCCGAGTACGCGGATCCCGTCCTGGTTTGTCCTGGCGCCGACTACGAGGGGCCGGCCACGGATGAACTGATCGAAACCTGGGTCCCCCGCTTGGCCAGCCATTCTGAAGAGCCGATCATCGTGCTCGATCGCGGCCATGGCACCTACCTGCTGGCAGAACAGAAGCCCGACGGCAGCTACATCATCGAGCACCAGCTCGTTACCTCGAAAAACCGCTACGTGGCGCTGGCCCCGGTCACCGCCGAGGCCGTGATCGAAGCCTTCAAGTCCTATGCGTTCAAGGTGAAGGAATGGACGCGGGCATTCCGCTGGGTTCGGGTCGAAGTGCCCTGACACGCCCGGAATTGATTCGACCTCTAACGTTGCGCACGCGGGCTCCCGCACTCCAAACAGACGCATCCTGGCCTGCCCGTCGACGCCGGCGTTTTCATCCGGTGGATGTCCAGCTTGCCCGCGCGCGTCGACGTTGCGCATTCCGGCGCTGGCGCCCGACAAGCGCCGCGGGGCTGCAGCAGCCCCGCGGCGATTTGCCTCAGTACGGAACGAACGTGCAGTAGTCCACCACGGTAACGCCGCGTTGCGAGGCGTAACCGTCGAGCTGCACTTCGCACGAGTCCTGCGTGGTAGCGGAAATGTGCGCGTAGGTGTACGTGTAGTGCACCGAGCCCGTTGGCCCCTGCACATCGTGCGGCTGGGCCCAACGCACGGTGGCTTCCCACGTGCCGAAGGTCGCCGGCGACGGCGTCACTGGCGAGAGGCCGCCCGGCGGGGCCGCGCCCAGCGGCAGTGCCGCGGCGCACAGCAGCAACGGAAGGAGGGTGCGGGCGCTACGGCGCATCTTGGTGCTCATGACAAAGTCCTTTTTGTGGTGGCCACGCAGCGTGGCCGGCGCAGGATAGGCACGCCCCAAAGTGCGACGCCACGCACATTTTCACGATCCGGCAGTGGAGCCGATGGGCGGCGATGCGCCTGGGACCGGCGGCCATCCCGCGACGCCTGGCACCGTCTGATGACGTCATGCGATGCGGCGACTGCAGCATGCGCACTCTTCGCCGCCGCCCCGGCATCGGTCAGACGCAGCCGGTTTTGCCTGTCGCCGCCGGCGCCTTCATCCGGTAGATGTCCAGCTTGCCCGCGCGCGGCGACGTGGCCGCGCCGCTGACCAGCAATTCGCCCGGTTTGCTCCAGTCGATACCCGGACCGAGCGTCCACGCACCGACGCCATTGAACGACAACGCCAGCGCGCCGGCTTCGACATAACGCGTGCCATCGCAGTGCGCGAGCTGCAGCTGGATCGGCGCGGACTGGGCGTCGGCAGAGCGCGCGAACACCAACGTTGCCCCGTCGCCAAGCCAGACCGCATCGAATTCGTCTGCGGCCGTATTGACGCCGGGCACGGGGTGCGGCGCGACGAATGCCTCGCCGTCCCATCGCGCAACCAGCAAGTCGTGGCCACCCAGGCCGCCAAAGCCGTCGCTGGCGAACAGCAGCGTCCGGCCGTCGCGCCCCGGGCTCGGCGCCCACTCGTCACCCGGGCTGTTGACGCCCGCGCCGAGGTTCACCGCATCGCCGAACCCACCGTCGGCGAGCACGGGCGCGCGGTACAGGTCGTCGCCGCCCGCCCCGCCCGGGCGGTTCGAGAAGAAGTACAACCACCGGCCGTCGGCGCTGAATGCCGGATCGAAGTCGTTGCCGGCCGTGTTGAGCGACAGCGGCTGCGGGTCCTGCCATCGGCCTTCGCGCAGGCGCGCCTGCCACAGGTCCCAACCGCCAGTGCCGCCGGTGCGGTCGGTGCTGCCCCAGACGATGCGCTGGCCATCGGGGCTGACGGCGGCGCGGATCTCGCTGTCGCGCGTGGACACCACGCCCATGCCCTCGATGCCGTACTCCGACAGCGCCCAGGCGGCCGGCGCGCCGATCAACACGGCACCGATCACGCAGGCGCGGAGTAGACTCGTTGGCAAGCGGATCGCGATGTCCTTCATCGTTTCATCCTTCGGTGTTTTCGGTCATCCGGCAGTCTAGCGAGGGTCCACCATGTCCAGCCCAAACAGCGTCGCCAGGCGGTTCGCGGTGATCGGCCACCCGGTCGCGCATTCGCTGTCGCCACGCATCCACGCCGCTTTCGCGCAGCAGTTCGGCATCGCTTTGGAATACACCCGCATCGACGCGACGCCCGAACAGTTCGACGCCGCGCTGGCGGCGTTCGCGGCCGAGGGCGGCGTCGGCGCGAACGTCACGCTGCCGCACAAGGCGCGCGCGGCGGCGATCTGCGGCAACCTCACCGAGCGCGCCCAGCGCGCCGGCGCAGCCAACACGCTGATCCGCACCGCGACCGGATGGGACGGCGACAATACCGACGGCATCGGGCTGGTGCGCGACCTTACCGAACGCGAAGGCATGGACCTGCGCGAGCGCCGCACGCTGCTGATCGGCGCCGGCGGTGCGGCGCGCGGCGTGGCGCCGGCGTTGCTGGATGCCGGCGTGGGCGACCTCTACATCGTCAACCGCACGCCCGAGCGTGCCGACGCGCTGGCCGACGCGCTTGGCGAGCCCGGCCGCGTGCACCCGCGCTACCTCGCCGACGTCGATTCGCTGGGCGCGTTCGACCTGATCATCAACGCCAGCGCCGCCAACCGCGGCGACGGCCTGCCGCCACTGCCAGGCTCGCTGATCGCGCCGCGTGGCGATGCCGTCGACCTGAGCTATGGCGAGGTCGCGATTCCGTTCCTGGCATGGGCGCGCGCCTGCGGCGCCGACCGCACGGTCGACGGCCTGGGCATGCTGGTCGAGCAGGCCGCGGAGAGTTTCGAGCGCTGGCACGGTCAGCGCCCCGATACCGACCCGGTGTACGCGCAGCTGCGGCAGCACGACAGCGCGCTGGTCAACGCGGACTGAGCCGCCGATGACCCCGACCTCGACCGAATTGCGCCCGGTGCACGTGTTCCATTTCGCGGTCCCGGCGGCGTGGGAGATCGCGCAACCCATCGGCGAGTACGCACCGCCGCTGCTGGCCGAGGAAGGCTTCCTGCACTGCGCGACGGAAACGCAGATTGCCGGGGTGGTGGCGCGCTACCTGCGCGGCGCGGGTCCGCGCGTGCGGCTGGAGATCGATGCCGCGGCGCTGGGCGACAGCCTGCGCTACGAGTGGAGCGAGGGCAGTGGCGACTACTACCCGCACGTGTACGGCCCCATACCGCTGTCGGCCGTGATCGCCACGGAACCGTTCGAGGCGCCGGCCGACGGCAGTGACGGGTCGAGAGCGTGAGCGGTGTAGCGATGGGCATGGGCCAACGCCGCTTCCGCGGGATCGAGCGCAACGGCGAATCAACACCCGCGCACGTGGCGTTGCCGGGCGTGGCCCGCGCCGGCGTGGCGTGGTCGTGATGACGTGGTCCGCATGATTCCCATCGACGCGCATTTGGTGGCGGCCGTGCCGGTGGTCGGCCTCGCGGCGTTCGCTTGCCGCACCGGTTGCGGCGCGTGCTGCACGGCGCCGTCGATCACCTCGCCGATTCCGGGCATGCCCGACGGCAAGCCGGCCGGCGTGGCCTGCGTGCAGCTGGACGAGTACCTGCGTTGCCGGCTGTTCGGCCACCCCGAACGGCCCGCGTTCTGCGCTTCGCTGCAGCCCTCGGCGGAGATGTGCGGTAGCAATCGCCAGGCGGCGATGGCGGGCTTGCTGGCACTGGAGCTGGCAACCCGGCCCTAGGGCCCGTTGACGCCAAGTGAGCATGCCGCGCCGGGCCTGAGGCCGAGCGAGGCAAGCAAGCGCGAGGGCGTATGTCCATCCGCATCCGCGCGATGTCGCCGCATCGCGTGGCCTCAGCGCTACAGCAGGCCGTCGCGCTTCACCGCGAGGTACTTCTCGACCAGTGCGCCCGCCAGGTGCTCGCAGGCGACGTCGAGCACCATCACGCCGTGGTTGCGCAGTGCCTCGTGGGCGGCGGCGCGTTGCTGCAAGTACTGCGCGGTCGCGCCCGCGCGGATCGCGCCGGGGAGATCGTGCACGTCGTCGGCGAGCGCGGCATCCAGCGATGCTTCGCGCAGGCTGGCCACGCACACCACATGGCGGCGACGCAGCATGCGCACCGCAACCAGCAGGTCGTCCATGTCCTCGTCGCGCAGGTTGGTCACCAGCATCACCAGCGAGCGGCGGTTCTGGCGCAGGCTCAACTCGGTGGCGGCCTGCAGGAAATCGGTGGCCACCGCTTGCGGCTGCAGGGCGTAGCTCGCCCGCAGCAGTTGGTCGATCGCGGCAACGCCACGGCGAGGCGGCACCCAGCAGTGGTCGCCGCCGCTGGCCAGCAGACCGGCCGCATCGCCCTGGCGCAGCGCGAGATAGGCCACCACCAGCGCCGCATCGAGCACGTGGTCGAAATGGGCCAGCTCGCCATCGCGCGCCAGCAGGCGGCGGCCGGTGTCCAGCAAGAGCACCAGTTGCTGGTTGCGCTCGTCCTGGTACTCGCGCGAGATCAGCCGACGCGCGCGCGCCGTGGCCTTCCAGTCGATTTGGCGCAGGCTGTCGCCGACGCGGTAGTCGCGCATCTGGTGGAAGTCGGTGCCCTCGCCGCGTCGACGCTTGAGGTGCGCGCCGACCAGGCGCGAGGCCTGCTCGGCGCTGAACATCGCAAAGCGTGCCAGCGGCGCGAAGTTCGGGAACACCCGCACCGGTTGCGCCTGCCCGCCGCCACGCAGCTGGCTCCACAGACGCCACGGCGAATGCAGGTGCAGGTGCGTGCCGGCAAAGGCGAAGTCGCCGCGTTCGTTGGCCCGCAACTGGTAGCCCACGCTGCTGAGCTTGCCCGGTTGCAGGCGAAGACGCCGTGGCAGGCCGTGCATGACCCAGCCACCGGGGTGCAGGTCGAACACGTCGACCGTCACGGGGGTGGCGGCGTCGAGTTCGAGCACGACCTCGCGCTCGACACCCACCGGCCAGGTGTCGTGGAGACGCCGGGTGACGTGCGGCGTGGCGGCAACCAGCAGCCGCGCACCGTCGATCAGCATCAGCAGCAGCAATCCGACGCCCGCACCCTGCCAGGCCCGCGCCGGCAAGACGCCGACGC
This sequence comes from Montanilutibacter psychrotolerans, assembly GCF_003719825.1. Taxonomy (GTDB): domain Bacteria; phylum Pseudomonadota; class Gammaproteobacteria; order Xanthomonadales; family Xanthomonadaceae; genus Montanilutibacter; species Montanilutibacter psychrotolerans. The sequence goes on along the minus strand of NZ_RIBS01000004.1, from coordinate 352,604 downwards.
TCACCACCAGACCGAGCAACCCCCAACCCAGCAACAGCAGGAGCAGCCCCGTGCCCGGGCGCGGCAGCGTGCGCGCCGCGACGCCAGGCGGCGCCTGCACCAACGACGGCGCCGCACCGGGTGCCTGCGCCGTTGCGGCGGGCCCGGGTTGTACGGGTCGGTTCATCGACGCGGGGCTTCGACCTTGGCCAGCAGCGCCTGCAGCACGTCGTCGACCGACTGGCCTTCGATCTGCAGCTCCGGGGCCAGCGCGATGCGATGGCGCAACGCGGGCTTGGCGATCTCGCGGATGTCGTCGGGGGTCACGAAGTCACGGCCCGACAGCACCGCCTGCGCACGCCCCGCTCGCACCAGCGCAAGGCTGCCGCGCGGTCCGGCGCCGAGCGAGATGCCGGCCCATTCGCGCGTTGCCGCGGTGATCCGCACTGCGTAGTCGATCACCGCATCGTCCAGGGTCACCAGCGCGGTGCCTGCCTGCATCGCGACGATCTCGTCCGGACCCACCACGCGGCGCAATTGCGACAGGTCGAAGTCCGATGCGGTTCGGCCCTGGCTGACCGAGGCCACCATGCGCTTTTCGTCGTCGCGGCTGGGGTAGCCGATCAGCACCTTGAGCAGGAAGCGGTCGAGCTGTGCCTCGGGCAGCGGATAGGTGCCCTCCTGTTCGACCGGGTTCTGCGTGGCCATGGCCAGGAACGGCGGCGGCAACTCGAAACTGTGGCCCTCGATGGTGACCTGTCGCTCGGCCATCGCCTCGAGCAGCGCCGACTGGGTCTTGGCCGGTGCGCGGTTGATCTCGTCGGCCAGCAGCAGGTTGGTGAACACCGGGCCGCGGCGGATGTTGAAGCTCTCGGTCTTGGGGTCGTACACCGCGTGGCCGCTGATGTCGCTGGGCATCAGGTCGGGGGTGAACTGCACGCGCGCGTAGCCGCAGTCCAGGGTCTTGGCCAACGCGCGCACCAGCAGCGTCTTGCCCAGGCCCGGCACGCCCTCGATCAGCACGTGGCCGCCGGCGAGCAGCGCGATCAGGATCTGGTCGAGTGCCTCGCCCTGGCCGATGAAGGCCTTCGACACTTCGTCGCGCACGGCGGCGACGCGTTCGGCCAGGGCGGCGCCGGTGATCGGCGCACGTTCGGTGGAAGCGGCGCCAACCATCGGCGCGTGACCGGCGGCGGGCGGCGACATCGGAGTGGCGTCGGCAGGCGTCATAGCTGGTTTCTCAGTCGGATCAGGGTGGCGATGCGGGTACGGAAAGCGTTGGCGTCACGCGCCACTGGCGTGGCCAGCGCGTCGCGGATCTCGGCCGGCGAACACTGCAGGCGCTGCGCGATCTGCGCGACCTGCACCTCGCCTTCGAGCGCGGCGGCCTGTGGGTCGCGGCGCCGCAGGCGCGTCAGGAACGCCTCGCGCGCGGCGGCATGCAACACGTGGCCATAGCCGTAGCGCCAGGCGTGCTGGCCGCTGGCGACGATGTGTTCGAGCAGCGAGCGGCGCTCCGCGCTCGGCGAAGGCAGCAGCGGGCCGAAACGTTGCGTGCGTCGCCACAGCCAACCCAACAGCACCAGCAGCATCGGCAGCCAGGCCATCCAGGCGCGCTGCAGCAGCAACTCCCAGATCGACGGCAGCGCGCCGGCGTAGATGAGGTGAACGGTGCCGGCGCGGTAGTTCGGCGCCAGGATCTGCCTGGCCAGGGCGACGTGGGGAACGTCGTCGATGCTGTCGTTGCGCAGGAAGTCCAGCTCGGCGGCGACGTCGACGTGGCCGCGGCCGTGCACGACGCGCGCGTAGACGTAGCCGCTCTCGGGGTCGCCCCAGCTGCGCAGCGGTCCGGCGCCGGTGAGGACGAATTGGCGTCCGCCGCAGAACTCCACGTGCGATTCCTGCCCGGGCACGTACATCGCGGTGCAGGTCGATCGAGCGTCTTCCTCGTCCTCATCGCTGCCCCGATCCGGTTCGATCAGCGCGACGCCCAGCGCGTCGAACAGCGGCGTTGGCCGCAGGTCATCGAACGGCTGCGGCTGCGAGGTGCGCATCACCAGGTGGCCACCCGCGGCGACCCAGGCCAGCAGCTGACGGCTTTCGGCCGCGTCGAGCTGTTGTGGATCGCCGTACAGCACCACCGTGTCGCGCCGGCCCAGGCCGGAGCTACCGCCAAGCAGGCGCTGGCGCGACTGGACCTGGAGGCCGTCCTTCTTCAGTGCCAGACCCAGCACGTACAACGGATTCCAGATGATCTCGCCGGTGCGCGGCAGTTCGATTTCCTCTTCCACCTGCTTGTAGTTGTGTTTCCACCACACCACGCCGCCTGCGACCAGCGCCGCTACCGCCAGGCCGGCAAGCACCATCCACACTGCCCGCGCCTTCATGCCGGCCACCCGAAACGCTGGCGGCATGCGCCCAGCACGCCGTCGAACTCGTCCTGCGTCGGCAACCGGCCGGCGTACGCGGCGTATTGCCACAGGCGAACCGCATCGGCGAATGCCTCCCGGTCGGCGGCCTCGGGCATGCGCCGCGACGCTCGCAGGCATTGGGCCTCGGTGGCGCCGGGCACCAGCATCACGTCGGCGCGAACGCTCATCGCCGCGACGCTGGCGCGGTACATCAGTGCCAGCGCGTCACGGGCGCGACCGGCCAGCCACAGGCGCCGGATCGCGCTGACCGGATCCTCGGGCAACGGCGCCGGCGGTGGCGCATCCTGCTCGTGGACGTGGCCGTGCTGACGGCGCGGCATCGACACGCCGGTGCGCAGCCACGGCAGCCAGCGCGGGGCGGTCACCAGCAACGCCAGCACCAGCAGGCCCAGCAGCACCCAGAGTCCGTACTCGCCGATCGCCGCAGCCGCGCCCGCCAGGGCGGCCAGGAATTTCTCCATGGCCGGGTTCCTGATCTTCTTGTCCGACGGCGTGTCCTTCTCGCGCGGCTGCCACCTCATGACCTTGCGCTTGGGCGTCACGCTGGGATCGGCATAGGCCTGCTTGACCGCCTTGCGCAGGCCCGCGTCGTCGACGAACTGTGGGCCGAACACCGGCGGCAGCGTCGGCGGGCGCACGACCTCGGCCTTGCGACGTGGCTTCTTTTTGCCTGCTGCTGCGGCGGCGTCGGCTTCTTCTCCGGCTGCGGCCGCTTCGGCGACGCGACCAGCGTCATCGTCTTCTGACGATTCATCGCGCTCGGGCGGCAGTGCCGGCGCGTTGGTCGGGGTGCCAGGCGACGGGGCGACCACCGGCAGCGCGCGCGCGCCGGAGGACGGCGCGGTGGACGGCGCGATGGCGGCGTCCTGCGCGCGCGCCGGCGCCATCGGCAGCAGCCCGGCAGCCAGCACGGCCAGCACCAGCACCAGCGCCAGCGGCGCGGCCGCGGTCAGCCGGGTGCGCAGGCGGCGCAGCACGATCTCGATGTCCCAGGCCTCGATCTCCGTGCGCCGATTGAGGTACAGGCCGAGGCCGGCACCGACGTAGAACGGCTCGATCACACAGGTCGCGGCCCACGCCACCAGGTTGAAGGTGATCATCAGCCAGTCCGGCGCGCTCTCCAGCAGCGCACCAGCCCAGCGTGCCGATTCGGGCAGCCATTGTTCGGGAACGAACATCCAGACCGACAGCACGATGCCGATCGCCAAGGCAGCGATGAACTCCAGGCACACCGCCGTCAGCAACGCGGCGACGCCGTACACCGGTGCGCCGATCGCACTGCGCCGTTGCCTGGCGACATCGCCGCGCGCGCCTTCGAGCAGATCCACCGGCAAGTAGAGCGACCGCGCCGGACTCAACCGCCGCCAGGTCAGGTACGGCAACCACCAGTGCCGCCCCCAGCGCCATGGCGCGGCGACGGCCGCACCCGTGCCGGGCACATCGCCGAACACCGCGCGCGACAGCACGAACAGCACGGACTGGTCGAACACCGGCTTGAGCCACCACATCAGCAGCCCCGCCAGCCACACCGCGCCGATCGACCACGTGAGCAGGTTCAGCAGCAACAGCACCGGCACACTCAGCAGCAGCCACGGCTTCCACACCGCGCCCGCGTGAGTGCGCACCAGGGCCGTGCCCAGTTCGACCGCCTCCCACGCCGTGCGTGGCCGCAACGCCACGGTCAGTGCCTCGATCTTCATCGCGCCACCCCGTCGCCGGCAGCATCGACAGCGAGGTTGCGACCGCCCAGGCCAAGCCACAGCCCGGTCAGCGTCCACAGACCGGCGCCGACGGTGTACTTGATCCACGCGGGCATCCAGCCGATCGACGACCAGAACGCTTCGACGAAGGCGGCGAACACCAGCATCGCCAGCACTCCCAGGCACAGCCGTGCGCCACGCATGCCGCCTTCGACCAGCGCGTCGATGCGCCGGCGCTGGCCCGGCGCGACGAGATTGAGACCCAGCCGGAGGCCTGCGCCACCGGCGATCACGATTGCGGTCAGCTCCGGCGCCGAATGGCCGGCGACGAAGCGCCAGAACGGATCGCCGTGCCCGACCGCCTGCAGGTGGCCGGCGACGCCGCCGATCACCAGCCCGTTGAACAGCAGCACGAACACCGTGCCGATCGCCGCCAGCAGGCCGGTGGCGAAGGTGCGGAAGCCGATACTGACGTTGTTCCAGATGTAATGGCCGAACATCGCAAGGTCGGTGCCGTCGTCGCGCCCGAGCGCCCGCGACGGGTCGGCAGGGTCGTACATCGACTCGAACTCCGCCAGCTCACGCGGCTCGAACAGCGCGCTGGCCAGCTCGGGCTTCCAGACGATCGCGGCGAAGGTGGCCAGCAGCGGCACCCAGAACAGCAACGCGGCGGCGAACATGCAGGCACGTTCGGCCCGCACGAGGCGAGGGAAGTCGGCCAGCAGGAACTCGCCCGCGCGCGTCCAGCGTGCCGTCGGCGTGCGGTAGAGCAGGCTGTGGCCACGCTGCATGATGGTCTGCAGGCGCGAGGCCAGCACCGGGCTGTAACCACGCCGGCGCGCAAGCGCGAGCTGCTGGCACAGGCGCCGGTAGCGCGACGGGAACTCGTGGTCGGCGAAGCCGTGCCACTCGCGTCGCTTCGCGCGGGCGTCGCGGGCGTTCGAGCGCACGTCCAGCCAGCGTTCGAGCGCCAGCCACTCGTCCTGGTGGCGTTCGACGAAATGTTCCTGCTTCATCGCCGCCCCAACAGCCAGTTGGCAATTGCGTACAACCGGTGCACGGCGAGCGTGCCGGTGCTGTCCACCAGCGGCGCGGCGAGTTCGGCCAGCTCGACCTGGCGCGCCGCGGTCAGGCGCGGACCGCGTTCGGCGAAGGCCACCAGCGCCGCCTGTTCGTGGGGCAGCAACGGCACCGGTGATGCCTGGCTGCCGGTTGTCGTGCCCGGCAGGGGCGGGTGCGCGCGTTCGACATGCACCACCAGCGTGCCGGCAACCATGTCGCCCAGTCGCCGGCCCCAGGGGTCGGCCAGGCTGGTCACCAGCCCTACGGCATAACCGAACGGGAGCATGTCGACGGTGCGCAGCAGGTTGCGCACGAACGCCGCCATCCAGCCCACCGGGGCGCCATTCGCTGCGACCACGCGCAAGCCGAGCACGCGCTTGCCGGGCGTACGGCCGTTGCCCAGCGCCTCGAACAGCACCGGGTAGAACCAATAGACCAGGAAGATCAGCACCGCATGGATGCCCGAACCCGCACGGCCCATCGCAGCGAGCACGATCGCGCCGAGGGTCACCACGGCCATGCGGATCACGAAGTCGAGCACCCAGGCGAGCGCGCGCGGCACTGGCCCCGCGGCGGGCAGGTGCAGCGCCACGCCTTCGGGCGTCACGACTTCCCGGTGGGTATCGAGCATCAGGCGGCCACGGCGGTGGTGTCGGTGACGGCCAGCGCCGCGTGCAAGGGCATAAGAACGGATCGATTCACTTCGTGCGGCATCTGACACGCGTACGGGGCACAGTGCGCAGGGCTGCCGCCGGGTTGTTGCTGCATCGCTTCGTCCACTCCCAGAAACTGGCGCCGCTGGCGCCGTCGTGCCCGGCACGCGTTAGCCGGTGTTTGCCATCCCCAGATAGCGATCCTTGAGCCGGACATAGTGCTGCGCGCTGTACTGCAGCTGTTCGATCTCGCGTTCGGAGAGTTTACGCACGAAGCGCGCCGGATTGCCGAGCCACAACTCGCCGGCGCCAACGATTTTCCCCGGCGCGATCACCGCGCCCGCGCCGACGAAACCGTGACGCTGCACGATGGCGCCATCGAGCACCTTGGCGCCCATGCCGACCAGGCAGAACTCCTCCAGTCGGCAGGCATGAATGATCGCGCCGTGGCCAATGGTGACGTCGTTGGCGATCACGGTCGGCAAGCCACCGGGCCGCGTGAACGGACCTTCGTGGGTAACGTGGACGATGGTGCCGTCCTGGATGTTGGTGCGCGCGCCGATCTGGATCTCGTTGACGTCGCCGCGGACCACGCAGCCCGGCCAGACCGAGGCGTCGTCGCCGAGCGTGACCCGGCCGATCACGGTGGCGGCCGGATCGACGTAGACACGCTCGCCGAGCGCGGGAAAGTGTTCGAGGAAGGGTCGGATGGCCATGGGCGCCATTGTAGTCGCCCGGGGGACGGGGCCAGGTTGCACGTCGTGGCGCCACGCGCAGCCGGCTGCCGGATGCGACGGCTTTTCCGGGCTGCCGCGCCGCATCACTATTTCCCCGGCCCCAAGGACTAGACTCCGCCGTATGGACATCACCGCCGATACCCCGACCGAGCAACTCGAGTCCACCCGTCTGCGTCTGCGCGCGGCCTGGCAGGCGCGCAAGCCCGACCTCGCCCAGCGACGGGCCGACCTGGTCCGCCTGCGCGAGGCATTCCGGGCGGCGATCCCGGCAATGGACGTGGCCATCCGCGGCGACTTCGGGCATCGGTCCGAGCACGAGAACCTGGTGTCGGAAGCGATGGTCACCCTGGCCGAGATCGACCAGGCGCTGGGCAACCTGCGCCGCTGGACCCGACCGCGCCGCGCGGCGGTTGGCTGGCGGTTCTGGCCGGCGCGCGCCGAGGTGCGTCCGGAGCCGGTCGGCGTCGTCGGCATCCTGGCGCCCTGGAATTACCCGGTGAATCTCGCGCTGGTTCCGCTGGTGTCGGCCATCGCCGCCGGCAACCACGTCTACCTGAAGCCGTCCGAACACACCCCGCGCACCAGCGCATGGTTGCGCGAGCTGTTGTCATCGGTGTTTCCCTCCGACCGCGTCGCGGTCGCACTGGGTGGACCGGAAGTGGGTGCGGCGTTCTCGGCACTGCGCTTCGACCACCTGCTGTTCACCGGCTCCACCGCCGTCGGACGCAAGGTCATGGCCGCCGCCGCGCCCAACCTCACGCCGGTCACGCTCGAGCTGGGCGGCAAGGCGCCCGCGATCGTCTGCGCGGATTTCCCGATCGAGCTGGCGGCCGCCCGCATCGCCTCGGGCAAGTGGTTCAACGCCGGCCAGACGTGCATCGGCGTGGACTACGTGCTGGTCGACGCGGCCCGCCGTGACCAACTGCTGGAAGCACTGCAGGCCCAGCTGCGCGCGCGCTACGGCGACTTCAGCTCGCCACGCGACTACACCCGCATCATCAACGACGCGCAGTACGCGCGCCTGTCGGGCTACCTGGACGATGCCCGCATGCGCGGCGTGCAGGTGATCGAACCGCTGACCGCGGGCGAGGACGACGCCGCGCGCGCGCGACGCGCCAACGAACGCCTGTTTGCACCGGCGCTGGTGGTTGACCCGGGCGCGGACAGCAAGGTGATGCAGGAAGAGATCTTCGGACCGATCCTGCCGGTGCTGTCGTACGACCATCTCGACGAGGCGATCGCCCGCATCAACACGCTCGACCGCCCGCTGGCGCTGTACCCGTTCAGTAGCAACCGCGGCGACATCGAACGCATCCTGGCCGGCACGCTCGCCGGCGGTGTCACCGTCAACGACACGCTGCTGCACTTCGGAGCGCACGGCCTGCCGTTCGGCGGCATCGGCCCGAGCGGCATCGGCGCCATTCACGGCCGCTTCGGCTTCGACACCTTCAGCAAGCTGCTGCCGGTATTCCACCAGCGCCGCTGGACAGCGACCGACCTGATCAAGCCGCCCTACCGCGGCAAGATCGACCGGCTGGTGCGCTGGCTGGCGAAGTAGCCGGCGCGCGGCTCCCGTCCTGCAGATCGGGCGGCCCGCGGCAGTACGCCACGATGCCGCCCGCTTCGATGCCCGCGCGGGAAACTCAGGCCGACTGCGCGGCAAACCCCGCGAAGGCGTCGATCGTGCGCTGCACGCCGGCGTCATCGACATCCAGGTGCGTGACCAGTCGCACCTTGGGCGTGTAGCCGATGGCGACGCGCACGCGCGCGGCCTCGAGGTGGCGGCGCAGCGCTTCGAGGCGCTCGGTGGGCACGTCGATGAACACCATGTTGGTGTGTTGCGCGGTCACCGCGATCGCGCCGAGTCCGCGCAGGCCGTCGGCCAGGCGCGCGGCGCGCGCGTGGTCGTCGGCGAGGCGTTCGACGTGGTGGTCCAGCGCATGCCATGCCGCCGCGGCGAGGATGCCGGCCTGGCGCATGCCGCCGCCACAGACCTTGCGCCAGCGGCGCGCCTCGTCGATCAGCGCCCGGGTGCCCAGCAGCACCGAGCCCACCGGCGCGCCCAGCCCCTTGGAGAGGCAGACCGAGACGCTGTCGAAGTGGCGTGCGATCTCACGCGGCGCCACCCCTGACGCCACCGCCGCGTTGTACATGCGCGCGCCATCGAGGTGCAGCGCGAGACCGCGCCGATCGCACAGCTCGCGGGCCGCGGCCAGGTACTCCTGCGACATCACCCGCCCGTGCCAGGTGTTCTCCAGGCACAGCAGTCGGGTGCGCGCGAAGTGCGGATCGACCGGCTTGATCGCCGCCTCGACCACGTCCAGCGGCAAGCTGCCGTCCGCGGCGTGGGCGATCGGCTGCGGCTGGATCGAGCCGAGCACCGCGGCGCCACCGCCCTCGTACTTGTAGGTGTGCGCGTCCATGCCCACCAGGTATTCGTCGCCCCGCTGGCAGTGCACCAGCATCGCCAGCAGGTTCGACTGCGTGCCGGTGGGCACGAACAGCGCGGCGTCGAAGCCGAGCTCATCGGCCAGCCGCGCCTGCAGCGCATTGACGCTGGGGTCCTCGCCGTAGACGTCGTCGCCGACGTCGGCGGTCGCCATCGCCGCGCGCATTGCCGCGGTCGGTTGGGTCACGGTGTCGCTGCGCAGGTCGACCCAACCGGCCAGGTCGCCGTCGCTGTCTCCCTTGCGGAGCTGCATCGCCTCGTTGTTCGTCGCGCCCATCGAAACTCCCGTCCGGAAATCCCGACGATGATGCCATCGCCGCGCACGTGCCGGCTGCCGACGCGCCGCGTAGACTGCGCGCCATGAAAATCGCCAGCTGGAACGTCAACTCGCTCAACGTGCGCATGCCGCACCTCGAACAATGGCTCGGTCAGTTCCAGCCCGACGTGGTCGCGCTGCAGGAGACCAAGCTGGAGGACCACCGGTTCCCCGACACGGCCTTGGTCGGACTGGGCTACCGCAGCGTGTTCGCCGGGCAGAAGACCTACAACGGCGTGGCCATTCTGTCGCGCGAGCCGATCGCCGACGTGCAGGTGGGCATTCCCGGATTCGATGACGTCCAGCAGCGCGTGATCGCCGCGACCGTCGGCGACGTGCGCATCGTCAACCTGTACGTGGTCAACGGCCAGGACGTGGGCACCGACAAGTACGACTACAAGCTGCGCTGGCTGGATGCGGTGCACGGCTGGTTGTCCAGCGAGCTGCAAGCTCACCCGCGGCTGGTGCTGCTGGGTGATTTCAACATCGCCCCGGACGATCGGGACGTGCACGATCCGCAGGTCTGGAACGATGGCCACATCCTGACCTCCACCGCCGAACGCACCGCGCTGGCACGACTGCAGTCGCTCGGCCTGCATGACGCGTTCCGCCTGCACCACGACGACGCGGGGCAGTTCAGCTGGTGGGATTACCGCCAGGCCGGCTTCCGCCGCAACCTCGGCTTGCGCATCGACCTGACCCTGGTGTCGGACGCACTGCGCCCGCACGCGGCCGCCGCCGGCATCGATCGCGAGCCGCGCACCTGGGATCGTCCCAGCGACCACGCGCCCGCCTGGGTCGAACTGGCCGGCTGACTTCCGTCGAGCGCGACGCCGCCGCGAGACGGCACATGCAACGCAGAAGGCCCGGCATTGCCGGGCCTTCTGCATTTCAACGTGTCGCAGGGTTCCGCGTCACGTGATTCCGGGAACCGTGATTCAGCGTGACGTGTTCAACGCACGCGACCACGGCGGAACAGGTTGACGATCGCCAGCAGGACGATCGCACCGACCAGCGACATCAGCAGACCGGTGACGCTGAAGTTTCCGTCGTTGATGTCGCCGCCGCCGATGCCCAGCATGCCGCCGAGCCAGCCGCCGATGAAGGCACCGATGATGCCAACCACAACATTGAGGATGATGCCTTGCTGCCCATCGGTCTTCATGACCATGCTGGCCAGCCAGCCGATGATGCCGCCTACGATTAACCAGATGATGATGCCCATGACTGTCTCCAATGGTCACTGCAGAGGACCTGCAGGTACAGCCCTGCATTCGGGCTGGAGAAATCATGGAGAGGCTTGCGTGACGGGGGTGTCAGCGCACGTCGGCGTTGGGAAAGGTGGACGCCGCGTGAGGATGCTCGCCGCGTGGTGCGCCTCGGGACGTTGACACCATCAGCCCTGCATCAACGCCAGCAGTGCGTGCCGCGGCAGTTTGCCGGTTTCGTTGCGCGGCAATGCGGCAACGCAGCGCAAGGGCCGCGGCAGGAACACCGGATCCAGATGCGCGCGCAGCGCGTCGAGGATGGCTTCCGCATCGAGCCCCGGCGCCACGGCGAGCGCGGCGATGCGGTGCACGCCACCGGCATCGGCCGCGTCGAGCTGGAACACCACGCCATCTTCCACGCCGGGCACGGCGAGCAGACGGCGTGTGAGGTCGCCCAGCGAGGCACGCTTGCCGGCGATCTCCAGCAGGTCGGCGTCGCGACCCAGCAGTTCGAAACGGCCGTCCACCCGCAGCTCGAAACGGTCGGCGAGCAGGACGGGCTGCGCCAGGTGCGGCGCTGCGATGACCGTGCCGGTTTCGTGCGCGGTGATGTGCACGCCGGGCAGAGGCGTCCATGCGATCTCGTGCGCGGTGCGTCGGCGCGCGATCACGCAGGTCTCGGTGGACCCGAACACCTCGCGCACCTCGCAGCCGAAGCGGTGTTCGGCGGCGCGTGCGAGCTCGTGCGACAACGGTGCGGTGGCCGAGACGATTGCCGCCAGCGGCGGTAGCACGACGTCGGACGCGACCAGCGCGCGCAGGTGCACCGGTGTGGTGACCAGCAACGGCGGCACGGGTGCTTCGGCCACTGCGGCGGCGATGTCGGCGGGGAAGAACGGGCGACCGGCGTGCACCGCGACCGCGCTCAGCAGCGGCAGCAACACCGACATTTCCATGCCGTACATGTGCTGCGGCGGAACGGTCGCGACCACTGCAGCACGATCGCCCTCGAGCAGATCGGCCAGCGCGGCGACGTTCTGCCGGGTGCTGGCGGTGAACGCGGACCAGGTCTTGGCGTTGGGTTGCGGCTGCCCGGTGCTGCCGGACGTGAAGCCGATCGCGACCAGCGCATCGCGGTCCACCTGCAGGGGCGCGCCGTCGCGTTGCGGCAGCTCCACCGGCAGGCGCAGGTAGCGCGGCGGATTCGGCGCGAGTTCGCCGTCGCCGATGCAGTAGCTGGCCGCGTGGCGGGTGAGGACGTCGCCAATCACCGCCGGCGCGCGCGAGGGCGGCAGCAGCGTGGTCTGGCCGCGCACCATCGCCGCGCAGAAGGCGACGAGAAAGCGATAGCGGTCCTCGCACAGATTGATCGCGTGGCGGGCATCGGGCAGCAAGGCCGCCACGCCGCGCACGTCGCGCTCGAACCGGTCGACATCGACCACGCGTCCACCGTCGAACACCAGCGCGCGGTCGCCACCGCCGTGTGTCAACCGGCAGAGTCTGATGGTGTCATCCGCCAACTCGGTGGATGCAAACGTTGTGACGGCTAGACCGGCCATGGCGCTGCATTCTTCAAACGTGCGTTCCCCGCGACCGTAGTCGCCCCCTGCACACTAGCTTACGCTGACCGCCCGTCTTGCCGCCGTCGCGGCCGACCCTTGGCGCCATTCATGTCGACCCACGCCCTCCCCTTTGTCGCGTCCGAGCCGTCCTGGAGCTGGCTGCACCGCCATGCCGGTGTCGCCGCCGAAGACCAGGCGCGGCAATGGCTGGGGCAGCGACTGGGGATCGCTCCGGAGGCGCTGCCACTGCAGCGCGACGAGCGCGGCCGACCGCGCCTGCTGACTCCCCTGCTCGAACACGACTGCAACTGGAGCCACAGCGGCGAGGGCCTGCTGGTGGTGATTGGCAGTGGGCTGCAGGTGGGGATCGACCTGGAACGCGAGCACGCCCGGCCTCGCGCGCTGGCACTCGCGCAGCGTTATTTCACGACGGGCGAGGTCGACTGGCTGGCCGGCCAGCCCGACGCCGATGCACAGGCCCGAGCCTTCCTGCGCCTGTGGTGCGCCAAGGAATCGGTGCTCAAGGCGCACGGCCACGGCCTGGCGTTCGGGCTCGACCGCCTGCGTTTCGAGGAGCACGCCGGTCGCCTGCGCCTGGTCGAATGCGCGGCCGAGCTTGGCGCGCCGGACCAATGGCGACTGCGGGAACTGGCGCCCGCGCCGGGCTACCTGGGCGCCCTCGCGTGGCGCGCGGCAACGCAGCCTTGAGGCACGCGGCGGCGGCAGCGATCCGCCTCCGGACGGCGCCATCGGCGATACTTCCGCCCCGATGAATACCGCCACCCTGCCCCCCGACCTGCGTCCCCTGCTCGAATCCGGGCTGGCCACGCTGGGTCTCGACCGCTCCTTCGCCACGCCTCTGCTCGACTACCTCGCGTTGTTGCTGCGCTGGAACAAGACCTACAACCTGACCGCGGTGCGCGACCCACGCGAGATGGTGTCCAAGCACCTGCTCGATTCGCTGGCCATGCACCCGTACGTCGACGGCCTGGTGGCCAGCGGCGGCGCGCTTGCCGACCTCGGCACCGGCGCCGGGCTTCCCGGCATCCCCTTGGCGATCGTCAAACCCGGGCTGCGCGTGACCCTGGTCGAGAGCAACGGCAAGAAGGCGAGGTTCATGCGCGAAGCCGTGCGCCAACTCGGTCTCAAGGACGTGCGCGTGGCCGAATCGCGGATCGAGGCGCTGGATGAGCCGGGCGCGTACGCGGCGATCACCGCACGGGCGCTGGCAACGATTCCGCTGATCCTCGAGCTGGGCGGCCACCTGCTGGCCGACGGCGGCCAACTGCTCGCGATGAAGGGCGTCCACCCCGTCGAGGAGTTGGACGCGATGCCGGCCGGCTGGACGCTTCGGACCTCGCACCCGCTGCGTGTGCCGGGCCTGGACGCGGAACGCCACCTGGTGGTGGTGACGCGCAACTGAGCCCGCGGCGCGCGGCCCACCCGCCGCGTGGCCTGCCCACCGTGCCACCGACGGCCGCCACGCGCGGCCGCGCGGCCCGAACCATCTGCCCAGTCCGGACGCACCGGTCGACCCGGCCACGGCCCAAAGCACGGCCCGGCGGCCCGATCCCGTCGATCGGCCCGGCCCACGGCAGCCTCGCCGGTCGCCCGGCCGGGCCCCGTACACGCATCGGCGCGCCCCAGCGGGCATAATCCCCAGTCCGTGCGACGCCTGCGTCGCCCTCATCAGCATCACAGCCCGAACAGCAGGGGACGAGCCGCATGGCCCGCATCATCGCCATCGCCAACCAGAAAGGCGGGGTCGGCAAGACCACAACCGCCGTCAACCTCGCGGCCGCGCTCGCCCGCGCACCCAAGCGGGTGCTGCTGGTCGATCTCGACTCGCAGGGCAACGCGACGATGGGCAGCGGCATCGACAAGCGCGCGGTCGAAAGTTCGGTCTGCGACGTGCTGCTCGGCGAGGCCGACGCGGCCTCGATCCTGGTGCGCACCGAGGAAGACTTCGACCTGCTGCCGAGCAACATCGAACTCACCGCGGCCGAAATCCGGCTGATGAACGAGGACGCGCGCGAGCAGCGCCTGAAGGTCGCGCTGGCCCCACTGCGCGTGCATTACGACTACATCCTGATCGACTGCCCGCCGGCTCTGTCGCTGCTCACGCTCAACGCGTTGACCGCGGCCGATTCGATCATCGTGCCGATGCAGTGCGAGTACTACGCCCTCGAAGGCATCAGCGCCCTGCTCGACACGATCGAAGCGCTCAAGGCCAGGCTCAACCCGGGCCTGGAAATTGAAGGCGTGCTGCGCACCATGTTCGACGTGCGCAACAACCTGGCCAACGCGGTGTCGGCCGAGCTGACCAACCACTTCGGCGACAAGGTGTTCCGCACCATCGTGCCGCGCAACGTCCGTCTGGCCGAAGCGCCCAGCCATGGCCAGAGCATCGTGGGTTACGACCGCGCCAGCCGCGGCGGCGTGGCCTATCTCGGCCTCGCCGGTGAAGTGCTGCGCCGCCAGCGCGAGCGCGATCAGGCCCTCCGTCAGGCCGGCAAGGCCGAACCCCGCGAGGCCACGGCATGAGTGCAGCGAAGAAGCGCGGCCTCGGTCGCGGCCTGGAAGCCCTGCTCGGCCCGAAGGCCGCCGCCGAGGCACCGGCATTGGAAGCCACCCCGAGTGACGTGCTGCGCAACCTGCCGGTCGATGCGATCAGCGCCGGCAGGTACCAGCCGCGCAAGCATTGGGACGAGGAGAAGCTCGGCGAGCTGGCCGAGTCGATCAAGGCACAGGGCGTGATCCAGCCGATCGTGGTGCGCGAGGTCGCGCGCGGCGATGGCATCCGCGGCAGCAAGACTTACGAAATCATCGCCGGCGAACGCCGCTGGCGCGCGTCGCAGCTGGCCGGTCTGATCGAGATCCCGGTCGTGGTGCGCGAGGTCGACGACCGCACCGTGGTCGCGATGGCGCTGATCGAGAACATCCAGCGCGAAGACCTCAACCCGCTCGAAGAAGCCACCGCGCTGCAGCGGCTGATCGACGAGTTCGACCTGACCCACGCGCAGGCCGCCGAGGCCGTGGGCCGTTCGCGCGCCGCGGTGTCCAACCTGCTGCGCCTGCTGGAGCTTCCGGCCGAAATCCGCGTGCTGGTGGAAACCCGCGCCATCGAGATGGGCCATGCCCGCGCCCTGCTCGCGCTGACGCCGCAGGCGGCGATCGCGCTGGCGCGGCAGGCCGCCGAAAACGGCTGGTCGGTGCGCGAGGTCGAACACCGCGTGCAGCTGCTGGCTGCCGGCGTGCTGCCGGTGAACGGCGGCCGGCCCAAGCCCATCAAGGCCAAGCCGCAGGCCGACATCGCCACGCTCGAGCGCGAGCTGTCCGAGTCGTTGAACACCAAGGTCAACGTGCTGCACGGCCGCGGCGGAAAGGGTCGCCTGGTGATCCATTACAGCGATCTGGACTCCCTCGACGGCGTGCTGGAAAAGCTGCGCGGCAAGGTCGAGTAGCGCCCGACCGGCGCGAGGCGGGGCGGGAGAACCCGCCTTCGCGCACGCAGCACGAATCGGCACCCACCCACGGATTTACGTTTTTCAGACACCCGCAGGCGCATCCTGCGCGACCGCCCGGCGCCGGACCACCGGCAGGATCGCCCGACACGGCCGATCCTGCGCGATGCAGTCCGGTTGCCCTGTCGCCCACCGCCACACGGCCAGACCATGTCCAAGCCAGTCACGCTAGTCACCGGCGCAGCCGGCTTCATCGGTGCCTACACCTGTCGTGCGCTGCAGGCGCGCGGCGAAACGGTAGTGGGGCTCGACAGCTTCAACGACTACTACGATCCACAACTCAAGCGCGATCGCGTCGCCGCGCTGTGCCCGCAGGTCGATATCCGCACGCTGGACCTGACCGACCGCGAGGGCCTGGACGCGCTGTTCGGGGAGATCCGCCCCACCCGCGTGATCCACCTCGCGGCCCAGGCGGGCGTGCGCTACTCGCTGCTCAATCCGCACGCCTACGTCGACAGCAACGTCGCCGGCTTCGTCAACGTGCTCGAACTGTGCCGGCACCGCGACATCCAGCACCTGGTGTACGCGAGTTCGTCGTCGGTGTACGGCGATTCGGCGACGCCGCCGTACTCCGAAGACCAGCGCGTGGACCAGCCGCGCTCGCTGTACGCGGCCACCAAGGCGGCCAATGAGCTGATGGCCTACACCTACGCGCAGCTGTACGGCCTGCGCGCGACCGGGTTGCGCTTCTTCACCGTGTACGGCCCCTGGGGCCGGCCCGACATGGCGCCGCTGCTGTTCTCGCGCGCGGTGCTTGCGCGGCGCCCGATCGAGGTCTTCAACCACGGGCGCATGCGGCGCGATTTCACCCATGTCGACGACATCGTCGCCGGCGTGCTCGGCGCGCTCGACGCCGCGCCGGCCGACGAGGGCCGGCATCGTGTGTTCAACCTGGGCAACCACACGCCGGTCGAGCTGGAGCACTTCATCGCGGTGATCGAACAGGCCGCCGGCGTCCCCGCGCAGAAGGTCTACCGGCCGATGCAGCCGGGCGACATGGTGGAGACCATGGCCGACACCTCGCGCGCGCAGGCGGCGTTCGGCTTCGATCCGTCGATCACCATCGCCCAGGGCCTGCCGTCGGTGGTGGAATGGTGCCGCACGTACTTTGGTGAGAACGCATGAGCAGCAATCCCCGGCTTTCCGTCGTCGTCCCGGTGTTCAACGAGCAGGGCAACGTCGCCCCGCTGGTGCACGAGATCACCGCGGCACTGCGCGGTCGCACCGCCGCCGAGGGGGGCGATTTCGAGATCGTCTACGTCGACGACCACTCGCGCGACGACACCCTTGCGGTGTTGCGCCAGCTCAAGTCCGAGGTGCCCGAACTGCGCGTGGTCCACCACGTCACCCAAAGCGGGCAAAGCACTGCGGTGCGCAACGGCGTCAAGGCCGCGCGCGGTGAATGGATCGCCACGCTCGACGGCGATGGCCAGAACGACCCGGCCGACATCCCGAAGCTGATCGCCGAACGCGCGAAGTCCTCCCCGGACGTGAAACTGTTCGCCGGCTGGCGCGTCAACCGACAGGACAGCGGCAGCAAGCGCTGGGCGTCGAAATGGGCCAACGCGATCCGCAGCCGGATGCTGCGCGACGCCACCCCCGACACCGGCTGCGGCATCAAGCTGTTCGAGCGCGAGGCGTTCCTGGACCTGCCGCACTTCAACCACATGCACCGCTACCTGCCGGCGCTGATGCAGCGAGCGGGCTGGAAGACCGTCAGCGTGCCGGTCAATCACCGCGCGCGCGGTACCGGCGTGTCCAAGTACAACAATCTCAACCGTGCCCTGGTCGGGATTGCCGACCTGCGTGGCGTGGCCTGGCTGATCCGGCGCGGCAAGGTCACCCGGCTCGAGGAGGTCTGAGCATGCCCGTCGACTTCATGAATGCGCCAATCGCCTGGCTCGAATGGACCGGGCTGCACATGTCGCCGTGGAAGCTGATCGGCCTGACCGGCGCGCTGATGTTCGGCGGCCGCTGGCTGGTGCAGTTCCTCGCCTCGCGCAAGCAAGGCAAGCCGGTGATCCCGCGGCTGTTCTGGTACATGAGCCTGGTCGGCAGCGCGATGACGCTGAGCTACTTCGTGTTCTCGCAGAAGCAGGACTCGGTCGGCGTGATCCAGAACGTGTTCCCGGCGTTCACCGCGGCCTACAGCCTGTGGCTGGACATCCGTCACCGCGGCTGGCACCGCGAGAAGGCGAGCCATTAGGGCAAGCCTGCGCGACGGTCGATTCAGTCGTTGTGCTGGAGCCCGTCGCCGCCGACGCCCACCCATTCGTGGCGGCTGGCTTCGAACACCGACACGGCCGGTGCCGGGAAATCCGGGTCGGCAAACGCGCCGACCGCCACGGCCACCATGTCGGGCACGCCGTTGACCACCCAGTAGACCGTGCTGCCGCATTCCGGGCAGAAGTGGTAGGTCACCGCGGTGCCGCTGTCGGAGATGCGCACGTAGATCGTCGAGCGGCCCGCGGCCTGCTGCACCTGGTCACGCTGGAAGCGCGCCTGGATGCCAAAAGCGCTGCCGGTGCGCTGCTGGCAGGCCAGGCAATGACAGACCGAGACCAGGAACGGTTCGTCCCGGCAGCCCATCCGCAATTGCCCACAGCTGCAGCTCGCGTATCGGATCGCCATGCCGCCCTCCCGTCACCCGGCCCCGCTTGGCCAGCGCACAGGTTACCCCCCGCGCCGGCTCGGGTGCAGCACCCCCGGCCGGTCGCCACCTGGGCCAGCACCCCCCGCAAGTCCTTGCGAAACAAGGAAAACATCGGCACAATGCGCGGCTCGCTGTGTCCGGCGCCTGCTTTTCGGGGTGCCGAGCCGTACCGGAAGCGCGATTCCGGCCGGCCCCTGTACAGCGAGCCGCTGCCCGCAGCGTTTCCAGCCCGTATCGCGCGCCGCCCGCGGAGTCCGCCGGGTGCCGGGGCCGCCGCCCCCCTGGCCAAGGGGAGCACCAATAGTCCTTTCGAGGTGCGTATGTCCCGTGTATGCCAAGTGACTGGCAAGCGAACGACGACTGGTAACAACGTCTCGCACGCCATGAACAAGACCCGCCGCCGTTTCCTCCCGAACCTCCATGAGCGCCGCTTCTGGGTCGCTTCCGAGAACCGTTGGGTGA
Organism: Montanilutibacter psychrotolerans; assembly: GCF_003719825.1. Taxonomy (GTDB): domain Bacteria; phylum Pseudomonadota; class Gammaproteobacteria; order Xanthomonadales; family Xanthomonadaceae; genus Montanilutibacter; species Montanilutibacter psychrotolerans. The sequence continues at coordinate 333,867 of NZ_RIBS01000004.1, read as the reverse complement.
AGCTGCGTGTTTCCACTGCTGCCATGCGCACCATCGACAAGAACGGTATCGATTCCGTTCTCGCCGAGCTCCGCGCCCGCGGCGAAAAGATCTGAGGAGGACTGAACCATGGCTTCCAAGCGTGACAAGATCCGCCTGATCTCGACGGCCGGCACCGGCCACTTCTACACCACCGACAAGAACAAGAAGAACACGCCCGGCAAGATGGAGATCAAGAAGTACGATCCCGTCGTCCGCAAGCACGTTCCGTACAAGGAAGGCAAGATCAAGTAAGGCAGCGGCGCGTACGCGCACCGCGCGAACACCCCGGCACTGCGTTACTGCCGCGCAAGCGGATCGATCACCTTCGATGCAAGACCAGAAGCCCACCGCAAGGTGGGCTTTTGCTTTGTGGCGCTGGTGGTGTTTGTGGCGGCGACGGCCGTTCTCCGGCACGACAGCCCTGTCGACCGCGCGCGGATTGAGGCCGAGCCCCCAGGTCATCCGCGCATCGTCCGCCGTCTCGAACGGCATCGCCGCGGGCCGGCCACCCACGCGTCGTTGAAGATCACTGGCGCGATGCCTGCGCGCGAACCTGCCCTCCCCCAGACGAAACCCGCCTCACGGCGGGTTTCGTTCTGTTTCACGGGGCGGGTGCCGGCAAGGTCAGAAGGTGATCGTCCAGCTGTCGATCTTGCCGGTGTCGCCACCGGCGTTGTCGTTGACGCGCAACTTCCACGTGCCGTTCAACGCTTCGGTCGAGAGATTCAGCGTGACCGTCTTGTTGATGTTGTCGGCGCTGCCGCCGGTGCGGTTGTGGAGGTTGTAGAGGCTGCCATCGGGCGCCACCAGATCGACCTTCAGATCACCCTGGTAGGTGTGCACGATGGCCACGGTCACCGAAGCGTTGCTGGGCGCGTTGCCGGTACGGCCGGACACGGTGATCGGGCTGTCGACGGTGGCGTTGTCGCCAATCGCATAGTCCGTCGCGTTGCTGTAGGTCTGCGTGCCGCCACCGCCCGTGCCGTAGTCGCCCACCAGGCTCACGCCCGAGAATGCCGAGTAGCCCTTCAGGCGCACGTGGTACGTGCCGGCCTGCGGCGCGGCGAACGTGCACGTCTCGGCGTTGCCACCGGTGTACGGACGGCAGTCGTAGACCGTGTCGGTCGGCGCGCTACCGAACTTCACGTACATGTCCGCATCGCCGGTGCCGCCGGACATCGTGAAGGTCAGGTTGCTCGCGCCCGTGGGCACCACCATCGTGTAGTTCAACGATGCCCCGGCCGCCGCACTCAGCCCGGTCACCGGCACGCCCTTGGTCAGCACGTTGCCGACCGTGCCCACGCTGACCGACTGGGTCTTGGTGTTGGTGGCGCCGTCGTCGTCGGTGACCGTCAGGCTGACGGTGTAGGTACCGGCCGCGGTGTAGGTCTTGCTGGGGTTGGTGGCGGTGGAGGTGGTGCCGTCACCGAAATTCCAGCTGCGCGAGGCAATCGTGCCGTCGCTGTCGCTGGAGCTGTCGGTGAAGGTGGCGGTCAGCCCACTGACGGTGGAACTGAAGTTGGCGACCGGCGGCGTGTTGCCGCCGGTGCCGGCGGTCTTGCCGAGCTCGCCGAGGAAGGCCAGGCCGAGCTTCGCGAAATGCGCCGACGGCGCGGCGGTGTTGCCCATGTTCGCCAGCGTGTCGCCGGTGGTGTGGATGTTGGGGTTGTAGCCGCCGCCGCTGTCGCCGCCCTCGAACATGATCGCGGCCGGGTAGCCCGCGCTGGTCCAGGACGCATGGTCGGAACAGCCGTAGCCACAGGTGTAGGTGCCGCGCTGGATGCCCAGCGGCGCCAGGTAGGTATCGAACAGATTGGCCAGGAAGGTTTTCATCTCGGCGTTCGAGTAGTCGGACACGATCCGCATCTCGGTGCCGCCGGTCTGGTAGTTGGTCATGTCCAGCTGCAGCACGCCCACGACGTTGCGGCTCGCGCTCGCAAACGATTGCGCGATCGCGTTGGACCCGCGCAGGCCAACTTCCTCGGCCGCGTAGCCCATGAACTTGACGGTGCGCTTGGGCCGCCAGCCGTTGGCGACGGCAACCTGCAGCACCTCGGTCAGGGTGGCGATGCCGGACGCGTCGTCGTCGGCGCCGGGTGCGACCTGGGTCGAGCTGCCGCCGCCACTGCCGTTGATCGAGTCCAGGTGCGCGCCCAGCACCACGATCTCGCTGGGCAGCTCGGCGCCCTGGATCGTCAGGATCACCGACGGCTGGGTCGAGCAGTTGCTGCACGCGAACAGCTCGCTGCTGATGTCGCTGCGACCGGCGGTGATGCTGTCCCAGTTGGACTTGATCCACTCGGCCGACGTTTTGCCGGTCGGTGCGCTGAAGTAGCGATTGGTGTACGAGGACAGGTGCGTGATCGTGGACTTGATGCGGTTCGCATCCACCGCGCCCAGCCACGGGTTCACCGTGGCGCCGTTGTCGATGGTGTAGGCCACCAGCGAGGCACGTGCCAGCGCCTGGGCGCTGCGGTCATCGCGGATGAAGCGGTCGGCCGCGGCCTGGCTGTCGAACGCGAAGAAGCCGCCGCATCGCTTCTCGTTCTCGTGCACGTGCCGGGCCAGATCGCTGACTTGGTGGTTGCGGATGCGCGACACCACCAGCTCGCGACCGAGGCTGTCGCGACGCGACGTGGCGTCGGGGGCGATCGTCTGCAGCTGTCCTTGCCAGGTCGCCCGCGAGGTGACCACGTAGACCGGGGCATGCGGGTCGACGACGGCGGACACGGGAGGGGCAACGACGGGGCGGGATTGCGCCAGCGATGTGCCGGCGTACAACACGCTGCACACCATACTGGCGAGCAGGCAGGTCTTGATTGCGTTCAACATGGCTCTCCTTGCCGGCGCCCGGGGGGCGCCAACGCGCTAAGGCGTGGCGGGCCGCGGACAGCCACGCGCCGGGCGGCACGCGCCCTCACGTCTGCTGCCAGCTCACGCCGTCATGGTTGGATGCAACATGCCGGCCCGCTGGGCGAAACCTTGTGCCTGAAACGGAACGCGCCGCGATGGCGCGCCCCCGACGTCGTCGGTGCCGCCACGGCGCGTCCCCGTGTGCGATCAGCAGCCATCGAACCCCTCCCCTGGCGGGACTTCGGTGGATGGAACGGGGTGGAACAAGCGCTGGTGCGTGCGTGACCGGTCGACCGACCGATGCGCAGCCAGGCCCGTCGGATGGACGGGCCTGGCCACGGGATCACGCTGTGCCTGGTGCGATCAGAACGTGATGCTCCAGCTGTCGATCTTGCCGGTGTCGCCACCGGCGTTGTCGTTGACGCGCAACTTCCACGTACCGTTCAACGCCTCGGTCGAGAGATTCAACGTGACCGTCTTGTTGATGTTGTCGGCGCTGCCGCCGGTGCGGTTGTGGAGGTTGTAGAGGCTGCCATCGGGCGCCACCAGATCGACCTTCAGGTCACCCTGGTAGGTGTGCACGATGGCCACGGTCACCGAAGCGTTGCTGGGCGCGTTGCCGGTGCGGCCGGACACGGTGATCGGGCTGTCGACGGTGGTGTTGTCGCCAATCGCATAGTCCGTCGCGTTGCTGTAGGTCTGCGTGCCGCCACCGCCCGTGCCGTAGTCGCCCACCAGGCTCACGCCCGAGAACGCCGAGTAGCCCTTCAGGCGCACGTGGTACGTGCCGGCCTGCGGCGCGGCGAACGTGCACGTCTCGGCGTTGCCACCGGTGTACGGACGGCAGTCGTACACGGTGTCGGTCGGCGCGCTGCCGAACTTCACGTACATGTCCGCGTCACCGGTGCCACCGGACATCGTGAAGGTCAGGTTGCTCGCGCCCGTGGGCACCACCATCGTGTAGTTCAACGACGCACCCGCCGCCGCGCTCAGCCCGGTCACCGGCACGCCCTTGGTCAGCACGTTGCCGACCGTGCCCACGCTGACCGACTGGGATTTCGTGTTGGTGGAGCCGTCGTCGTCGGTGACCGTCAGGCTGACGGTGTAGGTGCCCGCCGCGGTGTAGGTCTTGCTGGGGTTGGTGGCGGTGGAGGTGGTGCCGTCACCGAAGTTCCAGCTGCGCGAGGCGATCGTGCCGTCGCTGTCGGTCGAGCTGTCGGTGAACGCCACCGACAGGCCGCTGACCGCGGCGCTGAAGTTCGCCGCGGGCGGCGCGTTGCCGCCGCTGCCGCCCACCGTGAAGCGCACCGCGTTGGGCGTGCCGGGTTTGCCGGAGGCGTCGGCGGCCTGCACGTAGAGGGTGTGCACGCCCTGGGCCAGGCCCGTGGTCGGGATGCTGCCGGTGACGTCCTCGGTACTGCTGTTGAAGCTGCCGTCGCTGGCCGACAGCGTGAAGGGCACCGCGCTGGTCGACCACGGCGGCGCGTCCAGCCAGGCCTTCGCCGATGCGATCGCCTGCACCGCTTCGCTGCCGTTGCTCTGGTTGAAGTCGGCATCGCTGACGGTGGCATTGACCGTTACCGGCGTGCCGGCCGGAACGGTGGCCGTCGCCACGCTGATGACCTTCGTGTCCGGGCCGGCCGGGTACCGGTAGGGCGCCCACAGGTTGCGGGCGGCGTAGCGCAGCGCCGCCATGTTGGTGGGCAGGGTGGTGGAGGTGAACGTCGAACAGCTTTCGAAGAACGCCACGCCCAGCTCGATCGTGTAGCTGGGCACTCCCAGCAGGCCGTACATCGTGTCGTCGGTGGTGCCGTCGGTGGCGTACAACTCGTCGGACTGTTGCGGCGTGTAGCCATTGAAGTACGCCAGGCGACGGCCCAGCGAACGCAGTGGCACCTGGTTGGGCGCCGGGTCGCTGGTGTCGCCCCACGACCACAGCACCAGTTGCGAATAGCTGTGGATGTCGAAGAACAGGCCCTGGGTGTCGTCGGGCGCCGGGCTGGTGGCGGCGTCGCCGCGACGGTCGACAAACACGCCACCGCTGTAGACGTTGCCCGCGCCTGGGGCGCCGGCGACGTAGCGCACGATGTTCTGCGTTTCCGGCTCCGACTGCGCGGTGGGCCCGCGGTAGGTCTCGGCGCAGGCGTTGCCACTGGACCCGCCCGACGCGGTGTTCCAGTGGAACGGGAAATTGCGGTTGAGGTCGGTGCCGTAGCTGCTGGCGCTGCAGGTGCCGTTGAGGTTGTTGGTGTTCTTGCGCCACGAGGCGCCGGCTTCAGCCTTCTTGCGGCCGTCGGGGTTGGCCTGCAGCACCAGGTCGAAGCGGAAGTTGTCCAGCAGCCAGGTGGCCTCGTCGTTGCTGCCGTAGCCGTTCACCAGCCACTCGCCGAAGCGCGTGACCAGTTCGGCCGGGGTGTACTCGCGGGCGTGGATCGAGCCCAGCAGCACCATCACCGGCTTGTTGGGAAGCTGGCTGTTGGTGGCCTCGTTGGTGATGCGCAGCACGCGCATGTCGTAGCCTGCGCCGGCGTCGCGGCTCTTCGCCCAGCTCGGGCCGATGGTGAGCACCTCGGTCAGGCCCGGCTTGGCCGATGCCAGCTGGTCGATCGTGGTGTAGCTCTCCTCGACGGTGCGGTAGCACGCGTAGCCGGGAATGCTGGCGGGGCCGACACGGCCGGACGCGTTCTGGCGCAATGCCTCGAAGGCCCGATGCATGCGCAGGGTGGCCTCGCGGTCGACGTTGACCTGCATGCCGGCCCGGCGCAGCGCAGCGATGTCTTCGGGCATTGCCTCGACGCGGATCGTGCGCGCCTGACGGTCGACGATCATGTGCTGGAAACGCGCCGCGGCCTGCTGCAGCTGGGCGCGGCTTTGGAAGCGGGCGGTAACGAATTCCGGCTGCGGCTCGGCGGCACTGGCGCCGGCGGCCAGGGTCAACAGCAACGGCAGGGCAAAGGTCTGGATGCGCATGGCATGGCTCCGGGGGCGATGGCGGCGATTGCCTTGGCAGACGCGACGCCATCGGTGCGTGGGGGAGACGCGACAGCGGAAATCAGCACCGGCATCGCGAGTATTTCGAGATCGCGTCTTGCGTGATCGCGCCCTCGCGGGCGGTGGGCGGCAATGCGGTGCAGACGGCACCGCGCGTGGACGCTCATCGGGCTTGCGCGGACACCTGGCCGCGCTCGTGGTCTTCGCCTGCCGGGGCTGGGCGGGTGCCAACGGGCGCGCCCGTTGCCGCAACAGGAGTGATCGAACATTCGGCGCGCATGCCCGGCCGGCTGGCCGGGCATCGCGGTTCATCGGTCAATGCGCGGTGCGACCCGCAACGGGAACGCGCCGGGCAGAGGGTGTTGCGTGGATGCCACCCGACACGGCGCAGCCGTGCCGGGTGACAGGCCCATCAGAACGTGACGCTCCAGCTGTCGATCTTGCCGGTGTCGCCACCGGCGTTGTCGTTGACGCGCAACTTCCACGTGCCGTTCAACGCCTCGGTCGAGAGATTCAGCGTGACCGTCTTGTTGATGTTGTCGGCGCTGCCGCCGGTGCGGTTGTGGATGTTGTAGAGGCTGCCGTCCGGGGCCACCAGGTCGACCTTCAGGTCACCCTGGTAGGTGTGCACGATGGCCACGGTCACCGAAGCGTTGCTCGGGGCGTTGCCGGTGCGACCGGACACGGTGATCGGGCTGTCGACGGTGGCGTTGTCGCTGATGGTGTAGTCGGCGGCGTTGCTGTAGGTCTGCGTGCCGCCACCGCTCGTGCCGTAGTCGCCCACCAGGCTCACGCCCGAGAATGCCGAGTAGCCCTTCAGGCGCACGTGGTACGTGCCGGCCTGCGGCGCGGCGAACGTGCACGTCTCGGCGTTGCCACCGGTGTACGGACGGCAGTCGTAGACCGTGTCGGTCGGCGCGCTGCCGAACTTCACGTACATGTCCGCATCGCCGGTGCCGCCGGACATCGTGAAAGTCAGGTTGCTCGCGCCCGTGGGCACCACCATCGTGTAGTTCAACGACGCACCCGCCGCCGCGCTCAGCCCGGTCACCGGCACGCCCTTGGTCAGCACGTTGCCGACCGTGCCCACGCTGACCGACTGCGTCTTGGTGTTGGTGGCGCCGTCGTCGTCGGTGACCGTCAGGCTGACGGTGTAGGTACCGGCCGCGGTGTAGGTCTTGCTGGGATTGGTGGCGGTGGAGGTGGTGCCGTCACCGAAGTTCCAGCTGCGCGAGGCGATGGTGCCGTCGCTGTCGGTCGAGCTGTCGGTGAACGCCACCGACAGGCCGCTGACCGCGGCGCTGAAGTTCGCCACCGGTGCCGCGTTGCCGCCGCCCGTGCCGTTGACACCGTCGATGAACTCCACGCCGGTGCCGGCCGCATCCAGCCAGTTGCTCAGGCGCGAGCTGGCGGTGCCGCCACCGGTCCACGACTTGAACAAGCGACCGTAGTAATCGCTGCGGTTGTCGCCGGTCGCCGAGCAGCTCGACGGGCCGCCATGCAGCTGGCCGACGATGCGCTTTTCGGGACTGAGGATTGGCGAGCCCGACGAGCCGCCCTCGGTGATGCCGCCGTTGGTCTGCCATTTCACCCACAGGTGGGTGTCGCCGGAAGCGCCGTTGTAGCCGGTGATCGCCGTGCTGACGATCGAGTGGCTGATGCGCTTCTCGGCAACGGCCGGGTGGTGGATGCCGGTGGCACCGTTGAAGTTGATGTTGCGACGGTCCCAGCCGGCCCAGTACAGGTTGAACGCGGGGTTGGCCGGATCGTCGAGCTCGAGCAGGGTGAAGTCGGACGCGGCATTGGTCGCGCGGAACAACGCGCCGGAGTTGAACTGGCTCAGCGAGCCGTCGCCGTCCTGGCCACTCTGCGGACTGCCCGGCGTGCGGCAGACCGAGTTCTGGTAGTTCCAGTACACGACGATGCTGGCCGCCGCGCTGTCGCTGCCCATGCCGCAGTGGTTGGCGGTCAGGAAGTACATCTTGCGGTCGTTGGCGGTGTTGTTCACCAGCGCGCCGCTGCAGTACATGGTGCCGGCCTTGGAGTAGGCGGCGGCGGAGCGGATCTGGTCGCGGTGGTTGTTGCCGTCCGGGCAGACAACGTCGACGTTGCAGCTGCCCGACACGCCCTGCGCGGTAACGCGGCCCGGGTCCCTGGCAAGCTTGGCGAAGCCCAGGAAGTCGTGGTTGACCTTGGCCAGCTTCAGCCGGAGCTCGCCGACCTTGGCGCGCGGCAGCACGACCTCGATCACCGCTTCCTCGCCATCGACGATCGGCGTCCACAACTGGCCGTGCGCGTCGTTGTCGGCGGCGGTGAAGGTGCGCACGAGACGCTTGTCACCCAGCACGCCCAGCGAGGCCGGATAGATCAGCATGCGGCCGCCGGCGGGCATGTGGTACTGGCTGAAGCCGAAGTTCAGCGACTTGGCGTCCTGCGACTGCACGCGCAGACGCCAGATCACGTGATCCGCGTCGAGCGTCTCCCAGGTACCTGCGTTCTTCGTGTCCATGTCGACCGCCATCGGCGCGGCGAAACGCACCGGCTGGTCGGGATCACGGGCGAGACGCTGTGCGTCCTCGCGACGCAGACGCTGCACGTCGACGGCCGGCATGCGGCGCTGTTCGACGCGATCCAGACGCGCGAGGTTGCGGTGCTCGAACGCAGCGGGGCCAACCTGTCCTGGCGCGGCAAACGCCGTGCCCATCGACAAGCCCAACAGTACGGCGGAACCCAGAATTCTTTTCATGCGCTACTCCATCGTTGTGAATGGAAGGGGGACCAACGGACACGCGAATGCCACCCGCCTCGTCCGTTGTGGGACGAGGCAGGCGTCGTGCGATCAGAATGTGATGCTCCAGCTATCGATCTTGCCGGTGTCGCCACCGGCGTTGTCGTTGACGCGCAACTTCCACGTGCCGTTCAACGCTTCGGTCGAGAGATTCAGCGTGACCGTCTTGTTGATGTTGTCGGCGCTGCCGCCGGTGCGGTTGTGGAGGTTGTAGAGGCTGCCATCGGGCGCCACCAGATCGACCTTCAGGTCACCCTGGTAGGTGTGCACGATGGCCACGGTCACCGAAGCGTTGCTGGGCGCGGTGCCGGTACGGCCGGACACGGTGATCGGGCTGTCGACGGTGGCGTTGTCGCTGATGGTGTAGTCGGCGGCGTTGCTGTAGGTCTGCGTGCCGCCACCGCCCGTGCCGTAGTCGCCCACCAGGCTCACGCCCGAGAATGCCGAGTAGCCCTTCAGGCGCACGTGGTACGTGCCGGCCTGCGGCGCGGCGAACGTGCACGTCTCGGCGTTGCCACCGGTGTACGGACGGCAGTCGTAGACCGTGTCGGTCGGCGCGCTGCCGAACTTCACGTACATGTCCGCATCGCCGGTGCCACCGGACATCGTGAAGGTCAGGTTGCTCGCGCCCGTGGGCACCACCATCGTGTAGTTCAACGACGCACCCGCCGCCGCGCTCAGCCCGGTCACCGGCACGCCCTTGGTCAGCACGTTGCCGACCGTGCCCACGCTGACCGACTGGGATTTCGTGTTGGTGGCGCCGTCGTCGTCGGTGACCGTCAGGGTGACGGTGTAGGTGCCCGCCGCGCTGTAGGTCTTGCTGGGGTTGGTGGCGGTGGAGGTGGTGCCGTCACCGAAGTTCCAGCTGCGCGAGGCGATGGTGCCGTCGCTGTCGGTCGAGCTGTCGGTGAAAGCCACCGACAGGCCGCTGACCGCGGCGCCGAAGTTCGCCGCGGGCGGCGCGTTGCCGCCACCGTTGTCGCCATCGGGCACCACGTTGCCGAAGTGGCTGGCGACCTGCGGCCAGATCAACGCGATCTTGGCGCCACTGTTGAGACAGCCACCGAAGTGATGCAGCGCGATGGCCTTGTTGCTGTTGCGCGCAATGACCGGCGAGCCGGAACTGCCGCCTTCGGTGTCGCAGTAGTAGCCAAGGTCAAGGCCACCTTCCGCATTGGCGTTGTCGACCTGGCAGTAGCCACCGCCGTTCTGGTCACTGACGACGCTGAGTTCCTTGGGACGGCCCGCCGGATGGCCGGCGATGTACAGCTTGGCGCCCACGGCCTGGGTGCTGATATCGAGTCCGAGCCAGCCGAACGGCGCCAGCGCGCTGAAGTTGTTGACGGTGAACAACGTGTAGTCGAGCGACGCATCGGTGGCCAGCATCGTGTTGCCGGTGACCTTGGTCGGGGTGGCGACACTGCCACCGCAGCTGCTGGCCTGGTAGTTGAACCAGAACTCGGAACCGGCGACGGCCGAGCTCGTCGACAGGCAGTGGTTGTTGGTGAACAGACGGTTGTCGGGACCGACACGCCACACCGTACACAGGCTGCCGCTGCCGCTGAGCATGCGACCCACTGGACGGGTGCGGTCGAATGCAGCCGGCTCGCTGCTGGAGTAGCAGGCCGCCCCGCGCGCGTCCTGCACGCCGCAGACCGACTTGGACGTGACATCGCCCAGCAGGCCGGCGTTGTCGAGCTCGGGAATCATCCGCTCCGGATAACCTTCGAGGTAGCGGCTGACGGTGACGCCGTGGCGCGCGGTCCACGCTTCGGTTGCGGTGCCGACCAGGCGCAGCACGGCGACCGGTCCCTGGATCGACATCGCCGAGAAACTGGTCGCGCCGTTCTGGCCCAATGCGCCGTCGACGGTGTGGCGATCGAGCGACTGCTTGCTGTAACGGTAGACCTCGCGGCGATCGGGGCTGGAGACCTCCAACGTCACGCCGGCCGGCAGCGAGAAGTGGTCGAAGTGGACCTTGATGAACGCCGCGTCGGCGGTGCGGATCACCTGCATCGGTTGCGCCACCAGCCCGGGTCCGCCGGCTCGCAGGCTCAGCGACACGCTGCGCTGATCGGCGATCTTCATCGGCTTGGGCGCGGCGGCATTGGCGACGATCGCGGGTCCGGCGGCGATGGCCTGCATCGGAAGGCAGGCAAACAGTGCGCCCGTCACCAGCGTGACGGCGGAGTACAGCGGCAGAGAAGGTTTCATGCGCATCTCCCTATCCATGTGGACCGCGGCAGGCCGTGCGGAACGCGCGGCGTTCCGTTGCAGAGTCCTTTCCCGCGGCTGATGTGATGTGCCGGCGACAACCACTCCACGGCGTCAGAAACGGCGACGCGACAATGTCCCGGTGCACTGCGCGCCCCCTGCGCGCATGGGCGGATAGCCCGACGGTCGTTATCCGTCGCTGTCGGACGGACTGTCAAACGCTTGTCCTCGAACCGTGATCCGCTGCCCGTCGCAATCCGGACGGCGGTAGTGAAGGAGGCCTTGACTTCACGCGCTCAAAAGCCCGCAGAGGCGGTTGCGCAAGGGCACGCGGCGCACGCATCGAAACCATCGTGCGCCGGCCCGCGATCGTGCATTGCAACAAGGTTTGGCGCGAACAAGGTCTCGGCTTGCGTGGCGACGCGCGATGTCGAACGCGCATCACTCGGAAACATTGCTGCGATGGTGCTGGGGTAGTGGTCTCCATCGTGCGTTTATGGCGCCCGGCTCCGCACGACGAATCCGCACGACGAATCCGCACGACGAATCCGCACGACGAATCCGCACGACGAATCCGCACGACGAATCCGCACGACGAATCCGCACGACGAATCCGCACGACGAATCCGCACGACGAATCCGCACGGCGTGCACGTTGCACCCGTGAGGCGCGCGAGGCCTGCGCCAACCACTAGACTGCATCCATCCACCAAAGGGGATGCGCACGGGTGATTCCAGGTTGGTTGCTGCTGCTGGTCTCGCTGGGCTACGTCGGCATGCTGTTCGCCGTCGCCTACTACGGCGATCGCCATCCCGACGGTCCGTTGCTGCTGCGCATGCGTCCGGCCATCTATGCGCTGGCGCTGGCGGTGTATTGCTCGTCGTGGACGTTCTACGGCGCGGTCGGCACGGCGGCGCGCACGGGCCTGGGCTTCCTGCCGATCTACCTCGGGCCGCTGCTGTTGCTGGCGTTTGGCTGGCGCATCCTGGAGCGGCTGGTGCTGATCTCCGGCGAACAGCGCATCGTCTCGATCGCCGACTTTCTTTCATCGCGTTACGGTCGCGCGCCCGGTCTGGCGGCGCTGGTCGCGGCGCTGGCGCTGATCGCCGCGGTGCCGTATGTGGCGCTGCAGTTCAAGGCCGTGGCGATGAGCCTGCAGGTGCTCGCCGGCACGCCGGGAAACAGCCCGGTGCTGGTCGATCCGGCGCTGTACGTCGCGCTGCTGCTGGCGGTGTTCGCGATCCTGTATGGCACGCGTCGCATCGACGCCACCGAGCATCACCGCGGCATGGTGCTGGCGGTGGCGCTGGAGTCGCTGGTCAAGCTGCTGGCGTTCGTTGCGATCGGCGTGTTCGCGTTTGCGCATCTGCCCGGCGCCGGACACCTGGGCGAGCGCGTCGTGCAGGCCGCCGCCGTGGTCACCGCGCCCGGTCTTCCGCAAGGCTTCGTCGCGCAGACCCTGCTCGCGTTTCTCGCGCTGATCTGCCTGCCGCGGCAGTTCCACGTCGCGGTGGTCGAATGCCAGGATCCGGCCACGCTGCGTCCGGCGCGCTGGCTGTTTGGCGGCTACCTGGCGCTGATCTGCGTGCTGGTGGTTCCGATCACCCTGGCCGGCAAGGCAGTGCTCGGCGGCGGTTCGGTGTCGCCCGACAGCTACGTGCTTGCGCTGCCGCTCGCGCTCGGCCAAGACACGCTGGCACTGCTGGTCTACATCGGCGGTTTCTCGGCGGCGACGGGCATGGTGATCGTCGCCAGCGTCGCGTTGTCGACGATGGTCAGCAACGATCTGGTGGTGCCGTGGCTGCTGCGCAGCGGCGCGCTGCGCGAAGCCCACGGCATCGATCGCCAGGTGCTGTGGGTGCGTCGCGCGACGATCCTCGCGCTGGCGTTGATGGCGTATGCGTACCAGCGCGGCGCCGCGTCCTCGCCCGCCAGCGATGCGGGCCTGGCCGCGCACGGCCTGCTGGCGTTCGCGGCGGTGGCGCAGTTCGCCCCTGCGCTGGTCGGCGGCCTGTACTGGCGCGGCGCCAGTCGCGCCGGCGCGCTGTCGGGGCTGTGCGTCGGCGCCGTGCTGTGGGCGTACACGCTGCTGCTGCCGACGCTGGCACGCGATGGCTGGTTCGGCGACGGCGGTGCCGGCGTGCAATGGATCGAGCACGGACCGTTTGCGATCGGCTGGCTGCGCCCGCAGCAGTTGTTCGGCCTGCAAGGCTGGGACACGCTGACCCACGGAACCTTCTGGTCGCTGCTGGGTAACGTCGCCGCGTTCGTTTACGTGTCCGTGCGCCAACGTCCGCGCCTGCAGGACCAGCTCAGCGCCGCGCCGTTCCTGGACCCATACGTGCAGCGCCCTGCGCTGGGTCCCGGCGGATGGGCCGGCAGTGTGCGCGGCGGCGAGCTGCTGGCACTGGCCGAACGCATCGTCGGCGAGCGCCATGCGCGGCGTGCGTTCGAGGACTACGCCGCGCGCAACGGCGACACGTGGCAACCCGAGCAGCCGGCCGACCGCGCACTCGCGCAGTTCACCGAGCGACTGCTGGCTTCGGCGATCGGCGCGGCCTCGGCACGCCTGACATTGACCACCGCGCTGCGTGGCTCGGGCATGGAGCTGGGCGAGGTGGTGGCGCTGCTTGATGAGGCCAACCAGGAATTGCGCTTCAACCGCGAAATCCTCGCCACGACGCTGGAGAACATCAGCCAGGGTGTCAGCGTGGTCGATCGCCAGATGCGCCTGGTGGCGTGGAACCGTCGCTACCAGGAGCTGTTCGACTACCCGGACGGGATGCTTTACGTCGGCCGACCGGTCAGCGATCTCATCCGCTGGAACGCCGAACGCGGGGAGATGGGCGATGGCGTGCCGGAACACCAGGTGGACCGCCGCCTGGAGCACATGCGCGCGGGCAGTGCGCACGTGTTCGAGCGCGTGCGCGCGAGCGGCCAGGTGATCGAGATGCGCGGCCGCCCGCTGCCCGGTGGCGGTTACGTGACCAGCTACAGCGACGTCACCGACTACAAGCGCAACGAGGATGCGCTGCGCGAGGTCAACGAAACGCTGGAGCATCGCGTCGAACAGCGCACGCGCGAGGCCGAGCAGGCGCAGCAGTCAAAGACACGCTTCCTGGCGGCGGTGAGCCACGACGTGCTGCAGCCGCTCAATGCCGCGCGGCTGTTCACCAGCGCGTTGCGCGAGAACAGCGAGCCCGCCGAGCAGGTGCGGCTGGCCGAGCGCGTCGACGCGTCGCTGCGCGCGGCCGAGGATCTGCTCGACGGATTGCTGGACATCTCGCGGCTGGATGCTGGCGCGCTGCGTCCGGAGTTGTCCGACTTCGATGCCGGCGAGCTGTTGCGTGAACTCGCCGCGCAGTACGCACCCGGTGCGGCGGGGCGCGGACTGCAACTGCGCGTGCGCGTGCCGCCGATGCCGTTGCCGGTGCGCAGCGATCGCCGTCTGTTGCGGCGCGCACTGCAGAATTTCCTCGCCAATGCCCTGCGTTACACCCGCGACGGCGGCGCGCTGCTGGCCGCGCGCGTGCGCGAAGGCGGCGCAGTCGAGCTGCAGGTCTGGGACACGGGCCCCGGGATTCCGGGGCACCACCTGGAGCAGATCTTCGAAGAGTTCCGCCGCTTCGAACAACCCGGCATCGGCGGCGAACGCGGGCTCGGGTTGGGGCTGTCGATCTGCCAGCGCATCGCCCGCATGCTGGGCCACCCGCTGCGCGTGCGCTCGCGGCTCAACCACGGCAGCGTGTTCTCGATCGGCGTGCCGCCCGGCGGTGCACCGCAGGTGGCGCCCGATGCAGCGACTGTGACGGATGCCAGCGCGGTGGGGCACGCCGATTCGCTTGCCGGCCTGCACGTGCTGTGTGTCGACAATGACCGCGAGATCCTCGACGGCATGCGCGTATTGCTCGAACGCTGGCACGTCACGGCGCTGACCGCGGCCACTGTCGACGAGGCGCTGGAACTGATGGCCGGACGCCACGATCCCGCGCGCGTCGATGCCGCGCCGATCGATGTCGTGCTGGTCGACTTCCATCTGCACGACCGCCTCGACGGCCTGCGCGTCATCGATGCGTTGCGCGTGCGCAGTGGCCGTTCGTTGCCGGCCGCCTTGCTGACCGGAGATGGCAGCGACGCGCTCAAGTTGGCCGCGCGCGAGCGCGGCTGCACGGTTCTGACCAAGCCGGTCAAACCGGCGTCGTTGCGCGCGTTCCTGGCGGCGCAGCGGCACCGCTGAGGTGCCACCACGTTGGCGCGTCAGGGCGTCGGCATCGCCCCGCCAGCCAGCCAGCTCCATGCCACTGCCACCAGCAGCGCAAGCGCCGCCAATCCTCTCATTACCAGTTCGGCCCGATCGGGCCGCGGCAGACCGCGTCTAGGCATGTTGTGTTCCCCCCGTCACACACCTCCATCGAACAACATGGCGGTGCCAGTTGCCTGCGACCGCCGTCACAACCTGTAACGTGCGCAGCGTTGCAGTGCGGACGAGGACGAGGTGATGGCGCGACTCCCGGAGCGCGTGCGCGGCGCGGGTTCAGTCGGCGTCGTCGGGCGGCAAGACGATCGCGCCCGGGTCGAGCGCCAGGCGCCCGGCAATCAACACGGCCTGGGTGCGGTTGTTGGCGCCGAGCTTGCGCAGGATGGCGGTCACGTGCGCCTTCACGGTGGCCTCGGAGACGCTGAGCTCGTAGCCGATCTGCTTGTTGAGCAGGCCTGCGCCCAGCATCTGCAACACGCGGAATTGCTGTGGCGTCAGATCACGCAGGCGTTGCGCGGCGTCGTGTTCTTCCACGCCGGCAGCCGGCGCATCGAACGCCGCCGACGGTGCCCAGCGATCGCCGGCCAGCACGCTGGCCAGTGCGGTGCCCAGCGTCGCCGAATCGGCGGACTTGGGAATGAAACCGAGCGCACCGTGATCGAGCGCCCGCCGCATCACCGCGGGCTCTTCGCGCGCGGAAACCACCACGATCGGCAGCTGCGGGTGCAGTGCACGCAGGTGCGCAAGCGCGCTGAAACCCTGGGCGCCCGGCATGTTGAGGTCGAGCAGCAACAGGTCCGCATCGGGTTCGCCATCGACCAGCGCGTACAGCGCATCGACGCTGTCGGCCTCGTGCAGCCGCGCCTCGGGCAGCAGGCGTGCCACCGCGCCGCGCAAGGCCTCGCGGAACAGCGGATGGTCATCGGCGATCAGCAGCGTGGGCATCGATGTGGCCTGCAAGGCGGTCGGGAGGGCCGGGCGCGTGATCACCGCCGCAGGCGTTCGTTGACCAGGCTTTCCACTACCGAGGGGTCGGCCAGCGTGCTGGTGTCGCCCAGCTGCTCCGGCGCCAGCTCCGAGGAACCCGACTCGGCGATCTTGCGCAGGATGCGGCGCATGATCTTGCCCGAGCGGGTCTTGGGCAGGCCCGGCGCCCATTGCAGGTGGTCCGGCGTCGCGATCGGGCCGATCTCACTGCGCACGTGGGCGATCAGGTCACGGCGCAGCGCGTCGCTGTTCGCCTCGCCGGCAATCAGCGTGACGTAGGCGTAAATGCCCTGTCCCTTGAGATCGTGCGGGAATCCCACGACGGCAGCCTCGGCGACCTTGGGGTGCGACACCAGCGCGCTCTCCACTTCCGCGGTGCCGATTCGATGGCCGCTGACGTTGATCACGTCGTCGACGCGGCCGGTGATCCAGTAGTAGCCGTCGGCATCGCGGCGGCATCCGTCGCCGGTGAAGTAGGTGCCCGGGTAGGTCTTGAAGTAGGTGTCGATGAAACGCTGGTGATCGCCGTACACGGTGCGCATCTGCCCCGGCCAGGAATCGAGCAGCACCAGGTTGCCCTCGGCTTCGCCCTCGAGCACGTTGCCGCCGGCATCGACCAGCGCCGGCTGCACGCCAAAGAACGGCTTGGTCGCCGAGCCGGGCTTGAGGTCGATCGCGCCGGCCAGCGGGCTGATCAGGATGCCGCCGGTTTCGGTCTGCCACCACGTGTCGACGATCGGGCAACGGGAATCGCCGACGACCTCGTAGTACCAGCGCCAGGCCTCGGGATTGATCGGCTCGCCGACCGTCCCCAGCAGGCGAAGCGAGCGGCGCGAAGTACGGCGGACCGGCTCGTCGCCGTCGCGCATCAGCGCGCGGATCGCGGTGGGCGCGGTGTAGAAGATCGTGACCTGGTGCTTGTCGACGATCTGCCAGAAGCGCGACACGTCCGGATGGTTCGGCACGCCTTCGAACATCAGCGCCGTGGCGCCGTTGGCGAGCGGCCCGTAGACGATGTAGCTGTGGCCGGTAACCCAGCCCACGTCCGCGGTGCACCAGTACACGTCGTCCTCGCGCAGGTCGAACACCGCCTCGTGGGTGTAGCTGGCGTAGACCAGGTAACCACCGGTGGTGTGCAGCACGCCCTTTGGCTTGCCCGTGCTGCCTGAGGTGTACAGCAGGAACAGCGGGTCCTCGGCGTTCATGCGCTCGGGCTCGCACTGCGCGGGCTGGTCATTGACCACCGCATCGAACCAGCGGTCGCGCGGCATCTGCATCTCGACCGCCGCGCCGGTATGACGCACCACCAGCACCGTCTCGACCGAATCGGTACCCGGCAGCTTCAGCGCCGCGTCCACGTTGGCCTTGAGCGGCACCTTCCTGCCACCGCGCAGGCCTTCGTCGGCGGTGATCACCAGCTTGCTGGTGCTGTCGGCAACGCGGTCGGCAATCGAGTTTGGCGCGAAGCCGCCGAACACCACGTTGTGGATGGCGCCGATGCGCGCGCAGGCCAGCATCGACACGGCGGCCTCGGGAATCATCGGCAGGTAGATCGTGACGCGGTCGCCCTTGCGCACGCCCAGCGCACGCAACGCATTGGCGAGCTTGCACACGCGCTCGTGCAGCTGTCGGTAGCTGATGCGCTGCGAGGGCGCGTCCGGCGAGTCGGGCTCGAACAGCAACGCGGTCTTGTCGCCGCGCGTGGCGAGGTGGCGGTCGACACAGTTGACGCTGGCGTTGAGTTCGCCGTCCTCGTACCAGCGGATGCGGAAATCCTCGAGTGCGAAGCTGGTGTCCTTGATGCGCGTGGGTGCGCGGAACCACTCCAGCCGTTGCGCGATACGCCCCCAGAACGCCTCCGGCTCCGACACCGACTGCGCGTAGTCGCGCTGGTAGTCGTCGCGTCCGATGCGCGCGCGTGCGGCGAATGCCTCGGAGATCGGATAGCAGGCGGGTTGGGTCATGGCGCACTCCGGAACGTTGGTGGGCGACGGCGCACGCGAGCGCATCGCGCAGGGACTGCAGTGTGCCGCATCCGCGGCAACGCTCGCGAGCGCAGTCCTTAGACCATGGTCGCAGGCCACCGCCTGAATGCGCGTCCCTACGACCAATGGCGAATGGTGGTGCGGCGCGATGGCCACGCAGTCTGCCGGCGCCGTGCGGTGTTGCGTGCGGTTTGCCGATTACGCACCCGCATGGAGGGGAGACATGTCCACCCGCAAGATCGCATCGAAGATCGCATCGAACCGCACCCGACCTTTGGCCGCCGCGCTGCTGGTGGCGCTGGCACTGCCTGGCTTCGCGATGGCGCAGACCGCCAAGGAAGTCGAGCTGGAGGCGCGCGTGGCCGAGTTGGAGAAGATGGTGCAGCAACTGGTCTCGCAGCAATCGCAGCATCAGGTGCAGATCACCGAAGTGCGCAGCGCGCAGGTCACCGCTCCCGCAACCGCAGCGTCCGCGACCGCGGGCGGCAAGCCGGCCATCCAGGCATCGTCGATCCTGCCCGGTGGCAACCCCGGCACGCGCTTCAGCTACGGCGGCTTCATCAAGCTCGACGCGTCGGTCACCCGCACCAACGACGGCGACATCGCCGACGGCAGCGTCGGCCGCACGTTCTACCTTCCCAAGACGATTCCGGTCGGCAACGGCCACAGCAAGGAAAGCGGCACCGACACCGACATGGGCGCGCAGTACTCGCGCTTCTGGTTTGCCGCCGACACCGACCTGGACAGCGGCGACAAGCTGCGCGGCTACCTGGAGTTCGACCTGTTCGGCGGCGGAAGCACCGCGTTCACCGGCAACGAGATCGCCACCAACACCTACGCGTTGACGATGCGCCAGGCCTACGTGAGCTGGAACGGCTGGCTGGCCGGCCAGACCTGGTCGAACTTCCAGGACACCGCGGCGCTGCCCGACGCGGTCGACTTCGTCGGCCCGACCGAGGGCACCACCTTCGTGCGTCAGGCGCAGGTTCGCTACACCCGCGGGCCGTGGTCGGTGTCGATCGAGAATCCGGAGACCGCCATCACGCCGTTCAATGGCGGCATGGCGCAGATCGCCGGTGACGACGGCGCCGTGCCCGACGTCATCGCCCGGTACACCGCCAAGGGCGCGTGGGGCCACGTCGGCGTCGCTGGACTGGTGCGCCAGCTGAAGTACCAGAACGGTCCGGCCGGCATCAGCTCCAGCGCCACCGGCTACGGCGTCAGCGTGTCGGGCAAGGTCAACCTGGGCAGCAACGACGACCTGCGCTACATGGTCACCGCCGGCAGCGGCATCGGTCGCTACCTCGGACTGGGCCTCAACAACGATGCGGTGCTGGATGCCACCGGCGACCTCGAGAACATCGACGTGGTGGCCGGCTTCGCCGGTTGGCGCCACGTGTTCACCCCGAAGCTGCGCGGCAACCTGATGGTCTCGGTTGCGCAGTACGACAACCCCACCGACCTCACCGGGCTGGGCATCACCCGCTCGGCCACCTCGGCCCACCTCAATCTGATCTACTCGCCACTGCCCAAACTCGACCTCGGGGCCGAGCTGATCTGGGGCAAGCGCGAGATCGAAAGCGGCGACTCGGGTGAGCTCAACCGCGTGCAGACACACGTCAAATACAGTTTCTAGCCCTGTGCCGGCGTTCGACGCCCGCACGCCCGGCATTCCAAGCACATCCCACGCACCTCCCACGCATCCCGGCTTCCGATTGCCGCTACTCGCCAAGGGGAACCACCCATGTCCAGCACCATCGCATCCGCCGGCGCCGCACCCGCCGGCAGCCTCACCCAGGGGCACAAGAAGGTCATCTTCGCGTCCAGCCTGGGCACCGTGTTCGAGTGGTACGACTTCTACCTGTACGGCTCACTCGCAGCGATCATCGCCAAGCAGTTCTTCAGCGGCGTCAACGAGACCACCGGCTTCATCTTCGCCCTGCTGGCCTTCGCCGCCGGCTTCGCGGTGCGTCCGTTCGGCGCGCTGGTGTTCGGGCGCCTGGGCGACATGATCGGCCGCAAGTACACGTTCCTGGTCACGATCGTGATCATGGGCATCTCGACGTTCCTGGTCGGCGTGCTGCCCAGCTACGCCAGCATCGGCATCACCGCACCGATCATCCTGATCGTGCTGCGCATGCTGCAGGGACTCGCGCTGGGCGGCGAGTACGGCGGCGCGGCCACCTACGTCGCCGAGCACGCGCCCAATGGCAAGCGCGGGCTGTACACCAGTTTCATCCAGACCACCGCCACGATCGGCCTGCTGCTGTCGCTGGTGGTGATCCTGGGCGTGCGCGAAAGCATCGGCGTGCAGGCGTTCGAGGCCTGGGGCTGGCGCATCCCGTTCCTGGTGTCGATCGTGCTGCTGGGCGTGTCGGTGTGGATCCGCATGCAGCTGGCCGAATCGCCGCTGTTCCAGCAGATGAAGGCCGAAGGCAAGACCTCCAAGGCGCCGCTGACCGAGAGCTTCTTCTCCAAGAACGGCCGCATCGTGCTGCTGGCCCTGCTCGGTGCCACCGCCGGCCAGGCGGTGGTCTGGTACGCGGGGCAGTTCTACGCGATGTACTTCCTGAGCCAGTCGCTCAAGGTCGACAGCACCACCACCTGGCTGCTGATCGGCGGCGCGTTGATCCTGGGCACGCCGTTCTTCGTGTTTTTCGGCTGGCTGTCCGACCGCATCGGCCGCAAGAAGATCGTCATGGCCGGCTGCCTGATCGCCGCATTGACCTATTTCCCGCTGTTCAAGGCGCTCACCCACTACGCCAACCCGGCAATCGCCGAGGCCAGCGCCAGCGCGCCGGCCGTGGTCACCGCCGACCCGGCCACCTGCAGCTTCCAGTTCGATCCGGTCGGCAAGAAGCAGTTCACCAGCTCGTGCGACATCGCCACCGCGGCGCTGGCCAAGGCCGGCGTGCCCTACACGGTGCAACCGGCGGCGGTGGGCGCGATCGCCAGCGTGTCGATCGGTTCGGTGCCGGTCGCCAGCTACGAGGCCACCGGCCTGCCCAAGGACGTGTCGAAGGCGCACGGCGAGGCGTTCACCGGTGCGCTCAAGGCCGCGCTCGAGCGCGGTGGCTACCCGGCCCAGGCCGATCCGGAGCGCATCAACAAGCCGATGGTGCTGCTGATCCTGACCGTGCTGGTGATCTACGTGACGATGGTCTACGGGCCGATCGCGGCATGGCTGGTCGAGCTGTTTCCGACCCGCATCCGCTACACCTCGATGTCGCTGCCGTACCACATCGGCAATGGCTGGTTCGGCGGCTTCCTGCCGACGATCTCGTTCGCCCTGGTCGCGGCCACGGGCAACATCTACTACGGCCTGTGGTACCCGATCGTGATCGCCCTGATAACCTTCGTGATCGGTTCGCTGTTCCTTCGCGAGACCTACCGGGTCGACATCACCGAGTAGCTGCCGCGCGGCCGACACTCACCGCAACGACGACGCCGGCTTCGACGGGCGGACGCCGCCGTGGGTGGGCGTCGGGACCGCGTGAAAATCGTCCTCACATGGGCCGTGATATGCCCTCGTCGAGGACATTCATCCGGGGTTCGTTCATGAAGAACGTCACGATCCGCCAACGGATTCTGTTGAGCTTTGCGGTGATCCTCGTGGTGATGCTGGTGATGGGGGGAATCGCGCTGCAGCGCCTGCTCCGCATCGAGAAAGAAGAGGCGCTGCTGCGACTGGATTCCATTCCGGGTATGCACCTTGCCGGCGAAATGGAGTCGGCCTGGCATGCCAACTACGTGGCCATCCACGCGTTGGTTGGCACGGACGACGCCCAGGCCAGGCGGCTGGCGCAGGAACGCCTGCAGGCCACCCATGCCGAGTTCGAAACCGCGCTGGGCAACTACGAAGGCACCATCACCACGGCCCAGGACCGTGAGAACGTCGCGAGAGTCAAGCAGGCCACGGAAGCCTACTTCGCCCTCGAGCCCAACCTGCTCCGGTTGGGCACCACCGATGTCGCGGCCGCCGGCGCTTTCATGCGTGGCAGTCTGGATCCGGCCTTCGGACAGGGCGAGAAGGCGATCGAGCAGGTCATGGACTACAACCACGCGACCGCCGTCGAAGCCGGAAAGCGCATCGACGATGCCGTGAAGTCGGCTGAGATCGAGATCGCCGCGACATTCATCGGCGCACTGCTCCTGGCCGGTTTGTCGGGCTTCTACCTGCTGAAGGCGATCATTCAGCCGTTGCACCTGCTGACACGCGCGTCGGAGGTCATGGCCAAGGGCGACTTCAGCCAGCGCCTCGCGTTGGCCCGCAGCGACGAGTTCGGCGTGCTGGCCCAGGGCTACGACCGCATGGGTCTGGACCTCTCCTCGCTGGTCGGCCAGGTGCAGACGTCCGGCATCCAGGTCAACTCGTCGATCAACGAGATCACCGCGACGCTGCGCGAGCAGCAGGCCACGGCCGCCCAGATCGCCGCGACCACCACCGAGATCGGTGCGACGTCGCGCGAGATCGCCGCCACGTCCAAGGAGCTGGCGCGCACGATGGGCGCGGTGGCGTCCGGCGCGGAGCAGACCTCGCTGCTGGCCGGCAGCGGGCAGACCGGGCTGGTGCAGATGGAAGAAACCATGCGGCGCGTCATCGACGCCACCGCCTCGATCAACGCCAAGCTGGCGGTGCTGACCGAGAAGGCCGACAACATCAGCCAGGTGGTCACCACCATCACCAAGGTGGCCGACCAGACCAACCTGTTGTCGCTCAATGCCGCGATCGAGGCCGAGAAGGCCGGCGAGTACGGGCGCGGCTTCTCGGTGGTGGCCACGGAGATCCGTCGGCTGGCCGACCAGACCGCCGTGGCGACGTTGGACATCGAGCAGATGGTCCGCGAGATCCAGTCGGCGGTATCGGCCGGCGTGATGGGCATGGACAAGTTTTCCGAAGAGGTGCGCCGCGGCACCAGCGACGTGCAGCAGGTCGGCAGCCAGCTGTCGCAGGTGATCGAGCACGTGCAGGCGATGGTGCCGCGGTTCGAGGCGGTCAACGAAGGCGTGCAGGCGCAGTCGGCCGGCGCCGAACAGATCACCCTGGCATTGACCCAGTTGAGCGAAGCGGCGCAGCAGACGGTGGATGCGCTGCGCCAGTCCAACCAGGCGATCGACGAGTTGCACCAGGTCAGCGCGGGTCTTCGCGATGGCGTCTCCAAGTTCAAGTTGCAGGCATAGCCCAAGCGCTGGCGGCGCGAGGACCGCCGCAATGACCGTCCGGACAAGGAGCGCCCAGCCGTGCTTTTCCTGCTATTCCAACTGGGTGGGGATCGCTACGCGATGGAGGCGGCGAAGATCGCCGCGGTGCTTCCGCTGGTCGTGCCCAAAGCCATCCCGCAGGCGCCGCCGGCCGTGGTGGGCGCGTTCGACTACCGCGGCACGCCGGTACCCTTGATCGACCTGAGCGTGCTGGCGGTTGGTCGGCCTTCGCAGCCGCGGCGCAGCACCCGGGTCCTGGTCGTGGACTACCCGGTTGGCGCGGGGGAGACGCGGTGGCTGGGACTGATTGCCGAGCAGGCTCTGGAAACGGTCGTCCGCGACCCGGCGCAGTTCGTGCCCAGCGGCGTGGACAACGGCGGCGCGCGCTACCTGGGCCCCCTCGCATCCGATGCACGCGGCTTGCTGCAATGGGTGCAGGTCGAACACCTGCTTCCCGATGCGCTGCGCGACCAGCTGTTCACGCAGGCGGTCGCCGGCTGATGCAGTGGGACGACTTCAAACTGTGGCTCAAGCAGGCGATGGGACTGGACGCGAGCACGGTCGGCCCGTCGGTGGTCGAGCGCGCCGTCAAGACGCGCATGGCCGCGTGCAAGCGCCACGACCTGGCTGGCTACTGGCACTTCGTCCAGGAGTCGCCGGAGGAGCGCCAGGAGCTGATCGAAGCGGTCATCGTTCCGGAGACGTCGTTCTTCCGCGATGTCGAAGTGTTTGCGGCGCTGGCCCGGGTGTTCGACGCGCGCTGGCTGGCCGCAAACCCGGGTCGTTCACTGCGCCTGCTGAGCCTGCCGTGCTCTTCGGGGGAAGAGCCCTACACGATGGCGATAGCCTTGCTGGATGCCGAGTTTCCCGCCAACCTGCTGCGCATCGACGCGGTGGACATCAGCGAGCACTCGCTGGCCAAGGCACGACGCGGGCGGTACGGACGCAACTCGTTCCGCGGGGGCGATGTACGGTTTCGCGACCGACATTTCGCGCACGTGGCCGGCGGCTGGCAATTGTCGGATACGGTGCGCGGGCACGTGCGGTTCATCCACGGCAACGCGATGGACAGCACGTTCCTGCCGGGCCAGGCAATCTACGACGCGATCTTCTGCCGCAACCTGCTGATCTATTTCGACCTGGAGACCCAGGTCCAGGTTGTCGAGGTACTGGCACGGCTGGTGCGGCAGGACGGCCTGCTGTTCGTCGGCCCGGCGGAGACCGGCCTGATGTTGAACCTGGGCTTCGTCTCGGCGCAGATGCCGATGGCGTTCGCGTTCCGCAAGCCGGACACGCGAACCGACACTCCCGCGTCCCAGGTGCCGGCCGCCCGCACCGCCACCACCCCGCGAACGCCCGCCCGGGTCGATGCCGCGGCTGCCGCGGTCCCCCGCCCCAAGCCTGCCACGGCGCCTGCGCCGTCAAAGGCCGCAACCTCCGCACCGCCGTCGCCCCCGGCTGGCGATGCGGCCCTGGACGCCGCGCAGCGACTGGCCGATGGCGGACAGTTCGCCGAGGCGGCGACCGCCTGCGAGGCGCTGCTCAAGACGCGCGGCCCGTCGACCACGGTGCTGCACCTGCTCGGTCTGGTGCACGGGGCCAACGGCCAACCGGCACGTGCCGAGGACTGCTTCCGCAAGGCCCTGTACCTGGAACCGGACCACGAGGAGAGCCTGATGCACCTGGCGTTGCTGCTGGAGACCCGGGGAGACATCGCCGGCGGACGCGTGCTGCGCCTGCGTGCCAAGCGCCATAGCAAGGCGACCAGCTGACATGGCGCGCGACAACGCCACCGCCGCGGCTGCCCTGCTCGATCGCCAGCTCGATGCCGACGCGCTGCGCGACGCGACCGAACACGTCGCCCGTCCACTGGCGGGACAGGATTCACTGGTGCGGACGCAGGCGATGTTCATCTTCCGCCTCGGCGCGGAGTGGCTTGGCTTGGCCACCTCGTACTTCGACGAGGTGGTGGAGCCGCGCGCGATCCACGCTCTGCCCCATCGGCGCGAGGGCGTGGTGCGTGGCCTGGTCAACGTGTCCGGGCAGCTCACGCTGTGCGTCGCGCTGGAACAGCTGTTCCAGCTCGGTGTCGCCAGGCCCGAGCGCAGACGCCAATCGCTGCTGGGCCGACGGCTGGTGGTGCTGGCATCGCAAGGCCATCGGACGGCCTTCGAGGCCGACGAGGTGCACGGCGAGCACCGCTTCGATCCGGCCAGCCTGCGGGCCGTGCCCTCCACGGTCGCCCATTCGATGGCCAACTTCACCACGGCCGTGCTGCCCTGGAACGATCGCGTGGTGGGGCAACTCGATGCCGAACTCCTGTTCCACGCAATCAACCGGCGCCTGGGATGAGTACCGAAGACCTCCGCGACTACTCGTTGCACGACCTGTTCCGCATGGAGGTGGAGGGACAGCGGCAGGTGTTGACCGATGGCCTGCTGGTGCTCGAGCGCTCGCCCTCGGCCGCCGCCGAGCTGGAAGCGTGCATGCGCGCGGCGCATTCGCTCAAGGGTGCGGCGCGGATCGTTGGATTGAGCGCCGCCGTCGGCGTCGCGCACAGCATGGAAGACTGCCTGGTGGAGGCGCAGCACGGCCGCCTCACCCTGGGCAACGATGCGATCGACGTGCTGCTGCGTGGCGTCGACCTGCTCAGCCGTATCGCCGACACGCCAACCCAGGAAGCCGATCACTGGAGCCAGGAGGACACGCCGGAAGTCGACCACTTCCGCACGGCACTGGCCGCGGCGCTGGACGCCGGCGATGCGGGCGAACCGACGGCCATCCCGGCCGCGGCCGCGATCGAAGCGACGGCCGCAGACGCTCCCGCCGCCGTCACAGGCACGGGCAAGCACGACGCCGAGACCGATGCCGAAGAACGCGTGCTGCGGGTGACCGCGCGCAGCCTCAACCGCATGCTGGGGCTGGCGGGCGAGTCGCTGGTCGAATCGCGCTGGGTCGATCCGTTCATCCGTTCGCTGGGTCGGCTCAAGCGCCTGCAGCAAGAAACCGCGCACACGCTGGACCGTCTCAACGATGCCTGGAGCGCGCACCCGAGCGACCACGTGTCGATGGCCATCCTCGCCGAGGCCCGCGCACGGATCGCCGAGTGCCAGCGCCTGTTCGGCGACCAGGTCGGCCAGCTGGAGTTGTTCGACCGGCGATCGGCGAGTGTCGCGCACCGGCTCTACGACGAAGCCCTGGCCAGCCACATGCGTCCGTTTGCCGACGGCACGCGCGGGTTCAAGCGGATGGTGCGCGATCTCGCCCGCGAGCTTGGGAAGGAAGCGCGGCTGGAGATCGCGGGCGAGGCAACCCAGGTCGATCGCGATGTGCTGGGCAAGCTCGAAGCCCCGCTCGGCCACCTGCTGCGCAACGCGGTCGACCACGGCATCGAATCGCCGGTGGCGCGCCTGGCCGCGGGAAAGCACGTCGAAGGCGTGATCCGCCTCGAAGCCCACCACGTCTCCGGCCTGCTGGAGATCACTGTCAGTGACGACGGCCAGGGCATCGACATCGAGCGCGTGCGGGCGGCGACTGTCGCGCGCGGATTGGCCGACGAGGCCACCGCGCAGCGCTTCACCGAGGCCGAGGTGCTGGAGTTCCTGTTCCTGCCCGGCTTCACCATCAAGGACGTGGTGACGCAGATCTCCGGGCGCGGCGTGGGCCTGGATGCCGTGCAGAACATGGTCAAGCAGTTGCGCGGTGGCGTCCGGCTGTCGTCCCGGCACGGCCAGGGCGCGCGCTTCCACCTGCACCTGCCGCTGACGACGTCCGTGGTGCGCACGCTGGTGGTGGATATCGGCGGAGAGCCGTACGCGTTCCCGCTGGCGCACATCGTCTGTACCGCGATGCTGCCGCGCGATGACGTGCAGTTGCTGGAAGGTCGACAGCACTTCCAGTTGAACGGGCACCGCGTGGGACTGGTGGGCGCGCGGCAGGTCATGGACGGAACCGAGTCGGCATCGGCGCCCGAGCAGCTGTGCATCATCGTGGTCGGCGACCGCACCCGCGGGCACGAGTACGGGCTGGCGGTGGACCGCTTCCGCGGGGTCTGCGAACTCGTGGTCCAGCCGCTGGACCCGCGGTTGGGCAAGATCAAGGACATCAGTGCCGGCGCGCTGCTGGACGACGGAACGCCGCTGCTGATCGTCGACGTGGACGACCTGATCCGCTCGGTCGAACGGCTGGCTTCCACCGGCCACCTGACCCGGCTGCGCTACGACGACGATGCCGAAGCGGTCGCGCGTAAACGCGTGCTGGTGGTGGACGATTCGCTGACCGTGCGTGAACTCGAACGCAAGCTCATCGAAAGCGGCGGCTACGCGGTGGAGGTCGCCGTCGACGGCGTCGACGGCTGGAACGCGGTGCGCCTGGGGCAGTTCGACCTGGTGGTCACCGACATCGACATGCCACGCATGGATGGCATCGAGCTGGTCGCCCTGATCAAGAAGGATCCGCGCCTGCGCACGCTGCCGGTCATGATCGTGTCCTACAAGGACCGTGAGGAGGACCGCCGTCGTGGCCTGGACGCCGGCGCCGACTTCTACCTCACCAAGGGCAGCTTCCACGACGAAGCGTTGCTGCAGGCGGTGATCGATCTGATCGGCGAGGCGGCCGCGTGAGGATCGGCATCGTCAACGACCTTGCACTGGCAGTGGAAGCCCTGCGCCGCGCGCTGTCGCAGCGTCCCGATTACGTGGTGGCGTGGACGGCGGCGAACGGCGACGAAGCCGTTGCGCGCTGTGCGCAGGAGACACCCGACCTGGTGTTGATGGACCTGTTGATGCCCGGCATGGACGGCGTGGAGGCCACGCGGCAGATCATGGCCAACAGTCCCTGCGCGGTGCTGGTGGTCACCACCAGCGTCGGCGGCAATGCCTCGCGTGTGTTCGAGGCGATGGGTCACGGCGCCCTCGATGCCGTCGACCTGCCCACGATGGCAGTCAACGGCGAGGAAGACGCCGAAGGCGCCTCCGCGCTGCTGGCGAAGATCGACTTGATCGGTCGCCTGATCGGCGGCGACCGGCGGCAGAAGGCCCCGCACAGCAAGCCCCTGGCGGCGCGCCGTGGGACGTCCATGCGGCTGCTGGCGATCGGGGCGTCGGCCGGTGGGCCGGCCGCCGTGGCGGAGGTCCTGGGCGGGCTGCCGGTGACGTTTCCGATGGCGATCGTGGTGGTGCAACACATCGATGAGAAGTTCGCCAAGAGCATGGCCGACTGGCTTGGCCGGTTCTCGCAGTGCCCGGTGCGCGTCGCCCGGCCGGGCGATGTCCCGGCCACCGGCACGGTGCTGCTGGCCGGAACCAACGAACACCTGGTGCTTCGCGACGACGGCCGCCTGGACTACACGTGCAAACCCGTCGAGATGCCGTATCGGCCCTCGGTCGACGTTTTCTTCGGCAGCGTCGCCGATACCTGGCCGGGGCAGGCGGTGGGCGTGCTGCTTACCGGCATGGGCCGCGACGGTGCCGTCGGCCTCAAGGCCATGCGCGCGAAGGGGCACCACACCATCGCCCAGGACCAGGCAAGCAGTGCGGTGTACGGAATGCCCAAGGCGGCAGCGGAGCTGGGGGCGGCTGTGGATATCCTGCCGCTGGTGCGCGTGGCAGCGCGCCTTCGGGACCTTAGTTGAGACGCAAGGAGCATCCTCCATGACCACGTCCGCTTCAGGCAGTTTGCCGCTCGGGATGCCGATGAACGCGGGCGAGCGCCGCATCGTCGTTTTCCTGGTCGACGACCAGCCGATCATCGGCGAGGCGGTTCGCCGCGCGGTCGCCAATGACCCGGAGATCGAGTTCCACTACTGCAGCGTGGCCAGCGACGCGGTAATGATGGCCGCGTCGCTCCACCCCACGGTGATCATGCAGGACCTGGTCATGCCCGATGTCGATGGCATGACGCTGGTGCACCTGTACCAGATGCACCCCGCGCTGCGGCACGTGCCCATCATCGTGCTGTCGAGCAAGGAGGATGCCGCGGTGAAGAGTCAGGCCTTTGCGACCGGGGCGGCCGACTACCTGGTCAAGCTGCCCGAACCGATCGAGCTGATCGCACGGATCCGCCACCACTCGCGCTCGTACCTCAACCAGCTCGAACGCGACGCGGCCTACCGCGCACTGCGCGAAAACCAGCAGCAGCTGCTGGAGGTCAACGAGGTGCTGCGCAGGCTGAGCGACGTCGACGGCCTCACCGGACTCAACAACCGTCGCTACCTGGATGCCTACCTGGACACCGAGTGGCGTCGCGCGGTGCGCGATGGCAATCCATTCTCCATCCTCATGGTCGATGTCGACGACTTCAAGACCTACAACGACACCTACGGCCACCTGGCCGGCGACGAGGTGCTCAAGCTCGTCGCCGGCGCGATGAAGCGGTGCGCGCAGCGTCCCGCCGACCTGGCCGCCCGGTACGGTGGCGAAGAATTCGCCATGGTCCTTCCCGCGACGCCGAGCGAAGGCGCACAACGCGTGGCGGACGATATTCTCGCCAACGTCCGCAACCTGGCGATTCCACACCGTGGCAGCCAGGCCGCGTGCATCACGGTGAGCGTTGGCGGAGCGACCGTGTCGCCCGGACGCGGCGAGTCGTACGCGCCGCTGCTGGAAGCCGCCGACGTCGCCATGTACGACGCAAAGCACGCAGGAAAAAACCGCGCCGTGGTCCGCGAGGTGCACTGACGCCCCGCACGCGGCGCCGCCCGACCTACTCCCAGGAGGCGCCCGATGTGCAGACGCGATTGCGGCCGGTCTGCTTCGCCCGATAGAGGGCCGTGTCGGCGTGCCGTATCCACACGTTGACGCTGTCCAGGCGGGGCACGATGAAGGCGACGCCGACACTGATCGTGCAGCGCAGGTCCGGCAGGCCCTCGATGCGGATCGCGGCAACCGTGGCGCGCAGGCGTTCGGCCACGTCCATCGCGTCCCGGCTGTCGGTGTCGCCAAGCACCACGCCGAACTCGTCACCGCCGAAACGTCCCGGTGTATCCAGCGCCCGGAGCGATGCGCGCAGCGAGGCCGCCACGCGCCGCAGCACCTCATCCCCGGCCGGATGACCGTAGCTGTCGTTGATCTGCTTGAAGTTGTCGATGTCGAACATCAGCAATGCCGCCGGCCGGCGGGTGCGCGAGCAGCGCGACAACTCTGTGACGGCCGCCTCCTCCCAGTGCAGACGGTTCGGCAGGCCCGTCAGCCCGTCGGTGCGGTTGAGCCTGTCCAGCATCCGGTTCTGCCGCACCACCTTGCGGCCCAATGCGTACGCGGCGGTGCTGATCGCCAGCGGGTAGGCCACCATGAAGGGCAGGCAGACCAGCACCTGCGTCATCGTGGTGTCCGGGCGGAACCCGAACCCCAGCAACGCCCACGTCGCCAGGCAGGCCAGAGCCTGCACGCTTGCCGTGCGCGCAAGGAATCGCCAACCGCCCACGCCGATCTTGTCGGCCGACAGCATCACCGCGAGCAATGCGCTGGGTACCACGTTGAACTGCATCACCGCGATCCAGATGCCACCGCATATCGAATCGATGGCCAGGTTCCGGAACTCCGCCTGCTTCGGGTCGCGGCTACCGCGCGCGAT
Organism: Montanilutibacter psychrotolerans; assembly: GCF_003719825.1. Classification (GTDB taxonomy): domain Bacteria; phylum Pseudomonadota; class Gammaproteobacteria; order Xanthomonadales; family Xanthomonadaceae; genus Montanilutibacter; species Montanilutibacter psychrotolerans. The sequence goes on along the minus strand of NZ_RIBS01000004.1, from coordinate 302,995 downwards.
CGCATAGGCCACGGTGGGCCAGATGCCGCCGTTGAACGCCAGCGCCATCCAGGTCAGGAGCGACGCACCGTTCTCGTACAGCACGCCGGAGATCGCGATGCAGCCGGTGCCCAGGCCGAGGATCCGCATGCGGTAGATGCGCGCGACGAAACGCCGATGCTCGCTGCTGCCCGCGGATGCACCGGGGTCGCCGTCGGTGCTCATGCCCGGGGTGCTCCGCTTCCTCCGGCACCGCAAGCCGGCGCCGCGGCCGCCAGCGCGCTGGCGTCGGGCAGCCGTCGATCAGACCACGCCCGGCGCATCGACGGCCTGCGTGTTGGCAAACAGGGTTTCCAGCGCGTCGGCGGGCACTGGCTGCGAGATGTAGTGCCCCTGGATCTCGTCGCAGCCGCTGGCGCGAAGCAGCTCGAACTGCTCGCGGCTCTCGACGCCTTCGGCGATCGCCTTCATCTCCAGGCCATGCGCCATCTCGATCACCGTCATCGCGACGGATGCCGCGTCCGGGTCGGTGCTGATGTCGCGCACCACGCTGAGGTCGAGTTTCAGCGTGTCGATGGGATAGCGCTTGAGGCAGGCGAGGTTGGAGTAGCCGGTTCCGAAATCGTCCATCGCGATGCCCACGCCCAGCGCCTTGATCCTGCGCAGCACCGCAACGGTTTCGCCGGCGGGCATCATCAGCGAGCTCTCGGTGATCTCGATCGCCAGCCGCGATGGTTCGATGGCGTGCTCGCGCAGCGCGGTCGCGATCGAGCCGAGCAGGCCTTCGAGCACGAACGCCTTCCCTGACACGTTCACCGCGACCCGGAAGCCGTCGATGCCTGCGCGCTGCCACTGGACCATCTGGCGGCAGGCGGCATCGACGACCCAGGCGCCGATCGGCGCGGCCAGCCGCGTGCCTTCGACAATGGGCAGGAACACCGACGGCAGCACGAGGCCGTGGCCGGGCCGGTTCCAGCGCAGCAATGCTTCCACGCCGGCCCATCGACCGCTGCTGGCGCACACCATGGGCTGGTAGTACAGCTCGAACTCGTCGTTAGCCAGGGCATCGCGCAACGCCTCACCGAGCTGCTGCTGCTCCAGCGCGCGCACGTTCATCTCGCCGCGATGGAAGCGAAGCCGGTCGCCGCCCGTCGCCTTGGCGTCGTGCATCGCGCCGTCGGCGAACTCCAGCAGCGTGTCCGGATCGCTGGAGTCGACGGGGCACGTGGCGATGCCGATGCTCGCGGTGATCGACACCTTGCGGTCGTGCAGCTGGAAGGGCTTGCGCAGCACCTCGCGGATGCCATTGCCGACGTCCACGTCGAAACCCAGGTGGCCGTCCGGGCTGGCAAGCACCAGCGCGAACCGGTCGCCGCCCAGGCGCCACACCGTCTCACGTATCTCCAGGCCATCGCCCAGTCGCTGGCTGGCCTGGCGAACGAGCTCGTCGGCGAACGCTTGCCCCAGCGTGTCGTTGACGTCCTTGAAACCGTCCAGCCCGACCAGCAGCACCGACACGGTCCAGTGGTGCTCTCGGGACTGGCTGATGGTCCACTTCAGCGATTCGTAGAACAGCATGCGGTTGGGCAAGCCGGTCAGCGCGTCGTAGCCGGTGACCTGGCTGGGCGTCGCGTCCTTGGCGATGTGTTCCAGGCCGAAGGCGACATCGCCGACCAGCTCCTGCAGCACGTCGATCTCTTCGTGATCGAAGAAGTCGGCGTTGCCGGCGATCAAGGCCAGCACGTGCACACGGCCCAGCACCACCATCGGGAACACGGCCATCGCCCGATGGCCCTGCCGGGCCAGCTCGGCCTTTTGCGCCGCGGTGGCTTCCAGCCGCAGGTCGTTGCACACGATCGGCCGCAGCTCACGCGCCGCGCGGCTGGCGGGACGATCGCGGAACGGCGAATCCGGCCTCGCGCTCAACCGCACCGGTTCGATGTCGGCCTCCGCACCACCACGCCACGCGACGACCCGGCCGTCGCGCGTGTCCGTATCGATCACGCCGGTCCAGGCCAGCTTGAACATGCCCACCTCGACCGCGACGCGGCAGACCTCGGCCAGCAGCCCCTGGTGATCGCGGATGTGCACGATCGCCGCGTTGATGCGGCTGCGGACCTCCTTGATGCGCGTGAGCCGCTTGCTCTTTTCCTGCTGGTTGCGGGCCTGGGTGATGTCGGCAGCGACACCGGCGACGCGATAGACGCGCCGGTTGGGGCCGCGGATCGGAAAGATCCGCACGCGGATCCAGCGGACGGCGCCATCGGGACGCACGATCCGGTACTCGTGGTCGAACGGACCACGGGCGTTGGCCGGGTCGTAGATCGCCATCGCGCGCTCGCGGTCGTCGGAATGCACCAGGTCCAGCCACGATCGCGGCGACGCCTGCAGGCTCGCGCAGGTGCGGCCGAAGATCGTCTCGAACGCCGGGCTGACGTACAGGACATGACCGCTGCGCGGGTCCACCAGGAAAAACGCCTCGTTGATGTTTTCCGCAAGCTGCCGGAAGCGCAGTTCACTCTCGACCAGTTCCTCGGAGGCGCGCTTTCGCTCGGCCGCCTCGACCTGCAGCTGTTGGGCGTGGTCGCGAACTTCCTGGTACAGCAGGCCGCTCTCGTAGATGCGACCCGCCTGCGCGGCGAGGATGGCGAGCAGGCGCTCGTCCTCGGCGTTGAACTCGTCCGCTCCGGGCTTGTCGCCCAGGCAGATCCAGCCGTAGACATGCGAGAGCGACACGATCGGCGCAACCATCAGCGCCTGCACGCGCGGGTGCCACGCGGGCAAGCCGACCGCGGCCGGATCGCCGCCGGGATTGGACATGCGCACGGGCTTGCGCAGCGTCTGCGCGCGGCCGACCGCTCCGTGCCCACGCAACGGCAGTTCCGGCTGCCCGGCCACCTCCGGTCCCATGCCGCTGGTGGTGATGTGCTCGGCCTCGCCGTCGTCGTCGGCCTTGCCGCTGATCAGCATGGCGTAGCGGGCGCCGATCAGGTCGCGCGCGGCGCTGCAGACCGTCCGGAGCAGACGCCGCGGGTTGCGCTCGGAGGCCAGTTGCAGGTCGATGTCGACCAGCGCGGCAAGGCGCGCGTTGGTCTGGCGCAAGACGTCCACGGTCTCCGACAGTTTGTCGGTGATCAGCCGCAGGTGCTGCTCGTCGAACCCGCTTGCGGGCGATGACGCCGGCTCGGCGACGCCCGACAGGGCCTTCTCGATCGTGCGCAGCACCACGCCGCGCTCGCTGGGTTTGGCCAGTACGTGCTGCACGCCGCACGCCTGCGCCAGGCTCTCTGCGTCGGGGCCGTGGAAGTGCGCGGTGTAGAACACGACCGCAGTGTGTTCGGTGGCCGGATCCGCGCGCAACCGGCGGACCAGCTCGTAGCCGTCCATCGCCGGCATCAACACATCGGTGATCACCAGGTCCGGACGCTCTTCGCGGGTCAGGTCCAACGCCTCGAATCCGTTGCGCGCGGTCAGGATGCGGTGATCCTGGTAGCCGAGCAGGTTGACCAGGAAGTCACGGTTCTCGGCACGGTCATCGACGATCAGGACGGTGGCCATGCGTCAGCCATCCCGCGAGCGGCAGCCCGCCATCGTTGTGGCCGTGGGCCGATGGTCGCGTGCGGATGGGTGTTTGCGTGCCGCGCTGCCGACCGCACAGCCTGCGCCGTTGGGGCGTCGCGCCACCGTCGGTCGGTCCGTCAACACGCTGCATGGCGACATCACGACCACCTCCATGGCGAATCGCTACCCCAGGCGAACTCTCACTGCACCGGCGACGCCTTGTCGCGGTGGCGAATCCGGAGTCGGGTTGGTGCCGACCTGCATCGCCGGCTCGATGGTAACGCCGATCCGGTCGCTACCGGCAAGCGTTCGTGCGGGCGCGCGGCGTGGCCGGTTGCGACACCGTGTGGCGTGGCGGTCACTCGCGTCCGTGCGCGGGGCAGGGAGGCGATGGCGCGGCGACGCAACGCCATGAGATGGCGCGCGCGGGCCGGCGCGCGCGGGTCAGTTCACTGCGGCGGTGCCGCCAGCTCGCGAGCGTCGAGCACGCCATCGCGGTTGATGTCCTGGCGCCGAAACGCGGCGGCAAGCGCTTCGCGGTGGGCAACCAGGCTGACCGGTTTGCCGCGTCCACCGGGCAGCTCGTCGGCGACCAGCGTGCCGTTGCCATCGCGGTCCATCTGCTCGAACGCGTAGCCCATCCAGGCCTGGTATTCGGCCAGCGAGACGCGGCCGTCTTGGTCGCGATCCATGCGATCGAGGTATTCGCTGGTGCGGCTGACCTGGGCCGGCACGGGGCTTGGCAGCATCAGCAGGAGCGGCAGCAGGAGGATCGGGCGCATGGCGACGACTGGACTTCGGACTGAGCGGGAAACCGCATCGTACGGCCGCGGGGCCGCGGCGACGAGTTGCCGCGGTCACCGGCGGGCCGGTGACCGCGTCATCCCGTGCGTGACGCTCAGGCGCGCGCAGGCGCCAAAGCGTAACCCTTCATGCGTTCGGAGAACGCCTGCAGTGCCTGCACGCCACTGGCTTCGGCCTCGACGCACCACGCGTGCAGCTTGTGCAGCGTGACCTGCGCGTCGTTGGATCGCTCGTCGAGCACCTGGGCCAGGCGCTGGCGGAAATCGGCGACCTGCGCCATGCGCGGGCTTTCGGCCACCCAGGCCTGCAGGCGCGCGCGCTTGTCGTCGTCGAGCCAGCGGCCACCATCGGCCAGGCCCTGGCGCAATTTGCGCGGCAGCGCGCGCATCCGGTCGCCGGCATTGGCCGCTTCCTCACGCAGCGCCGGCAGGGTCACGCAGCGGTAGTAGTCGGTCATCGCCTGGAAACGGATCGCCAGCAACGCGCGCAGTGTCTCGGCGTCGGGCATGGCGATGTTCGGGCGCACGTCCAGCGACGGCGCAACGCGCAGCACCTTGGCCAGGCCGACCATCTCGAACAGACGGATCGTCGCCCAGCCAATGTCGAACTCGAAGCGACGCAGGGCGAACTTGGCCGAGCTCGGGAACGCGTGGTGGTTGTTGTGCAGTTCTTCGCCACCGATCCAGAAGCCCCACGGCGTGAGGTTGGTCGAGGTGTCGGCGCTCTCGAAGTTGCGATAGCCCCACCAGTGGCCAAGACCGTTGACCACGCCGGCCGCCCAGAACGGAATCCACGCCATCTGGATGGCCCAGATCGCAATGCCGGCAAAGCCGAACAGCAGGAAGCTGATCACCAGCAGCAAGGTCGGACCCAGCGTCGGATGGGCGGTGTAGAGCTTGCGTTCGATCCAGTCGTCCGGGCAGCCCTTGCCGTATTTCTCGATCGACTCGCGGTCGGCGCGTGCCTCGCGGTACAGCTCGACGCCGCGCCAGAACACGGTCCGGATGCCCTTGACCTGCGGGCTGTGCGGGTCTTCCTCGGTTTCGCACTTGGCGTGGTGCTTGCGGTGGATGGCAGCCCACTCGCGGGTGACCATCGAGGTGGTCAGCCAGGTCCAGAAGCGGAAGAAGTGCGCGGGCAGCGGATGGAAGTCGACCGCGCGATGCGCCATCGAGCGGTGCAGGTACAGCGTCACCGCGAAGATCGTCAGCTGGGTGGCGACCAGGAAATAGATCACGAGCGACCCGAAGCCAGCCTGCAACAGGCCACCAGCGAGAAAGTCGTAGAGAGAAGCGGGCATACGTGCTCCGGAAACGGAAGAAAGGCCGGCTGCCACGCCAACAGCGGCGGGGCGGCATTGCGCAACCGGGAGCGGATGCGCGGCGGACCGGCATCCAGGCCGATCCAGCTGGCGATGATGCCACCATACGAAGCCATGCGCCCCGGTATGGTTTACCACGGTGATGGGGGTGTTCATACGGAAACAACGCGCCCGCCGACAAGCGGAAGCGGCCGGGACTGGCGCGGGGCGGGAAATGCCGTGCAGACGGGCGGTCGTCAGGTTCGTGGCCCAGACCCGCCGCGACGCACCAGCCGGGGACGCCCCGTCGTCCATCGCCCAGGCTTTACCCTTCCCTTCCTCGTTGCTGCTGCGCCCGCCCGATGCCAGAACTGCCCGAAGTCGAAACCACCCGTGCCGGCCTCGCCCCGCACCTGACGGGCCGGCGCGTGCTGGCCGCGACCCTGCGACGGCCCGACCTGCGCTGGCCGATCGCGCCGGAGATCGCCGCCGAACTGCCGGGCCAACGGATCGACGCCGTACGCCGTCGCGCCAAGTACCTGCTGCTGGACACCGCCGTCGGTAGCGCGCTGCTGCACCTGGGCATGTCGGGAAGCCTGCGGGTGCTGCCGGGCGACACGCCGGTTCGCGCGCACGACCACGTCGACCTCGCCATCGAGGGCGGCCACGTCCTGCGATTCAATGACCCGCGTCGCTTCGGCTGCCTGCTCTGGCAGGCAGCCGACTCGGTCCATCCCTTGCTAGCCGGACTCGGGCCGGAACCGCTGTCGGACACCTTCGACGGCGACTACCTGTTCGCCCTCAGCCGCGGCCGCAGCGTGGCGGTGAAGAGCTTCCTGATGGACCAGAAGGTGGTCGTGGGCGTCGGCAACATCTACGTCGCCGAGGCACTGTTCGCCGCCGGCATCTCGCCGGTGCGCGAGGCCGGCAAGGTGTCGCGCGAGCGCTACCGTGGGCTGGCCGATGCAGTACGCGCAATCCTCGGACACGCGATCGCGCGCGGCGGCACCACGCTGCGCGATTTCATCAGCCCCGACGGCGCACCGGGCTACTTCGAACAGGAACTGTCGGTCTACGGCCGCGGCGGCGCGCCCTGCCCGACGTGCGGACGCGTACTGAAACAGGCGATGGTCGGCCAGCGCGCCACGGTGTGGTGCGGCCACTGCCAGCGCTGAGCGCGAGGCGGTCCCTGGGGCGCTGTCGCACCGGCACCGGTAACATAGCGGTCGACGCCATCCCCGCCGTTGGCGGGCCGCGAAGCACGGCTCGCCCGACCGCGGCGCCAGCGCTGTCGTCGGCGCGTTCCCGCGGCGAATGGGGAGGCGCTATAGTCCGGCCATCTGCCACCGGGGGGCCATGATGGCCGACACCAACGACATCACGATCCTGCTGGACGCAGCCCGGGGGGGCGATCGTGGCGCACTCGACAACGTGCTCGCAACGCTCTACCAGGAGCTGCATTCGATGGCCCGGCGACAGCTCGCCGGCCAGCACGGCCATACGCTCGACGCCACCGCGCTGGTGCACGAGGCCTACCTCAAGCTGGTCGGCCGACGCGAGGCCCAGTTCGACGACCGCGCCCATTTCTTCGCCTACGCCGCCTCGGCGATGCGCAGCGTGGTCGTGGACTACGCCCGCCAGCGCCTTGCCCAGAAGCGCGGCGGCGACCTGCACCGCGTCACCGAATTGCCCGAGGATCTCGAGGGCGCACTGCGCCTGGACGAAGAGATGCTCGGCCTGGATACCGCGCTGACACGACTGGCATCGGTCGACGCACGCCTCGCGCAGGTGGTGGAGTTGCGCTACTTCGCCGGCCTGTCCGAACTCGAAATCGCCGCGTTGCTGGAGCGTTCCGAGCGCAGCATCCGCCGCGACTGGCAGAAGGCGCGGCTGTTCCTGCTGGCCTCGCTTCGCGACGAACCCGCCGGCTGAGCGCCCCGGGCGGCAGCGCCGGCACGACCCGCTTCGGCGGCGGCAGGATCGATCGACGGCGGCAACGCTGCCGCCGCGTGCCTGTGCCGGGATGCCCACCGGGGAATTGACGATGTCCAAAGGCCGTAGCGGTACCTGACACGATGGATCCGGAGCGCTGGCAACGGCTGTCCCCGCTGCTCGACGAGCTGTTCGAGCTCGACGCGCAGGCGCGCGCGCACCGCCTGGCCACGTTGCGCGCGGACGATGCCGAGCTCACCGCCGAGCTCGAGCGGCTGGTCGCGCTGGAAGACGACCACGACGACTTCCTCGCCGAGCCGCTGGTGCAGCCGCCGCGCGGTGCATACACCGGTGCCGAGGTCGGTCCCTACCGGCTCGAAAGCTTGCTCGGCGAAGGCGGCATGGGCCAGGTGTGGCTGGCGGTGCGTGCCGATGGCCTGTACCAGCGACGGGTCGCGCTGAAGCTGCTGCGGCCCGGGCTGGCCGACACCAACCTGCGCATCCGCTTCACGCGCGAGCGCGAGATCCTCGCCCGCCTCGCCCATCCGCACATCGCCCGCCTGCTCGACGCCGGGATCAGCGCGGAAGGCTGGCCATATCTCGCACTGGAGTATGTCGACGGCGCGCCGATCACCGACTACTGCCACGACCACGAGACGCCGCTGGAGACGCGGCTGCGGATGTTCCAGCAGATCTGCGACGCGGTCAGCCACGCGCATGCCAACCTGATCGTGCACCGCGACCTCAAGCCCTCCAACATCCTGGTGACGCCAGGTGGCGAGGTGCGGCTGCTGGATTTCGGCATCGCCAAACTGCTCGACGGCGACACGCCGATGATCGAGCAGACGCGCACCGGCATGCGCGCATTCACCCTGCACTACGCCGCGCCCGAACAGATCCGTGGCGAACCGGTCACCACGATGACCGACGTCTACTCGCTGGGCGTGGTGCTGTACGAACTGCTGGCAGACCGCAAGCCGTACCGTCTGAAGCGGCAGACGGATGCCGAGTGGGAAGAGGCCATCCTCAGCGCCGATCCGCTTCGACCATCGCAAGCCCTGCTGCGCGACGCGGAGGGCGACAAGGCGACGCTACTGGCATTGCGCCGGCACGCGCGCACGCTGTCGGGCGACCTCGACAACATCGTCCTGAAGACACTCTCCAAGCGCCCCGAACTGCGCTATCCCTCGGTCGAGGCGCTGGCGCTGGACCTGCAGCGCTACGAGGCGGGCCGCCCGGTGCAGGCACGCGCGCAGAGCATCGGCTATCGGGTGCAGAAGTACCTGCGCCGGCACCGCTGGTCACTGGCGACCGGCCTGATGGTGACCGTGGTGCTCAGTGCCGCGCTCGCGATCGTTGCCTGGCAGGCGCGCGAGGCACTCAACGAGGCCGCGCGCGCGCAGGCGATGCAGGATTTCATGATCGGCGTGTTCGAGAACGCCGGTGGCGCGCGCGGCGCGCGCGAACTCGACCTGCGCGAGCTGCTCGACGCCTCGGTCGAGCGCGGCACCCGCGAACTCTCGCGGCAGCCGCGCGCGCGCGCCGAGCTGCTGGGCGTGGTCGCGCGCCTGCGCATCGGCCTGGGTGACTACAGCGAAGCCCGCCGACTGCTGGCACGCCAGACGGTGATCATCGAGACCACCGCGGGCATCCCGACCAGCCTGAAACTGGAATCGCTGACGCAGCGCGGCCGCGTGCTGCGCCTGCTCGGCGACACGACCGCGTGCATCGAGCTGATGCAGCCGGCGCTGGCGGAGGTGCGCCGCGAGCAGGCGCAGCTGCCGCCGCAGGCCAGCGAGTTCTATTCGCAGCTCGGCCGCTGCCGGGCCGCCAATGGCGACCGCCAGACGGCGCGGCAGTTGTTCGAGCGCTCCCTGACCTTGCGCCAGGACAGCCGCAACCTTCGCCTGGGCGAGATCGAGAACCGCATGGACCTGGCCGGACTGCACGCCGATGCCGGCGAGACACGCCAGGCCCTGGCCGAGCTGAAGGCCGCGCGCGAGCAGTTGCACTCCGACCTGGGCGACCGCCACCCCCTTCTGATCGACATCCGCCGCAACCTGGCCAGCCTGCACCAGGCAGAGGGCGCCTTGGCCGCGGCCGAGACCGAGCTGCGCGCCGCCCTGGAGGCAAGCAACGAACTCAACGGGCCGGCCGACCCGTCCACGCGCGCCGTGCGCGTGCAGCTGGTCTCGGTGCTGATGGACGGTGGCCATTACGCCGAGGCCGGGCAGCGCGTGCGCGACGACCAGCAGCTGTTGCCCGAACGCGACGACGCAGCCCAGCCCGCGCGCGCGGAAAACCACCGCCGGCTCGGCGAGATCGCGATGCAGCTTGGCGATGAGACCACCGCGTCATCGGAGCTGCGACGGGCGCTGTCGATCCAGCGCCGGATCGCGGATCCGGCCGCGACCATCGCCACGTTGTCGACGTTGGCGCGGGTGCTTCACGAGGGCGGCAAGGACAGCGACGCGTTGCCGCTGCTGCTGGACGCGCGCCGACGCGTCAGCCAGTTGCACGATGGTGGCAACGTTCGTGGTGGCGACATCGATCGCCAACTCGGCGAGGTCCATCTCGCGCTGGGCAACACCGATGAGGGGATGGCGCTGCTCGAACAGGCGATCAAGCTCAACCGTGCCGACTACGGCGCGGACGACCCGCGCTCGCTCGAGGCCGAGCTTTCGCTGCTGCGGGTCAAGGCCAACGGGGGCGACAGTGCGGCACTGGTGCACCTGGATACGCTGGCGGCACGGCCTGGAAAAAGCATCCGCCTGCAGGAGATTGCCTGGCGTGCACGCGTCGCCGCGGCCGGCCTGCGCTGCATCCAGACCACCACCCAGCCCGCGGCCCTGGCCAGCGTGCAGGCCTTGCATGACCGGCTGCCGGAGATCCGCCCCGAGGGCGGCCTGCTGAGCCGCGAGGTCGACCGGACGCTCGCCCAGTGCTTCGCCGCATCGCCCACGCCCGCCAGCGACCAGGCGCCGGTGCAGCACGCGCAGCGATAGGCGCGGTATCAAAGCGCCAGCGAGGGCTGCATCGGCTCGATGCGGCCTTCACCGCGCACGATCTTCTTGAACTCGGCGCGGCTGACCGACACGTATCGCTCGTTGCCACCGATTTCCACCTGCGGCCCGTCCTGCACCGCGTAACCGTTGTCGTCCACGCGCACCGTCATCGTCGCCTTGCTGCCTGTGTGGCAGATGGTCTTGATCTCCGTGAGCTCGTCGGCCCAGGCCAGCAGGTACTGGCTGCCTTCGAACAACTCGCCCCGGAAGTCGGTGCGCAGGCCGTAGCACAGCACTGGGATACGCAGGCGATCGACGATCTCGCTGAGCTGCCAGACCTGCGGCTTGCCCAGGAACTGCGCCTCATCGACCAGCAGGCAGTGCAGCGGCCCATGAGCGACGATGTCCGACTGCGCCAGGGTGAACAGGTCCTGGTCGCGGTCGAACGCGATCGCATCGGCGCGCAAGCCGATCCGCGATGCCACCGTGCCGCTGCCCGCGCGGTTGTCCAGTCGCGGCGTGAGTATCGCCACACGCATGCCGCGTTCGCGGTAGTTGTGCGCGGACTGCAGCAGGGTGGTGGTCTTTCCGGCGTTCATCGCCGAGTAGTAGAAGTAGAGCTTGGCCATGCGCGCATTTTAGTCGCCGCCACGCGCGGTCTGCTGCCCGCGCGGCATGGAACCTCGTGCCGGCCCGCCGCTGCGCGTGGAATGCGGCGCCCGAGCCACCGCACGACCAACGCGCGATCCCGTCGCCGTCGCCCTGCCCTCCACACCCGTGGCGTCGGCCACGGGCGGTTGCGGGGCGACGCGGAACCGATCGCCAGTCAGCGCGACGACGGCTCGGGCGGCGAAGGCGGCGTGGCCACCGGGCGGAGCGGACCGGCTTCCACGCTGCCCTCCAGCATGCGGTCTTCGCGCTCCCAGTAGCCATTGAGTTCGCTGAGGCCGCCCAGCTCGCCGTACAGGCGGTCGGCGGACGCCACGGCGTACAGCTGGTTGCCGCTGCCCGGTCCGTCGAACGAACCGCTGGACGACCCGGCGCGGGTTTCCAGTCGCTGCCCGCGCCAGCCGACCCGGCTGCCGGTCATCGCGCGTGCGAAGGTGCGCAGACGGCTCTCGGCGCGCGGCCGCGCGACGGCGTCGCCGTAGCGCTGTGCGAACGACTCGCCACGCGATGCCACCTGCGCCTGCTCATCGGCGGAGAGTTCGGACCACATGCGCTCGCGGATCCGCAGCAGCCGCTGGCTGCCGCGTTCGGCGGCGAGGTCGCTCCAGATGTAGCCCAGCACACGGTCGACCGGTACGCCCGCGCCGTGCCAGTGGATCAGGCTGAGGTAGTGCTGCGCCGGCTTGTCGGCGTGGTACGCGGCGCGTTCGAAGCGCTGCACCGCGTCCTCGGTGTCGCCGCGCTGGTAGGCCTTCAGGCCGTGCAGCCGGGACTCCTCGTTCGGCTTGCCCTTGGCCAGCGTCGCGGCCTCGTCGAGCTGCATGAAACTCATCGCGCTGAGCGTCGGGCGTTCGGCGGCATCGGCGGTGCCCAGCACGAACGCTGCGACGTACAGAATGGCGGTGATTCCACGGCGTGTACGCAGATGTCGCATGACGGCTCCTTGCCTGGTGGAAGGCACGGCCGGTGCCGTGCGAGGCCTGTTTAGCACCGCACCTGCGGCGCAACAAGCGCCAACGTGAGGGTTCCGACCATTGGCGTCGATCGGCCTTTCCATCGGGGCGCCGGCACGGCACCAATTTGCCGCGCCGTGCATCGACCGTCTGCGATCAACGCGTCGCGGAGGGCTCGGGCATCGCCTCGTCGGGTACATCCGGAATCGGCGCATCCACCTCGGGAGCGGTCTGCGGAATCCGCGAATCGACGTCCGGAACCTGCGCTCCGTCACGCACCACCTCGAGCTCGCCAACCTCGACCCGCCCGATCGGCGGGTTCTTCCACACCTTGTCCTGCCAGGCCCAGTACTTCTTGGCATCCCAGTAGCGATCATCGAAGAACTTGGAACCCTCGATCGTCTGACTGCCCCGCGGGCCGGGCACTTCGATCTGCACACCGCGATTGAAGCCCGTGCGACTTCCGGTGAGCGTGCGGCGGCCAATGCGCAACTGGTGTTCGTAGCGGACCTGCGCGGCAGCGTCGCCGAAACGCGCGTACACCTGCGCGCCTTCACGCACCGCGCGCTCGCGCTGCGCGGCATCCAGCGCATCCCAGTAGCGCTCGCGCAGGCCGAGGAATCCGACGTAGCTGCGTTCGGCGGCCAGGTCCATCCAGACGTAGGCCAGCGCCGGGTCGCGCTCTACGCCGTGACCGTTCCAGTACATCTCCGCCACCATGCCCTGCGAGGGCTTGTCGGCGAAGTAGCTGGCACGGCGGAACAGGCGCATCGCATCGGCGTAGCGCTGCTGCTCGTACGCCTTCATCCCCAGCATCCGGTACTTCATGTCGGGGTGATGGGTAAGGAAGCCGGCGGTGATCAGCATCGGGTTGTCGATCGGGTCCGGCGGGGTGGTGTCCTCTCCCGCCAGTGCCGCGCCGGCCCACAACGCCGCCGGCAGTAGCGTCAGCAGCAGAGCCTGTCGCAGACGGGTAGTGGTCGCATTCATTTCCATGGGCTTTTTGCCGAATTCCATTGTTCAATGTGCATAGCCTAGCCGGCTCCGGCGCCGTGCACAGGTAGACTGATGGGCTATACGGAAGCCTCAATGCACGGTCTCAACCCCCCCCAACGCGCCGCGGTCCTCGCCACCGACGGCCCCCTGCTCGTGCTCGCTGGCGCCGGAAGCGGCAAGACGCGCGTCATCGTCGAGAAGATTGCGCACCTGATCGCGTCGGGCCGCATGCCCGCGCGCCGCATCGCCGCGATCACCTTCACCAACAAGTCGGCAAAGGAAATGAAGGAGCGCGTCGCCAAGCGCATCCGTGGCGACGCCGCCGAAGGGCTGACGATCTGCACCTTCCACGCGCTGGGCCTGCGGTTCCTGCAGATCGAACACGCCAAGGCGGGGCTGCGACGCGGCTTCAGCGTGTTCGACAGCGACGACAGTGCCGCGCAGATCAAGGACCTCCTGCCGGCCGGCAGCAAGCCCGACGTGATCGACGACATGCGCAACCTGGTGTCGCGAGCGAAGAACCTCGGCCTGTCGCCGGAACAGGCGCTGGCTGCGGCCACCAGCACGCGCGAGATGGAAGCGGCGACGCTGTATGCGCGTTACCAGGCGCGCCTGACCACGTTCAACGCCGTCGACTTCGACGACCTGATCCGCCTGCCCGTGCAGATCCTCGAAAGCCACGAAGAGTGCGCGCTGGGCTGGCGCGAGCGCATTGGCTACCTGCTGGTCGACGAGTGCCAGGACACCAACGACGCGCAGTACCGCCTGCTCAAGGCGATCGCCGGCCCGCAGGGGCTGTTCACCTGCGTGGGCGATGACGACCAGTCGATCTACGCCTGGCGCGGCGCCAATCCCGACAACCTGCTCGAGCTGGGTCGCGACTACCCCACCCTGCAGATCATCAAGCTCGAGCAGAACTACCGCTGCTCGAACCGCGTGCTGCGCGCGGCCAACGCGCTGATCGCCAACAACCCGCACGAGCATCCCAAGACGCTCTGGTCCGACCAGGCCGACGGCGAGCGCATCCGCATCTGGGAGTGCCGCGACAGCGCGCACGAAGCCGAGAAGGTCGCCGCCGAGATCGCTTTCGTCGCCAGCGCGAAGCAGGCGCCGTGGAGCGACTTCTGCATCCTGTTCCGCGGCAATTTCCAGAGCCGCGCGCTCGAGAAGGCGCTGCAGCTGCTGCGTGTTCCCTACCACCTGTCCGGCGGCACGGCGTTCCTCGAACGCGGCGAGGTCAAGGATTCGCTGGCGTGGCTGCGCCTGATCGCCAATCCCGACGACGACGCGGCCTTCCTGCGCGCGGTCACCTCGCCCAAGCGCGAGGTCGGCGCGACCACGCTGGCGCGGCTTGCCGAGCTTGCCCAGCAGGCCGGCATGCCGATGTCGCGCGCGGCCGAGCAGATGGGCGCGCTCAAGCAGCTGGCACCCCGTGCAGCCAACGCGCTGGACGGTTTCAACAACATCGTGCGCGGCCTGCGCAGCGACGCCAACAAGCTCAGCCCGGCCGATCTGGTGCGCGAGCTTGGCAAGCGCAGCGGCCTGCTGCAGGCGATCCGCGAGCAGTGCAAGGACGAGGCCGGTTTCCAGCGACGCAAGGCCAATCTGGAAGAACTCGCCGACTGGTTCGACGGCGGCAAGGGTTCCGGGCCGGGCGAACTGGCCGCGCAGCTCGCGCTGCTGTCGCACGCCGACAAGGGCGAGGCCGGCAACCAGGTGCGGCTGATGTCCCTGCACGGCGCCAAGGGGCTGGAGTTCCGCTACGTGTTCATTGTCGGCGTCGAGGACGGCACGCTGCCGCACGAGGCCAGCCTCGACGAAGGCAGGCTGGACGAGGAGCGCCGCCTGCTCTACGTCGGCATCACGCGCGCAAAAGAGCAGCTGTGGATGTCGTACTCGAAGATGGCGCAGAAATGGGGCGACACGATCCGCCTCAAGCCCAGCCGCTTCTTCGAGGAGCTGCCTGCGGCCGAGATCCAACGCGACGGCGCCGATCCGGTGGCGGACGCGGCGCGCAAGCAGGAACGCGCGAGCGCCGGCTTCGCCGCGATCCGCGCCCTGCTGGACGGCTAGACGCCCGGACCACGTCGCCCCCTGGCGCGCCGGCGATGCCGCCGGCGCCTTGCGTCGACGCGGGCTTGGCCTGGTCGCAGAAGCGACGTCGCGCGATGAGCGCGCTGCAACGCCCGGGCCTCGCCCGCGGGCCGCCGGACGGCGTTGCAAGGCACTCGGCTAAACTCGCCGGCTTCTTTCGATCCGGAACCGCGCATGTCGCCTCGCGCTCTGTCCCCGTTGCCCGCCGTGCTGGCCACCACGCTGTTGCTGGCCGCCTGCAAACCCACCGCGCCGGCCACCAAGGCACCGGCGACCGAGGCCACGCCGCCGGCGACCGCGGCCGTCACTGCCACCCCGGACGCGACGGCCGCCGATGACAATCTCAACGCCGTGCTCTGGGTGCAGCGATCGGCCGAGTACCGGGCGCTGACGACGCAGACCTACCGCGCCGCCGCCGACCACCTCGATGCCGCGCTCAATGCCGCCCACTGGGATGCGCTGGTGCCGGACGAGCGCGGCAACGCCAGCACCGGCCTCAAGCCGGCGGTGATCATGGACATCGACGAAACCGTACTCGACAACTCGCCGTACCAGGCGCGCCTGGTGCAGCAGGGCAAGGAGTACGACGAAGTGACCTGGGATGCCTGGGTCGCCGAGAAGAAGGCCAAGCCGTTGCCGGGCGTGGTCGACTTCGCCAAGGCCGCCACCGCCAAGGGCGTGACCGTGCTGTATGTGTCCAACCGCGCAGTGCACCTCAACGAGGCCACGCTGGCCAACCTGCGCAGCGTCGGCCTGCCGGTCGCCAGCGACGACGTGTTCCTTGGCCTGGGCACCGTGGTGGATGGCTGCGAGCAGCACGGAAGCGAGAAGAACTGCCGCCGGCGCCTGGCCGGGCAGAAGTACCGGGTGCTGATGCAGTTCGGCGATCAGCTGGGCGACTTCGTCCAGGTGGTCAGCAACACGCCCGGCGATCGCAACGCCTTGCTCGACGAGTACGGCGACTGGTTCGGCGAGCGCTGGTGGATGCTGCCCAACCCGACCTATGGCTCTTGGGAACCGGCGCTGTTCAACAACGACCGCGCGCAGCCCCGCCAGGCGCGTCGTGCCGCCAAACGCGACGCCTTGGACGTGGCGCCCTGACCCGGTGCCCCGCCTCCCGGCACCCGCGCGTGGGTGTCGGGAACGATAGACGCCGGCATCCCGCCCCATTCAGCAATTTAAAATCAATGCGTTATGCGCGTAAGCGCATCTGTTGCGGCAACTCTGGCGCCGCGCTAACCTGCGGGCGCCACAACTCGTAATCCTCCGGCTCCGGCCGGTTTTCAGGAGGCCCAGGCCTCCTTTTTCTTTGCCTCGGTCTCGGCGCTGGCCGCGCGGCTGCAAGTGCCGATCCGCGACCGGATTGGCTGGCGGCGAGCATCGGCAGCGGCCAAGATGGCCATTGCGACTGGGGGAAGCCGCGCCGAATGCACCTGTTTCAAGACCACACGCCGCAAGATCGCCGGCCCCGGGGCCATGCCCTGACTCGCGGCGTCGCGGCGCGTCCGATGCGCCGGTTCCATGCCGCCGTCGCGGCGCTGTTGCTGGCCGCCGCGTCGACCGGTTGCGGCGGCGGCGCATCGTCGGCCCAGGCGCCCGGCGCGGCCGCGCCGGCCGAAGCGCTGACCCGCCTGATCGACGACCTGCGCCGCGATGACCTGGCCGGTTTCGCTCGCCATTCGGTGCCGCCCGCGCTCCACGCCCGGCTTGCCATCGCCTGGAGCGAGGGCCGCACCAGCTGGCCGCTGACCGAATTGCCGCTGGAAGACCGGCTGCCCTCGGCCATCGCCGCGCTGGCGGCGAAGGATTCCGAGAAAACCCTGCTGGCCGCCTACCACCGCCAGTTCGCACACGCCGACGGCGAATTGCGTTCGGCGGCGGCGACCATCGGCCTGTTCGCCGCGCAGTACGTGCGCAGCGAGGGCGACTACAGCACCGAAGAACGCGGTCACTACGTGCAGCTGATCGCGGCGCTGAGCGACTGGGGCCGGCAGGCGCCGCTGGGCGATCCGGCGCTGGCCAAGGCCACGTTGGGCCAGCTGGCGACCGCCGCGCGTGCGACCGGCATCAAGGACCGCGACACTTTCGCCCGTGCGGGCATGGAGCGCACCCTGGGCAGACTGGGTCCGCTGGCATGGCGCCTGCGCGGGGTCCTGCTGCGCTATGGCCTCGACATCGACGCGACGTTGGCCAGCGCCAGGGTGGCGGTGATCGAGCACAACGGCGACCAGGCCCGCCTGCGCCTGACCTACACCCTGGGCGACAAGGCCATCGACGCGGTGGTGCTGGCCGAGCGCCGCGAGGGCCGGTGGTACCTGCGCGATCTGCTGCGCCATGCCGAGGTCGAGGCCGCGCGCACGGGCACCCCGCGCGAAGCGCCGACGTCCGTGGTGCAACACAACGGCGAGGCCCCGCCACCGCGTCCGGCGTCCGACGCCCACCACTGAGCGCGCCCGACTGGCCGTCCCGCGCCCGCGGCTGTCGCGATCCGTGGCAGCGAGCCTCGCGGCGGCGACCCGGCCCCGATCGACCGCCTTCGCACGGCGCAACCCAGCTGAATCGGCATAATGGCGCGGATGCCGAAACAGACACCCCTGCCGTTCCCCGAAGCCGCCGCGGCGAGCCCCACCCCCGCCACGGTCGATCCGTCGGTGCCCGAGGCTGATGCAGCCACGGAGCCGGCCGCTGCCCCGACCAGCGAGGCTTCGAGCGAGGCCCCTGCCAACGAGGCTCCGATGAGCGAGCCATCGACCGCTGACGCGCCCGACGCCCTCGCGCCGGAGGCCGTCGCCAACGAAGCCATCCCGTCCGCCGATCGTGCGCGCGCCGACGCGGACGTGCGCGCCGATGCGAGCGCCACCGTCGCCACCGTCGCCACCGAGCCGCCTGCCCACGACGTCGCCGACGACGCACAGCCGCTGCCCAGTGACATCGCGGCGCGGGCCAGCGTGCCGGACACCGAGGCCGCCATCGACACCGATCCGACGGAGGTCGATCGACATGACGTCACCCCACATGACGTCAACCGGCCCGACGGCGACCACGACCACGCACCCGTCCAGGCGGCACTGCCGATCGCGGCGTCGGCGCCAGTCGAGTCCCCCGACGCACGCGTGCCGGCCGTGAGGCCACCGTGGTGGGCGCGACTGCTCGGCCGGGTGATGGCGCCGTGGGTCACCCTGACCGTCGAACCGGAAAGCCCCGTCGACCATGTGCCGGAATGGAACGGCCGGCCGGTCTGCTATGTGCTGGAGGACTACGGCCTCAGCAATGCCCTGATCCTCGAACGTGCCTGCCGCGAGACCGGCCTGCCGTCGCCGCTGCAGCCCTTGCCCGGCGACCCGCTCGGTCGCAAGCGCGCCTACGTTGCCCTGTCGCGGCGCAACGTCAGCGCACTGCCGCCGCTGCCGTCCCTGACTCCCCAGGTGCCGTCGGCGAAGACCCATTCGGGCTCGCTGGCGCGCCTGCTGGACGCCCATCGCGTCGACCCGGCGCTGGACGTGCAACTGGTGCCGGTGTCGATCTTCGTCGGCCGCGCTCCGGACAAGAGCAGCGGCTGGTTCTCGGTGCTGTTCTCAGAAAACTGGACGCTGGTCGGCCGCTTCCGCCGGATCATGGCCATCGCCCTCAATGGCCGGGACACGCTGGTGCGTTTCGCGCCACCGGTCAGCCTGCGCGAGATCGTCAACGAAGGCCTGCCGCCCGAGCGCACCGTGCGCAAGCTGTCGCGCGTGCTGCGAACGCACTTCCGGCGAATCCGCGCGGCGGTGATCGGTCCGGATCTGTCGACCCGTCGATTGCTGGTCGACCAGGTGCTTGCTGCCGAGACGGTCAAGGACGCCATTTCCGACCAGGCGCGCCGCGACAAGAGCTCGCCGGCCGAGGCCTGGAAGAAGGCGCACGGCTACGCCTACGAGATTGCCGCCGACTATTCGCACCCGGTGGTGCGTTCGGTGAGCTTCCTGCTGACGCCGGTGTGGAACCGCATCTACCGCGGCGTGCTGGTGCACCACCTGGACCGCCTCAAGCAGGACGCGCCCGGATTCGAAGTCGTCTACGTGCCCTGCCACCGCAGCCACATGGACTACCTGCTGCTGAGCTACCTGCTGTACGCGCGCGGCATCGTGCCGCCGCACATCGTGGCGGGCATCAACCTCAACCTGCCGGTGATCGGCACGATCCTGCGCAAGGGCGGCGCGTTCTTCATCCGCCGCAGCATCCGCGGCAGCGCGCTGTACTCGGCGGTGTTCTCCGAGTACATGGCGCAGCTGGTCTCGGGCGGCTACTCGATCGAGTACTTCATCGAAGGCGGACGCTCGCGCACCGGCCGGCTGCTGCCGCCCAAGGGCGGAACCCTGGCGATGACCGTGCGCGCGTTCCTGCGCCAGCCCACGCGTCCGGTGATGTTCCAACCGGTCTACATCGGCTACGAGAAGCTCATGGAGGGCAACAGCTACCTCGACGAATTGACCGGCAAGCCCAAGGAAAAGGAATCGATCTGGAAACTGCTGTTCGGCATCCCCAAGGTGCTGCGCAGCAACTATGGCCAGGTGGTGGTCAACTTCGGCGAGCCGATCCGCCTGGGCGAGGTGCTCGGCGAGCACGCGCCCGACTGGAACGGCACGCCCGTGCCCGAGGACGCGAAGCCGGCCTGGCTGGGCGAGACCGTCAGCGCCCTCGCGCAACGTATCCAGGTCAACGTCAATCGCGCCGCCGACGTCAATCCGATCAACCTGCTCGCGCTGGCGTTGCTTTCCACGCCCAAGCACGCGATGGGCGAAGCCGACCTGCTGGCGCAGATCACGCTCTCCAAGACGCTGCTCGCCGACGTGCCTTACTCCGATCGCGTCACCGTCACGCCGCACGCGCCGGCCGAAATCGTGGCCCACGGTGAGGAGATCGGCGTGCTCACCCGCGTGCCGCACCCGCTGGGCGACGTGCTCGGCGTGGCCGGCGAGAAGGCGGTGCTGCTGAGCTACTTCCGCAACAACGTGCTGCATCTGTTCACTGCGGCGTCGTGGATCGCCTGCTGCTTCCAGAACAACCGCCGCATGGGCGTGGTCAGCGTGCTGCGCCTGGGTCGCAGCGTGTACCCGTTCCTGCAGGCCGAGCTGTTCCTGCCGTGGAGCGAGGACGAATTCGTCGAGCGCCTGTCTCGCACCATCGACGTGTTCGTCCGTGAAGGCCTGCTCGAACGCGTCAGCGAGGACGATGGCGGCATCCTGGCCCGCAACGCCGGGCAGACCGACGAGGTGTTCCGCCTGCGGGCGATCGGCCATTCGCTGCAGCAGGCGTTCGAGCGCTACTACATCGCGACCTCGGTCCTGGTGAAGAACGGCGCCGGCACGCTCAGCGCCGGCGAACTTGAAACCCTGTGCCAGCTGGCCGCGCAGCGCCTGAGCCTGTTGTACGCGCCTGCCGCGCCGGAGTTCTTCGACAAGACGCTGTTCCGGGGCTTCATCCAGAAGATGCGCGAACTGAAACTGGTGTGGCCGGACGCGAACGGCAAGCTGACGTTCGACAGCCGCCTGGAAGCCTGGGCGCGCGACGCCAAGTTCATCCTCGGTCGCGAGCTGCGTCACACCATCGAGAAGGTCAGCCCCGAAGCGGCGCGATCAGGCGACGGCAACGGGTCGGCCGCGGCGCCCGCGGCGGCCGACACTCCCACCGAACCCAAGGCCTGACGCAAAAGCGGCGCCGCGTGGCGCCGTGCCGTGTCCGCTTGTCGATCCCGGCGTCCTCGCCGGGATCGAAAGCCTGCCCTTGCCTGCTGGAGTGGCGAGGCCGCGCGACGGCGCGGCGCTCGCCTCGTGGCGCATCCCTGCGCCCCTGCGACGTCCGTATCAGAACTGCAGACTCCAGCTGTCGATCTTGCCGGTGTCCTGGGCGGCGTTGTCGGTGACCACCAGCCGCCACGTCCCGTTTGCCAGTTCGGACGACGCGTCGACGGTGTAGGTCTTGATCAGGTCGTCCTGCCCCCCCAGCTCGCGGTTGTGCAGCATGTAGGTGGTGCCGTCGGGCGCCTGCAACCGCACGATCAGGTCACCGACGAACGTGTGGCGGATCACCACGTTGACCTTGAGCGTGGCCGGGGCGCTGCCGCTGCGGGCCACCGGAATCGTGCTGATCGCCGCGGACAGATCGTTGATCAGGAAATCGGTCGCGTTGGAGAAGAACGCCGGTTCATAGCGGAACAACAGGCTGGCGCCGCTGTAGGCGGTGTTTCCCCGCACGTCGACGTACCAGTAGCCCTGCGCCGGCGTGGCAAACAGGCAGGTCTCGGTCGACCCGGCAGGCAGTGCCGGACGGCAATGGAACGCGGTCGGACTGGGCAACTTGTTGAAGCGCACGTACTCGTCGGGGTTGCCGATGCCGCCGCTGAGCCGCACGGTCAGGTTGCGTGCGTGGAGCGGTGCATAGATGCGATAGCGACGCACCGATCCGGCCGCGCCCGACAGACCCGTCAACAGGGTGTTGTTGGCGACTGCGATCGGCATGCCGTTCTTCGCCAGGGAGACCGCGTCGTCGGCGGTGAGCATGCCGGCGCCGCAACCCACGCAGCTGGCGATGAACGGACGCGCGCTCAACTTCAGCATCTCCTCGATCTCGCTCGGCGTACGGCTCACCGGCGATGCCGAACGCATCATCGCGACCACGCCGGCAACGTGCGGGGTCGCCATCGAGGTGCCGTTGTAGTTTGCGTAGCTCTCAGCCGCAGGCACGGTGGTGCCGGTATTGAGCGTCGACGCGATGCCCACGCCCGGCGCGGCCAGGTCGACCAACGCGCCGAAGTTCGAGAACGAGGCCCGCGCGCCGGTGCTGCCGATTGCCCCGACCGCGACCACGCCAACGCAGTTGGCGGGCGTGAAGTTCACGACGTCGCTGGCATCGTTGCCGGCCGCGATGACCACCGTGGCGCCGCGCGAACGGGCCGAGTTGATCGCCGCCTGCATCACCGCCGGACAGGCACCTCCACCGCCGAGGCTGAGGTTGAGGACTTTGGCCGGCGTGGCATTGGCCGGAACCCCCGCCACGGTGCCGCCCGACGCCCAGATCACCGCGTCGGAGATGTCGGAGAAGGTGCCGCCGCAGCGACCGAGCACACGCACTGGCTGCACCTTGCCGCGGAACGCGATGCCCGACACGCCCAGCGCGTTGTGGGTGCGCGCGGCGACCGTGCCGGAGACGTGGGTGCCATGCCAGCTCGAATTGCGCACCTGGCAGTCGGCGGCGACGGTGTTCCAGTCGCCCTGGTCGATCGAGATGCCGTCGCGGCCGTTGCCGTCGCGGGCATTGGCGGCGTTGCTGATGAAGTCGTAACCCGCCACCAGGTTGGAGTTGAGATCGGAGTGCGACGTGCGGCCGGTATCGATCACCGCGACGACCTCGTTCAGGCCGTTGGTCGAACTGACATCCCAGGCCGTGGCCGCGCGGATGCCGGCACTGCCGTTGAGGCCCCACATGCTGGGCCACGCCGGGTCATTGGGCACGAAAGTAGGTTGCAACATGCGGTCGATCTCGGCGTACTCGACGCTGGGATCCGAGCGCATCGCGCGCAGCAATGCGGCGGTCTCGGCGGTGCTGAGCTTGCGGCCCACGTTGATGACGTCGGCACCGACGGCCAGGCGACGCAAGGAGCGCGCCGACAGCGCCGGCGTCGACCCCTGTGCGGAGGCCTGGACCAGGCCGGCGCGCGTCACCATGGCCGAAATGCGGTTGTCCAGCATGCGTGCGTCGCGGGCCTCGGCACTGCCCGCACGGAACTTGACGATGAACTGGTCGAAATGCCCGACGGGCGATGCCATGGCTGCGTCCATCGCGGCCTTGGTTGGCGGCGCGGCAACGGCTTGGGTTGAGAACAGCCCCAGTGTGAGGGCCAGGCCGCCGATTGCGGCGGTGAGCAGGGTTCGGGAGGGAAGTCCGCACGTGGCGGTCAGGTGCATTGAGGTTTGGCTACCGGGAAACAGTGTCGCGTCCATGGCCTTGCATCCTTGTCCGGACAATCCGGACCTACGCGGACAAGGCAAACGACGCAACGGCACGGAATAGGTCAACGAATCTCGCACCGCCCCACCCGGGGGCGAATCGACCCGGGAGCCCGTGAGGTGGCGTTTCGCCGGCGGCACCGGCACACGAAATCTGGACGCGCACCCGGCCGCGGCGCGTGGTCGCCACGATGCCCGCGGCCGTGCCGGGGCGCGGACGGATCAGGCCGGTTCGTCGGGGATCAGGGCGCTCTCGAGGCGCGCGATGCAGTCCTTGAGCAGCAACTTGCGCTTCTTGAGCCGCTTGAGCGCCAGGTCGTCGGGATCGCGAAGCACCGGGAAACGTGCGATCGCGGCATCCAGGTCGCGGTGTTCGACCCGCAACTCGGCCAGGCGTCGTGCAATCAGGATGGGATCGGCGCTTTCGATCATCGCCACGAGCTTACCGCGCGGCGAACGCACGCGACACCGTCGCATGGCGCACCGCCACCGGGCAGCGGTCGTCGCGGGCACGGGTGGCGCATCGCGCGCGCATTCAGGAACCCCGCCGGCCCCGGCCGTGCTCCGCCCGCGTGCCGCGGTCGCGGGTCGAACCGCGTCGCTCCCGTAGAATGGCCGGTCTGATGAGCACCCCTCTGCCCCCGTTGCCCCACGTCTCCAGCGCGCGCGCCGAAGCGCTGCCGCTTGCCGAGCCCGCGCCGCGCGTGCGCCTCCCCAGCCATGGCAGCGGCGTCGATGGCGAAAAACTCGCCAGCCGGCTGCGCCACCAGGTCGGACAGGCGATCGCGGATTTCGGCATGATCGAAGACGGCGACAAGGTGATGGTGTGCCTGTCCGGCGGCAAGGACAGCTACACGATGCTCGACGTGCTGCTGCAGTTGCAGAAGAAGGCGCCGGTGAAGTTCGAGCTGGTTGCCGTGAACCTCGACCAGAAGCAACCCGACTTTCCCGAACACGTGCTGCCGCAGTACCTGCAATCCATTGGCGTGCCGTTCCACATCCTCGAGCAGGACACCTACTCGGTGGTCACGCGGGTGGTGCCGGAAGGCAAGACGATGTGCTCGCTGTGTTCGCGGCTGCGCCGTGGCGCCCTGTACTCGTATGCGGTCGCCGAGGGCTTCACCAAGATCGCGCTGGGCCACCACCGCGACGACCTGGTCGCGACGTTCTTCCTCAACCTGTTCTTCCACGCCAAGCTCAGCGGCATGCCACCCAAGCTGCTCAGCGACGACGGCCGCCACGTGGTGATCCGTCCGCTGGCCTACGTCCGCGAGGACGACATCAGCCAGTACGCGGCGATCAAGCAGTTCCCGATCATCCCGTGCAACCTGTGCGGCTCGCAGGAGAACCTGCAGCGCAAGCAGGTCAAGCGGATGATGGACGCGTGGGAACGCGAGACGCCGGGGCGCCTGGAAATCATCGCCCGGGCGCTGGGCGACATCCGTCCGTCACAGCTCAGCGATCCAAAACTGTTCGACTTCCTCGGCCTGGATGCACTGCGCGGCGACGCCGCCGCAGCCGCGCTGGCCACGCCCGCCAGCGACCACGACCTCGCCTGAGCCCATTTCGCTCCATTGCAGGATTCTCGATGTTCTTTCGCAACCTGACGTTGTTCCGCTTTCCGCCCACCACCAAGTTCGACGATCTCGATACCGGCCTGACCGAATGCCAGCTCAAGCCGGTCGGCCCGCTGGAGCTGTCCAGTCGCGGTTTCATCTCCCCCTGGGGGCGCGACGCGGAACTGCTGTGCAACCGCAAGGGCGACGCGCTGTGGCTGACCGTCGGCGGCGAAGACCGCCTGCTGCCGGGCGCGGTGGTCAACGACATGCTGCAGAAGAAGCTCGACGAGATCGAGCAGAAGGAAGGCCGCAAGCCCGGCGGTCGCACCCGCAAACGGCTCAAGGACGACCTGATCACCGAGCTGTTGCCGCGCGCGTTCGTCAAGCCCAGCCGTACCGACGCGATCATCGATCTCGGCCACGGGATCCTGGTGGTGGACAGCAGCAGCCGAAAGAGCGCCGAGAACGTCGCCAGCGAGATCCGCCGCGCGCTGGGCAGCTTCCCGGCGCTGCCGCTCAACGCCGAAATCGCGCCGCGTTCGGTGATGACCGGCTGGCTGGCGGGCGAACCGCTGCCGGAAGGCCTCGCCATCGGCGACGAGTGCGAGCTGCGCGACCCGATGGAGCAGGGCGCGGTGGTCAAGTGCCAGCGCATGGAGCTGCAGGGCGACGAGATCAACAAGCACCTGGAGTCCGGCAAGCAGGTCACGCGCCTGGCACTGACGCTGGACGACCACGTCAGCTTCGTGCTCGGCGAGGACCTGATCATCCGCAAGTTCAAGCTGCTCGACGGCGCCGTGGACGAGCTGGAAAACACCGAGCGCGATGACCTGCGCGCCGAACTCGATGCCCGTTTCGTGCTGATGGCCGGCGAGGTCAAGCGTCTGTTCACCGTGCTCGAAGGCGCCCTGAAGCTCAGCAAGGTCGAAGGCTGACGGCGCGCGTCTTCGCGGCGGCCCTGCCGGCAGCGCATCTGCCGGCAGCGGGCTTGCCGCGAGCTGGGCTGCTTAGAATGGTCCGGGCATGAATCCGTTCCGCCTGCTGTCACCCAAGCCGCCAGCGATCGAGCGCGATGCGTTCGCGTTGCAGCTGGCCGACGGGCGCACCATCGAGGTGCAACGCGTGCGCGACCCGCGCGCCAGGCGCATCCGTCTGTCGGTCGACGAGCGCGGCGCGCGCCTGACCCTGCCGCGCCGCGCCAGCCTGGTCGCGGGCGAACGCTTCGTCGACGAGCACCGCGACTGGCTGGCGCAGCAGCTCGACCGGCATGCCGTCGAGGCCATGCCGGCCCTGGTGCGCGACCAGACCGACCGGTTGCCTTTGCGCGGGGCGACCCTGCCGCTGCGCTGGGCCGAAGGCCGCTACACGCGGCTGCAGTTCGACGACGACAGCGAGGGCGGATTGCAGCTGTCGCTGCCTGCGCGTGCCGGCCACACCGCGATCGCCTCCGCGCTGCGCGACTTCTACGAGGCTCAGGCGCGTGCCGATGTCGGCCGCTGGCTGCCCCGGTACCTGCCGGAACTGCCGCGCGCCCCGTCGCGGCTGCGCTTCAAGGTCATGAGCTCGCTGTGGGGCTCGCTGGCGCCCGACGGCGCCATGACCCTGGACCTGGCGCTGGTGCTGGCGCGACCGTCGGCGTTCGAGTACGTGCTGGTGCACGAGTTGTGTCACCTGCTGCACGCCGACCACTCCCGCGCGTTCTGGCGCGAGGTTGAAGCACGCTGTCCGCACTGGCGCGAAGAGCGCGACTGGTTCCGAGCAGAGGGCCGTCGCCTCAAGGCGACGCTGCGCGCATTGCTCTCACCATAAGGTGACCTTCCCCGGGCGGGACACGCGTTCTATTGGGCACGCCGGCAAACGCCCGGCACCAGGCCGGCCAACGCCGGATCGGATCGACCATGCACACCACCGACCAGGTGCGATTGTGCGTAATCGCAGCGATGTCGGCTGCGGTCCTGATCGTTGGCGGTGGCTGCCGCCGGGTCGACGAGGCCATCAGCCGCGACCTGGCCAAGGTGGTCGTCGACACCTCCCACGAACGCATCGACAACACCGGCGACCGGATCAGCTTCGGCAAACCCCGGGAACCGGGCGTCATCGTCGCCCAGCCGAACATCCAGCAGACCAGTGCCATCGCCGGCGACATCTACCTGCCCGTCCAGCCCGGCCCGAGGAACGTCACGCACCGCGACGGCGCGCAGTTCGTCCGGCTGCGCGCGGTGGGCGCGGCGTGGCGGATGCGCGAGGAGGCGCGCGCCACCATGCGCAGCAACGGCTGGACGCCGGTGATCGCGTTCCAGCAGGGCGCGGACGTCTACGTACTGGCCTACGCCAAACCCGGTCGCAGCGCGGTGCTGACCCTGGCCGGGGGCACTGGCAATACGGTCGAGGTGCGCATGCGCCTGTGGACGGCCCACCCCCTGGCGGTGCCGGGGATGATGGTCGCAGGGCGCTAGCGGGACCGGTTCGGGGTGCGCCTGGCATTGCCGCGCCCGGCCGGCGTGCGGCGAGCCGTGGCGTTTACTCAGGACCGGTCGCGGGCACCCCGCTCAGTCGCTCGGGAATCCGTCGCTCAGGAACGTGCCGATTGCCGCCGCCACCGCGACCGGGTCTTCCATGTGCAGGTGGTGGCTGCCGTCCAGCACCACCAGTTCGGCCTGCGCGATTTGGGCCACGCGCTCGCTGCGCAACGGCTCCGGGAAATACGACTGTGCCGGTGTGGCATAGACCACCCGCACCGGGCACTGGATGCCGCGCAGCAGGTCGCGCACCTGGCCCTCGCTCATGCGCACCAGGGTCGGCGTGGTCAGGCGCGGATCGCTGCGCCAGCTGAACCCGCGGCTGTCGTTCTCGCCACGCACCGGTGCGATGCCGCGCTCGACCAGCAGGCGCGCGACCGGCTCGGACAGACCGTTGGCCTGCATGCGCGCACGCACCGCAGTGGCGATGTCGTCGAACACCCGCAGCTGCTTGCTGCCGATGGCCGCCTGCGCTGCGAAACCCGTGCGCAGGCGCTCGGCGCTGCGTTCCTCGGCTTCGACCAATGCGCCCAGCGCCTCGATCGCGCACAGGCGCTCGATGCGGTGCGGGCACGCCGCGGCCATCACGCTGGCAATCGAGGCGCCCAGCGAATGGCCCAGCACGTCGAACCGCTCCCAACCCAGCGCGTCGGCCACCTCGAAGCAGGCGCGCGCCGCGGAGACCATCGTGAACTCGGCCGCGTGCGGCAGGTGGGCGCTGGCCCCGTGGCCGGGCAGGTCCACGGCAACCAGCTCGACGCCTTCCAGCAGCGGCTGCAGCGGGACGAAGCTGGCCGCGTTGTCCAGCCAGCCGTGCAGCGCGAGCACCCGGCGGCCGCTGCCGCCGCGCAGGCCGGCCATTCGGCCGAAACCGGTATCGACGACGAAGTCGCGCATCGGCGCGCTCACGGCCAGCGCTCCAGGGCGCGGGTGGCAATCGCCGCCAACGCCCGGGCGTGCGGCACGCCGTCATTGAGGCAGGGGATGTAGCGCAGCCTGCCGCCGTGCCGGGCGAAGTCCTCGGCCAGCATCATCGCAACCTCCTCCAGGGTTTCCAGGCAGTCCACCGCGAAGCCCGGCGCGACCACGTCGACCTCGCGCACGCCGCGGGCGGCCAGCGCGGACAGCGTGGCCGATGTCGATGGCTCCAGCCACTTCTCGCGGCCAAACCGCGACTGGTAGGCCAGTGTCCAGGCATCGTCGGCCAGGCCCAGTGCGGCGGCGATCGCGCGCGCGCCGGCCTCGCACTGCTGTGGGTAGGGGTCGCCCTGGTCGGCGAAGCGCTGCGGCAGGCCATGGAACGAGAACAGCAGGTGGCGCGCCGAGGGTGCGGCATCGCCCGCTCGCCCGGTCCGGATCGAATCGGCAACCGCGCCCACCCAGCCGGCATCGAGGTGGTAGTCCTCGACCATGCGGGTGGACAGGCCACGGCCGCGCGCCAGTACATCGCCGACCGAGGCGGTGGTCGACGTGGAGTACTGCGGGTACAGCGGAAGCACGAGCGCACGCGCCATGCCCTGCTCGCGCAGGCCGTCGAGCACCTTGGCCAGCGATGGATTGCCGTAGCGCATCGCCTCGACCACGCGCAGGCCCGGCAGTTGCCCCTGCACCGCGCGCGCCAACCGCCGCGTGTACACGGCCAACGGCGAGCCGCCGTCCTCGCCTTCGATCCAGATGCTGGCGTACTTGCGGGCCACCTTCGGGCTGCGCAAAGGCAGGATCCCGAAGTGCAGCAACGGGCACCACAGCCAGCGCGTCAGCGACACCACGCGGCGATCGTGCAGGAATTCGCCCAGGTAGCGGCGCACCGCCGGCGCGGTGGGCGCATCCGGGGTTCCCAGGTTGACGAGTACCAGCGCGGTGTCGCTGGCGATGACCGGCGCGGCGGGGGTGCTGGTGGGAGTGCTGGTGACGGTGCTGGCGTTGGCTTGCATGCCGATAGGATGACGCCCGCGCGCCGTACGGGCCAGCACCCCTCGATTGCGGTGAAGGCACGGGCGGTCTGCAAACGCCGGGGCGGGACTCCCGCGGTTACGAGTGGATTCATTGCACGATCACTAGCCTCGGGCTCGCCGGCCTCGGCCAGAATGCCCGCCGAACCGATCGCCACCGCTGCGGTCGAACCCCCGTTGCCTTGCAGGAGTCCCCACGCATGATCCTCCGCACTTCGCGCCTGTCCGTGCTGCTGCTCGCCCTGAGCGCGTCCGCCATCGCCACCGCCGGCCCCGTCGAGGACGAACGTGCGCGCAACGCGGTGCGCGTGCTGGCTGACATCCAGCGCATCCCCGAATCCGCGATTCCCGACCGCCTGCTCGACGAAGCGCGCGCCGTGGTGGTGGTGCCCGACACGCTCAAGGTCGGCCTGGTGCTCGGCGGCCGCCGCGGGCACGGCCTGGTCTCGGTCAAGAACCCCGACGGCACGTGGTCGAACCCGAGCTTCGTCAAGCTGACCGGCGGCAGCATCGGCTTCCAGGCCGGCGTGCAATCGGCCGACGTGGTGCTGGTGTTCCGCAGCGACCGCGGCCTGGATTCAATCGTCAACGGCAAGATCACGCTCGGCGCCGACGCCGGCGTCGCCGCCGGCCCGGTCGGCCGCAATGCCGCCACGGCCACCGACGGCCAGCTCAAGGCGGAGATCTGGTCGTGGTCGCGCGCGCGCGGACTGTTCGCCGGCGTCGCCCTCGATGGCGCGGTGCTGTCGATCGATGACGCCGCCAATGAGGCGGTGTATGGCCAGGACACCACGCCGCGGATGATCTTCGAAGGCCGCGCCGCCGGCGCGCCGTCGGAGTCGGTGGTCGACTTCCGCGACAGTCTCGAGGAAGCCAGCGCTGCCGCCCGCAACGCGCGCTCGGGTGGCAACGCGCGGACGCCGGTTGCTGCGACACCTGCCGCCGCGAGCCCGCCGCCGGCAAGCCCGTCCGAAGCGAGCACGGCGCCGCTCGGGACCCCGGCTGCCACGGATCCGGCCCCGGCGCCGTTCGAGACGGTCGAAAACCCGGTCAACGCCGAACCGCTGCCGCCCACGCCGTAAGGCGCGCCGCGTCCACGCGTCCACGCGCCCGCCCGGGCGCCCCGCGCCGCCCGGGTCGCGCCATCGCCAACGGGTCTGGTGGCGATGGCGTGCCGTGACCGCCGCAACGGCGGCGACACGGGCGCTGCGGTATCCTGACCACCCCTTACCAACGAGCGTCCCCATGGGCGGTTTGAGTATTTGGCACTGGCTGATCGTGCTGGTCGTGGTGGTGCTGGTGTTCGGCACCAAGCGCCTGGGCAGCGTCGGCAAGGATCTGGGCGAAGCGGTCAAGGGCTTCAAGAAGGGCATCCAGGACGACGACACCAAGCCGCCGGCGCGCCTGTCCGACGAAACCCGCGACGCCAACGCCGCGCCCCAGGACCAGCGCAGCACCACGCCGCGCGACGACGAACGCACGCCGCGCTGATCCGGCGGCACGCGGCGCGCCATGTTCGACATCGGCTTTTCCGAGCTGTTCGTGGTCGCGCTCGTCGCACTGGTCGTGCTCGGCCCCGAACGACTGCCCAAGGCCGCGCGCTTCGCGGGCCTGTGGGTGAGGCGCGCGCGGGCGCAGTGGTACTCGGTCAAGGCCGAACTCGAGAACGAACTCGCCGCCGACGAACTCAAGCGCAGCCTGCAGGCCACCCAGGCTGAGCTGCGCGAGGCGCGCGACAGCCTGCAGCGGCAAGGCCAGGCGTTGCGCGACAGCGTCGAGGGCGACGGCAGCGACTCGGGCCACGGCGCTGACGCCACGCCCGCTGGCGGCAACGAGCCGCCGCAACCCGCCGCCGACGCCAACGACAACCCGCCGCGATGAACAGCGTCGATCCCTCACCCGAAGATGCTACCGAGCCGCGTCTGCTCGACCACCTGCTGGAGTTGCGTGCGCGGCTGATGCGCGGCCTGGCCGGCCTGCTGATCGTGTTCGTTGCGCTGCTGCCGTTTGCCGGCCGCCTGTACGGACGACTGGCCGCGCCGCTGCTGGCGCAATTGCCGGCCGGCACCCAGCTGGTCGCGCGCGAGGTCACCTCCTCGTTCTCCGCGCCGGTCAAGATGGTGTTCCTGGTGGCCCTGCTGACCACCATGCCGTGGTTGCTCTACCAGGCGTGGGCGTTCGTCGCGCCGGGTCTGTACCAGCGCGAGAAGCGCCTGGCGTTGCCGTTGCTGGCGTCGGCGCTGGCGCTGTTCTACATCGGCTGCGCGTTTGCGTTCTTCCTGGTGCTGCCGGCGGTGTTCGACTTCCTGATCCGCTTCACGCCGGGCATCGTCGCGGTGACGCCGGACCCGAGCAGCTATCTGGATTTCGTCGCGGTGCTGTTCGTGGCGTTCGGCCTGAGTTTCGAACTTCCCGTTGCGCTGGTGATCCTGGTGCTGCTGGGCTGGGTGACGCCCGCCCAGTTGCGCGAGTCGCGCGGCTACGCCGTGGTGGGCATCTTCATCGTCGCGGCGGTGATCACGCCACCCGACGTGGTCTCGCAGCTGATGCTCGCCGTGCCGATGTGCCTGCTGTACGAGGTGGGCATCCTCGCCGCGCGCTGGCTTGCGCCGCGACCCGACCTTCCGGCCGCATGAGCCGAACCGCCACCCCGCCCGTGGTCGATCGGGCGCCGATCAACCGCGCGGCCGTCGACGGCACCCGCGATGCCGGCGTCGCCGCCAGCTTCTGGCTGCGCAGCGCCGCCTGGTCGGTGGACGCGACCCTGATCGGCGTCGCCACGGCGCTGCTCACGGCGCGCTCGTGGTTGCCCGGCCTCGCGCGTCTGGACGCGGCCGTCGAGCGCATCGGCGAAGCGCTGCCGCAGACCCTGCAGGCCGCCGTCGAACAGGCCTCCGGCGTTTCCGATCTGCTGCCGCTGCTGCTGGGCGACCCGCTGCTGGCCCAGGCCACCTCGGCAATGAGCAGCGCGATCTGGCAGCTGCTGCTGCCGCCGATCCTGATGTTCACGGTGCTTGGCGCGCTGTACCACGTCGGCTTCGAGTGCTCGCACCGACGGGCCAGCCCGGGCAAGCGTCTGCTGGGCCTGTGGGTGGAAAGCCGCGGCGGCCGGCGCCTGCGGCCCGTGCAGTCGCTGCTGCGCTTCGGCGCGGGTGCGCTGTCGTGGCTGACGCTCAACGCCGGCCACGCCATGGCCGCGATGCCGCCGCAGCACCTCGCGTTGCACGACCTGCTGGCCGGGACGCGGGTGCGCACCCGGCCGGGCAACCGGCTGCCGTTGTGGGCCATGGTCTGGCTGACCGCGTTCATGGCGCTGCAGGCCGTGGTGGTGCTGAAGTGGTCGTTCGCGGTCGCCGCCCGCTGGCAGCTCGCCCTGGAGTCGGCGCTGATCGGCTGACCCGGGCGCGCGGCGCGACTCGGCGCAACGCTCGACCTCAGCCGCGGCTGCGTTGCCAGCCATCGCCCGCACGCCGCCTCACGACGGGCCGCGCGGTGCGGCAGTTCCTCAAGCCTCGACGTGGAGGGTGTTGCCCGGTGGCGGCGCGGCGTCATTGCCCTGGAACGTGCCGCGCCACGCCATCAGGGTCGCGCCCACCAGCACCATCAACACCACCGCACCGTAGAAGAACGACAGCGCGCCGCTCAGCAAGGTGCCCAACACCGCGCCACCCACCGCGAGCAACAGCGCGTTGACGGCCGTTACCAGCAGCGCCGAGACAAACAACGCGGCCATGAACAGCAACCCCAGCAACAGGTAGGCCGGCGCATTGACCAGCGCCGCGCGCAGGGCGGTGCGCAGCGCCGCGCCCAGGCCGGCGTCACCGAACATCAGCAGCGGCACGCACAGCAGCAT
This sequence comes from Montanilutibacter psychrotolerans, assembly GCF_003719825.1. Taxonomy (GTDB): domain Bacteria; phylum Pseudomonadota; class Gammaproteobacteria; order Xanthomonadales; family Xanthomonadaceae; genus Montanilutibacter; species Montanilutibacter psychrotolerans. The sequence goes on along the minus strand of NZ_RIBS01000004.1, from coordinate 269,834 downwards.
CAACGCGGTGCCGAAGTAGTTGAACAGCACCTGGAACAGCAGCATCAGGCCCGGATGGTCGGGCTCGCCACCCGCCACGACGCGCCCTTCGAGTGCCGCCCGCATCGCCTCGACGTAGAAGTCGCTGCCGGCCAGCGCCACCAGCACCAGCCCGCCGAGCACGGTCAACACCACCTGCACGCCGCCCAGCCCCGCCAGGGCGCCGGCCTTGCGAAGGCGGAACGGCGCGTACAGATCGATCGGCCGCACCGGGCGACCGGCCTCGGCTTCGGCGATGACGTGCATCAGCCCGCCCAGCAGCACCGGGAACGCCAGCAGGAGGATCGCCAGGACCGGCACGGCCGCGATCATCAGCTGCTGTTTGTCCGGTTCGCCACCGGCTCCGGCGCCCAGGAACATGGCCGCCACGACCGCCGTCGCCAGCATCAGCAGGTACAACGTCGCCACGAACAGCAACGCCGCGCCGAACACCGCGCGCGGGTTGCGGGCACCCACGTTGACCGCCTGCACGAACCAGCGCGCACCGTGGCTCGCCGGTACCTTGTGAATCTGCATGTTGCTGTTTCCTGGGAATGTCCGACGCCGGCGTCGCCGGCGCGGAGCCGCGCTCAGCGCGGCAGGTGACGCACGTGGTGCACGAAGCGGCGCAGCACGCGACGTGCCTGCGGCGTGGCGCCGACGTTGCGCAGTATCGCCTTGGCGTCGTGCCCTTCACGTGACAACGCGACCTGGCGCGCACGCACGTAGCCGCGCATGTGCGTGGCGCTGAACTCGGGATGGAACTGCACGCCCCACGCGCTTTCGCCCCAGCGGAACGCGTGGCAGGCGTCGTGCGAGGACGCGGCCAGAACGGTGGCGCCGTCGGGCGCGCGCAGCACGGTCTGCAGGTGGGTCGCCTGCGCGTGGAAGCGGTCGGGCAGCGGCCCGAACAGCGGGTCGTGGCGCGCCTGCGGGTGCAGGTCGAGCTCGACCGTGCCCATTTCGCGACCGCCCGGGTGGTTGCCCACCTCGCCGCCGAGCGCGTGCGCCAGCAGCTGGTGGCCGTAGCAGATGCCGAACACCGGCATGCCGGCGTGCGCGGCGTCGCGCAACCAGCCGGCACTGCGTTCGCTCCAGTCCTCGCGGTCGCTGACCATCGCGCCCGAGCCGGTCACGATCGTGCCGGCGAAGCCTTCGCGCGACGGCAGCGATTCGCCGGCCTGCACGTTGACCACGACGGCGTCGTCGCGCTCCAGTCCGGCGGCGACGCGGATCCAGTGGGGGAAACCGCCATGGCGGCTCATCGAGGCAACCGGCTGACCGGTCTCGAGGATCAGAAAGGGATTCAGGTTCATTCCAACGGTGGCAGCACGGAGACGACTTCGGCAATTGTAGTCAATCCCAGCGCGACCTTTTCGGCCGCCGCCTCGCGCAGGCCGCGCACGCCCTGGGCACGTGCGACACGGGCGAAGGCGTCCAGGTCCATGTCGGCACGGATCAGCGCGCGCAGCGACGGGGTCAGTGGCAGCAGTTCGTACAGACCGACGCGACCGAGGTAGCCGGTGCGACGGCATTCCAGGCAACCCGGCGCGACGTGCAGCGCGGCGCCTTGCGGCCCCGTCGCGCCCGCGCCGAGCAGCGGCTGCCAGTCGCCCTCGTCTTCCACTTCGGTCAGCTTGGCCGGGCGCTTGCAGTGCGGGCACAGCGTGCGCACCAGGCGTTGCGCCAGCACGCCGTTCAGCGTCGAGGCGATCAGGTAATGCGGCACGCCCAGATCGAGCAGGCGGGTGATCGCCGACGCCGCGTCGTTGGTGTGCAGGGTCGACAGCACCAGGTGGCCTGTGAGTGCGGCCTGCACCGCCATCTGCGCGGTTTCCAGGTCGCGGATCTCGCCGATCATGATGATGTCCGGGTCCTGCCGCAGCAGGGTCCGCACGCCGCTGGCGAAATCCAGGTCGATCGCCGGCTGCACCTGGGTCTGGTTGAACTCCGGCGCGATCAGCTCGATCGGGTCTTCGACGCTGCAGACGTTGACGTCGGGCGTCGCCAGCCGCTTCAGGGTGGAATACAGGGTGGTGGTCTTGCCCGAACCGGTCGGGCCGGTGACCAGCACGATACCGTGCGGCCGCTCGACCAGCGACGTCCAGCCGGCGGCCTCGTCCGCGCTGAAACCCAGCTCCTCGATCGGCTTGAGGGCGACGTCCGGATCGAAGATACGCATCACGCACTTCTCGCCGAATGCGGTCGGCATTGTCGACAGACGCATCTCGACCTCGCGCCCGCCCGGCGAGCGGGTCTTGATGCGACCGTCCTGCGGGCGGCGACGCTCGCCCAGGTCCATGCGCCCGAGCACCTTGATCCGGCTGACCGCGGCGGTCATCACCGGCGGCGGCATCTCGAACACCTTGTGCAACACGCCGTCGATGCGGAAGCGGATGCGTCCGGCATCGCGTCGCGGTTCGAGGTGGATGTCGGACGCCCGCTGCTCGTAGGCGTACTGCAGCAGCCAGTCGACGATGTGGACGACGTGGTGGTCGTCGGCGCCCAGCTCGCCCACCCGGCCCAGCTCGACCAGCTGCTCGAAGCTCGGCAGCCCGGTGCCCTGCTCGCGGCCATCACGCGCGTGCCGCAGCGAGCGGGTGACCTCGTAGAACTCCATCGTGTAGCGGTGCAGGTCGAGCGGGTTGACCACCGCGACCTCGATCTCGCGCCGGCTCAGGTGCACCAGGTCGGGCAGCCAGGCCAGGTCGGTCGGCTCGCTGGTCGCGATGAGCAGGCGTGCGCTGCTCACCGCCAGGGGCAGGATGCGGTGGCGGCGTGCGTACGCGTGGGAAACGATCGACGTCGCCGCGGCCACGTCGACGCGGGTCGGGTCGATGCGCAGGTAACGGTGGTCGGTGCGCTGCGCCAGCCACTCGGTCAACCGCTCCAGGCCGAGCTGGGTACCGACCGGCTGGCTGGCGGCCAGCTTGAGGTTGGCCACCAGCACCAGCGGGTGCACGTCGCTGGAGGCGCGCGAACCCTGCGCGGCAAACTGCGCCCGCTCGGTGTCGGCCGGCGCAACCAGACCATCGGAAAGCAGCGCCGCGACGACCTGTTCGAAGCCCAGCCGCCCGCCGGACAGGCGGGCGCGGGTGGCCGACGGAGCTGCCGGGGCCACTGCGGGCGCGTGCGCGGGCGCGCGATCGGGCGACGCGTCGGGCGTGCCGGCGGGCGCGCTGCCGACAGCGCTCGCGACCCCGATCACAGGACCTTCTGGCACGACGTCGCGGGGTTCTTGCATCACGGGGTGCCTCGGTGCGCGCGGGATCCCGCCTGGCGCTGGCATACTACCGCGCCCTGTGTACGGCTCTTCCGGCATGCCCGATTCCCGGCCCACCGCACCGACCTTCCAGGAACTGATCCAGCGCCTGAACGCCTTCTGGGCGGATCAGGGCTGCGTGCTGATCCAGCCGCTCGACCTCGAGGTCGGCGCCGGCACCTTCCACCCGGCGACGTTCCTGCGTGCGCTCGGCCCCGAGCCGTGGAACGCCGCCTACGTGCAGCCCTGCCGCCGACCCACCGACGGCCGCTACGGCGAGAACCCCAACCGCCTGCAGCGCTACTACCAGTACCAGGTGGCGATGAAGCCCAGCCCCGACAACATCGTCGAGCTGTACTTCGACTCGCTCAAGGCGCTCGGCGTGGACCCGCTGGTGCACGATCTGCGGCTGGTCGAGGACAACTGGGAGTCGCCGACGCTCGGCGCATGGGGCCTGGGTTGGGAGGTCTGGCTCAACGGCATGGAAGTCACCCAGTTCACCTACTTCCAGCAGGCCGGCGGCATCGAGTGCAAGCCGGTACTGGGCGAGATCACCTACGGTCTCGAACGCCTGTGCATGTACCTGCAGAACGTCGACAACGTGTTCGACCTGGTGTGGACCTACGGCCCGGACGGCACGCCGGTGACCTACCGCGACGTCTACCACCAGAACGAAGTCGAGCAGAGCACCTACAACTTCGAGCACGCCAACGTCGACGTGCTGTTCCGGCGCTTCGAGGAATGCGAAGTCGAAGCCGCCCGGCTTACCGAGCTGGGTCTGCCGCTGCCGGCCTACGAGCAGGTCTGCAAGGCCAGCCATTGCTTCAACCTGCTCGACGCGCGCCGCGCGATCTCAGTGACCGAACGCCAGCGCTACATCCTGCGCGTGCGCACGATCGCCCAGGGCGTCGCCCGCGCCTACTTCGCCCAGCGCGAGAAGCTCGGCTTCCCGGGCCTGAAGCAGGCACCGCAGGCCGCGTGAGGCCATGATCCACACGCCCTCCCCGGTGGGGAGGGCGCGCGGCAGGGTTCGGCACCGTGTCGCGCATCACACCCGCGACGCGTCGCCAGGCCCGACGATCGACACCCGACCCGCACCACTGCGCCGCACCCCATCCGCCCTACGGGCACCTTCTCGGACGAGAAGAAAAGTCAGAGACACCAGGCAATGACCGACATGAAGCCGCTGCTGATCGAACTGGGTACCGAGGAATTGCCGGTCAAGGCGCTGCACGGCCTAGCCCAGGCGTTCTTCGACGGCGTGCTCGCCGGCCTCGACAAGCGCGGCATCGCGGTCGAGCGCGGCGACGCGCGCCCGCTGTACACGCCGCGCCGCCTCGCGGTGCTGCTGCCGGGCGTGGCCAGCGAGCAACCCGAACAGCACTCGGAAGTGCTCGGGCCGTACCTCAACATCGCCCTCGATGCCGACGGCAATCCGACCAAGGCGCTGCAGGGTTTCGCCGCCAAGGCCGGCGTTGAGTGGACGGCGCTCGACAAGACCAGCGACGCCAAGGGCGAACGCTTCGTGCACCGGGCCAGCCGCGCCGGCGCGCAGACCAAGGCACTGTTGGGCGATGTCATCGCCGAGGCGATCGCCGCGATGCCGATCCCCAAGCCGATGCGCTGGGGCGCGCACGAGTACGGCTTCGCGCGGCCGGTGCACTGGCTGGTGGTGCTGCTGGGCGGTGACGTGATCGAGGCCGAGGTGCTGGGCGTGCGTGGCGACCGCATGAGCCGCGGCCATCGCTTCATGTACGACAAGCCGGTGTGGATCGGCGCGCCCGGCGACTACAACGAAGCCCTGCGCGCGGCCTGCGTGCTGGTCGACCCCGAAGAGCGCCGCGCACGCATCGTCGCCGAAGTCGAAGCGGCCGCGGACGCGTGCGGAGGCACCGCGCGCATCGACGCCGGCATCCTGGAGGAGGTCAACGGCCTCACCGAGTGGCCCAAGGCGATTGCGTGCGGCTTCGAACGCACGTTCCTGGCGGTGCCGCAGGAAGCGCTGATCGCCACGATGGAAGCGAACCAGAAGTTCTTCCCGGTGCTCGACGCCGAAGGCAAGCTCAGCGAACGCTTCATCGGCGTTGCCAACATCGAATCCAAAAACGAATCCGAAGTCCGCAAGGGCTACGAGCGCGTGATCCGCCCGCGCTTCGCCGATGCCAAGTTCTTCTTCGTCGAGGACATGAAGCAGGGTCTGGTGTCGATGGACGCCGGCCTGGCCACGGTGACCTACCAGGCCAAGCTGGGCAGCGTCGCCGACAAGGTGACGCGCGTGGCCGCGCTGGCCGAATCGATCGCCGCCCAGGTCGGCGTGGAACCGTCCCTCGCCCGCCGCGCGGCCGCGCTGTCCAAGGCCGACCTCCAGTCGCGCCTGGTCAATGAGTTCCCTGAGCTGCAGGGCGTCGCCGGCCGCTACTACGCGATGGCCGACGAATCGCTGGCCGCGCTGCCGTACGAGCAACGCACCCAACTCGCCGCCGCGCTGGACGAGGCCTACATGCCGCGGTTCGCCGGCGACGCGATCGCGCCCAGCACGCTTGGCCAGGTGCTTGCGATCTCCGAGCGCCTGGACACCCTGGCCGGCGGTTTCGCCGCCGGCCTCAAGCCAACCGGCAACAAGGACCCGTTCGCCCTGCGTCGCAATGCGCTGGGCCTGGCGCGTACGCTGCTCGAAGGCGGCCACGACCTGCTGCTGCACGAACTGGTCGAGCGCGCCGTCTCGTTGCAACCGGTCAAGCACGACGAACTGGGCAGCTACGACATCAGCCAGTTCGTCTACGACCGCCTGCGCGGCTACTACGCCGACCGCGGCGTCACCGCCGCGCAGTTCGATGCCGCCGAGAACGTCGCCCACGATTCGCTGCCCGACCTCGACGCACGCCTGACCGCGATCGCCGAGTTCGCCAAGCTCCCCGAAGCCGCCGCTTTGGCCGCAGCCAACAAGCGCAGTCGCAACATCCTCAAGAAGGTCGAAGGCGTGGTGCCCAGCGCCATCGACCCGGCGTTGTTCAGTGAAGACGCCGAACACGCGCTCGCCGCAGCCGTCGATTCGGCCGTGGCCGACACCGACCCGCTGCTCGAACGTCGCGACTACGTCGCCGTGCTGGCGCGCCTGGCGGCGCTGCGTCCGCAGGTCGACGCGTTCTTCGTCGACGTGATGGTCAACAGCGACGACCTGGCCGTGCGCAACAACCGCCTGGCGTTGCTCAAGCGCCTCAGCGACCGCCTGGGCAGCGTCGCGGCCATCGAACACCTCTCGATCTGATCCGCGGCGGTTGCCGCCGGCACGGCGGCAACCGTTCGTTCTACCTGACCAGGCCGAGTTCATGAAGCCGTTGTCGCTGCTCGCCCTTGTCCTGGTGTCCGTAGCAACCGCGACGACGACGCGGGCCGCCGGGCCGACGCCCTGGTCGGAGATCACCACCAACCGCGCCGCGGCAAGCAAACCCGACGAGGTCGATGTGCGCGTGGTGGCGATCGACGGTGACATGACGTTCCGGCAACGCATGAGCTACAAACTCACTCCCGGCTGGCACATGCTGCACATCGCCACCACCCGACGCGATCGCCGCGGCGATGCCACCCAACAGCCGTTGATGTTGATGGCCAAGCCCTGCGTGCAGTACGACCTGGTTGCCAGCCACGAGAACGCACTGGGCAATCGGCGCTGGCAGGTCACGGTCAAGTCGGAGTCCCCGATTGCCAGCTGCGTGCCGCCAGCCAGCGAACCTGACGCCGGCAACACTCAGGAAATCACGCCCTAGCCGGCTGGGCCGCAACGAGTTGCACCGGAAGCCGCGCGTAGCGACCCGCCCCTGCACTTTTCGCGACAGGATCCGAAGCCGTCGTTCGCACCGGCGCAGCAACTGCGGCTGATCGCGTCGTGGCGCGCGGGACCGAATGGCTCGCCGAACCGGTTCACAGCGCCTCGCGATCGAGCACGTGTTGGTGCCGTCGCAGCTCAGACCTTGTCCACCTCGGCCGGGATCTCGGTTGCCGCGGGCGGCAGTTCGGCAATCATCGGGCGTCCGCTGACCAACGACGGCGCCCACCGGTGGATCGAACGTACCCGGCCGCGGTTATCCTCGGCCCATGCGCCCGCCCACCGACCGATTCGCTGCGACCGCCCGACCGGGCGATGCGCTGGCGTCGTGGCAGCGCGCGCAGCAGGCGCTTGCGCAACGCGATCTCGGTCGCGCCCGCGCCGAGCTGCAGGCCACCCTGGCGGCCGATCCGACGCAGGTGCAGCCGCGGGTGCTGCTGGCCGGGGTGATGCTGGCCGGCAACGAGTTGCGCTCGGCTTGCGCACAACTGCTGCAGGCCGCGCGCCGGTTGCCCCGCGACGCGGCAACGGTGTGCCGGGTTGCGCAGGCGCTGATGCGGGTTGGCGAGACCACCGCGGTTCGCGACTGCCTCGCGCATCCGGCGATCGCCCATTGCCAGGACGGCGCGACGCTGGCGTCGCTGGCCCATCTGCACCAGCTGCTCGGCCAGCACCGGGAGTCGCTGGCGCTGATGGACCGCGCCCGCGCGGGCGGCTACGACAACGCCGACTTCCGCTACTTCCGTGCCATCCAGTTGCAGTTCAACGGCCGCCTCGATGAAGCCGCCGCGGAGCTGGAGGCCTGCCTGCAGCTTGGCCCGAGCTACGGCCGGGCATGGTTGACGCTGGCGCGGCTACGCCGGCAGTCGCGCGAGCACAACCACATCGATGCCATCCGCGCACAGCGTTCGCGCGCCGCCGGCGACGAAGACCGGGCGGCGTGCGAGTTCGCGCTCTACAAGGAGCACGAAGACCTGGGCGAGCTGGACGATGCCTGGCAGGCGCTGCAACGCGCGAACGCGCTGATGCACGCCCGGCTCCGTCACGACCCGGTTGCCGAAGCGAGGCTGTACAACGGTCTGGCCGCGCGCTGCGATGCCGACCTGCTGGCATCGCATCGCGAGCCGGAGCCGGCGGCCGACGAGGGGCCGCAGCCGATCTTCATCATCGGCCTGCCGCGCTCGGGCACCACCGTGCTCGACAGAATCCTGGGCAACCATCCCGACGTCGTGTCCGCCGGCGAGCTGGGCGATTTCGGCCACCAGCTGCGGTGGAGCGTCGACCTGCCCGGACGCAGCCTGGCCGATGCCGCGATGCTCGAACGATTGCCGTCGTTGGATCTGGACACGCTGGGCCGACGCTATCTGACGCAGAGCCGTTGGCGCGCGGGCGGGTGCACGCGTTACGTCGACAAACTGCCGGCCAACTTCGTCCTGGCCGGCCTGATCGCACCCGCCCTGCCGCGCGCACGGCTGCTGCACCTGGTGCGCGCGCCGATGGACGTGTGCTTCTCCAACTACCGCGCGCTGTTTGGCGACGCGTACGCCTACAGCTACGACCTCGCCACGCTGGCCTCGCACCACCGCAACTACCGACAGTTGATGGCGCACTGGCACACGGTCGCGCCCGGCAGAATCCTCGACGTCGACTACCAGCAACTGGTCGCCGAACCCGAACGCGTCGGCGCGCAGGTGCTCGCGTTCTGCGGCCTGCCGGCGGCGGAAGGCATCAGCGACCTGGCCAGCAACACCGCGCCGGTGGCGACGCTGAGCGCCGCGCAGGTGCGCGAACCGATCCATTCGCGCGGCGTCGGCGAATGGCGACGCTACGAAGCGCAGCTGCAGGGCCTGCGCGAGTTGCTCGGCGACGACGTCGTGGGCAACGGCGCGATGGCCACGGGCAGCGACAACGACAGCGACGACGCGTCCCCCGCCGCCAAGGCGTGATTGCCCGGCGTGGTTGTCCCCGTTGTCCCGGCGTGCTTGTCCCGCGTGATTGCCGGATTGCCCGCGTTATTGCCCGGCTGCGGATATCGGAAGGCCGGCGAATGCCGGCCTTCCGTGTGTCGCCATCCAGTGGGCGACGCGCGATGCCTACTGGTTGCCGCCGAGCTTCCAGTTGACCTCGACCAGGAACGAGCGGCCGAACGCGTTGTAGTTGAAGCCGTTGTAGTACGGGTAGCTGGTCCAGCTGCGATCGTGCGGCGGGTCTTCGTTGAGCAGGTTGTTGACCGTGAACGACAGCGACACGTCGTCGTTGAAGCGGTAGTCGACACTGCCATTGAAGGTCACGTGTGCATCGACCTTCTCAGCGCCGGCCGCCGTGTAGCCGGCGGTGGTCAGCTGCGCGGCGAAGTTCGGGGTCCGCCCGTAGCGTGCGCCGTACAGCGTGGTCGTCCATCCACCCTTTTCCCAGGTCACGGAAAGGCTGCCGATGTTCGGGAATTCCGACGAGAAGAAGGGTTCGTTGAGCAGATCCAGGACCGGGTCGTCGGGGTACTGCTGGCTCTCGTGATCAAGGGTGACGTTGTACGACGAGGACAGCGAGAACCGCCCCCAACGCTCCGTTTCCCACCGATAGTTCAGCTTGGCGGTAATGCCCGACACTTCTTCCTTGGAGACGTTGATGGGATTGGTCAGGACGGTGTTGACCTGGTTGGGCACCGGCGCATTTGGTCCGCTGCGACCGATGCGTGCCAGGGCATCGACGCAGGTTGGCGAACCCGGGTCGAGCTGGCCGAGCCGGCACGCCGCTTCCAGCTGCATCAGCGAGTCCAGGCTCAGGTCGTTGACCTTGTTGTCGATGTCGACGCGGTAGTAGTCCACGCTGACGTCGAAGTTGGCGTTCGGTGCCCACACCACGCCGCCACCCCAGGAGGTCGCCGTGATCGATTCCAGATCGGGCGCGCCGCGCCGGGTGCCGAACACGCCTTCGCCGCTGAACGTGCAGTCGTCGATCGGCGTGGTGGGTTCTTCGGTCGCGCAGCGATAGTAGTCGGTGACCGAGGTGAAGAACCCGCTGTCGCCGGCGAAGACATAGGCCATGTCGGGTGCCTTGAACGCGGTGGCGTAGTTGCCGCGCACCAGCAGGCTCTCGACCGGACGGAACTCCAACCCGACTTTGTAGGTGAAGTCCGAATCGGAGTTAACGCCCTTGTTGTGGTACTGGTCGTAACGGCCGGAGACGTTCGCCGTCAGCATGCTGAACACCGGCAGCCGGAACTCGATGGCGAGGGCCTCGTTGGTGCGCTTTCCGGCGCCCTGGGTGCCAGTGAGACCCCAGAACAGGCCGTTGACCACGCGCTGGTCGGTCGGGTTTTCCCAGGACTGCTCGCCCGCCTGCAGGACGGCGGCGAAGCCGACCGGACCGCCGGGCAGGTTGAACAGGTTGGTGTTGGTCAGCTGGAAGTTGAGGTTGTGGGTCCAGGTACTGGAGTCGCTGCGGATCTCGCTGTTGAAGCTGCGGTACTGCTCCGGTGTCAGCGCCTGGTAGAACGCGTCGACGTCCGGCGCGTAGACCGGGTAGCCGTAGTACTCGCCCAGTTGCGGGCCCAGGAACTGTTCGCGGAAGAAGTTCTCGACCTCAGCCTTCAACGGCCACAGCTGCCGGTTCTTGATGTCGTACGCCGCACGCGCGTAGTACGCGTCGTAGTCCCAGCTGGACTCGCCGAAGGTGCCCCGGAAGCCGGCCGCCAGGTTGTACGAGTCGCTGGTGTTGCGCTCGTTGTTGACGTCGATGCCGCCGATTTCCTCGGGCGCGAAGATGTGCTGGAAGGTTTCGAAGTCGCCGCTGGTCTGGTTGAAGATGATCTGTCCGGTATCCACACCAGCCGCCCAGAACCGTGAGCCGCTGTTGGACTCCATCTTGTTGTGGTTGGCCAACAAGGTGGCGTAGAAGTCGTTGCTGTCGCCCATCGGGACCGTGAGGTTGACGTAGCCGCTGAGCGAGCGCTCGTCGTTCATGATCGAGGTGTAGCCGGGCTCGGCGCGGCTGCCGCAGTAGAAGCCACGATTGGGCCGGAAGTCGCGGATGGTGCTGCCGTTGAACAGGTTGCCGAGCCCGTCGCAGGTCGCCTGGCCGGGGTCGTGGTAGATGGCCTGGGTGGCGCTGAGTCGAAGGAACGTGCGCGAGCCATACTGCAGCGCCGAGTTCGGATTGTCGTTGGTGGAATCGAAGTCGTTGCGCTGGAACCCGAAGATTGGATCCTGCCGGCTGGCCTGCACGCCGTACGTCAAATCGCCCGAACCCACCGACTGGCCTCCGGTCAGCTGGTAACGGATGCTCTCGCCGCCGCCTTCGTCGTAGCTGCCGAAGCGGAAGTTGAGGTTGGTTCCGTCGATGCGCTTTTTCAGGATGATGTTGACCACGCCGGCGATCGCGCTCGAACCGTAGATGGCCGACTGGTTGCCCGGTGCGATGTCGATGCGTTCGACCATCGCGGTGGGCACGCTGGAGAGATCGACGAAGTTGCTCTGGCCGTTGTACAGCAGCGGGTAGTCGGCCATTGGCCGGCCGTCGATCAGCACCAGGGTGAACCCGGGATCGAGCCCCAGCAGGCTGATCGGCTCGGCACCGGGCGTGAAGCCGCCGGAAAACTGGCTGTCCTGCACCGAACCGGTGGCCAGTGGCTGTGCGCGCAGGACGTCGTAGACGTCCTTGAAGCCTTGTCGCTTGATGTCCTCGGCAGTGATGGAGATGACCGGCGTGGCGATCTCCAGCTCGGTTTGCGGAATCAGCGAACCGGTCACGATGACGCGGTCGAGTTCCTGTGCGTCGCTTTCCTGGCCTGTGTCCTGGGCCAACGCTGCCCCGAACGGGCCAACCAGGATTGCGCAGATGGCCGCACTCAAGATCTTCTTATTCACGCCCCGACTCCCCGAAAGTTTTGATGGCCTGTTTCCGCGCCGGAGCGCGAACGAACGAGCAGATCCAATCTTTTCGAATTGCCTGAAACCGACGTCGCCTTCCAATGCATGGATCCGGCTCGGGCCGACGCTAGTACCAATGGCACTGTCACTGCAACCATCCACCCCCATTCACATGCAGATGGGAACATTTCCACCGGCGGCGCCCAAGCGGGGTTTGTTGTGGGTTTGACGAGGGAAACCACGCATTCCCGGGTAGGCGGATCGACCAGAAGCGTCCAACCGCCTTGATCGGTTAATCGGTCGTTGACGCCGCGCAGTTATCCTTTGCCGATGCCACCACAGACCCCACGCCTCGCCATCGCCGCCCTGATCCTGTCGATGGCCGGCTCGGCGCAGGCGGCGCAGGTCGAGCGTGTGGACATCCGCGGCCTCGACGAGGCGATGACCGCCAACGTTCAGGTCTCGCTGTCACTGGTGGACGCCATCGGCAAGGAGCTCTCCGGGCGACGCCTGGCCTATCTGATGCGCGAGGCCGAGAACGAGACCCGCGAGGCGCTGGAGCCGTTTGGCTATTACTCGCCGACGATCACCATCGAGCGCACCCGCGATGGCGTCACCACCGTCATCAACAGCGATCAACCGCCGACCAATGGCGCGAACGGCAGCACGCCGCCCGCCGCCGATACCTCGGGCAGCACCCCAGCCCCCGGCGCTTCTGTCGACGCGGCCCCGGCGAGCGTCGACGCCACGGCGACTCCGGCGGGCACCGCCGCTGGCGCTCCCGTGTCCGCCGATGGCCCCCCTGCTGACGGTACGGCCGCCAACGGCGCGCCCCTGGACGGCACACCCGACAGCGCGGCACGCGCGGCCAATCGTTCGCCGGTGGTGGTCACCATCACCGTCGACCGCGGCGAGCCGGTCACCGTGCGCGGCTTCAACCTCGCGATCTCGGGCGAGGGCGAGCAGGACCGTTACCTGCGCGAGGACCTCTCGCTGTTCCAGCCGCGACCCGGTGCGGTGTTCGACCACACGCAGTACGAGGCCAGCAAGACCCGCATCACGCGCCGGCTTGCCGAACGCGGTTACTTCGACGCCGATTTCGCTTCGCGCCAGGTCCAGGTCACGCGCGCCGAGCGCGCCGCCGATGTCGACCTGTCGTGGACCAGCGGCCGGCGCTACGACATGGGCCCGATCACCTTCACCCAGGAGCCCCGGCGCATCATCAAAGCCGACCTGCTCGACAAGCTGGTGTACTGGGAACAGGGCAGCTACTACCACCAGGGCAAGCTCGATCGCCTGCGCGATTCATTGGCCCGACTCGATTACTTCTCCGGTATCGACATCGAGCCGCGACCGGACGCGGCCGTCGACGGCGAAGTGCCGGTCGCCGTTACCCTGACGCCCGCCAAACGCAGCATCTACACCGCCGGCCTGAGCTACGGTACCGACAGCGGCGCCGGTGTACGCGGCGGCGTCGAGCGTCGCTACGTCAACCAGCGTGGGCACAAGGCGCTGGCACAGGTGGACTGGGCCCAGCGCCGCAAGACGCTGACGTTGCAGTACCGGATCCCGGCGTTCGCGTGGCGCGACGGCTGGTACACCATCAGCGCACAGGCCGCCGACGAGCAGACCGATTACGTCGACAACCGCCGCATCGAACTGGTCGCCAGCCGCAGCGGCACGATCAACCGCCGCCTGACCGCCACGGCCTCGATGCACGCCCTGCGCGAGCGATGGGCCTACGCGGCCGAGGACGACGGCGACGAGGCGACGCCGCTGACCTATCGCTACGCGACCTTCAGCTATCCGTCGTTGCGCGCGGAGTACATCTCCGCCGACGACCGCCTGCAGCCTCGCAACGGCCTGGGTGGAACGCTGATGCTGCGTGGCGGCATCGAGGGCGCCGGCTCCGACGCCAGCTTCGCGCAAATGCACGCCACCGCGCGCTGGTACCGCGGCCTGGGCGCAAACAGCCGCCTGATCGCACGCGGCGAGCTGGGCCATACGTTCACCGATGCGCTGGTCGACATGCCGCCAAGCCTGCGATTCTTCGCCGGCGGCGACCGCAGCATCCGCGGCTATGCCTGGCGCGAGGTCGGCCCGCGCATCACCGGCGCCAACGGCGCCCATGGCCGGTTCGCGCTGGGTGCCAAGAACGTGGTCACCGGCAGCCTCGAGTACGAGCAGTACTTCAACAGCAGCTGGGGCGCGGCGGCGTTCGTCGACAGTGGCAGTGCATTCGACGACAGCCCCGACCTGCGCACCGGCGTCGGCATCGGCCTGCGCTGGCGTTCGCCGGTGGGCCCGCTGCGCATCGACATCGCGCGCGGCCTCGATGATCCCGACTCGGGCTTCCAGCTCTACCTCAACATCGGCGCCGATCTCTAGGCGCCATTGCCGCCGCCGGCCGCGCGGTCGCGCGCTGGCGGCAACCACGGCCCGGCGCGCGGCGACGCGCAGGTCCATCAACCCGCGCCCGGCATGACGCCACGCGCATGGATGCACGCATGAGCGACCACACCGCCAGCAGCCCCGATCAACGCATCGCCGAACTGCGCGTGCGCCGACGCGCAAGGCTGCGCTGGCTGGCGATACGCGGCAGCCTGGCGGCCGGCGCACTGGGCCTGGTTCTGGCCGCGTTCGTGTATTGGCTGATCAGCACGATCGGCGGGCGTGACCTGCTGCTGCGACAGATCGTCGCGCGCCTGCCGGAGGGCGCGCACCTGAGCTGGACGTCCGTCGAAGGGCCGGCACGCGGTCCGTTGACGCTGCACGGCCTGCGCTATTCGCAACTGCCCGCCTGCCTGCCCGAGGACGCACCGTGCGCACCGGATCGCGCGCCGATCGTGTTCACCGCACAGCGCGTGTACGTCGACTTCGCGCTGCGTCCCCTGCTCGGCCGGCGCCTGCGCCTGGATGCCCTGCAGGTATCCGGCGCCGCGCTCGACCTGGCCCGCGACGACAAGCCGTTCGACCTTCCCACCTGGCCCGAGGTCCTGCCCGACATCGCGCCGCCGCTCGCGCTGCAGGCCGATGACGTGCGCGTCGACGGCCTCAAGGTCAGCCGCGAAGGCGAACCGCTGATCGACATCCGGCGCCTGCGCGGCGGGCTGGATGCCAGCGATGGCGCGCTGCACGTCGAGCGACTCGTGGTCGACAGCGATCGAGGCCGTTTCACGGTGCACGGCGACTACGTGCCGCGCGACGACTACCGCATGGACCTGCTCGCGACCGCAGTGATGCCCGCGCCGGACGGGCGCACGCCGGCGCGGTTGGGCCTGATCGCGAAGGGCGACCTGGCGCGCCTGGACATCGGCCTGGGCGGCGCCGTGCCCGGCCCGCTGCGTGCCGGACTGGTGCTGCGCGACCCCAGCGGCGGCAACGGTGGCGAGGCGGACTGGCGCATCGACGCGCGCGCCGATGCGATCGAGCCGGCGTTGCTGCTCGGTCAGGCCCCGGCGGCGGATGCCCAGCCACTGGTCGCCACGCTGCGCGCCAGCGGCGTGGGCGGCGAAGCGCAGCTCAGTGGCGAGGTCGCGCAGGGCCAGTGGCAGGCACGCATCCTGCCCTCACGCATCCACCTCAAGGACAAGGTGCTCGACGTGCAACCGCTGGCGCTGCAGTTGCTCGACGGCAACGCGACCCTGCGAGGCCACGCCGACTTCCGCGACGCGGGCAACGGGCGCTTCAACATCGCCATCAATGCGCGCGGACTGCGCTGGGCTGGCACGCCGACATCGACGGCGGGCGCCGCCTCGCCGTCGGCCGAGACGCCGGCCATCGTCGCCGACGCCGACCTCGGCCTGGCCGGCACCGTGCAGGCCTGGGCCGCCATCGGCAAGGCCGCGCTGCAACGCGACGGGCAGACCGCACGGCTCGATTTCGACAGCCGCGGCAACGCCGAACGCGTGGCCCTCAAACGCCTGCAGGTGCGCATGCCCAGCGGAACGCTCGATGGCACGGGCGAGCTCGCCTGGGCGCCGGCGCTGGGCTGGACGTTCGATGCGACCCTGGCCGGCTTCGACCCGGGCTACTTCGCGCCGGACTGGAGCGGCGCGGTCAACGGCACGCTCGCCTCGACCGGCCAGACGCGCGTCGACGGCGGGCTGGAGCTCACCGTCGATGCCAAGCAACTGGGCGGCCGGCTGCGCGGCCGGCCACTCTCGGGACGCGGCCATTTCGCCATGCACGGCGCGGCGCCGGGCAAGCAGGACGAGGCCTACGAGGGCGAGGTCGCGCTGGGCCTGGGCGACAGCCGCATCGACGCACGCGGCAAGCTCGCGCAGGCGCTGGAGCTGGACGCGGAATTCGCGCCGCTGCACCTGGCCGACCTGCTGCCCGATGCCGATGGCAGCCTGCGCGGCACGCTGCAACTGCGTGGCGCGCGCGATGCCCCGGATGTCGCCGCTGCGCTGACCGGCAGCGGCCTGCGCTACGGCGAATGGCGCGCGGACACGCTCGCCGCGAACGGCCGGTTGCCGTGGCGCGGCGGTGGCGGCT
Source organism: Montanilutibacter psychrotolerans (assembly GCF_003719825.1). GTDB lineage: Bacteria > Pseudomonadota > Gammaproteobacteria > Xanthomonadales > Xanthomonadaceae > Montanilutibacter > Montanilutibacter psychrotolerans. The sequence goes on along the minus strand of NZ_RIBS01000004.1, from coordinate 253,360 downwards.
CGTTGCGCGTGGACGGCAGCGGCCTGGCGGTGGGTCTGCCGTTGCAGTCGCTGCACGTGGACGCCCGCGGCGCGGTCGAGTCGCTGCAGCTTGACGCCGATGCCGGCAGCGAGTTCGGCACGATCGCGCTGACCGGCAACGCCAGCAAGCGCGGCACCACCTGGCAAGGCACGCTGGCCTCGCTGCAGCTGGCGCCGGTCAAGGGTGCGTCGTGGCGCCTGCAGCAGGCCGCGCAGTTCCGCTGGGACGGCAGCAACGGCGCGCTGTCCGATGCCTGCCTCGCCTCCAGCGGCGGCGGTTCGCTGTGTGCGGACGCGCAGTGGCCACGGCGCGGACTCGACGTGCGCGGCACCGGTTTGCCGCTGGCACTGGCGCTTCCCTATCTGCCCGAGCGCAGCGACCGGCGGCCGTGGTTCGTGCGCGGCGAGATCGACCTGCAGGCGCAGCTGCGCCCGGTCGGCAACAGCTGGCGCGGCACGGCCTCGGTCACCTCGGCCGGCGGCGGCCTGCGCAACCGCGAGCGCTCGCGCCGCGAGGTCGTGCGCTACGCCGGACTCACGCTCGATGCCACCTTCGATCCGCAGCGCGTACAGGCCCAGCTGGGCGCGTCGATCTTCGACGACGACCGCATCGACGCGCGCGTCGCCACCGGCTGGGACGCGTACGCGCCGCTGTCGGGCGGGATCGCGGCCAGTACCGACGAGCTCACCTGGATGGAGCTGTTCTCGCCCGACATCGTCGAGCCCACCGGCAAGCTCGATGGCCGCATCGCACTGGCCGGCACGCGCGCGCAGCCGCGGCTGGGCGGTCAGGCGCAGCTGCGCGACTTCGCCACCGAGTTGCCCGCGCTGGCAATCCACCTCAGCCAGGGCGACGTCCGCCTGGATGCGCAGCCCGACGGCAGCGCGCGGATCAACGGCAGCCTGCGCTCCGGCGAAGGCACGCTGGCGATCGACGGCACGCTGGGCTGGCAGGGCGACGACACGCCACTGATGCTGCGCGTGCGCGGCGACAACGTGCTGGTCTCCGACACGCGCGACCTGCGCGCCATCGCCAATCCCGACGTGACGGTGCGCTACGCCGCGCGCCAACCGCTGCAGGTCACCGGCACGGTCACTGTGCCCGAAGCGCGCATCGATCTGGAGCGCCTCGACCAGGGCGTGTCGGCCTCACCCGACGTGGTGGTGCTCGACCCGGTGGACCCCGAACGTACCGCCAGCAATCCGCTGGAGATGGACCTCACCCTCGCGCTGGGCGACAAGGTGCGACTCAACGGATTCGGCCTCGACGGCAGCCTCGGCGGGCGCCTGCGCGTGATCGCGCGGCCCGGCCGCGAGATGGCCGCCAGCGGTCGCCTCGACGTCGACGGACGCTACACCGCGTACGGGCAGAAGCTCGACATCACGCGCGGCCAGCTGGTGTGGTCGAACGGCCCGGTTGCCGATCCGATCCTCGACATCCGCGCCGAGCGCGAGGTTGGCGAAGTCACCGCCGGCGTCGACGTGAAGGGCCGCGCGAGCGCGCCCGAAGCGACGGTGTGGTCGGACCCGGCCAGCTCGCAGTCCGAGGCGCTGTCCTACCTCGCGCTGGGTCGCAGCCTGAGCACCGCCAGCGGCGACGAGAGCCGCCAGCTCAACGCGGCCAGCGCCGCGCTCAGCGCCGGCGGCAGCATGCTGGCCTCGCAGCTGGGCGCGAAGATCGGCCTGGACGACGCCGGCGTGATGGAGAGCCGCGCGCTTGGCGAAAGCGTGTTTGGTGTCGGCAAGTACCTGTCGCCGCGGCTGTACGTCGGCTACGGCGTCTCGCTGCTGGGCACCGGCCAGGTGCTCACGCTGAAATACCTGCTGCGCCGCGGCTTCGATGTCGAGATCGAATCGAGCACGGTCGAGAACCGCGCCTCGGTCAACTGGCGCCTGGAGCGCTAGCCCAACGTGCCGGTCGCCCGATGGGCGACTGCACGCCTCAACGAATGTGCGTGCTCGACGTGAATGCTCGCGGTCGATGGGTTCGTCCTTATCGATCAGGCGCCATCGACACGGACACGTCAAAGCTCGCAACCGATTCACGACGAAGGATGGGTTGAGCGCACCGATACCGATCAACCCGGGGCCGGGCGGGAGGGATGGCGGCGATTCCCGGCGAGTGCCAAAGCTGGCAGGCCGATCCGCCCCGCGGCTCGCGCCCCATCATCGGAATTGCATCTGGCGCATTGACCGCCACGCCAAGCGATGGGTATCGCTACGCTCAACCCATCCTACGAGGGCTCCGCGATGGCAGCCCCCGCCCCGGATCACCGGAGGGGTTTGATCCACGCCCACGGAGCACGTCCCGGGCAAGCACGGCAAGCAGCACGGCAACCGTGACGGCGCACGCGGCCATGCCGTATGCGGCAACGACGCAGGCGAGCAGCACAAAGGCCAGGCACAGCGCAGCCAGCGCACGCATCACCACGGCCACCCACTTGCGCGTCGCAGGCCGTGCAGTTGCGATGACGTTCACGGCCACCATCTTCGCGGCGAACCCTGCCAGGAACACGGCGCCGACCAACGTGAAGTAGAAGGCGATGCCGAAGAACGCCGGCCCCTCGCCCGACGTCATCGTCTCCAACTCGACAGACGCGAGGCCGCAGGCGGATGCCAGCAAGGCACCGAACAGCAGGCACGCGCGAGAGAACCAGCGCCCGAACGGAACGAACGCCGGCACCAGCGCCAACAGCGGCAAGCCCTGATAGAACAGCAGCAACATCACGCGCGCTCCGCGACGGTGCGCCCGCCGTCGTTCTCGATGCGCAGGGCGCGCGCGAACGACGGCACGCGCAGCGTGGCGTTCGCGGCCGGGTGGGCGTGGGACTGGCCGGGCATGCTCATGGTCGTCGGATGGCGGGTGGGCTGGCGATGCGTTATCGCCCGCGCCGGTGTGGCGACGATGAAGCCGGTGTGTGGCCTTTCAGCGTTGCGTGGCGATGAACACCGCGCCGTGCAACTGCGGTGTGCCACCCACGACGTCGGTCCACACGGCATGGCCGCGATTGCCGGCCAGCTCCAGCTGCGGAAAGCCCGTGGCGCGTCCGCGTCCGTGCAGACGGGCGACCTCGACGCGTTGCAGCTCGCTCGTCAGGTCCGGGCTGTAGCGTGCCAGCCAGATCGATTGGCCGCGCGCGTCCTCGCGCAGCCACAACACCCACGCGGCGCGGTCGTCCAAAGCCACCGCAACCCGGCCCTGCACGGCGGCGCCGCGCTCGACCACGATGGGTGCGGAGAACGTCCGCCCACCATCGGCGCTGCGTGCGAGACGCACCTGCGGCGTGTCGTCGGCGGCGGTGTACCAACCGACCAGCACCGCGTCTGCGTTGGTGGCCAGCGCCGGGCCGTTGACCGGACACGCCGGCATCTTCCAGCCGTCGGCGTGCACCGGCTGCGATGGCTGCCACTGGCCATCGACCTGCCGGATCAGGCGGATGTCGCGGATCTCGTCGTCGCTGCGATCGCGGTACGCCAGCACCGCGCCGTTCGCAGTTGCGGCGACGTCGGTCTGGCAACAATCGCACGTCGACAGGTCGAGTGCGGTGTCGCCATGCCGAGCGAGGTCGACGGCAAACGTCGTGCTGCGCAAGGACATCGTGGGGGCACCGGGCACGTCGGTGGCGCCCGCTGGCGCGGCGTGCCCGGCGTGCGCGTCATGATCGACCGCATCGCCCTGGGCCATCGCCCGGCCGTCGAGCCAGGCGACACCGAGGCGGTCGCGCCCAGCCGGCCATAGCGAGACGAAGCCGTGCTCGCTCGCGGTGCCGTCGTCGTTGACCAGCACCGGGGCCGACCAGCGCGCGCCACCGTCGCTCGAGCGCACCAGCGCGATGTCGTAGGCATAGGTGGCCGCGGCCGACTTCTGCAGCCAATGCGCCCACAGTGCGCCGTCGGCGGTGACCGCGATATGCGGCGTGTCGGCCCAGTTCACGAACCAGTCGCGGCCCTGCGCGATCGTGCGCGGCGCGCTCCACGTCGCCGTGGCGGCGGTCGCGTCCAGGCTGGCGAATTGGAGCGTGTGCACGGCCGCGTCGTCGTCGCCGCGCGACTCGATCCACGACAGCAGCAGGCGCCCGTCCGAGGTGGCCACCAGGTCCGGCTGCGCGGCGCCCTGGCCCACCGGCAACCGCCAAGGCTCGATGCGGATCGGCGGCGCCGCGACCGCGGGTTGGAGGGTGGGCGGTGCGGGCGCGTCGTCGACCGATGGCGTCCGGTTGCAGCCGGAAACCACGACGGCAATGACGACGGCTGCGACCAGGCGCGTGCGCCGCAGTGCGAACGACGGATCGGCAAAGACGCTCATGGGCGAAGCCTAATCCATGCGGCGCGCCGCGCGTCACAGGACGCCAGCAACGGGATCGAGAAGCGGCGCCGCACGTGGGGCCCCGCCCGCTTCGCGTCGTGCGGTTCACGCCGCCCATTTCGCGCCGCGTGCTTCACGGCACCCGCTTCCCCGCGCCGCGTGCTCAGCCCTGGGCGCTGCGCCGCTGGCGTGCCAGATGCACCAGCAGCAGCGAGATCGCCGCCGGGGTCATGCCCGGAATGCGCTGGGCCTGCCCGACCGTCTGCGGTCGCACCTTCTCGAGCTTCTGGCGGACCTCGATCGACAGACCGTGCACGCCGGCGTAATCGAACGCGTCCGGTACCGGCGTGCCTTCGTTGCGCTGCTGGCGTTCGATCTCTTCGCGCTGCCGGTCCAGATAGCCGGCGTACTTCACGCCGATCTCGACCTGTTCGGCCACCGCCGCATCGGTCACCGCCGGGCCCAGCAGCGGCACGGTCATCAACGTGGCGTAGTCCAGCTCCGGGCGCTTGATCAGGTCACGCGCGCTGGTCTCGCGGCTGACTTCCACGCCCAGCGTGGCAGCCAGCTCGCGACCCAGCGGGTTGTTCGGCGCGGCCCAGATCGACGCCAGTCGCGCGCCTTCGCGCTCGATCGCCTCGCGCTTGGTGTCGAACGCGGCGAATCGCGCGTCATCGACCAGGCCCAGTTCACGTCCGACCGGCGTCAGGCGCAGGTCGGCGTTGTCCTCGCGCAGCTGCAGCCGGTACTCGGCGCGGCTGGTGAACATGCGGTACGGCTCACTGGTGCCGTGCGTGATCAGGTCGTCGACCAGCACGCCCAGGTAGGCCTGGTCGCGACGCGGGCTCCAGCCTTCCTGCCCGCGCACGAAGCGCGCGGCGTTCACGCCGGCCAGCAGGCCCTGCGCGGCGGCTTCCTCGTAACCGGTGGTGCCGTTGATCTGCCCGGCGAAGAACAGGCCCTCGATCGCCTTGGTCTGCAGCGTGGTCTTCAGCCCGCGCGGGTCGAAGTAGTCGTACTCGATCGCGTAGCCGGCGCGCGTGATGTGCGCCTGCTCGAAACCGCGGATGCTGCGTACGAGCGCCAGCTGCACGTCGAACGGCAGCGAGGTCGAGATGCCGTTGGGGTAGATCTCGGCGACGTCCAGGCCCTCGGGCTCGACGAAGATCTGGTGGCTGGCCTTCTCGGCGAAGCGCACCACCTTGTCCTCGATCGACGGGCAGTAGCGCGGCCCGGTCCCCTCGATCTGGCCGGTGTACAGCGGCGATCGGTCGAGCGCGCCACGGATGATCTCGTGGGTGCGCTCGCTGGTGTGGGTGATCCAGCACGACACCTGGCGCGGGTGGTCGGCGCGACTGCCCATGAACGACATCACCGGGCGCGGGTCGTCGCCGGGCTGTTCCTCCATCACCGAATAGTCGAGCGTGCGCCCGTCGATGCGCGGCGGCGTGCCCGTCTTGAGCCGGTCGATCACGAACGGCCCTTCGCGCAGGCGCGCGGCCAGTGCCTGCGCGGGCGGATCGCCGGCGCGGCCGGCCGCGTAGGTGGTCTGGCCGACGTGGACCTTGCCGGCCAGGAACGTCCCCGCGGTCAGCACCACCGCCGGCGCGCAGAAGCGCAGGCCGGTCTGGGTGACAACGGCGCTGACCCGGCCGTTGTCGAACACGATGTCGTCGACCGCGGACTGGAACACCGTGAGACCGGGCTGGTTCTCGACCGCACGTCGCACGAACGCCCGGTACAGCGAACGATCGGCCTGGCAGCGCGTCGCGCGCACGGCCGGGCCCTTGCTGGCGTTGAGGCGGCGCCACTGGATGCCGGCGGCATCGGCCGCGCGGCCCATGATGCCGCCCAGCGCATCGATCTCCTTGACCAGGTGGCCCTTGCCGATGCCGCCGATGGCCGGGTTGCAGCTCATCGCGCCAACGGTCTCCACGTTGTGGGTCAGCAGCAAGGTGCGGGCACCGGCGCGCGCCGACGCCAGCGCGGCCTCGGTGCCGGCGTGGCCGCCGCCGACCACGATCACGTCGTACTGGAAGAAATCGTTGCTCATGGGTGCGTTTGTCTGGGTCGGGCTTGCAGCAGGACGGGCGGCCTGCAGGGGTGCGGACCCGTCAGGGGTCGGCTGGACACGGCGCCGTGCGAGGCGGCAAGGCCGTCGTGACACCGGCGGCGGGGAGCGATTCTAGGCCAGATCGCCGTCGGGGCCTGCCATGCCGGTCAGGGTGCCGTCAGCCCCGGTTGCGGGGCCGGGTGTCGGCCGGCCAAATCAGGGAGCAGGACGGCTGGCGACCGGAAAGTTGGCACGCATCCTGCAACATCTTCCAGTGCACCCAGCGGGGCAGGCGCCAGTCGCCGGCCGGTAATTGGAACAGGGGCTGGCCAAGCGCCCGCAGGGGAAGCCCGGGGGCCGAATGTCGGGGGACATTCGGCCCCTTTTTTATGCGCCGCCGTCGCCCGATCCGTGCGCCCCATCCCAGAAATCACCCGATATCGGAAACAGCAAAGCCGGCCGCGACGTGTGGTCGAGCCAGCGAGAGGTTTCCGGGTGGGAGTGCAGCGCTTGCGGTGCGTAGGGCGCCGACGCCCGACGGGGACGGAACAGGGGGGATCCGTGATTCCTCGCCGGGCGCCGACATCGACGCTACAGGCCGATTACGTCGCATGGTGACGCATTCTGTCAATACCCGCGGCTGCTCGTCAGTCGTGGGATGAGACGCGCGTCACCGCTCCGAGCGCGGCCTGGCGTCGCCCTTGGGTGCATTGTCGCGACCCGCCTGGCGGATCGTCTGCTCCATGCGCGAACCGCCCTCCGGCCTCGGCCGCACTGCCGGTCTCGGCGGCGGCGGCGCGTTCGATTGCGGCGACCGTCCCGGCCCGCCCCACTCACCGGCACGCGGCTGGTCAAGCGGCCCCGACGGGCGGCCGATGTTGCGCCACGGCGGCCCACGATCGACCGGCACGCCCGGTGACGTTCCCTCGCCGGCCATCGGACCACGCGGTGGCGCCGGCGGACGTGGGTGGTGCGGCCGCCAGCGCGGGCGCGGGTGGTAGTAGTAGTGCGGAAAACCGTAAAAGCCGCCGTAGTAGCGGCCGTAGTCCCACGGGAAGCTGTAGCCGTGGCGGTACGGTCCGCCGTGACCGTAGTAACCGTCGTACGGCGAGCCGTAGTAGCGGTACTCGACGCTCGGTTGGCCGTAGTAGTAGTCGCCTCGGCCGCCCTGGTACCCGTACGGACCCGTCACGCAACCGGCCAGCAACAGCGCGGTGGCGGCAGGCAGGAGCAGTTTGCGGATCATGTCGATAACCCCCGTTGGTGTCGCCAGACTGGGCGCGGCGCTTTGAACTCGTGCTTAATCCAACTGGCCGGCAGCGCGTGCCGCTGGACCGTCCCCGATGGCCTGCGGCGCTGGCCTGCCACCCCTCCCTCGGATAGTGCATGACCTTGCACCGCGCATCTGGCCAATGGCGGCTCGGGCTGGGCCTGAGCCTGTGCACCGCGCTGTGCTGGGCGACGCTGCCGCTCGCGCTGAAGGTCCTGGTGGGCGTGCTGGACCCGGTGACGCTGACCTGGTTCCGCTTCTTGGTGGCCGCCGGTTGCACCACGGCCTGGCTGGCCTGGCGCGGCGAGCTGGGCGGCTACCGCGCGCTGAGCGGGCGCAGCTGGGCGCTGTTGATGCTGGCTGCGCTGATGCTGCTGGGCAACTACGTGTTCTACCTGCTCGGCGTGCAGCACACGTCGCCGGCCAACGCGCAGTTGCTGATCCAGCTGGCGCCGTTGCTGATGGCACTGGGTGGGATATGGCTGTTCCGCGAGCCGTTCCGCGCCGCGCAGTGGATCGGACTGGCGCTGCTCGTCGCCGGGCTGGGTCTGTTCTTCCACGACCAACTCCACCAGGCGTGGGCACGGGAGGCGGCCAGCGGCACCGCGCGCCACGCCGGCGGATACGTGCTGGGCTCGGCGCTGGTCGTCGTCGGCGCGGTGGTGTGGGCGGTATATGCCCTGGCGCAAAAGCAGTTGCTGGTGAAGCTGGGCTCGATGCAGGTGTTGCTGGCGATCTACGTCGCCGCCGCCGTGGTGCTGCTGCCGTTTGCAACGCCGCGGGCCCTGCTTGCGCTCGACGGCAGGCAGTGGGCGTTGCTGGGCTTCTGCGCGCTCAACACAGTTGGCGCCTATGGCGCGTTTGCCGAAGCGCTGGCGCACTGGGAGGCCTCGCGGGTTTCGGCAGTGATCGCGACCACGCCGCTGTTGTGCATCGCCGCGGCGAGCGTGGTGGCCACGCTGTTGCCGGGCTGGCTGGAGCCCGAACATATCGGCGTCGGTGGCTGGATCGGCGCGTCGCTGGTGGTGGCGGGATCGGCCTCGGTGAGCCTGCTGGGACGGCCCAGAGCGCGCGCCCGCACCTGAGCGCCAACCGTCCTGACCCACCCGCGCGCGGCCCGCGCGCGACCGACTGAGACGCGATTCGGGGTAGTCTCACGGCAATGAATCCAGCCCCCACGCCGCATCCCGGCTTCGACGACATCCTGGCCGCGGCCGCACGCATCGCGCCGCACGCCCACGCCACACCGGTGCTGCGCTCGCGCACGCTCGACGCCCTGGCCGGCTGTGAGCTGCACCTCAAGGCCGAACCCCTGCAGCGCACCGGCGCGTTCAAGTTCCGTGGCGCGTGCAATGCGGTGTGGTCCCTGACCGATGCCGAGGCCGCGCGCGGCGTGGTCACGCATTCCTCGGGCAACCACGGCGCCGCACTCGCGCTGGCCGCCCGCACGCGCGGCATCGCCTGCCACGTGGTCGTGCCCGAAGGCGCGGTGGCCGCCAAGCTCGCCGCGATCGAAGCCTATGGCGCCACCCTGCACCACTGCGCGCCGACGATCGCCGCACGCGAGGCGATGTGCGCCCAGGTGCAGGTCGATACCGGCGCCGAACTGGTGCATCCGTACACCGACCCGCGCGTCATGGCCGGCCAGGGCACGGCCGTGCTCGAACTGCTGGCGCACAGCCCGGGCCTGGACGTGGTGGTGGTGCCGGTGGGCGGCGGCGGACTGGCCGCGGGCAGTGCGATCGCCATCGCCGGCGCCTCGCCGACCACCGAACTGGTGCTTGCCGAACCCGCCGGCGCCGCGGAAACCCACGCATCGCTGGCGGCAGGCGAGCGCCTCACCGAGTTCGTACCCGACACCATCTGCGATGGCTTGCGCGGAACCCTCGGGGCCCCCAACTTCGACCTGCTGCGCGCGCACGGCGCCCAGGTGGTGGTGGTGGACGACGACGCCACCGTGCATGCGATGCGCCTGCTGTGGCAGCGTGCCAAGTTGCTGGTGGAACCGTCTTCGGCGATCGCGCTGGCGGCGGTGCTGGCCGAACCCGCTCGCTTCGCTGGAAAGCGCGTGGGTATCATCCTCTCGGGCGGCAACGTCGACGCCGACGCGCTGCCCACGCTGTTCGCAGGGACATCCGCCACCTTCCGCAAGGAATGACGATGAAGATCGACGGCACCCGCAGCAACGATCGCGCGATCGAACTTGTGCTGGCCTATTACTCGGCGTTCAACCACCGCGACTGGGACGGCATGCTCGCCCTGCTTGGCGACGACGTCGTCCACGACCTCAACCAGGGAGCGCGCGAGACCGGCAAGCCGGCTTTCGCCGCCTTCCTGGAACGCATGAACGCCTGCTACCGCGAGCAATTGCACGACGTGGTGGTGATGGCCACCGTCGACGGCGATCGCGCCGCGGCCGAGTACATGGTGCATGGCCAGTACCTGGCCAACGACAGCGGCATGCCCGAAGCGCGTGGACAGAAGTACGTCCTCGCCGGCGGTGCGTTCTTCGAACTGCGCAGTGGCCGCATTCGGCGCGTCAGCAACCATTACAACCTGGAAGGCTGGCTGGCGCAGGTTCGCTGATCCGCACTGCCCGGGCCGCGCGCGCCGATCAAGGCGATGCCGATACCGATGCCGCTCCCTGCCCGTCCGCCCCCGCGACACCGACCGGGATTCTGGATTGCGGTTCTGGCCTGGGTGCTGGCGCTGGCGCTGGCGCTGGCACCGCAGGGTCATCGCCACATCGGCTACCGCGATGAGGGCTGTGGCCAGGCTGCCGTAATGGCCAATATCCCACCGGACTCGCCCCCGGGCAGCCGCGTTACACCCCTTCCCCGCACCCTGTAATCCATACGCCCTCCGTTGCGTCGCTGTAACGCGATGGTGGCCGCCCGGGCAGCCGGAAGCTATCGGGCAAACCACTGATTCCGTGTAGGAATTCTTCGTTGGCGCCAACGACGGGGGGACGCATACTTCGCGCAACGCCTCGGTTGAGGGGCAGAATTAGGCGTTAGGCCGCGTGAGATAGCTCTATGCAACTGACTGACAAACAAACCAAGCTGCTGCGGATGTCCCGCGCATTGCGTGGCCGGACCCCCACGCTCGGCTGGTATGTTCGAACAGCCTGGCGGGCATATCTCCTCATTGTTCTTGCAGGCATAGCGACAATTTGCTTCTACATATGGGCTGGCTGGCCTAACGTGGCAATCTTCTTTGCTGGCCTTCTCACAGCGACACTTCTGCGAGATCTAAAGTGGTATCGGCAGTTTGCCCATGGTTGGCCACTATCGGATGCAATCACCAATTGGGAGCGGGTTGATGAGTTGCTGGCCAATCAGCAGCCGCCAGCGCCCTAACAATTCATTCAAGCCGAAGCCGCTTCGCGGCTCGGCTCAATTCAGGCGTTAGACCTTGATGCAACCTTCTGGAGCGGTCAGTGAAAGAGCCAAGACGATTCGGCACTGAGCAGAAGGTTGCGAGCGACGCTTTACTGCAAGTCGCCGCAATAGCTACGCCCCTTCTTTCAGAGTTTTCTGCGTGGCTTATGGCTGGGCTCGGCGCGTCATTCGCGCTGCTTGTTGCCAACATCGATTCGGTTGCTAAGTACATTTACGCGTATAGCTTCCGCTGGGCGTTGTTTTGGTTTTCTGCGTCTCTTCTCTTAGGGCTGCTTGCTCGGTTCTTGGCCGTAACTGTATTCGGCGGGCTCAACTCCAATGAGGCCTTATCCAAACAGCTGGCTGGCTCCATTTCTTCAGCCAAACGCTTTTCGTTTCCTGCGTTCATTCACTTTCTTTTCAGCGGCCTACTCTTGCCTTATAAGTGCATCGCTTCAAGCACCTTCGACAAGGTAAAGCGCGGCGACCTTATGGCGAGCGCCCGACTAACTGCGAAAACATCGCAACTCCAAGCACTTCTTGTTCTTGGTCAAATTGTCTGCTCAACGGCCTCGGTTCTGGTTCTGGCTTCCGGGATCAAGGCCTAACAATTCTTTCAAGCCGAAGCCGCTTCGCGGATCGGCTCAATTCAGGCGTTAGGCCGCATGTCAGACACTCGATCTACTGGCAACAGCACGGGCAAGCGGATGCAACCGCTGTGGCGCTGGGTTCTCGTACTTTTCGCCCTGGCCATCGTGGGTACTGGAATCGTCAATTACCAGATTGCCAGCTCAATCAACTGGTACTACTTCAAGAGTCGCGCCGTACCTCTCACTGCAGTCGATTACGCATTGGGTATTCTCGTACTCTACCTACTCGCCGTAGCCACCTTTGGACGTTGGTTGCCCGCTCGGAGAACCTCGTGATCACAATCGGCGGCCGCGGCCAAACAATTCATTCAAGCCGAAGCCGCTTCGCGGCTCGGCCTAATTCAGGCGTTAGGCCTCATGCCGGACTTCACCTGCTCCTCTTGCAAACAGCCTTTAAGGATCACCAACTGGGATCTAGTTCCATCCAGCTTCCCTGATCGGTATGTCTGCAACTCTTGCGGCGCAACTAACATGCTAAGCCGCAAGACAATTCTGCTCTCCCTCGCACCGAGCTTGTCGCTGTTGCTTGCAGTCGGCTTCACGCATCAATACTGGCTGACCGGCTGGGAGGCCGCCCTTGCCGTAGTGGCCGCGTATGTGGCGGGCATGCCCTTGGGCGTATGGGCCGCGCGCCGGTACGGTAGGCTAGTAACGCCGTATAGGCCCCTCGTGTGAGGCCCAACAATTCATTCAAGCCGAAGCCGCTTCGCGGCTCGGTTTCAGGCGTTAGGCGCATATGGATCGGCACACCTTCAACAGGCTCCGACAGAGGATCAACCGAGACGATGGGCGTCACTACCAAGTCGGTAACAGACCAATTGGCGCGTTTAAGGCAATTGGTCTTCTTACGTTCATGGCGCCCTGGTCTTGTGGCAGCTTCACTCACAGACTGGTCTCAACGCTGGTTGGGCCTGTGGGGCTGGAGTTGTGGGCTTGCTGATGGCATTTCTCGGCCATCTCCGCTCCGGCAATGACTCGGGCGCCTAACAATTCATTCAAGTCGAAGCCGCTTCGCGACTCGGCTCAATCCAGGCGTTAGAGCCCATGACCAGCACCCACGACGACTTGGATTTCATCTCATCCATTTGCAGCAACTTCGCGGACTCACTCAACAAGACCGCCGACGATTGCGTCTTCTGTGGACAAGATTCGTACGAGGTTCTCACTGCTGTCTTCGGCGACGACTTCTCGGAGAGGGACCTTCGCGCGGCGACGCCCCGGAACCATCAGGATCTTGCGGAGGCCATTGTGGACGTGCTGGAGTTCGATTTGGCAACTCCTCAGGTCGCAAGGGACGCGCTTGAGTACGCGCTGGCCTTATGGTCTTGAGGATGGGATCTAACAATTCGTTCAAGCCGACAGCCCAATCGCTGCGCGATCGGTCTGCGGCTTAGTTTAGGCGTCAGGTTGCCAGGAGAGGTCATGGGAGCTCGAGAAGAAATCGGTTCAATCATTGCTGAACTCTATTCCATCATTTCAGGACCAGTTGGACATCAGCCCAACTGGAGGCGGGAGGCCGAGCTTTTCCTGCCAACTGCGTACATGATTCGCACCTCGGTTGACGAAGAAGGCGTACCTCAGGCAACGCGCCTCCATGTTTCCGAGTATCCAAAGAACTTTACAAAGCTGATGGCAGGGCGCTCCTTCTACGAGCTCGAGGTCCAGAACATCATCGAGGTGTTCGGAAATATTGCTCATGCGTTCAGCACCTATGAAGCATGGGAGGATGCGGAGAAAACGAAGTTCGTAAAGCGCGGAATAAACAGCATCCAGTTCTACAACGACGGGCAGTCGTGGAGAATCGTCAGCATGATCTGGGACGACGAAAGACCCGGGCTCGTCATGGATGGTCGCTACAGAGGGGCAACACCTGAGAATTCATTCAAGCCGAAGCCGCTTCGCGGCTCGGCCTAGTTCAGGCGTTAGGCCGCACACCATGAGACTCGCCACTTGAGCAAATGGAATTCCCCGACCGAATGGCAACGCTTGTGTGATGGTTCTGGCTGCCCGATTTGCGCACGCGGCCAGCCACTGAACAACATTGCGCAACTGGACTCCTCTTGGCTCACCATGTCCGAGGCGGCTCCAATGCCAGGATATGTTTGCCTTGTCTCGCGAGTGCATGCTGTGGTGTTGCACGACCTCACCAGCAGTCAGGCCGAGTCCTTCATGCGTGACGCGCATAAAGTCTCTTCCGCTCTATCAGCTGTCACGGGCGCCGTTAAGCTCAACTACGAGATTCACGGAAACACGTTGCCGCACCTACACATGCACTACTTCCCGAGATACGTGGGTGACCCGTTCGAAGGCCATGCCATCGAGCCTGCACGGGTGAGTCAACGGGTTTATTCCGCTGGTCAGTTCTCGAAGCTGCGAGACAGGCTGTTGCTGGAGTTGGGCGCAAGTGCTGTCAGGCGTTAGATGTTTCTGGAGATCGTCAGTGTTCGGACTGTTCAAGAAGAAGGAGCCACCTCAGGAGCCGCCCAAGTGGTTCCCGCCTGTTCCAGACTGGCGCCCCACGATCGTGCAACCCATTGATCAGATTGTTGAACGCCTACGCTTTTACACCAACGGCCAACGCGATCTTGCCGTTTTCTCGCATGGGACATGTGTTGTCCTTCCTGATGATCTCGCAGATGCTGAGGCTGAGTCCTTTGCCAAGGACGCATTGTCAAAGATCTTCAACTACCACCCAGACATGAATCCAACCCCCATGAAAGACGGGAATGTTCTGGTGCGGTACAACCACCCGGCGGTCAATTTGGTCCTGGACAGCATCGCCGTCCAACATTGGACAGAGATCGAGAGCAATCATCAGCGGGCGCTTGCTACTGATGAAGCCCTGATCACGCCCCTCGGATCAAACGTATTTGATGATTTTGGCAAGAAGGCACTATTCGGGCGGTGCTTCATGTTCATGGACGCACAAGAGCCCCGAGTGACTCAGGTTGTGCGAGGAAACATCTAACAATTTGTTCAAGCCGAAGCCGCTTCGCGGGTCGGCTCAATTCAGGCGTTTGGCGGCTGATCATGATTAAGCAGATTCTGAGGTTCTACTACTGGGTGTTCCGGCTTTCACTGCCGATCGCGTTCATGGGCATGCTCGCAATGCCAGCGTTCATCGCTCCCAATGCCGCTGCCGTCAGAGCGGCTCAGGCACGCTTTCCCGGACAAGCCCTTGTGCCAATCGGTGCTGGGCAAAACCAAGTGACGTTTCTTCCCGTTCTTGAGCCAACGCTAGTAACAGTCAGCCTCCGTCCCGACGGCTCGCCACAAACGAGGCAGTCTCGCGCCGGATTCCTAATGTGGGCCACCTTCTTGCTGGCCTGCGCGGCTGGCACATGGTGGCTTTGGCGGCCCGCGCGCACGCCGCCTAACGAGTCATTCAAGCCGAAGCCGCTTCGCAGCTCGGCCTAGTTTCAGCCATTAGTACCAACTGGACAGATCTATGCATCCCTTAACGCCGCGAGCGGCCTTTTTGGCCTTCCTGCTGATTTGTGGCTGTTCACAAGCCACCGAGTTGCCCCTGCCCACCGCAAGGATGGCGACACTCAACCCGGAGCCCGGTTCTGAGCACTATCCTGCCGGCGTCGTCACGTCTGGAGCGCAAGGAACGGTAATAGTGAGAGCGGGGATCGCGCCCGATGGCTGGCTGGTTGATCCGGTCGTGGAGCAATCCTCGAAGTCGCCCTCGCTGGATGCCTTGGCCCTTGCTTACGCCAAAGCAACAAAACTGAAGCAGAAGGATGGCGCGGCATTTCCTCCTTCAATTCTTGTCCCGATTGAGTTTCGCAAGGACACGGTCCTTACCATCCGTCAGAAGAGCTGCGGCGATTTCAATGCGGACCTCGCGTTCGCTCGCAGCATCTCCCCTGGAGCCACCGCGCAACAAACACAGGGGTTCCGCCTTGCCACGGGCATGCTCATGCTCCTTCCCGGAATCCCGATGGAAAGGCAAGTCGAAGTCGTACGTAACTTGAAGGCCTTGGGGCCACGGATTGAATCGCATTGCGCGTCAAATCCAGAGGCAAGATTCATGGAGAGCCTGTCCAACCTGGCTGTGGCCAGGTGAGTATCTACAGATATTCAAGGCAAAGCCGCTTCGCGGCTCGGCTTAATTCAGGCTTCAGGCTCCATGAATAGTTCTTACGACTCTGTGGAGACCGTACTGGAGGCGGTTAGAGGGGCCGTCGAGTTTGGCTCGTTTGAACACAGGCCAACGGTTCACTCTGTTGGCGCATTTAGCAGCCGCCCTCTCAAGATTGCGATTACGTGGGGCGACCTTTCCGCGGTCAATCTCTTACTCGGGGCGGGCGCGTCTATGGATGCAAAGAACGAGGGCGGTGACACAGCACTCCATCACGCTATCCGCATGGGAGAGTTTGTAATTGCCAGGCGTCTAGTCAAGCTGGGCGCGTATCAATCAATCGCTAACGACGAAGGCAAGCTAGCGCGAGATCTTTGCTGGGACAATGAATGGGATAGCCTTGGCCTATCTAGCACCTAAGTGCGGGTGCTTCGTTGAGTCGGCTGGCACCTAACAATTCAAGCCGAATCCGCGTCGCGGCTCGACTTGCTTCGGGCGTTAGGCACCTGCCAGACCGATTCACCAGTCGCACTCGCAGACGCAACGACGTCTGGTCGACTCGACCACGATTCGCACACTTCGCCAGGGCTTCGGCTTCCGCCGTTGCGCGCGAACGTCCCAGCTGACGCCCTCGGCGGCCAGCCAGTTGCGTGGCGGGCCGGGCCTTTCGGCCAGTGGAATCGCCAGCGGTGCCAGTCGGGCTCAGCCGCCGCGGTCGCTGCGCAGCTCCTGCGTGGCCTGGTGATCGCCGGCGGCGGCGCGCGCGGCCACCACGCTGAACAGTACGATCCCGACCGCCACCACCAGCGCGCCCAACAGCGCGCGACCCTGCGGCCAGGCTTCGCCCAGCCAGAGCACGCCGATGATCGTGGCGAACAGGATCTCGGCGGCCTGCATCGCCTCGGCCGCGGCCAGTGCACTGGGCTCGTTGCGGACCATGCCGGTGGCCTGGAAGAACAGCACCGTGGCGATCACGCCCGCCCCCAGCGCAACGCCCGCGGCCAACCACACCTGGTCGATTGGCGGCGGCCCGGCGGAGGCGAATGCGCAGACGGCCACCGCCAGCCACAGCGGCTGGCTGGCCAGCGTCAGCCCGAACACGCGCTGGGTCGCGTTGAGCTCGATGCCGGTGGTCTCCAGATGCAGCAGCAGGCCACGGTTGCCGAGCGGATAGGCCACCGCACTGACCGCGACACAGGCCAGCGCGATCCAGCCATCGCGATCGAGCGCGCCGCCGCCGTGGCCGAACTGCATCAGCAGCACGCCCGCCACCACCACCACGCCCGCCAGCAACGCCGGCAACGGGATGCGCGCACGCGCGTCGCGGTACAGAAACGGCGCGCACAGCATCCCGGCGATCACGGTCAGCTGGAACGTCCCGGCGACCAGCCACGATGGCCCGCTTGCCGCCGCGTAGCTCAACAGCACGTAGAACAGCACGAAGCCGACGCCGCTCCACAGCAGCCACGGCCCCGGATGGGCGCGGATGGCGCGCCACACCGGTCCGATGCCGCCCTGCCAGCGCATCACCGGCAACAGCAACGGCAGCGTGATCAGGTAACGCAGCGACGCCGTCCATGCCCAGT
Source organism: Montanilutibacter psychrotolerans (assembly GCF_003719825.1). Classification (GTDB taxonomy): domain Bacteria; phylum Pseudomonadota; class Gammaproteobacteria; order Xanthomonadales; family Xanthomonadaceae; genus Montanilutibacter; species Montanilutibacter psychrotolerans. The sequence goes on along the minus strand of NZ_RIBS01000004.1, from coordinate 236,008 downwards.
GACCGCCGCCGGTCGCCGCGGCGCGGTTGAGCACGTAGGTGCAGGTGAAGAACAACGCCGACAGCAGCGCGATCGCGACCGCGGTCAATGCGAGCCGGCGCGCGCTCATCGCGGCCCGCCCGGGGCGGGATGCTCGGCGCGGCAGTGCCACAGCGCACGCACCGGCTTCGCCGTGGCCGTCATGGACGCCGCCGCACCGGAATCGCCGACAGCGGCACATGCACCTCGTCGACGCCACCCACGCGGATCGGCGCGCCCGGCGGCGGACCCCAGGCGTGCGCGTAGATCACTTCCCAGGTGGCGGGCAGGCCGCGCTCGCCGCGCAGTTGTTCGTAGGCACGCGCGGCGCGGGCAAATCGCGCCCGTCCGGTCAGGCTGCGGCGACGCTCGCTCATCGCGTTGGTCGCGCCGAGCGTGCGCAGCTCGCGCATCAGACTGTTGAGATCGGGGTGATGGAGGGTGAACTCGTCGCGGTCCAGCACCGGGTCCTTGAACCCAGCGGCGATCAACGCGTCACCGAACTGACCGATCGACGGAAACAGGCTGACGTGTGGCGCGTCGTCGGCCTCGGAGAACGCACCGCGCAGCTCGAACAGCGTGTCCGGGCCGAACGTCGACAACACCATCAGGCCACCGGGCTTGAGCACGCGCCGGAACCCGGCGAACACCGCGGGCAGGTCCTCGACCCACTGCAGGCACAGGTTGGAATGCAGCACGTCGACGCTGCCGTCGCGCAGCGGCAGCGCGCGCGCATCGGCGCACAGCATGTCGGGACGCCGCGCGAAATCGAACAACCGCTGGCGGCGTGCGCCGGCATTGCGCCTGGCTTCGTGCAGCATCGGCAGGGCCAGGTCGAGCGAGAGCACGTGCGCCTTCGGCCAGCGCTTCTGCATCGCCACGCTGGCGTGGGCCGGACCGCAACCGACGTCCAGCACCACCGCCGGCGCGGGGCGTGCCAGCGCCGGGTCGTCGAGGTAGTCCAGGCTCTCGGCCAGGCGCGAGGCGACTTCGCGCTGCAGGGCGGCGGCATCGTCGTAATGCCCGGCCGCGCGCGAGAACGCGCGGCGGACCTGACGGTGGTCGAACAGGGATGGAGACACGGCTGGGGGATTCGCTGTGGGGGAATGAAGCGGGAATTCGGAAGGCGGGGACGGTCGGGCACGCGGGGCACGAGATCGCCGCGGCGCCGGTCGACCGGTGGGCGGCGGTGTTGCCACCGCGGGCGCGGATCGGCCGTGGTGCTATGGGGCGTGGATCTCCTGTTCCGGAACCGGCACGGATGCGGCGCTCTGGCGCAGGAACTGGTCGATCTCGCGCGCCACCTCGTCGGCGGCCCCCAAAAAGGGTGCGTGCCCGGCATTGCCGATCACCACGCTGCGCGCCATCGGGGCAAGCGCGGCGGCGGCCGGCATCGCCGCGGCGGGAACGAGGCGGTCGCGCCGCCCGGAGATCCACAGGCTCGGCACCTGCAGGGCGGGAAGGTGCGCGCGCAGGTCGCTGCGGTCGAGCAGGTCCAGGCCTTCGAGCAGCGCCCGCGGCGCCGGCTCGCCGCGCTCGAACGCACGCTCGCGCAGATTGCGCAGGTCGTCCTGGGTGCTGCTGGAACCCAGCGCCTCCAGCGCGAGGAAGCCCTCCAGGGTGCCGCGGAAATCCCGTCCCAGTGCCTCGCCGAAATCGCGGAACAGGCTGGGGCTGACGCCGTGCGGCCACGGCGCCGCGCCATCGCTCCCATCGCCGCTGACGAAACGGGGCGACGAGGCCACCATCACCAGGCCCCGCACGAGCCGCGGGTGATCGAGTGCGGCGCGCAACGCGAATAGACCACCGAGCGACCAGCCCAGCCACGCGGCATCGGGCACCCGCGCCACCAGCTCGGCGGCGATCGCGTGCGGCTCGAGCAGCGCGGCATGGTCGCGCGCGTGACCGTGTCCGGGCAGGTCGACCAGGTGCAGCGTGTAGCGATTGGCGAGGCGTTCAACCAGCGGCTCGAACAGCCCGCCGTGCATCGCCCAGCCGTGGATCATTGCCAGCGCGGGACCCTGCCCGCGCGTTTCGATGAACATCCTGCAACCTCAACCGGACAGCAATGCGATCCGCGCCTCGGCCTCGGCGCGGTCGCGTGCCTTGGCCAGCGCCGCCACCAGTCCGTCGACTTCGGACGAGGTGTGCAGCGCCGACAGCGTGATGCGCAGCCGCGCGCGGCCTTCGGGAACGGTCGGCGGACGGATCGCGGCCACCCAGAAACCCGCCGCTTCCAGCGACCTGGACATCGACAGCGCGCGCAGGTCATCGCCACAGATCAGCGGCTGGATCGCCGTGTCCGAGGGCATCAGCACCAGGCCCTGGCGGGTGGCGCCATCGCGGAAGCGCGCGATCTGCTCGTTGAGCTTCTCGCGACGCCAGTGCTCCTTGCGTGCCAGCTTGACCGCGGCCAGCGAGGCGGCCGCCTGCGCCGGCGGCAACGCGGTGGTGTAGATGTACGGGCGCGCGGTTTCGGAAAGGTGTTCGATCAGCGCTTCGTTGCCGGCCACCACCGCGCCGTAGCCGCCGAGCGCCTTGCCCAGCGTGGCCAGCTGCAGCGGCACCTGTTCGACGCCCAGTCCGGCGGCAGCGACGCTGCCGCGGCCGTCGGGTCCCAGCACGCCGACGCCGTGAGCATCGTCGACATACAACAACGCGTTCTGCACGCGGGTGACCAGTGCCAGGTCCTTCAACGGAGCGATGTCGCCGTCCATGCTGAAGACACCGTCGGTGGCGAGCATGGCGATGCTGTCGGGCACCGAGCGCAGTTGCCGGATCGCACCCTCGGGATCGGCGTGCGGATACCGGCGAAGGTGGCAGCCGGCCAGGCGCGCGGCATCGATGAGGCTGGCGTGGTTGAGGCGGTCCTGCACGCAGATGTCGCCATCGCCCAGCAGCGACTGCACCACGGCCAGGTTGGCCAGGTAGCCGCTGCCGAACAGCAGTGCGCGCGGCGTGCCGAGCCAGTCGGCGAGCTCTTTCTCGAGCGCGTCGTGGAACGCGTGGTGGCCGCACACCAGGTGCGAGCCGATCCCGCCGGCGCCATCGCGCGAGGCCGCGTCCTGGAGCGCGCCGACCACTGCGAAGTGCTGTGCCAGACCCAGGTAGTCGTTGCCGCAGAAGTTCAGCAGCTTGCGGCCGTCGACCTCGCAGCGCGCACCATCGCGCTGGCTGACGCTGCGCCGCACGCGACGGCGGTTGTCGGCCTCGCGCTGGGTCCGGGCCGACTCGATGCGCTCATGCCATGACGGGCGCGCCACGGGCTCAGGCCACGCAGGTGTTGCGGGCGGCGTCCGGGCCGGTGATGGCGCAGGTGTCGGCGTGCGGAGTGGTTTCAAGGATGTCGGCGTGCACGGTGTTCCCCCCGGTTGCGTGCGGTGATTCGACGACCTGCATCGGTCGCAGGCCCAGTCTGCCGAACAATGCCATATCGCGCTCGGTGTCCGGGTTGCCGGTCGTCAGCAGTTTCTCGCCGTAGAAGATGGAATTGGCGCCGGCCAGGAAGCACAGCGCCTGCAGCTCGTCGCTCATCGCCTCGCGCCCGGCCGACAGGCGCACCATCGAACGGGGCATCAGCAGGCGCGCGACGGCGATGGTGCGGACGAACTCGAACGGATCCAGCTCGGCCGTTCCGGCCAGTGGGGTGCCCGGCACCTGCACCAGCTTGTTGATCGGCACCGAGTCCGGGTGCGCGGGCAGGTTGGCGAGCGTCTGCAGCAGTCCGGCGCGCTGCTCGCGCGTCTCGCCCATGCCCACGATGCCGCCGCAGCAAGTCTTCATGCCGGCGTCGCGCACGTGGCCGAGGGTGTCCAGGCGGTCCTGGAACTCGCGGGTGTGGATGATCTCGTTGTAGAACTCGGGAGCGGTGTCGAGGTTGTGGTTGTAGTAGTCCAGGCCGGCATCGCGCAGGGCGCGTGCCTGGTCGCCCGACAGCATTCCCAGCGTCGCGCAGGTCTCCAGGCCGAGCGCCTTCACCTCGGCGATCATTGCCGCGACCTTCGGCACATCGCGGTCCTTGGGCGAGCGCCAGGCCGCGCCCATGCAGAAGCGCGAGGCACCGGCGGCCTTGGCCTGCCTGGCCTTCTCGACCACCGCTTCGGTGCTCATCAGCTTGGTGGCGTCGACACCGGTGTGGTACCGGGCGGCCTGCGGGCAGTAGCCGCAATCCTCGGGACAGCCGCCGGTCTTGACCGACAGCAGGGTGCTCACCTGGACTTCGCACGGGTCGAAGTGGGCGCGATGGCTCACGCCGGCGCGGTGCAGCAGCTCGGGGAACGGCAGATCGAACAGCGCGCGGACCTCGGCGCGGCTCCAGTCGTGGCGGAGCGGGGCCCCTGCGACATCGGCAGGCGGACTGGATGCCGGAACGGCGGAGGTTTCACTGACAGCGGACATGGCGATCTTCCGAGAGACACGGCGGGACAGGCCGGTCAGTCTGGAAAGCATGCCGACACCTGTCAACCGATCGCCCGCCAGACCGGTTGACAGCCCCGGCGGACCCACCGGCGCCTGGGCACGACACTGGCACCGGCCTTGGGCCTGGCTGGCCCGGCGCGTGTGGCCGCCCCGCTGCCTGCTGTGCCACGAGCGCGGCCACGCCGGGCTCGACCTGTGCCCCGACTGCGCCGCGGGCCTTCCCTGGAACCGCAGCGCCTGCGGCCGCTGCGCCCTGCCGCTGGCGCACCCCGCCGATGCCTGCGGCGCCTGCCTGCGATCGCCGCCGCCCCAGGGCCGTGCGCGGACCGCGTTCGTCTACGCCCGGCCGCTGGACCGCCTGCTGCCGCGCGCCAAGTTCCATGGGGATCTCGCCACGACGCGCCTGCTGGCCCAGCTGATGGCGCGCGAATGGCGGCACGACACGCGACCGGACGCGCTGGTTGCCGTGCCGCTGCACTGGCGGCGATTGCGCGAGCGGGGCTACGACCAGTCGCTGGAACTGGCACGGCCGCTGGCAAGCGCGCTCGGCCTGCCGTTGCGCGAGGACCTGCTACGGCGCGTGCGGGAGACCGCGCCGCAGTCGCGGCTGGATGCCGCGCAGCGTCGACGCAACCTGCGCGGGGCATTCGCGGCGGTGCCCGGAGCCACGATGCCGGCGCACGTGGTGCTGTTCGACGACGTCATGACCACCGGCGCCACCCTGCATGCGGCGGCGCGGGTGCTGCTGCGCGCCGGCGCGGCCCGGGTCGATGCCTGGGCCTGCGCACGCGTGCCGTGACGGCCCGACGTGGGCTACGGCGCGGCCGGTGCCGGTGCGGGTGCCGGCACCGCGATCTGCGCGCGTGGGCGGGCGCCCGATCCAATCACCGCCTCGGCGCGGATCTCCATCGGCGCGCCTTCGGAAAACAGCGCGGTGGTGCCAACCGCGGTCCAGGCCGGGTAGTGGTCCGTGAAGAACTCGCGGTGGACCTTCAGCACCGGCTCGACCCGCGCGCGGAACTGCGCGTGGTCGTTGGCCACGTGGTAGCTGTGCAGTTCCACCACGTCGGCCATCGTCGCGCCCGCGTGTTCGAGGTGCGCCTTGAGCTGGTTGAACGCCCAGCGGATCTTTTCCTCGTCGGTCGTGCCGACGATGGCCGGGATGCCCGAGACGATCACCCGATCGCCAATCTTCAGCACCGGCGTGTAGTGCAGGCCGTGGTAGGAGCCCTCCCAACCGGACGGTGCGAGGTGTTCGCGGGTCGGCGAGGCGGACGCGGGCGCAGACGACCCGGCCAGGGCGTGCAGCGGCAACAGCAACAGCAACAACAGGGTCGTGCGCATGGCGTGCTCCGGCGGAATCCAGCCCGGAGTGTCGGTCATCGGCGCGACCGCTGTCAGCCGACGCCGCGCAGGGCGTAGTCCAGCGCCAGTCCGGCGAACACCGCCAGTCCGACCCAATGGTTGTGCAGGAACGCGCGGAAGCAGGTGTCGCGCTCGCGATCGCGGGCGATCACGAACTGGTGCACCACCAGCATGGCGGCCACGCCCAGCCCGGCCCACCAGTACAGGCCGAGTCCGGCATTGCGGCCCACCAGCGCCAGCGCCGTGAAGGTCAACGCGTACAGCAGCCCCAGCGCCACCAGGTCGAGGTCACCGAACAGGATCGCGGTCGACTTGCTGCCCATGCGCAGGTCGTCCTCGCGGTCGACCATCGCGTACCAGGTGTCGTAGGCGGTCGCCCACAGGATGTTGGCCACGTACAGCAGCCAGGCCAGCGGCGGCACCTTGCCGGTCACCGCGGCGAACGCCATCGGGATGCCCCAGCCGAACGCCAGGCCCAGATAGACCTGCGGAAGGTAGGTGTAGCGCTTGAGGTAGGGGTAGCTGGCCGCCAGCAGAACGCCGACGAAACTCAGGTAGACGGTCAGCCGATTGGTTGTCAGCACCAGCGCAAAGGCGACCAGCATCAACGCCGCGAACACCCCCAGCGCCTCGCGGCCGCGCACCGCGCCGGTCGCCAGCGGTCGGTGCTTGGTGCGTTCGACGTGCGGATCGAGCCAGCGGTCGGCGTAGTCGTTGATCACGCAGCCGGCCGAACGCGTCAGCCACACGCCGGCACTGAACACGATCAGGGTCCACAGCGGCGGCACACCCTCGGCGGCCAGCCACAGGCCCCACCAGGTGGGCCATAGCAACAGCAACCAGCCGATCGGTCGGTCGCCGCGCACCAGCTGCCAGTACAGCGCCAGACGCACGCGTGCCGGGGACAGCACCGGGGCCTCGAATCGTTCGTAGCTCATGCGCTAAAGCCTAGCAGGGGCCCGCGGGCTTGCAGCAGCGCAACACGACCTCGCGCAGGCCACGGCCACCCGGACGCCCGCATTTGCCGCTAGAATGCCTGCCCGCACGCGGTCCACCGCGTCGGCCGGATGCCAGTCCTGGCCGGAACCCTCGGCGCTGCCGCACGGGCTCCACCGCCCGGCAACGCTCCGCGGCACCGGGGCGAAAGCACCGTGCACCACAACGCGCCTGTAGCTCAGCCGGATAGAGTAGTGGCTTCCGAAGCCATTGGTCGGGGGTTCGAATCCCTCCAGGCGCGCCAATCCCTGCGACAGTTCCGTTGGCGTCAGACCTCCGTCTTTGCGAGGTCGCCAACGCGCCAACCCACGGTTCGCTTTCGCCTCGCCAAACGCCTGAATCAAACCAAGCCACGAAGCGGCGTCGGCTTGAATGGATGGTTGGCGATCAGCCGCGACGCGGTCGGGCCACGACCAGGCCAATCACCTCAGAGGAACGCACGTGCCGCCCCCAAGGGAGAGCGACGTACCGTCTGGAGTGGATTGATCCATGCATGCCGTTCGGCGCCATGAGCGACGTCTCCACCAGAAACGGCCCCACGAAACGGGCCGCGACGTCGTTACGGTCAGCATGACCTTGTCGGCGAGCAGGTCCGTGCCGCTGATACCTTTGCGCTGAATCTCCCGGAAGGGATCACGGGGTCCACGGGAAGCTCCTCATGGAATGGTTAGGCACCCGTGCGATATGTGCCATGACGCCGCAATGCAGCATCAAGTTGCAATTCGAGTGCCGCAACTCTGGTGCTTCCGGGCGCCCGGTTGGGGAATCTTTGTACGACCTGGCGAACTTCTGCCGGTGCATGTTCAGCGGCCCAAACAATCTCACTATCTCCCACGCTGGTATCTGATCCAGCGAAGAGTTCGATGGAGATTGCTGTTTGTGCCGCGGGTCCGAGAATGTGCCTGATCTGATGAGGAGTTGCCAACGCATGAAGATAGGCCGTTGCGGCGGCATAGCTGGCCGCCTTTGCTGCCGCTTCTGCGCTGGGAGTCGGAGCTTCCCTGGAAGCCCGGAGGGCTTTCCAGCCGGATGAGCGAAGCTCCCCGCTTCTCTTTGCGCCTTGAGCGTAAGCCCTGATAGCCTCAATTGCGCGGCGGGGACGGGGGTCGGACGTCTTCGCGGCTTCGAAAAGATGAAGGGACCGTGCAGCACAATCTGCACACCATGAAGCGAGAATCCGACGCTCGTTGTCTGAAAGGTCAACCTCCCGAACGCCTGAGATTTGGTTGGTCATGGCTGCGGCTCTCCTGCAGGCCGCCGCCGCCGCGCGAACGTGCCGACGCTGCCGCCAATCAGCCCGTAAATTGCACCCAGGACGGCTGCGAACAGCGCGGTGAAGATCCAGTCCGATGGCGTGAGCGTGCCCACGTCATACCGGCCGGGGCCGATCGCCCAGGAGACCGCCCAGCCAATCGTTACATCGGTTATCCCCATCACCACGCCAAGCGCAATTGCAGCCCAGAAGCCGAACATTCGAGCAGCGAAGAACGCCAGCACGATGTAGAGCGCGGCAGAACCAAAGGCGGTGTACGAGTAGGGAAAGCCAAGCGCCACGGACGCGACCGATGCGAGCGCGTCGAATGCGATTACCGATAACGACGAAAGCGCAAAGAACTTGAAGGCTTGCAAGAAGGTCTCCTGTGCGTCCCTACGCCTGAACCGAGCCGACACCAGGCAACTGGCGAACGGCGTTCGGCTTGAATGAACTCTTGGGGCTCACCAGCCCTGACAACAAGCACGAAATGCTCAGCGCGCGTGTCCGGAATGGATGGGCCCACCGACATCCGTTTGAACCAGGACGCCCCTGCCCAAGTATGCCCACTCGACCCGCGGGCACTCCAGGGAACACCCGGCAGCACCGGGCCTCAGTCAACCGAGCCGATCGGTACCTATTGAGATCACCCACGCGGCATCCTCGATGCGGCAGACGGCGCTCGTCCGGTGACCCCGGAATCCTGCCGGGCCATGTGCGTTGCCTCCCGTCACGAGTGCGGGGCTCATCGCCATCGGGGCCACTGCGGCTGGAGCGGCACGCATGGGCTGCGCGATCTCACCGTCCCCAGCGTCCTTGCCGGGTGTCGGGGCCGGGGCGCCTGAGCCACCGATCGCCCGTCGGCGGCGCGTTTGAGGCCGCTCGGCGGCAAGCGCCCGGGCGGACGCGGACCGCCATCGGCGCCGCCGGCGGAAGGCCCGACGTGCCCCGACGCGCCTTCGCCTTTATACTGGCCGGCGGCCGCACCTTCGTGCGGGTAACTCTGGCAGCCAAGCTGCGCCCCTTGGGGCGCCTGCAACCTAGGTGGATCGTGCGCAACTACGACCTTGAATTCCTCAAGAAATTCTCGATGGTGATCGGCTTCCTCGGGCTGGTCACACTTGGCCTGATCCTGGCCGCGATCTACATCAATCACCAGCTCCCGCGTGATCCGGACCCGGCCGTCGCACGTCGCACCGAAGCCCGTATCGCGCCGGTTGGCGCGGTCTATGCGGGCGCCACCGGTGCCGCGGCGCAGGCCTCTGCCAAGGCGGCGGCTGACTTGCTTGCCGCATCGCAGGTCGCCTATGGCGGCACCACCGACGGCTCGGTGATCTTCGACAGCCTCTGCGCGGGCTGCCACAAGTCGGGCGCCGGCGGCGCGCCGACCATGGACAAGGCGCACTGGGCCGCGCGTATCGGCCAGGGCACCGAAACCCTGCACAAGCATGCGATCGAAGGCTTCACCGGCAGCGCCGGCGTGATGCCGGCCAAGGGCGGCAACCCGGCCCTGACCGACGAACAGGTCGTCGCCACGGTCGACTGGATGCTCGGCAACCTCAAGTAAGTCGCCGACCCTGCCGTCCCGAAACGCCGCCTCCGGGCGGCGTTTTCGTTTGCGCGCCCCGGCGGCCTCCCTGCCGCGTCGCGCGAAATCGTGGCATTGCTCGTCCACGGGCAGCCACTACCATCCACGTTTCGCCAGGCCACGACGTCCACATGCCCCTTTCGATCCCGCTTCGTCCGTTGGCGCTTGCCGTTGCCTGCGTGTTGGCCGTGTTGCCCGTCGGCGCGACGGCGGCGCCACCCAACGGTGGCAGCACCCTCATCGGGCGCGTGCAGGGCACCGGCGCGACGAGCCCGATGGTCGGGCAACTGGTCACTGTCGAGGGCCGGATCAGTGCGGACTTCGGCACCGTGGGCGGCCGCCGTGGCCTCGGCGGCTGGTTCGTGCAGGACAGCGGCGACGCCGACCCGACCAGCTCCGACGGCCTGTTCGTGACCGGCGCACTCGCACCGGGACTGACGATCGGCAGCGCAGTTCGCGTGCACGGGCGCGTGGTTGAACGCGATGCCGGGCGCGGCGCCAGCCTGACGGCAATCGAACCGCTGCGCGTCGAGGCGATCGATGCCCCGCACCTCGCGCCCCTGGCGGCGCAGGCAGTGAGTGCGCCAGCCGGCGACTGGGAACGCCACGAGGGCATGCTGCTGCGCATCGCCGCGCCGCTGACCGTGATCGATCACCACGCCGCGCCCGCGCACGGCCAGGTACAGGTCGCCTTCGACGGTCGCCTCTGGCAGCCCAATGAGCGCGAACGGCCCGGCAGTGCCGCAGCGCGCGAACTCGCCGTCGCCAACTCCGCCCGCCGCCTGATGCTGGACGACGGCTTCGCCGGTGCGCGCCGACCCCGCAGTGGCGACGACCACGGCGACGACGGGATTGGCGCCGACAGCATCGGTGCCGCGCGCCTGGGCAGCACCCTGCACCGGGTGGAAGGCGTGCTCGACCAGCGCGATGGCCGCTACCGCCTGCAACTGACCCGCACGCCGCAGCTGCAGCCGGCCGCCCGGCCGGCTGCGCCACGGGTCGACGGTGACGTGCGCATCGCCGCGCTCAACCTCGAGAACCTGTTCAACGGCGATGGCCTCGGCGGCGGCTTCCCGACCGAACGCGGCGCGCGATCGGTCGACGAGCTCCGACGCCAGCTGGCCCGCCAGGTCGCGACACTGCGGGCGCTGGATGCCGACGTGGTGGCGCTGATGGAGCTGGAAAACGACGGTTATGACGCGCATTCCAGCCTGGCCCAGCTGGTGCAAGCGCTCAACGCCCGGCCGACCGGCGCGGGGGCCGGCGACGGCGCCCGGTGGCAGTTCGTGCGCGGCTGCGCGGACGACTGCCGCGACGGCGCGCGCGGTCCGGGCGTCGACACCATCCGAGTGGGACTGATCTTCCGCACCGACCGCGTGCGCCCGCAAGGCACGCCCGCCACGCTGGAGGGCGGACCGTTCGGCGATCGCAGCCGGGTGCCACTGGCGCAGGCGTTCGTGCCGGTTCGCGCGGACGGGCGCGATGACGGCGCGGCGTTCGTGGTGGTCGCCAACCACTTCAAATCCAAGAGCTGCAGCGAAGCCCTCGGTGACGATCGCGACCAGGGCGACGGCGCCGGTTGCTGGAATGCCCTGCGCACCGATGCCGCACGGCGGCTGGATGCCTGGCTGAAGACCGATCCCACCCGCACCGGGAGCGACCTCACACTGATCGTCGGCGACCTCAACGCCTACGCGCAGGAATCGCCGGTGCGCGCGCTGGCCGACGCCGGCTGGCGCGACGCCTTCGTCGCGCACGGTGTGCCTGCGCCGTACAGCTATGCCTACAAGGGCGAGCTCGGCCGGCTGGACCACGCCCTGCTCAGCCCCGCGTTCGCGCAACGCCTGCGCGGCGCTGCGGAATGGCACGCCAACGCCGACGAACCCGAGTCGGCCGGCTACCGCGACAACCCCGCGCCCGGACCCTGGCGCAGCTCGGACCACGATCCGCTGCTGCTGGGTTTCGCGCTTCGCGCGAGCCGATGACAGTGCGCTGGGCCGGGCCGGTATCATCCCGGTCGTCTCTCACGGCCAGGCCCACCCCGCCATGACCACGCCGATCCCGCCCAGCTTCGCCAACGATGCGTCCACGACGCTGGTGCTGGCCGGCCCCGCCGGCGCGCTGGAAGCCATCGTCGAGGGCGCCGAAGGCGATGCCGCCCCGGTGCCAGTGGTGGCGATCGTCTGCCACCCGCTGCCCACCGAAGGCGGCACGATGCACAACAAGGTGGTGACGATGACCGCGCGCGCACTGCGCGAGTCCGGCGTCGGCACCGTGCGCTTCAACTTCCGCGGCGTGGGCGGTTCCGAGGGCAGCTTCGACAACGGCGACGGCGAGGCCGACGACCTGCGCGCGGTCGCCGCCTGGGTGCGCGACCAGCGCCCCGACGCGCAGCTGTGGCTGGCCGGTTTCAGTTTCGGCGCCTACGTGTCGCTGCGCCTGGCGGCAGAGCTCGAGCCCGGCATGCTGATCTCGATCGCCCCGCCCGCCGGGCGCGGATGGGACTTCGCCGCGCTCGCCGCGCCGCAATGCCCGTGGCTGGTGATCCAGGGCGAGGCGGACGAGATCGTCGATCCGGCCGCGGTGTACGCCTGGCTCGACGGCCTCAAGGGCCTGCCCAACCCACCGGAGCTGGTGAAGATGCCCGACACCAGCCACTTCTTCCACCGCCGCCTGATGGACCTGCGCGGCGCGATCAAGCACGGCGTGCGCGCCTACCTGCCGGGCCCGACGCCGGCCAACCGCCCGGCGTGAGGCCCTGCGCATGAGTCACCGTTCCCTGCCCGACGCCGGGCCGCGCGCCCGCGCGTCACGGATGGACATCGCCGCGCTGCCCATCTGCGCGCCGGTGGCCTTTGCCGTCCGCGATGCCGGCGCCAACGACGACCGGGGTGCGCGTGCACGCTGAGCCGGTGGCGCATGCCACGCCGGCCGCGATGACGCCGTCGCAGGCGTACGCCGCCGGTGTCGCGCGTGGCGACTGGACCGTCGACCCCGCCCAGCAGCCCGCGCTGATCGAGCTGGACCGGTTGTTCGCCACCCTGCTCGATCCGCCCCGCCAGGGACTGTTCGACCGATTGCGCAACAAGCCGCTGCCGCCGCCACGCGGGTTGTACCTGTGGGGCGGCGTCGGACGCGGCAAGACGTTCCTGATCGATCTGTTCTACGACTGCCTGCCGCACCGCGACGTCGCCGCCAGCGGTGACGCGGCAACGGGCCATCCCGGCGGGAGCAGCCTTGGCGGAAAGCGCCGCACCCACTTTCACCGTTTCATGCGCGAAGTCCACGCACAGCTGCGAGCGCACTCCGGCGAAAGCGATCCGCTGATGAAGATCGCGCGCGACTGGGGCCGCGAGCTGCGCGTGCTGGTGCTCGACGAGTTCTTCGTCAACGACATCGGCGACGCGATGCTGCTGGGCCGCCTGTGCGAGCGCCTGTTCGCCGAGGGCATCGCGCTGGTCACCAGTTCCAACACCGCCCCGTCGAACCTCTACGCGCACGGCCTGCAGCGCGAACGCTTCCTGCCGGCCATCGCCCAGTTGCAGCGGCACTGCGCGGTGGTGCTGCTCGACAGCGACAACGACTACCGCCTGCGCGCACTGACGCGCTCGCCGGTGTACCGGTCGCCGCTCGATGGCCAATCCGACGACTGGCTGGCGGCGCGTTGGCGCGACCTCACCACGGGCCTGCCGTCCGAGCACGGCCCGCTGGAAATCGATGGCCGCACGATTCCGGTGCGCGGTCTGGCCGAAGGCCATTGCTGGTTCGACTTCACGGCGTTGTGCGAAGGCCCGCGCGCGGCCAGCGACTACATCGAGATCGCCACCGAAAACCACACCGTGCTGGTGGGTGGCATCCCCGCATTCAACGACAACAATGCCGATCCGGCGCGTCGTTTCGTGCACCTGATCGACGAGCTCTACGACCGCCACGTCAACCTCATCTGCACCGCCGCCGTCGCGCCGCCGCTGCTGTACACCGGCGAGCGCCTGCACGGCGCCTTCGAGCGCACCGCTTCGCGCCTGATCGAGATGCAGTCGGCGGAGTACCTGGCACTGGCGCATCGCGGCTGAGCCCGCGGCGCGCAGTTGCACGCCGCGCGCCATCAAGACCACGCGACAGAGCGATCCACTGGTCACGGTGCTTTGCCGCTAGCATCGGCAGCTACCCAGACCGACCCGCGGAGTTCCGTCGATGCGCCTGCTGCTGCCTGCCCTGCTTGCCTCCCTGCTTGCCCCCGCCGCGTTCGCGCAAACGGTTCCCGCCGCTGCCGGCGAACGCGCCGAAGTCCGTGCCGCGGCGCAGGCAGTGCGCGAGAAAGTCATCACCTGGCGCCGCGACTTCCATCAGTTTCCCGAATTGTCCAACCGCGAGCAGCGCACCGCAGCCAAGGTTGCCGAGCACCTGCGCGCGCTGGGCCTGAAGCCCCGCACGGGCATCGCGCACCACGGCGTGGTGGCGATCATCGAAGGCGGAAAGCCCGGGCCGCGCGTCGCGCTGCGCGCGGACATGGACGCGCTGCCGGTGACCGAACAGGTCGACCTGCCGTTCGCGTCCAAGGTCACCACCACCTTCAACAACCAGACCACCGGCGTCATGCATGCCTGCGGCCACGACGCGCACACCGGCATCCTGCTCGGCATCGCCGACGCGCTGGTGGCGATGCAAAGCGAATTGCCGGGCTCGGTGATGCTGGTGTTCCAGCCCTCCGAGGAAGGCGCGCCGGCGGACGAACGCGGTGGCGCCTCGCTGATGCTCGACGAAGGCCTGTTCAAGGACTTCAAGCCCGACGCGATGTTCGGCCTGCATGTGTTCTCGACCCTTCCGGCCGGTGTCATCGGCGTGCGCCAGGGCCCGCTGATGGCGGCGTCGGACCGGTTCTCGATCACCATCAAGGGCCGTCAGACGCACGGTTCGCGGCCGTGGGGCGGTATCGATCCGATCGTCGCCGCGGCCGACGTGATCGGCAGTGCACAGACCATCGTCAGCCGCCGTACCGACATCGCCAAGCTGCCGGCGGTGGTGACGTTCGGCGCGATCCACGGCGGCATCCGCTACAACATCATTCCCGACCAGGTCGAGATGATCGGCACCATCCGCAGCTTCGACCCGGCGATGCGCGAGGCGATCTTCAAGGATCTGCGCAACGTCGCCGATCACGTCAGCGCCGCGCACGGCGCCACTGCGCAGTCGCAGGTGCCCGACCAGAACGGCAACCCGGTGACCTACAACGATCCGGCACTGACCGCGCGCATGCTGCCCAGCCTCAAGGCGGTGGCCGGCGCGGACAACGTGGTCGAACCGCCGCTGCAGATGGGCGCGGAAGACTTTTCGTTCTACGCGCGCGAGGTGCCGTCGATGTTCTTCTTCGTCGGTGCGACCGCACCGGGCATCGATCCGTCGACGGCACCGGGCAACCACTCGCCGGAGTTCGTGCTCGACGAATCGGCGATGGACGTCGGCCTGCGCGCGATGCTGCAGGTCACCCTGGACTATCTGCACGCGCCGCAGGGCTGACGCGCGAGGTGGGGGGCGCGAGGTGAAGTGGCCTCGCGCCGCTTGCACCTGACGAAGACGCGGTGCTAGCTTCACCGGGCGGCAAGGAGCCCGGTCCCGTCCAAGCGACGGAACCGGCACGGGGGGCCTCAAGGAAGGGGAAACGATGCAGCGCAACTGGATTGCCTATGTCCTGTTGCTGGCCGCGTGCGCGCTCGTCGTGTTGCTGTCGGTGCAGAACCGCCAGCTGCGCGAGGGCTACGACGCACTGGTCGATGCCGGCCGCCGGCCACAGGTCGGCAGCTGGTTGCCCGCCACCCACACCACCACGCTCGACGGCCAGCCGGTCACGCTCGGCGCCGCGCGCGGCCGCCATCAGGTCCTGTACTTCTTCGATCCCGCCTGCCCCATCTGCGAGGCATCGCTGCCGGCTGTTCGCGCGCTGGCGCTGGCCTTGCGCGATGCGCCTCAAGGGCAAGTCGAGCTGCTCGGCATCGCCCAGCCGCCGCGGCAGGCGGTCGACGATTACGTGCGCTCTCGCGGCCTGGATTTCCCGGTCGTGCTGTCGGCGCCCAAGACACTCTCGTTGTACGACATTACCGTGGTGCCGTTGCTGGTCGTGGTCGACCGCGATGGACGCGTGCTGTTCTCGCACAACGGACAACTGAACACCAAGGAAGAGGTAGCGAAGGTCCTGACGGTGGTTCGAGCCATGGATAGGCCGATTGCCGTCACCACGACACGGAGAATGCAATGAAGCTTCTGAGCAAGCGCATCAAAGTCGCCCTGTTTGCCCTGACCATCGCCGGCTCGTTCGGTTTCGGAGCCGCGCAGGCACTGAATACCGGCGGCATGAGCGCTACCCATCCGGACACGGGTTGTCCGCTCAAGCCGGGCTGCCGCTACGGCGGCGGCAAGATCGGCTGCTGCGTCCTGCCGTAAGGCGGATCCGGCAACCCGGACCCGGCGCCGCGGATTCGCGGCGCCGGGTTCCACCGCTGGGGCGCCCACGCGCCCGCATGCAGAGCGATCAGCATCCGGCGGGGCGATAATCGCGGCATGACCAGCCAAGAATCCGCCGACACCACCATCCCGCTCGGGCGTCACGTCGACTACCCGCGCCAGTTCGATCCCGACCTGCTGTTCCCGATCGCGCGCAGCCTCGGCCGCAGCGACATCGGGCTGACGGCCAACGCGCTGCCCTTCGCCGGCCACGACCGCTGGCATGCCTACGAGCTCAGCTGGCTCGACGGCAATGGCAAGCCGTGCGTCGCCACCGCCACCTTCGAAGTGCCCGCCGATTCGCCGAACCTGGTCGAGTCCAAGTCGCTGAAGCTTTACCTCAACTCGTTCAACGCCGCGCGTTTCGACACGGCCGAGGCGGTGCGCAGCCGCATCGCGCTCGATCTGTCGCGCGTGGCCGGCGCGACGGTCACCGTCGCGATGGGACTGCCGCCGATCGACACGACCGACAGCGCCAACGGCGCGGAAGAATCGATCGACGCGCTCGCCATCGCCATCGATCACTACGGCCCGCCGCGCGCGCAGTTCCTGCACGCCGATGATGGCGATCGCGTCGAGGAAACGCTGACCAGCGCGGTGCTGAAGTCCAACTGCCCGGTCACCGGCCAGCCCGACTGGGCCCGCGTGCGCATCGCCTACCGCGGCCCGCGTATCGATCGTGCCGGGCTGCTGCGCTACCTCGTGTCGTTCCGCGACCATGCCGAGTTTCACGAGCAATGCGTCGAACGCATCTTCGGCGACCTGCTTGCGCGCGCGCGGCCCGAGGCGTTGTCGGTGGAAGCGCGGTACACGCGTCGCGGCGGTCTGGACATCAACCCGTGGCGCGCGACGCCGGGCTGGTCGCGACCTGCGGCGGGACGCGACGAGCGCCAGTAACGGGATGCCGGGGCTTCACGACGGCAGCATGTTTTATTAACACCCGCCGTGCGAGCGTGGCTGCGTTCTCGACACCTCGAGGAGGAGAGCCCGGCATGAGCAACCAGAAGACACCCGATTTCTCGAATGTAAAAAGCGATGTAAGCAGCACGGGCGAGGTCCAACCCGACTTCGGCAACGTGAAGTCGTCGGTCGAATCCACCGGGGAAATCACCGGTGGTGGTGGCGGCAGCGGCGGCGGTGGTGAGCAGACCTATACCGTGGCCGGCGGCGACAGCCTGTCCAAGATCGCCAAGCAGTTCTACGGCAATGCCAACAAATGGGCGCGCATCTACGACGCCAACCGCGACCAGCTTAACGATCCCGACAAGATCTTCCCGGGTCAGGTGCTCCGTATTCCGGCACAGGACAGCGACCCGGCCGCTTGAGCGGCAGCGCCTCGAGTTCCCCAGCAAACCCATTGGAGACACCCATGACCCAGAACCGACTGACCCTCGCCCTCGCCACCGTCCTGCTCGGCAGCATCGCCCTGGTCGGCTGCAAGAAGAAAGAAGAACCCGCTCCCGTGACGCCGCCTGTTGCGACCGAGCCGTCGCCGATGCCGGCGCCTATGCCGGTCGCCGCCACCGCATCGGTCACTGCGGTTGACCTGGGTACCGCGGTCGGGCCCGACAAGAAGATCACCACGGCAATGTCCACGTTCACACCGAAGGACGCCATCATCGCGGCCGTGTCGACCTCGACCAGCGATTCGGCGGCCACCGTGCCTGCGCAGCTCGATGCGATCTGGACCTACAACGGCACCACCACGATTCCCGACGACCCGGCCACGTCGATCAATCTCACCGGCAACGAGGTGACCAACTTCAAGGTCAGCAAGCCCGACGGCTGGCCGCTGGGCAAGTACAAGGTCGAAATCACGCTGGACGGCGCCATCGTCCAGTCGCGCGACTTCGAAGTGAAGTAGTCAAGAGACACTCTCTCCCAGCCGGCCCAACCGGCTCTCGGGGCGCGACGCAGGTCGCGCCCCTTTTTGTTGGAACCGTGTCGCGCGCATTGCCCGGGACGAGGCCGCGCGCGCCGCGACACGCGTGCTGCATCGGGCGCGTGCCTTGCTCAGGGAAACTCACCGTCCAGGTAGAACCAGCGCCCGCCTTCGCGCAGGAAGCGGCTGCGCTCGTGCAGGCGCACCGCGGGCGAGCCGCCGACCTTCCAGCGCGCGACGAACTCCACCTGCGCCGTGTCGGCACCGGTCATGGCGTGGTGGCGCACGTCCAGCCCAAGCCAGCGCGTGGTGGCGGCATCGTCCAGCGCGACCACTGCCGGACGCGTGCTGGCATGCCAGGTGGCAAGCAGGTAGTCCGCATTGGCCAGTGCGAACGCGCTGTAGCGCGAGCGCATCAACGCCTCGGCGGTATCGGCGACGCGCACGCCGGCATGCAGGGGACCGCAGCAGTCGGCATAGGCGCGCTTGGGGTCGCAGGGGCAGGCGGTCATGACCGGGCCGGTGGTGGACGGGGCGCCAGCCTTGCCGATTCGACGCGGCCCCGGCAAGCGCCCATCGCGCATAGCACCGGGCCATGGGTGCCGCGCGGGCGACTTCCGCGGCTGCCGGCCGGGCGTTGCGGCGCCGGCGACGGCGTCCACCGTTCGGCATGGCGCCCGGCTGCGACTACCATGCCCGCTACGCAACCGCCGGTGACCCCCATGAAAGCCCCCTCCTACCTCGACGATGCACAGATCGAACGCCTCGCGGAGCTGCTCGAGCAGCGCGCCGTGCCGTTCAAGGGCTTCAACCTCGAGGCGCTGGACGGCTTCCTGTCGGCGCTGGTGGTCTCGCCGGACGTGATCGCGCCGGCCGAATGGCACCCGGCGGTCTGGGGCGGCACCACGCCGCGCTGGGGCGACGCGGCCGAGCAGGCCGAGGTCGAGGCGCTGCTCGCCGGTCACTGGAACATGGTCAGCCAACGCGTGCGCCACGGCGACGACGACCTGCCCGATCACCTCGCCCCGCTGCTGTGGCTGCCCGAGGAGACCGAAGCCGAACATCCCGACGAACTCGACGTGGGCCGTGATTGGGCGGTCGGTTTCTTCTCCGGCGCGCAGCTGCGCGAGATGCAGTGGGACCAGTGGCTGGACGACAACGGTTGGATCGAGGAGATCTTTTCGCTGTTCGACCAGCTCGCCAGCGGTGAGGTGCTTGCCGAAGACCCGACCGCACCGGCCACCCCGATCAGCTACCGCGAGCGGCTCGAGATCATCGCCAGCCTGCCCGGGATGCTGGCCGACCTGAACCACCATCGCGTCGACGCGTTGACCCCGCGCGAGCCGATCCGTCGCGAAGCCACCCCGGGCCCGAACGACCCGTGCCCTTGCGGCAGCGGCAAGAAGTACAAGAAGTGCTGCGGAGCGGCGGCGGCCTAAGCACCGCAGATCCAACGAAGGCACCCGGGCCGCCAGGCCCGGGCGACCACGCCGATCCGCCCAATCCCCGCATACCCGGCAACGCCCCGCCATGTCGCGTCATCCCTGCCTGAGCTGTGGCGCGTGCTGCGCCACCTTCCGCGTCGCGTTCCACTGGTCGGAAGCGGCCCCCGAGCTGGCCGGCGTCACCCCGCCTGCACTGACCGAGCCACTCGATCCACACCGTGTGGTGATGCGCGGCACGATGAACAAGCCCACGCGGTGCACGTCGCTGGTGGGCGACATTGGCCAGGCCGCGCACTGCGGCATCTACGCGCAGCGGCCCTCGCCCTGCCACGCCTTGCAAGCGGCCTGGGAAAACGGCGAGGCCAGCCCACAGTGCGATCGCGCCCGCATCGCGCACGGCCTGTCGCCGTTGACACCGCAGACCTGGCAGACCCCGGTCACGCCCGATCTCGCATAGAAGCGCCGGGCGATCCGGTTCCAGGCGTTGCGGGACCGTCGCAGCGACGACGGCTGTACGGGACCACGCGCGCCGAGAACCGCGCCAACCCTACGCATGCGTAGGGTTGGCGCTTTGCCGGAAAACGCGTGAAACGCGACAATGGCCGGTCCGGATGGCGTTCGATGTCATCCGCGCGCGACACCCCCGAACGACCTCACCGCGGCCGCGACCTCCCCCGGCGCGCCGCCCGTCGCCTTCCAGCCTGATCAGCAAGCGAGCCGCTCCCGATATGTCCAACACCCCGAAGATCATCTACACGCTGACCGACGAAGCCCCGCTCCTGGCCACGCAGTCGTTGCTGCCCATCGTCGAAGCGTTTACCGGCACGGCCGGCATCGGGGTCGAGACCCGCGACATCTCGCTGGCCGCACGCATCCTGTCGCACTTCCCCGAAGCGCTGGGCGAGCGCCGCGTCGCCGACCACCTGGCCGAGCTCGGCCAGCTGGCCACGACACCGGAAGCCAACATCATCAAGCTGCCCAACGTCAGCGCCTCGGTGCCGCAGCTGAAGGCCGCCATCGCCGAGTTGCAGCAGCAGGGCTACCCACTGCCGGACTACCCGGACGAACCGCAGGACGATGCGCAGAAGCAGATCAAGGCGCACTACGACCGCACCAAGGGCAGCGCGGTCAATCCGGTGCTGCGCGAAGGCAACTCCGACCGCCGCGCACCGCTGTCGGTCAAGCAGTACGCACGCAAGCACCCGCACCGCATGGGCGCGTGGAACGCCGACTCGACGTCGCATGTGGCGCACATGGACGGCGGTGACTTCTACGGCAGCGAGCGCTCGGCGCTGATCGCACATGCCGGCAACGTGCGTATCGAACTGCTGGGCAAGGACGGCACCACCACCGTCCTCAAGAAGAAGACCGCGCTGCTGACGGGCGAGATCATTGACGCGGCGGTGATGAGCGCCAAGGCGCTGGCAGCGTTCGTCGATGCGCAGATCGCCGATGCGCAGCAGCAGGGCGTGCTGTTCTCGCTGCACCTGAAGGCGACGATGATGAAGGTCTCCGACCCGATCATGTTCGGCCTGGTGGTCTCGCGCTTCTACCGCGACGTGCTGGCCAAGCACGCCGATGCGCTGGAGAAGGTCGGCTTCGATGCCAACAACGGCATCGGCGATCTGTACACACGCCTGCCTTCGCTGCCGGCCGACACGCGTACGGCGATCGAAGCCGACATCCAGGCGCAGTACGCCTCGCGTCCGGGCCTGGCGATGGTCAACTCCGATAAGGGCATCACCAACCTGCACGTGCCCAGCGACGTGATCGTCGACGCGTCGATGCCGGCGATGATCCGCGACTCCGGCCGCATGTGGAACGCCGCCGGCCAGCTGCAGGACACCAAGGCGGTGATCCCCGACCGCTGCTACGCCGGCCTGTACGAGGCAGTGATCGACGACTGCAAGCGCCACGGCGCCTTCGACCCGGCCACGATGGGCAGCGTGCCCAACGTCGGCCTGATGGCGCAGAAGGCCGAGGAGTACGGCAGCCACGACAAGACCTTCCAGATCCCGGCCGACGGCACCGTGCGCGTGGTCGACGAGGCCGGCAACGTGCTGCTCGAGCACGCGGTCGAGGCCGGCGACATCTGGCGCATGTGCCAGACCAAGGACGCGCCGATCCAGGACTGGGTGAAGCTGGCCGTGAGCCGCGCCCGCCTGAGCCACACGCCGGCCGTGTTCTGGCTGGACCCGGCGCGCGCGCACGACGCGCAGGTGATCGCCAAGGTCCAGGCCTACCTCAAGGACCACGACCTGTCGGGCCTGGACATCCGCATCCTGTCGCCGGTCGAGGCCACGCGGTTCTCGCTCGAGCGCATCCGCCAGGGCCTGGACACGATCTCGGTGACCGGCAACGTGCTGCGCGACTACCTCACCGACCTGTTCCCGATCATGGAGTTGGGCACCAGCGCGAAGATGCTGTCGATCGTGCCGCTGATGGCCGGCGGCGGCCTGTTCGAGACCGGTGCCGGCGGTTCGGCGCCCAAGCACGTGCAGCAGTTCGTCGCCGAGAACTACCTGCGCTGGGATTCGCTGGGCGAGTTCCTGGCGCTGGCCGCCTCGCTCGAGCACCTGGCCAACCGCTACGACCACGCCGCCGCACGGGTGCTGGCCGACACGCTGGACACGGCCAACGCGCAGTTCCTCGACAACGACCGCTCGCCATCGCGCAAGGTCGGCGGTCTGGACAACCGCGGCAGCCACTTCTATCTGGCGATGTACTGGGCGCAGGCGCTGGCCGCGCAGGACGTCGATGCCGGGCTGAAGGCCAAGTTCACCGAACTGGCCGCGACCTTGCAGGCCAACGAGGCGACGATCGTCGACGAGCTGGTGCGCGTGCAGGGCCATCCGGTCGAGATCGGCGGCTATTACCACCCCGACCTGGCGCTGCTGGGCAAGGCGATGCGTCCCAGCGCGACGCTCAACGCCGCACTGGCCAAGCTGGCCGCGGGCTGACGCCGACCGGCAGGATCGCGCGCCCTCCCAACGGCGCGCGGACCTGCGACCAACGCCGCACAAAAAGAAAGGCCCGGGATTCCCGGGCCTTCTTCGTTCCTGCGTGGTGGTTTTTGGCGGGCCGTCCGCACCGGGTCGATGCGCGGGTCGCGCGAGGCGAAGCCATCGGGCATCGGTCAGGCGGTAATCCCCGGCGCCGAGCGTCCCGGTCCTGCGCAAGGACGCGTCAACGCCTGGGTCGCCAATGGCCGGGCATGCCGCTGCATGTCGAGCACTCAACCGCAGCACGCGCCGGCAACGCGGGGGTCGGCGTCGGTGGCCTCGCGACGCGGGGCCGAAACGCGGCGACCGAATACCGAGAACGGCGAGGCGAAGAAGTGGCGCGACGCAACCTCATTGCCCAGGCCTTCGGCGTAGCTGGTCTCGTCGTGGTCGGCCGGGCTGGCGTCGGTGTTGAAGCCGTGCAGGGACAGCATGTTGGTGAAGATGTTCATGGTGGGCTCCTTGGGGTTCCGGGTTGCCCGCGTTGGACATACCTCTTGAACGAGGTGCAAGATAGACCCGCAAAAACGCTTGAAAAAGCGACGATTCTGCAAGTCTGACTTGAATGGAATTCAAGATGAGCCGTGCCCCATTGCATGCCTTGCAGGGCTTTGTCGCCGCCGCGCGGACCGCCAATCTGTCGCGCGCGGCCGAGTCGATGCACCTCACGGTCAGCGCACTGAGCCACCAGATCCGCGGCCTGGAAACGCGCATGGGACAGCGCCTGTTCGTGCGTGGCGCGCGCGGCGTGTCACTGACTGATGAAGGTCGGGCGTTGTTCGATCGCATCGCGCCGCACCTGGACGCGATCGAACAGGCGGTGCGACCGGGCAGCACGCCGCGCCACGACATGCTGGCACTGACGATGCTGCCGTCGTTCGCATCGAGCTGGCTGGTGCCGCGGCTGCCGAACTTCCTGGCCCGGCACCCGCAGATGCAGGTCAGCCTGCAGTCCAGCAGCACGGTGGTCGACTTCGCGCGCGACCTGCAACTCGACGCCGGCCTGCGTTTCGGCCCCGGGCATTGGCCGGGGCTGCAGGCCGTGCACCTGTTCGACGACTGGCTGACGCCGACCGCCAGCCCGGCGCTGATCGCACGGCTGGGCCGGCCGACCCTGCAAACGCTCCGCACGTATCCGTTACTCGGCGACTCGGGCAACCGCTGGGGCGGGTGGTTCGCGACGATCGGCGGAGACCCGCCCGATCGCTACGTGGCCAACTTCGACGACTCCGAGACGCTGCACCGCGCCGCGGTCGAGGGGCTGGGCATCGCACTGGGCCGCGGCACGCTGATGCAGCCCTTCGTCGACGCTGGCCTGCTGGTACCTCTGTTCGACGAGCGCCAGGTCTCCGACTTCGCGCACTACCTCGTGTACCCGGCACGCTCGGCCGACCATACCGGCCTCACGCTGTTCCGCGAGTGGCTGCTCGAGCAGGCGCGCGAGTACGTCGAGGCGGTCGCAAGCGAGCAGCGCAGCATGCGTGGCCAGGAGTGAGCTGAGGACGACGGCGACCGTCGGTGCCCGCGCCCGCATCCCGTCTCACCGCGCTTCGCCAACGTCCGGGCGTGGCCCGCCCACCCGCGCCCCGCCGGTTCCTCACGCCCACCACTCGTTTCTGCTCCGGAGGCGCTAGTCTGGCGTCCCGTTCACTGGAAGCCCTGCGAATGAAGCCATTGCTGCTTGCTGCGATCCTCCCCGGCCTTCTGGCCGCTTGTGCCGGAGGAGCAACCGCCTCTGCGACGCCCGACGCCGCCACGGTGGGCAGCCAGGCCGACGCGTCCGCACGCGCACCGCGCGGCGACATGCTCGGTCGGGCCCAGCTCGACGCCGCGATCGCCGGCGACTGGCGCAGCGCCGGCAATGTCGCGCGTGACCGCTACCGCCACCCGCGCGAGACGCTGACCTTCTTTGAGGTCATGGGTGGCCAGACCGTCATCGAGATCACCCCGGGCGGCGGCTGGTACGCCGAAATCCTGGCCCCGTACCTGCGCCAGGACGGCCAGTACATCGCCGCGATGGTCGATCCGGCCGCGGTGCCCGAAGGCCGCGGCCGCGACAACCAGCAGCGCTATCGCAGCCAGCTCGACGCGAAGTTCGCCGCGGCGCCGGCGCAGTTCGATCGCGCGCGCGTGGTCGCTTTCAATCCCGTGCAGCCCGTGTTCGGTCCGCCGGCCTCGGCCGACGCGGTGCTGACCTTCCGCAACGTCCACAACTGGCGCATGGCCGGCCAGGCCGAGGGCATGTTCAAGGGCTTCTTCGCCGTACTGCGCCCGGGCGGCACGCTGGGCGTGGTCGAACACCGCGCCGCCGCCGACGTGCCGGCCGATGACAAGTCCGGTTACGTCGGCCAGGCGCAGATCATCGCGATGGCGCAGGCCGCCGGATTCGTGCTCGACGCCAGCAGCGAAGTCAACGCCAACCCGGCCGACACGCGCGACCATCCCAATGGCGTGTGGACGCTGCCACCGGTGAACGACCACGAGCCCGCGGACAATGCAAAATACAAGGCGATTGGCGAGAGCGACCGCATGACCCTGCGGTTCCGCAAGCCGGCCGGTTGAGCGCGCCGCCAGACCGTTTCGATCACGCCGGCCGCGCAGGGGCGTCCGGCGATCCCTCGAACCATTCCCTGCCAACAAAACCAAAAACTAAGGAAAGTACATGCGCCTCCACACCCTCGCGCTCGGCCTCGTCGCCGCTCTCGCCGCCACCACCGCCAGCGCTGCCGACTGGAGCCCGAAGTCGCTGCAGATGGGTCGTCAGGTCAACGGCACCCTGGTCGCCGCCGACCGCCCGAGCGACAACGGTGGCCGCAGCCACGACTACCGCATCAACCTGCCGGCCGGCCAGCTGGTCGCGATCAGCGCCAAGTCCGACGACTTCGACACCGTGCTGGTGCTGTTCGGACCGACCGGCAACAAGATCTCCGAGAACGATGACCGCGAAGGCGAAGGCGACAGCACCGACTCGCTGATCGTCACCGAGGTCGAGGCCGCCGGCGAATACCTGCTTCGCGTCCACGCGCTCTCGGGCGACGACGACAGCGCCACCGGCGACTACTCGCTGAAGGTCATGAGCATTGCCGACCAGTAATCCGCGGTACCGGACGCGCCGATGCTGATCGCGTTCAACAAGCCGTACGGCGTGCTGTGCCAGTTCACCGATCGCAGCACGCCGCCGCGGCCCACGCTGGCGGGCTTCGGCCTGCCCGCGGACGTCTATGCCGCCGGCCGCCTCGACCACGACAGCGAAGGCTTGCTGCTGCTGACCGACGATGGCCCGTTGGCCCATCGCCTCACCGACCCGCGCCACAAGGAACCCAAGACCTACGTCGTGCAGGTCGAGGGCGAACCGTCGACGCACCAGCTCGACGCACTATGCCGGGGCGTGGTGCTCAACGACGGCCTGACGCTGCCCGCGCAGGCGCTGGCGATCGACCCGCCGCACTGGCTGTGGCCGCGCGATCCGCCGGTGCGTTACCGCAAGACCGTGGCCGATTCATGGCTGCAGCTGACCATCCACGAAGGGCGCAACCGCCAGGTGCGGCGGATGACCGCCGCGGTCGGGCTGCCGACCCTGCGCCTGATCCGCACCGCGATCGGCACGCAACAGCTTTCCGGCCTGGCACCGGGGCAATGGCGCGACTGCCCGGCCGAACCCGGCAACACCCGTCGGCGCCGCTGACCGCGATCGCCCCACTGCTGCGCCGCCGTCGCACGGACCATCCATCTGCCTGGCTGCCGGCGCGGCGCACCGGACATCGACACGGCAGGCAAGCCCGCCAACCGATGGCGAATTCGCCAGCAAGCAACGGAGTGCCTGGCGCGATTCGTGCCGGCACACTGCCGTGATCGCGACCACTCAACGGAACCTCGACCATGACCCAGACCGCCGCGACCGATACCCGCCGGCGTCCGCCACTCTCGGCGTGGCGCCCGCGCCGCGGGGCGAACGCATGAGCGTCGAACGGGGCGATGCCGGCACACCCGGCGACCGCGTGTCCGCGTTCGATTGGGACGAAGCCCAGCGTTCGCTCGACGCACACGGCAACGCTCTGCTGCCGGGTCTGCTGACCGCGGACGAATGCGCGGCGATGACCGCGCTGTACGCGCACCACGATCCCTTTCGCAGCCGCGTCGTGATGGCGCGTTACGGCTTCGGCAGCGGCGAGTACAAGTACTTCGGGTATCCGTTGCCCGACGCCGTGTCGGCGCTGCGCTCGGCGATCTACCCACGCCTGGTGGCAATCGCCAATCGCTGGAACGATGCGATGCAGGTCGACGTGCACTACCCCGAACACCACGAGGAATTCATCCGGCGCTGCCATGACGCCGGCCAGCTGCGACCCACGCCGCTGCTGCTGCGGTACGGCGAGGGCGACTACAACTGCCTGCACCAGGACCTGTACGGGGAGCACGTCTTTCCGATCCAGCTGACGGTGCTGCTGTCGCAACCGGGCCGCGATTTCGAGGGCGGCGAATTCGTGCTGACCGAACAACGCCCGCGCCAGCAGTCGCGCGCCGAAGTGGTGCCGCTGGCGCAGGGCGACGCGGTGCTGTTTGCGGTCAACCAGCGACCGGTGGCGGGCGCACACGGCAGCCGCAAGGTCACACTTCGCCACGGCGTCAGCCGGGTCCGTTGCGGACAGCGGCACGCGCTGGGCATCATCTTCCACGATGCACGCTGAGTCGGATCGATGATTGGCGACCTGTTCGGTACCGCTCTGGTTGGCCACCGCGAACGCCTCGGCGAACAGGCATTCGTGCTGCGCGGCTTCGCGCTGGCGAACGAAGCGGAACTGCTGCTTGCGCTGGCGGACGTCAGCGCGGCCGCGCCGTTCCGCCGACTGGTGACGCCGGGCGGATTGACCATGTCGGCGGCGATGACCAATTGCGGCGCGCTGGGCTGGACCAGCGACCGGCGCGGCTATCGCTATGCCAGCCACGATCCCGACAGCGGCCAACCCTGGCCCGCGATGCCCGTCGCCATGCTGGCGTTGGCACGCGAGGCCGCCAGCGAGGCCGGATTCCCCGGGTTCGTTCCCGATGCCTGCCTGATCAACCGCTACCTGCCCGGGACGCGGTTGTCGCTGCACCAGGACCGCGACGAACGCAGCCACGACCATCCGATCGTCTCGGTCTCGCTCGGCATTCCGGCGACGTTTCTTTTCGGCGGCCATCGGCGGGCCGACAAGGCCGCGCGCATACCACTGGTGCACGGCGACGTGGTGGTCTGGGGCGGCGTCGATCGCCTGCGCTTCCACGGCGTTGTGCCGCTCAAACCGGCCCGGCACCCGCTGCTGGGCGAGCAGCGCATCAACTTCACGCTGCGCAAGGCCGGCTGACCCGCACGATGCGGCACGCCGGCCGGTTGGAGTAGCTTGGACACAGCCGTCCAGATCGACGCAGGCCCGCCCGGGCACGGCCGATCACCGCCAATTCGACCGCAAGACCCGGAGTGATCGCCGCGGGCACACGGCCTACCTTGACCACTGGCCAGGCTACCCACGCATCGACGCCATGAACCGTCCACTTCGATCCACCGCCCGACAGTCCATCGCCAGCCCGCCGTCCGCGACCGAGCGTGATCCCCGCTGGGCGGCCGTGGTGGCACGCGATCCCGCCGCCGACGCGCGCTTCGTCTACGCGGTGAAGACCACCGGCGTGTACTGCCGGCCGAGCAGCCCATCGCGTTTGCCGCGGCCGCAGAACGTGGTGTTCTTCGACAATGCCGAGGCCGCGCAGGCCGCCGGTTACCGGCCCAGCCGACGCGCGGCCGCCGATCAGAGCGCGGTCGCCGCGCAGCACGCGGCGGTGGTCGCGGCGGCATGCCGGCACATCGAGGCAGCCGATGCGACGCCGTCGCTGGCCGAACTCGCACAACGCGCGGCGATGAGTCCCTACCACTTCCATCGCGTCTTCAAGGCCGCCACCGGCGTCACGCCCAAGGCCTACGCGTCCGCGCACCGTGCCCGGCAGATGCGCGATCGACTCGATCGCACGCCGACCATCACCGATGCGATCTACGACGCCGGCTTCAACGCCAACAGCCGCTTCTACGAAACCGCCGGCCAGCGCCTGGGAATGCGTCCGAAGGACTACCGCGCCGGCGGCAGCAACACCGACATCCGCTTCGCCGTCGGTGAATGCTCGCTCGGCGCGATCCTGGTCGCGCGCAGCGAACGTGGCGTCTGCGCGATCCTGCTGGGCGAGGATCCCGATGCCCTGGCGCGCGATCTGCAGGACCAGTTCCCGCGCGCGAACCTGATCGGCGGCGATGCCGGCTTCGAGCACCTGGTGGCGCGCGTGGTGGGCCACGTCGAGGCACCCGCGATCGGTCTGGACCTGCCGCTGGACGTGCAGGGCACGGCGTTCCAGGAGCGCGTCTGGCAGGCCCTCCGGCAGATCCCGGCCGGCAGCACCGCGTCGTACGCGCAGGTCGCGGCCAGCATCGGCATGCCCCGGGCCGTGCGCGCGGTGGCGCAGGCGTGCGCGGCGAACCACCTCGCCGTGGCCATCCCCTGCCATCGCGTGGTGCGCAGCGACGGCGCACTGTCGGGCTATCGCTGGGGCGTCGAGCGCAAACGCGAGCTGCTGCAGCGCGAGGCGCCAGCGGCAACCACCACCGTCGCACCGACGCCGTCCGGCGGGACGACGACGCGCCGCATGCGCGCGCCCGGCAAGTCCACCTCGCGGGCCTGAGCCGGCACCGACACGCGCTGTGCGGGCACGTACCGCGCCCGCTACTCCTCGCCAGCGATCGGCACCGAGTTGGCACCCGGGCGGGTCAGCACCCACACGCCGCCCAGCACCACCCCGGTACCGAGCAACTGCAGCGCCGTGATCGGCTCGCCCAGCAGCCAGCCGCCGAGGAACAGCAGCGACACCGGGCCGATCACCGACAGCTGCGCGGCGGTGGCCGCGCCCAGTCGCGCGACCGCCGCCATCGTGAACGTCACCGGCAGGAAGGTGCACAGCACGGCGTTGGCCACCGCCAGCAGGTAGGCGTTGGCCGGCAGTTGCAGCAGGTGCTGCGGATCGCGCACCAGCAGGTAATGCAGCACGGTCGCCGCGGTGGACACGCACATCGCGTACGCCACCAGGCGCAGCGAGCCGATGCGCTTGACCAGCTGCCCCGACATGGCCAGGTAAAGCGCGTAGCTCATCGCCGCCAACAGCACCAGCGCGCTGCCGAACAGCAGGTGATCGCCCTGCGCGCGCAGGTTCTCGGCGAACACCAGCGTGACGCCGGCGTAGCTGACGGCCATCGCCACCCATTCCCGGCGCGCGACGCGGCGGCCAAACGCCAGAACCCCCAACAGCAGCACGAAGGTCGGGTTGAGGAACAGGATCAACCGCTCCAGCGACACCGGCACGTACTGCAGGCCCCAGAAGTCCAGCAGGCTGGAGAGGTAGTAGCCCAGAACGCCCAGCACGAGGATCAGCCCCATGTCGCGACGCGACAGCGCCTGCGCACCGCCACGGTGACGCTCTCGCCAGCCCAGCGCGACGAACAGCGGCAGCGCCATCAGCATGCGCAACGCCATCACGTCCAGCGCGTCGAGCCCTTCGCGGAACAGGAACTTGGCGAGGATCGCCTTGGCCGAGAACAGCACCGCGCCGGCGGCAGCCAACGCAAGGCCGGTGCGATGCCGGCGCAGCGCGTGTGGGTCGATGGAGTCGGTCATCACTGGGTCGTGTGGAATGCGGCGCAGGAGCGCGGTCGCGGCAAGCGCGCCGCGCGAGGGTGAGGCATCACGGGGCGCGGGCGAGCACCGCCCTCAGGCGGCACCGGCCGCATCCAGTTGTGCGATGTCGTCCGCCGACAGCGACAGCCGCGCCGCGCCCAGCAGTTCCCGCAGCTGCTCGACGCTGGTCGCGCTCGCAATGGGCGCGGTCACGCTGGGCCGCGCCATCAGCCACGCCAGCGCGCACTGCGCCGGTGTCGCGCCATGCCCGGCGGCCACGTCGTCCAGCGCCTCCAGCACGCGCAGGCCGCGCGGCTCGAGATAGCGCATCACCGCACCGGCGCGCGCGGCGCTCTTGCCAAGGTCAGCGACGCTGCGGTACTTGCCACTGAGGAAACCGCTGGCCAACGAGTAATAGCTGATCACGCCCACCGAACGCTCCCGCACCAACGGCTCGAGCGCGCTCTCGAAACCCGCGCGGTCGACCAGGTTGTACTCGGGCTGCAGGCACTCGTAGCGCGGCAGGCCCAGCTCCTGCGCGGTGTCGAGCGCCTGGGCGAAGCGTTCTGCGGAATAGTTGGACGCGCCGATCGCGCGCACCTTTCCCTGCTCGATCAGCCGCGCGAACGCGCCGAGGGTGTCGGCCAGCGGCACCAGCGGATCGTCCTGGTGCGCCTGGTACAGATCGATGACGTCGGTCTGCAGGCGCCGTAGCGACTCGTCGGCGGCGGCGGCGATGTTGGCCGGCGACAGCCCGGGCCGCGGCACCCACTTGCCGACCTTGGTCGCGATGGTGACGCGATCGCGCTTGCCACCGCGCCGCAGCCAGCGGCCGATGATGGCCTCGGACTCACCGCCGTGGTTCCCCGGTGCCCAGTGCGCGTAGCTGTCGGCGGTGTCGACCAGGTCGAAACCGGCATCGACGAAGGCATCCAGCAGCGCAAACGAGGTCGCCTCGTCGACGCTCCAACCAAACACGTTGCCGCCGAACGCGAACGGCGCCACCGACAACGGCGATCGACCCAGTGGACGTCGGTTCATGGCAGCTCCATCGGCAACGTGGACAGGTGCGCGCAGGCGCGTGCGGCGTCGGCAGGACGCCATGATGACGGCCCACGGCGATCACGCCCAGCGCCGTCGACGGCCCGGGTGCCGCCGCACCGTCCCGGACAGCCCGGTTTCCGCGACGCGGCGCAAGCTGTCGACGTCGACGGGCAGCCACCGCCGCCCCGCCATCGCACCATGGGCCCCGCCGCGTCCGGGCCCGGACGCGGCGCCGCCGTCGCGCTCCAGGCGGGCCACGTTCGGCCGTACCGTCCTGGCCAATGCGTTCTGCTAACGTCTGCACGCCAGCGCTTTGCCCGCGGCACCGATCAGGGGAATCGGACGCCCACATCCGGGAATCACTCAGGCATGAACAGCGTCCCCGCTACCGGCTGCATCCTGGTTGTCGACGACCAGTCCGCGAACCTGCGCGTGGTCAGCAGCCTGCTGTCCCGTCAGGGCTACACCGTGCTGGTCGCCGGCAATGGCGACGAAGCGCTGGCGACCTACGCCGAGTCGGTGCCCGACCTGATCCTGCTCGACATGATGATGCCGGGCATGGACGGGTTCGACGTGCTGGCCGCGCTGCGCAGCCGCCATGCGCCGCTGCGCACGCCGGTGATATTCGTCACCGCCGCGCAGGACCGCGAACTGCTGCTGCGCGCGTTCGACGCTGGCGTGGTCGACTACGTGACCAAGCCGTTCCTGCCTGAAGAGCTGCTGGCGCGCGTGAACGCGCACATCGGGTTGAAGCTCACCCGCGACCGCCTCGAACGCGTGGCCCGCGAACGCGAGGAACTGGTCAACCTGGTCGCGCACGACCTCAAGAACCCGATCAGCAGTGTGCTGTTTGCCAGCGACATCCTGCGCAACGACGGCTGCCGCCCCGAACGCGTGCCGCGCTACCTGGACATGATCCACGAGAGCGCCGACGACGCGCTGGGCTACATCCGGCACTACCTCGAGCGGCAGTCCGGTGCCTGCACCGGCGACAACCATCGCGCCGACCTCGGACGCACGCTCGATTGGCTGGTGCAGCGTTACGAGATGCAGTTGGAAGCCCACGGCATCCACATCGAACTGCAGCGTCCGGCGATCTCCGCCACGGTCGGCATCGACGAGCGCGTGTTGCGTCAGGTCAGCGAGAACCTGGTGACCAATGCCATGAAGTACGCACCCGGCGCGCCGTTGCTGCTGGCCGCGCGCGCCGGCGCGCCGGGGTTCTGGCAGCTGGTGGTGGCCGATCGCGGACCCGGCATACCGCCGCTGCGGCAGCGCGAACTGTTCAAGCCGTTCACGCGACTGCACGACGGCAACGACGGCATTTCCAGCGGGCTCGGCCTGTCGCTGGCCAAACAGATCATCGCCGATGCCGGTGGACAGCTCTGGTACGAGACGCGCAAGAGCGGCGGCGCGCGCTTCGTGATCGAACTGCCCGAGGCGACGGACGCCACCACGGGCTGATTCGGCGCGCGCCGTGCCGGACGTTTGCCCGGCGCGGCACGGTGCGATTACTCGGACGCGTGGGTGCCGGTGGTGGTGGTGTCTCGCGGAGCGCGCGTGGGTCGGCTGGCGGGCTTGCGCCGCGTGCGCTCGCTGCCGTTGGCCTTGCGCGCATCGATCCGGCGCGAGCTGCCTTCGATCGGTTCGCCCTGGCGTGCGGCCTCCTCGGCCTGGCGCTTGCGCCGTTTCACCGCGTACCACAGCAGGCCCGCACCGGCCGCGGCGGCCACCAGCAACGCCGGATTGCGGCGTGCGAACTTGCCCGCGACGCTTGCGCCGGTCTTCAACGCGCCCAGCTTCGCGCCGGTTTCCAACCATTTGCGGGCCGGCGGCAGCGCGTTGCGCAGGTTGTCGCCCAGCGTGCCGGCCAGTTCCAGCGCGCGGCCGGGCAATCCGTTGAAAGTGTTCATGATCGACTCCTGTGATGATGCGAAGGACTGTCAGCAGCGAGCGGCCAGTGTCGGCAAGCCGGTGTTGGCGATGCGTGAGCGGTTGCCGGCCCGCGGCTGAATGCCGATCATCGGCGCTGTCCCCGCCTGCCAGCCGAGTTGCCGATGATCCGTGTGCTGCCGAACGTTCTGGGCCCCGCCGAGCTGCAAGCGGTGCGCGAACTGCTGCCGCAGGTGCGCTTCGGCGATGGCCGCATCACCAACCCCGATTCCACCGTCAAGCACAATCTGCAGGCGCCGCAGGACGACCCGGCCAACGCGCGCATCGCCCAGATCGCGCGCGACGCGCTGGTGCGCCACCCCGACCTGCGCATCTACGCGCAGCCACGCACGATGGCGCGCACCACGGTGGTGCGCTACGAGCCGGGCATGGACTACGGCTGGCACGTCGACGAAGCGCTGTTCCCATCCAGCCCGCCGATCCGCAGCGACCTGTCGTGCACGATCTTCCTCAACGCCCCGGTCGATTACGACGGCGGCGAACTCAGCATCGAACTGGGCGGCCAGGAGCTGTCGTACAAGCTCGAACCCGGCAGCGCGATCCTCTACCCGTCGACGACCATCCACCGCGTCGCTCCGGTGACACGCGGCGTGCGCCTGGCGGCGATCACCTGGCTGCACAGCTGGATTGCCGACGCGGCGCAACGCGAGCTGTTGGTGCAGCTGGACGAAGCCCGCGCCATCGCCGTGCGCGGCGCGGCACCGGGCGACCCGCGCCTGCAGGTGCTGCTGGAATCGCTGCGCACCAACCTGTTCCGGATGTGGGCCGACACGTGAAAGCAGGCCTGCCGTAGAACGAGCATGCCTTGCGCGGCGTGCCGCATGCTGCCGGCTCGACCGCGCACCACGTGATCGACATCAGCCGGTGTCAGCCGTGATCAGCGGGGGCGCTGCGACGCAGCGCTTGGTGTGTTGCGCCCGCGCCGAATGAACGGTTGGCGTGGCGAGGGGTGGGACGGAGAGAGACGTCGAGCAGGCCATCGCCCGCAACTCGACGCTTCGGTTACGCCTCCCCCGCTTGCCGCTCACCTGCCACGGCCAGCAACGACGGATGGCGTTGCAGCCGCGCGCTCACCCACGCCAGTCCGGCGTCGATGTCGGCGCGGTGTCGCTCGTACGCCAGGTGCAGGTCGTGTGCGCGATCGTCGCGGCCATAGCCGTGGTCCTGCGACTTGGAATAGCGCCCCCAGGCCGGTGAGGCCATTGCCGCGTCGACGCCGAGCGGGTCCAACGACAGGTGTTCGGCCAATGCCGTCAGGACTGCGCGGGGATCGGCCAGCAACGCCTCGAAATCCACCCGCAGCACGCGATCGCCGTGTTCGCCGCGAGCCAGCGCATCGAAGCGCAGTCGCTCGGCGAGCCAACCCATCGCGCACTGCTGGGGAAGCGACAGCGCATGCAAGGCAAGGTCGTCGCCGACGCCGTGGTCGTGCAGCACCTGCAGACGGTCGGCTGCCGCGTTGGCGGCATCGAGTACCGAGTTCGGCGATTTCAGCAACGTCGCCAGGTACGGTCGCAGCGGCATGTCGAGCAGCACCGCGCGCGACGTCGCGTGCATCGCCAGCACCGACGCCGCCAGCGCGTTGCAGCTGCTGGTCGCCTTGACCACGCAGCGCGATCGCGGCGCAGGCGCCAGCGACCACGCCGCCCACAACGCGCGCAGCAATCGCGGCGCCTGATCGGGTGCGATCCGCGATTGCGGTTGCCTCAGGAGGGGCCAGGCGTCGGCCAGCGTGCGCAACGGCAACGGCTCGCGCAGGCCCTGCACGTCGTCCCAGCTGTCCAGCAGCCGGCTCAGCAGGGTCGAACCGCAATGGCCGATGTGGAAGATCGCGTCGGCCGCGCGCGCGCGCGGTAACGGCACATCCAGCAGGCTGTCGAACCCGAGCCAGCCACCTTCGGCATCGGCCGGCAGGGCGCGTTCGTCGAGGAAAGCCGCCTCGCGGCGCCAGCGCGGGTCCACGCGCAGCCACAGCACGCGGCGCGTCACCGGATCGAGCTTGAAGGGCAGGAAGGCGGGATCGTGCAGGGGCGAGGAGGGCATCGGCGCAGTGTAGTGAGCGCTCGCGCGACGCAACAGCCGGCGTTTCCGTGACTTCGGCGGCACCGACCTTGGCGCCCGAAAATCCGAACGCTCGCCACGGGGATGCCCGACACGCGATCGCCCGGTTCACCGATACCGTGATCGCCAACGCGTCGGGATCATCTCCTCCATGTCGCCATCGCTCCGTCATCGCGATCATTGTGTGCAGCGGATGGGGCGCCGTCGCGCTGGCTGCCGGTTTCGCCGGACCGGATGGCCAGCACGGCAGCGTGTGCCGATGACGGACGATGGCGACATCCCAGAGGCACGAGTGAGGGTCACCGCACCGGCGCGCGCGGCGGTCGCGCAGCGGGACGGCGGTCATCGGTGCGGAGCGCGCGCCGGGCCGCCCGGTCCCGAACGGTTTAGTCCTGCGCGCTCAGGTCCTGCGCAGTCATGTCCCGCGCGGCTTGGCCCGGTGTGTCGCGGTGGCGCTCCAGGGGTCCTCGGGCCAGGGGTGACGCGGGTATCGGCCCTTCATTTCCTTCTTTACTTCCGGATAGGTGCGATCCCAGAAGCCGCGCAGGTCCTGCGTGATCTGCAGCGGCTTGCCACCCGGCGACAGCAGATGCAGGGTCAGCGGCACCCGGCCATCGGCAATCCGTGGCGTGTCCGCCAGGCCGAACAGTTCCTGCAACTTCACCGCCAGCACGGGCGGCATCGGCGCGCCACGGCCGTCGTCGGCGTGGTCGTCGAAGCCGTACTCGATTCGCCGCTCGAGCCCCGAGGGCACGCTGATGCGGGTCGGTGCCAGCGCGTCGATGCGCTGCCGCAGCGACCATTCCATCCCGGACTTCAACGCTTCCGAAAACGCGCCCTCGTCGAGCGCGTCCAGGCGAGTCTTGCCGGCCAGCGCCGGCTTGAGCCAGCGGTCCAGCGACGCCAGCAGCGCGGCATCGGACAGGTCCGGCAGGCCGTCCAGTTCGCCCAGCCATGCGCGCAGGCAGCGCACCCGCGCTCGCCATTGCGACAGCGGCTCGGTCCACGGCAGCGCGTCCAGGCCGAGTTGATGCACCGCGTCGACCAGGGCGTCGGCAAAGCGCGACGGGTCGGGCTTTGCCAACGCGCGCGTGTCCAGCACGATGCGGTCGAAGCGGCTCTCGCGCTGCGCGGCGATGCGACGGGCGCCGGCATCCCAGACCACGCGGTCCTCGCTGGTGAAACGCTGCGGGAAATCGCGGCGCAGGCGTGCCTCGTCCAGCGGTGCCGCACGCAGCACGCGGGCGTCGCGCGGGTCGTCGCGCAACTCGCTGATCACCAGCCACGGCTCGCCGTACAGCGCGCTGTCGTCAAACAGCTTGGCGCTGCGACCGTTGGCCAGCTGGTAGCGGAAGGGGTCGGAGGGGTGCTGGCGCGCGATGCGGTCCGGAAACGCGTGCAGCAGCAGATCGCCCAGTGCGTGCGCGGGCACGCTGTCGGCCGGTGCGGTGTCCACGCGCAGGCGTCGCCGCCACTGGCGCGCGGCCTGGTCCAGCGCGGCCAGACCCGAACGCGAGGCATCGGCGGAGACGCGTCCACGGCGGAACGCCGCCAGCGCTTGCCAACGCTCGGCCAACGCATCGCTGCGCGAACGCAACGGGTCGCGCGCCTCGACCAGGGCCGCCAGGTCGCAGGCCAACGCCTTCTCGTCGTCACCGCGGGGCGCCAGCAACATCGCCGCCAATCGTGGGTGCGTGCCGAGTGCGAGCATGCGTTTGCCGAACGCGTTGATCACCGCGCCATCCACCGCACCCAGCCGCTGCAGCAGGTCGCGTGCGGCCGCCAGCGCCCCCGGTGGAGGCGCATCGACAAACGGCAGCGCCACGTTGCCCCAGGCGGCCAGCTCGAGCGCCAGACCGGCCAGCTCGACCTGGGCGATCTCGGGCCGCCGCTGCGGCTCCAGGCGCTGGGATTGCGGCCACAGCCGGTACGCCCATCCGTCGGCGATGCGCCCGGCGCGGCCGGCGCGTTGGTCGGCCGAGGACTGCGCGACGTGCACCACGTCGAGCCGCGCGAATCCGCTGTTCGGGTCGTAGCGCGGCTCACGCGCAAGGCCGCTGTCGATCACCACACGCACGCCGGGCAGGGTCACGCTGGATTCGGCGACGTTGGTGGCCAGCACCACGCGGCGCCGGCCTTGCGGGTCGGGTTGCAGCACCTGCGATTGCTGCTCGACGGGCAGCTCGCCGTGCAGCGTCAGAACGGCCGGCGCGGGCGCGGGCAGGGCCTGGCCCAGCGCCGCCTCGACGCGCGCTATCTCGCGCTGTCCGGGCAGGAACACCAGCACGTCGCCGGGATGCGCAGCCAGCGCGTGTTCGACCGCACGCCGGGTCTGCGCCTCCAGCGCTTCGTCGCGGCGCGCGGGGAAGTGCGCAACCTCCACCGGAAACGCGCGCCCGGCGCTGCTCAGGCGCGGCGCATCCAGGAAGTTCGCCAGCCGTTCGCCATCCAGGGTTGCCGACATCACCACGATGCGAAGGTCCTCGCGCAATCCGGCCTGCACGTCCAGCGCGAGCGCCAGGCCGAGGTCGGCAGCGAGGTGACGTTCGTGGAATTCGTCGAACAGCAGGGCGCCGATGCCCTCGAGCATCGGGTCGTCCTGGATCATCCGGGTCAGGATGCCCTCGGTGACCACCTCAATGCGGGTACGCGCGGACACCTTGTTCTCAAACCGGATGCGGTAGCCGACGGTTTCGCCGACCGGCTCGCCGCGCTGGCCGGCCATGAACGTGGCCGCCGCACGCGCGGCGACACGCCGCGGTTCGAGCATCACGATCCGCTGGCCCGCCAGCCACGGTGCGTCGAGCAGCGCCGGCGGCACCTGGGTGGTCTTGCCTGCACCGGGCGGCGCTTCCAGCACCAGGCGCGGGTGCGCCGCCAAGCTGTCGCGGATCCGCGGCAGCAGTTCGTCGATCGGGAAGGAAGGCGGTGGCGATGCGCTGCGATTCACGCGGAAAGGATACCGGGCGGCGGCAACCGCGATGGTGCGAGTTCGGGCGTACTGATGAGACGGCCGGTGTCTCGACGGGCTGCGCTGTTCCGATCACGCGGCCCGGCTTCAGGCGCGGCGCTAGACTCGGCAGCATCGTCACCCGAATCAGGAGCACGCCATGTCGCACCCCGCGCCGCCCGGCTGGGCACGTCGCAACTGGAAGTGGCTGCTCGCCGTCGGGCTGGTGCTTGCGTTGGGATTGTTGGTCGCCTTTGCGTTGGCCATCGTCGGGTTCGTGTTCTCGATGATCAAAAGCAGTGACCCCTACCGTGACGGACTCGCCGCGGCGCGCAGCAGCCCGGCCGTGGAGGCCGCACTCGGTCGACCGATCGAGGCCGGCTACCTGGTCTCGGGCAACATCGAGGTCAGCGGCGCAAGCGGCGAGGCAGTGTTGTCCGTGCCGCTGCTCGGTCCCAAAGGCAAGGCGACGCTGACCATCGAAGGCCGCAAGCGCGCGGGCCGATGGGAGTATTCGCTGCTGCGCGTACAGCCGCGCGTCGGTGCGGCGATCGACCTGGGAACGACGGCCGCTGCGCCGACGGCGACCGAGGCCGAAGCGCCATGAACGCCATCGACACGGGCACCGCCGCGCTGGTGGTGATCGATGTGCAACGCGGTCTGTTCGACACCCGGCCGCCGCCGTTCGAGGCCGACGCGGTGGTCGCCCGGATCAACGGGCTGGCCGACCGGGCGCGCGCAGCCGGCGCGCCGGTGGTGTTCGTGCAACACGAGCGCGACGGCAGCCCGCTCGCGTTCGGCAGCAATGGCTGGTCGCTGGAATCCAGCCTGCGGCAGAGCCCGCGCGACTACGTTGTGCGCAAGACCACGCCCGACGCGTTTCTGCGCACCGGGCTGGCCGACCTGCTTCAAGCACTCGCCGTCGACCGGCTGGTGCTGTGCGGTTACGCGAGCGAGTTCTGCGTCGACACTACCGCCCGGCGTGCGGCCGCGCTGGGCTTTCCCGTGACCCTGGCCGCCGACGCCCACACGACGCACGACAAACCCCACCTGGACGCGGCACGCATTCGCGCGCACCACAACGCCACGTTGCCGGACATCTCCAGCTTCGGGGTGGAAATCCGCGCCGTGGACAGCGACGCGATTGAGTTTTCCCGCGCTGGCTAACGGCTCCCAGCAGGTTCTGCATTCGGGACGCACGGCGAGGTGCGTTCCCACGTCCCGCATCACCATCGGCAAGAACAACGCGGTCGGTTGCGCGCCTAGCGGGCGGGCTCCGTCGGCGCGGCTGCGCCAAGTTGGCGGTCGTGCACGCGCGACCACAGCAGCAACGACAATGCCGCGCCGCACAGGCACAGAAACATGTCCCACTGCGTGTCCCAGACATCGCCCTGGGTGGCCAGGAAAGCATCGGCATCGGCGCCAAAGGCCAACGCGGCCCACCACTCGATGAGTTCGAACAGGGCACTGAAGCTCAACGCGGCGGCCAGCACCAGGTAGACCAACCAGCCGCCGCGACGCAGGGGCGTGCAACGAAGCAACAGTTCGCGGGCGAGAATCGCCGGCACGAAGCCCTGCATGAAGTGCCCGACGCGATCCCAGGGATTGCGCTCGAAACCGAACAGGTCCCGCAGCGAGAAACCCAGCGGCGTCTGCGCGTAGGTGTAGGCGCCGCCGTAGATCAGCACCAGCGCGTGCGCGACCAGCAGCCAGCACAGCAATCGCGACAGCGGGAACGCCGCGCCGAACGTGCCGCGCGCGGCCAGCACCACCAGCGGCAAGCCGACCAGCACCCACACCACCTCCAGCAGCCAGGTCAGCCGGTCGGTCGGCGCAATGGCCGACCACAGCAGCGCGGCGATGACGATCGCCGCCATCAGGCCGGCCTCGCGCCTCGAAGGCGTCGTGGCGATGGCGGCGTTTGCGGATGGCGATGGCGATGGCGATGGCGATGGCGCGGCCATGGTGTCCAGGGCGTGGTGGTGGGCGTCGATTGTGGCGCGTCCAGCGGGCGTCGTCCGCTACCCTGCGCCGATGCACTACCGCTGCCTGCCATCGCCGCTTTTAACGGCACTCCTGTTGCTGCTGCCGCTCGCCTGCTCGCGCGCGCCCACCGCGCAACAGCAAGCCGGCGCGGCACGCATCGAGGCCGACGTACGCGCGCTGTCGCACGACCGCTTCGAAGGCCGCCTGACCGCCAGTCGCGGGTTCGAGGGCGCGGCCGATCACGTCGTTCGGCGCATGCAGGCGCTGGGCCTGGAACCGGCGGGCGATGCCGGTGGCTGGTTGCAGGCGGTGCCCTTGCTGCGCGCGACGCGGATCGAACACGGCGGCGAGCTGCGCGTGCGTCGCGACGGCCGCGACCGCGCGTTGCGCTGGCAGTCGGATTTCCTGCCCGAGCCCAGCGTCGACCACGCCGTCGCACAGGTCGAAGCCCCGGCGGTGTTCGTTGGTCACGGCGTGCGTGTCGCGGGTCGCGACGACTACGCCGGGCTGGACCTGCGCGGGCGCATCGCGGTGCTGCTCGACGGCGCTCCCGTCGGCCTGGATCCGGTCAGCGACGCCTTGCACGCCTCGCGCCAGGCCAAGCTGCGCGAAGCCGCTCGGCACGGCGCGGTCGGCGCGGTGTTCCTGCGCCGCGACGACGACGAGCGCGCGTGGCCGTGGTCGCGCATCGCCGCGCATTGGCACGAGCCGGCGATGCAGCTGCGCGGTCGCGACGACCGCGGGCTCGACAGCCTGCCGGGGTTGCGGGTGGTCGCGGTGGTGCGTGCCGGCGCCGCCGACGCGGTGCTGGCAGGCAGCGGCACCGATGCTGCCACGCTGTTTCAGGCCGGCCGCGACGGCCGCGTGCGCGCCTTCCCCCTGCCCGGC
Organism: Montanilutibacter psychrotolerans; assembly: GCF_003719825.1. Classification (GTDB taxonomy): domain Bacteria; phylum Pseudomonadota; class Gammaproteobacteria; order Xanthomonadales; family Xanthomonadaceae; genus Montanilutibacter; species Montanilutibacter psychrotolerans. The sequence continues at coordinate 194,973 of NZ_RIBS01000004.1, read as the reverse complement.
ACGCTGCGACTTTCCGCACGCAACGCCATCGACCGCGTGCAGTCGCACAACGTCGTCGGGCGCCTGCGCGGCAGCGACCCCGGGCTGAACGACGAGCACGTGGTCCTGAGCGCGCACCTGGATCACCTGGGCATCGCCGGCGGTCGCATCCACGGCGGAGCGGTCGACAACGCACTGGGCGTTGCGGTGATGCTGGAAAGCGCGCGTGTGCTGGCAACCCAACCGCATCGCCCACGCCGCTCGGTGTTGTTCCTGGCCACCACCGGCGAGGAGCAGGGCCTGCTGGGTGCCCGCTGGTTCGTTCGGGCCGCGCCACGGGGCGCGTTGATCTCCAACCTCAACCTCGACATGCCGGTGCTGGCCGTGGCGACCGACGACGTGGGCGTCGCCGGCGCGGCGCTGTCGGACCTGCGGCAGCCCCTGCACGACGCGGCACGCGAGCTCGACGTGTCTGTGAGTGCCGATCCGCTGCCCCAGTACGCGATGTTCCAGCGCAGCGACCAGCACGCGTTCGCGCGCGCCGGCATCCCGGCGCTCTACCTGTTCGGGGGCGTCGACGCGAGCAGCTGGCGCGAGGACGCGCGCGCCGGATTCACGCGCTTTCTCGGCCAGCGCTACCACGACGTGGACGACGGGCCGGACCAGGCCATCCATTGGCCCGACGCGGAGCGCCTGGCACGGTTGGTCGCCCGCACTGGCGCGCGAGTGGCCGACGCCCCACAGCGCCCCGCCTGGGTGGCCACCGCGGGGTACGGCGGTACCGTCCCCGACACGCCGGACACCCAACGCTAGCGATTCCGCGTCCGCGGCCGGTGTAGCCATCGACCACCCTCACCTTCCACCCATGACGCTGCGGCGATCCCGTGGTATTCCGTGCGGCCATTACCCAGCACAGCAAGGAACGTCGTCATGATCCAGTGGTATTTCGTCTCGCCCGGCACGGGCAACCGCGTCGGCCCGCTCGACGAGGACGCCGCCCAGGCGCACGCGCAGCGCAACCCCGGCGACCAGTGCTGGCGCGAAGGCCTCGGCGGCTGGCAGCCGGTGCGGGCGATGCCCGAGTTCGCCAGCGCCCACACCGACATGCCGCCGCCGGTCCTTCCGCCGATTCCGGGCGGTGCCAAGCCACGCGGCCGCAGCGACGAGATCGACTACCGCATCGTCGGCAACGACATGCCCTTCGTCGAAGTCGAACTCGACCCGGGCGAAAGCGCGATCGCCGAGGCCGGTGCGCTGATGTACAAGGACGCCAGCGTGCAGATGGACACGGTGTTCGGCGACGGCTCCAGCAGCGGCCAGGGCGGTGGCGGTTTCATGGGCAAGCTGCTGTCGGCCGGCAAGCGCGTGCTGACCGGCGAGAGCCTGTTCACCACGATGTTCACCCACCAGGGCACCGGCAAGGCCAAGGTCGCGTTCGCCGCGCCGTATCCGGGCACGGTGCTGGCGATGAACCTCAGCGAGCACGGCGGCCGCCTGATCTGCCAGAAGGACAGCTTCCTGGCCGGCGCGCGCGGCGTGTCGGTGGGCATCCACCTGCAGCGCAAGATCCTCACCGGCCTGTTCGGCGGCGAAGGCTTCATCATGCAGAAGCTCGAAGGCGACGGCTGGGTGTTCGTGCACGCCGGCGGCACGCTGGTCGAACGCGAACTCAAGGCCGGCGAGCGCATCGACGTCGACACCGGCTGCGTGATGGCCTACCACGACACCGTCAGCATGGACGTGCAGGCGGTCGGTGGCATCAAGAGCATGCTGTTCGGTGGTGAAGGCGTGTTCCTGGCCACCCTGACCGGGCCGGGCAAGGTCTGGCTGCAGTCGTTGCCGTTCTCGCGCATGGCCGGACGCATGCTCGCGGCCGCGCCGCAGGCCGGCGGCCAGAACCGTGGCGAAGGCTCGGTGCTTGGCGGCCTGGGCCGTCTGCTCGACGGCGACAACAACTTCTGACGTCGTCGCGATGCCGCGCACCGTGCCCGTCCTGGGCACGGTGCATTGCGATCCAACCCGTCGCGCTCAGCGCGCCGGCAGTGGCAGACCGCGGAACGCCTTGACGGTTCGCAGCACGAAGCTGGAATTGACGTCGGCGACGCCGGCCTGGTTGAGCAGGCGGTCGAGCAGGAAGCGCGAGAAGTGCTCCAGATCGCTCACCGCGATCTGCAGCAGGTAGTCCATGTCGCCGGTCAGGGCGTGGCAGGCGATCACCTCGTCCCACTGGTTCACGAACGCGGTGAACGCGGCGATCGCATCGGCGTCGTGGTGCGCGAGCTGCACGCGCACGAACGCCTGCAGGCCCAGGCCAATGCGCTCGGGATCGACCTGCGCGCTGTAGCCGGCGATCACCCCCTCACGCTCGAGCCGCTGGACGCGCCGCAGACAGGCCGACGCTGACAGGTGCACGCGTTCGGCCAGCTCGGCGTTGGTGAGGCGGCCACCGCGTTGCAGCTGCGCAAGCAGCAACAGGTCGGTGCGATCGAGGTCAACTGCGGGCATTTCGTGCGATCAACTCGCTGAACAAGCAAGAATCATGCGCCAGACCCGCAATCTGGCGCAATAACGCAAGCTTGTTGCGCGCCAAGCGGGCTACATTCGTTCTGGCCGGCTTGACCGGCGCGGGCGCAGTCACTGCGCCACCTGCGAACCCAGCCCCTGGCCCGTCCCCGCTTGCAACGGAAGGCAGCCGTCGACCCCGGAGCCGCCATGAACACCACCACGCCCAACCGCGTCGAACACCAGCTCACCGACAAGGGCTATGTGCCGGTCTACACGACCGCCGTGGTTGACCAACCGTGGGACGCCTACAGCGACGCCGACCATGCGGTCTGGGCGACGCTGTTCAAGCGCCAGCGCGAGATCCTGGTGGGGCGTGCCAGCGACGAGTTCCTGTCGACGCAGCAGGCGATGGGCATGACGCCCGACCGCATCCCGAAGTTCGACGACCTCAACAAGCTGCTGCGAAAGGCCACTGGCTGGGAGCTGGTCGGCGTCGAGGGGCTGTTGCCCGAACTCACCTTCTTCGACCATCTCGCCAACCGCCGTTTCCCGGTGACGTGGTGGATCCGCAAGCCCGAGCAGCTGGACTACCTCAGCGAGCCGGACCTGTTCCACGACCTGTTTGGCCACGTGCCGCTGCTGATGAACCCGGTGTTCGCCGACTACATGGCCGCCTACGGCCGCGGTGGCGTCAAGGCGCATGCGATCGGCCCCGAAGCGCTGGTCAATCTCACGCGCCTGTACTGGTACACGGTCGAATTCGGCCTGATCCGCCAGGACGACGGCCTGCGCATCTACGGCAGCGGCATCGTGTCGAGCAAGGGCGAATCGATCCACTGCCTGGAATCGAAGGCACCCAACCGGATCGGCTTCGATCTCGAGCGGATCATGCGCACGCGCTACCGGATCGACACCTACCAGAAGACCTACTTCGTGATCGACAGTTACGAGCAGTTGATGGAGTCGACCACGCCGGACTTCACGCCGATCTACACCAAGCTGGCGCAGCAGGACTCGATCCCGGCCGGCGAGGTGCTGGCGACCGACACCGTGTTCAATCGCGGCACCGGCGAGGGCTGGCTCAACGACGGCGACGTCTGAAGCCGCCGCGCCGGGTCAAGGTCGGCGCACCTGATTCCAAGAACGGCCCGGTAGGCGCACACGCCGGGACCGGTTTCGACGCCGGTGGCAAACCTCTCGGTCGCCACCGGCATCCGGGCATTACCGGCTGGCCGCGGCGCCGGCCGCCGCGTCAGCGGCCGTGTCTGTTGCCGCTGGCCACAACGCCTTGCCGTACGGCGGCGCCAGCTTGCCGTTGTGGATCCAGTCGACGAGCAGGCGGTAGTAGCCGTCCGCGAAGCGCGTCTCCGAGCGCTGGCCCTGCGCATCGGTCTCGAACTCGAGGATGCCGTGGTCAGTGTTGGCGAACATCACGGTGGTGATCGGCCGACCCTCGGCAGTCAGCGAGAGCAAACGGCGCTGCGTCTCGATCGACGGCGCCTCGCGATCCGCGCCGGCCAGCACCCACAGTTGCGGCGCTTGCACGCCCCGCAGGGTCGGCATCGGATCGTAGTCCCACGACGTGCCCGGGTCGCGCACGGGGCCGACGATGCGCAACATCCAGTTGCGGTGGCTCAGAACCTCGCCGGTGAACTCGCCGCGCATCGCCGCGTACCACGGCTCGTTGCGGTACAGCGCGCGCACCTCGTCGAGGCGCTTGAAGCCGTCGCGGTACCCCGAGGCAACCACTGCGCCGGTGGCGTCGGTGATCTCGCGCGCTTTCGCCAGCACGTCCGGCGCGGTGAAGCCGGCCGTGGCCAGATCCAGGATCACCTGCTCGCGGTCCTCGGCCAGCGGGCTCTCTGCCAGTCCGAAGCCGACCACGACGAAATCGGCACCGGCGCGGTTGGCGGCCAGCGGCGCGATCCAGCCGCCCTGGCTACCGCCCTCGAAGCCAATCCGCCCGGCCCGTGCGCCGGCCAGCCGCCGGGCTTCGGCCATCGCCGCGGTGGCATCGGCGGCAAGCACGTGGAAGTCCTGGGTGTAACGGCCGCTGGACTCGCCAGTGCCGCGCTTGTCGTAGACGAACACGCCGATGCCGTGCGCCGGGAAACGGTACTGGCGGTGATTGCCGCGCACGGCCGAGTTGTGTTCGGAACCGTGCACTTCGATCACGATGGGCACCGGGCCGTTGCCGCGCGGCAACACCAGTCGGCCGCGCAGGCTCACGCCTTCGCCGGCGAACCGCGTGTCGACGACGTCGAACGCCAGCTTCTTGCCGGCCTGGCCACCGAACCGGATCTGCTCCGCGGCGCATTCGCCAAAGTCGACCTGCACGCCATCGTTGCGGTTGGTCCAGCCCAGGGTGCTGGTCCAAGCGCCGTCCGCACCGCGCGTCAGGCGACCGGTGCGGCCATCGAGCAGACGCCAGCGCAGGGCGTCGTCATCGTCGCGCGCCGCCACGTCGACCACGCTCCCGTCGACCAGTCGATAGGCGCCGGCATGGCAGGCAAGATCGTTGGCGCTGGCGCAACCGGCGATGCCGGCGAGCATCCATGCCACGGTCAACAGGAACGGTTGCGAAGCGCGCATCGGATTTCCTTGAATGGGTGTTCGTGGGGGTGTCCATGTTGGTCGAGCTCAGACCGTGCTGGCACGTGCCGTTACTCCTACCTTCGGGCGCGGCTTCCAGCGGCGATCGACCAGAACCTTGGCCACCAGCGCCACGGCCAGCGGACCAAACCACGATAAGTAATGCAGGGCTTCGCCGTTGATGGACGGGAGCAGGCGCGGCAGGCCAATGCCAAGAAACGCGATGTGCGTCGCAATGCCGTTGCCCAGCATCGCCGTGTAGTGCTCCACCAGCCACCAGCGCGGTTGCTGTCCGAACGCGACGCGATTGCGACGCTTGCGCAGCATGTCCTGCCCGGTGAACAGTCCGACGGCCGAGAAGCCGATCAGCAACGGCATCCCGGTGCGAATGCCGAACGCGAGCGATCCCACGCCCGACAACAACGACAGCCACGCCAACGCGACGTAGACCGGGCCGGTGTAGCACGCGACATCGTGCTTGTCGCGGATCGCGCGCCAGGCGCTCCACGTGCCGGTTGCGGTGATGACCACCAGGTAGGCCAGGAACACGCCAATCACCGGCTTGCCGCGCGCGAAGGCCGCCGCCGCCAATGGCAACGCGGTGACGACGATGCCCGCCATCGCGATCAGGTAGATCTGTCCGACCCGACGGTGCAGCACGCTTCCCTTGCGCAGCGCGGCGGCGCCCCAGAAGGCGGCGAGCGCGACGACTCCGATCGCGCCGTGGAAGGCGACAAGCATCTGGTACGCGGTCATGTCAGGGCTCCGTGGCAAGGTGCGCACAGCGTGTCCGCGTGGCCGGATGCGCCGCAGTGCCCCCAGTCATCGATCCGACCTGCCGGAAGTCACTTTCCGACCCGACGGCATTGCCACGCACCGCGCGCCGCCCCAGCATGGCCGGCATGATCGAACGCCTTCGCAAACTGCTGCTCGACCCGTTGTTCATCGCCGGCCTGCTGACCTGGCTGGCGGTGGCGTTGGCGATGCGCTTCATGGCCCAGCACCAGGCGCTGGGTTGGGTGCTGCTGGTCTCGTGGCTGCTCGCTCTGGTGGTCCACGAGCTGCTGCAGACGGACAGGCCCTGGTTGCGCAATGCCCTGTTGCTGTTCGAAGCCCTTGCCGCGCTGACGCTGATCTGGCTCGATCCGCGTCCTGGCACGGCGCAGGTGCTTCTGGTGATCTGGGTCACGCAGTTGGCTGCTGAGCGCTCGCTGCGCGTGACGCTGGTTGCCGCGTTGCTGGCCGACATCGCCTACTACCTGATCCTGCGCGACGCCAACTGGACCTCGCCGATGCTGGTGGTGATGATCAACGCCGGCTTCCAGGGCTTTGCGATGATGTGCTCGCACTACGCACGTTCCGCCGAGCAGGCGCGCGACCAGCTGGCCCGCGTCAACGCCGACCTGCTGGCCACGCGCGCGCTGTTGGCCGACGCCGCGCGCGACGCCGAGCGTCTGCGCGTGGCGCGCGAGCTGCACGATGTCGCCGGGCACAAGCTCACCGCGATGACCTTGAACCTGCGCGCGCTCGCCACGGACCCCGAGCTGGCCGCGCGCAGCGAAGTGCGCGTGGCGCAACAGCTGTCGGCGGAACTGCTCGGGGACATCCGCAACGTGGTCCAGGCGTTGCGCGACAGTCGCGGGCTCGACCTGGCCACTGCGCTGCGTGCCCTTGCCGCGCCGTTGCCGAGGCCGCTGCTGCGATTGCAGGTCGACGAGGACGTTCGCGTCGACGACCCGTGCCTGGCCGAGGCGATCCTGCGCATCGTGCAGGAGGCGCTGACCAACGCCGCCCGCCACGCCGGTGCGGACACCTTGCGGGTGTCGCTGCTGCGCGAAGGCGATGCGCTGCTGCTCGCCATCGAAGACGATGGCCGCGTGCGTAACGCGCTGCGCGAAGGCAACGGGCTGACGGGCATGCGCGAACGCATTGAAGGCGCCGGCGGCACGGTGGCGTTCACGCTGACCGCCAAGGGATCGATGCGGATCGACGCGAGGCTCCCGGCATGACCGCGCCGCGCGCGACGCCAATCCGGATTGCGCTGGCCGACGACCAGGGCCTGGTTCGCGCCGGCCTGCGCGCATTGCTCGAACGCCAGGGCATCGCGATCGCCTTCGAGGCCGACGACGGCGAAGCGCTGCTGACGCAACTGGCCGGGCAACCCGTCGACGTGGTGCTCAGCGACATCCGCATGCCGGGCATCGACGGCATCGACGCGCTGCAACGGCTGCGCGACCGCGGCGACACCACCCCGGTGTTGCTGCTCACCACCTTTGACGACAGCGAACTCCTCCTGCGCGCGACCGAAGCCGGTGCGCAGGGCTTTCTGCTCAAGGACGCCGCGCCGGAAGACCTGCGTGCGGCGATCGTGCACGTCGCCGACGGTGGCACGCTGCTGCAGCCGGTCAGCACCGACGCGGTGCGCGCGCGCTACCGCTACCACACCGAGGACCCGCCACGGGAACGCTTCAGCGACAAGGAAGTGGCGATCCTGCGGCTGATGGCGGGCGGCTACTCCAACAAGGAGATCGCACGCGCGATGTTCCTGGCCGAGGGCACGGTCAAGAACTACGTGTCGGTGATCCTCGAGAAGCTCGACACGCGCGATCGCACGCGCGCTGTGCTCAAGGCGATCACGTTGCGGGTGATCTGAGCGAGATCGTTCTCGTCGCGGCGTCCGGACACGCTACCGATGCCGATGCCAGCGCGCAGCACAATCATTCGACGCCGTCGCGGGCGCGGTCGGCTTGGGGTGGACGTTGTCCATCGAACATCGAACAGCGCCATCCGTGTTGTCGGCGCACGGCGCACGTTCCAGCAGAGCGCCGCTGCGCGATGCGTGTGGACATGGCGCGACGTCACGCATCGCGAACGCCAGCGTCGACGGCCAGCCGCTGTAACGATTGCGTAGCACCGCGTGCACCGGTCAATAACATTGGCGTCGTCAAGATGCGGGCCTTTCGCAGCCACTGCGACAGACACGGGCCACACTCTTCGCATGACTCTCCATAACGAGCAGCTTCGCAACGAACTGGTGCGCACCGAAGCCACCATGGTCCAGGTCATACGGCGCGCCGGACACGGAGTGAACCCCGGATTCTCGCGACGTCTGGACCAGCATTCGCGTGCGCTGCGATCGCTGCTCGATGACGAGGGCGCAGCGGCGGCGAGCGAGGCGATCTCCGCCGCCAAGCGTGCGATGGAGGCGGCGGACCCGGCCGCGCCGCTGCTGATGCTGGCCATGGCACGCGAACAACTGACCCTGCGCGTGCGCCGGCATCTATCGCGCGCCGGCCGACGACGCGCGGTGAGCGCAGACGCGGGATAGCCCGCAACACGGCGTGACGTGATGGACGGCCGGCACGTGTCGCCCGTTTGTGTTCACTTGTTTGTCGTCGCCCGGCCGTAGTCGTTCAACGCAGACCGGCACCCGGAATCGCGGGCCCGTGCGGCACGGCGCGGTTGTCATAGCAGAGCGCGCTCTGCCATCGGGCTTGCCGGCCGTGCGTCGTGCCTGCGCAGCGTCGGACCAGGAACGACACACGCACGGCGTGGCAACCGGATGCGTCAGGCAGACAGCAAGAAGCCCGGCCAGGCCGGGCTTCTCGTTGATGCCGCTGCCTGTTGCTGCAGCGTTGGCGGAGGCGGGCTTACTGACCCGGATCGAAGCCGATCGTGCGACGCGTCGTCACCGGCGAAGCCACCGGCTGGAAGCGCCACTTGCGGACTGCATTGACCGCTTCGCGATCGAAGATGCGGGCCGGGTTGGAACGCACCACGCGTGCCGAAGTCACCGAGCCGTCGGTGCCGACGGTGAACTCGACCTGCACCTCGCCACGCTGCGCTGCGCGCAACGCTTCCGGCGGGTAGCGCGGCGCCGGCGTCGACAGCGCACGCAGTTCCTGCGCAGCCGGGGCGGACGCCGTTGCGCGCTGCCGGGCGGCACGCTGCTCCGCAGCGCGGGCGTCGGCGGCACGCTGTTCGGCGGCGCGGGCGTCGGCGGCGCGCTGTTCGGTGGCACGCGTTTCGGCGGCGCGGGCGTCGGCAGCCTGCTGCGTCGCAAGCGCGCGAGCGGCTTGCTCCTGCTGCTTCTTCTGATCTTCCAGACGCTGCTTCTCGAGCTCGATCTGCTTCTTGGCCTGCTCTTCGGCGGTCAGCACCTGCTCTTCGGCGCGCTTCACGGCCGCGGTCTGCTGGGTGGTGATGGTGCTCTTGAGGCGGGCCAGCGCCGGGTGGTTCGGGTCGGTCTTCTCCAGCAACGCGGACAAGCGCTGGGCTTCTGCGAAGTCCTCGCGCGTGATGCTCTGCTCGATCGCGATCACCGTCATCGGCAACAGGTCGGTCAGTGCGCTGGACGCCGCGGCGTCGCCAGGCTGCTTGTCACGAAGCGCGAGGTAGTACTCGACCGCGTTGTCCTCGGCCGGCGCGTACAGGCGGTTTTCGGCGTAGGCCTTGCGAGCGGCTTCGCGCAGCTGCTCGACGTCCATGGCGGAAACCTTGTCGGACACCGCCGTCTGCGCCGTGACCGCGGGTGCCGCGGCGTCGGTCGTAGGCGTGGTGGCCGGGCCAGGTGCGGCCGGTTCCTTGTTGCAGGCTGCCACGGCCAGGCCCAGGGCCAGCAGCGCGGTCAACCGAGTGAGGTTGGCAAGCCGGCTGACAGGCCGGCGCTGTGTGTTCACAATCATTGGCAAAGCTCCCCTGAAGTACGCCAGCGCGGCGCACATGGTTAGGACGCGCTAGAGCGCTGCGTTTGTCAAGCATGAACGGCATCGACGGCGGCCGCCGGAGCACGTTACGGGATGCGCGTCTGCCGTTCTACCCCCGCGGGCGCCTATTTTCCGATGCAGAAGCTCGAAAAGATGTGCCCCAGCAGGTCGTCGGGCCGGACCCGGCCGGTGATCGCCCCGAGCTCGTCGTGGCCCAGGCGCAGTGATTCGGCCGCCAGGTCCAGGATCTCGTGGTCCAGCTGCCCGCGGGCCTCGACCAGGTGCGCCTGCGCCCGCAACAGGGCGTCGACGTGGCGCGCCCGGGCGGTGAATGCGCCTTCTCCCGCGTCCTCGCCCTCGCCCTGAGCCAGCCCGCGCAGGCGCCGATGCAGCGCGTCGAGGCCGGCGCCGGTGCGCGCCGACACGTGCAGCACCTCGTCCGTGCCGGGGTCGAACGCCGGTCCCGACGCCAGCAGATCGGACTTGTTGTGCAGCCACAGAACCGAGGCGACCCCGGCGATGGCGTCGGCGACCGCGGCGTGGCCGGCCTCGGGGTCCCGGGCGTCGATCACGGCGATCGCGAGGTCGGCGCGCGACAGTTCGGCGCGGGCGCGGCGCATGCCCTCGCGTTCGATGGCGTCGCCCCCGTCGCGCAGGCCGGCGGTATCGACCAGGGTCAGTTCGACCCCGTCGATGCGGATCGTTTCCTGCAGCAGGTCGCGCGTGGTGCCGGCGATGTCGGTGACGATCGCCCGGTCGCTCCCGGCCAGCGCGTTCAGCAACGAGCTCTTGCCGGCATTGGGCGGGCCGACGATCACCGCGTGCAGGCCGTCGCGCAGGCGTCGGCCGCGTTCGGCGGCCCGCAGCAGCGCCGCCAGCGCCAAAGCCAGGGCATCGAAGCGCTTGCCCAGGCCGGCGCCGCCAAGCGTGTCCAGCGGCTCGTCGGCAAAATCGATCGCCGCTTCGACGTGCACGCGGATCGCGAGCAGCTCGTCGGCGATCGCGTCGACGCGCCGCGAGAACTCGCCATCGAGTGCCCGGCGCGCCGCGCGGGCGGCGCGCGCATCGGCCGCGGCGATGAGATCGGCCACGGCCTCGGCCTGGGCGAGGTCAAGGCGGCCTTCGAGGAACGCGCGTTCGCTGAATTCACCCGGACGCGCCCGCCGCGCCCCCAGCTCGCAGCAACGCAGCAGCAGTTCCTGCAGCACCGCGGGACTGCCGTGCGCCTGCAATTCCACGACGTCCTCGCCGGTGTAGCTGGCGGGGCCCTGGAAGTACAGCGCGATGCCGTCGTCGAGCACCTCGCCGCGCGCATCGCGGAAGCGCACGTGGTGCGCGTGGCGCGGGCGCAGCGCCCGGCCGGCCAGAGTCCGCGCGATCGCGCTGGCGCCGGCACCGGACAGGCGCACGATGCCGACGCCTCCGGCCCCCGGGGCGGTGGCGACGGCAACGATGGTGTCGCGGGCGGGTTCGGTCATGGCGGCAATGGTGGCAGAACGGGATGGGGTTGCCGTCGCAGCGCGGAATGCCCGCGCCTCAAACGCCAAGCCCGCCTTTCGGCGGGCCTGGACGGGTTACGACGCGGGGTGCATCACGCCTTGGCAGGCGCCTCGCCGTACTTGCGGGTCATCCACCACTGCTGCAGCAGGCCCAGGCCGGAGTTGGTGATCCAGTACAGCACCAGACCGGCCGGGAAGAACGCGAACATCACGCCGAACACCAGCGGCATCATCTGCATCATCTTCTTCTGCATCGGGTCCATGCCCGGCGTCGGCGTGAGCTTCTGGGTGGCCCACATCAACGCGATGTTGATCACCGGCAGCACGAAGAACGGATCGCGCGAGGTCAGGTCCTGGATCCAGCCGATCCACGGCGCATGGCGCAGCTCGACCGATTCGGACAGCATCCAGTACAGCGCGAGGAACACCGGCATCTGCAGCAGGATCGGGAAGCAACCGCCAACCGGGTTGATCTTCTCCTTCTTGTACAGCTCCATCATCGCCATCTGGAACTTCTGCTTGTCCTCGCCGTAGCGCTCCTTGAGCTGGGCGATGCGCGGCTGGAACTTGCGCATCTTCGCCATCGACTTGTACTGCGCGGCCGACAGCGGGTACATCAGCGCCTTGATCACGACCACCAGGCCGACGATCGCCCAGCCCCAGTTGCCGACCAGGCCGTGGATCTTCTCCAGCAGCCAGAACAGCGCGTTTGCGATGGCGGCCATGATCGACCACGTGCTGAAGTCGACCGCGCGGTCCAGACCCGGCACGTTCTGCGCTTCGATCTGCTTGACCAGCTTCGGCCCGACCCACAGGCGCGCCTCGGTGCTGGCGGTCGCGCCGGGCGCAATATTGACGCCGGGACCGACTTCGCGGATCAGGTACTGGCTGCCGCCGGTGACCGGGGTGGCGATCACCGAGAACGTGCTGGCGTCGTTCGCGCCCGGGATCCAGGCGGCGAAGAAATGGTGCTGCACCATCGCGATCCAGCCGCCGGTGACCTGCTTGTCGAGGGTGCCATCTTCGACGAAGTCGTCGTACGGGCGCTTCTCGTACTTGTCGGCGGAGCTGAACCACGCCGCGCCCTGGAAGCTGTAGCTCTCCGCGCTCATCGGGCCCTTCTTGACGAGAGCGCGCGGCACGCGGCCAAGCTGGCGATAGACAAAGCCCTGCCACGGCGCGGCGCCGTTGTTGGCGACCTCGTCACGGACAGTCACCACGTAGCCACCGCGGTGGAAGGTGTAGTTGCGGCGGATCGTCACGCCGTTGTTGCCGGTCCACACGAACGGCACGACCAGCGTGTTGCTGCCGGTGGCCAGCTTGAACTCGCGCGGCGCACCCTCGAGCACGAAGCCGGACTCGTGGGTCGGCGCAGGCAGGCCGCCGGCCGTGGTCCAACCGCTCTGTGCCACGAAGTAGTTGGCCGGGTCATCGGCGAGCAGTCGAACCGGTGCGCTGCGGGCGTCGGCGGTGCTCGGATACTTCAGCAGGTCGGCCTGGTGCAGCACGCCGCCGTCGAGACGGACCCGCAGCACGTCGGTGACCACGGTCACCGCGGTCGGACCGGCCGGCGTGGCGCTTGCGGTGGCGACCGTCGGTGCGGTGCCGTTGGCGGCGGGCGCCTTGGGGATGTTCGCGGTCGGAGCGCCGGGGACGGTGCTGGCCGACGGCACGGGCTGGGTAGCGGTCGGAGTCGCCGGCGGCGCGACCTTCTCCTTGCCCCATTCCATCCACAGCAGGGTCGCCACCATCAGCCAGGCGAAGATCAGGAAGGCACGTGTCTGGTTCATGGGCGGCAGTGGCTCGGCCGACGCGGGAGGTCGGCGCAGGATCAGGGGGATTGGGGCGGAAGGTCCGCCGGACAAGCAGCGGGCGGCATTGTGCCGGGCGCTGGCGACAGCGGCAACGCGGCGTCACCGGGTGTCGAACCGGGCGAGGCCGTGGAACCGGGTGTTTGGGCGTGCGCACTGGCGGCCTGCGGGCCACCCGATGGCGACGAACCGTCGGGGCGCAGCGCGCCGGCACGCTTTAGCAACGACTGCAGCGCGGCACGCAGCTCGTCGCCGCTGCAACGGGCGGCGCCGGGGCGCGCGACCAGCACGTAGTCGCCGGTGGCCAGGTTGGCCCGGCGATGACGGAACTCGTCGCGGAGAATGCGCTTGATGCGGTTGCGGCCGACCGCGTGCGGATCGACCTTGCGTGACACCGCAAGGCCCATCCGTGGCTCGGCGTCATCGGCCTGCCAATGCAGCGCAAGCACGGGCAGCGCTACGCGCCGACCATGCTTGAAGATGCGGTCGAAATCCGAACGCGCGCGAACCCGCGCGGTGCGCGGGAAGCGGTTCGATGACATTGTCGGCTGGCGGCCGTCAGGGACGGCCACTGGAGGTCCGGCTGTCGCCGAACGCTCAGGCGCAAAGACGCTTGCGGCCCTTGGCGCGGCGACGGGCAAGAATCTTGCGGCCGTCGGCGGTCGCCATGCGGGCACGGAAGCCGTGGTCGCGCTTGCGCTTGAGGTTGCTGGGCTGGTAGGTGCGCTTGGTGGCCATGGCTCGGCTTCTGCGTGAACGGCGGAAAAGACCGCGGAGTCTAGCGACCTCACGGCAGGCAGGTCAAGTCGCCCCGTCCACGCCCCCCCGGGGACGGCCGCCCATAGTTATCCACCGCTCGGTGGCTCGAAGCTGGGGATCTTTCGCGCAAAGCCTCGCCGGACGTGGCGATGCCCGTGCCAGAGCCTGTGGACTACCCTGTACAGAGACCTGTGGACAAGTCCTGTTCCGCGCCTCTCGGCGGTGGTAGTCTGCCGCGTCCCCAATCAGCTTTGCCGCGATGCGTGCATCGTGCGGCCGGCACCTTTTTGCCCGCCCAGCCGCCCGGCCAGCCAGAACCCGAGAAGTTTGTGAATACGATGGACGCCTGGCCCCGCTGCCTCGAACGCCTTGAAGCCGAGTTCCCCGCGGAGGACGTCCACACCTGGCTCAAGCCACTGCAGGCCAGCCATCGCGACGACGTCACCGTGCTGTACGCGCCAAACGCGTTCGTGGTCGAGAACGTGCGCGAACGTTACCTGGGCCGCATCCGTGAGCTGCTGTCGTACTTCGCCGGCAGCAGCGAGGTCAGCCTCGAGGTCGGCTCCCTGCCGCGCGCCGCGCCGCCGGCCACCGCCAGCGAACCGTCTCGCCCGCGCGCCGCGCCCGCCGCGGCAAACGCCGAGCCGTTCCAGGGCAACCTCGACAACCATTACACCTTCGAGAACTTCGTCGAAGGCCGCAGCAACCAGCTCGGCCGGGCCGCGGCGCTGCAGGCGTCGCAGAAGCCCGGTGACCGCTCGCACAACCCGCTGCTGCTGTACGGGAGCACCGGCCTGGGCAAGACGCACCTGATGTTTGCCGCCGGCAATGCGATGCGGGCGGCCAATCCGGGCACGCGGGTGATGTACCTGCGCTCGGACCAGTTCTTCAGCGCGATGATGAAAGCGCTGCAGGACCGGACCATGGACCAGTTCAAGCGCCAGTTCCAGCAGGTCGACGCGCTGCTGATCGACGACATCCAGTTCTTCGCCGGCAAGGACCGCACGCAGGAGGAGTTCTTCCACACCTTCAACGCGCTGTTCGACGGCAAGCAGCAGATCATCCTGACCTGCGATCGTTACCCGCGCGAGGTCGACGGCCTGGAACCGCGCCTGAAGTCCCGTCTGGCCTGGGGCCTGAGCGTGGCGATCGAGCCGCCGGATTTCGAGACCCGCGCGCAGATCGTGCTGGCCAAGGCCAAGGAACGCGGCGCCAACATTCCCGAAGAAGTCGCGTTTCTGCTCGCCAAGAAGATGCGCAGCAACGTGCGCGACCTCGAGGGCGCGCTCAACACGCTGACCGCACGCGCCAACTTCACCGGCCGGGCGATCACGCCCGAGTTCGCCCAGGAGACCTTGCGTGACCTGCTGCGCGCCCAGCAGCACGCCATCGGCATCCCGAACATCCAGAAGACGGTCGCCGACTACTACGGCCTCCAGATCAAGGATCTGTTGTCCAAGCGCCGTACGCGCTCGCTGGCGCGCCCGCGCCAGGTGGCCATGGCGCTGACCAAGGAACTCACCGAGCACAGCCTGCCGGAGATCGGCGATGCCTTCGCCGGCCGCGACCACACGACCGTGCTGCATGCCTGCCGGCAGATCCGCACGCTGATGGAGGCCGACGGAAAGCTGCGCGAGGACTGGGAGAAGCTGATCCGCAAGCTCAGCGAATAGCCGTTTTGGCGATTACGCACAGAGCCTGGTGGATCAATGCCGTAGAAGTTGTGGACAAGTGTCGCGCCGGTTGCCGATGGTAAAGTTGTCCACAGCTTGTCAGAGGTTTGCCAGCTAGCTTTCAGCAGGTTTTCCATTGCAAGAAATTTCTTGTAAATCAATAGCTTGATTGAGTTTTCCCGGATTTTCGGCGACACCATCACCACCAAGCTTTTGATTTATTCAACAATCCTGTATTGGGTTTTCGCCCATCACAGCTCAGGGGCAAAGGGGTCCGCATGCGCTTCAGCCTGCAACGCGAAGTTTTCCTCAAGCCGCTCGCGCAAGTCGTCAACGTCGTCGAACGACGCCAGACCTTGCCCGTTTTGGCTAACCTGCTCGTCCAGGTCCGCGACGGTCAGCTGTCGTTGACCGGTACCGATCTCGAGGTCGAGATGGTTTCCCGCATCGCCGTCGACGACGCGCAAGACGGGGAAACCACGATTCCGGCGCGCAAGTTGTTCGAGATCGTTCGTGCCCTGCCCGACGGCAGCAAGATCACCGTGTCGCAGGCGGCCGAGAAGGTCACCGTGCAGGCCGGTCGTTCGCGCTTCACTCTGGCGTGTCTGCCATCGAACGACTTCCCGTCGATCGACGAGGTGGAAGCGACCGAACGCGTCCGCGTACCGGAAGCCGCACTGAAGGAGCTCATCGAGCGCACTGCGTTCGCGATGGCCCAGCAAGACGTGCGCTACTACCTCAATGGCCTGTTGTTCGACCTGCGGGAAACCAGCCTGCGCTGCGTGGCCACCGATGGCCATCGATTGGCGCTTTGCGAAGCCAGCTACGAAGGCAGTGCGCAGACCAAGCGCCAGATCATCGTGCCCCGCAAGGGCGTGCAGGAGCTGCAGCGCCTGCTCGAAAACGGCGAGAGGGAGATCGAACTGGAGATGGGGCGAGGGCACATCCGGGTGAAGCGCGACGACGTCACCTTCACCAGCAAGCTCATCGACGGCCGCTTCCCGGACTACGAGGCGGTGATTCCGATTGGCGCCGATCGCGAAGTCCGCATCGAGCGCGAGGTCCTGCGTGCATCCCTGCAACGCGCCGCGATCCTCTCGAACGAGAAGTACCGCGGCGTGCGCATCGAGGTGTCGCCTGGCCAGCTCAAGATCAGCGCACACAATCCCGAGCAGGAAGAAGCGCAGGAAGAGGTTGAGGCAGACACCAAGGTCGATGACCTGGCCGTCGGCTTCAATGTCAACTACCTGCTCGACGCCTTGACGGCGCTTCGCGATGAGCACGTCGTGATCGCTTTGCGCGATGCCAACTCCTCGGCGCTGGTGCGCGAAGCGAGTAACGAGCGGTGCCGGCATGTCGTGATGCCGCTGCGGCTCTGACCCGATCGGCCGGGCACATCTGCTGATGTTCCACGTGGAACATGTGCTTCCTGACACGCCCGGCCTGCCCGGGCGTGTTTGTTTCCGCGTGCCGGAGGACGAGCGATGCAGGTAACGCGCCTCGATGCACGCGGCCTGCGACGGTTCGCCGATGTCCGCATCGAACCCGGCAGCGGGCTGAATCTGATCACCGGCGACAACGGCGCGGGAAAAACCAGCCTCCTGGAGGCGCTGCACCTGATGGCGTACGGGCGAAGTTTCCGCGGTCGGGTCCGTGACGGATTGATCCGTGCCGGGGACACGTCGCTGCAGGTCTTCGTCGAATGGCAGGAGGCGGTGGTTCGTGAGCCCGCCGACGGTCGCGTCGCCGACGGTGCAGCCGCCTGGTCGCGCACCCGGAAAGCGGGACTGTCCCATCGGGGCAGCGATTGGAGCGGCCGACTCGATGGTGAGGACGTCGGGCACCTGGGCGAACTTTGCGCGGCGTTGGCCGTGGTCAGTTTCGAGCCCGGCAGTCACGCCCTCGTGACCGGGCCTTCCGAGGTCCGTCGGCGCTACCTCGACTGGGGGTTGTTCCACGTGGAACAGAACTTCCTGCCGCTGTGGCGCCGGTACGCGCGCGCCCTCAAGCAACGCAACGCCCTCCTCAAGTCGCGGACGGGCGGCAAGCAGCTCGACGCCTGGGATCACGAGCTCGCCGACGCCGGTGAACCGCTGAGCCAACGACGACAGCACTACCTCGATGCCCTTGAACCGGGTTTTCGCGAGCTCATCGACCGCTTGGCCCCCAGCCTGGGCCAAGTCCATCTCTCGTACGCACCGGGTTGGCGACGTGACGAACTGTCGCTCGCCGACGCCCTGCTGCTGGCCCGGGACCGGGACCTGTTGGCCGGATTCACCTCGGTCGGGCCGCATCGGGCCGACTGGCGCATCGCCATTGCCGGGTTGCCTGGCCGCGAGGCCCTGTCGCGCGGCCAGGCCAAGCTGGTGGCGTTGTGCGCGCTGCTCGCCCAGGCGCAGGATTACGCGAGGCAGCGCGGTGAATGGCCGGTCGTCGCGCTCGATGACTTGGCGTCCGAGCTCGATCGACACCACCAGCAGCGGGTGCTGGACTACCTGCTGGAAACCGGCGCCCAGGTATTTGTCACCGGCACCGACATCCCGGTCGCGGTGGCGGCCGCCAATGTTCCGATCACCATGTTCCACGTGGAACATGGTTTGGTCACACGCATTTAACAACCACCGTTCGCGCTCGCGGTGCCAAGAAACCGCCCACCGGGTCGCGCCCTCTGCCGCTGAACCGGCTACGCCGTAAACCGGCACGCACTGGGAGCCCGGCCGGGCCGGCCAGCCCCGGCTGCTATACTCCCGTCACGTATTTCTAATGTGTCCCGACGCGCGCGCACCGCCCGCGACCGCGTCACCGGAGCCTTCTGCCGCATGACCCAGATCGAGCACGACCCGTCGCAAGAACCGTCCGCCGACGCGCCCGTTCCGAACCAGACCTACGACTCCAGCAAGATCACGGTCCTGCGTGGTCTGGAGGCCGTTCGCAAGCGTCCGGGCATGTACATCGGCGACGTGCACGATGGCACCGGTCTGCACCACATGGTCTTCGAGGTGGTCGACAACTCGATCGACGAAGCGCTCGCCGGCCACGCCAATGAGGTCCTGGTGACCTTGCACGACGACGGATCGTGCTCGGTGTCCGACAACGGACGCGGCATTCCGGTCGACATCCACAAGGAAGAAGGCGTTTCGGCGGCCGAGGTGATCCTCACCGTGCTGCACGCCGGCGGCAAGTTCGACGACAACAGCTACAAGGTTTCCGGTGGTCTGCACGGCGTGGGCGTGTCGGTGGTCAACGCCCTGTCCGAGCACCTGTGGCTCGACATCTGGCGCGATGGCAACCACCACCGCCAGGAGTACGCGCTTGGCGAGCCGCTGTACCCGCTGAAGACGCTCGACAACTCCGAGCGACGCGGCACCCTGCTGCGCTTCAAGCCCTCGGTAGAGATCTTCACCGATGTCGAGTTCCACTACGACATCCTCGCCAAGCGCCTGCGCGAGCTGTCGTTCCTCAACTCCGGCGTCCGCATCGTCCTCACCGACGAGCGTGGCGAAGGCAAGCGCGACGTGTTCGAGTACGAGGGCGGTATCCGCTCGTTCGTCGAGCATCTGGCGCAGTTGAAGACCCCGCTGCACCCGAACGTGATCTCGGTGTCGGGCGAGCAGAACGGCATCACCGTCGACGTGGCGCTGCAGTGGACCGACTCCTACCAGGAGACGATGTTCTGCTTCACCAACAACATCCCGCAGAAGGACGGCGGCACCCACCTGATCGGCTTCCGCGCCGCATTGACCCGCACGTTGTCCAACTACGTCGAGCAGAGCGGCCTGGCCAAGCAGGCCAAGGTGGCGCTGTCGGGCGACGACATGCGCGAAGGCATGATCGCGGTGCTGTCAGTGAAGGTGCCCGACCCCAGCTTCTCGTCGCAGACCAAGGAAAAACTGGTCAGTTCCGAGGTCAGGCCGGTAGTTGAGCACACGTTCGGTGCACGTTTGGAGGAGTTCCTGCAGGAGCACCCCCACGAAGCCCGTGCCATCGTGGGCAAGATCGTCGATGCGGCCCGCGCTCGCGAGGCGGCGCGCAAGGCGCGCGACCTGACGCGGCGCAAGGGTGCGCTCGACATCGCCGGCCTGCCGGGCAAGCTCGCCGACTGCCAGGAGAAGGATCCGGCCAAGTCCGAACTGTTCATCGTCGAGGGCGACTCGGCAGGTGGTTCGGCGAAGCAGGGCCGCAATCGCAAGACGCAGGCGATCCTGCCGCTCAAGGGCAAGATCCTCAACGTCGAGCGCGCGCGCTTCGACCGCATGCTCGCCAGTGCCGAGGTCGGCACGCTGATCACGGCGCTGGGCACCGGCATCGGCAAGGACGAGTACAACCCGGACAAGTTGCGCTACCACCGCATCATCCTGATGACCGACGCCGACGTCGACGGCTCGCACATCCGCACGCTGCTGCTGACTTTCTTCTACCGGCAGATGCCGGAGCTGATCGAACGCGGGCACATCTACATCGGCCTGCCGCCGCTCTACAAGATCAAGCAGGGCAAGACCGAGCTCTATCTCAAGGACGATGCCGCGTTGGACGCCTACCTGGCCGGCAACGCCGTGGAAGGTGCGTCGCTGATTCCGGCCACCGGCGAGCCGCCGATCGTGGGTGTCGCGCTGGAGAAGCTGCTGCTGGCCTACGCCGGGGCTCGCGAGGCGATCGCCCGCAACTCGCACCGCTACGACCCGAACGTGCTCGCGGCGCTGATCGATTTCGCACCGCTCGACAGCGCGCACCTGCCGCCCGGCTCCAACCTGGACGCCGAGCTGGAGGCACTGGCCGCACGCCTCAACGACCACGGCCTTGGCAAGCCGCGCTACAAGATCGACCTGCACCCGGCCACTGAAACCCGCCAGGGCGCGCTGCTGGTCACCCGCCGCCACATGGGCGAGGAACTCACCCAGATCCTGCCGTTGAGCGCGTTCGACAGCGGCGAGCTGCGCGCGCTTCGCGAAGCCGCGGTGCAGCTGCATGGCCTGGTGCGCGAAGGCGCGCAGATCCTGCGCGGCAACCGCGCGCAGCCGGTGTCCAGCTTCGCCCAAGCGCAGGCCTGGCTGCTCGAGGAAGCCAAGAAGGGCCGCCAGATCCAGCGCTTCAAGGGCCTGGGCGAAATGAACCCCGAGCAGCTCTGGGACACCACGGTGAATCCCGAGACCCGACGCCTGCTGCAGGTGCGGATCGAGGACGCGGTGGCCGCCGACCAGATCTTCGCGACCTTGATGGGCGACGTGGTCGAACCGCGCCGCGAGTTCATCGAGGACAACGCGCTGAAGGTGGCCAATCTCGACGTCTGAGGCATCGGTGCTGGCCAAGATCAGCACCTGCCCGCCTCCGGGCCTGCCCGGCGACGCGGGGTGGCGCCCGCTGCTGGGTTTCGTGGTCGACCTGCTGATCGCGCTCGCGGTGCTGCTGGCCACCAGCGTGCTGGGTGGCATGGTCTGGGCGGCCGCCCGCCTCGTGTCCATGGCACCACGCCTGGACGTTCTCGCCACCCCCGACCGGATGGCCGCGGCCATCGGCCAGCCCGGCATGGCGGCCCAGATCGGCATCGGCCTGGGCGCAATGTTTGCCACCGCGCTGGTCGTGTACTTCTTTCGACGCCCCGCACCGGCCGCCGAACGCGCGACCTCGTTGCGTGCAGCGCGGCGCCCGTCGAGCTGGGGCTGGGCATTGCTGGCTGGCGTGGTGGCCTTCGCCGCCAGCCTGCTGCTGGGCTGGGCCATGCAGCACGTCGGCGTCGACGCGGTCCCCAGCAATCAGGTCCTGATCGGCGAATTGCTGCACAGCCATCCGTGGACGCTGTTTGCCCTCGTCGTGCTGTTTGCACCCGCCTACGAAGAGCTGCTGTTTCGACGCGTGCTGTTCGGGCGTCTGTGGGCGGCCGGACGGCCGTGGTTGGGCGTGCTCCTGAGCAGCCTTGCCTTCGCGCTGATGCACGAGGTGCCCGGCGTCGGTGGCAACAGCGTCGCGGCGACCACCCTGCTGCTGCTGGGCTACACGCTGATGGGCGGAATCTTCGCCTGCGTCTACCGCCACACCGGCACGTTGTGGGCCGCGATCGGCGCGCACGCGATCAACAACCTGCTCGCCTGCCTGGTACTGCTGGCCACGCAGTGAGCGGCGTTCGAAACGTCGAAGCGGTGCACCCGCCAATGCACCTGTCCATCGTCGGATATTGACGGCCTGTTCATTGCGGCGGAGTTACAAGTCTTCATCCCGCTGAACGGACCAGATTCCATGAAACCGATCGTGCTCGGCCTGTCGATCGCGGTGTTGCTTGCCGCCTGCGCCACCACCACCTCGCCCACCGGGCGCACGCAACGGGTCGGCGGTGTCTCGCAGGCGCAGCTCGACCAGCTCGGCATGCAGGCGTTCGCCGAAGCCAAGGCGAAAACCCCGCAGAGCCGGGACTCGCGGCAGGTCGCGTACGTGCGTTGCGTGGTCGGTGCGATCACCCGTGAGCTGCCTGCCAGCCAACAGACCGGCTGGGAGACGGCGCTGTTCGTCGACAAATCGCCCAACGCCTTCGCGCTGCCTGGCGGCAAGGTCGGCATCCACACCGGCATCTTCACCGTCGCCCGGAGCCAGGACCAGTTGGCCGCGGTAGTCGCGCACGAGATCGGCCATGTGATCTCCCGCCACCACGACGAACGCGTGACCAAGCAGCTGGGAACCCAGACCGGCCTGGGCATCCTCGGTGCGCTGGTCGGATCGGTGTACGGCGAAGGCGCGGCGCAGGCGACCACGCAGATTGGCGGCGTGGCGGCGCAGGGCCTCATCCTGCTGCCGAACAATCGCCAACAGGAATCCGAGGCCGATGTGGTGGGTCAGCAACTCATGGCCAAGGCCGGGTTCGATCCTGGCCAGGCGGTCGACTTGTGGCAGCACATGATCGAGGTCGGTTCCAGCCAGGCACCGCAATGGATGTCGACGCATCCCAACCCCCAGACACGCATCCAGGAACTGCGCAGTCGCGCCGGCGGCCTGCAACCGGTGTACCAGCAGGCACGTGCATCCGGACGCCGCCCGAATTGCGGCTAAACACGGACGCTCTTGGGACGCAACCCCGTTTCGTCAAGGTGCGCGTTCTGATAGGTTGGCGCCCCCCGGCCAGAGCCGCAGCCCGCCGCACCAGCGACGGCAGCAGATCGAGGTAGTCGATGAGCAAGTCCAATCTCCGAACTCGCCATGTCCTGGCGGCCGCCATCGGCGCTGTCCTGCTGGTCGGTGCGTTCTCCCAGGCCAGTGCCCAGTCCGCGCAGGAACGTGCGCAGGCTCGCCGTGATCGCCACGCGCAGAAGAGCGAAGAAACCAGCACCAACCGCAGCGAGGCCAAGTACCCGCAGGCGACCCGCACCTCGCCCGAGGCCAAGGCGTCGGCCCGCGTGACCCCGAAGCTGAAGAAAATGATGGACCTCTACGAAGAGGACAAGGGCGCCGAAGCGCGCGCCGCGGCGGACGAGATCATCGCCAACGCCGCCGCCAACGCGTACGACCACGCTTTCGCCGCCCAGATCGGTGCGCAGATCGCCTACGAGGCCGATGACGTCGCCGCCGCGCAGGCCTACCTGCGCAAGGCGATGGAGTTCAACGGGCTCGACAACAACGGCCACTTCGACGCGATGATGATGTTGGCCCAGCTGCAGCTGCAGGAAGAGCAGTACGCCGACTCGCTGGTGACGCTCGAGCGCTTCTTCACCGAGACCGGGACCCAGAAGCCCGAGCACCTGGTGCTGAAGGGCAACGCGTTGTACCGCCTCGAGCGCTATCCCGAGGCCGCCACCGTGCTCAAGCAGGCGATCGACGCGTCGCCCGAGCCGAAGGCGGACTGGCAGCAGCTGCTGATGGCAACCTACTTCGAGACCGGCCAGAGCGCCGAGGCGGCGGCCCTGGCTGAACAGATCGCCAGCAAGAATCCGACCGACAAGCGCGCCCAGCTCAATCTCGCCGCCAGCTACCAGCAAGGCGACATGCTCGACAAAGCCATCGGCGTGCTCGAGAAGCTGCGCACCGCCGGTCAGCTGACCGAGGACAAGGAATACCGCCAGCTGTACGCGCTGTACCTGAACCTTGACGGTAAAGAGCGCGAAGCGGCCAACGTCATCAACGACGGCCTCCAGAAGGGCGTGCTGCAGGGCGACTTCCAGACGTATCTGGCGCTCGCGCAGGCCTACTACTTCTCTGAACAGGTGGCCCCCGCGATCGAGGCCTACCGCAAGGCTGCACCGCTCGCGCCGAACGGTGACACCTATCTGAACCTGGCCCGTGTACTGTGGCAGGAAGATCGTATCCCGGAGGCCAAGGAGGCCGCCAAGCAAGCCATCGCCAAGGGGCTCAGCAAGCCGGAAGACGCACGCAAGATCCTGGCGCTTTGAGCCAGGAGCGGCATCACGATATGCCAGATGGCGCTTGGAATCAGGCTCACATCTTGGTATATGCTACGGGGTTCACGCGGCTTGAACGGTGCGTGAATCGTATGACGGCCCGAGACGCCAAAGCGTCCGGCACCACCTTCCGAGCTGACGGCGCATGACGCAAGACCTCGATAATCACGTAATCAAAGACGAAGACGAAGGGTTGAACTGGGCACGTATTGCCGGTATCAGCTCGGCGGTCGCCGTGCACGTCGCTGCACTGTTGCTCCTGCTTGCGCCGATGGTGCCGCCAGCAAGCCAGCAGGCGGAGGAGGACGTCACGATCGTCAACCTGATCAAGCCACCGCCGCCGCCGCCACCGCCGCCGCCGCCGCCCGAAGAGCCGCCGAAGCAGCTGGAGCCGCCACCGAAGCTCACGCCTCCGCGTCCGACGGCACTGCCGCCGCCGCCGGATCAGCCGCCGATCGAGAACACCGATCCGAGCCCGATCGATCCGCCGGCACCGCCGCCGGCACCGCCCGCGCCGCCCGCGCAGTCGGTCGATCTGGCCGGTGGTGACGTCGACGCAAGCACCCGCTCGCAGTACCCGGTCAAGTACCCGCCGTCGGCATTGCGCGAAGGCGCAACCGGTACGGTCGTGGTCGAGGTCGTGTTCGACGCTGCGGGTAACATCATCGAAGCCCGCGTCGCCAAGTCCAGTCGCAACCGCGATCTCGACCGCGCCGCCGTCGAGGGTGTGAAGCGCTGGAAGGTCAACCCTGGCATGCGTAATGGCCAGAAGGTTGGCGGCAGGGCCCACGTCAACGTCGACTTCAAGCTGTAAACGGCCCGGACCGGCCAGTCCGGTCCACCGTTCGCTGTAACGGAACATTTTTCCAATTACGCATCACCTTCATCACTTCAATCAAAGGTAAGCGTCATGCTGCAGGAAACCACCACCGCCGCTGCTGCTGGGGGCAACAACGCCGAAGCGCTCAACCAGATGAGCTTCGCGCATCTGTTGCAGAACTTCGATTTCGTCGGCTGGGTCGTGTTCATCACGCTCGCCACCATGTCGGTCCTGTCGATCTACTGGATCGTCATGAACTTCATCAAGAACCTGCGCCTGAAGGGCAGCTCGGACCGTGTGATCAGCACGTTCTGGGAAACCCCGAACGCCCAGGACGCCATCCGCTACATGGAAGAGCAGTCGCGCGCCGAGCCGTTCTCCAAGATCGCGCTCGACGCCGCCCAGGCCGCCGCTCACCACCAGCGCCACGAAGGTTCGCGTCTGGTTGAGTCGCTGAACCGTTCGGAGTTCGTGGACCGCGCCCTGCGCCAGGCCGTGACCCGCGAGTCGATGCGTCTCGAGGGTGGTCTGACCGTGCTCGCCACCGTCGGTTCGACCGCGCCGTTCGTCGGCCTGCTCGGCACCGTGTGGGGCATCTACCACGCCCTGATCAAGATCGGTGCGACCGGCCAGGCGTCGATCGACGCGGTTGCCGGCCCGGTCGGCGAAGCGCTGATCATGACCGCCATCGGCCTGTTCGTCGCGATCCCGGCCGTGCTCGCGTACAACTTCTTCATCCGCCTGAACCGCGTGACGAACAACAAGTTCGACACCTTCGCGCACGACCTGCACGACTTCTTCGCTACCGGTTCGCGCGTTGGCGAGCTGGCGGCCAAGCGCTAAGTCGGCACGTCATCTAGGTCAGCTGGAGTTCGGTTATGGCTTTTAGTGCAGGCAATGAAAGCGGCGGCCCGATGGCCGAGATCAACGTCACGCCGCTGGTCGACGTGATGCTGGTGCTGCTGATCATCTTCATGATCACGGCGCCGTTGATGTCGCACAAAGTGAAGGTCGAGCTGCCTCAGGCCAACCTGGATGCGCGCGAAGAGAAGGCTCCGATCGTGCAGCCAATCACCCTTGCGGTGATGGAGAACGGCTCGTTGTTCTGGAACGACGAGCCGATCACCAAGGACCTGCTGGAAAGTCGCCTTTCCATCGAGGCGCAGCGCATGCCACAGCCTCAGATCAACGTACGTGGTGACAAGACCACCAAGTACCGGATCGTCGAGGAAGTGGTGAAAATCGCGCAGTCCCAGGGCATGCGCAAGGTCGGCTTCGTCGCGACCAAAGAACGCTAAGGCAAACCGGAGACAACACTATGGCTTTCAGTTCCAACTCCGGTGGTTCGGCGATGTCGGACATGAACGTCACGCCGCTGGTCGACGTGATGCTGGTGCTGCTGATCATCTTCATGGTCACCGCACCGATCATGTCGTACCCGATCGAAGTGAACCTGCCGCAGCCGACTACCGTTCCGAACCCCAACCCGGTTGAACCGCCGCCGCCGATCAAGTTGCGCATCGACGCATCCGGCCAGGTGTACTGGAACGACGCACCGCAGCCTTTGAGCGTGCTCCAGAACATGATGCAGGTTGAGGTGAACCGTAATCCGGCCAACCAACCATTGCTTGAGATCGACACCAGCAGCGACGCCGATTACGGCATCCTCGCCAAGGTGCTTGCCCATGCGAAGAACGCCGACATGCAGAAGATCGGCTTCGTGCAGAAGTAAGAGCACAACGCTTACCGATAGTGATAGACGCCGCCTTCGGGCGGCGTTTTTTTTTGCCCCACCCCGCCCCGCCGTTTGCATCGCTGCTACCGCTATTGCGCTCGGGCCGCTGCCGTCCGCCGCCGGACGCCGCGCGGTCTGGGCGGATCAGCCCGCTCGGCCCGGCCGGAATTGGCCCGCCCGCCACACCGCTCCGACGCCGGGCGAAGATGGGCAACCCACCGGCGCACGCCCTTCGCGTCGTGCGTCTTGCCTCAGGTTGCGCTATCCGCCGCCCTGCCCGACTGGAACTGGCCTGACCGCAACACGGCCCCGATGTCGGGCGAAGGCTGCCCACCCACTGGCGCATGCCGTGCCACTCGCGCGTCCTGTCCCACGTCGGCCCTGGAGTTCGCGATCCACTGCCGGCCGGCGTTGCTGGCGCGCGTGCACCCATGGCGATCGGCGCAGGCGATCGGTGGGTGCGTTCGGTGATCGGGATCGACGATCGCGATCGGTGACTGCGATCGCGACGATTGCAGCCGGCGGCGGCGTGGGTGCACTCTGGACCCCGGCAACCGGCAAGGAGCGGAGACGATGAGCGATTCGGCTTTTGCTACCCAGTCACGCGGTTCGAGCGAGATGGCGACGATGAACATCACGCCGTTGGTCGATGTGATGTTGGTCCTGCTGGTGATCTTCATGATCGCCGCGCCGGTGGTGACGCGATCGCTGCCCCTCGACCTGGGTCGCGGAAACGGGCGCAGCGAGCCACCGCCGCGCGTGCAATTGCAGGTCCAGGCGGACGGCAACTTCCTGCTCGATGGCGTGCAGCTGGGGGCGGCCTCGCTGGACGCGGCGCTGCGCTCAGTGGCCCAGCGTTCGCCTGACAGCGTTGTCCAGATCGACGCCAGCGGCGACGCCGACTACCAGGGCTTCACGACCGCATTGGCCAGCGCCCGTCGCAACGGCCTCGGGCACATCGCCCTGCGTCCCTGACGTACGCCTAGCCTGCGCGTCATCCACGACGGCGCGCAGGCCGCACGCGCTAGGCTTGGCAGAGCGCGAGATACCGGCGAACGGTCCGGTCCAGGCCGTCGTACAGCGCTTCGCCGATCAGGGCATGGCCGATCGACACCTCCAGCACGTCCGGCACAGTGGCCAGGAAGGCGGCCAGGTTGTCCTGGCTCAGGTCATGACCGGCGTTGACGCCAAGCCCAACCGCCTGCGCACGCTGCGCGGCGGCCCGGAAGCGCGAGAGCGCCGCGTCCAGGGGCGCGCCGCCCAATGCATGGGATTCGGCGTACGGCCCGGTGTAGAGCTCGATCCGATCGGCGCCCACTGCCGCGGCGATGTCGTAGTGCATGGATTCCGCATCCGCGAACAGGCTTACCCGGCAACCCAACGCCTTCAGCGCGGCGACCAGCGGTCGCAGTGCCTCGCCGTCACGGGCGAAGTCGAAGCCGTGGTCCGAGGTCAACTGGCCGTCGCCATCGGGCACCAGGGTTGCCTGCGCGGGACGCACCTGCTCGCACAACGCCAGGAAACCCGGATAACCGTCGCGCGGCGGTGCAAACGGGTTGCCTTCGAGGTTGTACTCGACGCCGCGAGCGCGCGTGAGCTCGGACAGGGCGTACACGTCGTCGCTGCGGATGTGGCGGGCGTCGGGTCGGGGGTGGACGGTGATGCCGTGTGCGCCGGCATCCAGGCAGGCGATCGCGGCGCGGACCACGTCGGGCTCGCCGCCGCCGCGCGAGTTGCGCAGCACGGCGATCTTGTTGACGTTGACGCTGAGCGCCGTCACGGGTGCGCCCCGTTCTGGCGTCGGGTCGCGCGCGGGGCTCCGAGCGCGTGAAGGGTGACGCCGACAGGCCGCACCGCACAACCGGCACCGGTGTCCGCCGGCGCCGAACCGTTACAGCGGTTCAATGCGTTGCGTCGGAGTGCGGCGGGGCGGCGTTGTTCGCCTCGGCCAGCTTGCGCGCTTCGGCCTGCTCACGCAGGCGACGCAGCTCGGTCGGATCGATCATCATTCCGACGTCGCGGCTGCTGTCCTCGACGCGCTGAGCCAGGATGCCCATGACCCAGACGAGAACCAGACCGAAGGCGACCAGCAGGCAGACCAGCACCACGGCCAGCGAGGAAGCCTTGAACGCAACCACGATCGCGGCAAGGGCCAGTAGCAGGTAGAGCCAGGACATCGCGGAACGCTCCAGAGTGTGGCGCGTCGAGTTTACCGCCCGACCACCGCATGGGTCGTCCGGCCAGACCGCGGCGGCGACCGCTCGTCGCCAGTGGCGCGCGATCAGAGCAGTGGCGACATCAGCCGCGCGATCGCCTCGGGCAGGCGTGAACGCCACAGCGGCCGCCCGCGGTCGTCACGCACCCGCGTGGTCTGGCCGAGCTCGTTCTCGATCAGTGCCGCCAGCTGCCCGGCCAACCCGGCGTCGCGGAACAGCACCGACAATTCGAAGTTGAGTCGGAAGCTGCGGTTGTCGAAGTTCGCGCTGCCGATGATCGCGACCTCGTCGTCGCACAGCAGCGCCTTGGTGTGCAGCAGGCGGGGACCGTACTCGTGGATCCGGACGCCGGCCGAAAGCAGCTCGTCGAAGTAGGAGCGTGCCGCCCAGGTGACCAGCACGCTGTCGCTGACCTTGGGCACCAGCAGGCGCACGTCCAGGCCGCCCAGCGCGGCCGACGTCAACGCCATTCGCGCCGCCTCGCCGGGGACGAAGTACGGTGTCACCAGCCACACCCGGCGGCGCGCCGAATGAATGGCGCCCACGTGAAGGCGGTGGATGGCTTCCCACGGCGAATCCGGCCCGGACACCAGGACCTGCGCGGCCACTGTCCCGGCGCCGCAGATCGGCAGGGCGAGCTTGAGTGGCGGGTCGCCGGTGGCGTACGCCCAGTCCTCGACGAACACCAGCTGCAGCGCCCGCACCACGTCGCCTTCCAGCCGCAGGTGCAGGTCGCGATAGGCGTCTTCGCGCAGCCGCTCGTCTTCCTCGTCGGTGATGTTGATGCCACCGGTGAACGCGACGCAGCCGTCCACCACGACGATCTTGCGATGCGTGCGCAGGTTCAGCCACGGCCGCTTCCAGAACCAGCGCAACCGCATCGGATGGAACCAGGCGACCTCGCCGCCGGCATCGATCAACGGCTGCAGGTAGCGCCAGGACACCTTTCCCGAACCCACCGCATCGAGCAGCAGTCGCACCTTCACGCCGGCGCGCGCACGTTCGACCAGGGCGTCGCGCAGCGCGGTGCCGGTGCGATCGGGCAGGTAGATGTAGTACTCCAGGTGGATGTGCTCGCGCGCTTTGGCGATCTCCGCCAGCAGCGCGGTGTACTTGGCCGCCCCGTCGATCAGCAGGTCGGCGCGGGTTGCGGTGGTCGGGGCCAGGCCGGTGGTGGCCTGCGCCACGCGCGCGAGTTCCAGCGCGTCCGCGTCGCGGTCGAAGCCGGACGGGTGCGGATCCAGGCGCCCACGGTTGCGCAGCCGCCGCAGCCGCTGGCGCTGGATGCGCTGCGGGCCGAAGAAGTAATAAATCACGAAACCGACGTAGGGCAGGGCGGCCAGGCTGATCAACCAGCTCAGCGTCGCGGCCGGTTCACGTTTCTGCAACGCGATCCAGGCGCCCAGCCACAGCACATAGCCGACATAGGCGACGGTGAGGTAAAGCTTCAGGTGCGGGATCGCGAGAATCGCGTCCCACACACCTCGCAGCGCGTCCAGCATGGGGCGGATTCCTCGGCGTCTGAGTCGCAGCATCTGCGACGATGGAAGACTAGGCTAAGCCCATGGAAGACGCCCGGAAAGCGCAGACGCCGATCAAAGGCCGCGGCGCGGCCTCGCAGGTCGCTGGCCGCTACGCGGTTACCACCACGCGCGGCGAGGACGACGGCTGGGGTTCGGTCTATGAAGACCTGGCCGACCAGCCCAACCCCGCCACGCGGGTCACCGAGGAGCGCGCGCGCAGCATCATCAGCCGCAACGACTCGCCCGACATCGCATTCAGCCAGTCGATCAACCCGTACCGCGGCTGCGAGCACGGCTGCGTGTACTGCTTCGCCCGAC
This sequence comes from Montanilutibacter psychrotolerans, assembly GCF_003719825.1. Lineage (GTDB taxonomy): Bacteria > Pseudomonadota > Gammaproteobacteria > Xanthomonadales > Xanthomonadaceae > Montanilutibacter > Montanilutibacter psychrotolerans. Next base: position 164,459 of record NZ_RIBS01000004.1, on the reverse strand, counting down.
CCTCGCATGCCTACCTCGAGTTGTCGCCCGGGATCGACTTCGAGACCCGGCTGTTCGCCAAGACCAATGCCGCCGAACGCCTGCGCATCGAGCTGGCCCGTTCGAGCTACCGGTGCGCGCCGATCGCGCTGGGCATCAACACCGACGCCTACCAGCCGATCGAGCGTCGCTACCGGATCACGCGCGAGCTGCTGGAACTGCTGGCCCAGTGCCACCACCCGGTCAGCTTTGTCACGAAAGGATCGCTGATCCTGCGCGATGTCGACCTGCTGGCGTCGATGGCGCGCGAACGGCTGGTCAGCGTGTACGTCTCGGTGACCACGCTCGACAACCGCCTGGCCGCGCGCATGGAACCGCGCGCCGCCGCGCCACACACGCGGCTCAAGATCGTCCGCGAGCTCAGCCAGGCTGGCGTTCCGGTGGGCGTGCTGGTCGCGCCCGTGGTGCCGATGGTCAGCGACCACGAACTCGAGCACATCCTCGAGGCGGCCCGCGACGCCGGCGCGCAGGCCGCCAGCTACGTGCTGCTGCGCCTGCCGCACGAGCTCAAGGAGGTCTGGCGCGAGTGGTTGCAGCTGCACTACCCCGAGCGCGCCGCGCACGTCATGAGCCTGGTGCGACAGATGCGCGGGGGCAAGGATTACGACAGTACTTTCGGCAAGCGCATGCGCGGAGAGGGGCCGTTTGCGGACATGATCGCCCAGCGATTCGCCAAGGCGCACCGCCGGCTGGACTTTGGCCGCCTGCCCGCGCTGGATTGCAGCGCGTTCGTGGCGCCGCGCTCACCGTCGCCGCAGGGCGAGCTGTTCTGAGCGATGGCGTCGGGGTGGGGCGCAGTCTCCGGTCGGGACCTCAGGCCAACCAGTTTGCGCAATCCGGATGCCGCTCCCTTCCGCGGGCACTAGCTAGATCAACTCGGCTGCCACGCGCAGGCGTTCGGCCATCGCCACCAGACCGTTACGTTCGAACGCGCCTGCGAACTCTTCCGGAGTCAAAGGGGGGCTCTTCGAGCGGGCACGCATTTCCTTGAATGCCGCTAGTGCCGCGATTGAATCTAGATCGAACTGTGCGATCAGGAAATCGTCAGGATGAATGGCCGATAGACCGTGCACATCGAGAACGTTCGCCGGAAAGTCCTTCAAGTTGGCCGTCACAATGCAATCAGCGTGACCTGCAATCGCTGCGGCCAGGACGTGCACGTCACCTGGATCGGGAAGCGCCAATCCGGACGCCACTGCATCACTTGCTGCTTCGGGCACTTCCCAGTCCGGAATCGCTTGCCGCATGAGATCGCGGCGGCGAACAAGCTTGCCGGCAATCTCGGGCCTATCGCGCCCGAGATTGCGGAGCCACTCTTGTTCAATTCGAGTCGTCCATTTGGCCGCGTATAGCCCCGCAACCGCCATGCTCATCAAGGCATCAGCTACGCAGGCCGGGTAGAGCACGCACGCGTCCAACACAGCGGTGTAACGTGCGTGCCCTGCCATCAGTAATCTAGGCCGAGTTCATTAGCGTTCTCAGCAAGCTGCCGCAGCGCATCCTTCTGACTGGCTAGCATCCGTTGCTTGTAAGCGTGCAGGTCCTCGAACTGCACGCGTCGATGCGTGCCGACCATGCGATGCGGCAGACGACCAGCCTCCATCTCGCGAATCACAAACGGGCGCGAGACGTGCAAGTAGTTGGCTGCCTCAACCGTCGTCATTTCTCGCTTTGCCGACACTACGGTGACTGACTTGCGCTCGCTGAGGGCCCCAAGGACTTCACCGATCAGACGCAGAGCCTTGGTCGGCAGTTGCACGGACGGCAAGTCGCCATCTGCGCTGATGAGCTTGATCGTGGCAGCGTGGGCACGATCCAGCGACTCGCCAATACAACGGTGTGCTACGCGGGCCATCTCCAACTCCTCTGGACTCATCTCCGAGGGCTTCGGGCGCCGGGTGCGTTCCTTGATTGTCGACATGCGTTGCCCTCCTGGACGGAAGGGCGCGCTCGCACCAATGCGTGCGGTTTCGCTGGGCTTCCGCTCTAAATGCACTATATGAACTAAATGCACTATCTGCAACATACGCGCCGTGCCTGAACTGTATTCCCGGGTCACCAGACGGTCGGTTCTGGATCGGAGGGCCTGGTGGCGTTACGCCACGGCCCACGCCGGCAGCAGCGGGCCCCCCAGCCAGAGCCAGCGCGCCATCCACGTGCTGACCAGGGCGATCATCACCGTCAGCGGCAGGCCGATGCGCAGGAAGTCGTTGAACGAGTACTGGCCCGGGCCGAGGATCAGCAGGTTGCCGTGGTGGCCGATCGGCGTCAGGAAAGACGCCACCGCGCCCAGCGCCGTGCAGACCACGAACGGCGTGGGCGGCAGGTCCAGCGATTGCGCCAGCGACACCGCGATCGGTCCGAGCAGCACCGTGGTCGCCGCGTCGGACAGGATCTGCGTCAGCAATCCGGCCACGGCGAACATCACCAGCAGCACCGCCAGCGGCGACCAGCCCGCCACCACGTGCAACAGGCCATTGGCCAGCATCTGCGCGGTGCCGGTCTGCTCCATTGCGATGCCCAGCGGAATCACGCCGGCGATCATCACGAAGATGCGCACGTCGATCTCGCGGTAGGCCTGCTGCACGTCCACGCAGCGGGTGACCACCATCGCCACTGCACCCAACAGGAACGCCAGCGGTGCCGGCAGCCATTCGGTCGCCGCTGCCAGCACCGTCGCGGCCAGGATCGCCAGCGCCAGCGGCGCGCGTAGCCGGCGTTTCGCCTCGCCGGCAAACGGCACCAGCATCAGGAAGCCGTGGTGCTCGGCCAGCTCGCTGAATCGGGACGGTCGGCCCCACAGCACCAGCAGGTCGCCTTCGCGCAATCGCGCGTCGGCCAGGCGTGCGTGCGTGGTCGTGTAGTAGCGGCCATCGCGGCGCCACAGCCCGACAATCACCGCATTGAAGCGCCGCGCGAAGTCGAGTTCGCGAATCGAGTGGCCGATGAACTCCGAGCCCGGCGCGACCACCGCCTGCACCAGTTGCGCCTCGCCGTCGCCGGTCGTGCGTGCGCCGAATCGCGCAATGGCGTAGAGCTCGAGGCCGGAGTCATCGTGCAGTGAGGCCAACTCGTCGGCCGACGCCTCCACCAGCAGCACATCGCCGGCAATCAGCGAGCTGTCGGGGCCGAGGTCATCGCGCGGGGCGCCATCGCGCAGCCAGCCGGTCAACAGGAATCGGTCGCCGAGCGCCTTCTGCAACTCCGACAAGGGCCGCGTGCTCCAGCGCGACCCTTCGACCACCAGCAGTTCGGTGCGGTAACGATCCAGGCGCAGGTAGCGGTCGTCGCCGTGCTCGCCACTGCGCTTGGGCAGCAGCCACCTCGCCAGCAGCATGTAGACCACGCCCAGCAGCACCAGGGCGAGGCCGATCGGGGTGATCGAGAAGATCCCCAGGCCCGGTGCACCGGTGCGTTCGATCAGGTTGTCGGCGAGCAGGAACGCCGGGGCGCTCACCAGGGTCAACGTGGTGCCCAGCGACGCGGCAAACGACATCGGTATCAGCAGGCGCGAGGCCGACAGCCCATGCTCGCGTGCGAAGCGGATCAGGATGGGCAGCATCATCGCCGTCACCATCACGTGGTGGGTGAACGACGACAGCGCGGCCACGGTCGGCATGGTGACCGCGATTGCGCGCGATTCGCTGCGCCCGGCGGCCACGCCGATACGGTGCCCGACGCGTTCGGTGATGCCGGTCGCGGCCAGGCCGCCGGAGATCACGAACACCGCCGCGACGATGATGGCCGGCTCGCTGGCGAAGCCCGACAGCGCCTGTTTGCCGTCGAGCACGCCGGTCACCACCAGCGCCATCAAGGTCAACATCGCGGTCACGTCGACGCGCAGGCGTTCGCTGACGAACAGGTACAAGGCACCGGCGAGTATCAACAGAAACGCGATCTGTTCGAAGGCGATGTCCGGCAGGCTCATGCCGGCATTGTGCGCGAGCGGACGGTCGCCGTGCACGCGCCGCCATGCACCGCATCGTCACGACGGCACTGGTTAGACTTGCCCTGAGTCCCACGCGTGGCCACGATGTCTCCATTCACCCGACCTGCCTCACCTCCCGGAGAAGAACGCTTCCGGCTCGCGATGGCCGCTTCCGGGATCGGTATGGCGATCGTCGACCTCGATCGGTGCTGGATCGAGGTCAACCCGGCCTTCGAGCGAATGCTCGGGTACCGCGCCGCCGAGTTGCTGGGCCGCCCCGCCGCCGAGTTCACCCACGCCGATGACCTCGATCGCTCCGCGGCCGCGATCGACGACCTGCTTGCCGGCCGCATCGACACCATCGATGCGGCCAAGCGCTACCGGCACCGCGACGGGCACACCGTGTGGACACACGCCAACGTCGCGGTGATGCGCGATCCGGGCGGCGCGCCGCTGTACCTGCTGGTGCAATTGCGCGACATCACCGCCGAACGCATGGCGCAGGAGCGCCTGCGCGCGCTCGACGACGAGCACCAGCTCGCGCTCGACGCTTCGCAACGGCAACTGCAGCTGTTTGCCGACGCGGTCGCGCACGACCTGCGTGCGCCGCTGCGCTCGATCGAGAGCTTCTCGGCGTTGCTCGCCGAGCGTCATGCCGACCAGTTGGATGCCAGTGGGCTGGACCATCTCGCGCGCATTCGCAATGCCGCGATGCGCATGAGCAGCCTGCTCGCCGCGCTGGGAGAGCTGTCGTACGTGACACGCACCGAACTCAAGTCCACCCAGGTCGACCTCAGCCTGCTGGCCGAGTGGGTGGGCGCCGAACAGCGCGACGCCGATCCCGAGCGGGCCGCCACCATCGAGGTCCAGCCCGGTTTGGTCGCGCAGGGCGACGAGCGCCTGCTCAAGGTGATGTTCACGCGGTTGATGGAAAACGCGTGGAAGTTCTCGCGCGAGAAGCCACAAGTGAGTATCTGCGTGGGCGGCGAGACGCGCGGGGGAAGCATGCGGATGTGGGTGCGCGATGCCGGCAGTGGCTTTGACATGCGCTACGCCCACAAGCTGTTCCAGCCTTTCCAGCGCCTGCACGGCCCGGACGAAGGCGGTGGCCACGGGCTCGGCCTGGCCATCGCCAAGCGCGTCATCGAACGCCACCACGGCACCTTGCGTGCCGATTCCGCCCCCGGCGAGGGCAGCACCTTCCATGTCGAATGGCCGGCCGTGCCGGCACACCGGAACCACACCTGATGCAGAAGGAAATCCTGCTGGTCGAAGACAACCCCGACGACGTCGAGCTCACACGCCTGGCGTTCGACGAAGCCAAGATCGCCAATCGGCTGGTCGTGGTGGGGGACGGCGCGGAGGCGCTGGATTACCTGTTCGCGCGCGGCCGGCACGCCGGGCGCGACGCCGGTGAGTTGCCTTCGATCGTGCTGCTCGACCTCAACCTTCCCAAGCTCGACGGTCGCGAAGTACTGCAGGCGATCCGCGGCAACGACGCCACGCGCACGCTGCCGGTGGTGGTGCTGACCACCAGCACCGAGCCGTTCGATGTCGAGGCCAGCTACGCGCTGGGCGTCAACAGCTACATCCAGAAGCCGGTCGACTTCGAGCAGTTCGTCTGGGCGGTCAAGCAGGTCGGTCTGTACTGGCTGGTGCTGAACCACCCGCGCGTCTGAAGTGCGGTCGCGGCGTCCGCCGGTCGGACCGCCCAGGATATCGGGCCATCAACCTCGCGCCCAACATCGGACCATCACCCGCCCGACGTGCCGAACAGCTGCTCGCCGCGCTGGAACAGCACCCAGCTGGTCGCGATCACCTTGTCCCCGCCTTGCGGGCGGTTGCCCCGGTGGGTGTGGGTGAACGCCGCCGGGGCCAGCAGCAGGCTGCCGGTGCGCGGCGCGATCTTGCGCTGCTGGTACAGGAACTCGGTTTCGCCGGCCTCGAACGAGTCGTTGAGGTAGGCCGTCCACAGCAAGTGGCGGTGGAGGGTCTCGCACTTGGCATCGCGCGGGTACAGCTCGCAATGCCAGTACGGATAGCCGCCGCGGCCCGCGCTGTAGCGCTGCAGGTTGATCGAGCCGGGACGGAACACCATGCGCGCCACCGGCGCCAGCTCGGCGTCGTCCATCTGCGCCACGCGCTCGGGCGTGAGCCGGTGGCGGCTGCCGTCGCTGCCGGGCACTTCCAGCATCAACGGGGCGATCAGGGTGTGCGGATAACGCCGCAGGTAGCCCAGCAGGCAGGTGAACATCGCGCTGTTGAGCGCGATCTCGGCTTCGCGCCAGTCAGCGCGGCCGCTGATGGTGAGATCGCGGCTGTCCTTGAGCTCGGGCATCACGCCGCCGCCGACCCGGCCGGGGTGGCTGTCGCCACTGGCGGCGAAGCGCGCGATCAACTGCGCGCACAGCTCGGCCGACAACGCATCGGGGTAGACCTCGATGAAGTCGGGCTGGCCCGGCGTGACGTCGGTGTCGGCGGACATGCGCGGGCTCCGGGCCTGGCTCAGCCGGCGTCGTGGTCGAGGTGGTAGCGCACCGCGGCCTCGACCTCGAGCTTGCTGCCCAGGAACACCGGCACGCGCTGGTGCAACCCGCTGGGCTGCACTTCCAGCATGCGCATGCGACCGGTGCTGGCGGCGCCGCCGGCCTGTTCGACCAGCAGGCTCATCGGGTTGGCTTCGTACATCAGGCGCAGCTTGCCGCCCTTGTCGGCGCACTTGGCGTCGAGCGGATAGCTGAAGATGCCGCCGCGGGTCAGGATGCGGTGCACGTCGGCCACCATCGAGGCGACCCAGCGCATGTTGAAGTCCTTGCCGCGCGGACCTTCCTTGCCCAGCAACAGGTCGCCGATGTAGCGCTGCATCGGCGGCTGCCAATGGCGCTGGTTGGACATGTTGACCGCGAATTCCTTGGTCTCTTCCGGGATCCGCATGCCGTGCGTGGTCAGCATGAAGCTGCCGACTTCACGGTCCAGCGTGAACGCGTGCGTGCCGTGGCCGACGGTCAGCACCAGCGTGGTGTTCGGGCCGTACGTGCAGTAGCCCGCAGCCACCTGGTCGGTGCCCGGCTGGAGGAAGTGCTCGTCGCCTGGCACGGCGACGCCCTCGGGGCAGCGCAGCACCGAGAAGATCGTGCCGACGGAGATGTTGACGTCGATGTTGGACGAACCGTCCAGCGGATCGAACAGCAGCAGGTAATTGCCGCTGGGGTAGCCGTCCGGCGACAGGTCCGCGATCGGCATGCTGTGGTCCATCTCCTCCGACGCCAGGCCGGCGAGGTGGCCGCCCCAGGCGTTGGCCTCGAGGAGCACGTCGTTGGCGATCACGTCGAGCTTCTTCTGCGCCTCGCCCTGGATGTTCATGCTGGCCGCGCCCGGCGTGCCGGCTTCGCCCAGGACGCCACCGAGCGCACCCTTGCCCACCGCGATCGAGATGGTCTTGCAGGCGCGGGCGACGACTTCAATCAGCAGGCGCAGGTCGGCGCTGATGTGGCCGGCGCGTTGTTCTTCCAGCAGGTGGCGGGTCAGCGAAACATTGGACATGGCGACGGACAGGAGCGGGCAAGGGGCGCCATTGTCGCCGATGCGGCCTGCATTCCAAACGCCGGTGCGCAGGGCCCGTCCGCGCGGGCCGGCCGGGATGCGGCCAGGCCGGCACCCGCCGACCCGGCGCAACCCCGGTCCCGGGCGAGTAGGTGGGTTCGGCCGCCAGCCGGACCCGCCCGCAACCCGGGCAGGTCCGGAACGGCGTCGATCAGGTCGAGATCGCGAGCTTTTCCTGCTGGTAACGCAGCGTCGCCGCGTACCACAGCACTGCCGCCATCGCGAAGCCGCACCCCAAGTAGACCAGCCAGACCTGCGGGTCGATCGCCTCGGCGCGGATCACCTTCAGCAGCAGCTGGTTCTGGGCCAGGAACGGGACCGTGTACTGCCACAGCTCGGTCTTGATCGGGTTCACCATCAGCACGATGGTCGGCACCATCGGCAACAGCATCAGCCACACCATGTGACTCTGCGCTTCCTTGGTGCTCTTCGAGCCGGCCGCCAGGAAGGTCAGCAGCGAGGTGCCGATCAGCAGCATCGGCAACAGGATCAACAGCATCTTGGCGATGGCCAGCAGGCTGACGTCGAGCATTTTCGCCGCGTCGCCGGCCAACTGCGCACTGAGCTTGAACGCCAGCAGCGTCAGCAGCAGCGACAGCAGGCCCAGCGCGCAGGCCGCGGCGATCTTGCCGCTGACGATCGCGCCGCGTGCCACCGGCGTGGCCAGCAACGGCTCCAGCGATTGCCGCTCGCGCTCGCCGGCGGTGGCATCGATGATCAGCGCCGCGCCGCCGAGGAACGACGACAGGATCAACAGGTAGGGCAGCAACGACGCCAGCACGCGGCCCCGTTTGGCGGCTTCGGTGGCCAGGTCGCGGTTGCCCACGTTGACCGCACGCGTTACCGCCGGGTCGATGCCGCGCGCCATCAGGCGCAGTGCGCCCACCTGCTCGCGGTAGGCGTGCAGCGCCAGTTGCAGGCGGGTCACCGGGATCTCGGCGTTGCGGCGTGTGCTGTCCTGGACCACCTCGACCAGCGCCGGCCGGCCCTTGTGCCAGTCCGCCGCGTAGTCCTCGTCGATCCGCAGCGCGACGTCGACGTCCTGGCGGGCGATCGCGGCATCCAGATCGGCCGGTGCCTTCGTCGCTGTGATGCCCTGGGTGGCCAGGAACGCGACCAGGTTCGGGGCGCGCTCCATGCCGACGACCGGTACCTCGAGCACCTGGTCGAGTTGGGTCCGCTCGCGGCTCTCGCCCAGCTTGCCCAGGCCCAGGAGCATCGTCGGGTACAGCAGCGGGCCAAGCAGCAGCGCGATCGCGAGTGTGCGGCGGTCGCGCGACAGGTCCAGCAGTTCCTTGCGGACGACCGACCAGACGGTGGTGAACACGGAGGTCTTCATGCGTGCAGGCCCTCCTCCGAGCCGATCGCCTTGACGAAGGCGTCCTCGAGGTTGGCTTCGCCGAATGTCGCGCGCAGTTCGTCGGCGGTGCCGGCGGCGACCACGCGGCCCTTGGCGATGATGACGATGCGGTCACACAAGGCGGCCACCTCCTGCATGATGTGGCTGGAGAAGATCACGCAGCGGCCCTCGTTGCGAAGTTGCTGCAGGAAGGCGCGCATCGCGCGGGTGGTCATCACGTCGAGGCCGTTGGTGGGCTCGTCCAGGATCACGTTCCTGGGGTCGTGCACCAGTGCGCGCGCGATGGCGGTCTTGGTGCGCTGGCCCTGGCTGAAACCTTCGGTCTGGCGATCCAGAATCTCGCCCATGTCCAGCGCCGCCGAGAGCGCGGCGGTGCGCGCGGCGATCTGCGACTTGGACATGCCGTGCAACTCGCCGAAGTAGCTGATGTTCTCGCGCGCGGTCAGGCGCTTGTAGACGCCTCGCGCGTCGGGCAGCACGCCCAGCGCACGGCGCACCGCGGCTGGATTGCTTGCGGCATCGATGCCATCGACCTCGACACGTCCCTGGTCGGGCTGCATCAGGGTGTAGAGCATGCGCAAGGTGGTGGTCTTGCCGGCGCCGTTGGGACCCAGCAAGCCGGTGATCCGGCCGTCGCGGGCTTCGAAATCGACGCCCGAGACCGCCTGGACCAAACCGGTCTGGGTCTTGAACGCCTTGTGCAGGTCGTGTGCGGTGATCATGAAGGGAGACCGAAAAGGTGGGAGTAGGAGGGACCGAGGGGCAGGTCGGCGGCTGCTGGGGCGGGCGCGTCGCGCGGCGTCTACCGCGCATCCATTCGCCCGCTCAGGCGTTGCCGCTCACCGCGCTCAGGGTTCCCAGCCGTTGAAGCTGGTGAAGGGCGGCACGTAGCCGATCGTGTCCAGGCACTTGCCGTCGAGCGCCTTGGCGTTGGCGGTTTCGATGAACTGGCCGATCAGCTTGGGCATGCAGCCCGTGCCGAGCACGTTGTGGCCCTGGCCTGCGAGCACGAAGTGACGGCCGTTGGGCAGGCCCTTGAGCACGCGATCGCCATACTCCGGTGGGGTCACCGGATCGATCTCGCCCGACATCAGCAACGCCGGCACCGGCGACCGGATGGGCGTGTTGAATCCGCTCGGGCGCTTGCCGGTCGGCCAGGCCTTGCACGCGGCGAAGAACATCGTGCTCATGTCCGCACCGATCACGGTATCGGCGTCGGCCGGGTCCGGACGCGCGCGGTCGGCGTCCTCGGCGCACAGCACCGACCACTGCATGCCACGCGTCATCTGGCCTTCCATGCTGCCGGTCACCAGCTGCGACAGCGCCATCAGCGGGGCGTAGCGGCCCTGCTCGGCATCGTCGATCACCACCGGCAGCAGCGCCGCCATCTGCGGCATGTACGAGAAGGCGTGGCTCAACCCGAGCACGCCCTCGCCGGTCAGCGTGTCGCGCTTGGTCACGCCGGTGGACGGGTCGCGGTAGTCCACCTCGACCGGTTGCGCCGACAAGCGCTGACGCACCGCCGTCAGCTGGCTGCGCAGGTCGCGCGGAAAGCGCGCCTTGCAGGCCGGCACCTTGTGGCAGTTGGCCGACTGCAGGCGCAGCGCACGCTCGAAGGTCCGTGCAAACTCGTTGCCCACCACCAGGTCGTTCGGCGCGATGCCGTCGAGCAGCATCGTGCGCGTGTGGCTGGGGTAGCGCGTGGCGTACTGCTGCGCCACGCGGGTGCCGTACGACACGCCGACGAGGTTGACCTGCTCGACGCCGAGCGCGGCACGCACCGCCTCCAGGTCGGTGATGGCTTCGGTGGTGGTGTACAGGCGCGGATCGGCCTTGCCTTGCAGCGCCGCGGCGCAGCGCTGGGCGAGGTCGGCGACCGTCGCCGTGTCGGCAATACGGGTTTCGTCGAAGGCTATCGGCTTGCCGTCGTTGCCCTTGCAGGCCAGCGTGCTGAGCGTGCCGGTGCCGCGCTGGTCGACCAGCACGATGTCGCGACGCTTGCGCACCTCGCGCAGCCCGTTGCTGACGGTCGCGGCGTGTTCCGTCGCCGCCTGGCCCGGGCCACCGGCAAGGAAGAACACCGGGTCCGCGGCCGGTTCGCCCCGGGCGTTGCTGGGCAGCCAGGCCAGGTTGAGGGTGATCTTGCGGCCTCCGGGCTTGGCCGGGTCCTCGGGCACGGCCAACGTCGCGCAGCGGCCGTCGATCGACTGCGGACTCACCGGGCTGCTCAGCGAGCAGGGCTTGAACGCGATCTTGCCGAACTGCCAGGTGCCGGCATCGGTGCCGCTGGCGGCGGTGGCGTCGTGGCTGCCATTCGGCGCGGAACAGCCGGGCAACAGCAGGGCCGCGGTCAAAGCGGCAATCAGATATCGAGCGGTGCGCATGAATCCCCTTGGGTGTGCGTGTAGCAGACACGTCGAGGATGGCAGACGGGGGCGGCGCGAAAAACCTGACATGTCCTTTCACGGGCGCTTCGAAGCACGCGGTCGGAACAGGCGCTGGAAACAGGCGTCGGCTACCGCGGCGGCCGCGTCGATCTCCGGGGCCGGGGACAGGTTGGGGCGAGACAGATCAGGCGGGCGACGCCGGGACGGACGTCCTGGCCCGTCGCGTCGGTTGCGGACGGCGCCCTGCGGTGCGCTGGCGTGCCCGGACGGGAGACAGGGAGTCTCCCGCGGAGCCCGGTCCCTCGTTCGGGGCCGGGACGGTGCAAGGCGAGCGCCTACTTGCTGCTGACGTACTTTTCGCGGCGGATCTGCGGCACCGGCAGGCCGTGCTCCTTGAGCGTCTCGAAGCAGGCATCGACCATGTTCGGGTTGCCGCACAGGTACGCGATGTCGCTCTGGGCGTCGGGCTGGAACTCGGCGAGGAACTGCTGCACGTAGCCGTGGCGCACGTCGGCATGGGCGTGGGGCGATCCTTCCGCCGGCAATTCGCGCGAGAAGCAGGGGACGAAACGGAAGCCCGGGTTTTCGTTGGCGAACTGGCGGAACTCGTCGCCGTACAACAGTTCTTCCGGATTGCGCGCACCGAACAGCAGCACGACCTCGGCACCGCGCTCGCGGATGGCCGCCTGCAGCAGCGGCAGCATCGCCCGGTACGGGGTCACGCCGGTGCCGGTGCCGATCAGGATGTAGCGCCGGTTGGCATCGGCCGGCATCAGGCAGAAGCGGCCGAACGGCCCGCTGGCGTCGATGGTGCCGCCCTCGGCCAGGCCCTCGAACAGCGCGGTGGCGGCGCCGCCGGGGACATAGCTGACCGCGATCTCGACCGATTCGCCCGCGCCCATCGCGTGGTCGTGGATGGTCGCCAGCGAGTAGCTGCGCTTGGTCGCGGTGCCATCGGCGTACTGGAAGTGCACCTGGATGAACTGGCCGGGCAGGTAGTCGAGCGGCTGGCCGTCGTCACGCACAAACACGTAGTGACCGACGGTCGGCGCGAGCATGCGGCGCGAGACAAGCTTGAGCGGGAAATGCTGGATGGCCACGGATCACGTCTTTGCAGGAGGAGGAGAGCCGGCGTCGATATCGCGGCAGTGACGCCCGCCCGGGTCGCACGCCCGGGTCGCACGCCGGCATGGCACACGCGGTGGAACACTGCGTGGCCTGGGTGCCGCCGCGCGGCCGCCTATACTACCCGCCTGCCGTCTTCGGGTCGTGCGGACGCGCCACGCGCGCGGCCCGAGGCGTTGTCCGAACCCGCCATGCGCGCCTGCGACGGCTGTCCCGCCGCGCCGCGTGGCCACCACGACGAGCTCCATCCAGCCGATGACCGACCCCAACCGCGACATTGCCCCCGCACTGTCGGTGCGCGACCTTCGCAAGACCTACGACAACAAGGTCGAGGCGCTCAAGGGCGTGTCCCTCGACGTGGCCCCCGGCGATTTCTTCGCCTTGCTCGGGCCCAACGGCGCCGGCAAGTCCACCCTGATCGGCATCGTCAGCTCGCTGGTCAACCTCAGTGCGGGCTCGGTCCAGGTGTTCGGCACCGACCTGCGCACCGACCGCGGCGCGGCGATGCGCATGATCGGGCTGGTTCCCCAGGAACTGAACTTCAACATGTTCGAGAAGCCGCTCGACATCCTGGTCAACTACGCCGGCTTCTACGGCGTGCCGCGCGAGGAGGCCCTGCAGCGCGCCGAGGTCGAACTCAAGCGCGCCCAGCTGTGGGAAAAGGCGACGCTGATGAGCCGCACGTTGTCGGGCGGCATGAAGCGCCGGCTGATGATTGCCCGGGCGATGATGACCCGTCCGCGCCTGCTGATCCTCGACGAGCCCACCGCCGGCGTCGACATCGAGATCCGCCGCGGCATGTGGAAGACGCTCAAGGAGATCAACGCCGCCGGCACCACGATCATCCTCACCACGCACTACCTCGAGGAAGCCGAGAGCCTGTGCCGCAACCTGGCGATCATCGACCGCGGCCACATCGTCGAGCAGGGTCCGATGAAGGCGCTGCTGGCCAAGCTCGACGTCGAAGGGTTCCTGTTCGACATCGACGGCCACCTGCCGGCACAGCTGCCGGCGATCGAGGGCACCACGCTGCTGGCCGAGGACGACCACACGCTCGATGTCGAGATGCCGCGTGCGATGGACCTCAACCGCGTGTTTGCGGCGCTCGGCGACGCGGGTATCCGCGTGCGTTCGATGCGCACCAAGAGCAACCGCCTCGAAGAACTGTTCGTGCGCCTGACCGGCGACAACGCCCCCGGCCAGGCCGCGGCACAACCGGAGAAGGCGGCATGAACGAGATCGCCAGCAACCCGCCCAGCATCGCCCAGCGCAACCTCACCGCCCTGGGCACGATCGTGCGCCGCGAGGTCACCCGCATCCTGCGCATCTGGGGCCAGACCCTGGTGCCGCCGGCCATCACGATGACGCTGTACTTCCTGATCTTCGGTGGCCTGATCGGTTCGCGCGTCGGCCAGATGGACGGCATCCGCTACATGGATTTCATCGTCCCCGGCCTGGTGATGATGAGCGTGATCCAGAACAGCTACGGCAACATCTCGTCGAGTTTCTTCGGCGCCAAGTTCGGCCGCCACATCGAGGAGCTGCTGGTCAGCCCGATGCCCAACTGGGTGATCCTGACCGGCTACGTCACCGGTGCGGTGCTGCGCGGCATGATGGTCGGCGCGATCGTGCTGTGCATCGCGATGCTGTTCACCAAGGTGCGCGTGCCGCATCCGCTGGTGACCTTCAGCACCGTGCTGCTGGGCGCGACGATCTTCGCCCTGGCCGGCTTCGTCAACGCGGTGTACGCCAAGAAGTTCGACGACATCGCGATCGTGCCGACCTTCATCCTGACGCCGCTGACCTACCTGGGCGGCGTGTTCTATTCGGTCAAGCTGCTGCCGTCCTGGGCCGAGGCCGCCACCCACGCCAACCCGATCTTCTACATGGTCAACGCGTTCCGCTACGGCCTGCTGGGCGTCAGTGACGTGTCGCTGTGGGTGTCGTACTCGTTGATGCTGGGCTTCGTCGCCGCCCTGGCCGGACTGGGGTTGTGGTTGCTCAAGCGCGGCGTCGGCCTGCGCAGCTGACGGGCCGGCGCGCCGCTGAGGCGGTGCTAGTTCCAAAAGAATGGACCCGCGTCGCGCGGGCCCTTTCTGTTTTTGCGGTATGCGACGCCTCAAGCCGGGGCGTCGGCCTTCGCGGCGACCGGGTGCGGGTGGGTCGAGCCGCGACCGAACTTGCCGCTGACCCACTCTCCCAGGTCGTCGACCACCGTGAATGCCGCCGGGATCACCAGCAGGCTCAGCAGGGTCGAGGTGATCAGCCCGCCGATCACCGCCACCGCCATGGGCGCGCGGAAGCTCGAATCACCGGCGAAACCCAATGCGATCGGCAGCATGCCCGCACCCATCGCCAGGGTGGTCATGATCACCGGCTGCGCGCGCTTGCGGCAGGCGTCCACCAGCGCGTCGTGCTGGGTCAGGCCCATCTTGTCCTCGGCGATCACCGCGTAGTCCACCAGCAGGATCGAATTCTTGGTGGCGATGCCGATCAGCATCAGCAGGCCGATCAGCGCCGGCAGCGACAGCATGTTCTGGGTCAGTAGCAGCGCGCCGAACGCACCGCCGGCGCACAGCGGCACCGCGGTCAGGATGGTCAGCGGTTGCAACGCGTGGTTGAACAGCAACAACAGCACCATGTAGATGCACACCAGGCCGGCACCCATCGCCAGCACGAAGCCGACGAACAGCTCGACGAACACCTCCGCGTCACCGGCGTTGAGGAAGCTCACGCTCGGCGCCGGCGCCTTCACCGATGGCAGCGCGCTGACCTCTTTCATGACCTCGCCCAGCGGACGGCCGTTGAGTTCGGCGGTGAAGGTGATGTTGCGCTGGCGCTGGTAGCGCGAGATCTGCGCCGGGCCGCTGGCCTGGCGGATGTCGGCCACCGCCGCCAGCGGCACCGGGCCGTGGCGGCCGGGCACGCGCAACTGCGCGACCAGGGCCGGGTCGGCGAGGGTGTCGCGCGCGAAACCGACACGGATCGGCAGCTGGCGTTCGGGCAGGTTGAGCTTGGCCAGGTACTGGCTGTAGTCACCGCTGGTGGCGATGCGCGCGGCTTCGGCGATGTCGGCCGTGGACACGCCCAGGTCGGCGGCACGCGCCGGGTCCGGGGTGATCACGATTTCCGGTCGCAGCAGCGACGCCGACGACGACACGCTGCCCAGGCCCTTGAGCGTGCGCAGATCGCGTTCGAGCGCGAGCGCGGCGTCGTCGAGATTGCGCGGGTCGTCGCCGGCCAGGACCAGCTGCATCACCTCGCCCGGCTCGGTGCTGAGGAAACTCACGCGTGCGCCGGGCAGGTCGGCCAGGCGTGCGCGGACCTCGCGCTCCAGCGCCTTCTGATCGCGCGAACGGTCCTCGGCCTTGCCCCAGTCCAGCACCAGGGTGGCCTTGCGTGCCTCGCCGACGCCGCTCTTGTTGGGGTCGCCCAGGTCGATCACGCTGCCGATCGTGGTGTAGACCTGCTTGAGCTCGGGGATCGCGGCCAGACGCGCGCGCGCGGCCTGGTCGAGCGCCACGGTTTCCTCCAGGCGGGTGCCCGGCGGCAACTCCAGGCTGAGGTTGCTGCGGCCCATGTCCGAGAACGGAATGAAGGTGGCCGGGATCAGCGGCACCAGCGCCAGCGATGCGACGAACATGCCGGTGGCCAGCCACAGGGTGCGTGCGCGGTGGCGCAGCGCCGCATCCACCCAGCCCAGGTACCAGCGCATCAAGCGCGTGTCGCCTTCCGTGACCGGGTGCGCCTTCAGCGTGTACGCGGCCATCATCGGCGTGAGCAGGCGGGCGACCAGCAGCGAGAACAGCACCGCGGTCGCCGCGGTCCAGCCGAACTCGCGGAAGAACTTGCCGGCAATGCCGGGCATGAACGCGACCGGCACGAACACCGCCGCGAGCGTCATCGAGGTGGCGACCACGGCCATGCCGATCTCGTCGGCGGCCTCGCGCGCGGCTTCCAGTGGCGGCTTGCCCATGCGCAGGTGGCGCACGATGTTTTCGATCTCGACGATCGCGTCGTCCACCAGGATGCCGACCACCACCGACAGCGCCAGCAGCGTGATCAGGTTCAGCGTGAAACCGAACAGGTACATCACCGCGAACGTCGGGATGATCGACAGCGGCAACGCCACCGCCGACACCCAGGTGGCGCGCCAGTCGCGCAGGAACAGCCACACCACCAGCAGCGCCAGCAGTGCACCCTCCCACAGCATCGTCATCGACGATTCGTAGGAGCGCTCGGCCTCTTCGACCATCGAGGTGACCAGCTGGAACTTCACGCCCGGGTGCGCGGCCTCGAGCGTGGCGATGGTCTTCTCGACTTCTTCGGCGACGTCCAGTTCGCTCGAGCCACGGCTGCGCGACAGCGAGAACGCGACCACCGGCTTGCCGTCCAGCAGGGCCACCTGGTCGGGATCGGCCGCGGCGTCGCTGATCGTCGCCAGCGCCGTCAGGCGCACCGCGCGGCCATCGTTGAGCACGATCGAGAACCCGCGCAGGGCATTGGCGTCGGCGATGGTGCCGACGGCGCGGATCACCTGCTGGCGGCCGTCCAGCTCGGCCTTGCCGCCGGGCAGTTCGGCCTGGCTGCGCGCGAGCTGCCGGGACACTTCGCCGGCGCTGATGCCGTAGGCCTGCAGCGCCTGCGGGTCGAGGTCGACGCGTACCTGGCGTTCGACGCCGCCCTGGCGCTTGACCACCGCCACGCCGGGCACGCCGTACATCGCCTTGCTGACCTCGCGGTCGACGAACCAGCTCAGCTCGTCCACGCTCAGCCGCGAGGACGCGACGGCGTAGGTCATCAGCGAACCGCCGATGTCGACCTTGGCCACGATCGGTTCGCGGATGTCCTGCGGCAGATCGGCGCGCACGCGGGTCACGGCATCGCGGGTGTCGTCGAGCGCCGTCGCCAGGTCGGTGTCCAGATCGAACTCGATGGTGGTGGTGCTGACACCTTCGCTGACGTGCGACATCGTGCGCTTGATGCCGTTGATTGCCGCGACCGAATCCTCGATGCGGCGCGTGACCTCGGTTTCCAGTTGGCTCGGCGACGCGCCGGGCAACGGCACGGTCACGGTGACCATGGGGAACGCAATGTCGGGGAAGCGCGCCACCGGCAACTTGTGGAAGCCCCACAGTCCGGCCACGCACAGCACGAAGAACAGCATCAGCGCCGGCAGCGGTCGCTTGATCGCCCAGGTCGAGAGGTTCATTGCGCGGTCGCCGGGTGGGCGTTGGCGGTGGCCGGTGCGGCCGTGGGCGTGGCGATCACGCGCACCAGGTCACCGTCGCCGAGGAAGCCAGCGCCCTGATTGACCACGCGCATGCCGGCCTTCAGGCCTTCGAGGATTTCGACCCGGCCGTCGACGCGGCTGCCGGTGCGCACGCGCAGGCGGCGGACGGTGCGGCCGTCGTCGGCGGTGAACACGTACGCATGGCCGTCGCGCTGCACCACCGAGGCCGCCGGCACCACCAACGCGTTGCCGCGCCCGGTCGCGATGCGCCCTTCGACGAAGCTGCCGGCCTGCAGGGCACCGGGTTGAGGCAGATCGGCGTGCACGGTGCCGGTGCGCGTGGCGGCGTCGACCCCGGGACTGACCGCGCGCACCCGGCCGGTGACTTCGCCGTCGCGGGTGGCGATGCGCACGGTCATGCCCGGCCGCACGAGTGCCAACTCGGCGTCGGCCAGTTCGGCGCGCCACTCCAGGCGGCCCTGGCGGATCAGTCGCAGCAGCTCGCCGCCGGCCGCCACCACCTGGCCTGGCTGCACGAGTCGCTTGCTGATCACGCCGTCGTCTGGCGCGCGCAGGCTGGCGAAATCGCGTCGCAGCTGGCTGGCGTCGCGCGCGGCGGCGGCCGTGGCGCGACGTGCCTGCGCCTGCACGCGCGCGGCGCGCAGCTCGTCCAGGGCGCTGGCGCTGATGAGTTTTTCGTTGGCCAGCGCCTGGCCGCGGTTGAGGTTGGCTTGCGCCAGCTGCAGCCCGGCCTCGGCTTCGGCCAGCGCGGCGCGCGACTGGGCCAGGTCGCTGTCGAGCATGCGGTGGTCCAGTTCGAGCAGCACCTGGCCGCGTCGCACCACCTGTCCGACGTCGACGTGCAGTGCGGTCACCCGCAACCCACTCACCTCGACGCCCAGCTGCATCTCCTCCCAGGCCGCGACCGGGCCGGAGACGGTGACGCTGCGTTCGATCTCGCGTGCCTGCACCGGCACCATGCCAACGGCGAGGGTGGCCGCCGGTGCCGAGGCGGCGGTCGCCTGGTCCTCGCCGCCGCATCCGACCAGCATCAAGGTGACCAGCGCGAGCGCGGCAAGGCGCGGCGAACGGGACAGCGGAGCAAGCAGGCGCGACGGCGGGCAGGGCATGGGCACGATCCGTTGGGGGCGTCGACGGGCGACGACCAGCGGATATTATCGAACTGGGTAGTACAGATATAGCTGGCGGATCCTCCGTCCGCCCCGGGGTTCAGCCGCCGGCGGTTGTCCGCGCCTTCGCCAGCCGGTGTCCGACCAGTCGCGACAGGCACCAGGCCAGCAGCGGGCAGGCCAGCAGCAACGCCAGCGCGACCAGGCCAAGCACGTCGTTGCTGCTGATCTTGAGCAGTGACGTGCGGCTGGCCATCGCCACCAGCAGCAACAGCGGGCCCACCAGCAGCGCCGAAACGAACGGTGGCCAGACGCCGGGACCGTGGCGCATGGGCGCGATCAACCAGGCCAACCCCAGCACCACGCCGAGCACCAGCGCCAGCCACGGCAGACCATTGGCCAGCAACTCCATCGGAACCAGCTCGAGCATGCCGATCAGCCGACCCTGCAACGGCACCACGCCGATGCACGCGCCAAACGCGACCACGCTGCCCAGCATCCGCCGCGCGCCCGGATGCCAGGTCACCGGCGTCACGCCGCCGCCGCCCACACGCCAGGCCAGCAGCAGGCCAAGCCAGGCCACCAGCATCATCTGCACCAGCGACACCAGCGGCAGCCAATACATCATCATGCCCAGCCGTCCCACGTCGTTGCCCATCCACGCCTTCATCAGCGGTTCGCGCGCCCACGACAGCAGGAACGAGCCGAGGTAGAACACCACCACCGCGGCAAGCAAGGCGACGAGGAAGCGGCGCGGAACCCCCCGGCGGTCCACCATCGCCGCGGCGAACGCCACGTTGATGCCCACCAGCAGTCCGGTCCCGCACAGCGAGTTGAGCCATTCGCCGAGGTAGGCGAGCTCGTCGCCGCCCTGGGCGCGTGAGGAGGCGGCCACCACTGCCAGGGTTGCGAGCGTGATCGCCAGCAGCACGGCGCCCAGGGCCAGCGGAAAGGCCGGGGCGGAGCGCACGCCGGTGGCAACGGGAGGCTGGGGCTTGGCGGTCATGCGGACGGTTCCGGGTTGGGCAGGCGGAAGAAGGCGCGGCTGGTGGCGGTCGCGTTGGCGGCGGTGATGGCGACGTCCTCGCCGCGATCGCGCGCGAGTTCCTCGACGATGTGGGCCAGATAGTGCGGCTCGTTGCGGCGATGCGCCCGCGCCGGCTTGACCGTGCGTGGCAGCAGGTAGGGGGCGTCGGTCTCGATCATCAGGCGGTTGGCCGGGATGTGGCGGACCAGCTCACGCAGGTGCTGGCCGCGTCGCTCGTCGCACAGCCATCCGGTGATGCCGATGTGCCAGTCGTGATCGAGGCAGTCGAACAACTCCTCGCGCGTACCGGTGAAGCAATGCACCACGGCCGGGCCGAGCCGGCCGTCGAAGTTGCGCATCATCGACACGAAGTCGGCGTGCGCGTCACGCTGGTGCAGGAAGAGCGGCTTCTTCGTTTCGGCCGCGATCTGAAGCTGCAGTTCGAAGGCCCGCCGCTGCGCGGGTCGTGGCGAGAAATCGCGGAAGTAGTCCAGGCCGCATTCGCCGACCGCCACCACCTCGGCGTGCGAATGCAGCGCGCGCATTTCCGCATCGCATTCGGCGGTGTACTCGCTGGCGTGGTGCGGGTGCACTCCGGCGGTCGCGAACAATTCGCCCGGATGCTTGCGTGCCAGCTTCAGCGCCAACGGCGAGTGTTCGCGGCTGGCGCCGGTGACCACCATCTGCACCACGCCGGCGTCGCGCGCGCGTTGCAGGACCGCGTCGCGGTCGGGGTCGAATGAGTCGTGGGTGAGGTTGGCGCCGATATCGATCAGATGCATCCGGGGATTCTAGGGCGTGTCCCGCGATTCGCCGCCATCGCGGGACACGGCGCGGTGCCGTTGTGTGACCGATCGCCTGCCGTGATGGCTGGCCGCGTGCGACTGGATGCCGCCCCAGCCTCGATGCCGCGATCGGCCGGCGCATTCGACCAATGGGTAATTGACGGGATGGCCCGACTCTGCGGATCGTCGGGTTGACGCAACGCCGCCCAAGGGGGGAGGTCGGTGCGGAATCCTTTCCGGGCTGGAGTCCAGCGATGCCGTCCACGATCAGGGCCGTGCCCAGGCGATCGCGCGTGCCGCGAACGCCGTCACTCCGACCGTCCACCGGTATCGATCCGGGCGCGGCATGCGGGCCGGGCCGGTCGTACCGCCACCAAGCGCCGTGCCGACCAGGCATACGCCTGCGCCATCGCCGCAGAACCGACGTTGGCCAGGGGTAGCCGTGGGCGTTTGAACCGTTTCGGGTAGGCCCGGAGCCGTCGACGTCCTGCCGGCACTCCGGGCCACGCGCCAGTGCGACGGAGTCTCGCTGGCGTCGGTGGCGCGGAAACGTGCCGCCTGCGGTAACGGAAGGGGATCCCAAGGATCGGGATTCCCTTCCGGGCCCCGTCCCGGATGATCGCGCCAGGCGAACCGCGCGCGCCGCCGGCCTCCGCCGCGCGTCGTGGCGGGTCGGTCAGCCGTCGCGGCGGGGCGGGAACTGCAGTACCACGCCACGACGGTCGTCGTCGTCGGGGCGATGCCACAGCACCGGCACCGCCTCGGGCGAGGGCGGTTCCAGTGTGTCGAGTTCGCGTTGTGCGGCTTGCGCGGCCAGTTCCTCTTCGATCTCCCAGCTGTAGCGCTTGCGCGGCGCCAGCGGATCGCGCAAGCGCCACAACCAGGCGGCGGCGACGCCGGCGACCGCGCCACCCAGGTGCGATTGCCACGAGATGCCGGCTTCGCGCGGCAGCACCGTCAGCAGCATGCCGCCGTACAGGAGGAAGGCGATCATTGCCGCGGCGATCGACGGCCGATCGCGCCGCAGCAATCCCAGCACGAACACCAGGAACATCAGCCCGTGGGTGAGGCCACTGGCGCCGAGGTGGTGGGTGCCGGGCGCACCGAGCAGCCACGCGCCAAGCCCGGAGCCAAGCCAGATCAGCGGCAGCGCGCGAACGGTGGCGCGCGGGTACATGCCACCGGCCAGCGTGCCCAGCATCAGCAGCGAGATCGCGTTGCTGGCCAGGTGCTCGAACGAGCCGTGCAGCAGCGGGGCCGCCAACAGCCCCCACAGTCCCGCCAGCTCGCCCGGCTGCACCGCCCAGGCGGCGGCATCGAATTGCCCTTGCGCGCTGAATACCGCCGCCAGCAGCAGTACGAACGCGAGGCTGGCGTTGAAGGCACGCTGCCATCGTCGGCGATCTGCCGTGCGCTGATCCGGGCTGTCGGGGGGCGGTTCGTGGGTTGGCAGGTGCATTCCTGTCAGGTGGCGCTGCTTGCCGCGATTGCAAGGGCGGGGGTGAACGGTCCGGCGTGGAATCGCGTCGTCTCACGGCTCCGCGGCGACCGGCTTCTGGTCGTTTGGGCACACAGGCCCGTCCTTGGAGGCAAGACGGCCCGCGTACAATGGCCGGATGACTACCGATACCCCGACCGTACGCCTCAAGAACGCCTGGAAATCCACCCACCCCTGGATCTTCCAGCGCCTCGTCGACAAACCCGCCACCCGCCCGAAGTCCGGGCAGATCGTCAACGTGGTCGGTGTCGACGGCGAATGGATCGGTCGCGGGTTCTACAACGGCCACTCGCGCATCGCCCTGCGCATGCTCGAGAGCGATCCGAACGTCGAGGTCGACGCCGGCTGGTTTGCACGCAAGATCGCCGCGGCGGTGTCGCTGCGTCGCGACGTGCTTCGCCTGGACGAGGTCAGCGACGCCTGGCGCGTGGTGCACAGCGAAGGTGACGGCATCAGCGGCTTGGTGGTTGACCGGTACGGCGACCTGCTGGTGCTGGAGTTCTTCAGCGCCGGTGCGTTCCGCTACCGCGAGTGGATCCAGGCCGCGCTGCGCGAACAGTTCCCGGACTGCCGCTTCTACATGTTTGCCGAAGAGCACGTGCAGAAGCAGGAGAGCTTCGATTTCCGCGGCACACCGGCACCGGCACCGAGCGTGATCACCGAGTACGGCGTGAAGTTCCGCGCCGATCCGGCCGGTGCGCACAAGACCGGCTTCTTCGCCGACCAGCGCGAGAACCGCGAGTGGCTGTCGCAGCAGTGCCGCGACAAGCGCGTGCTCGACCTGTGCTGCAACACCGGCGGGTTTGGCGTGTACGCCAAGGTGCGCGGCGCCGAGGAAGTCATCGGCGTGGACATCGACGAGGACGTGCTCGACATCGCCAAGGGCAATGCCAAGCTCAACGGCGCGCAGGTGAAGTTCGTGCAGGCCGACATCTTTCCCTACCTGCGCGACATGGGTAACGCGGGCGAGCAGTTCGACGTGGTGATCCTCGATCCGGCCAAGATGACGCGCGATCGCGAGCAGGTGATCCCGGCGCTGAAGAAGTACCTGGACATGAACAAGCTCGCGCTCGGCGTGGTCAAGCCCGGCGGCATGCTTGCGACGTTCTCGTGCACCGGCCTGGTCAGTGAGGAACAGTTCCTCGACATGATCCGGCGCGCCGCCTTCTACGCCAACCGCACCGTGCAGATCCTCAAGGTGTCCGGCGCCGGCGCCGATCACCCGTGGCTGGCGCAGGTGCCGGAGTCTCGTTACCTCAAGGCGGTGTTCTGCCGCGTGCTGGATTGATCGATCCGCGCCCGCCCGCGACGGGCGCTACGGCGTGGGGTGCCAGCGCTGCGGTGCCGCACCCCGGCGGGACGACCTGACGCTTTCGAGGCTGTCCACCGCACGTCATCCCGCGCCACACCAAGCCACGGCCAATGCGCCGGCAGGCGCGTCACGACCCGTAGCGCACCGTGATGTGCGACTG
This sequence comes from Montanilutibacter psychrotolerans, assembly GCF_003719825.1. Lineage (GTDB taxonomy): Bacteria > Pseudomonadota > Gammaproteobacteria > Xanthomonadales > Xanthomonadaceae > Montanilutibacter > Montanilutibacter psychrotolerans. Next base: position 140,872 of record NZ_RIBS01000004.1, on the reverse strand, counting down.
CAGGCGTTGCACCGCCGTCACCAGTTCGGCGGCCAGGGGCAGCACCGAAGGCCACTCGCCATCGCGCGCCTCGGCTTCCAGCATCGCCGCGGCTTCGGCCAGGTCCAGGGCGCCGACCATGCGCGAGGCGCCCTTGATCTTGTGTGCCTCGCGCGTCAATGCGGCCTGGTCGCCGGCGTCGCGCGCGGCGGCAAGGTTGGCCAGGTCCTGGTGCGTGCTGGAGAGAAAGTCCTCCAGCACCGCGCGTTCCTCGTCGTGCGAAGCGCCACACAGCTGGGCGAGGGCATCGTGGTCGAGCGTCTCGGCCCGCTGCACGCTGCGTTGGCGATCGGCGGACGTACTGCCGCCGGCCGGCGTCCTCGATGTCGCGACGGCATCGGGCCGTGTCCAGTTCGCGGCGCGCAGCGCGGCCAGCGAGGTGGCCAGCCCGGCCCCCTGCGGCCCGTCGGCGTTGCCGGCGCGCAGGTGCGGCAACCACCGCTCGATGCAGTTGACCAATGCCGCTACCGACACCGGTTTGGCGAGGTAGTCGTCCATGCCGGCGGCCAGGCAGCGCTCGGCCTCGCCCTTCAGCGCCGAGGCGGTCAGGGCAATGATCGCCGTGCGCGCCGCGCCGCTGTGGTTCTCCTCGGCGCGGATGGCCCCGGCCAGCGCGTACCCGTCCAGCCGCGGCATGTGCACGTCGCTGAGCACCATCGCGAAGCGCCCGGTTCGCCAGCGTTCGAGACCGTCCTGGCCATCCACCGCGGCCTCGCTGGCGTAACCGGCCAAGGCCAGCTGCCGGGCGATCACCAGGCGGTTGGTCGGGTGGTCGTCGACCAGCAGGATCAGGCTGCGTTCGCGTTCGGCCTCGATGATGGTCGGCAGGGGCCGGGGCGAGAAGCCCGGCGCGCTGCGCGCGTCGCCGACTTCCGGTGGCAGCTCGGCCGGGTCGGCCCGGTCCAGCACCACGGTCATGCGCATCGTCGTGCCCAGCCCCGGCACGCTTTCCATGCTGACGCTGCCGCCCATCAGCTCGGCCAGTCGCCGGCAGATCGCCAGCCCGAGACCGGTGCCGCCAAAGCGGCGCGTGGTGTCGCCCTCGGCCTGACTGAAAGGCTGAAACAGGTGCTGCTGCGCTTCGATGCCGATACCGATGCCACTGTCGGTGACGCGCAGGCCGATCCGCTCACGCCCGAGGCCAAAACGGCCGTCGTCGCCGGCAAGCAGGCCCTGCGACTCCAGCGCGACTTCGACCCGCCCGCTTTCGGTGAACTTGATCGCGTTGGACAGGAAGTTGGACAGGATCTGCCTCAGCCGCAACGCGTCGGCGTAGTGCGCCGCGGCAATGCGCTCGTCGATCCGGCACACCAGCTCCAGCCCCTTGCTCGATGCCGAGCCGGAATAGTTGGCCGCCGTGCTGCGCACCAGGGACGGCAGGCTGGCGACCTCGGGCGACAACTCGAGCCTGCCTGCCTCGATCTTCGAGAAGTCGAGGATGTCGCCGATGATCCGCAGCAGCGATTGGGAGGACTGCTGGATCACGTTGAGCGCGTGCCGTTGCTCGGGCGCCAGCTCGGTGTGGGAGAGGATCTCGACCATGCCGGTGACACCGATCATCGGCGTGCGGATCTCGTGGCTCATCGCGGCCAGGAACGAGGACTTGGCCACGTTGGCGGCCTGCGCGCGGGCCTCGCTTTCGCGCAGCTTGCGTTCCAGCCGCTTGAGCATCGACAGGTCCGCCGCCACGACCAGCAGCCCGTGCAGCTCGCCGTCGTCGCCGTGCATCGCGCTGACCGCCAGCAGGCTGGGCACGGAACGGCCGTCGGCATTGCGCAGCAGCGCCTCGCGCGGCGCCGCCTGGTCCTCGGCGAGCATGCGCAACGCATTCCAGTCGGCCGGCACCGCCTGCCCCCGCGCCAGGCGCAGCGCGGCGGCCAGCTCCTCCAGTGTCTCGGTCGCGAACACCGCGTGCAGCGGCTGGCGGCCGATCAGTTCGGCGGCGCTGCGGCCCAGCAGACGCTCGGCGAACGGGTTGAGCTGGGTGAACACGCCTTGCGCGTCGACGGTCAGGATCGCCGTCTGCGCGGCGTTGAGCAACGAGCGCTGGAACGCCTCGCGGTGTTCGAGCTCCTCGCGCAGGCGTTCGGTATGGATGAGGTGGTCGGTGAGGCGCGTCTCGAAACGCAGCACGCTGCCGCGCATGTCGATGAACGCGTCCATCACCGTGCCCAGTTCGCCGCGCGGGTGGAAGGTGGGCGCGGCCACGTAGTCGTGTGCTCGCATGCGCTTGACCAGCCAGGTCAGGCTTTCGATGCCACGGTAGGCGTTGCGCAGCACCGCTCGGCCCAGCAGCGCGACCATCGCCAGCGTCAGCAGGGTCAACCCGATGCGCAGCGCGCTGACCCGGCGGTTGCGCGCCAGGTCGGCACTCACCAGCGCGTCGGCCTCCAGCATCGCCAGGTCCGACAGCCGCTGGAATCGCGATGTCACCGGATCGATCGCCGGGAACAGAGCGGTGTCGGCGAAGCGGCCGAGCGTGGCGATGTCCTGGCGCACCAGGATCGCGCGCAGTTGCACGGCGGCGCGATCGGCAGGGCCGCGCGCGGCGCGGAGCTCATCGAACATCGCCTGCTGTTGCCGATTCCGCGGCATCGCCGCCAGTGCGACCCACTCGCGGTCGATCCGGACGCGCGCAGCGTCGACCGTCCTGACGCCCTGCTCCCAGCTGACCAGGTGGTTGCGGACGCGGAACGTGGTGTCGACCACGTCCAGTCCGTAGGCGTCGGAGATCGCCTTGATCCGCCGCAGGCGCTGCAGCGATTCGTTCTTCATCGTCAGCAGCGACTCGCGGGCGCGGTACTGCGCCATTTCGTCGATGACCAGCACGCTGAGCCCGGCAAGCAGGAACAACCCGAACAGCGCCAGCAACTGGTGGCGGGTGCCCAGGCTGTCCAGCCAGCGGCGCATGGGCAGCCGCTACTCGGGACGCCGCCAGCGCCCAAGCGCTGCCTGCAGCTGCTCGGGCGGCACGGGTTGCGAGATCAGATTGCCCTGGGCCATGCCGCAACCCAGCACGGCCAGCATCTGCCAGTCGTCCACCGTTTCCACGCCCTCGGCCACGACCTTGAGGTCGAGCTTGCGGGCGAGGTCGAGGCTGGCTTCCACCACCGCACGCTTGCGCGGCTGCGCGTGCGCGCCCTGCACGAAGCCCTGGTCGATCTTCAGCTCGGTGAACGGGATCTGCGACAACTGCGCGAGCGAGGAATAGCCGGTGCCGAAATCGTCGATCGACAGCCCGAAGCCCTTCAGTCGCAACCGCGCCAGCACCCCGAGCGCGCGTGCGGCATCGGTCATCACCGAACTTTCGGTGATCTCGATCACCACCTCGGACGGGTCCACGCCCTCGTGCTGCACGATCCGCTGGAAGCGGTCGGCCGCAGCGCTCAACGCCAGGGTGGTGGGCGAGACGTTGACCGACAGGTTCAGGCGCAGGCCGGTGCGGTCCCATTCGCGCTTGTGCCGACACGCCTGCTGCAGCATGTGGTCGGTGAGCGCGTCGACCAGGCCTTCGCGCTCGATCAGGCCGATGAAATGCAGCGGTCGGACGATGCGACCGTCGGGGCGGCGCCAGCGCGCCAACGCTTCCACGCCGACCGGTTTGCCGTTGGCGAACTCCACCTGCGGCTGGAACCACGGTTCGATTTCACCCAGGGCGATCGCATCGCGGATGGTGCTCGCGCCGATCACGACCTCTTCGTCGTCTTCGGCGGCCAGCAGGGTGTCGTGGTAGCTGGCCAGCGTGGTGGTGAGTTTGTCGAGCGTCAGTGGTTTCTCGACGCTGCCCAGCACGCGCAGCCCGTAGGCACGCGCCATGGTCTGGACGGTGTTGAGCAGGGCCGGGTCGAGCGCGCTGACCACGACCACCGAGCGGGCGAGGTGGTGCTGGGCGACATGGCCGATGAACTCGATGCCATCCATGCCAGGCATGTCGAGGTCGACCATGACCACGTCGGGCGGTTGCGCACGTCGGCGCAATGATTCCAGCGCGCCGTTGCCGTCGGCGGCCTCGTCGACGCCACTGACGCCCAGCTCCGCGAGCAGCCGCAGCGCCATGCGGCGCTGGAAGCCATGGTCCTCGACCACCATCACGCTGAGAGCCGAAATGGACATCCGAATCCTCTGGCAGGCGCTGCGGATTCCGTGCAGGCGGCAACGCGTCGGCCCCCCACCGTTGGCCCCACTGTAGTCCTGTCGGCGTGGCCATGGAAACGGGCGGGGAACGGTCGCGAGGATCACGTCTGGTCGTCACGGCGAGGGGGCACGACGTGAGGAGAGAGGAGACGGGCGTAGAGTTCCGCCGGCGCTGCCGGTGCACGACGGTCGTGGCACGGGGCGCGGCTTTGCGTCGCGATCGCCTGGCGACCGTGAAGCACGGGGTAGTGTTTCGCGGCGTCGCGATGGCGGGGAAAGAGCGCGGCAACCCGGCGGGATGCGCGATCGCCCGGCGAGCGCACCGATCGCGCGCGTCGGGCGAGGCCCGGGCCGCGACGGTGGTTCCGCGCGGCAGTGAAGCCGGCGGGGGGCGCGAACCGTGAGTCTTGGAGCACGCGCTCCAAACCCGGTCCGGACGCCCTTACCGGTGGGCGTTCGCCGCGTTCAGGGCCAGGTAGGCGGGTTTTCGGCCCAGGCAGCCTGCACTTCGGCCAGCGTGGCGCGTTCGGTGTCGCGCCAGGCGGGCAGCAGCTCGGCGTAGCGCGCCGTGCCGCTCCACTGGCCCGGCTCCGTGCGCACGGCGGCGGCATACCACTGCACTGCCTCGTCCTTGCGATCGAGCTTCCACAGCACCATCGCCAGGGTGGTCGGAATCCAGCCGGCATTGACGCGGCGCGACAGGATCAGGGTTTCCCACTGTGCCAGGGCGGCCGCGGCGTCGCCGCTGCGGTAGAGATCCCAGCCGTAGTTCCACAGCACCGGGCGATACAGCGCATCGCTGGTTTCGAGGTTGCGCACGGTGCGCTCGTAGATCTGGCGACCCAGCTCCGTCCGGCCGCCTTCCATCGCGACGTGGGCCAGCTGGGCGGCCTCGGGAATGGCGCGGGGGTTGCGTTCGACCACCTTGGCCAGCTTTGCCATGGCCGCCTCGCCACTGTCGCGGCTGGCGACGATGTTGCGCTGCGTATTGCTGTCGGCGTCGAAATAGAACTCCACCGGCTTGCCCAGCGATTGGGCCGAAACCGGCAACGCCAGGCTGGCCAGCAGAACACTGGCGGCGAACGAAAAGCGGTCAAACATTGTGGAATCCCCCCGGATGGTTGCTGCGCATGCTAACCCGTACGGGGCTTCGCCGCGGGACGACTGTTACAATTCCGGGGCTTTGCCCGGCGGATTCGCCAGATCGGGCAAGGGTCCTTCCCGCAGCCACGAGGCGGCTCCACGCCGCGCCCGGAGCCACGCATGACCAGCACCGCCGAACTCAGCTCGCCGTCCTCGGCGAACACCTCGCTCACCAACGGGGTCGTCGACAACGACTACACGCTGGACCACAAGTACAGCCGTGAGCAGGGCCGCATCTACCTGAGCGGCGTGCAGGCCCTGGTGCGCCTGCCGCTGATGCAGCGCCTGCGCGACCAGGCCGCGGGCCTGAACACGGCCGGCTTCATCTCCGGCTACCGAGGCAGCCCGCTGGGCGGCTTCGACCTGGAGCTGTGGCGCGCGCGCAAGCACCTGGAAGCGGCCGGTGTGAAGTTCACCCCGGGCCTCAACGAGGACCTCGGCGCGACGATGGTCTGGGGAACCCAGCAGACCAACCTGTTCCCCGGCGCCAAGGTCGAGGGCGTGTACGGCATGTGGTACGGCAAGGGCCCGGGCGTGGACCGCACCGGCGACGTGTTCAAGCACGCCAATGCCGCCGGTACAAGCCGGTTCGGCGGCGTGCTGGCACTGGCCGCCGACGACCACGCCTGCCGCAGCTCCACCCTGCCGCATGGCTCGGAAGACGAGTTCGTCAGCGCGATGATGCCGATCCTGAATCCGGCCGGCGTGCAGGACATCCTCGAGATGGGCGCGATCGGCTGGGCGATGAGCCGCTACACCGGACGTTGGATCGGCTTCAAGACGATCGCCGAGACAGTCGAGTCGTCGGCGTCGATCGACGCCAACCCGCTGGCGCTGCAGATCATCACCCCGGACGACTTCGAGATGCCGGTCGGTGGCCTGAACATCCGTTGGCCCGATCCGCCGATGGACCAGGAGATGCGCCTGCACAAGTACGCGGTCAAGGCCGCGCAGGCGTTCGCGCGGGCCAACCGCATCGACCGCATCGTGATCGATTCGCCGCGCGCGCGCCTTGGCATCGTCACCACCGGCAAGTCGTACCTCGACGTGCTGCAGGCGCTGGAGTACCTGGGCCTGGATGAACAGGCCTGCGCGGACCTGGGCATCCGCGTCTACAAGATCGGAATGACCTGGCCGCTGGAACCGGTGGGTATCGCCAACTTCGCCAAGGGCCTCGAGGACATCGTGGTCGTCGAGGAGAAGCGTGCCTTCATCGAGCGGCAGATGAAGGAGTACATGTACAACTGGTCGCACGGCGCGCGTCCGTCGATCGTCGGCAAGTACGACGAGAGCGGCGAGTGGATCCTGCCCAGCACCGGCGAGTTGACCCCGGCAACGATCGCCGGCGTGATCGGCCGCCGCATCCAGAAGTTCCACGACAGCGAGCAGATCCGCAACGTGCTGCAGTGGATGGCGCAGAAGGAATCCGAGCTGGCCCTGCCGCGTGCGCAGTTTCCGCGCGTGCCGCACTACTGCTCGGGCTGCCCGCACAACACCTCGACGGTGGTCCCGGAAGGTTCGCGCGCGCTGGGCGGCATCGGCTGCCACTACATGGTGACGTGGATGAATCGCGACACCGACACCTTCACCCACATGGGCGGCGAAGGCGTCACGTGGTCGGGGCAGGCGGCGTTCACCGAAACCCCGCACGTGTTCCAGAACCTCGGCGACGGCACCTACTTCCACTCCGGCAGCCTGGCGATCCGCCAGTCGGTCGCCACCGGCGTCAACATCACCTACAAGATCCTCTACAACGACGCGGTCGCGATGACCGGCGGCCAGCCGGTCGACGGCACGCTGAGCGTTCCGCAGATTGCCCACCAGGTGCGCAGCGAAGGCGTGCAGACGATCGTGGTGGTGTCGGACGACATCGCCAAGTGGAACCGTCGCGAGCTGTTCCCCGGCGACATGGAATTCCATGACCGCGAGGAACTCGACGCGGTGCAGAAGCGCCTGCGCGAGGTGAAGGGCACCAGCGTGCTGATCTTTGACCAGGTCTGCGCGACGGAGAAGCGTCGTCGCCGCAAGCGCGGCAAGATGGTCGATCCGCAGAAGCGCGTGATGGTCAATTCGCTGGTCTGCGAAGGCTGCGGCGACTGCGGCAAGAAGTCGTTCTGCGTGTCGGTGCTGCCCAAGGAAACCGAGTTCGGCCGCAAGCGCGACATCGACCAGTCCAACTGCAACAAGGACTACAGCTGCGTCAACGGCTTCTGCCCAAGCTTCGTGACCGTCGAAGGCGGCGCGCTGCGCAAGAAGAAGGGTTCCTCGGCCAAGGACCGCCTGACCGATCTGCCGATGCCGGTGCTGCCGTCGCTCGACCAGCCCTGGAACATCCTGCTGACCGGTGTCGGCGGCACCGGCGTGGTCACCATCGGCGCGTTGCTCGGCATGGCCGGCCACCTGGAAGGCAAGGGCGCCTCGGTGCTCGACCAGACCGGCTTGGCGCAGAAGGGCGGCGCCGTCACCACGCACATCCGCATTGCCCGCACGCCGGCCGACATCCACGCCGTGCGCATCGCCGCGGGCGAGGCCGACCTGGTGCTCGGTTGCGACATGGTGGTGGTCAACGACTACTGGGTGCTGTCGAAGATCCGCGACGGCCGCAGCAAGGTCGTGCTCAACACCTACGAGGCGATGCCGGGCACGTTCACCACGCGTCCGGACATGCAGTTCCCGGCCACCGACATCGTCGCGGCCATCAAGGTCGCGCTGGGCGGCAACGACCCTTACCTGGTCGACGCCACCCAGCTGGCCACCGCGTTGATGGGCGACGCGATCGCCACCAACCTGTTCATCCTCGGCTACGCCTGGCAGAAGGGCCTGGTGCCGATCTCGCTGGACGCGCTGATGCGTGCGGTCGAGCTCAACGGCGCCGCGGTCGAGATGAACAAGACCGCGTTTGCCTGGGGCCGCCTGGCGGTGGTCGACGCCCAGGCCGTGGCCGAAGCCTCCGGGCTGGTGCGCAACGCCCAGACCGCGGCCGAGTCCACCCCGAACGCGCTGCCGATGCTGTCCCCAGGCGAGTGGGAAGGCCACGAGTGGGGCGCCAACGCCGCACCCACCCCGCACAACCACGGCGACGAACTGCGCCACCTGCCCAGCTCCAGCGGCACGGCGGCCACCCACAACGGCGACAACCTCGCGTTCCTGCCGCTCGACGACGCGCGCCTGTCGCGTTCGCTCGACGAGCTGATCAGCCGCCGCGTCGCGTTCCTGACCGACTACCAGGACGCTGCCTACGCGAACCGCTACTCGAGCTTTGTCACTCGCGTGCGCGACGCCGAAGCCAACCGCGCGCCGGGCAGCACCGACCTCACCGAGGCGGTCGCCCGCTACGCATTCAAGCTGATGGCCTACAAGGACGAGTACGAAGTCGCGCGCCTGTATACCAGCGGCGATTTCCAGCGCCGGCTCGAGCAGCAGTTCGATGGCGACTACAAGCTCAAGTTCCACCTTGCGCCGCCGCTGCTGGCCAAGAAGGACGCCAACGGCCGCCTGATCAAGCAGGAGTTCGGGCCGTGGGTGCTCACCGCGTTCAAGTGGATGGCCAAGCTGAAGTTCCTGCGCGGTGGCGCGTTCGACATCTTCGGCAAGACCGAGGAGCGCCGCATGGAGCGCCAGCTGATCGTCGACTACGTCGCCACGATCGAAAGCCTGCTCGGCAAACTCGACAGTGGCAACGTCGACCTCGCCGCGGAAATCGCGTCGATCCCCGAGCACATCCGCGGCTACGGCCACGTCAAGGAAGACCACCTGCACAAGGCCAAGGCCCGCGAGGCCGAACTGCTGAAGGAATGGAGCAACCCGCTGCGGATCGTGCGGACGGCGTGATCGCGCCCGCCTGCCGATGAGGAAAGCCCCGCACCCGCGGGGCTTTTTTCTTTCCGGCTTGCGGCGGTGCCGGGTCCGGGTCGGCCCCGCTCCCCGGCGCCCTGCCGCGTCCTCCACGGGCACTGTGCTAGAGCTTGCGCCTCGAAAGGAAATCGGGTCCCGCCATGGACGTCGGTTCACGCATCGAGGCTTTGCCTGTCATGCCCGCTGCCGACGTCTCGGCGCTGGCATGGATGATGCCGCTGCTGGAGGCCGTCACGCCGCAGGCGGTGGCCCAGGCCGTCAACGCAGCGCTGCACGGGCTCCCCGGCTTCCGGGGCATGAGCATGCTGTGGGGTCTGGACGCCCGCGAAGCGCCCTCGATCGAGCCGCCGCAATCGATCGCCCAGGGCCACCTGGTCGACGACATCGAGCTGGCCCGCGAGGCGCTCGGCGACGAGGTGCCGCGCCTGCTCCATGGCTCGCGGCCACGCCTGGCCATTCCGCTGCCGCGCAGCGAGGCGGTGGTGCTGGTGGACCTGGACTCGCCGCGGCACGTGCAGCCCTTCCTCGATGGCGCCGCCGGTCGCCTGCACGTCATCGACCAGAGACTGCGCAGCGCGCTGGAGATCGTCGCCCTGCACGGCACCATGGCCCGGCTGGAGCACTCCGAGCAGGTGCAGCGCGCGCTGTTCGCGATCTCGGACCTCGCCGGCTCCGATCGCGACATGCCGGACCTGCTGAAGGGCATCCACGCCATCGTCGGCACGCTGATGTACGCCGAGAACTTCTTCATCGTCGGGCTCGACGCCGAGCACGACATGATCCGGTTCCTGTACTTCGTCGATGTCGAAGACCCGCTGCCCGAGGACGTCCGCTTCAGCGAGCGCGAGGGCACACTGACCTGGTACTTGCTGCATGACGGCAAGGCACTGCGCGGCGATTCCGAACAATTGGCCCGGCAGGCGTCCGGGCCGGTGCGCAACGTGGGCACGGACAGTTACGACTGGCTGGGCGTGCCGATGGTGCGCGACGGCGAGGTGCGTGGCGCAGTCGTCGTGCAAAGCTACCAGCCGGGCATCGCGTACTCGGCCGAGGACGAGGCGCTGCTGGAGTTCGTGGGCAGCCACATCCTCACCGCGCTCGATCGCAAGCGCAACCAGGACGACCTGGAACGCAGCGTGCAACAGCGCACGCTGGAGTTGGCCGATGCCAATCGCGGCCTGCAGTTGGAAGTGGTCGAGCGCAAGCGGGCCGAACGCCTGCAGGCCGCGTTGTTCCAGATCGCCCAGCTGGCGACGGCCGACATCACCGAGGAGGCGTTCTACGGCAGCATCCACGACGTCGTCGGCAAGCTGCTCAACGCGAAGAATTTCTTCATCGCCCTGCTGTCGGATGATCATCGCCAGCTGGCGTTCCCGTACTTCGTCGATGAGCTGCAAACCAACCATCCCGCGCGCCCGCTGGGTCGCAGTCTCAGCGAGTACGTGCTGCGCCACGCCAGACCGCTCCTGGTGGACGATCGCAAGCAGGTGGAAGCGCTGATCGAGCAGGGCGAGATCGAGATCGCGCCCGACACCACCGGCCCTGCCGCCAAAAGCTGGCTCGGCGTGCCGCTGGTGCTGGGCGAGGAAGCGTTCGGACTGGTGGCGGTGCAAAGCTACGAGCCGTCCATCGTGTACGGGCCGGCCGACCAGGAGCTGCTCGGCTTCGTCGCCTCGCAGATCGCCAACAGCCTCAATCGCCGGCACGCCGCACAGATCCAGCAACAGGCGTACGCGCACCTGGAGGAGCGTGTGCAGGAGCGCACCCACGAACTTCGCAAGGAGATCCACGAGCGCGAGCGAATCCAGGACCAGCTCGAACACGAGGTGCTGCACGATGCTCTGACCGGCCTGCCCAACCGCAGCCACCTGCGTGGCCGCATCGAACGGGTTCTTGCGCGCCTGCGTGAATCGCCCCATCGCCGCTGCGGTCTGCTCTACCTGGACGTCGACCGTTTCAAGGTGATCAACGACAGCCTCGGCCACCTGGCGGGCGACGAGGTGCTCAAGGAGGTCGCACGCCGCTTGCAGGAATGCGTGCGCGAGCCGGACCTGGTGGCGCGCCTGTCCGGCGATGAATTTGCGATCCTGCTCGAGGACGTGGACGTGCCGGCCACCGCGATCAAGGTTGCTCAGCGGGTGCTGGATGCCATCGGCGTGCCGATGCAGATCGCCGGGAAGACCCTGGAGCCGTCGGCCAGCGTCGGCATCGCGGTCGGCAACGACCACTACCACAATGCCGACGAACTGCTGCGCGATGCCGATACCGCGCTGTACCGCGCCAAGGCGACTGGCCGCAAGCGCTACGAACTGTTCGACGAGACGCTGCAGCGCAGCGCGATCGACGTGCTGGCGATGGAAGGCGAATTGCGCGAGGCGCTGCAGAATGACCGGTTCGTGCCGCACTTCCAGCCGATCGTGCGGCTGGACGATGGCGGGCTGGTTGGCCACGAGGCGTTGCTGCGCTGGGTCCACCCGGTGCGTGGCCTGCTGGGGCCACCGGACTTCCTTCAGGTGGCCGAAGACAGCGGCAGCATCGAGGCGATCGACTGGCGCATGTTCGAGCTGAGCTGCACGCTGGCCACGCGATTTCCGGAAGACACCTACATGTCGATCAACGTCGCTCCGCGGCATTTCCGCGGCGATGATTTCGACGTGCGGTTGCTTGCCGTCGTGCGGGACAGCGGACTGGCACCGTCGCGATTGCTGATCGAAGTCACCGAGGGCTCGTTGCTGGACAACCCCGTGCGGGTCCGCGCGACGCTCGACCGCCTGCAGGCGCAAGGCGTGGGCGCGGCGCTCGACGACTTCGGCACCGGCTACTCCTCGCTCAGCTACCTGCACACGTTCCCGCTGCGGATGCTGAAGATCGATCGCACATTCGTCGCGGCGCTGGGCGAAGAAGGCAAGGACAACAGTGCCTTGGTGATCGCCGCCGTGCTGGCACTGGCCCGCGCGCTGGGCATGGGCGTGGTGGCCGAAGGCATCGAATCCACCGAGCAGCGGCAGGCGCTGCTGGCGTTGGGATGCGAGTTTGGCCAGGGCCATCTGTTCGGTCGGCCGGCGCCGATCGAACACTGGCTCGACTAGGCAGGCCCGGGCCATCGTGGCGCCGGGCGCGGCAGCGGGCCTACGGAGCGGTAAGCGCCGCCATCGCCAGCGCCGCGGCGATGTCGCCCGGTCCGGTCGACTGGCCGGCACCGTCGTGGTTCTGAAGCACCACCACGCTGACGTCGGCGCCCGGCACGTAGATCAGCATTGCCGAGAATCCGTTGATGCTGCCGCCATGGTTGATCACGTCCAGGCCCTCGACGTTGTCGATGCGCAGGCCGAAGCCGTAACCCGCCGCCGCTGCCGCGCCAGTGGGCGTGATCATCTGCCGGTAGCTGCCATCGCGCAGCACGCGTCCTTCGTGCAGCGCACGGTTCCACGTCTGCAGGTCATCGACCGTGGACACCAGCGCGCCGGAGGCGTGTGGCTGGGTCATGCTCAGCGGCCGTGCCGGACGGGTGCGGTCGCCAACCTGCGTGTAACCATCGACCGTCAGCAGGGCCACCAGCGGGTTGGCTCCGTAGCCGGTGTGGCGCATGCCCAGCGGCGCGAACAGGGACTGTTGCAGGTACTGGTGCCACGGCTTGCGGGTGACCGATTCGATCACCGCACCGATCAGCACGTAACCCGAGTTGCTGTACTTCCACTGCGCGCCCGGCGCGAAGTCCACCGGCAGGTCGTCGAACACCTCCAGTCCCGCCGTGCTGATGGGGCGACGGATCGGTCCGTCCATGTAGCCGGGAATGGCGGTGTAGTTGGCCACGCCGGAGGTGTGGTTGAGCAGTTCGCGCACGCGAATCGTCTCACCGCCGGGGTAGTCGGGCAGGTAGCGCGACAGCGGATGGTCCAGGCCCACGCGGCCGTCCTCGACCAGCTTGAGCAGGCCGGCGGCTGCGAACTGCTTGGTCAGCGAACCGATCCGGAACATGCGGCCGGGCGTCAGCGGGATGTCGAAGTCGAGGTTGGCGTCGCCGCGCGCGCCGCGGTAAAGCACCTCGTCTCCGCGCGCTACCAGTACGGCGGCACCGAAGCCGTCGTCGCGGTACGCGCTGGCAAGCAGTTGCTCGGCGTAGCGGGTGACCTGGTCCTGTGCCGGTGTGGCGCAAACGGGTGCCGACGCGAGGCTGGCGGTAGCGAGGGCGGAGGCAAGCAGGGCGGTTCGGGCGATGGCGTCCATGCGGTTTCCAATGAGGTGGAGGGCATTGGCGCGAAATCCGTTTCGCGAGCCGCAAACATCGCGCCGTGAGCGGCAGATGTTAGGCGCGTGCGTCACCACCGCGCCAGCGGGCGGAGGGTCGGCAGGTCACGTACCGGCCGATCCGCCGGCACGCCGGTGCGCCCGGACGGCGCACGGTGCCTCAGTCGGCAGCGCCGACGATGCTCATGGCCACCGCCTCGGCGGCCTTGATGCCGTCCACGCCCGCCGACAGGATGCCGCCGGCGTAGCCCGCGCCTTCACCGGCGGGAAACAGCCCGCGCGTATTGAGGCTGTGTCCGTCGCCACCGCGCGTGATCCGCACTGGCGACGAGGTGCGTGTTTCCACGCCGGTCAGCACCGCGTCGTGCATCGCGAAGCCGCGGATCTGTTTCTCGAATGCCGGCAACGCCTCGCGGATCGCATCGATCGCGTAGCGAGGCAGCGACTCGTCCAGATTGCCCAGGCGCACGCCCGGCGTGTACGACGGCAACACCGCGCCGAACGTCGTTGACGCACGGTTGGCGATGAAATCGCCAACCAGCTGCCCCGGTGCCTCGTACTCGCCGCCGCCCAGAACGAACGCCTGGCTCTCCCAGTGGCGTTGCAGCGCGACGCCGGCCAGCGGGCCATCGCCGTACGCGGCGTAGTCCTCCGGTGCGATTCCCACCACGATGCCGGCATTGGCGTTGCGCTCGTTGCGCGAGTACTGGCTCATGCCATTGGTGACCACGCGCCCCGGCTCGCTGGCCGCGGCTACCACGGTGCCACCCGGGCACATGCAGAAGCTGTAGACCGAACGCCCGTTGCCGGCGTGGTGCACCAGCTTGTAGTCGGCCGCGCCGAGCAGCTCGTGGCCGGCCTGTGGTCCGAATCGCGCCTGGTCGATCAGCGACTGCGGGTGTTCGATGCGAAAGCCGATCGAGAAGGGCTTGGCTTCGACGAACACGCCGCGCTCGTGCAGCATCGCGAAGCTGTCGCGCGCGCTGTGGCCCAGCGCCATCACCACGTGGTCCGCGCGAAGCTGACTGCCGTCGGCGAGCGTCACGCCGCGCACGTGGCGCGTGCCGGTGGCGTCGGTTTCCACCAGCAGGTCGTCGACGCGGCTGCTGAATCGGATCTCGCCGCCCAGCGACTCGATCGTCGCGCGCATGTTCTCCACCATCGTCACCAGCCGGAAGGTGCCGATGTGCGGCTTGCTGACGTAGAGGATCTCCTCGGGCGCGCCTGCGCTGACGAACTCGGTCAGCACCTTGCGACCGTGGTGCAGCTTGTCGGTGATCTGGCTGTGCAGCTTGCCGTCGGAGAACGTGCCTGCGCCGCCCTCGCCGAACTGCACGTTGGATTCGGGGTTGAGGATCTTCTTGCGCCACAGGCCGAAGGTATCGACCGTGCGTTCGCGTACCGCCTTGCCGCGCTCGAGGATGATCGGCCGAAAGCCCATCTGCGCCAGCACCAGCCCGGCGAACAGGCCGCACGGCCCCATGCCCACCACAATCGGACGCAGCGCCAGGTCGGCCGGCGCACGCGCCACGAACCGGTACGTGGTGTCCGGTGTGGCGATCAGCTTGCTGGTGTTGATGGCACGTGCCACGGCCTCGGGGATGCCGGCCTGGCCCTTGGCGTGCTTGCCGCGCGGCGGCGACTTGCCGGTCGGATCGCCGGGGCCACCGTCGCTTGCGGTCTGTTCGCGCTGCAGCAGTTCGGCCTCGCGTGGCGTGTCCACATCGACCGCATAGATCAGCGTGATGGCGCCGCGCTTGCGTGCGTCGTAGCCGCGTCGTGCCACGGTGTAGCCGGTCAGGTCGGCATCGGCGATGCCCAGCCGGACCCGAATCGCCTCGCGCAGCGCGCCCTCGGCATGGTCCAGCGGAAGCTTGATATCGGTCAGTCGGAGCATGCGCGGGTTTCCGTGAGGCCGGACATTTTAGCGTCTGCCAGACCCCGGCAACGGTCCCTCATTCCAGTACGCGACGCCACACTAGGCATCGGTTGTTGGCGGGCATCGCGACATCCTCGATCAATCGCAGGCCGATGGTGCGGGCCAATGCGTCCACGGACTCGAAGTCGCGGATCCCGGAACGCGCATCGCGCGCCTTCAGCCAGCCATCGAACTCGCGATTGCTGTCGCTGCTGTAGGCGCCGCCGTAGTTGAACGGCCCGTAGACCACCACGGTAGCGTCGGCGGCCAGCATCGTCGCCAGTCCGGCAAAAAACGCCTCGACCTCGCTCCAGCCCAGGATGTGCAAGGTGTTGGCACTGAAGGCGGCGTCGAACCGCGATGGATCCGATCCGACGTCGGCAGGTGCTGCCGAGATTCGCGGCCAGGGCCGCATCGCGACGTCCAGTTCCTGCGGCGAGGGCGTGTTGGCCAGGTGCGCCTCCTCCAGCCACAGGCGGATGCCCGGCAGGTTCTCGGCACGATCCGAGCACTGCCAGCTCAGCCATGGCATCGCCGCGGCGAAATGCACGGCGTGCTGTCCGGTGCCCGAGCCGATCTCCAGCACCCGATGGCGATGGGCAAAGTGCGTGCGCAGCACGGCCAGGATGGGGTCGCGATTGCGGTCGCAGGAAGGGGCGTGGGGTTTGTCCATGGACGGATGATCCAGCGATCGACGCCGCACGCAAGCCGTGCGTGCGGGCGTGAGGGCAGGGCGGCACGGCAGTCGACCGCGTCCACCCGTCTCATCGGGTGAGACGGGCCCCGGTTCAACTGCGCGCATCGAGGGGAGTAACGCATGGCACCGGGGCAGGCACTCGCGCGACAGATTGAGGACGAATTGGCGTTGTTGCCACCGGACGGTGTTGCGGCGGCGACGCGCGATGGCGTCGCGCGCGGCGGCGACGGTGCAGCGCTGACGCGGGCGTTGTCACGCCGCTACCGGGACCGCATCACCGGCAGTTTCACGATTCCCGGGCGCGAGGGCGCCTATTCACCGATCCCCGACGACGTGCCCCAGGCACTGAAATCGGCGCTGCGCGCGCGCGGGATCGAATCGCTGTACAGCCACCAGGCGCAGGCATGGCGGGCGGCAGTGCGTGGCGAAAACGTCGCGATCGTCACACCCACCGCTTCGGGCAAGTCGCTGTGCTACACGCTGCCGGTGGTGGCTGCGGCGATGGGGCCAGCGCGCGCCAAGGCGTTGTTCCTGTTTCCGACCAAGGCGCTGGCGCAGGACCAGGTGGCGGAGTTGCTGGAACTCAATCGCGCCGGCGACCTGGGCGTGAAGGCCTTCACGTTCGATGGCGACACGCCCGGCGATGCGCGGCAGGCGATCCGCCTGCACGGCGACATCGTGGTGTCGAACCCGGACATGCTGCACCAGGCGATCCTGCCGCACCACACCAAGTGGGCCCAGTTCTTCGAAAACCTGCGTTACGTGGTCATCGATGAGATCCACACCTATCGCGGTGTGTTCGGCAGCCACGTCACCAATGTGCTGCGTCGGCTCAAGCGCATCTGCGCGTTCTACGGCGTGCGTCCGCAGTTCATCCTGTGCTCGGCAACCATCGGCAACCCGCGCGAGCACGCGCAGGCGTTGATCGAGGACGCCGTGCACGCGATCACCGATTCCGGTGCGCCCACCGGCGACAAACACGTGCTGCTGTGGAACCCGCCGATGGTCAATGCTGACCTCGGCCTGCGCGCGTCGGCGCGATCGCAGAGCAACCGCATTGCGCGCATCGCGATCCGCTCCGGCCTGAAGACGCTGGTGTTCGCCCAGACGCGGTTGATGGTCGAGGTGCTGACCAAGTACCTCAAGGACGTGTTCGATCACGATCCGCGCAAACCCGCACGCATCCGCGCCTACCGCGGCGGCTACCTGCCCACCGAGCGCCGCGCGGCCGAGCGCGACATGCGCGACGGGCGCATCGACGGAATCATCTCGACATCGGCGCTGGAGCTTGGCGTCGATATCGGCAGCCTCGACGTGGTGGTGCTCAACGGCTACCCCGGCACCGTCGCGGCGACGTGGCAACGCTTCGGTCGCGCCGGGCGCCGCCAACGACCGAGCCTGGGCGTGCTGGTCGCCAATTCGCAGCCACTCGACCAGTACGTGGTGCGGCACCCGGACTTCTTCGCCGATGCATCGCCCGAGCACGCGCGCACCGCGCCGGACCAGCCGCTGGTGCTGTTCGATCACATCCGCTGCGCGGCGTTCGAGTTGGCGTTCAACGTGGGCGAGATGTTCGGTCCGATCGAGCCGGAGGTGTACCTGGAGGCGCTGGCCGAGACCGAAGTACTGCATCGCGAGGGCGAACGCTGGGAGTGGATCGCCGACAGCTATCCGGCCAACGCGGTGTCGCTGCGCTCGGTGGCAGATGGCAACTTCGTGGTGGTAGATCGCACCGACGGTCGTCAGACGATCATTGCCGAGGTCGACTACTCCGCTGCCGCACTGACCCTGTACGAGGGCGCGATCCACATGGTGCAGTCGACGCCCTACCAGGTCGAGAAGCTTGACTGGGAAGGCCGCAAGGCATTCGTGACGCGCACGCACGTCGACTATTACACCGACTCGATCGACTACACCCGGCTGAAGGTTCTGGAGCGCTTCGATGGCTGTGCGGCGGGCTGCGGCGACGCGCACCACGGCGAAGTCCACGTGGTGCGACGCGTCGCCGGCTACAAGAAGATCCGCTACTACACGCACGAGAACATCGGCTACGGCCCGGTCAACCTGCCCGACCAGGAGCTGCACACCACCGCGGTCTGGTGGCAGCTGCCACAGGCCGTGTTGCTGGCGTGGTTTTCCGGCAAGCACGACGCGCTCGATGGCTTCCTCGGCGCGGGGTATGCGCTGCACGTGGTGGCCACGGTGGCGGTGATGGCCGACGCGCGCGATCTGCAGAAGTCGGTGGGCAACGGCGACGGCGCCTGGTTTGCAACCGCCGACGAGAGCGGCCGCGGCCAGGTGCGCGGTGGCGACGGCAACGCGCTGGTGATCGCGGAGCTGCAGCAGTTCGTGCCGACGGTGTACCTGTACGACAACTTCCCCGGCGGTGTGGGTCTCAGCGAACCGCTGTGGACGCGGCAGGAGGAACTGCTGCGGCGCGCGATCGAGCTGGTGGAAGGGTGCGACTGCCGCGCCGGTTGTCCGGCGTGCGTGGGGCCCGTCCTGGCCGTGGACGAGAACCGCGAAGATGTCGCGACGCCGAAGGCGTTGGCGCGACGCGTGCTGGGCCTGCTGGCGGCCTCGGCGTGAGCGCCGCGGCACGCCATCGCCGGGTGCGCGCGCGTGGTTGCGTCGGCTCCCGCGCCTTCCGTCGTGTTCCCGCCGGGCGATGGGTTGCCTTTGCTGCGGCCACGCGCAACGCGATGCGCTCCGGCCTGGCGGGAGCGCCATGAGCGTCACGATCGAACGACTGCGCGCGCTCAAGCGGCAAGCCGGTGGCACCGCACCTGCCGCGCACGACCGCTCCGACGGGGCGGCCGAGGCGAGGCCGCCAGGCGTCGCGCCATCGCGTTCGAGTTCGCCGGCGTCGCGTGCGGCTCTGCCGACGCGATTCCTTGCGCGCGCCGATGACGCGCAGGCGTCGTTGCCTGCGTCGACGCTGTCGCACGGTGCGGCGTTCACCGCGCACGTTCTGCCAGGCGCCGGCGCAGCGCCCGGCAACGACGCTTCTACCGCACGCGGCGGCAGTGCACCCGATCCCATGGCCGCGCTGCGCCGTCTGCTCGAAACCCGCGGGCGACGACCCACGCCGCCACCCGTCACGCGTGGGCCGATCGATCGCCACCTGCCCGGCGAGGAGATCGCGCCGGGCCTGCGCCTGATCGAGACACGCCAGCCGTTCGACGTTCCCCCCGCATTGTCGCTGGCGTTCGCGCGACGCGAGGGCCAGATCAACCCGCGCGACGTGCTGTTCTTCGACACGGAAACCACCGGGCTGGCCGGCGGCACCGGCACGCGCGCCTTCATGATCGGTGCTGCCGATTGGCACCACGACCCCGATCGGGGCGACACGCTGCGCGTACGCCAGCTGCTCATCACCACGATGGCGGCCGAGCCGGCGATGCTGGCGGCGTTTGCGCAATGGCTGCGACCGGACACCGTGCTGTGCAGCTACAACGGGCGCAGCTACGACGCACCGCTGCTGAAGACGCGCTACCGGCTTGCGCGCCAGGGCGATCCGATTGGCCTGCTCGACCACCTCGACCTGCTGCATCCGACCCGCCGTCGCTACCGCGGGCGCTGGGAGAACTGCCGGCTCGCGACGATCGAGCGCGAACTCCTGCGGATCGTGCGCGAGGACGATCTGCCCGGCTCGCAGGCGCCTGCCGCTTGGCTGCAGTACCTGCGCGGCGGTGCCGCGACCAACCTGGGCCGCGTCGCGGCGCACAACCACCAGGACGTGGTGACGCTGGCGCGGCTGCTGCTGCGGCTGGTGGTCGCACAGGCCGATGCGGACGCCGCCACCTGAGCCGTTGACGCCACGCACACCACGTCGCCCCCACGCTGCGGGCGTCCTGCAACGGAGCTACGCCATGTCTGTTCCGAGTCGAGACGAAGGCCACCCGCCGGGTTTGGATGGGAGTCGCTCACCCGTGCTTCCCGTCGCGGTGTTGCTACTGTCGATGGGGGCATGCGCCGCGCTGCCGATCGACGAGGCGACCGCGCCACCGCCGCAGGCCGGCGCCTGCCACGCGGACGGCGCACGCTCCGTCATGGGCCTCTCGCCGACGCGGGACGTGGTCGAGCTGGCACGCGTGGATTCGCGCAGCCGCACGGTGCGGGTGATCCGCCCCGGCGACGCGGTCACCCAGGATTACAGCGGCGACCGCCTGAACCTCGAGGTGAACGATCGCGGTGCGATCACCGGCGCGTATTGCGGGTAGGTGGCGTGGTGTGGCCGAGCGTGCGGGCTCGGCGGACGACGGTGGCGTGAGTCACCCGGCGCCGTGAGTCGGCACGAGGTCAATGACGTCACGTGGCAGCTTGCCGCGCGGTCAGCGGCGGTTGTGCACGATCGCGCACGATGACGCGGCCATCGCGGTTTGCGATGGCTCCGGCGCGGCCCGGCGCCGCCATCACTCAAGGAGTCACCATGTCCCGAACCCTGTCGCTGCCCATCTCGCTGGTCCTTGTCGCATTGGCCGGTTGCGCCAGCAACGGCGCGCCACCTGCGTCACCCGATGCGCCGCCCGTGGCGGGCGTGTCCTGCAACGCCGATGCGGCACGTGCCGGTGCACTGGGCAAGGTCGCCAGCGCGGACGTCGTGCAGCGCGCCGGCGACGCGGCCGGTGCACGAAACGTGCGCGTGCTCAAACCCGGCCAGATGGTGACGATGGAGTACCTGGAAGGGCGCCTCAACATCGACGTCGACGACAACAACGTCGTGACCAACCTGCGCTGCGGCTGAGGATTCCCGAGCGCGAAGGTCGACCCGCAATGGCCCGCACGCGTCAGGCCATTGCGGTGTCGCTGCGGCTAGACTTTGTCCCTCCCCACGGCAGGCATCCGCATGCGCGGCAATCGCAATCTCCTGGTGGTCGGTGTCGCGCTGCTGATCGGTCTGTGGTTCTGGACGCAATCGCCGCGCCAAGGCGACGCGCCGCCGTTGCCGACCGTGTACGGCAGCGGCTCGCCGTCGACCGATACCGGCGTGCCGTCCGGGCGGCAGGCAAGCGCGGATGGCCACGTGGCGCGCGGCGATGCGCGTGGCGTGGTCCGCACCACCACCGATTACCCCGCATTCCTGCCTCGGGAAGCGCACGCCGTGCTCGATGCGATCGCTCGCGGCGGCCCCTACGCGCATCGTCAGGACGGCGTCGTGTTCCAGAACCGCGAAGGCCGTCTGCCGAGGCAGGCGCGCAGCTACTACCGTGAGTTCACCGTCGACGCGCCCGGCTCGCGCGATCGTGGTGCGCGTCGGATCGTCACCGGCGGCGACCCGCCGGTCGACTATTTCTACACCGACGATCACTACCGCAGCTTCCGTCGTTTCGAACCAACGCGTGCACAGGTGCGGCAATGAATCCCAACGATCCCACCGACGCGCAGCCCTCCGAACCGGTCGAGCCGGTGCAGGACCTGCACGCGTTGCTGGCCGACGGCGAGCAGGCGGGCGCGTACTTTGTCGCCGACAGCGACACCGCGGCGATGGCCGAAGCCGGAGCCGCGTTGGGTTTCGCGGTGGTGCGCATCGACCTGGCGGGCTGCACGGACAAGGACGCGGTGCTGGCGCGTTTCGCGCAGGCGTTGCAGTTCCCGGAATGGTTCGGCGGCAACTGGGATGCACTGGCCGATGCACTGGCCGATCTGTCGTGGCTGCCGGCGCCGGGCTACCTGCTGCTGATCGAACACCCGGCCCCGTTCGGCGAAGCCGCCGGTGACGAGTTCGAGGTCCTGCTGGAGATCCTCAACGAAAGCGCGTTGCGCTGGGCCGACCACGGCAGCGCGATGTGGGCGCTGCTGCCCACGCCGGTGCAAGCGGACTAGACCCACAGCCGCCCCACGGCCCGCCATACCGTTTCGCCCGATCGCGTTTGGGTGCACTGCCGCATCGGCGGTGGTCCTCCGACGGACGGCATCCGCCACGGCCCGCTTCGGCCGGGGCTTTTGCGGATCGCATCACAAAAATTGAATATTCCAGCTTTGTGCTTACTCGGAATAGTCATTCCGAAAGCGTAGAACGTCCGGCGCAGGGGGCTGTTTCGACACTGGGGGTTCAAGGACGATGAAGCGCCATTCGGTTCGTTTGTTGACTGCAGTCATGGGTTGCCTGCTCGCCTCGATGGCCGTGGCAGGCGATGTATCCGGGCAGGAGCAGGCACTCGACGCCCGGCTCAGGGTGGAGGAAGCCAGCTTGCGTCCGCAGCGGCTGGCCTTCCAGGGCTACTTCCGCGAGGCGTACGCGCGATACCCGGCGATTCCGGCCGGCACGCTGGAAGCGATCGCGTTCGTGCAGAGTCGCTGGCTGCACCTGCAGCCCGGCACCGCGCAGGCGGAAAGCCACCTGCACATGCCGCTGGCGCACGGCGTGATGGGCCTGTACGCGGGCGGCGGATTTGCCGATCAGGTCGGCGACGCCGCGCGCCTGCTCGGCGTGCCGGCCGCGCAGATCAAGCGCAACGCGCGGCTCAACGTGTTCGCCGCGGCGGCATTGCTTGATCGGGAAATCCGGAAGGACGCCGGCCTGGTCGTGCGTCCGACCACGGAGGCCATCCGGCCGGCACTCGCGCGCTACGCCGGCTTTTCGCCGTCGCCACGCAAGAGCCAGGTCGAGGACTACGCCCGCACCAGCTTCGCGTTCGACGTGCTGCTTGCGCAGGACCGCGGAATCAACGATCGCGGCGTCGTCGTTCCCGAGCGCGCGATCGCGTGGGAGCGGGCCTTCGCCCCGCAGCAGCTGATCACCCTGCGCGCGCCGTTGGTGCGCCTGGACGTCACGCGCGATCGCATCGAGACCGCGAACTACACGCTCGATCCGCGCAGCGAGACGCTGGTGGCGAAGGCCCCCCAGCCCGCACTGGCGACACCCGGCGTCGCGCGCGCGCAACCGGCCACCGACGTGGGCATCCTGAGCACCGACTACGGCCCCGCACTGTGGGTTGCATCGCCGTACTACCACGCCCGCAGTTCCTACAGCTCCGTCACCATCCACACCGCGCAGGGCAGCTATGCCGGCACGATCTCGTGGTTCAGGAGCAACCCGTACAGCGTCAGCGCGCACTACGTGATCCGCAGCTCGGATGGCCAGGTGACGCAGATGGTGCGCAATGCCAATGCCGCCCACCACGTCGGCGCGCACAACGGCACCACACTGGGCATCGAGCACGAGGGCTACGTCAACAACAGCTCCTGGTACACCACGGCGATGTACAACAGCTCGGCCGCGCTGGTGCGCAACTTCTGCTCGAAGTACTCGGCGATCAGCTGCGCGAACGCCTACAACGGTCCCGCGCACAGCGGCGTGGTGGTGCTGCCCACCTCCGTCGATGTCAAAGGCCACCAGCATTACAGCAGCCAGGACCACACCGACCCGGGCATCAACTGGAACTGGAGGCACTACTACACGCTGCTGAACCCGACGTCGGGCACCACCACCATCCTGGATACCTTCGAGAGCAGTGTCGGCCATTTCACTACCGGCCCGGCGTACTCGGGCAGCACCACCGGCATTGCCGCCACCTCGAGTGCGACACGCGACTGCAGCATCCGCAAGGGCGGCAGCTGCTCGTTGCGGGTGCTGCTGAAGGACAACACGGCCAGCTCGGCGGCATGGGCGGTGCGGTTGCTGTCTGGCACCGGCAACCCGGGCAGCAACACCGCGTTGACGCGCGCCAACGGGCAGGTCGGGTTCTGGGTGTACGCGGCAGGCAGCGGTATCAGCGTGGGGCTGGGCATCGACGATAGCGACGGCACCGAACGGTCGACCAGCAAGGCGCTAGCGGCCAACGCGTGGACCTGGGTGTCGTGGTCGCTCACCGACGCGGGGCAGTGGAACGCGTGGGTCAACGGCAACGGCGCCATCACGGCCAGCTCGGTCAAGCTCGACGCGATCTGGCTGTACCGCGCGCAGACCGCGTACGACGTCAACGTCTACGTCGACGACGTTCGCGCCAGCCACTGACCACCGTCCGACACGGCACCGGCCTCTCCCGTCAGCGGGAGGGGCCGGGCCAGGGAGCGGTCATTCGGTCGCGGCCCCGGCGCCATCCGGGATCGACGTCGCCGGTCCGATGCGCGCGTAGCGCCAGGCGATCGCGACGCCGAACGACAGCAGCGCGGCGGCGATCAGGAACGGCGCGCCCGGCAGTGGGCGCGGCGAGTGCGGACCGATGAAGAAGCCGAAACTGCCGGCAAACAACGCCGGGCCGAGAATGCCGGCCAGGCTGATCAGGCCCATCAACGCACCCTGGATGCGGCCCTGCACATCGGCGCCGACCTGGCGCGTGATCAGCGCTTGTGTGGCTGGGCTGGCGATCGCCCACAACGCGCTGACCGGAATGCCCAGCAGGAACATCCAGCCCAGGTCGGCAAACGCGTAGACGACGAAGCCCGCCACGCCGCAAGTCAATCCGAACAGCAACGCGCGTCGTTCGCCGATGCGCTTCACCACGCGACCCACCAGCAGGACGTTGACGATCACGCTGCACACGCCGACCGCCGCCAGCACCCAGCTGACCTCCAGCGGACCCCACTGGTACCGGAAGTCGGCAAACAGCACGAAAACGCTGGGGTACACGTAGTGCGCCAGATTGGCGATGAACACCACCGCCGCCAGACCAAACACCTGCGGGTAACGCTTGAGCAGTACCAGCGATCCCAGCGGGTTGGCGTGGGACCAGTCAAAGCGCGCGCTGCGCTTTTCGACCGGCAGCGATTCGGGCAGCACGAACCAGCCGTACAGGAAGTTCACCAGCGCCAGTCCAGCGGCAAACCAGAACGGCAGACGAAGGTCGAACGCGCCAAGCTGCCCGCCGATCAGCGGGCCGATGATGAAACCCAGGCCGAACGCCGCGCCGATCATGCCGAAACTCTTGGCACGGTGCTGGGGTTCGGTGACATCGGCGATGTAGGCATTGGCCGTACTGAAGCTGGCCGAGGTCATGCCGGAGATCATGCGGCCCACCAGCAGCCACGGCAGCGAATTCGCCAGCGCCATGAAGATGAAGTCCAGGCCCAGTCCGAGGCAGGACAGCAGGATCACCGGCCGGCGTCCGTAACGGTCCGACAGCGCTCCCTGGATCGGTGAGCAGACGAACTGGATCACCGCGAACACGGTGCCGAACACACCGACCCAATAGGCCGCGTGCACGGTATCGCCGCCGGCGAACTGTTCGATCAGGTGCGGCAGCACAGGGATGATCAATCCGAACGACAGCACGTCGATCAGCACGGTGATGAAGATGAAAGTGAGCGCGGCCTTGCGCGCGCGCGGAACGATCGATTCGGTCACGTCGGGAAGCACGGCGGGAGCAGGACGGCGAGTCTACCTGCGCGCGCTTGGTGCGAGGAGCGCGCTGCGGGATGTGCGGCGTGCGTCGACGCGCTGTCGGTCGGCGTGGTGCGTGCGTTGTCGGTGCATGGTTGCCCGCGGCACGGCACGCAATCGGACACCGCACGTCACGCCCTCGGGCGAGTTGTTCCACGTGTTGAACAGGCCCCACGACGCACGCCGGCAGCGGAAACGTACGCATACGTAGGGTTTGCGACCGCATTCGGAAAAATCGTTTCATCTTCAACTATTTGCCCGTTTGCGGCAGCGCACAATCTGTGATTTAGTCGGGGCTCGCCGTTGGTTCAAGCGCCTGCCAGCACCGGATTCCGGTCGCTGCGCCGGCGGCCGCGCCCTGCCCGGAGAAACCGCTGCAATGCACGCCCCAGCCGCCTCCTTGTACGACCCTCGCGACGAACGCGATGCCTGCGGCTTTGGTCTGATCGCGCACCTGGACGACACGCCCGCACGGGCCCTGGTCGATCGCGCGATCGCGGCACTGGTACGCATGACCCACCGTGGCGGCGTCG
This sequence comes from Montanilutibacter psychrotolerans, assembly GCF_003719825.1. GTDB lineage: Bacteria > Pseudomonadota > Gammaproteobacteria > Xanthomonadales > Xanthomonadaceae > Montanilutibacter > Montanilutibacter psychrotolerans. The sequence goes on along the minus strand of NZ_RIBS01000004.1, from coordinate 114,980 downwards.
CCCGCGACGGGCTCAGCGGCGACGGCTGCGGCCTGCTGCTGCGTCAGCCGACGGTGTTCCTGCGCACGCTGGCCGAAGAAAACGGTATCGCGCTGCGTGGCCACTTCGCCTCGGGCCTGGTGTTCCTGCCGCACGACACCGCCGACGCCGAACACGCACGCACGACGCTCGCCGGACTGCTCGCCGACGAAGGGCTGGTGGTTGCCGGGTGGCGCGATGTGCCGTTGGACCCGAACGCCTGCGGCGCGCTGGCCAAAGCATCGATGCCGCGCATCGAGCAAATCTTCGTGACGCCTGGCGGCGGCTCGGACGCGTTGGGCTTCGAGCGCGCGCTGTTCCTTGCACGCCGCCGCGCCGAGCAATGCCTGCGCGCGATGGTCGACTTCTACGTGGTCAGCCTGTCGGCGTCGGCGATCGGCTACAAGGGCATGGTGCTTCCGGATCGGCTGGTGCAACTGTTTCCGGACCTGCAGCGCGCCGAACTGGCCGCCAGCGTGGCGGTGTTCCACCAACGCTTCTCGACCAACACCACGCCGCGCTGGCCGCTCGCCCAACCGTTCCGCCTGCTGGCGCACAACGGCGAGATCAACACCATCGCCGGCAACCGGGCCTGGGCGCAGGCGCGTGCACACACCTGGCGCACACCGGCGCTGGACCTGCGCGAGTTCGATCCGGTGATTACCACCACCGGTTCGGATTCCCAAAGCCTGGACGACATGCTGGCGGTGCTGCTGGCCGGCGGCATGGACCTGCTCAAGGCGATGCGGATCCTGATCCCGCCGGCCACCCAGTCGCTGGAGTACAAGGACGCCGACCTCGCCGCGTTCTACGAGTATTACGGACTCAACACCGAGCCCTGGGACGGTCCCGCCGGCATCGTCACCCTCGACGCGCGCCATGCGGCCTGCACGCTGGACCGCAACGGCCTGCGCCCGGCGCGCTGGCTGCGCACGCGCGATCGCCACTTCATGGTGGCCTCAGAGGCCGGCGTGTGGGACGTGCCGCCCGAAGAGGTGGAAGCCAAGGGCAAGCTCGGCCCCGGCGAGATGATCGCGGTGGATCTGTACTCGGGCGAGCTGCTGGACAGCGAAGCGATCGACCGCATCAACCGCGCGCGCGCGCCCTACAAGCGCTGGCTCAAGCAGGGCACCACCTACCTGCAGACCGAACTGATCGATCCCAACCTCACCGCCGACCCGTTCGAGGAGGAAACCCTCGCCGGTTTCCAGAAGCTGTTCCAGCTAACCCGCGAGGAGCGCGAACTGGTGCTGCGCCCGCTGGCCGAGACCGAGCAGGAGGCCACCGGCTCGATGGGCGACGACGTGCCGATGGCCGTGCTGAGCCAGCGCGTGCGGCCGCTGTACGACTGCTTCCGGCAGGCCTTCGCGCAGGTCACCAATCCGCCGATCGACCCGCTGCGCGAAGACTGCGTCATGTCCCTGGCGACCCAGATCGGACGCGAGGGCAATGTGTTCGTCGACGGTCCCGGCAACGTCAACCACGTCGTGCTGAACTCGCCGGTGCTGGCGCAGCGAAAGCTCAAGCAGTTGCTGTCGATGGCGCCGTACGACAGTTCGCACCACTACATCGACCTCAACTACACGCCCGGCGAAGGACTGGAAGCGGCGCTGCGCCGCGTCTGCGCCGAGGCCGAGTCCGCCGCGCGCGACGGCCACGTGCTGCTGGTCCTCACCGACCGCCGCCCACAGCGCGATTGCGTGATGCTGCACGCGCTGCTGGCGACCGGCGCCGTGCACCAGCACCTGGTGCGCACCGGCCTGCGTTGCCATTCCAACCTCATCGTCGAGACCGGCACCGCCCGCGACCCGCACCACTTCGCGTGCCTGATCGGCTTCGGTGCCACGGCGGTGTACCCGTACCTCGCCTACCAGACACTGCACGACCTGGGCACGCGCGGCATCCTCAAGACCTTCAGCGGCCAGGTCACCGAGATTGGTCGGAGCTACCGGCGCGGCATCAAGAAGGGCCTGCTCAAGATCATCTCGAAGATGGGCATCAGCACCATCGGCAGCTATCGCGGTGCGCAGTTGTTCGAGATCATCGGGCTGGATCGCGAGGTGGTGGCGCTGTGCTTCGCCGGCACCGCGGCGCGCATCGGCGGGGCGGGGTTCGACGCCTTGCAGGCCGACGCGGAGACCCTCGCGCGGCAGGCGTGGGACGCCAGCGCGCTGCCGGAGATCGGCGGACTGTTGCGCTACACGCCCGGCGGCGAATACCACCTGTTCAACCCCGACGTCGTCACGCGGCTGCAGCGCGCGGTGCACACCGGGCAGTGGAGCGACTGGCAGCATTACGCCAGCGCGGTCAACGACCGCCCGGCCGCGGCGATGCGCGATCTGCTGCAGCTGCGCATAACCACGGGTCCGATTCCGTTGGAGGAAGTGGAGTCGATCGAGGCGATCGTGCGTCGCTTCGATTCGGCGGCGATGAGCCTGGGCGCGCTGTCGCCCGAGGCACACGAGGCGCTGGCGATCGCCATGAACCGCCTGGGCGGACGCAGCAACTCCGGCGAAGGCGGCGAGGACCCGCTGCGCTACCGCAGTGACAAGGTCAGCAAGATCAAGCAGATCGCATCCGGACGCTTTGGCGTGACGCCCGAATACCTGGTCAACGCCGAGGTGCTGCAGATCAAGATCGCGCAAGGCGCCAAGCCCGGCGAAGGCGGCCAGCTGCCGGGCCACAAGGTCAACGCCATGATCGCGCGGCTGCGCTACGCGATGCCCGGCATCGGCCTGATCTCGCCACCGCCGCACCACGACATCTACTCGATCGAAGACCTCGCCCAGCTGATCCACGACCTCAAGCAGGTCAATCCGAAGGCGCTGATCTCGGTGAAGCTGGTATCGCACGCCGGTGTCGGCACCATCGCCGCGGGCGTGGCGAAGGCCGGTGCCGACCTGGTGACCATCTCCGGCCACGACGGCGGCACCGGCGCGAGCCCGTTGTCGTCGATCCGCTATGCCGGCACGCCGTGGGAGCTGGGCATTGCCGAGGCGCGCCAGGCGCTGCTTGCCAACGACCTGCGCGACCGCGTGATCCTGCAGGCCGACGGCGGCCTGAAGAGCGGACTGGACGTGGTCAAGGCCGCGCTGCTGGGGGCCGAGAGCTTCGGTTTCGGCACCGCGCCGATGATCGCGCTGGGCTGCAAGTACCTGCGCATCTGCCACCTCAACAACTGCGCCACCGGCGTTGCGACCCAGGACGAGGCGTTGCGTCGCGATCACTTCACCGGCCTGCCAGAGCGCGTGGAGAACTTCTTCCGGCTGCTTGCCGAGGAAGTGCGACGCACGCTCGCGCAACTGGGCGCGCGGTCGCTGGGCGAGATCGTGGGCCGCGTCGACCTGCTCGAGCAGCGGGCCGCGCGGTCGTCCAACGGCGCCTCCAACGATGCCAGCGGGCCGCGCCAACGCCGCCTGGACCTGTCGCCGCTGTTGGCCGGCAGCGGGCTGGCGCACGGTGGCCACTGCGGTGTGCCGGCGCCGCGCGAACCTGCCGACGGTCTGTCCGCGCAACTCGATGTGGAGTTGCGCGAGGTGATCGCACACAAGCGCGGCGGCACGTTCCACTACCCGATCCGCAACACCGATCGCAGCATCGGCGCGCGCCTGTCCGGCCGCGTCGCGCGCCTGCACGGCAACAACGGCATGGACGAATCGCCGATCCACCTGCGCTTCACCGGCACCGCTGGGCAGAGTTTCGGTGCGTTCAATGCCGGCGGACTGAACTACGAGCTGGAAGGCGAGGCCAACGACTACGTCGGCAAGGGCATGGCCGGCGGGCGCATCGTGCTGCGCCCGCCGCAGGCCGCGCGCTGGATCGCGCACGAGACGCCGATCCTGGGCAACACCTGCCTGTACGGCGCCACCGGCGGCGAGCTGTACGCGGCCGGCCGCGCCGGCGAGCGCTTCGCGGTGCGCAACTCCGGCGCGACGGCGGTCGTCGAGGGCGCCGGCGACCACTGCTGCGAGTACATGACCGGCGGCGTCGTTGCCGTGCTCGGTCGCACCGGGCTCAACTTCGGCGCGGGCTTCACTGGCGGCATGGCCTACGTGCTCGACCTCGATCGCGACTTCGTCGATCGCTACAACCACGAACTCGTCGACATCCTGCGCATCGCCGGTGACGGCTTCGAGCACCACCGCTCGCATCTGCGCGGGCTGCTCGAAACGCACGTTGCCCTGACTGGCAGCGCCTGGGCGTTGCGGCTGCTGGCCGACATGCGCGACTACCTCGGCAAGTTCTGGCTGGTGAAGCCCAAGGCGGCCAGCCTGGAATCGCTGGTCGACACCCTGCGGAGGGCGGCATGAGCAAGAAGGACAGCCCGCGCAAGGACGTCTTCCAGTTCCGCAACCAGCCGCGAGGCATGCCCGTGCGCATCCCGCTGCAGCTTCGCCAGGACGGCGACTGGGGTGAGCTGTACGGCCGCTTCGACGAGGCCGAGGCCTGCCATCAGGCGGGTCGTTGTCTGGACTGCGGCAACCCGTACTGCGCCTGGAAGTGCCCGCTGCACAACTACATCCCGCAATGGCTGGAGCTGGCGCGCGAGGGACGCATCGTCGAAGCCGCCGAGCTGTGCCACGAGACCAACCCGCTGCCGGAAATCTGCGGGCGCGTGTGCCCGCAGGATCGATTGTGCGAGGGCAGCTGCACGCTCAACGACGGCTTTGGTGCGGTGACCATCGGCGCGGTCGAGAAGTACATCGTCGATCGCGCGCTGGCCGAAGGCTGGCGGCCGAACCTGGGCAAGGTGCGCGCGACCGGAAAGCGCGTCGCGGTGGTTGGCGCCGGGCCGGCCGGCCTGGCGTGCGCGGACCGTCTCGCGCGGGCCGGCGTGCAGGCGGTGGTGTTCGACCGTTACGAGGCCATCGGCGGACTGCTGCAGTTCGGCATTCCCAGCTTCAAGCTCGACAAGTCGATCATGACGATGCGTCGCGAGGTGCTCGAAGGCATGGGCGTGCAGTTCCGGCTGGGCGTGGAGGTGGGCCGCGACGTCACGCTGGACGCCTTGCTGGCGCAGTTCGACGCGGTGTTCCTCGGTCTGGGCAGCTACCGCTACACCGACGGCGGCCTGCCCGGGCAGGAGCTCGATGGCGTGCTGCCGGCATTGCCGTTCCTGGTGCAGAACGGGCGGATCGTGCACCGCGCCGGCCTTGCCGACGTGGGCGTCGAGCCCGGCGTGCACAGCCGGCCGATCGCGGGCTGGGAAGACCACATCGCCCTGCCAGACCTGCGCGGACGGCGGGTGGTCGTGCTGGGCGGCGGCGACACCGGCATGGACTGCGTGCGCAGCGCGGTGCGGCTGGGTGCGGCCAGCGTCCACTGCGTCTACCGGCGTGACGAAGCCAACATGCCCGGCTCGGCGCGTGAGGTGGCCAACGCGCGCGAGGAAGGCGTGCAGTTCCTGTTCAACCGCCAGCCACTGGCGCTGCTCGGGGATGGCGCTGTCCGCGGCGTGCGCGTGGTCGAGACCGTCCTGGGCGAGCCGGACGCCGGCGGTCGCCGCAACGCGGAGGCCATTGCCGGCAGCGAGACGGTGCTGGACGCGGACGTGGTGATCATCGCGTTCGGCTTCCAGCCCGACCCACCCGATTGGCTTGCCACCCACGGCATTGCGCTCACCGGCAACGGCCGCATCGTCACCAGTGGTGAGCACGGCGCGCTGCCGTTCCAGACCGGTCACCCGCGCGTGTTCGCCGGCGGGGATGCCGTGCGCGGTGCGGACCTGGTGGTGACCGCCACTTTCGAGGGCCGTGAGGCCGCGTCAGGAATCGTGCGCCTGCTGGCGCAACCGGTGCGGGTTGCCGACATCGCCCTGGAGACGGTGTAGCGGCGCGCGTCGGTGCGGTGCCGGGAGAGCAGGGCCTGCGCGAGTGCTCCCGCGCTGCGCCCTGCGGCATCCGCGCCGAGTGGAGGGCGCACCGGGGTGTGCTCACCCCGACGAGTGACCGGGCACTTTGACGCCTGATGGGACGCGGAGCGGCCGCCTTGAGCATGGCGCCCCACACAGAACCGGGGCGTCCGCCGTCAGGTTTGACTCGGCAACGGGCTCAGCGGCCCGGCCCCACATCGATGAAGCGCAGGAACTCGGCGCGCGTGCGGGCGTCTTCGCGGAAGCTGCCGAGCATCTTGGAGGTGATCATGCTGACGCCGCGCTTGTGCACACCGCGGGTGGTCATGCACTCGTGTGCGCCCTCGACCACGACGCCGACGCCGCGTGGCTGCAGCACGTCCTGGATCACCTGGGCGATCTGCGCGGTCATCTTTTCCTGCACCTGCAGGCGGCGTGCGTAGGTTTCGACCACTCGCGCGAGCTTGCTGATGCCGACCACCTTGCCGTCGGGCAGGTAACCCACGTGCGCCTTGCCGATGATCGGCGCCATGTGGTGCTCGCAATGGCTCTCGAACTCGATGTCGCGCAACACGATCATCTCGTCGTAACCCTCGACTTCCTTGAAGGTGCGCTGGAGGTACTCGGCGGGGTCGTCGGCATAACCGCTGAACCAGTCGCGGTACGCCTTGGCGACGCGCTTGGGGGTGTCGAGCAGGCCCTCGCGGGCGGGATCGTCGCCGGCCCAGCTGAGCAGGGTGCGGACTGCGGCCTCGGCCTGCTCGCGGGTCGGCTTGTCTGAGTCGGCCATGGGCCTGGTCTCGTGGCGTCGTGGGGGCGGCCATTCTACGACGCGCCGCACGACCTGCCGCTGCGGCCACAAACGCAACAGTCCGTTCGACGGGTGCTACCGGGCGCTGTCCGCGATGCTCACGCCAATCGGCGCGCCAGGCCGGACACGCGCTGCGCGTGACGCGACAGCGCGGCACGCAGCACGGCCTCGCTGGCGCACACGTGCAGCTCGCGGCGTGCGCGGGTCAGCGCGGTATAGACCAACTCGCGCGACAGCACCCGGCTGTCCTGTCGCGGCAGCTGCAGCCAGACCGCGTCGAACTCCGAGCCCTGCGCCTTGTGCACAGTGGTGACGAACGCGCCTTCGTGCGCGGGCAGCGCGGCCGGATGGAAGCCACGCACGCCGGCCTCGCTGCCGTCGGCGAACCACGCCACCAGTGCGCCGTTGCCGTCGCGCAGGCAGATGCCGATGTCGCCGTTGAACAGGCGATGGCGGTAGCTGTTCTCGGTGATTTGCAGCAAGCGGCCATGGAACGGCGTCCCGTTGCCGCGCGTTCGGCCCAGCAGTGCGTCTTCGATGCGCGCGTTGAGGCCGCGTGCGCCCTGCGGCCCGTCGCGCAAGGCGGTCAGCAGGCGCAGCTCGCCGGCGCGCGCCAGGGCGTCGGCCGGCGTGGCGGCGGCCGCCAGTTCGCGCCAGTGCCCCAGCAGGACGTCGCGGTGGTCGTCGAGTGGGTCGGCAAGGTCCTCATGGAAGTGCACGCCGGCCAGTTCGCCACCGCGCAGCAGCGCCAGGGTGCGGTCGGCGTCACCGTCGCGCACGGCATTGGCCAACGGCGCCAGATGGAAGACCTCGGCCTGGCGATAACCCCGCTGCAGTTGCACGCGATGACCGGCAAGCGCCGCAGGGCCACTGCCAGCGTCGCCGGCCACTTTCGCTGGCTCGCCGATCAGCGCCGCCAGCGCGTGGGCATCGTCCACAGACAACGCGTCACCGGCGCCGGCAGCCGCGAGGATGCCGGCCAGCACGTCGCCCGCCTCGACCGACGGCAGCTGGTCCGGGTCGCCGAGCAGCACCAGGCGCGCGCCGTCGGGCACTGCCTCCACCAGCTTGCACATCAACGGCAGGTCGACCATCGAGGCTTCGTCGACGATGACCACGTCGACCGGCAAGGGGTGGGCGGCGTCGTGACGGAAGCGCGGGCTGTCCGGAAGGGTGCCAAGCAGACGGTGCAGGGTGCTGGCCGAGGCAGGCAACTCGTCGCACAGCGCCCGGTCGACGCCGGGCAGGTCGCGCAGCTGCGCGAGGGCGTTGCGCAGACTACCGGCCATGCGTTCGGCGGCGCGGCCGGTGGGGGCGGCCAGCGCGATACGTGGCGGCGCGGCGCCGGCGAGTCGGGCCTGCGCGACCAGCAGCACCAGCAGGCGCGTGATCGTGGTGGTCTTGCCGGTGCCGGGGCCGCCGGTCACCAGCAGCAGCGACCGTCGCAGCGCGAGCGCCGCGACGCGTGCCTGGCGATCGTCGCCCTGGTGTGCCTGCGGAAACAGCGCGGCGAACAGCGGCGCCAGCGCGGCAACGTCGCCCGAGGTGGTTGCCCCGGCGGCAGGCGGGTGCGCGGCGATGCCCTGCAGGCGTGCGGCGAGACGTCGTTCGTACTCGCGATAGCGGCGCAGGTACAGCAGGCCGCCGTCGAGCACCAGCGGCGCATCGGTGGCGGCGGTGTCCGACTTCGCCGGCAAAGTGACCCAACGCGAGGCGGACAGCGAGTCGAGCCACGGCTGCGCCTGCGGCCACTCGATCGTGCCGTCGAGCAGGAGCCACGGTCGTGCGGGATCGAACGCGGCGTGCCCGCTGCCCACCGCAAGCGATGCCAGCGCCGCGCCGGCCAGCACGGCGTCCGGCGTGGCCGGGTCGAGCCGGCGCAGTGCCTGTGCGAGGGCGTGGTCGAGAGCGCGCAGTGCACCGCTGCGGAACAGGGAATCGAGCAGGCTCATGCGTCACCACCGCGCGGCGCGTGCGGGCCGCTGCTGCCACGACCGGCAAACAGGTTGTCGAGGGCGTCGATGAGTTCGACCGCCGGCGTGTCGGCGTGGACGCCGGCGGCCGAGCCGCTGCCCGCATCCAGGCCACGACAGAACAGGTAACGCACCCCGCCGAAATCGCGCGCGTAGTCGTAGGCGTCGCCAAGGCGGAACCGCAGCCAGCGGTGCAGTGCGACGGTATAGATCAGCGCCTGCAGGTCGTACTCGCTGTGTGCCATCGCGCTGGCAAGGCTGGCCGCGTCGTAGGCGGGCAGGCGATTGGACTTGTAGTCCAGTACGTACCAGCGCCCGCCGTTGGCGTAGGTCAGGTCGATCTTGCCCGTCATCAGGCCTTCCAGACGATGCCGCGCACCGAACGCCTGGCGCTCGCGCAGCACGCCGTGGGCGTGCAGCAGCGCCAGCAGGGCATCGACCGAGGTCGGCTGCAGGGCGAAATGGAATTCGAGTTCGGCGCGGCGGGCGTCGCCCGGCAGCTCGCACAGGCGCCCGCCTTCGGGCAGCTCGACCGTCAGGGTCTGGCCCACCAGGTGGGTGAGTTCGGCGACACCATCGTCGAGGTCGGCGTCGGCGTAACCGCCGGCGCGCAGGGCGGCACGCAGCGGTTCGTGCTCGCCGGCGGGCGCGGCGCCACCGCGCCAATGTCGCCAGGCCGCGAAGTCGACATGCTCGAGCGCATCGTGCAGCACGTTGCCAAACCGGCTGCCGCCGAAGCGGCGGTCGAAGGTGTCGGGCGCGCCGGCGTCTTCGGTGGTGGCGCCCGCACCTGCACTCGTCGCACCCGCGCCGACAGCGGCGCCGGCCAGGGCCGCCAGTTCGGGTTCGTCGTCGGCGCGGCGCTCACCGGCCAGGGCCGCGGCGGTGGTGGCACCGCCGTCGCCGGGATCGCCGGAATGGGCCTGGCTGAGTTGGGTGAAGCTGTACACCCACCAGTCCCGCGGCAGCACGCGGCGCGCTTGGCGTGCGTTGGGCACCGGCTCGGCTGGCGGTGGGGGCAGGGCCGGCAACGGGCCCGGCAGCGGGCTTTCGTCGATGACGATGTCGGCATCGCCGCGCAGGCCATCCAGCCCGGCGAGCATCGGTGCCAGCGCGGTGCCCTCGGCACGGAACAGCGGCCCATGCGCCAGCCACAGCGCGTGGCGTGCGCGGGTCAGCCCGACGTAGAGCAGGCGCGCGTCCTCGGCGCGCTGCTCACGTTCACTGGCCGCGACAGCCTCGGACCAGCGGGACGAGTCGTCGTCGCGGCCCAGCTTCCAGTGCAGCACCCGGCCGTCCTCGCCCGGCAGCTGGCATTGCCGCGATGGCTTCTCGTCCCTCCGGCCGATGCCCACGAACGGCAGGAACACCAGACCGAACTCCAGGCCCTTGCTCTTGTGCAGGGTCAGGATCTGCACGCGTCGCGCGTCCGATTCCAGCCGCAGCAGTTGCTGTTCGTCGTTGGGATCGGCTTCGGCGATGCGACCGCGCAGCCAGTCGACCTGGCCGGGCATGCCCAGCGCCCGCGCAGCGGCTTGCTGCAGCAGTTCGCCCAGTTGCATGAGATTGGTCAGCCGGCGCTCGCCATCGAGCAGGTCGAGCAGGCGCTCGGCGTTGGTCGCGCACAGATCCGACAGCAGGGCGAGGGGCCCGTGTCGCTGCCAGCGTTCGCGCCATGCCAACACCTGCAGCTGACGCGCGCGGCGGGCGTCGTCGTCGTGATCGAGCCGGTCGATGCCGGCGGCGTCGACGCCGAGCAGTACCGTGGACAGCGCCGCGCGCAGGCGGCCTTCGTCGGCCGGTTGCAGCAGCGCCTCGAGCACGGCGAGCGCTTCGCCGGCCTGATCGGAGGCAAAGAGGCTTTGTTTGCCGGCCGCCACGGCAGGCACGCCGGCCGCGACCAGCGCAGCCTGCACGCGCGCGGCCTCGCTGTGGCTGCGCACCAGCACCGCGATGTCGGCCGGTTGCACCGGTTTGGCGCCGATGAGCGCGCGCCCGGCACGCGCGTCGCCGAGCACGGCGTGGATTTCGGCCACGCACGCGGCGGTGGCGTGGTCACGCGACTCCGGTGCGCTCCAGGACTTGCCGCTGCGCCCGCCGCCGGGACCGGGCAACACCCGCAACACGAGGGCCGGCGCGGGTTGGCCGTCGCGCTGGTAGTCCGCGTCGCTGGTTCCCGCGCCGGGCTCGACCGCGCGGAAGCCGATGCGCTCGTCGACGAACGCCGCCGGGCCCGCCTGCTCGTACAGCGCCTGGATGGCCCTCAGCACGCTGGGACGGGAGCGGAAGTTGTGCGCCAGCGGTGGGGCGATGCGCGCGGTGGCCCGTGCGGCGAGGTAGGTGTGCACGTCGCCGCCGCGGAAACCGTAGATCGCCTGCTTGGGGTCGCCAATCAGGAACAGGGCCGGTGGCGCGTTGGCATCGCGGCCGGCGGCCTTCGACTGCGTCGGGTTCGACTGCATCGTGCCGGCGTCGGCATCGGCACCGCGCTCGTGCGTGTCGTGATCGTGCGCGGCGCCCAGGTGCGTGGCGTCCACGGCGTCGCTGGCAGGCGATGACCGTGCCGGTGTGGCGTGGCCGGGTGACGGGTCGGCGCCGCGGGTGGCCACGGCCACCGTCGGGTCATGATCGATCGCGTCGCGCTGCTCGGCCGACAGCGCCGCAAGATCGGCGTCCGTGGCACGGTCGCCGTCGTGGCCGAACACGCGGCGGAAGATCGCCCACTGGCGCGTATCGGTGTCCTGGAATTCGTCGACCAGCGCGATCGCGTACTGGGCACGCAGCTGTCGCGCGAGATCGTCGCCGTGCGGGCCACAAAGCGCGTCGGCGACGCCGTCGATGAGATCGTCGTAGCTTTGCAGCCGGCGACTGCGCTTGAGTTCGGCCAGGCGCAGCGAGGCGTCCTGGCGGATGTGATGCAGCAACCGCAGCGCCTGCTCGGCCAGCCATTGCCGGTGCAAGCGGTCGGCCTGGAGCCATTGCGCCAGCGCATCGAACAATGGCGAGTGGGGCAAGCGTTCCTCGCTGCCGGCCTTGGCGCACTCGCGAAGCCGCACCGGGGTCAGCTTGTCGAGGTGATCGTCGTCGTGCGCCAGACGGCCGTTGCGCAGGCCGGTCGCAAGCGCGTCCCAGGCCTTGTCGTAACTGGCCGGGCGCGCCTTGCGGCCGTCGATGTGCTTGGCGGCGATGGCGCCGTCGAGATCGGTGCGTGCCTGTTCGCCATGGCGAGCGTGCGCATCGAGCAGATTCTCGAACGACTGCTGCAGTCCGGATCGCGGATCGGGGCTGTCGACAGGTCGCGCCGGCAGCAACCTTGCCGCCCGCATCAGGGCGCCCAGATCCTGTGCCAGCGCGTCCGGACCGCTCCACAGCACGTGCAGCAGGTCGGCTTCGTGGGCCTGCGCGCCGTGCGTGCGCCACAGATCGGCGGCGAGTTCGTCGTGCAGGTCGCGCTCGCTGCCGACCAGGGTGGGCGGTGCGAACGCCTGGCCGGTCTGCAGGGTGTGCTCGGTCAGCACGCGAGCGCAGAAGCCGTGGATGGTGAACGTCGCGGCCAGGTCGATCTCGTGTTCGGCGCGACGCAACCGCGCGCGCAGGCTGGCGCCGTCCTCGCGCAGCAACTGGCGGCGGATGATCTGCGCGGTCAGCGTGGTTTCGGGGTCGTCGGCAGCGACGGCGACGGGATCGCCATCGTCATCGGGATTGGCGACCAGCCGCCCGGCAATGTCTGCGGCCAGCACGAGGCGCTTGCGCAGGCGGGCGCGCAGCTCCTGGGTGGCGGCCTCGGTGAAGGTCACCGCGAGGATCTCGCCCAGCCGCAGCCCGCGCTCCACCACCAGGCGGGTGACCAGGGTGGCCAAGGTGAAGGTCTTGCCCGTGCCGGCGCTGGCCTCGATCAGCTGCACGCCGTCGAGCGCTATGTCGAGGTAGGCATCGGCGGGGTCGAGCGGTGCGGCGGCGAGGTTCATGCGGCCTCTCCGTCGCGGCCGTGCACCACCGCGTCGAACACGATGCGGGCGATTGCGCGGAAGTCTTCGCCCAGTTCGGCATCGTCGAACGGATTGCGACCGCGCAAGGCCAGCCGCGCGCTGTCGGTGCCGCCTTCGCTGAAGCCGCGCTCGGCGTGCCACTGGTCGTGCGCGCGCTGCCAGGGAGTGCTGCTGTTGGCGCGGGGTTGTTCGCCCGCGGCAATCCGCGCCTGGCCGTCGTACCAGAGCCAGCCGGCGCGCGGGGCGAATGGCAGCGGCTCGCACAGGCCACGTGCGCGCAGGCGCAGCAGCGCGGCCAGCGCCTCGCGCGGAGCCGTGGCCATGCCCGTCGGGCGCAGCAGCGGGCCCGGCCCGCGACCGGTGTCGCAGAACTGCGCCAGGGCGCGGCCGTCGCCGAGCGCGGCCAGCACCAGCCAGTCGAGGCCGTGCGTGATCTGCGCGGGGCCGTGCAGGGTGTCGAAGCGGAAGCGCGCCAGGCCGTTGCGATACAGCTGCTCGATGCGGCCGTGCAAGCGAACGCCGTCGACGTCGAGATCGAATGCCTGCGATGTCGGCGCGTCATCGCCGCGCCAGTGCACGAACGCGTCGGCATACGGCTGCACCTGCGCGAGCAGGCCGCTGAGCTGGCGCTCGCCCAGCGGCCCGGATGGCAGCAGTGCACGGGCGCGCAGGCGGCGGTGCAGGTCGCCGTGCACGCCTTCCACGCAGGCATCGAACACTGCCTGCTGCAGCTGCCAGCGCTGCAGCCCCCGGGGGGGCGGGGCGAGCGGATCGCAGTCGTCGACCGCGTCAGCGGTCTCGGGCAGACGGATGGCCAGGCGCTGGCGCAGGAACGCGTCGGCGGGGTCGCGCAGGAAGCCGCGCAGCTCGGTCAGCGACACCGTCGCGGCGGCCTCCACGGCCGGCAACGGCGCGTCCAGCCAGCGGCCAAGTTCGCGGCGGGGAGCGCCCGTGCGGTTGGCCGCCGGGTGCCATTCTCCGCGGTAGCTGAAGCGGCGCGGCTCGTCGCCGTCCTGGCCGTCGCCGGCGCCGAACGCGGCCGCGGCAAACGGTTGCAACGGGTGATGCACAACCAGGGCGCGACGGGCGGCGTCGGCATCGACGTGGTGGCGACTGGCGACGTCGAGCAGCTCGGTCACCAGCAACGAAGGCTGGCGCGTACTGCCGTCGCGCGGGTCGGCGCCGAGGTAGCTGAGATAGAACACGTCCGTAGCCGACGCGAACAGTTGCAGGAACAGGAAGCGGTCGTCGTCGCGCAACGAGCGGTCGCCGTGGCGGCGGCGGTCAGTGCCCAGTTCGGCGGTCAGCTGGTTGAGGCCGGCGGCGGGATCGCGGCGCGGGTAGTCGCCATCGTTCATGCCGAGCACGCAGATCACCCGGAACGGCAGCAGCCGCAGTGGCACCATGCGCCCGAAACTGATGCCGCCGGTCAGCAGCGGCGCGCGCGTGTCCGCCTCGGCCAGTTGCGCCCCGAAGTGCGCGCGCACCACGTCCGATGGCACCGGGCCCTCGAAACCGGCCCGCCGCGCGGCATCGGCGAAGCCGTCGATGTGGCCACGCAGGCGCTCCAGTGCGCGCTGGTCGGCGGGGTCCTGCGGCGGTTGCGGCAACAGCGCGTCGAGCAGCCCAAGCAGGCGTTCGCGCCACTGCGCGGCGGGCATGGCTTCACCGAAGGCGCGTTCGTACCGCGCCAGCACGCGCAACAAGCGGATCAGCGTGTCGAGCGCGGCAAGCCCGCCGCCCTCGAGGTCCGGCCATGGCGCAACGCCGGCGATGTCGCCGTCGTCGCCGCTGGCGTGACCGAGCAGCAGGCGGTCCAGCGCGAAAACCCAGGTGTAGGCATCGTCGCGCGGCGCCTGGTGGCGCGCGCGCTGACCGGCGTCGATGCCCCAGCGCGCGCCGGCAACGCGCAACCAGGCGTGCAGTCGCTCGAGGTCGGAACCGGTGAGGTGTGCGGCGGCCAGGATCGGCGGGCTGGCGAGCAGGTCGAGGATCTCGTTGAGGCCGAAGCGCGACACCGGCAGCGCAAGCAGGCGCAGGAACACCTCGGCCAGCGGCTCGCCCGCCAGCGGGCTGGTGTCGGCCAGCGCGTACGGGATGAAGTCCGGACCGCCGGCGAGCGCGCCGAACACCGCGTCGATGTAGGGAACGTACGGATCGATGTCGGGCGCCAGCACGGCGATTTCGCGCGCCTGCAACGGCGGGTCGAACCGGCGGCCTTCCGGTGAGTCGGGTTCGAGCAGACCGCGCAACCGGTCGTGCAGCACCTGCATCTCGCGCAGGCGGGTGTGGCAGGCATGCACCTGCAGGCTGGGGTCGTGGCGGTCGACGTGGTCAAGCGGGGGCACGTCAGGCGCGGGCCGGCGATGGAACAGGTCGCACTGCAGGCGCTTGAGCAGGCTGTCGGCGAGCCCGCCCTGCGCCAGCGGCAGGCCGCCCTCACGCTGCTCGGGGTCGTCGTAGGCAGCGATCTCGCCCGACGGGTGCACCACCTCGTAGCTGCCCAGCACGGCCATGAAGTCGCGGCCGGACGCGCCCCAGCCCTGCAGCAACGGGTTCTCCCCGTCGGCGGAGGCAAACGGGTCGGCGGCCTCATGGCGCAACCGCTCGCCCAGTGTCTGCAGATCGCCCCAGTAGGAGCGGGTGGGGGTGGGCAGGTAGAAGTGCAACACGCCCACGCGCGCCTGGGTGGCAATCACGCGCAGGACGTCGGGGGACACGTTGAGGGTGGCGAAGGCGAACAGCCGGGACGGCAGACCGCGCGGCAGCGGCGCCGTATCGTCGGCGTGGCCGCGCAGGTAGTCGTCGATGCGCCGGGCGCGGTGCCGGCCACCACCGGCGACGCGACGCCACAGCGCCGCCTGCGGGTCGCGCGGGCCTTGCCCGGCCTCCCAGCCGAGCAGCCAGTCGCGGCGCCAGGCCTGGTACTTCTCGTACACCGAGGACAGCTCGGCCGCCAGCGACCAGGGCTTGAGCGGATCGCCGTTGCCGCCGAGGTAGCCGCGCAGCGGCCGCAGCGCCGGATCGCGCAGCACGGCGGGGTCGGTCAGGGCCGCGTAAAGGCGCCACTGCAAGGCCTGCGCATCGAGGTCCTCGTCGCGTCCGGCGACATTGGCGTCCAGCGCGCGCTGCACGAACTCGCCGGGCGTCAGGAACTCCAGATTGGCCGCGATGCCGTGCTGCTGCGCGAGCGTGGCCTGCAACCAGCGGCGCATCGCCACCTGCGGGATGAGCACCAGGTCCGGCGCCAGCAGTGCCTGCCCGGGCGCGGGGCTGCGCAGTTCGTCGGCCAGCAGCCCCGCCAGCACTTCCAATGAATTGGAGTGGTAGAGGCGGAAGTCCGGGTGCGCAGGCATGTGCACCATTGTGACCGAGCGCGTCGCAGGCGGTGAGACGCGGGAGTGCTTGTGCGTGTCGGGCAAGCCCGCGACGCTGCGTAGGAAACGCGCGGCGAGGCTCGGGAGCGGCCTCGGGCCGGGCGAACTCGCAACAACCCGTTCGCGGCGACCGGGTGCGCGCCGGTCGCGAATACCGCGCCGCCCACGCGGCGGCAGCCCGCCCCACCCGGGCCGGTGCGCGGCGACACGTGCCAGGCCGCCCGAAGGCCCCATCGCGAGCCCCGCGGCCGACTCTGCGACAATGCGCGGCCGCTACAAGCCCGTTCAGGCCAGCACCGCCAAGCTGCCGCCGCTTTGCGCCATTTGGCGCCATGAATCGAGACCGGATGACCGACGCCACGCCCATTGTCCGACTGACCGACGTCCGCCTCGACCGGGGTGGGCGCACGGTGCTGCGCGACATCAACCTCAGCGTGCCGCGCGGGCAGGTCATCGCGGTGCTCGGGCCCTCCGGCAGTGGCAAGTCGACCCTGCTTGCGGCATTGACCGGCGAGTTGGCGCCCGCCGCCGGCACCGTCGAAGTGCTCGGCCAGGTGGTCCCGCAGGCCAAGCGCGCACTGCTGGAGTTGCGCAAGGGCATCGGCGTGCTGCTGCAGGGCAACGGCCTGCTGACCGATCTCACGGCCGCCGAGAACGTCGCCCTGCCGCTGCGCGCGCACACCGACCTGCCGGCCGCCGTGATCGCCCGGCTGGTGCGCATGAAGTTGCACGCGGTCGGCCTGCGCGCCGCCGCCGACGCGTTTCCGCGCGAGTTGTCCGGCGGCATGGCGCGTCGTGTCGCGCTGGCCCGCGCGCTCGCGCTCGATCCACCGTTGATGATCTACGACGAGCCGCTGACCGGTCTGGACCCCATCGCCAGCGGCGTGGTCATGGACCTGGTGCGCCGGCTCAACGACACCCTGGGCCTGACCAGCATCATCGTTACCCACCACGTCCACGAAACCCTGCCGGTCGCCGACCATGCGGTCGTGATCGCCAACGGCGCGATCGTGTTCTCGGGCTCACCCGCCGAGCTGGAGACCAGCACCGATCCGCTGGTGCGGCAATTCCTGCGCGGCGAACCGGACGGCCCGATCCATTTCGATGCCGCGCCACGCTTCGCCGATTCCGCGCTCACCGGGAATGCACCGGCGGGAGTCATCTGATGCCCTTCGTCGCTGCTACCCGCTCGCTCGGTCGTGCTGGCCTGTTCACCTTGTCGGTGCTGCGCGCGTCGAAGCCCGACGCGGACTTCTTCCGCGAACTCGTGCGCGAGATCTACAAGATCGGCGGCCGCTCGCTGCCCATCATCGCCGTCGGCGGCGCGTTCGTCGGCCTGGTGCTGACGTTGCAGGGCTACCGGGCGTTCGAGAAATTCGGCGCCAGCAATTCGCTGGCCACGCTGCTGGGCCTGTCGCTGTACCGCGAGCTGGGTCCGGTGCTGACCGCGCTGCTGTTCATCGGCCGCGCCGGTTCGTCGATCGCGGCCGAGCTGGGCCTGATGCGCGCCACCGACCAGGTCACCGCACTCGGGCTGATGGCGATCGATCCGGTCAAGAAGGCGGTGGTGCCGCGCTTCTGGGCCGCGGTGATCTGCGTGCCGCTGCTGACCGGGCTGTTTTGCAGCTTCGCGATCAGCGCCAGCTACTTCGAGGCGGTGCACGTGATCGGACTGGACCCGGGCTACTTCTGGCCGGTGCTGCGCGACAGCGTCGACTTCGTCGACGACTTCTGCGTGGCGCTGATGAAGTCGGCCGTGTTCGGCGGCACCGCGGCGCTGGTTGCGTCCTACGTGGGCTTCCACGCCGAGCCGACCATCGAGGGCACGTCGGTGGCGACCACCAAGGCCGTGGTCAACGCCTCGCTGCTGATGCTGATGCTCAATTTCGTGATGTCGGCGCTGCTGTTCCGATGATGCGCCCGCTTCGCACCGACCCGCGCGCCACGTCGCGGGGAAACACCGAACCATCCCGTGCACCGTCAGGCGCGCGGGCCACCGACCGGATCCAGACACCATGAGTGCACGTAGCCCCCGTATCGAATTCGCCGTCGGCGCGTTCCTGTTGCTCTCGCTGGCCTCGCTGCTGGTGCTGGCGTTCGCATCCACCAACGCCAAGTGGGGATTCGGCAGTGGCACGTACCCGCTGACCGCGCGTTTCACCACCATCGGCGGTCTGCGCGCGAGTGCTCCGGTCAAGATCGGCGGCGTCGCGATCGGCCGCATCGAGGACATCCGCCTGGACCCGGTCAAGTTCGACTCGGTGGTCACCCTGGCCATCGACAACCGCTACAAGGACCTGCCGGCCGACACCTCGGCCAGCATCCTGACCGCCGGCCTGCTCGGCGAAAGCTTCATCGCGCTGGCGCCGGGCGGCGATCCGACCCCGCTCAAGCCCGGCGACGAGATCTTCCTCACCCAGCCGGCCGTCGACCTGATCCAGCTGGTCGGCAAGTACATGTTCAGCGGCGGTGGCAAACCGGGCGGCGATAGTGCCCCCGCAGACGCCGACGCCGGCGTGCCGGATTACCTCCAGGGCGAAGCCGCCGCCCCCAAAGACGAGTCCACCCCATGAAGCGCACTTTCCTCGCCATCGTCATCGCCTCGGCCCTGCTGACCGGCGCGCCGGCCACCGTCCTGGCCCAGGCCGCACCGGCCAGCGCCGCTCGCGCGGGCTCGCCGAGCCAGCTGGTGCTGACCAACAGCACCCGCATCCTCAGCACCCTGGAATCGCGTCGCGCCGAGTTCACCCGCGACCGCGCCGCGCTTAGTCGCTTTGTCTCGGGCGAGTTCAACAACATGTTCGACCGCGACTACGCCGCACGCCTGGTGCTGGGCGTGCACGGCCGCGGTGCCGCCGATGCCGACGTGCAGAAGTTCGCCATCGCGCTCAGCGAAAACCTCATGCAGCGCTACGGTTCCTCGCTGCTGGATTTCAACACCCGCCTGCAGGTGCGCGTGAAGTCCGAGTCGCCGCTGCGGGGCGGCGCGATCATGAAGGTGTCCTCGGAGATGGTGCGCCAAGGCGGCGAGCCGATCCCGGTTGATTACCTCATGCACAAGGTGGGCAACCAGTGGAAGGTGTTCGACGTGATGGTCGAGGGCGTCAGCTTCGTGTCGACGTTCCGCAGCCAGTTCGATGGCCCGCTCAAGCGCAAGTCGATCGCCGCCGTGGCTGCCGACCTGCAGGCCGGTCGCCTGCAAGCCGGCGGCAGCAGCAACTGAACATGGCCGCCACCCTGCGCCGCGACGGCGAGCGGCTGGTGTTCACCGGCACGCTCGACCGCGCCGCCTGCGCGGCGTTGTGGAAGCAGGCGCAGCCGCTGCTCGCGGGCGCCCGCGTGATCGCGCTGGACGACGTCGAACGCGTCGACAGCGCCGGCCTGGCGCTGGTTGCCGAGCTGGCCGCGCGCCATCCCGGCACCATCGTGACCGGCGAGCCGACCGGCCTGGCCTCCCTGCGCGCCGCCTACCGCCTCGACGACGCGCTGGGCTTCGCCAGCTGAGGCTGGCCGGGCATCCGCGCGCGGAAGGAACCGCCGTGAACATTCAACGCGACCTGCGCGTCGCCATCCGCCTGCCCTCGGCGACCGACCGTCATGCGACGCCGGTCGCGTGCGGCGTGGCCGTCGCCAATCCAGCCCACTAGACTGCCCCCATGCGCATTCCCGGAACCTCCCCCGATCCGTCGTCGCGCGCTGCCCTCTGGCACGCAGCGCGCCGTTGCCCCAAGTTTGCGACTGCGAGTCTCCTCGCGCTGGCCCTGTTGGCACCGCCGGTGATCGCGGCGGAAGCAGACCAGCCCGTTGCGGCTGCGCAACCGACGGCAGCGGTTGCCGCCGATGCGGCGGCCGAGCCGATCGCGTCGGCCGACGTGTCCGCGCCGGTCGAGATGTCACCCGTGGCGCCCGATTCGGAGATGGCGGCGCCGGCTGGCGAAAATGCCCCGGTTGCCGACGCGCCGTCCACGACCGTCGAATCACGCGCTGCCGAAGCCAGCACCGTCGAAGCCAGCACCGCCGAGTCCGGTGCCGACGCCGAGTCCGGCCCGGTCGACGCCGCCCAGAATCCGCAAGGCACGCCGGTGGCCGATGCGCCGGCCGCCGCGTGCATCAGGCTGGACGCCAACGGCGTTGCCGTGCCGTGCGAGCCGGCCGACGCCGGCACGCCCGCGGTGGCCGATGCCCAGCCGCCCGTCGAGGCCGAGCAACCGCAGGACGCAACCACCAGCTCCGCCGCGCCAGTCGACCAGGAAGGCTACAACCCCGTCGCCGACCCGACCCTGCCCGAACCGGCCGTTCTGCCGGGCACCTACGATCCGTGGGAGCGCTACAACCGGCGCATGCACCGCATCAACAACGCGGTCGATCGCCGGGTCGCACGTCCGCTGGCACGCGCCTACGTGCGCGTGGTTCCGCGACCGATCCGGCTGGGTGTCGGCAACTTCTTCAACAACCTCGGCCAGCCGGTATCGGCCGTCAACGCGCTGCTGCAGGGCCGGCCGAAGCAGGCCGCCCAGTCGCTGGGGCGATTTGCGTTGAACAGCACGCTCGGCATCGGCGGCATTTTCGATCCGGCCAGCGATGCCCAGTTGCCCAACAAGAGCGAAGACTTCGGCCAGACGCTGGGCGTGTGGGGCTGGAAACGCTCGCGCTACGTCGAGCTGCCGCTGTTCGGACCGCGCACGCTGCGCGACAGCCTGGGCATGTTCGGTGATGCGCCGTTGAGCCCGCTGCGCCAGGTCGAGGCCGATCGCATCCGCATTCCGTTGCAGGGCGTGCAACTGGTCGACGTGCGCGCGCAGCTGCTTTCCACCGACAGCCTGCGCGAGGGCGCCGAGGACGACTACAGCCTGGTTCGCGATGCGTGGTCACAGCGCCGCGCGTACCAGATCTTCGGCGACCGCATGAGCCCGGGCGACGAGCAGTTGCCGGACTATCTGCTCGACGACACCAATCCTCAGGTGCCCGTTGGTGCCATGCCGGTGATGCCGACCGACGGCAATTAGCGGTTCGCCAGAGCCGGCAATCCGCGGTGCCGCGCGACGACGGCATCGCGTGACCGGTCTGCCCCAGCAATGGCGCGACGCGATGTCGCGTGCACGCGCGGACCGGCAGCGGCGGGCGCTACTCGTCTTCCTCGACGAAATCGCCGAGCAGACGCCGGCTTTCTTCCACCGGCAGTGACTCCACGCCCTTGAGCTGACGCTCGATCGCGCGCGTGCGCACGCCAGCGGCCTTGATGCTGTTGCGCACGGTGTCGAGCTGGCTGTGGGTCTTCTCGAGCACGGTGGCGAACTTGCCGAACTCGCTCTTCACCGCGCCCAGCAACTGCCACACCTCGCTGGAGCGCTGCTCGATGGCGAGCGTGCGGAAGCCCATCTGCAGGCTGTTGAGCAGCGCCAGCAGCGTGGTCGGGCCGACCACGGTGACGCGGAACTCGCGTTGCAGCACGTCGAACAGGCCCGGGCGGCGCAGCACCTCGGCGTACAGGCCTTCGGTGGGCAGGAACATCAACGCGAAATCCGTGGTGTGCGGCGGCGCGACGTAGCCCTGCTGGATCTTGCGCGCCTCTTCCTTGATCCGCCGCTCCAGCGCCAGCGACGACAGCGCGATGGCGTCGACGTCGGCGCGATCCTGCGCATCGAGCAGGCGCTCGTAGTCCTCGCGCGGGAACTTGGCGTCGATCGGCAGGCGCACCGGCTGGTCGGCGTGCGCACCGGGCAGTCGCACGGCGAACTCGACGCGCTGGTTGCTGCCGGGCACGGTGATCACGTTGCAGTCGTACTGCTCGATGGTCAGCACCTGCTCCAGCAGGGCGCCCAGCTGCACCTCGCCGAACGTGCCGCGCGTCTTGACGTTGGTCAGCACGCGCTTGAGATCGCCCACGCCGACCGCCAGCTGCTGCATCTCGCCCAGGCCGCGCTGCACCTGCTCCAGGCGCTCGGACACCAGCCGGAACGATTCGCCCAGGCGCGCTTCGAGCGTGGTCTGCAGCTTTTCGTCGACGGTGGCGCGCATCTGCTCGAGCTTGGCGGTGTTGCTGTCCTGCAGCTCGCCCAGCTTCTGTTCGAGCGTGGCGCGCATGTCGCCGATGCGCAGCTCGTTGCGCTGGGTCAACTCGGCCAGGCGCTGGCCCAGCACGTCGGCGAAGCGCTGCTGCAGCTCGGCGGCCTCGGTTCGCGACTTGCGTGCGTCTTCGCCGAGCGCGTCGCGCAGCAGATCCAGGCGCGCGTCAGTGCGCTCGCTGAGCCCGCGCAGGTGCTGGTCGGTCCGCGCGGCCACCTCGTTGAGGCGCGTGCTGAAGCCCTCGATGCGCTGTTCCTGCTGCGCCGACAGGCTGTCGAGCTGAGCGCGCAACTCGCCGCGGCCGTCGCGCTGTTCGGCGCGCAGTGCCTGTTCCAGCCGTGCGTTGTGGGCATCGAGCAGGGCATCGGGGCGGCGCAACAGCAGGATTACCAGCAACACGATCGCAACGAGCACGGCGATCAGCAGCACGACCAGGAGCAGGGAGGTTTCAGGCATGCGTGCAGTGTAACGGGCGCTGTCGCAGTGGCTGAGACGGGATCGTGCCCACCGGTCGTGCCTTCGTCCGTATCGATCGCGCATCGTGCCGATCCTGGCGTGCCGCGCGTGTGCCGGCCGCGCTAGCATGCGGGTCCCGTCCCCGCCCGGTGACCGCATGCGCCTGCCGCCCGTTCACGTGCCCTGCGTCGATGTGCCGCGTCGCACGCCCCGACCCCGTTCGCTGAGCCTGTGCGGTCTGGCGCTGGCGGCGGCGTTGTTGGCATCGCCAACCGTCGCCTCGGCGGCCGATCGAGTCACCGGCGCGCCGTTCGCGACGCGCAGCGAGGTCTACGCGCCGCACGCGATCGCCGCGACCTCGCACCCGCTGGCCACGCAGATCGCGCTCGACACGATGCGCGCCGGTGGCAGCGCGGTGGATGCCGCAATCGCCGCCAACGCCGTGCTGGGCCTGATGGAGCCAACCGGCAGCGGCATCGGCGGCGATCTGTTCGCCATCGTGTGGGACCCCAAAACGCAGAAATTGCATGGCTACAACGGCTCGGGTCGCTCGCCGCGTTCGCTGAGCCTGGCCGAGTTCCAGCGCCGCGGCCTGACCGAGATTCCGGCGCACGGCCCGCTGCCGGTGACCGTGCCCGGCGCGGTCGATGCGTGGTTCGCCCTGCACCAGCGGTTCGGCAGGCGCAGCATGGCGCAGAACCTCGCGCCGACGATCGCCTATGCCCGCGACGGCCATCCGGTCCACGAGACCATCGCCTACTACTGGGACCGTTCGGTGCCGCGCCTGTCGAAATGGCCGGGCTTCGCCGAGCAGTTCACGATCGACGGGCGCGCGCCGCGCACGGGCGAGACCTGGCGCAACCCCAACCTCGCCAACACCCTGCAGGCCATTGCCGACGGCGGACGAGACGCGTTCTACCAGGGCGACATCGCGCGCACCGTCGATGCCTACTTCAAGGCCAACGACGGCTATCTCTCGTACGACGACCTCGCCAGTCACCGGGGCGAATGGGTCGAGCCGGTGTCGACCAACTACCGGGGCTTCGACGTCTGGGAACTGCCTCCCAACGGCCAGGGAATCGCCGCGCTGCAGATCCTCAACATCCTCGAGGGCTTCGACCTCAAGGCGCACGGGTTCGGCAGCGTCGAGCACCTGCACCTGTTCACCGAGGCCAAGAAGCTGGCGTTTGCCGACCGCGCGCGCTGGTACGCCGATCCGGCGTTCGATCCGGCGCCGGTGGCGCGACTCATCAGCAAGGACTACGCGGCGCGCCGCCGCGCGCTGATCTCGATGGACAGCGCCCTGCGTGAGGTCCAGCCGGCCACGCCGGCGCAACTGGACGAAGGCGACACGATCTACCTGACCGTCGCCGATGCCGACGGCATGATGGTCTCGCTGATCCAGTCCAACTACCGCGGCATGGGCAGCGGCATGGCCCCGCCGGGGCTGGGTTTCATCTTCCAGGATCGCGGCGAGCAGTTCGTGCTGCAGGAAGGCCACCCGAACGCGTTCGAGCCCGGCAAGCGTCCGTTCCACACCATCATCCCGGCGTTCGTGACGCGCGAGGGCAAGCCGTGGTTGAGTTTCGGCGTGATGGGCGGGGCGATGCAGCCGCAGGGCCACGCGCAGATCCTGATGAACCTCATCGACTTCGGCATGAACCTTCAGGAGGCCGGCGACGCTCCGCGCATCCAGCACGACGGCAGCACCGAACCGGCCGGACAGGCGACGCCGATGCGCCAGGGCGGCGAGCTGGATCTGGAAACCGGCTTCGACTATGCGGTGGTGCGCGAGCTGATGCGGCGCGGTCACAGCGTGCGTTTCGCCGATGGCCCGTACGGCGGCTACCAGGCCATCATGGTCAACCCGCAGGGCGGCTGGATCGGCGCCAGCGAGTCGCGCAAGGACGGCCACGCGGCCGGCTACTGACGACGCGCAAGGTCCCGCCACACATGATCAATCCCGCTCTCGATCTCGATGCCTGGCGCGACCGTCTGCAACGCGATGGCCGCGTACAGGTGGAGAACTACCTGCAGCCAGACGCGGCGCTGCGCTTGCGCGAGTGCCTGCAGCACGAGGTGCGCTGGACGCTGGCACTGCGCGACGCCGGTGGCGCGCGCACCATCGACCACGAGGGCTACGCGGCGATGGAACCCGCGGCGATCGACGCCCTGCTGCGCGACACCGCCAGCGGCGCGCGCGACGGCGATGCGTTCCGCTTCGCGTACGACAGTTACATGATGGTCTCCGCCTACCAGCAGCGCCGCGATCCGGGGCTGCTGCTGCACCGCGTGCTGGAGCTGTTCAACTCGCCCGACTACATCGGCTTCGTGCGCGCCCTGACCGGCGACGAGCGCATCCGTCGCGTCAACGCGCAGGCCACGCGCTATCGGCCCGGACACTTCCTGCGTTACCACACCGACGAAGAACACGGCGAAGGACGTCTGTACGCCTACGTGCTCAACCTCAGTCGCGGCTGGCATGCCGACTGGGGCGGGCTGTTGCAGTTCATCGACGCCGAGGGCCGCGTGACCGAAAGCCTGATGCCGCGTTGGAACTCGTTGTCGTTGTTCGCCGTGCCGGCCGGGCACGCGGTCAGTCTGGTCGCACCCTGGGCCGCGCAGGATCGGCTGGCCATCACCGGCTGGCTGCTGACGTGAGCGGCAACGCACCGGGCGCGTTGCTGCGCGACGCGTGGGCGGCCCTGCAACGTGGCCAGCCGGCGCAGGCGCGCGTGGCGTGCGAAGCAGCCGTGCATCAGGCGCCGGAGTCGTTCGATGGCTGGCGGCTGCTTGCGGTGGCCCGCCAGGCACTGGGCGATGCAGCCGGCTGTCGCGACGCGCTCGCACAGGCGCACGGCCTGCGGCCGCATGACGGCGCAACCGCGCTCGACCTCGGCAGCCTGCTGCTACAGGCCGGCGATGCCGACAACGCGCTCCCGGTCCTGCAGGTCGCACTGGACGCGTTGCCCGCCGAGCCGCGCGCGGCGTTCCGCTACGGCACCGCCGCGTTCATGGTCGGCGACCACACGCGGGCGGTGCACGGTTTCGCCGCCGCGACGCAGCGTGATCCGCAGTGGGTCGAAGCCTGGAACAACCTCGCCGCTTCCCACGGCCAATTGCAGGAGTATCCGCAGGCAATCGCCGCCGCGCGCCAGGCGCAACAACTGCGGCCGCAGTCCGCAAGTACGCACCAGGCCCTGGCGGCGTTGCTGTCGAACCGGTTCGATCGCCAGGAGCTGCTCGAAGGGTTGGGCTGCGCCGAAGCGGCGCTACGCCTGGAGCCCAATCTCGCCCAGGCGCACCGCACCGCCGCGGTGATCCTGCGCCGGCTCGGCGAGCCCCATCGGGCCGAGCGGCACGCGCGCCGCGCGGTCGAGATCGCACCGCTCGATCCGGACACGATCGAGGTACTTGGCGAGCAGCTGCTCGCCAGCGGCCAGACCGATGCAGCCGTGAAGGTTTATGCCGATGCCGCCGCAGGCGGCGTGGCGACGCCGGCCATGCGCCGGCAGCACGGCATCGCCCAACTGCTGAACCGGCAACCCGAAGCGGCCGAAGCGACCCTGCGCGACAGCCTGCGTGCCGCGCCCGACGACCAGCGCGCCATCGCCCATCTGGGCGTCGCGCTCGCGGCCAGCCAGCGGCTCGATGTGGCGGCGTCGCTGATCGGTCTGCACCGCCACGTGCACGCCGTGCGATTGCCAACGCCCGCGGAATTTCCCGATGACGCCGCGTTTCACGCAGCGCTCGCGACCGACATCCGTCAGCACAGCCAGCAACGTTGGGAGCCAGTCGGCCTGGCCGCTCGCAACGCGTTCCTGAGCGGCGACCTGCTGGCGGACCGCAGCGCGGCGATCATCGGTTTCGAGCAGGCGCTGCGCGGCGCGATCGATGCCTTCATCGCGCGCTGCCAGGCCGCGGGTGACGACGCCGGCAGCGACGTCTTCCTGCGCAACGTGCCCCAGCGCTATCGCCTGCACGTGTGGGCCACCCAGGCCGCCGAGACCGGCTACATCGACACCCACATCCATGAGGAATCGTGGCTGTCGGGCGCGTACTACGTCGAGCTGCCACCGGCGATCCGGGCCGACGACCCGACGCACGCCGGCTGGATCGAGTTCGGCCGCCCGTACGCACACCTGCCCGCCTGGCCCGAGGACGCGCTGCGCCGGATCTGTCCGCAGGTCGGTGACCTGCTGTTGTTCCCGTCCTATCTATTCCACCGCACGTTGCCGTACCACGGCAGCGGCGAGCGCATCAGCATCTCGTTCGACCTGGCGGCGGCCTAAGGCAGACGCGGGCGGTGCGGGGCACTGGGCAGCCAAGAGCCGGTTGGCTCCGGCCGCGGTCTTCCCACGTCCCGCGACGCGTCGCTCAGTCCGCCGGCACCGTGCGGCTGCGTGCCCATTCGCGCAGGCCTTCGACCTGTTCGGCCATCAGCACCGACAGCGGCCGGGTCTGCTTGAGTTCGGCGCGCAGGGTGAACTCCGACAGCGGCGCGCCGCTGGCGTGCGCGGCATACAGGCCCGACACGATCGCCTGTTCGATCTCGGCGCCGGAGAAGCCGTCGCTGGCCGCGGCCAGGGCGTCCAGATCGAAGCCCGCCACGGGCAGGCCACGCTTGGCCAGGTGCAGGGTGAACAGCTCGACGCGCGTGGACGCATCGGGCAGATCCACGAAGAACGTCTCGTCGAAGCGGCCCTTGCGCAACAGTTCGGCCGGCAGCGCATCGACCTGGTTGGCGGTGGCCACCAGGAACACGCGCGCGCGGTGCTCGGCCATCCAGGTCAGCAGGTAGCCCAGGACGCGCCGCGACACGCCGCCATCGCCGTTGCCCTCATCGGCAGCCAGGCCCTTCTCGATCTCGTCCATCCACAGCACGCACGGCTCGAGCTGCTCGGCGGCAAACAGCGCCTCGCGCAGGTTCTTCTCGGTCTCGCCGTGGAACTTGTTGTACAGCGCGCCGAAATCCAGTCGCACCAGCGGCACGCCGAAGCCCTGCGCAACCGCCTTGGCCAACATCGACTTGCCGCAACCCTGCACGCCCAGCAGCAGCACGCCGCGCGGCGGTTCGAGCCGATAGGGGGCGGGCGCCGCACCGGCGCCTTCGCCGGCAATGGCGAGCGGCTGGTCGGTGACGGCGAACACCGAGCGGCGCTGCTCGATCCAGCGCTTGAGACGACGGGCGCCGGCGACGTCGTGCAGGCTCGCCCGGTCGTACTCGTAGTGCAGGTGGCCGCTGCGGTTGAGCAGTTCGAACTTGAGCTTGGCCAACTGCGGCAGATCGTCCGGGCCCAGCGCACCGTCGTGGTAGATCAGGTGGCGGGTGATGCGCCGCACGTCGATCGGGTCGAGCCCGCGCAGGTTGCGCACGATCTGGGTGATCGCCTCGCCGTCGATCTCGACGCGGCGGCCGCCGTTCTCGCGGGCATAGGCCTGCGCTTCTTCGCGGACGATCTTCAGTCGCGCGTTGGCGTCGGGCAGGCTGGGGCGATAGCGCACGGCCAGCGAGTCCAGATCGACCGGCAGCTCGACCTTGTGGCCCACCAGCACCATCACGTGCGGCTCGCTGCCGCGGCGCTGGATCAGGTCGCGCAGCTGGCGCTGGGTCATCGCCGAGCCCAGGTAAGGGTGCATGTCGAACAGCAGGTAGATGCCGCGCTGGCTGGCGTCGCGGATCGCCAGCAGGGTGCTGGAGACGTCGGGCGCTCCTTCGGGCGGGTCCTCGTGGTCCAGGTCGATGCGGCGCAGGCCTTCGGTGATCGACCAGCGGTACATCGCGCGCCAGACCTGCATCATCGCCTGCCGCAGCAGTTCGACCACGCGTGCCTCGTCGCGGGTCTCGATCACGATCAAGGGGGTGTTGGCGCGGATCAGCGCAACCAGGTCCTGCAGCTCACTCATCGCGCGGGGAAATCGGGTTCGGGCTGGCGATGATAGCGGGCGCCCGCGGTGGCCGGCGGGCCCGGGCACCGCTGTGGCGCTTCCCGGTCCGGCGCTTGAGCCGGCGCCGATCAATGGCGACGATGGCGTTCCTCCCCTGCCGTGATTGCGATGGCCCTCGACGCATTTGCGCTGGTGCTGGCGATGCTGGTGCTGGGTTACCTGTTCCAGCGCCTTAGGGTGTTGCCGGAGAACGCCGCCCAGACCCTCAACCTGGTGGTGCTGTACGTGTGCCTGCCGGCGGCGGTCCTGCGCTACGCACCGCGCCTGCAGCTGGAGCCGGCGCTGCTGGGCGTGGCCGCGGTGCCGTGGTTGCTGCTGGTCGCGACGGTGCCGCTGGTCGGATTGGTGGGGCGGTTGATCACGCTGCGACGGGACGAGCACGCCGTGCTGCTGTTGACCGTCGCGCTGGGCAATACCAGTTTCCTGGGGTACCCGCTGACGCGCGCCCTGATCGGTGAACACGCGCTGCCCTACGCGGTGGTGTACGACCAGTTCGGCGCGTTCCTGATCCTGTCGACCTTCGGCCTGTGGGTGCTGGCGCGCTACGGAGGCGACGTGGTGCCGGGCCCGCGCACGATGCTGCGGCGGGTGCTGGGGTTTCCGCCGTTGTGGGCGTTGGCGCTGGGGTTCACGGTGATGCCCAACGAGCCACCAAGCTGGATCGCCGGCGGCCTGCAGCGCCTGTCCGACGCGCTGTTGCCGCTGGCGATGCTGACCATCGGCCTGTCGGTGCGGCTGACCTTGCCGCGCGAGGAACTGGGCCCGCTCGCGGCCGGATTGGCGCTCAAGCTGCTCGTGTTGCCGGCGCTGGCCTGGGCGATGCTGCCGGCGCTGGGCCTGCACGGCGAGGCCGCGCGGACCGCGGTGCTGGAGTCGGCGATGCCGTCGATGGTGACTGCCGGCGCGCTCGCCATCGCCCACAACCTGGCCCCGCGCCTGGCCGCGGCGATGGTCGGCTACGGCCTGCTGTTGTCGCTGGGCACGCTGCCGCTGTGGGCGTGGCTGGTGCAGGGATAGGCCGGCTGGCGCGATTCCGGGTGCGGGTTGGCCGCGCCCCCGCGCGGCAATGGCCGCTTCGTCGGGGCTGGGTTAACCTGCGATCTCCAACCGGATCGAGGCGGGCGCATGAAGACCGTGCTGGTGGCCAGTTCCAAGGGCGGTGTCGGCAAGACCACGATTGCCACCCACCTTGCCGCGCAGTCGGCGCTGGAGGGCCTGCAGACCGCGCTCGTCGACGCCGACCCGCAGAACTCCTCGACCCGCTGGGCGCAGCGCCGTGCGGCGCTCGAATCGGCCGTGCTGCCGCTCGACGGCACCCGCCGCAAGGGCTGGAACCGGCAGCTGCCGGCCGACACCCAGCGGTTGGTCATCGACGCGCCGGCCGGGGCGATGGCCGAGGAGCTGGAGGTGTTCCTCGACCTCGCCGATGCGGTGATCGTGCCGATCCAGCCGTCGACGCTCGACATCGAGGCGACCGTGCCGTTCCTGGACTCGCTGGCCCGCCACCCGCGGGTGCGCAAAGGCGCGCTGCGGGTGGGGCTGCTGGGCAACAAGCTCAAGCCCTGGACGCACGCCTCGCAGCAGTCCGTCGACCTGCTCCGGCAGTGGCCGTACCCGTTGGTCGCGCAACTGCGCGACAGCCAGGCCTACGTGGTGATGACCGCACTGGGCAAAAGTCTGTTCGACTACCACTCCGCGCAGGTGCGCGAACATCAGGCCGACTGGGCGCCGCTGCTGAGGTGGCTGCGCAAGTAGGCGATCGGGACGACGCGGCCCTGCAGCCCCGCCGCGACCGCCCCACCGCACCGTTCCAACCGTTCCACGCCCACCAACACCCCTTTCCCAACCCGGACCTGACATGCGCGAACTGATCCTGCTCCGCCACGCCCACGCCGAACCCGCCGCCAACGGGCAGGCCGATCTCGACCGTCCCCTGTCGGCCGAGGGGCTTGCCGAAGCGGAGGCGGCAGGGCGTTGGCTGGTAGCGAACAACCTCGTGCCCGACAGCGTGCTGTGCTCGCCGTCGCGCCGCGCGCGGGAGACGCTGGAGGCGGTGCTGGGGGCGGTGGGTTATGTCGACCAGCGCATCGAACCGTCGATCTACGAAGCCAGCCCGGGCACCCTGATCGCGCTGGCCGACGCCAACGCCGAGGTGGGCCGGCTGATGCTGGTCGGGCACAACCCGGGCTTCGAACGCCTGGCCGCGCTGCTGCACAGCGGCCAGTCCGGCGATTACCGCGGCATGCCGCCGGCCGCGATCGCGGTGCTGTCGGTGCCGGCCGATGCCGCGCTGGAACCGGGCGTCGCCCAACTCAGCGCGTTCTGGTGGCCGTGACACAAGGCTTGCGCTTCACGCTCATCGCCGTATCGTTCGCGCTGGTCGGACTGGTTTCGGCAGCGCGCCTGCACGCACAGCAGCCTTCCAGTCCGGCGCCGCCACGTGTCGCGCCGCTGCATACGGAACCGGTGCGCATCGATTCGTTACGCATCGACCCGGTGCGCAGTCGATTCGGTTTCGAGCTGCGCACGCGCTGGGGACTGCGCGTCAGCGGCGCGTTCCCGCGTTACGACGGCGAGGTCGTCCGGTTGCCCGACGGCCGCCAACAAGTCCGGATCCGGCTCGCCAGCGCCGACGTGGTGGTGGCCGGTTCCGAGCGTTACACCGCGCTTGCGCGCGGCGAGAATTTCTTTGATGCCCAGCGTTACCCGATGATCGAATTCGTCTCCGAGCCCCACCCGCGACGCCTCGCCCGCGATGGCGGACGCCTGCGCGGCGTCCTGACGCTGCACGGTGTACGGCGGAACGAGTCGTTCGCGCTGCAGCCTGCCGGCTGTGCGGACCCCGGCGTGGGCTGCGACGTCGTCGCCAGCGGCGTGATCAGTCGTGACGACTACGGTCTCGACGGGTGGCGCTTCGCGTTGGCCAACCCGGTGCGCTTCGACCTGCGCCTGCGGCTGCAGGAAGCATCACCATGAACCTGTTCGCACGCGTGCTGGCCATCGTGCTGGCGACCACGCTGTCGGCGTGCGCGACGCTGTCGCCGGCGCAGCGCGACCGTGCCGCTGCAATCGCCGAGGCGGCACGCCCGACGCAGGTCGACTGCGATCGCCACGACGCCTGCGCGCAGCCGTCGCCGCTGCGCGAACTGGCCGCGCGCGCCTTCGTCGAATCCAGCGAAGCCGCGCCACGCCATTACGCGCTGATCCTCGACCGGGGGCGGGACGCGTTGCTGGCGCGTATCAACCTGCTGCGTAGCGCGACCACCGCGATCGATCTGCAGACGTACATCTTCTACGAGGACGATTCTGGCCAACTGGTGCTCGACGAGCTGCTGGCGGCCGCCCGGCGGGGCGTGCGCGTGCGCGTGCTGATCGACCAGCTGGCCGCGCTCGAGCATGTCGACACGCTGGCCGCGCTGGCTGGGGTGCATCGCAACTTCGAGCTGCGCGTGTACAACCCGATGTTCAACCGCGCGCGCACCAGCTATCCGCAGTACGCCCTCGCTGCCGCGTGCTGCTGGCGCAAACTCAACCAGCGCATGCACACCAAACTGCTGCTGGTCGATGGCGCAGTGGGCGTCACCGGCGGGCGCAACTACCAGGACGACTATTACGACTGGGACCCGGAATACAACTTCCGCGACCGGGATCTGCTGGTCGCCGGCCCAGCAGCGCGCACGATGGAAGCCGACTTCGAGCAGTTCTGGAACGACGGCCGCAGCGTGCGCGTCGAGCACCTGACCGATGTTGGGCGACGCCTGCTGGACGCGGGCGTGCCGCCGGTACCGGCACCGCACTTCGCCCGTCCCAGGCGCGCGCAGACGATGCGCGAGGAAGCCAGCGACGCGGCATTGGTGCGCCAGCGCCTGGCCGACCACGCATTGCCGGTCGGCGCGGTCGACTACGTCACCGACGGTCCGTCCAAGCACGCCGATGACGGTGGCAGTGGCGCGTTGGCATCGCGTTCGTTGCGCGGCCTGATCGAATCGGCGCACGAGGAGGTGCTGCTGCAGACGCCGTACCTGGTGCTGTCCAAGCCGGCGCAGCAGATGTTCCGCGACCTGCACCAGCGCGAACGCGCACCGCGCGTGGTGGTTTCCACCAACAGCCTGGCCGCAACCGACGCGTTCATCGCCTACGCGCTGTCGTACAAGTACAAGCGCCGCTATCTGCGCGAGTTCGGCTTCCACATCTACGAGTTCAAGCCGTTTCCGCGTGACGTGCCGATGGACATCGAGAAGCCTGCCGGCGAGCTGCCCGAGCCCCCACCTGTCGGGTCCGGCAATGAACACGCCGCACCGGTTGCCGGTGCGAAGCGCGCGGGCCGCGCCCGTCGTGACCGCCGCAGCGTGTACGGCAACGGCACCTATCGCGCGCCCCTGTCGCGCGAGTACGGCGCGCTGCGCTATGGCTCGTCCGGTGCCAACCGCCCGGTGCCGCTGCGACGCGGTGGCGTTCGCGTGGGCCTGCACGCCAAGTCGCTGGTGATCGATGAGCGAGTGGGCGTCATCGGCACCCACAATTTCGATCCGCGCGGCGACGACTACAACACCGAGAGCGCGGTGGTCATTGCCGACCCGGACTTCGCGCGCGCGCTGGCCCAGAGCATCCGCCGTGACATCGCCCCGGCCAACTCCTGGGTGATCGCGCGGCGCGACAAGCCGCCGGTGTTCTCCGGTCTGGAGTACTCGCTGTCCAAGGCGTCCGAGCAACTGCCGTTGTTCGACTTGTGGCCGGTGCGCTACGCCACCAGCTACGAATTCGTGCCCGGACCGGCCTGCCCGCAGCCGTTGCCGCCCAATGCGCCCGGATTCCGCGCCTGCTACCGGCCGGTCGGGGACTTTCCGGAAGTGCGGCTGGGCCTCAAAGGCCTGACCACGCGCATCTTCACCGCGTTCGGCGCGGGCCTGGCCCCCATTCTCTAAGCCACGCCACGCCACGCTCCGACCGGGAGCGGGCGGGCCCCTCGGGCGGTCGAATCGCCCGGTGCCGCTGACCCCAAGGCGCCATCGGCGCGGCCTGGCCCCGCGTCCTCCAAGCGATGCCACGCCGCGCTCCGACCCGGAGCGGACTTCCCTCGGGTGGCCGAGCCCCTGCGTCGCACAGCCCTCAGGGCCCTCGGCCCCGGGCTGGTCCCCCGTCCTCCAGGCGGCGCCACGTCACGCTCCGACCGGGGAGCGGGCGGCCGCGCAGCGCCGCGCCTCCCAAGGCCATGCCCCTGCCATCGGTCACGGCAACCTGGGCGGCTCTCGGCGCATCTCAAAGGCTGTTCCGCCCGGCTGCTGCTGGCCCGGCGAGGCCCTCGGACAAGGGTGCCTTCGGTGGGGTGACTTCTGGCCCATGGCGGAATTGATCTGGTGTTGTACTTTACCAACACACCAAGACGCACCGACCCCCAGCCCCCCGAGGAATCGCCATGAACGTCCAGAACCTGTCCAACCGCACCGTCGTCACCACCACCAACACCGCGCGTCCGGCCGCCGTTGCCGCCCCGATCCGCCACATCCACCGCCAGCGCGATTTCGGCGTCGGCTACGGCAACAGCAGCGGCTATGCCAGCAACCGTCGCTACACCACCGAATGGGCCCAGCCGCGCTTCCGTTTCGCGTAATTCGCCAGGCGGATCCCGCATGGCCCCCTGTCACCAGTCCCGACCGGCGCGCTGCGCGCCCCTCCCCTCGCGCAGTGCGCTGGTCGCCGGCTGAGCCGCTCCGTTATCGTGGTGCGATGACAGACACCACCGAAACCAGTACCGCCCCCTCCGCCGCACTGTTCCGCGGCAACCCCACCCCCGACCAGCTCAACGCGCTCTCGCAGGGCACTGCGATGGAGCCGTTGGGCATCGTGTTCACTGAAGTCGGCGCCGACTACGTGCGCGCGACCATGCCCGTCGACGAACGCACCCGCCAGCCGTATGGACTGCTGCACGGCGGCGCGTCGGTGCTGCTGGCCGAAACCCTGGGCAGTAGCGCCGGCAACCTCTGCATCGGCGACGGACGGATCTGTGTCGGGATCGAGATCAACGCCAACCACCTGCGCGCCGTGCGCCAGGGCGTGGTCACCGGTACCGCGCGGCCGCTTCACGTCGGCGGGCGCACCCAGGTCTGGGAAATCCGCATCGAGGACGATGGCGGCCGGTTGATCTGCATTTCCCGCATCACCCTGGCCGTGGTGGAGCGCGGCAACGCGCGCTGATCCGCACCCCGCGACCGGCCGCAAGCCCCGCCCGGCATGGCGCAACCGCCGGTCCCGTGGCCTGTCGTGGCCATTTCGCGCGTCGCCACGCGACGCGCGGGCCTGAACCCCGTCCGGCGGCGCATCACGTGGCGTTTCGCGATTGGAGGCCCCTCCGGTATCGTTTCGACGATGAATGCGCCCGTTCCCCACACCGGCGCGGCCGCGCCGTCCGGCGCGTCGTCCGCGCGCCTGCTGCGCTACCTCGTGCGCACCCCGATGCTGCTGTGGCACGTCGCCGTGCACCTGCCGCTGACGCTGCTGATGATCACGCCGCTGACCGCCGGCATCCGGATCGGCAACGAGCGCCTGGAGCACCGTCTGATCCGCGCCTGGTCTGCCGGACTGATGCGCGTGTTCGGGTTCCGCCTGCGGCGGGTCGGGACGCCGTTGCCGGGCGCGACGATGTTCGTGGCCAACCACGTCAGCTGGGTCGACATCGAGATCCTGCACAGCCAGCGCATGATGGGCTTCGTCGCCAAGCGCGAGATCTCGCAGTGGCCGCTCATCGGCTGGCTGGCGGCGCGTGGCGAAACCATCTTCCACGCCCGCGGCAGCACCGAGTCGCTGGGTGGCGTGCTGCACGAGATGCTCGCGCGACTGCGCGCCGGCCGTTCGGTCGGCGTGTTCCCGGAAGGCGGTACGCGAGGCGGTGGTGAGGTTGGGCCCTTCCACGCACGCATTTTCCTGTCCGCGGTCGAGGCGGGCGCACCGGTGCAGCCGGTCGCGCTGGTCTACGGCGAGCGCGGCAACGCGCAGCGCGTGGTGGCATTCGGCCCGGGCGAGAGCTTCTTTGCGAACTTCCTGCGCCTGCTGGGCGAACCCCCGCGCCTGGCGCAGGTGCATTTCCTCGAGCCGATCCTGCCCGGCGAAACCGACGGCCGGCGCCGCATCGCGGAACTGGCGCGTTCGCGCATCATCGACGCGATGAACGGCGACTAGCCAAGGGCCCATGGTGAAGGGCCGTCCGGACTCGAAGCATTCGCGCGGCGCCCTTGGGCTGCCACGCCGGACGGGCCAGCGCGGCGCCACGATCGACGGCGACGGTGGTGCGGACGGCAGGCTGCGGCGGGAAAGCACGTTGTCACCAACGCGGGGTGGGGAGCCGAAGGGCAGGGCCCGACGCCGTACTCACCGCCACGCCGCCACGCTTTCGCTACCCGGAGCCGTCTTTCGCCGTCTGCCATGCTGACTGCCGCCGACTACCAACCGCCACGCTGGCTCCGCAACCCGCACGTGCAATCCGTGGTCGGGTCCAGCCCGTTGCGGCGCCGATACGGCGAGCGCCGCCTGGCCGCGCTGGGCGCGACGCACACCGCGCACCTCGTCGACGGCGGCGGGGGCGTGCGACTGCAGGGCGTCCACAGCGTGGTCCCGGGAACCACCGGCGAGCGCGGGCTGGTGTTGCTGCTGCACGGGTGGGAGGGCAGCGTGGATTCCAGTTACATGCGACTTACCGCGGCCGAACTGTTGCGCGACGGCTTCGAGGTCTTCCGCCTCAACTTCCGCGACCACGGCGACACCCACCACCTCAACGAGGGGCTGTTCCACTCCAACCGCATCGACGAGGTGGTGCACGCCGCCTGCGATGTCGCCGCGCGTTTCCCGCGCCGGCCGCTGAGCGTGGCCGGCTACTCGCTGGGTGGAAACTTCGCGATGCGCCTGGCCCTGCGTGCGCCGGAAGTGGGCCTGCAACTGGCGCACGTGGCCGCGGTGTGCCCGGTGCTCGATCCGGCGCGCACGATGGACGCGATGGAGCATGGCCTGCCGTTGTACCTGTGGTACTTCGAGCGGAAGTGGCGCAGCTCGCTGGCGCGCAAGCGCGAACTGTTTCCCAACGAGCACGCCTTCGACGATCACACGCTGGGCCTGAGCATGCGTCCGCTGACCCAGTGGATGGTCGAGCGCCACACCGATTTCGGCACGCTGGATCGCTACTTCGACGGTTACTCGATCGCCGGCGACCGGCTTGCCGCGCTGCAGGTGCCCGGCAGCGTGCTGATGGCCGCTGACGACCCGGTGATTCCGGTTGCCGGTTTCGATGCACTGGCCACCTTGCCATCGCTGCGCGTCGAGATTTCACCGTGGGGTGGGCACTGCGGCTTCCTGGAGAACGCCAGCATGAGCGGGTTCGCCGAGCGCTGGATCGCCCATCGGCTGGGGTGACCGCGCGCCTCGCGCCGGCGCGAACGTGCGCCGCTGCCGCAGTGGTGGCGGTGTTCCCGAGAGCAGATCTGAACAGCGGTTGCCGCTCCCCGGTCTGGGCACACGGCCCGGTGATTCAGCGCGCCCAATGGACGAACTGGCCCCCGGAAATCCCGGGTAGCGCCGGCCCCGATTTCGCTTTTCCCGTCCGCGGCCCCGCGGGCCTCGCCGCCAGTACAATCGGCGCTTCGCCCGTAGTTTCTCGAGTAATCCATGCACGAAGCCATCCTCGACGCCCTCCGCCGTGGCGCCGCCGCTGAAGCCGTGGCCGCCTCCCGCGACGCGGTCGCCGCGCAGCCGCAAGACCCGACCGCGCACCGTCTGCTGGCGGCCGCACTGCGCCTGGATGGCGACCGTGAAGCCGCGCTGGCGGCAATCGACCAGGCCGTGGCCCTGGCGCCCGACGACGCCAACCTGCACCTCGAACGCGCCGGCCTGCTGCTGCAGGAGCGCCAGCTCGACGAGGCCCAGGCGGCGCTGGCCCGCACGACCGGGCTCGACCCCAACCAGTTCCCGGCCTACGTCATGCAGGCCCACATCGCCCTTGGCCGCGGCGACTTCGACGAAGCCGAGCGCCTGGCACGCACCGCCGCCCGCATCGCGCCGGACCACCCGCACGTGGCGGCCGTCGACGGCAATCTTGCATTGCGCCGCGGCGATGCCGACCGCGCACTGGCGCTGCTCAGTGCCGCGGCCCAGCGCCATCCCGACGAGCCGCAGCTGCGCCACGCGCTGGGCTTCGCGTACATGGCCAAGGGCCATTTCGCTTTCGCCGAACAGGCGTTCCGCAGCCTGCTCGAACGCGATCCCGACTCGGTGCCGCTGCGCACCCTGGTCGCCGACCTGCTGCGTCGCCAGGACCGTTTCTCCGATGCGGCGCAGATGCTGTCGGCGCTGCTTGATCGCCCCGACGCGACCACCGCGATGCGTCGCGTGGTGGGCGAGCTCGAACTCGCCGCCGGGCGCAACGAGCGCGCGCTGGAACTGCTGCGTACCGCCGTCACCGAGCAGCCTGGCGACCGTCGCAACGTGGTCGCCGCGGTCGAGGCCTGGCGCCGGCTGGGCGCCGCCGACGACGCACGTGCCACGCTCGATGCCCTGCTGGCCGATCACCCGGCTTCGGACGACCTGTGGAATGCGCGCCTGCTGTTCGAGGAGTTCGCCGGTGACGCCGCGCGCGCAATCGTCGCGCGCTGGCAACAGGCGATGCCGGACTTCATCCCCGCGCTGGGCGCGATGCTGACCATCCACGATCGCCACGGCGAGAACGACCAGGCGGAGGCGCTGGCGCGTCGCATCACCGAACTGCAACCCGGCCACACCCAGGCCGAGCTGCGCGTGGTCGACGCGTTGATGCACCGCGATCCCGAAGAGGCGGTCAACTACGTCGAGAGCCTGCTGGCACGCGCCACCGACGAGTCGGTCAAGCGCAGCCTGCGCCAGTTGCTGGGTCGTACCCTCGACGTCGCCGGCCAGCCCGATGCGGCCGCCGCGACCTGGGTCGAACTGCAGGCCGAGGCCGCACCGCAGCGCCTGCCGCTGCCCACCTCGGCCGAGGCCAAGGGCGAGTGGCCGCCGCTGGCGCCACTGCCGGATCCGGCGCCTGGCGTGCTGTTGCTGTGGGGTCCGCCGGGTTCGCTGGTGGAGCGCATCGCCTTTACCTTCGAAGCCGCTGGCGGCCCGCTGCGCTCCGACCGCCTGGGCGCCCAGCCGCCGCGCGATCCGCTGCAGCGCTATGGCACCACCCAGGCGCTGGTCGACGGCTCGCTGGACGGCAGCTATCTGGTCAACCAGTGGCGGGCCGCGTTGCCGGGCCGGGGCATCAACGACGGTCAGGTGTTCGACTGGCTGTTGTGGTGGGACAACGCGCTGCTGCTGGCGCTGCGCCCGCACCTGCCCGAAGCCGTGCTGATGGTCGTGCTGCGCGACCCGCGCGAGATGTTGCTGGACTGGCTGGCCTGGGGCGGC
Organism: Montanilutibacter psychrotolerans; assembly: GCF_003719825.1. Taxonomy (GTDB): domain Bacteria; phylum Pseudomonadota; class Gammaproteobacteria; order Xanthomonadales; family Xanthomonadaceae; genus Montanilutibacter; species Montanilutibacter psychrotolerans. The sequence goes on along the minus strand of NZ_RIBS01000004.1, from coordinate 76,083 downwards.
CCGGTGCCGTTCGCACTGGAATCGCCGCTGGCCGGTGCGCAATGGATGGCGAACGTGCTGGCGCAGATCGCCGACCTGCACGAGCGGGACCTCTTCCCGCATCGCCTGGTCAAGCTCGACGAGATCGCCGAGGACCCGATCGCGATCGCCCAGGCGATTTCCGATGCGCTCGACATTCCGATCAACGCAACGCCGCCGGGGATGTTCGGCCCGCAGCATTTCCCGCGGGACCATTGGCGTGCGTTTGCCGAGCCGCTGGCCGATGCGTTTGCGGTGCTGACGCCGGTCGCGGTGCGCCTGGGATACCCGGAAGCCTGATCGCATCTTGAACCACGCCGTCCCGGCAAAGGGACGGCACGGCCGCCGGCACGCCACCGGCCGGCGGCCCGATTTGCCGGTGGCGGTGCCCTTGCCCGGGCGACAGCGGAGGTCCCATGCGCATCCACAGCGACAGTTTCGAACACCGCGCCCGCCTGCCGGTCGCCTATGCGGCCGGACAGGCCACGGGCGAGGGCTTTGGTTTCGCGCCCAACCGCAACCCGCAGCTGAGCTGGGACGACGTGCCGCCGGGAACGAAATCGTTCGCGTTGCTGTGCATCGACCCCGACGTGCCGACGGTTGCCGAGATGGTGGGCAAGGACGGCGTGCTGATCCCAGCCGATCAGCCGCGATGCGATTTCTACCACTGGGTGATGGTGGACATCCCCGCGGACGTGCGCGCGCTTGCCGCGGGCGCCTGCAGCGACGGCTTCACCGCGCGCGGCAAGGCTGCGCCGCAGGGTCCCGCCGGCAGTCGCCAGGGCTGCAACGACTACACCGGCTGGTTTGCCGGCGACGCCGACATGGCCGGCGACTACCTCGGCTACGACGGTCCGTTCCCGCCGCCGAACGACCTGCGCCTGCACCGGTACTTCTTCCGCGTGTACGCGCTCGACATCGAGCGGCTGCCGCTGTCCGAGCGCTTCGACGGTTCGCAGGCGCTGTCGGCCATGCACGGTCACGTGTTGGCCGAGGCGACGATCCACGCAACCTACTCGCTCAACGCCGACGTCAAGGGCTGATCGCGGGACGCGGCCACGACGGGTCGCGGATCGGTCGCGATCGACGCCGGCGCTCGCCGTGGCTTCGCGTTCCCGCGGCGCCCGGCGGTAGCGGCACGATGTGAGGCCATCGAACGGCGCGAACACCGTAGCGGGATGACGCCGACGGCACGTGGACGCGTGCCGCCCGGGCGCACTCGACAACACAAGCTCACCAGGAAGACACGCAATGGCAGGGACGCACACCATCACGATGACCGTGCTCAGCGCGCGCGGTCGCGAGACCTTCAGCACGGCGCAGCTGGACGCGCTGGAGGCGGTTGCGCAACTTCACGTGGAACGCGTGCCCGAGCGATTGCCCGATGCCGATCTGGTGGCATTGTGCGCGGGTGCCGATGTGGTCGGCTTGTCCCGCCGTGCGACGCAGGACGTGCACGCCGGCATCATCGCGGCGCTGCCGCGCCTGCGCGGGCTGGCAATCCACGCCACCGGGCGCGAATGGGTCGACGAAGAGGCACTGCACGATGGCGACATCCTGCTGGCCAGTCTGCCCGGCTACGCCACGCGCGTGGTGGCCGAGCACACGCTGGGCCTGTTGCTGAGCATGAGCCGGCGGCTGCACCTGAGCGACCGTCGGGCGCGCGGCGAATTTGGCAGTGACATCTCGCTGCGCGGCTGGGAACTGCACGGCCGAACGCTGGGCATCATCGGCATGGGCCGGATTGGCAGCGAGGTCGCACGGCTGGCCGGCGCGTTCGGCATGCGCGTGGTGTACTTCGACACACAGGCCGTGACCACGACCGCCGCCGAGTCGCTGCCGCTGGATGCGGTGTTGGCGACCGCCGACGTGGTGGTGCTGGCGTGCAGTCTGCAACGCGGGCGGCCGGCGTGGTTCGATGCCGATCTCATCGCGCGCATGCGACCCGGCGCCGTGCTGCTCAACCCGGCGCGGCCTGGGCTGGTCGACAACGGCGCGGTGCTCGCGGGAGTCGCGCGCGGCCACCTGGCCGGCTATGCGGTGGACGACAGCGTGTTCGATGCGCAACAACTGGCCAGCGTCGAGCACGGACGCATCCTGCAAAGCGCGCACACCGCCTGGTACTCCGACGAGGCGATCGCCGCCGGCATCGAGGCGTGGACGCAGGAACTGCTTGCGCTGGCGACGGTGCTGCAGTCGCGACCACTGCCGGCGGAGGCCGGCTGATGGACGCCGCGCGCCTCCAGCGCGTTGGTGACGCGGCGATCGGGCTCAGTGCCGTGCTGCCGGTGGTGTTCGTGGCGGTCTTGCTGGCATTGCGCTGGCCCGAGTACTGGATGTGGATCAACTTCGAGGACACGCCGATGACCTCGCTGGAGGTCGCGGTGATGTACACCAGCGCGCTGGTCGCGGCTGCGGCCGGTGCGCACGCCTGGGTGTACCGGCATCCGCGGGCTCGCGACTGGGCCGTGCTGGCGATGGCGTTTGGCTACTTCGCACTCGACGACCGCTTCGCGCTGCACGAACGCCTGCGCGACCGCGTGCTGGCGCCGCGCGACATTCGCCTGCCGTGGATCGACTGGATCGGCCCGGGCGATTTCATCGTCCTGGGCTTCGCGGTGTGCGGCCTGCTGATGCTGCCGCGCCTGTTGCGCAACGTGTTCGGCGAACGCGCCGCACGACGCCGCATGCTGGCCGGTGTCGCGGTGGCAATGGTCGCGGTGGGCCTGGACGCGTTCGAACTGTCGCGCTTGACGGTGCCGATGCAACGGCTCGAACAGACCATCGAGGAGTGCCTGGAGCTGGCGGCCCAGGTGTTGTTCCTGCAGGCCTTCGCGCTGGCGTGGCTGGCGCAGTTGCGCGCGCTTGCGCAATCGGCCGGCGTGGATCGCCGATCCGGGAACGCCGGGGCCGACTGCGCCGGCCCGGCGGTGTTTGACCGATGAAGCAGGCCAGTAACGCAGATCAGTAGCGCAGGGCTGGCGATGCACGCCATCCAGATTGCATGCAGCGAGCCCGACCTGGATCGGGCTTGCTGCCGTGCGCGCGGTGCCGGTTGCGACCGTGCCTGCTGCCAGCGCGACTGCAACCAGCGTGCCGATTCGCGCGGCACCGTGGCCGCGCGATCCGGGGCCGCGATCAGCGACCGGCGACGGCCTCGCGGCGTGGCTGGTACTGCGGCCAGCCGCCCGCCATCGCCTTGTACAGCGCGACCACGCTGGTTGCCGTGCGTGTGCGCGCGGCCGCGAACGCATCCTGCGCCTGCAACCGGGTGCGTTCGGCGTCCAGCACCTCGAACAGGTCGGCCGCACCGGCCTCGAAGCGCAGCCGTGCCAGTTCCGCAGCGCGGGCGCTGTCGGCCGCGGCGCGTTCCAGGTGCGCGTCCTCGACGCGTGCGCGGCCATGACGAAGCAGGGCGTTCTCGGTGTCCTCCAGCGCCAGCAGCACCGACTGCTGGTAGCGCGCCAGTTCGCCTTCGGCGTCGGCATCGGCCGCGGCGATACGTGCGCGCACGCGGCCGATGTCGAGGAACGACCAGTCGATGCCCAGGGCGACCAGCCGCGTTTCGCTGGCGCGTTCGAACAGCGCGCTGCTGTCGATGGCCTGGCTGCCGATCAGTCCGCCGAGCGTGAAGCGCGGAAACAAATCCGCCGTGGCCACGCCGATGCGCGCGGTCGCCGCGTGGAGGCGGTGCTCGGCCGCGATCACGTCCGGCCGGCGACGCAGCAGCTCACCCGGAATCCCGGCGTCGAGCTTGGCCGGCAGCACCGGCAGCGCACGCGGGGCTTCCAGTTCCGCGATCAGGGCGTCGGGCGTGCGGCCGCTCAGTACCGCCAGGCGGTGCATGCCCACGGCGACATCGGCCTCGAGCGCCGGTACGCGTGCGAGCGTCGCTTCGAGCTGGGCACGTGCACGCGCCGTGTCGAACTCGGTGCCGCGTCCGGCGTCGAGCCGCGCCTCGACCAGGCGCAGGGTTTCGCGCTGGTTGTCGGCGTTGCCACGTGCCACGCGCAGGCGCTCTTGCTGACCGCGCAGGTCGAAGTAGCCGCGCACCACCTCGGCGACCACCGACACCTGCAAGGCATCCAGGTCCGAGGCACTGGCCCAGGCCTGGGCACGCTGTGCTTCGACGCCGCGCCGGACGCGACCGAACAGGTCGAGCTCCCAGCTGGCGTTGATGCCCACCGAGTAGCTCTCGACATCGCGATCACCGAGCGCGACGCCGGGGGCCTGGTCGCTGCTGGCGCGCGACTCGCTGGCCTGCGCACTGGCCGTCACGGTCGGGTAGCGGTCGATGCGGGCATTGCGCAGCAGCGCGTTGGCCTGGTCCAGTCGCGCCAGGGCGATGCGCAGGTCGTGGTTGGCCACCAGCGTTTCGTCGACCAGCCGCTCCAGCAGCGGGTCGCCGAAGCCGCGCCAGAACTCGGCGTCGGCCCGCGGTGTCGCGTCGTCGGCCGACACCAGAGCCGGCTGTTGGACGAAGTGGTCGGGCGCGGCAGGTGTCGGCCGGACATAGTCCGGGCCGACCGCGCATGCGCTGAGCAGCGCTGCGGCCAGGCCCAGCACCAGGGGGCGGATCAGCGGGCCGGTTACCACGGCAGCACCTCGCCCAGGTGCACGAAGCTGCCAGTGGCGCCGTGTTCGTCCAGCAGCGCCATTGCCACGCTGGTGCTGGCGCCCTGCTCGATCTCCATGTCCCCGTGGGCGTTCATGTCGGTCTTGACCGAGCCCGGGTGCACCGCGTTGACCTTGATCGGCGTGTCGCGCAGTTCGTAGGCCAGGTGGACGGTCCACGCGTTCACCGCGCTCTTGGATGCGTTGTAGGCCGGTACCTTGAAGTCGTAGATCGGCGATGCCGGGTCGTTGTGGTGCGCAAGCGAGCCCAACACGCTGGAGAGATTGACGATGCGGGCGGCCGGCGCCTTGCCCAGCAGCGGCAGGAACGCCTGGGTCACGGCCACCAGGCCGAACAGGTTGGTTTCGAACGTCTCGCGCCACGCGTCGAGCGACTGCTCGGACGGTTTGCGGCTGGCGTCGTCGCGGAAGATGCCGGCGTTGTTGACCAGGATGTCGAGCTTGCCGTGCTGGCGCGTCACCGCCTCGACCGCGGCGGCGATGCTGTCATCGCCGGTCACGTCCAGGGCGATGGCCTCAACCGGCAGGCCGTCGGCCTGCAACTTCTGTGCGGCCTCGACGGCCTTGCCGTGATCACGGCCGGCAAGCAGGACACGCACGCCGGCGGTGGACAGCTGACGCGCGGTTTCAAAGCCGATGCCACGGGTGGCGCCGGTGATCAGGGCGATCTTGGAAGCATGCTGCGTGGACATGGGGGAATCCCTTGAAATGAATGGGGGAGGGGCGGCCCGGCGGCGGATGCCAGCCGGGCCTTGTCGGGAAATCGATCAGGCGTGCGCCGGGTCGACGGTGGCGTGGTCGCCCGCCACGTGCTGCACGAGCTTCTTGCCACCGGCCAGCTTGCGCAGGCCGACGTAGAACACCGGCGTCAGGAACAGGCCGAACAGGGTCACACCGAGCATGCCGGCGAACACCGTGACGCCAGTGACCGCGCGCACTTCCGCACCGGCGCCGTGGCCGAGGACCAGCGGAATGGTGCCGGCGATGAAGGCGATCGAGGTCATCACGATCGGACGCAGGCGCAGGCGGCACGATTCAAGCGCGGCCTCCACGATGCCCTTGCCCTGCATCTCCAGTTCGCGGGCGAACTCGACGATCAGGATCGCGTTCTTGCACGCCAGACCCATCAGCACCACCAGGCCCACCTGCACGAACACGTTGTTGTCGCCACCGGTCAGCCACACGCCCACCAGGGCCGACAGCAGCGTCATCGGCACGATCAGGATCACCGCCAGCGGCAGGGTCCAGCTTTCGTACAGCGCGGCCAGCACCAGGAAGGCAAGCAGCACCGCCAACGGGAACACCACCAGCGCCGCATTGCCCTGGGTCGCCTGCTGATAGCTCAGGTCGGTCCATTCGATGCTCATGCCGTTGGGCAGCACCTGCGGCGCCATCTCGGTGATCTTGGCCATCGCCTCGCTGGACGACAGCATGCGCGGGTCGGCGTCGCCGATCAGGTCCGCGGCCGGGTAGCCGTTGTAGCGGATCACCGGGTCCGGACCGTAGCTCTCGCTGATCTTCACCATCGAGCCGATCGGCACCATCTCGCCGTTCGCGTTGCGGGTGCGCAGGTTGGCGATGTCCTCGACGCCGTCACGGTACGGGCCGTCGGCCTGCGCGATGACCTGGTAGGTACGACCGAAACGGTTGAAGTCGTTGACGTAGGCCGAGCCGAGGTAGGTCTGCAACGTATCGAACAGCTCGGTCAACGGCACGCCCTGCGCCTTGGCCTTGAGGCGGTCGACCTGGGCGTCGAGCTGCGGCACGTTGGCCTGGTAGGTGCTGATCGGGTAGTGCATGCCCGGGGTCTGCGACACCGCGCCGGAGAACCCGTTCACCGCGTTCTGCAAGGCGCCGTAACCCATGCCCGCGCGGTCCTGGATGAACAGCGAGTAGCCCGAACCCGAGCCCAGACCCAGGATCGGCGGCGGCATGAACGCGAACGCGAAGCCCTGCTGGATGCCGGAGATTTTCTGGTTGATCTCGGCGTTGATCTCCTCGGCGCTGCGGGTGCGCTCGTTGAACGGCTTGAGCGGGAAGAACACCACGCCGGTGTTGGGCGTGTTGGTGAACTGCAGCGCGTTGAGACCCGGGAACGCGACGGCGTTGGACACGCCCTCGGTGTTCATGCCGATCTCGCTCATCTGGCGGATCACCTGGTGGGTGCGCTCCAGCGACGAGCCTTCCGGTAGCTTGACCGCGCCGATCAGGTACAGCTTGTCCTGGGTCGGAATGAAACCGCCCGGCACGATCTGGAACATCAGGCCGGCGACCACCAGCAGGCCGGCATACACCGCGAACACCGCGCCGCGCTTGTTGAGCGACTTCGACACCGCCACCTGGTAACGCTCGGAGCTGCTGCCGAAGAAGCGGTTGAACGGACGGAAGATCCAGCCGAACAACTTGTCGATCAGGCGGGTCGGTGCATCCTTGGCCGCGCCGTGCGGCTTGAGCAGCAGTGCGGCAAGCGCCGGCGACAGGGTCAGCGAGTTGATCGCCGAGATCACCGTCGAGATGGCGATGGTGACGGCGAACTGCTTGTAGAACTGGCCAATCACGCCCGACAGGAACGCCATCGGCACGAACACCGCACACAGCACCAGCGCGATCGCGATGATCGGCCCGGACACTTCACGCATTGCCTGGTGTGCCGCGGCAAGCGGCGTCAGGCCTTCCTCGATGTTGCGCTCGACGTTCTCGACCACGACGATCGCATCGTCCACCACGATGCCGATTGCCAGCACCAGGCCGAACAGCGTCAGCGTGTTGATCGAGAAGCCCAGCACGTAGAGCGCGGCAAACGTGCCCACCACCGACACCGGCACCGCGATCAGCGGAATGATCGAGGCGCGCCAGGTCTGCAGGAACAGGATCACCACCAGCACCACCAGCAGCACCGCTTCCAGCAGCGTGGTCACGACGGCCTTGATCGAGTCGCGCACGAACACGGTCGGGTCGTAGACCACGTCGTAGGTCATGCCTTCCGGGAAGCGCGTGGACAGTTCGGCCATCTTCTCGCGCACCGCGTCCGACAACGCGATCGCGTTGGCGCCCGGGGTCTGGAAGATGCCGATGCCGATCGCGTCCTTGTTGTCGAGCTGCGCGCGCAGCGTGTAGTCGCTGGCGCCCAGTTCGAGGCGCGCGACATCCGACAGGCGGACGATCTCGCCGTCCGCGCCGCTCTTGATCACGATGGCGCCGAATTCCTCTTCGGACTGCAGGCGGCCCTGGGCGTTGATCGAGACCAGGAAGTCGCTGGCGTCCGGGGTTGGCTCGGCACCGAGCTGGCCGGCCGAGACCTGCACGTTCTGCTCGCGCACGGCACGCACCACGTCACCGGCCGTCAGACCGCGCGAGGCGACCTTGTTCGGGTCCAGCCAGATGCGCATCGCGTAGTCGCCCGCGCCCCACTGCTGGGCCATGCCGACGCCGGGAAGGCGCGCCAGCTCGTCCTTGATCTTCAGCGTGGAGTAGTTGCGCAGGTACAGCGAGTCGTACTTGCCGTTGGGCGACAACAGGTGCACCACCAACGTCAGCGTCGGCGACTGCTTCTGCGTGGTCACGCCCTGGCGGCGCACGTCCTCGGGCAACCGCGCCAGCGCCTGGCTGACGCGGTTCTGCACCTGCACCTGGGCCTCGTCGGGATCGGTGCCGGGACGGAACGTGATGGTGGTGGCCAATACGCCGTCGGAGCCGGCGATCGACTTCATGTACATCATGTTCTCGACGCCGTTGATGGCTTCCTCAAGCGGCGTGGCGACGGTTTCGGCGATGACCTTGGGATTGGCGCCGGGATAGACCGCGCGTACCTGCACGGTCGGCGGCACCACCTCGGGGTATTCGCTGATCGGCAGCATCGGGATCGCGATCAGGCCGGCGGCGAAGATCACGATCGACAACACCGCGGCGAAGATCGGGCGATCGATGAAGAACCTGGAAAAATCCATGGTGTGTTCCTTGCGCGGCGCGTGCGCCGCATGAGTTGCTCCAGCCCACCCGCGACAGCGGGGAGGTGAGGGGGTAGTGCAAGGTCGGGAGATGAGGTCCTGCCGACCCTCCCCGCGGGGGGGAGGGAGCGGGGAGGGTCGACAGCCTCAAATCACGGACGGTGGTGCGGGCCTCAGACGGACGAGGAGGACCGCTTCAATCCGCACCCGCCGCTCCCGCGACCTGCAGCGACGGCGCCGGGGCGCCCATCGCAATCTGCTTCGGTGCCACGCCAATGCCCGGGAAGAGCACCTTCTGCACGCCGTGCACGATGACCTTGTCGCCCGGCGCCAGACCCGAGGTGACCACGCGCAGGCCGTCGGCCATGCGACCGGGCACGATGTCCTTGCGCACGGCGGTGTTCTTCGGGCCCAACACGTACACGTACTTGCGGTCCTGGTCGGTGAGCACCGCCTTGTCGTCGATCAGCAGCGCGGTGCTCTCGGCATTGCCCTCCAGCTGCACGCGTGCGAACAGACCGGGCGTGAACAGGTGGTCGGGGTTGGCCAGCACCGCGCGGGCGCGGATCGTGCCGGTGCGCGGATCGACCTGGTTGTCGACGAAGTCCACGGTGCCGGTGTGCGGATGGCCGTCTTCGTTGGCCAGGCCGACGCGCACCTTGTTGTTGGAATCGTCGCGATCACCATCGCGGGCGGCCTGGTTGTAGCGCAGGAAGCTCTGCTCGTCGCTCTCGAAGTAGACGTGCACCGGATCCAGCGACACCACCGTGGTCAGCGTGGTGGCGTCGGCCTGGGCCAGGTTGCCGACGGTGACCAGCGCGCGACCGGCACGGCCGGAGATCGGCGAGCGCACCTGGGTGAACTGCAGGTCCAGGCGCGCGCTGGCGACCGCGGCCTCGGCGGCGCGCACGGCGGCGTTGCCCTGGGCGGTGGCGGCACGACGGGTCTCGAACTCCTCGCGCGAGATCGCCTTGGCGTCGACGAGCGTCTGCGCACGAACGTCCTGGGTCTGCGCCAGGCGTGCCTCGCTGCGGGCGCGTTCAAGGTCGGCGAGCGCGCGGTCGAGGTTGGCGCGGTAGCGGCGCTGGTCGATCACGAACAGCAGGTCGCCCTTGTTGACCTGCTGGCCTTCCTCGTACGCGACGCGTTCGACGTAGCCGCTGACGCGCGGCCGCAGTTCGACGGTCTCGACCGCGCTGATGCGCCCGGTGAAATCGTCCCACTGCCGCACCGGCTTGGCGACGACGGTTGCGACGCTGACCTGGGGTGCCGGCGGTCCACCTTCGGCGGTGGCGGCCTTGCTGCCGCAACCGGCCGCGGCCAGGGCCAACACGATGCTCGCCGCGAGAGCGAGGACGGAGAGCCCGATGACGGGCCGTGAACGGATGTTGCGGGGGGTCATGACGAGGTTTCCTGGTTTCGATTCGGGGGGAGGAGCGAACGCAGCAGGTCGCGTGCGTCGAGAAGGCAGCTGCCGGGCAGGACGTTGCCGGGCGACGCGGTGATGGGGGCGACGGGGGTGACGGGTTCTGCGGCCGGCAAGGATCCGACCTCAAGTGCACTCGAGGTCAAGGGGCTGTCCGCGCGACGTTGGGGGGGCGTCGGCGCGGTGCTGCGCGGCGAGCCGTAACGCACCACCGCGCGCGGCGTCTGGTTGCCGTCGCGCTGGTCGAGCAGCGCCAGTGCGCGCCGGCCGATCGCCACCGCGCTGGGCCATTGCGGACAGGCGTGCGCGCGGTTGTCGTCGCTGCACACCGGCATGTCGACCGCCAGCAGCTGCACGCGCACCGCAAACGTGCGGGCCTCGTCGTGCAGCACGCGCGCCAGCATGTGCTGCGCTGCCGAGGCCACCGAGCGATGGCCGTAGCCTGCCCACGGCAACTCGCTGCCGGGACCGCCGATCAGCAGGTAGCTGGCGCCACGTTCGGCCTTGGCGAGCAGCGGCAGCAGGTGGCGCGCGGCAGCCAGGTGCGGCAGCAGGTCTTCGTCGAATTGCTGGCGCAGCGCGTCGACGGGCTGGTCGAGCAGGCGCCCACGGGTGCCGCTGCCGGCAATCGTCACGATCACGCCGGCCAGCGGACGGCGCAGGCCACGCAGGGCCTGGGCCAGCTCGGCGCTGTCGGCGTCGGTGCTGACGGAACCGACCAGTGTGGTGATGTCGGCGCCGGCATGGCAGGCCTGCAGGCGGCCCAGTTCGGCGGCGTCACGGGCCACCGCGATCACCGGCCGGCCCGCCTCGACGGCGGCCTGGACGATGCCGCGACCGACCACGCCGGTCGCACCGAGGATGACGAGGGGGGATTTCATTGTCCCGCTCCCGGGATTTTTTCTCCCGTGAACGGGACGATGCGCCGGGCGCTGGCCTGGGCCTGCCACCAGCGCGCCACGGCCACCAGTCCCATCGCCGCCGGCAGGGCGACCACGAAGGCCAGCACCCAGGCCGTCATCCACGCCTCGCCAGCGCCCGCCGCAAGTGCTTGACGGAACGCGACCAGCGCCAGCCAGGACAGGCCGGCCAGGGCGGCCAACAGCAACCAGGTGAGGCCGAGACGTACGCGGCGCGAGGACAACATGTCGGTGACCCTTGGGGGAAGTGGGGCACAGGTTAGGCCTCCGACCGGCACTTGATTAGCCGCGGATTCAGGGAATAATTGTCCCGAAGTCGGGCCAATACCCGACCGTACACTTCAGCGCCGTAGTCCCCTGGTGCAATCCAGCGCACCGCAGTGAGCGCCGCTTGGGCCCCCGCACGGCCCCCTGGTCGCCCGTCCCGCGCACGAACCCGCCACCTCCGGTCCCCGCCGGATCTGGTTCCTCCCCCTCCGGAGTCCCGAATGGCACGCGATCTCAACGACACCCTGATCTTCGTCAAGGTGGTCGAACACGGCAGTTTCATTTCCGCGGCGCGGTCGCTGCGGCTGCCCAAGACCACCGTCAGCCGCAAGGTGCAGGACCTCGAAACGCGCCTCGGCGCGCAACTTCTGCATCGCACGACTCGCAAGCTCGGCCTGACCGAGGCGGGCAACATCTACTTCGAACATTGCCAGCGCATCGCGCGCGAGCTCGACGAAGCCGAGAGCGCGGTCGGCCAGCTCCAGGGCGGCCCGCGCGGCTGGCTGCGGGTTACCGCGCCGTACTCGATGGGCATCGAATGGGTGGCGCCGTTGCTCGGCGAGTTCCACGCGCGCCATCCCGAGGTGCGCGTCGAGATGGTGCTGACGAACGAGCCGCTCGACCTGATCGACAAGGAAATCGACGTCGCCCTGCGCGTGGGCAACCTGCCCGATTCCAACCTGGTCGCACGGCGCCTGGCGGTGCTGCGCACCCAGGTCTACGCCAGCCAGCGCTACCTCGACCGCCACGGCGAACCGCTGCACCCCGACGACCTGCAGCACCATCGGGCGCTGGCGATGCAGAAGCAGCGCCGCAACGGCGGGTTCGTTTGGCCGCTCAACGATGGCACGCGCGAGACCGAATTCCGCGTCGATCCGGTGTTCGTCGCCAACGACCCCGCCGCGCTTCGCGGCGCACTGCTGTGCGGCGAAGGGCTGATGCTGGCCAGCGACATCATGATCAAACCGTACGTCGCGCAGGACTACGTGCGCCGCATCCTCGCCGGTTGGACCGGCCCGGAGTTCGACCTCAACGCGCTGTTCCCGCGTGGCCAGGTGCAATCGCCGAAGGTGCGCGCGTTCGTCGATTTCCTCGTCGAACGGCTGAATTTCGACGTCGACTACATGCAGCTGCAGTGCCCGGACCGCAAGCGCTACCAGGATGCGGCGGACGAGGCGCTGGCAGCCGAAGCGCAGGCGGCGCTGGCCAGTGAGTCGCTCGATCTCATGCAGGCGGGCGAGCCGGCCGACGTGGAAGTCGAGCCGGCCTGATCCGCCGGGCGATCAACCCTCGCCCGGCACCAGCAACAGCAGGGCGCCGCCCAGCACGAAGCGGTAGATCGCGAACACGGTGAATCGGTGGCGCTGGATGTAGTGCAGCAGCCACTTCACCGCCACGAACGCGGTGACCGCCGAGGCGACGAACGCCACCGCCAGCTGGGTCCAGTCCTCGTGCGCGGCTTCCGGGGTGCCGGCGATGTCCCACACTTCGTAGGCGGTGGCGGCGAACATCGTCGGGATGCCGACCAGGAAGGCGAACTCGGTGGCCGCAGCGCGGCAGGTGGTGCCCGCCAGCAGCGCCACGAAGATCGTCGCGGCCGAGCGCGACGTACCCGGGAACACGCCAGCGGCGACCTGCGCGACGCCCACCAGGATGGCGACCGTCCAGGTGACGGTGCTGCGCTCGCCGATCGCGGCCGCGTGCTTGGCCGCGAAGTGTTCCGCGGCGATCATCCAGAAGCCGCCCAGCACCAGCGCCCAGGCGATCGGCGCCACCGTGTCGGGCAGCTCGAACCCCATCTTCTTGACCACCACGCCCAGCACCGCGGTCGTTCCGAACGCGGCCATGAGCTTGTAGGCGTAGTCGCGTGGTTGCTGGCCGAACACCTGCTCGGTCGTGATTGGCCGCAGGAACGCGTGGAGAAGCTGCCACAGGCGATGCCGGTAGATCAGCACCACCGCCAGGATCGCGCCGGCCTGGATCGAGATGTTGAACAGGTCGCTGCGATGCCCGAGCCAGCGCTCGGCAATGAGCAGGTGACCGGTGCTGGAGATCGGCAGGAACTCGGTGATGCCTTCGATGATGCCGAGCAGCAGCGCGGCGAGCAGATCGGTCATTGGGCGGGGCGTCGGGGGTCTGGTCCAGGAAGTCGGCAAGCATGAAGCGCCGGCGCCGCTGAGCCAAGCGCGCAACGTGGCGGCAACGACGGACACAGCTCCCGATCGCGCTGACAACGGAGCCGCCGGGCGCCGCCTGGTGGGCAGCGAGGCCCGCGCGTTGTCGTCCGCGCTACGTTGTCACGTCCGGATGCCGGGCCGTCTCGGCCCCGTCTGCACGGGCAGGATCGGGAAGCGGCGCCCCGTCCCACTGTTATGCACCACATTGGTGCACAGCGGCGGCGTGATGCACCACGTTGGTGCATATCCGGAGTTTTCCTCCGCCCTGCCCTAGTGAAATCAATGTGTTGGGCTGCGCAACGGCTTGGCACGGAAGCTGCTTGGATATCCATGTCGCCACCGTATGCGCGCCCTTTTTCCTACCCCGTCATTCCATCGGAGTCCGCCATGTCGCTCGAACACGTCGAAAAAATGATCAAGGACCACAAGGTCGAGTTCATCGATCTTCGCTTCACCGACATGCGCGGCGTGCAGCACCACGTGACCTTCCCCAAGTCGATCGTCGAGCCGGCGCTGTTCGAGGACGGCAAGATGTTCGACGGCAGCTCGATCAGCGGCTGGAAGGGCATCCACCAGTCCGACATGGTGCTGCTGCCCGACGCGGGCACCGCGTTCCTGGACCCGTTCACCGCCGACCCGACCCTGGTGCTGACCTGCGACATCCTCGATCCGGCCACCATGCAGGCCTACGAGCGTGACCCGCGCGGCATCGCCAAGCGCGCCGAGGCGTTCCTGAAGTCCAGCGGCATCGCCGAACAGGCCTTCTTCGGTCCGGAGCCGGAATTCTTCATCTTCGACAGCGTGCGCTGGGCCAACGAGATGGGCCACACCTTCTTCCACATCGACTCGGAAGAAGCGCACTGGAACTCCGCCCGTGAATACGAAGGCGGCAACAGCGGCTACCGTCCCGGCATCAAGGGCGGCTACTTCCCGGTGGCCCCGCTGGACTCGCTGCACGACATCCGTGCCGAGATGTGCAAGACGCTCGAAGAGATCGGCATCGAGGTCGAGGTCCACCACCACGAAGTCGCCAACGCCGGCCAGTGCGAGATCGGCACCAAGTTCAACTCGCTGACCCGCAAGGGCGACGAGCTGCAGATGCTGAAGTACGTGGTCAAGAACGTCGCGCACCGCAACGGCAAGACCGCCACCTTCATGCCCAAGCCGATCGTCGGCGACAACGGCAGCGGCATGCACGTGCACCAGAGCCTGGCCAAGGGCGGCGTGAACCTGTTCTCCGGCGACGGCTACGGCGGCCTGTCGCAGATGGCGCTGTGGTACATCGGCGGCGTGTTCAAGCACGCGCGCGCTATCAACGCGTTCGCCAACTCCACCACCAACAGCTACAAGCGCCTGGTGCCGGGCTATGAGGCGCCGGTGATGCTGGCCTACTCGGCGAGCAACCGCTCGGCCTCGTGCCGCATCCCGTACGTGTCCAACCCGAAGGCGCGCCGCATCGAGTTCCGCTTCCCGGATCCGATGAACTCGGGCTACCTGATCTTCTCGGCGCTGATGATGGCCGGCCTCGACGGCATCAAGAACCAGATCGACCCGGGTGCTCCGAGCGACAAGGATCTGTACGACCTGCCGCCGGAAGAAGAGAAGAACATCCCGACGGTGTGCCATGGCCTCGACCAGGCGCTGGAAGCCCTCGACAAGGATCGCGAGTTCCTCACCGCCGGCGGCGTGTTCACCAACGATTTCATCGACGCCTACATCACCCTGAAGATGCAGGAAGTGCAGAAGTACCGCGGTGCCACGCACCCGCTCGAGTACCAGATGTACTACGCGATCTAACTGGCGCGTACGACGAGCACCGCGCGTCACCGCTCCCTTGCCGTCGCGCGACGGCAAGGGATGCGACGGCAAGTTGTGCAGCCGTACCGCGACGCACCAGCGGCAACACCGCAACAACTACAAGAACTAGAGACACCCACAAGAGCGCACAAAGAAGCGCACAGGGAAAGACGCAATCGCGGGCGTGACCTGCCTGGGCAGGCCGCACCGCGGCAGCGCGGGCGAAGCCATGCCCGCGCACCAGGAGACAAGACATAACCGGGAGGGGCGCCACGTATGAGGAGCCTGCGTTATGAAGTCTCGTGCCAGCACCATCGCAACACTCGCGGTACTCGCGCTCGTCATGGCGATGACGGACGCGCAGGCGGGCATCGCCGGATCGGTCGCCGTGACCAGCGACTACGTGTTCCGCGGCGTCTCGCAAACCAATCGGGAGCCCGCGCTGCAGGGCGGGATCGAGTTCGCGCCCGCGTCCGGGAGCGGCTTCTACGCGGGCGCTTGGGGAAGCAACGTCAGCTGGCTGTCGGATCTTTCCGCGGTGGGCGCGCCGGTATCCAACAGCGTCGAGCTCGATGCCTACGCCGGCTATCGCGGCAAGCTCGGCCAGCGCGTCAGTTATGACGTCGGCGCGCTGTACTACGCGTACCCGGGCGACTACCCGAGTGGCTTCAACAGCCCCGATACCGGCGAAGTCCTGGTCGGCGCCACCGTCTCGCTGACCGACACCGCGTCGCTGGGCGCGAAGTACTCGCATGCCATCACCGACCTGTTCGGCTTTGCCGACTCGGACGGCAGCGGCTACCTCGACCTCAGCCTCAACTGGCAGTTCGTGCCCGGTTGGACGCTCAACGTCCACGGCGGCAAACAGTGGATCGAGAACAACGCCGACTTCGCGTACGCCGACTGGAAGGTCGGTGTCAGCAAGGCGTTCGACAACGGCATCTCGTTGACCGCCGCCTACAGCGATACGGACGCGGACCCGGCGCTGTATCGCAACGCCTATGGCAACGACATCGCCGACTCGGCCTTCACGCTCACCGCCAGCAAGGCGTTCTGAGCGATGACGAATCCTCCATCCCGCACAGGAGCCACGCGATGAAACTCATCACCGCCATCATCCGGCCGTTCAAGCTCGACGAGGTGCGCGAGGCGCTCGCCGAGGTCGGCGTGTCCGGCATCACCGTGTCCGAGGTGAAGGGCTTCGGTCGACAGAAGGGCCACACCGAGCTGTACCGCGGTGCCGAGTACGTCGTCGACTTCCTGCCCAAGCTCAAGATCGAGTGCGCGGTGCCCGACGCGATGCTCGAGGCCGCAATGGAAGGCATCCAGGACGCCGCGCACAGCGGCAAGGTCGGCGACGGAAAGATCTTTGTCAGCGCGATCGAGCGCACGTTGCGCATCCGCACCGGCGAACTCGACGAAGACGCCCTGTGAACCTCACGCGAGAAACGACATGACGAACCTCGAAACCTCTGTCCGCCCGCGCGAACGGGCGACTGGCTCCAAGAACGCAACAAATCGCGGCCTTGCCAGCGGCGCGCCGGCGCGCATCGTGCTTGCCGCGTCCGCCGTACTGGCACTGGCGATGCCGGCGCACGCCCAGGACCTCGCGCAAGCCGCGACCCCGGTGGTCCAGGCCAGCGTCGACAAGGGCGACGTAGCGTGGATGCTGACCTCGACCTTGCTGGTGCTGATGATGGCGGTGCCGGGCTTGGCGCTGTTCTACGGCGGCATGGTGCGCAGCAAGAACGTGCTGTCGGTGCTGGCGCACGTGCTGGTGGTGTTCTCGCTGATGCTGGTGCTGTGGATTGCCTACGGCTACAGCCTGGCGTTCGCAGGGGGCGGCGCGTGGCTGGGCGGCTTCGACAAGTTGTTCCTGGCCGGCGTGGGCATCGATTCGCTGGCCGACACCTTCAGCGAAGGCGTGAAACTTCCCGAGTACGTGTTCATCGCGTTCCAGGCGACGTTCGCCGGCATCACCGGCGCGCTGATCGTCGGCGCGTTTGCCGAGCGCGTGAAATTCGCCGCGTTGCTGGTGTTCGTGGTGCTGTGGTTCACGTTCGGCTACCTGCCCATCGCGCACATCGTGTGGGCCGCGGGCGGCTACCTGTTCGAGAAGGGGGCCCTCGATTTTGCCGGCGGCACGGTGGTGCACATCAACGCCGGCGTCGCCGGCCTGGTGGGCGCGTACTTCATCGGCAAGCGAACCGGCTACGGACGCGAGGCGATCAAGCCGCACAACGTGACCTTCACCTTCATCGGCGCGTCGCTGTTGTGGGTGGGCTGGTTTGGCTTCAACGCCGGTTCGGCGCTCGAGGCCAACGCCGGCGCCGCGTTGGCCTTCATCAACACGCTGGTGGCCACCGCCGCGGCGGTGTTGAGCTGGGGCCTGGCGGAGAAGCTGGTCAAGGGCAAGGCGTCGGTGCTGGGCGTGGCATCGGGTGCGGTGGCCGGCCTGGTTGGCATCACGCCGGCGGCCGGTCTGGTCGGCCCGCTGGGTGCGATGGTGATCGGCGCGGTGGCGGGCGTGGTGTGCGTGTGGGGCGTCAACGGCCTCAAGCGCCTGCTCGGCGCCGACGACAGCCTGGACGTGTTCGGCGTGCATGCGGTGGGCGGCATCGTCGGCGCGCTGTTGACCGGCGTGTTCTACGCGCCATCACTGGGCGGCCAGGGCGGCGAGGACTTCGACATGCTGGCCCAGCTCGGCCTGCAGGCGCTTGGCGTGGGCATGACGGTGGCGTGGATTGGCACGGTGTCGGTGCTGTCGATGCTGGTCGCACGCGCCACGGTCGGCCTGCGCGTCAGCGTCGAATGCGAACGCGAAGGCCTGGACATCACCACGCACGGCGAAACCGCCTACGAGAGTTGAGCCGAGAACGGGATTCCCCTCCCCCCGTCATCTCGTTTGGCCCGGAGCGATCCGGGCCACTTTTTTGTCGACGGCGGACGTCGCAGACGTAGGGCGCAATAACCGAAGGGCATTGCGCCGGATTCCCCACTGTCGAGGCGTCATGCGCCGATCGTCGATTCGCGACGCCCTCTGGCGCGTAGGCACGTTGGGGATCCGCGCGGCGGTTTCGAGGCGGGCGTGCGGCGACGCGAGTGACGCGCGAGTCACCGTGCCGGTTTCCCGGTGGCCTTGCCCTACCATGGCGCCATGCCGCCCGAACCGCCTGCCGTACCGGACCTCGACAGCCTGACCACGCCGCTGGCGTGGACCGATGGCGCGGGCACGCTCACCGGGGCCAATCCGGCGTTCGTGCATTGGCTGGGGATCAGCGCGCGGCGGTTGCTGGGCTCGCCGCTGACCGCGCTCGACGGCGATAACGGCCGGCTGGCCGAGGTGCTCGCCCGGCCGTTGCAGGACGGGGACGACGCGCTGGCGCCACTGCGCCTTCGCCGTGCGCGCCTGCGTGGCGCCGACGGTGGCGAGCACTTCGCCGACCTGTGGCTGAGCCGGCGCGACGGTGGCGGGTGGCTGGTCGAGGCGCACCCGGTCGACGAGTTTCCCGGCGACGATCCGGCGCTGCTGCTGCCGTCGGCGTTGTCGGCCTCGCTCAAGGGACTGGCGCACGAGCTGCGCAATCCGCTGGCCGGGCTGAAGGGCGCGGCGCAACTGCTGGCGCGACGGGTCGGCGACGACGCCAACTCGCGCGAGCTGATGACCCTGATCGAAGACGAGGTGGCGCGCTTGGGCGCGCTGCTCGACCAGTTGCTGACCCCCGCGCCACCGCGCGCGCACCAGCCGACCAACATCCACGCGGTGCTCGAACGCGTGCTGCGGCTGGCCGAGAGCGAAGCCGGCTGGGCGGTGCGCCTGGTGCGAGACTACGACCCCAGCCTGCCGGAGTTCTCCGGCGACCCGGATCGCCTTGTGCAGGCCGTGTGGAACCTGGTGCGCAACGCGATCGAGGCCGGCGCGGCCAACGTGAGCCTGCGCACGCGTGCCGAGCACGGCGTGCGCATCGGCGACGAATTGCACCCGGTGGCGTTGCGCCTGGAGATCGTCGACGACGGCCGCGGCGTGCCCGAGGAACTGGCCGAGCAGGTGTTCCTGCCGCTGGTGTCCGGTCGCGCCGAGGGCAGCGGCCTGGGCCTGGCGCTCGCGCAGCAGGTCGCGCGCGAACACCGCGGCTCGCTGGCTTACCGCTCACGCCCGGGACACACGCTGTTCACCCTGCTGTTGCCCATGGCGGACGAGGCTGCTCGCGGCGGCGGATAGGCCGTGCCCGCGTGGCGCTGTCACCGGCGGCGTTCGCACTGCCCGGTCCAGACGCACCGCGCCGATGCGGTCGCACGGCTTCACAGGCCTGCAGGGAAGGCGGGGGCACCTTAAGCTCTGGCAACCGGAACCCGCACCGCACGAGGCTCGCCCATGCTGCATCCGCTTCGCCCTCTTCCCTGCCGGGCGCGAGCCAACATCGCTGTCGTGACGGCCCCGCCGCGCGGACCGATGCCGCGCAAGCCGATGCCGCGTACCTGCCGATGAGTGCCCGCCCGTCCACCGTCTGGGTTGTCGATGACGACCGCAGCGTTCGCTTCGTGCTGGCCACCGCGCTGCGCGAGGCGGGCTATCGCGTCGACGAATTCGGCGGTAGTGCCGATGCCCTGGCCGCGATGGCCGAGCGGGGCGCGCCGGACCTGTTGTTCACCGACGTGCGCATGCCCGGCGACGGCGGCCTGGTGCTGCTCGACAAACTCAAGGCACAGGCGCCGCAGCTGCCGGTGGTGGTGATGAGCGCCTACACCGACGTGGCCAGCACGGCCGGCGCCTTCCGCGGCGGCGCGCACGAATTCCTGTCCAAGCCGTTCGACCTGGACGATGCGGTGGCGCTGGCCGCGCGCGTGCTGGAAGGCACCACGACGGGCGACGAGGATGTCGCCACCGCAGCGAGTGTGTCGGCTGACGTCGACACCGCGCCGACGCTGGTCGGATCGACCGTGGCGATGCGCACCCTGTTCCGCGCGATCGGCCGCCTCGCGCAGGCGCCGCTGTCGGTGCTGGTGACCGGCGAGACGGGCACCGGCAAGGAACTCGTCGCGCGCGCGCTGCACCGCGAGTCGCCGCGTGCGGGCAAGCCCTTCGTTGCGCTCAACACCGCGGCCATTCCGTCCGAGCTGCTGGAGTCGGAGTTGTTCGGCCACGAAGCCGGGGCATTCACCGGCGCCAGCAAACGCCACATCGGTCGCTTCGAGCAAGCCGACGGCGGCACGCTGTTCCTCGACGAGATCGGCGACATGCCGCTGCCGCTGCAGACCAGACTGCTGCGCGTGCTCGCCGAGGGCGAGTTCTTCCGCGTCGGCGGCCGCGAGCTGATCCGCGTCGACGTTCGCGTGATCGCCGCCACCCACCAGCACCTGGAACTGCTGGTGGCCGATGGACGTTTCCGTGCCGACCTGCTGCACCGCCTGGACGTGGTACGCCTGCGCCTGCCGCCGCTGCGCGAGCGCGTCGAGGACGTGCCACAGCTTGCCGAGCGCTTCCTGGCCGCTGCCGCCGCGCGATTCGATGCGCCGCCCAAGCGGTTCGCCCGGACCGCACTGGAGCGCCTGCTGGCGCACACCTGGCCGGGCAACGTGCGCGAGCTTGAGAACCTGTGCTGGCGGCTGGCCGCGCTGGCACCGGCCGACACGGTCACGGCCGCCGACCTCGACGCGGCCATGGCCACCGGCACCGCGGTCCAGGGCGGCGCGACGGGATGGGAAGCGGCGCTGGCCACCTGGACGCGTGCCGAACTCGACGCCGGCGCACCCGGCATCCTGGAGCGGGCCCGCGAGACGCTGGAGGGCGTGCTGCTGGACGTGGCGATGGAGCGAAGCGGTGGTCGCCGCAGCGAGGCCGCCGCGCGCCTGGGACTGGGCCGCAACACGCTGTCGCGCAAGCTCGGGCCGGGACGCACGCCGCGCACATGACGAACACGGTCCGCACCGTGCGGCATCGGGCGTATTGCCGGTGCCGCGCGGTCGTTCACCGCCGTCAAAGCTTCGACGCGTTAGCTTGATCGTTGCTCGCAAATCAATGGAGGATCGCGATGAAGACCGATCGATTGCCTGACCGCCCATCCACCCGACCGCGGTACCCCGCACGGGCTGCCGCCGTCGCATCGACGTTGCTGGCGATGCTGGCAACCGCCTGCGGCAGCGCGCCGTCGCGGCCAACGTCGGCGGACTACCGCGCCGCCTCCGTGTCCACCGCCCAGCTGGCCAGCGCGACGGTCGCGCCGGCATCGGGCAGCCTGGTCAGCGGCAAGCTCAGCCTCACCCCGATGACCGGCGGCGTACGCGTGAGCGGTGAGCTGGGCGGCTTGGGCAGGGGCAGCACGCACGCGATCCACATCCACGAGAAGGGCGACTGCAGCGCGGCCGACGCGAGCAGCGCCGGCGCCCACTTCAACCCGGCTGCGGCCACGCACGGCAAGGTCGGTGGCGGTGCCCACCACGCCGGCGACATGGACAACATCGTCGCCAGTGCCGACGGCGTCGCGCGCGTGGACGTGCATGCCGAAGGCGTCACCCTGGGCGGCGGCGCGGCCAACGACATCGCCGGACGCGCGCTGGTGGTGCACGCCGCACCCGACGACTACAGCAGCCAGCCGGCCGGCAACGCCGGCGCGCGCGTGGCGTGCGCGGTGATCACGATCCAGCAGTGACAACCGCCGCGCGGCGCCGACAGGCTCGACCACGCGAACCGGCAAGCAGGCAGGACCCACGATGACCGAACTGCGAATCCGCACCGCCCACGCCAGCGACCGTGACCTGCTTGCGCAGTGGGCAATCACGATGGCGATGGAGACCGAACAACGGCACCTCGACCGTGCGACCGTGCGTGCCGGCATCGCCGCCGGCATCGCCGATCCGGCCAAGGCACGCTACTTCATCGCGATGGACGAGGCCGTGGTGGCTGGCGGCGAGACGATCGCCGCGCCGGTGGGCACGCTGATGCTCACGCACGAATGGAGCGACTGGCGCAACGGCGACTGGTGGTGGATCCAGAGCGTGTACGTGACTCCCACCCACCGGCGCCGCGGCGTGTTCGCGGCGTTGTACCGGCACGTCGAAGCGCTGGCGCGCGCCACGCCGGGCGTGGTGGGCCTGCGACTGTACGTCGAGCACGGCAACGTCGACGCGCAACGCACCTACGCGGCGCTGGGCATGGACGACGCGGGCTACGCGGTGTGCGAGGCGGAGTTCGAGCGCTGATCTGCGGCATCGATCCGTGGTGAGGACGCCCCGGGCGGATTCGCACGGGGGATCCACCGCGCAAGTCCGGGCCGCGCGCAATGCGCGGTGCCCGCGGGGCGGCAGGAATTCGTGCGTTTGTGTCCCGTGCCAGCGGGCGTAGGATTAAATCCTATCAACGGAGAGAGAGTAGCCATGCGCTCGACCCAACAATTCAGCATCACCCTGCCGAACGAAATGGCCGACCTGGTGAAAGCCAAAGTTGCTGCCGGCGAGTACGCGACCGAAAGCGAAGTCATCCGCGATGGCCTGCGCACGCTACTGGCCCGGGACCAAGCCATGGATGCGTGGCTGCGCGAGCAGGTCATTCCCGCCGCCCAAGCCCTCAAGGCTGACCCCAGCCGTGCATTGTCCGCGGGGCAGGTGCGCGAACGCCTGACGACAAAGCGCCGCCGGACGGGCGCTGGCAAGGCGTGAGTTACACCGTCCAGTTCGCACCGGAAGCGCTGGATCAACTCGAAGCGATCGAGGACTACATCGCGAATGGCGTCATAACCAATCCCGCCCGGTGATGCCCACGGGCTCGCTGTTCAGCAGAGCCACCCGCATGGAGCTCGTCGTTATCAACATCCCGTAGGTGCTGAGACTTAACGTTCAGCGCCCACGAACAGTCGACAAGTCGATCTCGGTGACGTCCCAACGACCGTCGACGTAGGTCAGGTAGGCGATGGGAACCATCATCACCGGAGCCCTCGGCCCGCTGCGGACCAGCACTGCCTTGCCATCTCTCACGCGGAGCGCCCAAGCACCGATGTGCGCGATGCCGCCCTGGTCGATAAAGCACGTCTCCCGACTGGTGACGGTCTCCAACGCGGAGAAGTCGGTGTTCTTTGGCTGACTCCTGAGCTGTTCAATCAAAGCGATCTTGATCTGCTCCAGATCCTGCTGCGAAACAGCTCGTGTTCCTTCTGTAAGTGCGAGCAAAGCTTGTGCTGGCGCTTGAGCCTGTGTGGTCATCGACGTGGATCCCTGAGTTGTAACGCATCCGGCTAATGCCAGCACGAGTACTCCCTCCGCCACCTTATGAACTGCTCGACGCATCCAAGTTGTCCCTTGTCTCTCCATCGCACTTCGAATCATCCCGGGCTTGGCAGACACCTAGCACCTGCTGACGCGACTCGGCCTCGAACTCGCCCGAATACTGTTTGCTCGAACACGCGTCCGTGATTGCCGTGAGGCAGGTCTCGGAGATGTCCAGTGAACCTGAGGCGATGCGGTCAGGGCCCGCAATCCGGCGCTGGGCGCAGGCGCGTGCGCCTAGAGATCTGCGCGGACGTCGGCCTGGGTGCTCGGGCAGTGCACGAACGTCACCGCCACCGCGTGCGCCTGCAGCACCGCCGCCATCTGGCGCTGCCGTGCCTGGAACTGGTCGTGCTGGCGCGACAGTCGCTCGCGCACCTGCGGGTCGCTGCAGTCCGCGTCGGCGGCGTAGCGCTGCTTCCACGCGCTGGTCTCGAACATCGCGATGCGCGCTTCGCGCTGCGCGTAGTGCACCAGCGGCTCGGGCGGGGCGTCCAGCCAGTGCTCACCATCGGGTTCGAGCAGCGCGGTTTCGAGGATCGGCCACAGCGCGCCCAGGCCGGCGTGTTCGTACTGCATGGCAATCATCGCGGCGAGGTCGTGCACCGTGAGATAGCGCGCGTGTTCGATCTGCAGGCCGAACGCGTGCTGCGCAGCCAGCGCGGTGTCCGCGCCGGCCATGCCGGTTTCCAGCAGATCGCGCTCGAACGCATCGCCCACGCGCGCCACCGCGTCCGCATCGCCGCCCAGCAGCAGCGGCACCAGCCGCAGCGGACCGCCCGCGAAATCCGGCGATGGCGCGAGATTGCCGGGCAGTCGGTCTTCGTGTGCACCAAAGGCGATGACGCGTCCGCCGGTTTTCAATCCGCCGTCGCGTGGCGCGCGCGCGGCCAGCTGATCGAGTTCGTGGTGCAGCGGCCAACCGGGACGCAACACCTCGACCGGATCGTAGTGCGCGCCCACGGTGACCAGTTCCAGCGTCGCCGCCTCCGGCGAAAATTTCGCCAGATCACGTGCGACCAGCGCCGCCAGTTCGCCGACCTGGGCCTGCGCCAGCGCAACGTGCGCGACCGGGGCGTCGCCGCGCAGTTCCAGCGCAAGCGCGCCGAGCACGTGCAGTGCCGGCGGGGCGGAGGGGAGCGGGCGGGTGTCGGTCATTGGCGGGATTTCAGTACGCTGGCGTTTGGAGGGGCGCAAGGGCGGGGTTACACTGCGGCCATTATGCCCGCCGATCAACGCGGGCCGGTCTCAAACGGGCCCGCGCGACTGCCGCGGGTCCCCCCTGCGAGGTGTCCCGATGCGTTCAGCCCGTCCCGTCGCCGTACTCGGTGGCGTCCGCATTCCGTTCTGCCGCCAGAACACCGCCTATGCGGACGTTGGCAACCTCGGCATGTCGGTGCGCACGCTCGGTGCGCTGGTCGAGAAGTTCGGCCTGCACGGCCAGCAGCTGGGCGAGGTCGCGATGGGCGCGGTGATCAAGCACTCCAATGACTGGAACCTCGGTCGCGAGGCCGCGCTGTCGTCGGGCCTGTCGCCGCTGACGCCGGGCATCACCCTGCAGCGCGCCTGTGGCACCTCGCTGGACAGCATCATCACCGTGGCCAACAAGATCGCCACCGGGCAGATCGAAGCGGGCATCGGCGGCGGTTCCGACACCACCTCCGACGTGCCGATCGTGTACGGCAAGTCGCTGCGCCGTCGCCTGCTGGCCGCCGCGGCCGCCAAGACCACCGGCGCCAAACTGGCCGCATTCAAGGGCTTCTCGCCGCGCGAGCTCAAACCCGATTTCCCGGGCGTGGCCGAACCGCGCACCGGAAAGTCGATGGGTGAGCACTGCGAGGACATGGCCAAGGAGTGGAACATCTCGCGCGACTCGCAGGACGAGTGGGCGCTGGCATCGCACCAGAAGCTCGCCGCCGCCTACGACCGCGGTTTCTTCGATGACCTGGTGGTCAGCTTCCGCGGCGTCTCGCGCGACAACATCCTGCGCGCCGACAGCTCGCTGGAGAAGCTGGCGACGCTCAAGCCGGCGTTCGAC
Organism: Montanilutibacter psychrotolerans; assembly: GCF_003719825.1. Lineage (GTDB taxonomy): Bacteria > Pseudomonadota > Gammaproteobacteria > Xanthomonadales > Xanthomonadaceae > Montanilutibacter > Montanilutibacter psychrotolerans. The sequence continues at coordinate 50,599 of NZ_RIBS01000004.1, read as the reverse complement.
AAGACCTCCGGCCGTGGCACCCTCACCGCGGCCAATTCCACGCCGTTGACCGATGGCGCCAGCGCCTGCCTGCTGGCGTCGGACGAATGGGCGCAGGCCCATGGTCACGAGGTGCTTTGCTACCTGCGCGACGCGCACGTGGCGGCAGTCGATTTCGTGCACGGCGAAGGCCTGCTGATGGCGCCGACGGTGGCCGTGCCGGAGATGCTCAAGCGCAATGGCCTGACCCTGCAGGATTTCGATTTCTACGAGATCCACGAGGCGTTCGCCGCACAGGTGTTGTGCACGCTGCGCGCGTGGGAGAGCGAGGAGTACTGCAAGAATCGCCTCGGCCTGGACGCGCCGCTGGGTCGCATCGACCCGGCGAAGATCAACCCCAACGGCTCCTCGCTGGCGGCGGGCCATCCGTTCGCCGCGACCGGCGCGCGCCTGGTCGCGACCGCGGCCAAGGAACTCAAGGCACGCGGCGGTGGACGCTGCCTGCTGTCGATCTGCACCGCCGGCGGCATGGGCGTGGTGGCGATCCTCGAGCGTTGAGTTGAGCTAGCCAGGCGGGCCGGCTTTCGCCGGCCGCCGCGATGCCATCGACCGCGCCGGTGCCACGCGCACCGGCGCTCGGCTGCGGGCCAGGGAGTCACCGTCGTGTCCGCCCATCATCCGTATCAGACTCCCGACCCATCGCGGCAGGAGTCCAGCGATACCGGCTGTTGCATGCATATCGGCTACCAGCGGGAGATCCGCGGCGCGGGCCCTCTGCCGTCGCGTTGCATCCTCGCCAGCCTGCCGCCGCGTTTCCGTCGCCACAGAGCGGGCGGAACCGCACCCGCACGATGGCCACGCGTCGTCCCGCGCAGCTCCCAGGACGCGACCTAACCGCGCAGTCGCGGCATGCCGTGCTCGTCGCGTTCCTCGATCGCGGCCTCGTCGAAGATCCGTTGCCGCAGGTCGCGGCCCGGCAACTCGACGATCGCCTCGTCGCGCGCGCTGCACAGGGCGTTGGCGTAGCTGAGGCGCGCGAGGGTCTCGTCACCGGCTTCGGCGAAGCCGTGGCCAAGCTCTTCCCAGCCTTCGCTGCCGGCGCCCTGGGCGATCGCGCGGTGCAGGTAGCCCTCGGCTTGCGGCCAGCGACGCTGGGCACGCAGCAGGCGGGCCAGTGCCAGCAGCAGCGCCGGGCTCGCCGGGTGTTGCTGCAGCCAACGTTCGGCATTGGATTGACGTGCTTCGAGACGACCGACCGGCAGCCGCCCGTAGAGCGACGCCAGCGAATCGCTCCAGTTCGCGTCCAGTGCCTGTTCGACACTGCGCGTGGCGGCTTCGTCCCAGCGCAGCGCGGCAGCGCGTTCGGCGTACGCGGCGACTGCGGCCGGGTCGCTGCGCAAGGGCTTGGGCAGCGCTTCCCAGCGATCGGCGAGCACGTTTGCGTCGGCGGCTTCACGCAGCCCCGCCTCGGCCCAGCTCGATTCCAGACGCGCCAGTTCCGCGGTCGGAAGCGCATGCTGCTGGCGCAGTGCGCCCAGCAGTCCGTACGCCTCGCCGCTGCGGCCCAGTGCCGCCAGCGCCTGCGCGCGCAACGCCAGTCCGCGCGGCGGCAATGGTTGCGGCGCGGTATCCAGGGTCTCGAGCGCGCTCTCGAAGGTGCCGGCATCGAGCTGCCGTTGCGCGCGCGCAATGGCCGCGTCCAGTGGGCGTTCGGCGGCGAGGGCATCGAGGTGGCGCGCGACGGCGTCGTCGTCGCCGCGTGCATCGGCGGCGCGTGCCGCGGCGAGGTGGGCAATCGCGGCGACTTCGTTGCGGCCGACGCGCTGCGGCTGGGCGGCCTGCGACAAGGCCTTCTCGGCGCGCGCCCAGTGGCCCTGGTGCAGCGCCTCCAGGCCTTCGACCAGCCGCGCCCGCGCATGCTTCTTGCGGTGCCGGCGCAGGGCCGACAGCGGCAAGCTCAGGCCCTTCCACAGCACCCACACCAGCGCGATCGCCGCCACGCCCATCAGCAGCGCATCGACCACCGTCATGGTGTAGTCGTAGCCGCCGTAGCGCACCAGCACGTGGCCGGGATCGCGCACCAGCAGTTGCGCGACCAACGCGCCGACCAGGGCCAGCACGATCCAGAACAGCAGGTTACGGAACAGGTTCATGGGATGCCTTCCTAGCGCGCGGTGCGCAGCTGCCGTAGCTGTTGCAGAGTGCTGCCCAGCGTGGCCAGGGAGAGTGAAAGCGGCATGGCGCCGATCTGCCGCAGTTCATCGCGCAGATTGCGCAGCGCCGCCGATTCCGGATGCAGCCGCGTCAGCCAGGCATCGGCGCGCGAGAGCGCGGCGCGATAGCCCGCCTGGTCGCGGCGTTCGGCCGCGGCGCGCGCGAGGCTGATCTCGAGCTGCAGGCCGGCCAGTGCGGCGCTGCGATCGGCCGGATGCACCGCGACGGCGCGATCGGTGGGCTGGACCTGGACGATGCTGCCGAACGCGCGCTTCCACCACGGGGCGCGGGTGTCGGTGGCGGCGCTGGTACGCGACGGTGGCACCGTCTGGGTGTTGGCGAACGCTTCCAGTCGCGCCATCGCCCGAACGCGCGGTTCGGCACCGACCGCGTCGAGTCCGGCGCGCTCCTGCACCAGCGTCTGGCGCAAGCTCAGGTAGGCCGGGTCGTCCACGCCGTCGAGCACGCCGGCGGCCAGTGCGTAGGCGCGACGTGCGCCGTCGAGGTCACCGGCAACCTGCAGGCGCTGCTGGCCCATCGTCAGCAGCAATTCGGCCTCGTCCAGACGCAGCGCCTGCGCGCCATGGCGGTCCGGGTCGGCGAGTTTGGCGACGGAGTCCTCGATCAGCGTCGAACGCTGGCCGATGCCGAGCAGTTCGTCGCGCAGCACGCGGTTGGTGGCGTCGGCCTGTTGCAGGCGCTGGTTCTGCGCGCGCTGATCCCGACGCAGGCCGTCGACGCGGTCGTCGAGCGCCTCAAGGCGTTGGTCGGTGCCGATCACGGCGTCGCGCTGGCGGGCGTCGTGCGCCTGCCACCAGTTCCGGCCGAACCAGCCGGCCAGGCCGAGCGCGACCAGCAGCAGGAGCCACGGCCAGGCGTGGGACTTTCGGCGAGGTGCGACAGGTGGTGCGGCGGGCGCGTTGTCGGTGCTCGAAACTGCCACGGCGGGAGGATCCGTGCGGGGGGAAGGCGTCATGCTACCGGAAGCCCCGTCGGGCAATGCGCGCAGTGCGCGCCGCAGGTACCGCACGGTGCTACGTCGGTCGGGTCGCCAGTGCACGCGCCGCCGCGGAAACCAACATCGCCGGTCGCGGGCCGGTGGCCAGCTGGACGTGCGCGCAACCCAATCCGTGGGCGAGCGATGCCAGGCGCGCACTGGCTGCCACCACGGTCGCCCGGCGCAGGATCGCCGCGACGTCGTCGGGGACCGTGGCCATCAATCGTTGCAAGGCCTCGCCGCTGCTGAGCGCCAGCGCGAGGCGCGCCCGTGGTGCCAGCGCGCCCAGCGCGCGCAGGCTTGCCAACGCCTTGGGCGAGGGCGCGACCGGCACGCGTGCATAGACATCGGCGCGCAGCACGAGCGCGCCGCGTGCCTGCAACGCTGGCGCCAGTTCGCCGCGACCGCCCGGTGCGGTGACCAGCCCGACGCTGTCGCCCGTGCCCACCTGCAGTCCCGGCAATCCCAGCAGGCCTTCGGTGTCCATGCGCGCCGGTGCGACCACGCCGGCGACACCGGCACGACGCAGCGCACTCGCACTGCCGGCGCCGACCGCGAACCACTGCTGCCGCGCGCCCGCTCGCAGCGGCAGCAACGATGCGGCGGCGCGCACTGCACCGGGACTGGTGAACACGACGTGGCTTGCCGCCAGTGCCGCCGCCAGCGCATCGCGCGTGGCGTCGTCGTCGAGCTGTTCCAGGCGCCACGGCGACAGCGCGACCAGGCCCGCCCCGCGACGCGCCGCCGCGCGACGCAGGGCCGCATGCTCCCCGCTCGGGCGCAGCGAGATCACGTACCATTCCGGCGGCGTTCGTATGGACATGCCGTCAGCTTGGCACAGCCTCCGTTCGCGCCACACCCCGCACACCGCTTCCATGGCCGCGATGATCGACACCCGAGACGAGCTCCACGCCGACGCGCTGCAGCGTCTGGACCACCACTACCAGTCGATGCCGCCGGTGGCGGCGATGCAGGTCGGCATCGCCGGATACGACGGTCGCGCGCTGCGCCTGCACGCACCGCTGGCAGCGCACGTCAACGACAAGGGCTGCGCGTTTGGCGGAAGCCTGGCGTCGATGATGACGTTGGCCTCGTGGGGGCTGGTGTCGTTGCAGCTCGAGGCCGCCGGCCTGCAGGCCGACGTCTACGTCGCCGACAGCCAGGTGCGGTACCTCGCACCGCTGTTCACCGACCTGGACGTCGAGGCCCGCTTCGGCGAGGACGCCGATCCGGCATCGTTCGTCGCCACGTTGCGTGAGCGCGGCCGGGCCCGCATCCAGCTCGCCGCCAGTGCACGCCTGCCCGACGGCGGCCTGGCCACGACGTTCAACGGCCGCTACGTCGCGATCGCGCGGACCTGAGACCGACCACCGCGTCGGCCGTGCCGGGCACGTCGCGCGGTGAAGTGCCTGCCACGCGGGCTGCCAGCCGTTAGCATGGTGCCCCTGAGCCCCCAGTCGCCGGAGTTGCCCGATGTCCCTGTCACCGCCGCTCGCCGTATCGACCCGCCGGGCGCCGCTGGCGTTCGCGTGGATGCTGTTGCTGGCCTGCGTGCTGGCGCTGACCGGCTGCCCCAGCAATACCAAGCAGAACGACGGGCTGGACCGTAACCAGTACGCCTGGTCCGGAGCGATCCGCTGGGGCGACTTCGAGGGCGCGATGAACCTCATCGACCCGCGCGTGCGCGACGCGAATCCCGTTGGCGCGATCGAACTGGAGCGCTACAAGCAGGTGCAGATTTCCGCGTACCGCGATGTCGGCGCCACCCGCGACAATGAAGCGGGCACCGCGATGCGCGACATCGAGATCGGCGTCATCAACCGGCACACGATGGCCGAACGCACCGTCCGCTACCGCGAAACCTGGAAATGGGATCCCACGGCCCAGGTGTGGTGGTTGACCAGCTCGCTGCCCGATCTCTGGGCCGGGCAGTAACTGCGGCCGAGGCGCGGGCGTCGCGCGCGGGCTGACCGCGCGACGGCGGCTGGCCGATCGACGATGCCAACCCTTCCGGCGCCGGTTTTTGCGACAATCCCGGCCCCGTGCCACCCGTCGTGACCCCGTGACCCTTCCCGAACTGCTGGCTTTCGCCGAGCGCCATCCCTACCTGTCGCTGGCTTTGGCCGGCCTGACGATCGCGATCATCTACACCGAGCTGGCGCGATTGATGCGCGGCTACAAGGCCCTGCGCCCGGCCGAACTGACCACTTTGATCAACCGCGACAACGCGCTGGTGGTCGATCTCTCGGCAACCAACGACTACCTCGGCGGCCACATCGCCGGCAGCCGTTCGGTGCAGATCGCCCAGTTCGATCCCGAGAGCAAGCTGCTCGCCAGCGCCAAGGCGCTGCCGGTGGTGGTGGTCTGCCGCAATGGCCAGGCCTCGGCCGATGCCGCCAAGCGCCTCAAGAAGGCCGGCTTCACCCAGGTCCACTGGCTCGATGGCGGCGTCCAGGCCTGGCAGCAGGCCGATCTGCCGCTGGTCAAGGGCCGCGCCTGAGTCTTCCCGTGCGCGCGTGCCGCGACAGCGGTGCCCGCGCTCCGGCGCCGTGTATCGAATCTCGATCGCGACCACGCGTGTCGGTGACGGCATAGCGGTCCAGAAGCGCGGCGCGACGTGGAAATGCCGCCGTGTCGCGCAATGGTGAGTCCATTCGGACGCCCTCGACGCCAGGCGCGAGAGCAGGAGATCGGTGACGCCGGTCGCGAAGCCTGCCGGCTTTCGTTTGCGCCGTCCCTTGTGCCGTCATCGACAGCCCCCAGACTGGATGGCAGGCGCCGCAAATGCGCGTGCCATAATCGACCCCTTTCCGCCTTCTGCTGGAGTTAACGAGATGTCCGAAGAAAACGTGAACGGCGCCGCCGCCCCCGCTGAAGCAGCCGGTCCGGCGTTCACCGTCGAGAAGCTGTACGTCAAGGACGTCTCGTTCGAGGTTCCCGGTGCGCCGGCCGTGTTCAACGAGCAGGCCCAGCCGCAGCTGCAGATGAACCTCAACCAGAGCGTGACCCGTCTCAACGACAACGCCTACGAAGTCGTGCTCGGCATCACGCTGACCTGCAATGCCGAAGACAAGCCGATGTACCTGGTCGAGGTGAAGCAGGCGGGCGTGTTCGGTCTGGCCGGCTTCGACGCCGCCACGCTCGATGGCATGCTCGGCACGCATTGCCCGAACGTGCTGTACCCGTACGCGCGCCAGCTGATCAGCGATCTCATCCAGGCCGGTGGCTTCCCGCCGTTCTTCCTGCAGCCGATCAACTTCGACGCGCTGTACGCCGAAGGTCTGCGCCAGCGCGCGTCGCAGCAGGCCGGTGGCCTTGCCGACGCCGAGACCGCCGGCAACGCCTGAGTCGGCCGCATGACGGATCCCGCCGTTGCGGAAGCTGGCAAGCCGTCCGTCGCCGTGCTCGGTGCCGGTTCCTGGGGCACCGCGCTTGCCGCGTTGATCGCCCGGCACGGTCATCCGACCGTGCTGTGGGGCCGTGATGCCGATGGCATCGCGGCGATCGACCAGCGCCACGAGAACCCGCGCTACCTGCCCGGCATCGCGTTGCCGCCATCGCTGCGTGCGACCACCGACCTGGCCGCGGCACTGGCCGAGGTCGACCTGGTCCTGGTGGTGGTGCCGTCGCATGCGTTCGCGGAAACCCTGCGCGCGTTGGCCCCGTACCGTCCGGGCCACGCCGGCGTGGCATGGGCGACCAAGGGCTTCGAGCCCGGCAGCGGCCGCTTCCTGCACGAGGTTGCCGAGGAAGTGCTCGGCGTCGACGTGCCGTTGGCGGTGGTCACCGGACCCTCGTTCGCCAAGGAAGTCGCAATAGGTTTGCCGACCGCACTGACCGTGCACTCGGACTGGCCCGATTTCGCCCAACTGGTGGCCGATGTCCACCACGGTCCCAGTTTCCGCGCCTACACCGGCGACGACATGCTGGGCGCCGAGCTCGGTGGCGCGATGAAGAACGTGCTCGCAGTGGCCACCGGCGTTGCCGACGGCATGCAGCTGGGTCTCAACGCGCGTGCCGGCATGATCACCCGCGGTCTCAACGAGATGCTGCGCCTCAACCAGGCCATCGGCGGCAAGGCCGAGACCCTCATGGGCCTTGCCGGCCTGGGCGACCTGGTGCTGACCTGCACCGGCGATCTCTCGCGCAACCGTCGACTCGGCCTCGCGCTGGGCCAAGGCCAATCGATCGAGGACGCGGTGCGTGCGATCGGCCAGGTGGTCGAGTCGGTGCAGACCGCCGACGAGGTCATGCGCCAGGCCGACAGGCATGGCATCGAGCTGCCGATCTCCAGCGCCGTGCAGGCGGTGTTGCACGGTGAGATCACGCCGGCCGAAGGCCTGCGTCTGCTGCTGTCGCGCGAGCAGAAGCCCGAGTACCCCAGTGGCCTGTTCGACTGACGTGTTCGTTACGACACGGACCAACAAAAAACCCGGCCTAGGCCGGGTTTCTTGTTGCTGGTCCTGTACCGCTGTGCTTCGTTGGATCAGAAGCTGGCGCGGATACCGACGTTCCAGGTGTCGACGTCGGTGCCCAGGAAGTTGTACTCGTTGAAGTGGTACTCGGCGACCACGCCCCAGGTCTTGTTGATCTTGACCTGGCCGTTGAGGTTCACGCCAACCAGCGAGTCCATGTTCTCGATCTCGGTGTAGGTCACCTTGGCGCCCAGCTCGACGTGCTTGCCAGCCGCGGCGCGAATGCCGGTGCCGACGCGGAAGCCGTCGTTGTGGAAATCTTCGCCGCCCAGCTCGGAGTTGAAGCCGAGGTAGCCGACTTCGGCAACGAAATCGACCTTGCTGGCGCCGATGGTCTTGTTGTAACCGAGCGCGAGCTCGATCGGCTCGACACGGTTGTCGCCGTTGTACTTGTTCTGGTGCGCGTTGACGGCGCCGTAGAAGTTGTCGGCGAACGCCAGCGAACCCTTCACCGAGAAACCGTCCAGGGTCAGGTCTTCGGCCTTGGACTCGCTGTAGCCGGCTTCGATGTAGGTGTAGCTGAGCTCGCCAGCGGAGGCGGCGAACGGTGCGGCAGCCAGCGACAGCGCCAGCACGAGAAGCTTCTTCATGGGATCCCCTGAGGTGAAATTTTCGTTACCCGCTCTTCGGCGGCCGCGCAAGATAACGAAAGTTTCACGGATCCGCAAAGCCCTGCGGTCATGCCTGTTGGGGGCGAATCGCCCGGGTCCCAGCCGCGTCGCCAGGGAGCCAGTGCAAGCAAAAAAAAGCCCGGCCGAAGCCGGGCTCCTGCATCGCTTCGGTGGATCAGAAGCTGGCGCGCACGCCGATGCCGTAGTTGGTGACGTCATCACCGGCTTCGATCTCGCCAACCAGACCCCAGGTCTTGTTGAACTTGACCAGCAGGCCGGCGGTGGCGCTGAACTCGCTGTCGTACACGTCGCCATCGGTGTAGTTGGCCTTGACCCAGGCGTCGACCTTCTCGCCCAGGGCCGACTGCACGCCGACCGACACGCGGCCGTCGTCGCCGTCGATGACCTCGAAGCCTTCGATGTCGGCCTGCGACTTGATGTAGCTGACCTCGACCAGCAGGTCGGTGCTGTCCGACACGCCGTGGTGGTAGCCCAGGCCGATGTGGGCCTGCTCGCCAGTGAAGTCGACGGACGGGCCGAAGTTGGAGCGCAGGGACTCTTCACCGCGCTGGTAGCCGCCGAACACGCTGAAGCTTTCGGCGAACTCGAACGAACCCTTCACGGCGAAGCCGTCGAGGTCGAGATCGCTGCCGGTGGATTCGATGACCTGGCGGTTCGCGTCGAGTTCGACGTAGGTGTAGCTGTGCTCGCCAGCGGTGGCGGCGAAAGGCGCGGCAGCCAGCGTCAGCGCCAGCACGAGAAGCTTCTTCATGGGGGAATTCCTGCTTTCTTGGGAGAGGCCGCTCTGTGGCGGTTGCGGCGCAGGATAACGAGAAATTTACATTTGAGAAGTGACCATCGACCGCATCGGTATGCGCCTGTTCATGTTGCAGATGGCGGCACGTTGACCGCACGTTGACGGAATGTCTGCCCGGGCTGGCAAAAAAAAGCCCGGCCGGAGCCGGGCTTCAACATCGCGATTTTCGGGGGAGAGAGAGATTCGCGATGGTTGTCGGTACTTAGAACGTAATTCGCGGGCCGACGAACCACTGGGTGTCGCCGTCGGCGAACTTCACGTCGCCGTTGATGCCCCAGGTCTTGTTGAACTTCACGGTGGCGCCCAGGCGGCCGTAGAAGTCGCCGTCGTAGTCGCTGCCATCCTCGTAGCCGGCCAGCGCATAGCCTTCGAAGCTCGGGGCCATCGCGCCACGCACGCCCGCCTCGACGCTGTAGCCGTCGAAGTCAGCGCCAGCGCCGGCGTCGAACTTCTCGTAGGCAACGCGGGTCAGCAGATCGACCTTCGAATTCAGCTCGTGGTTGTAGCCAATGCCGACGCGGTACTGGTCGAAATCGATGTTGGTGTCGTCGATCTCCTGCTTGCTGAAGTTGCCGAAGATGTGGAAGTTCGGCGCGATCGCGCCCGAGCCCGCCAGCGCCCAGCCGTCAGCGTCGCCGCCGTCGGTGTTGGTCGCGGCGTAACCGCCTTCGATGTAGTTGTAGGAAATGCCTTCGGCCGCGGAGGCCGTGAAGGGCAGGGCAGCCATCAGGGTAAGGGCGAGCAGGGAGCGCTTCATAAGGTCTAGGCCTCTCGTTATTTTTCGGTATCGGGCCGGTGCCTGGCACGGAGTGCCGGTGCCCCGGTGCGTCGCAGTATCCGCGGCGACTCCCAATCCGGCCTGAATTGTGAACTGCAAAGTTCAGGAACTAAGTCGCGACGGCGCGGTCGCCACGGCGCGTGGGTTTGGGACAACTCGCGAGACGCGGGTTTTGAAACCCGCCCTGCATATCCACGTAGTGGCTTCCATCCGCAGAGCCCGCGCCGATACAGGGCGGATCTTGTCCTGGATGGAAATTAGCCTGCCGGCGGGCCACTCAGGCCCTTGAATGACTCCCTCCGCCTGTTGGCCTGCCTGACGTTGGTGATGGCAGCCCATGGCCTCAGCCGCCCAATCCACTTCCATTGCAGGATCCAACATGAACAACACCTCCATCCCCGACGCCCTGCCCGTCGGCCCCGATTCCTGCGGAAGCGATGCCGCGAATGAATGCAGCGTCGTCGAACTTCGGCAATACACCCTCCATCCGGGAATGCGCGACGTCTTGATCGAGTTGTTCGATCGAGCGTTCGTGGAGTCCCAGGAAGCGCTGGGCATGGCCCTGTTTGGGCAATTCCGCATTCCCGACAATCCGGACATGTTCGTCTGGCTGCGAGGATTCGCGGACATGTCGGCGCGCCCGGCGGCGCTAGCGGGCTTCTACACCGGCCCGATATGGCAGACGCACCGGAACGAGGCCAATGCCACCATGGTCGACTCCGATAACGTGCTGCTGTTGCGCCCGGCCTGGGCCGGATCCGGCCTCCGCTTAGCAAAAGATCGTCGCGCCGGGCACGGAGCCTCGGCGATTCCGCCGGGTCTCGTCGACATCACGGTTTTCCCCTTGGCCGGCCCTGCCGACGAAAAGCTGCTCGCCTTTTGCAGGGATTCCATGACGGCAGCGCTCGCCCGTGGCGGTGCGCACGATATCGCCTGGTACATCACCGAGGAAACTGCGAACAACTTCCCCAAATTGCCCGTCCGCACTGGGGAGTACGTGCTCGTAGGCATCGCCGTATTCCGCGATGCCGTGCATTACGAAACCTTCGTCAACGGCGGCTCGTGGGATCAGGAAGTCTCCCCTACACTTGAGCCTCGTCTTGCCGGCGCCACGCAATCGATGCAGCTGCAGCCGACGGCACGCTCGGCTCTTCATCTGTGATGCGGATGCTGCGCTGCGATACCGGTGGCGCGTACTGCGCGTCTTGAGCCGCCGGCGTGGCCAAACGGCGACCGCTCGCGGCGCCCCCAAGTTCAGGTTGGTGGCATGTACAGACTCGGGCACTTCATTGACGCGCAGGAGGCGGAATACTCACACCCGCGCGTCTTTCTTATGCCAGCGCCGGAAGCGCCATATCAACGAATTCTCGCCGGCATTCCAGGCTCCGATCCAGACGTTCTGCTGCGCCTGACGCGCTGTCTGGAGGGGCCGCTGGTCCTGCTTTATGTCCTTCATACCAGCGGAGGTGAAGCCGAGCTCGGGCGCTACCAGAGCCCGGAGCTTTCTCTGCAAGAAGTCGAAGGCTTCTTCGCGGAGTTCAGCTCATTCCTGTCGGCCGACGCCCGGTTTGACTTGTGGGTCTACTCTCCCAAACAACGAGCCACCCTCGTTTGGGATCGCCACAACCTTCTGCACGCGTACGGCCACCTTGAATGTTTCGCCGCTGGGCTCAGGTCACTTGGATTCGGGCCCGGTGAGCCCGTGGTGCCTGCGCCTCACACCCACCACTATCATGCGGCGCTCGATCCCCTGGCCCGGCAACTCATCGACCGGTTCGACTGGCGGTATTCTCCGCTGCGTCCGGAGGATGAGCAGTGAGAGTGAAGACAAGCCATCCCACTCTGGTACGCCAACGTGGCCTGGGCCAAGCAACTTCTTGTTCGCTCATTCGGACTGGCGGAGCCTCAGGACATTCTTAGCGGGGAGCGCCACTTCCAGGCCATTCCAAACACATGCTGGTTTGTTCGGCCACACGGCATTGGCGTGGACATTTTCAAGTCACCGGATGTCGGAGGTATTGATTTAGACTTTGATAAGCCGGACCCGGATGAGCGGCGCCTGGCACTGTTCATTGAGCGGCAAGTCAACGACGGCCAGCTATCGCACGCCGGCTATCGTCAGCTTGTGGACGATGAGAAACTCCTAAGGCAGGCGATTTCGGTGGCGCTCAATGGGCCCTGACAATTCCTTCCGGCTAGCGCTCAGAGGCTCGCCTCAAATCGGACCAAGACCTCATGTACGTACTCTCTGAGCAGCTCGACACCGACACCGAAGGCGACCCAAGCATCCCGTTTCAGCGGTACACGGAGTACTTGAGGCGGAACCGCCCAAGATTTCCAACTGCTGCGTACAGACTGGCGTCATCCGGTCTGTTGCTCAACGCAAACGATCCTCGATGCCCTCACGACGGCTGGCTCGAGTGGGCAAAATTCGAGGAGGCCGCGGAGGGCGAGCGTGATGAGATCAGGTCATTGAGCCTTCGGGTTCGCCTGCTGGGCGCCTACCACGATCGATTCATAGAGTTGTTCTACCCGCAGGTCTTCTCCTACGCCATGACCAACCCCTGCTCGGTGGCGGGTCATTTTGACTGGCGGTACAGCGAGATCCGACTCAGCGACAAGGGCAACGTGATCCACGAGATCGAATGGGCAGGCTCGCTCGACAAGGAGGCGCGCTGGGTGATTGAAGCATCTGACGTACAATTGGAGACGTTTCCGCTGGACCCTCAAACATTTCAACGCATAGATGCTGGCCGGGCCGCGAAAGACGGCTGTCAGCAAACACTCGAGCAGGTTTGCGGCCTGCTGGGAGAACTTCCCGAGGTTGAGGTTCTAGGCAGCGAGCTGGGCGACGGCTACGCGTGCATCGAGATCATGGTCGGCAGTGTCGCGACAACGGAGGCGCTGCAGCGCATGGCCCTCGGCGCAAACGTGGGGCTTGAACCCTGGATTCGCACATCCGACGCGGGCAATCTCGATTATCCACCCGTCAGGCACACGTTGGACGCATTTACCTCGCAAAGAGACCTCTTCGCGTTTGGTGAAATGCAACTGCTTGGGATCCACCTGGTCTGGCATCTGCACAAGACTGGGTTGCTGGCTACGCCGCGCGCGAATGCCTTGCTGTACAAATGGCATGGCGCTGCAGTTGGCGACTGACAGTTCTTCCAGCCCGAACCGCTTCGGGGGATCGGTTCAAATTCAGGTGGTAGCCTGCAAATGACACGACATAGATTTTTCCCCGTAGCGGTAGCCGTCCTTTCCGCTGGATGGCTTGTGCCGCTTTGGATGGGAGTGGATATCTACCTGACGTTCTGGCAGATCGAGGGGTGGCCACTTTTGCGGGGCGAGCACCCTGGAAACTCATTCAGCTTCATCCAATTTGCCGCCAGCTGCTTCAAAGTCAGCTTCGTATGGTTGGGCATGGTCATTTGTTTCTGGTCGTATGTCGGCTACGCAGCTTTCACTCGCTCGCGTGTGGTTTAGCAGTTTGTCCAAGCCGAAGCCTGCAGGCCGAAATCGCTTCGCGACTCGGTTTTATTCGGCGTTTGGCGGCATAGGAGCCATCATGCGACTTGATAGACGCCCTGCCAGCGAAGGTGACATTCCTTTTCTGCTTTCGCTGCGGCGGGAGACGATGGATGGCCATCTGATGGCGAGCGGTGGCAGCACCACCGAGGAGGCCCATCTCGCTCGGCTCATGTACCACTTCGATTGCGCTGAGGTTTTGACCCGCAATGGACACCCAGTGGGGCTGCTCAAATTGCAGCGATTCCCCGATGAGTGGCAGATCATACAAATCCAACTGAGCCGGGACTTTCAGGGTCAGGGTATTGGCCGCGCGTTGCTTGAAGAATTGCTCGCCGACGCGGCCGCTGCCGGCGCGGACGTCTCGCTTGGCGTACTCAAAGCCAATCCGGCCAGGAGGCTGTATGAGAGGCTGGGATTCGAGGTTGTCGGAGAAGATGCCCTTGAGTACCGTATGCGGCATTTCACGTAGCCAGTCATAATTTTTGAAGCTGCTTCACGGCTTAGCGTCATCCGGGAGTTAGACCTAAGAAATGTCCATTCGCCTTGCTGCATTAATTGCTCTCGTTCTCATGGTGGGTATGGATGGCTGGCTTTTGTCACTTCGATGCGAAAGCAGCCCTCCGATCGACTGGCCCCGTCTTGGTTTCGCGATGGCACTGCAGGTGGCTGTAGTCTGCACGGCCCTGATCATCGATCACGTTTACTCGGGCGAGAATGCATTTTTCAAACGCAAAGTATCGCTATGCATTCTGATAGCCGCCGCGCTGAGCTTTATTTTGGTTCGCCAGCCTCTGCTCTTGAGTGACACAACGATCAAGAAGTTCTATCCATCCGGAAGCTACCGCTGCCCCGGGGTTCCGCAGTTTTGGCGCGGCGGCGTCTAATCCTCCATTCAAGCCCGAGGCCGCTTCGTGGCTTGGCTGGATTCGGCGATGAGTGCTACGCGGAGAAGCCAGGTGCCTGATATGCAACAGCGCATCTCCGCAAGCTTCGCCGCCCAGGGGCGCGGACGTCCTTACCGTCGAGTTCAAGATCAATTTCGTCCGGCCCGCGGTTGCCGATCGATCTGTGGCGATCGGCAAGGTGACGAAGGCGGGCAAGACCTTGACGGTGTGTCAGGGCGAGGTGATCGGCGAGCAAGGCACGCGGCGCGAGACCATTGCGGTCATGCAGGCCACCATCAATGTGCCCGGCAACACCTGACAATTCGTCCGAACGCCGGCCCAATTTCGGGCGACTCCGGACAGAAGCTGGCGCCCTTGCCGCAACCGGCGAAAGCGATCAGCTGCCGCCCATGTACCCGTGCTGTCGCCAGGCTTCGAACACGACCACGGCGACGGTGTTGGAGAGGTTGAGGCTGCGATTGTCGGGCTGCATCGGCAGGCGCAGGCGGTGCGCCTCGGGCAGCGACTCCAGGACATCGGCCGGCAGGCCGCGCGTTTCCGGGCCAAACAGGAAAGCGTCGCCGGGGCGATAGGCAGGGCCATCGAAGCGCACCTGGCCGCGCGTGCTGAGCGCGAACACACGCGGTGGGGCATCGCCGCGGGCCCGGTTGGCGTCGGCAATCGCGGCCAATGCGGTGGGCAGGTCGTCGTGCACCTGCAGGCGCGCGTACTCGTGGTAGTCCAGGCCGGCGCGGCGCAGCTGGCGGTCTTCGAGTTCGAACCCCAGCGGCCGGATCAGGTGCAGGCGTGCGCCGGTGTTCGCGCACAGGCGAATCACGTTGCCTGTGTTGGGCGGGATTTCGGGCTGGAACAGGATGACGTCGAACATCGCGCCATTATGCGGGGCGAGGCGACGCCTGCCGCAGCCGGCATGCCGCCCGAGCGGTGCTCACCACGCCACCGTGCCGCCCCGACGATCGAGAAACCGGCCGCTGTCGGCGAGCGTGGATGCGTCGATCACGGCCAGCAGCGCGGCCACCGCCTCGTCGGCGCCGAGGTCGGCATCGCTCCCGCCCATGTCGGTGCGCACCCACCCTGGATTGAGCGCCAGCACGGTGATGCCGCGATCGCGCAAGCCGTGCGCAAGCAGCGCGGTGGCCATGTTGAGCGCCGCCTTGGAAATGGCGTAGCTGGGCGTGCGGAACGCCTCGAGCAGACCGATCGAGCCCCAGCCGGAGGAGAGGTTGGCGACCGTGGCGCCGCGACGCGTCGTATCGCCATCGACCAGCAATGGCGCCAGAGCCTGAGTCAGCAGGAACGGGCCGGTGGCGTTGCTGCGCAGGCTGTCATCGAGGTTTGCCGCGGGAACCTGGCCGAAGCGCTCGCCCGAATGCAGGACGCCGGCGTTGTTGATCAGCAGGTCGATGCGAGCGCCGTCGTCCTCGCCGTCGAGGCCTGCCAGAAGCGGCAACTCGCGCGCGAGCTGTGCCACCGATTTCGGTTCGGCGACATCGAGCGGCAGCACGTGCAGCCGGCCGGGGTGTTCGCCGGCCAACCGGTTGAGCGCCTGCGCCTTGCCTGGATGTCGGCAGGTGGCAACCACACGGTCACCGCGGGCCAGCAGCTGGCGCGTGAATTCGAGTCCCAATCCGCGGTTGGCGCCCGTGACCACGCAGCGGCGCGGTTGCTGCGGGGGTCTGGTCATCTGGCGGGCCTCCCTGGCAGGGCGAAGGGCCAGTGTAGGGCGCGCGAGGGGCAAAGGGCGGTGGCCGGACCGGCCCGCCCGCCGTCTCGATTCGTCGTCCCGCCCACCTCCCTACCCAGACTTGTGGCCTAGTGCCCTGCAACGCCCGGCTGGTTAGGATCAAGAGTCGTCTGCGTGCCCGTGCCGTGCCCTTCGCCGGCCGCCGGCCGATCCCTTCCTGGAGTCTTCCTATGTCCACTTCCGCCCGCCCGCGCGCCACCGTGTTCAACCGGGGCGTGCTCGCCCTGGCCCTTGCCACCGCCATCGGCAGCGTCGGATTCGCGCCGGTGACCGCCGTTGCCGCCCCGGCGGCGACGGTCGACATCGCCCACGAGGAATTCACCCTCCCCAATGGCCTGCGCGTGATCGTGCACACCGACCGCAAGGCGCCGATCGTGGCGGTCAACATCTGGTACCACGTCGGCAGCAAGGACGAGCCGGCGGGCCGCAGCGGCTTCGCCCACCTGTTCGAACACCTGATGTTCAACGGCTCGGAGAACCACACGGGCGAATACTTCGAGCCCTTCGAACGGGTCGGCGCGACCGACATGAACGGCACCACCAACTCCGACCGCACCAACTACTTCCAGAACGTGCCGACCACCGCGCTGGACATGGCGCTGTGGATGGAGTCGGACCGCATGGGCCACCTGCTGGGTGCGATCGACCAGGCCACGCTCGACGAGCAGCGCGGCGTGGTGCAGAACGAGAAGCGCCAGAGCGAGAACCAGCCCTACGGCCAGGTCTGGGACAAGCTCGGCCAGGCCATGTACCCCGCGGGCCACCCGTACCACCACAGCGTGATCGGCTCGATGGCCGACCTCAACGCGGCGTCGCTGGACGACGTGAAGACCTGGTTCCGCACCTGGTACGGCCCCAACAATGCGGTGCTGGTGCTGGCCGGCGACATCGACGTGGCCACCGCCCGCGAGAAGGTCGCCAAGTACTTCGGCGACATCCCGGCCACGCCGACCATGGCCCAGCCGGCTGTCGACGTCGCCAAGCGCAGCCAGTCCACCCGCGAGACGATGCAGGACAAGGTCCCGCAATCGCGCATCTACCGCGTGTGGAACGTGGCCCAGACGGGCACGCCCGACCTCGATCGCCTGCAGCTGCTGGCGCAGGTGCTGGGTGGCAGCAAGAGCTCGCGCCTGGACAGCCGCCTGCTGCACGGCGACAAGCTGGTCGACAGCGTCAGCGCGGCGGCCTATGGCTCGCAGCTCGGCTCCAACTTCCTGATCACCGCCGACGTCAAGCAGGGTGTCGACGTGGCAAAGGTCGAAGCGATCATCGACGAAGAGCTCAAAAAGCTGGTCGCGCAGGGCCCGACCGCGGTCGAGCTGGCCCAGGCCAAGAACGTGATCCGCGCCGGCTTCATCCGTGGCATCGAACGCATCGGCGGATTCGGCGGCAAGGCCGATGCGCTGGCCGAATGCGCCACCTACTCCGGCGACGCCGGTTGCTTCCGCGACAGCCTGGCGACCATCGCCGGCAGCAACATCGACGACATCAAGGCCGTCGGCAGCCAGTGGCTGGGCGTGGGCGACCACACCCTGGTCGTGCTCCCGGGCGAGCGCGTGGCACTGGCCGAGGAGCCGGCGGTGACGCCGCCGCCGTTCAACCTGCCGCCGGTCGATGCCAAGTACGTCACCGCCGCCAGCGCGCTCGACCGCAGCGCCGGCGTGCCCATGCCGACGCAGTTCCCGCAGCTCAAGCTGGCGCAGTTGCAGCGCGCAACCCTGAGCAACGGGGCAAAGGTCATCCTGGCCGAACGCCATGACGTGCCGGTGGTGCAGTTCAACCTGCTGCTCGACGGCGGGTTCAAGGCCGATCAGGGCGCCAAGCTGGGCACCTCGAGTTTCGCGATGGGCATGCTCGACGAAGGCGCGGGCGACTACAGCTCGCTGGCGTTCGGCAACCGCGCCGAGTCGCTGGGCGCCAACCTCGGCGCCGGCGCCTCGCTCGATGGCGGTTCGGCGTATCTGTCGGCGCTCAAGGACCAGCTTGACCCGTCGTTGGGGCTGTTTGCCGACATGCTCGAGCGTCCGCGCTTCGAGCAGGCCGAGATCGATCGCGTCAAGGCCAGCTGGATCGCCGGCATCAAGCAGGAGAAGGCGCGTCCGAACTCCGCCGCGCTGCGCGTGCTGCCGCCGCTGCTGTACGGCGAGGGCCATCCGTACGCCATCCCCTTCAGCGGTAGCGGCACCGAGGCGTCGATCGATTCGCTGACGCGCGACGATCTGGTCGCGTTCCACCGGTCCTGGGTGCGTCCGGAAAGCGCCACCCTGGTCGTGGTCGGTGACACCACGCTCGCCGAGGTGGTGCCGTTGCTCGAGAAGCACCTGGGCGACTGGAAGGGCAACGGCGCCGCGCCGGCGGCCGGCAAGGCCGTGGCCGCGGTCGCTCGTCCGACGCAGCCGCGCGTGTTCCTGATCGACCAGCCCGGCGCCGTGCAGGCCAATCTGTTTGTCGGCGAACTCATGCCCTCGACCCGCGACCCGGGCGCGACGCGCCTGGAGATCGCCAACGAGGTCATCGGCGGTTCGTTCACCGCGCGCCTCAACATGAATCTGCGCGAAGACAAGAAGTGGTCGTACGGTTCGCGTTCGATCCTCACCGACGCCCAGGGCCAGCGCCCGTGGCTGGCGGTGGCACCGGTGCAGATCGACAAGACCGCCGAGTCGCTGCAGGAGATCCGTCGCGAGGTCACCGACTACGCCTCCGGCAAGGCACCGCCGACCGCCGAGGAAGTGGCCAAGATCCAGGCCAACGAGATCCGCAGCCTGCCGGGTGCGTTCGAGACGGCGGCGGCCGTGGCCAGCAGCATCGCCAGCAACGTGCGTTACGGCCGTCCGGACGACTACATCCTCCGCCGCAATGCCGAGGTCGAATCGATGACCCCGGCGCAGCTGGCCGAAGCGGCCAAGGCCATCGATCCGGCGGCGTTTACCTGGGTGGTGGTGGGCGATCTGAAGCAGATCCAGGAGAAGGTGCGCGCGCTGGACCTGGGCCAGCTGCAGGTGCTCGACGCAGACGGCAAGCCGGTTTCGGCGTCGACCTCGGCGGGTCAGGCGGCGGGGCAGTAAGGGCCTGCGTCGCCCGCCCCTGGTCCGCGCTGACGGACCGGGGCGCGGCGCCGATCCAAGGACGGGTCACCAGCGATTCATCGCGAGCGTTCTCAATAGCGGCGGTCCGGGCCACAATCCGGGCCGCCTTTTCGTTGCTGGCGATTGCCCTGCGCGCGCCGCGAACCGTCCGTTACAAGGAGTTGCCATGCGCCATCTGTTCGCCATTGCCGTTGTCTCCGCCGTTTTCGCCAGCGGGTGCACCTGGGTGCACATGGCGCCGGGGGCGAGCTCGGTACGCGTCCTGGGCGCGGGCGCGGCTCCGTCCAGTTGCGAGAAGCGCGGCGAGATCTCGGTGTCGGTCAAGGACCGGCTGGGCTTCTATGAGCGCAACGACCTGCGTGTGCGCGAGGAGCTGGAAACCCTGGCACGCAATGAGGGTCCGGGTCTGTCGGCCGACACGATCCAGCCGCTGGATGTGCCGCGCGATGGCTCGCAGCGGTTTGCGGCGTACCGCTGCGGGGGCACTTCGCGCTGATTCGGTCGCGCTGAGCGGACTCTGACGGGCCGTTCTGAGGGGCCATCCTGGCCCGGATGATCGGCCAGGGCGTTCTCG
Source organism: Montanilutibacter psychrotolerans (assembly GCF_003719825.1). Taxonomy (GTDB): domain Bacteria; phylum Pseudomonadota; class Gammaproteobacteria; order Xanthomonadales; family Xanthomonadaceae; genus Montanilutibacter; species Montanilutibacter psychrotolerans. The sequence continues at coordinate 30,888 of NZ_RIBS01000004.1, read as the reverse complement.
ATGCTGGGCACGACTGCCTTGTTGCTGGGCGTGGTTGTGACACCCCGAGCCCACATCGACGCCGGCAGCGGGCCCGCCGCCGCGCGCGGTGGCGGTCTGGCGCCCGGCTGGGGTGGCCGCCGACCTTGGCCATCCCGCCTGGATCCGGCGCGTCCTGAGGCAGCGAACCCGGGTGCAGTGGCCGCGCGAACGCGTTAATCTAGATGGTTCTACGTTGCCGGTCTCATGCCCATGCTGTTCCAACACGTCGCCATCGCGGGCCTCGCCCACATCGATGCTCCCCATCGCCTCAGCTCGGACGAGATCAATGTGCGGCTCAAGCCCACCCTCGATCGCCTGGGCATCAAGGTCGACGTGCTCAAGGACATTGCCGGCATCCACGCCCGTCGCCTGTGGGACGGTGAAGTACAGGCCTCCGACGCCGCCACCCTGGCCGCCGTGAAGGCCCTGGCCGACGCCGGGATCGAGCCCGATCGCGTCGGTCTGCTGGTCAACACCTCGGTCAGCCGCGATTTCCTCGAGCCGTCCACGGCCAGCATCGTCAGCGGCAACCTCGGCCTGTCCGAGACGTGCCAGAACTTCGACGTCACCAACGCCTGCCTGGCCTTCATCAACGGCATGGACATCGCGGCGCGCATGATCGAGCGCGGCGAGATCGACTACGCGCTGGTCGTCGACGGCGAAACCGCCGGGCTGGCCTACGAGAAGACGCTCGAGCGCCTGACCTCGCCCGAAGCCACCGAAGAGCAGTTCCGCAACGAGCTGGCCACCCTGACGCTGGGCTGCGGCGCGGCGGCGATGGTCATGGCCCGCACCGAGCTGGCCCCGGGCGCACCGCGTTACCGTGGCGGCGTCACGCGCGCGGCCACCCAGTGGAACGGCCTGTGCCGCGGCAACCTCGACCGCATGGTCACCGACACCAAGATGCTGCTCAGCGAAGGCCTCAAGCTCGCCCAGCGCACCTGGATCGCCGCGCGCGGCGCGTTGGGCTGGGTGGTCGAGGAACTCGACGAATTCGTGATCCACCAGGTCAGCCAGGTCCACACCCAGGCCTTCATCAAGGCCTTCGGCATCGACCCGAAGAAGGTGCTGACGATCTTCGGCGAGCACGGCAACATCGGTCCGGCGTCGGTGCCGATCGTGCTCAGCAAGCTGCGCGAGATGGGCCGCCTCAAGAAGGGCGACCGGGTTGCGCTGCTCGGCATCGGCTCGGGCTTGAACTGCTCGATGGCGGAAGTCGTCTGGTAAGGCGCTGGCGATTCGCGGTGTCGGCGTAAGCGCCGGTTGTCCGCCCGCTTTGCACGGAAGGCCCGCGAAAGCGGGCCTTCTGTTGTTGGTGGAGCGGGTTCTGGCCCGGAGTGTGCGCCTGGCGGTTCGCGTCACCCGATTCGACGATTCGACGATTCGACGATTCGACGATTCGACGATTCGACGATTCGACGATTCGACGATTCGACGCGGCGCCCGGTCCGATGCGTCGATCTGAATGGGCGCTGCGCCGCACCCGATAACGCGGGCAGCGCGAACCCACCTGCCTGCCCCCGTTGCAACGGTTTGCCTGAAGCGCGCGTCGGGAGCGTCCGACCGCAGCCTCCGGCGGGAGCACGGGGTGTAGTCATCGCCTGGCGCGCAAAGGGGCTGGCGCGTGGGTCGGAAGTGACGCGTCGAAAACTGCGAGAGATCGCGTCGCCCGGCTCAGGCGGGCCGGATTCCGTGGTTGTGACCGGAGCGACGGGAAGCGATCAAGGTGCCGGGCAGGCCGGATCTTTTCCCGCGTGTTTCGCGCAGACCCGCTGACGGCAATCGATGCCGTTGGTGGTGTTGGCGCGCGGGCATTCGCGCAGCTGCGCCTGCAATTGCTCCGAGCGCGTGGGCGCGGCGGTCCGAGCGCTGCCGGCAGGCGCCGCGGCGACGGTTCTCACCGGCGACCCGCCGGCGGTGCCGCCACTGGCGCCGGCCACCGCGGGGTCACGCAGACGCTCGATGAGCGCATCGAGGGCGGCGTTGTCCTGCGAGCGCTCGCGTGTCTCCCCCTGCTCGATGTTGCGCAGCAGGGTGGCCAGCAGGTCGGGTTCGTTGCTGTTCGCACGCGGCGCGGCGGTGCCGGCCGGACGTGCCGACGCGGCGCGGCGCGGCGCGCTCGCGACGGTGTTCGATGGGTTGGATGCAAACGGTCCGAACGGGCTGGCCATCGCGGCCGCAGGTTCGCTCGGGTCGTGCTCCTCGGCCAATGCGAACGGGCTGTCTTCGGCCGCTGCTGCCGCGGCCAGCGGATTGGCCTGGTCTCCGTCGATCTCGTCGACGATGGTGGCCGGCGCGCTGCCTGGTGTTTCCGACATCGCGTCGGGGTTTGCAGTACTGGCCGCGAATGCCGTCGCGGGGTCGTGCTTGGCACTTCCGGAGCCGAACATCAGCCAGGTCCCCACCACCAGACCGAGCACCAGTGCACCCAATGCCAGACGCGCCGGCGCCACACGCCCGGGCCGCGGCACCGCGGCGCTCGGGCGGCTTTCCATGTCTGCTAGGATTCGCGGCGGCGCAGGGGTGGCCGTGGCGGTGTTGCTACCACCCGCCAGCAAGCTGGGGCGGTTCGGCTTGGCATCTTGCCGTTCCACTAGGACTCCTTTCCGGATCCGGCGATGGCCGGATGCGCGCAAGCCCGGATTCTGAGTCGCAGTTTGCGGCCCGTCAATTCAATACGGTTTCGCCTTGCCGCTTGATCGCGGACGGCGGCCCGCCAGCCAGGGAAGGTGTTTGCGGTGATCGTGCTGTGGATGGCGTTGGTGTTCGCCGTGGTATCGGTGCTGGTGTGGCTGGTGCTGTTCGACACCGCACGCGAGGCGGTGTTCGACCGCGCCGGGCGCATTGCCGCGGCGCTGGGATCAGTCCTCAGCCGTTGGCAGGACGGCGCCAGCAGCCGCGCCCAGGATTCCTCGCAGGCCGTGCGCGCCGCCAGTGGCCGGGTCGCGGGCAAGGTATCGCGGCACCGCTGGCTGCTGATCGCGTCGTTGCTGCTGGTGCTCGTGCCACCGTTGCTGACCCTGGCGCTGCGCCAGCGCGTGGCGCTGGGTTCGGTCGACGACGCGCCGATGCTCGCCTCCAATCCGCAGATCCTCGAACTGCTGCGCGGCGAGCGCCTGGTGCCGCCGCCCGAATTGCCGCCGGAAGTGTTCATCGCCGCCGAGGCCGAGGTTGAAGCGGTGCAGCAGCGCACCGGCGAGGTGGTGATCGCTCCGGAGAAGATCGCCAGCGCCGATCGCCGCTGGAACAACATCGATCCGGACTTCCAGCAGCGCGTGCTCGCGATCTACCAGGTCATGCGCCAGCACGGCTACGAAATGGTGCTGGTCGAGGGCTATCGCAGTCCCGAGCGCCAGGCGCGGCTGGCGGCCGGCGGCAAGGCGACGCGTGCCGGCGCCGGTCAGAGCTGTCACCAGTACGGGCTGGCGGTGGACAGCGCGCCGATGCGCGACGGCAAGCTGCAATGGAACATGGAGGATCCGTGGACCCGCCGCGGCTATTTCCTCTACGGCGAGCTGGCCCAGCAGGCCGGCCTGGAGTGGGGCGGCAACTGGCGCAGCATCAAGGACTACGTCCACCTGGAGATGAAGGATGCCTGCCGTTCGGCACGCCGCGCCGCGGGGCGCTGACGGCCACGGGCAACGCGGCGGCGACGCCCTCATGGCCCCGCCGGGATCCCCGACCCGGGTAGGGAATTACCTCGCCAAGTCGTCGGGGAATGCGGCAGAGGCCCCGGTTGCGCGACCATTCCCCATTCCGTTCGCCAATCTCCGCACTTCAGGGTGATAACGCGGCGGAACTCCTGATATCGTCGTCGATGCTGCGGGAATACCACCCGCTCGGCCAGCCAGCATGGAGCAAGGCAATGTCGAAACCGTTCATCGTCCTGGGGGACAAGACCGATCACGGCGGTGTGGTCCTTACCGCTTCCGCGCAGACGGACATCGCCGGCATTCCGGTCTCCAGGGTGGGTGACAAAGTCATGTGCCCTCGCTGCAAGGGGGTTTTCCCGATTGCCGCTGGCGACGCCACGCTGATCATCGACGGGCAGGCCGTCGCGCGGCATGGCGACAAGACCGCGTGCGGCGCAACCCTGATTTCCAGCCAGGCCCAAGTGCACGTTTCGGCGGGCGGCGGCGGAGGCGGTGGGGGCGGTGGCGGTGGTGCGCCAGCGAAGTCCAGCAGCAGTCCGTCCGGTGGCAATGCCTCGTCTTCGGGCGGTGCCGCCGGTGTGGCCAGCGCCGTGGGCGCGGCCCTGGCGGCTGCTCCCGCGCAGGTGGCTGGTGCCCTGAACTCGGCAGTCGAATCCGGAACCGAAACGGCGACGGCGCGGATGGCCGAGATCGAACGCGCACGCGGCGCCTCGGCGCGCGGCGGCTGGAAGGTCGCCGATGTCCTCAAGGAGCTGTGCCCGCAGGACAAGGCCGTGGTGGATCAACTCGCCAAGACCGATGTGGTGGTGGTCGACCGGGTCTACTTCGACGACCAGCACTATGACGGCAAGAAATGGCAGACCAAACGGTTTGAAGCGGGCGGAACGTCATCCGGCGGCGTGATCACCGTGCTCAGCGGCGAATCGCGCGATACCGCTGTCACCACGCTCTACCATGAGATCGTGCACGAAGTTCAACCCAACTCCATGAGTTGGACCGAAAAGGAAGTCGATGCTTACCTGAAAACGGAGCAATGGACGATCGGTCGTGGACTACCGGGACAGCAAGGAGACGACCTCCGCCAGCGCACCAGTACGGGCGATTGGGCCGCGGACAAATCCGCGATTGAGAAGTTCGTCCGCGCAAAGTACCCGGTTCCCCAAGGGCCGTCGGGTCCGATTCCGACCGCTATCGATGGCGCCGGAAATGTCGTGCTGAGCGATGGCAGCTCCCGTGCGCCAAAGCTGGGAGACAGCATTCCCGGCCCACAGGTGACCGAGGGCGAGCGCACCATTCCAAAATCCGCCTGGAAATGCCCGGGGCCGTGATCCGAAGTGCAGGTCCGAATGAACATGACACGACCTCCGCAGCGCCGACGAGTGATGAACGCGCTGTCGACAATCACCATTGCCCTGGTTGCGTTGCTGCTGTCGGGATGCGCCGCTTGGGCTGGAAAGGAACCAATGAATACGAATCTGGATGACGAGCGGCCCGTGGTCACGCTGGCGCTGGCCAATGACGAGGTGGCGGTTGGACTGCCTGAGCTGGAGCAACTGAAGGCGCAATTGCTGCTGGCGTTGCGCAGGGCGAACCCGGCCGACTTCGGCGCACTGGCAGACGAGCTGGGCGACGCCAAGTGCTTCATCGCCGGTGGGAGTGGTCACATCGGCGCGTGGCAGCTTGGCGTCCGCAGAGGGGAGGCGGTGCTGGTCAGGCAACAGATGCCGCGGGCACCCATGATGTTGTTCCACGTCGCTCGAGTGTCCTACGACGGTGGCATCTGGCAGGTCCAGGGCGTCTCCATCGAGAAGGTTTCGGCACGTTGATGTGCGTGCCGGGTCCTGGGGCTCGGTGCGACGTCGATGCAGAATGCGCAAAGGACAGGGAGCGTTGAAGGCGTGATGGCAAGGAGGGGGGGCGTGAAATCGGCGATGTCCGCACCTGCGGCCCGCGATGCTCGATCGTTGGACGAAGGCGGCAGCCGTGACCGGTAGATTCGCTTGGGCCTTCTGTGTGTGCATGGGGCTGATTGGCTCCGCGATGGCGCACGTGGAAAGCGGAACCATGCAAGCGCAAGGTGAAGCCGAAACGGCCAAACTGATGCTGCCGGAAGGTTCTTCTGCTGTGTCAGCGCGGGATATGGAAGCGATCAAGCTGGCGCTGCACTCCGCGCTCTCAGATCGCGCAGAAGCCAATCCCACCGACTTTTCCCCGCTGATCGCCGAGCTGGCTGTCGTGGCAGTCTGGTTCGATGGTGGAGTGGCGCACATCGGACCCTGGGAGCTGGGCGTGCGGAAACATCAGATTGTCCTGGTGCGTCGCCCACCACCAACGCCAACGAGGTTGTTCTATGTGGCCCGGCTGGGCAGAACGGCTGAGCAACAATGGCGTGTATCGCAAATTGACATCGAGGTCGTGCATGGGAGTTGATGGACCAGGTGGCGGCCACTGAAACCACGTCGCTGAGTCCCCGCCTGACGTGGCGATGTGAGTGCCTCGCGACAAATGGATGCGAGCTGAGACGACAAGGGAATATGGACGCAGGATGCAACGAATGAACATTGCGACGTTCGCGCGCCGCGCGATTGGCGCGATCGGCGTGTTCCTGCTGGTTGGCGCCGTTGTGGTGTTCTACTGGCAAGTCGAGGACATCAGCCCCAGCGCTGGCGACCTCGCCGGCTGGCTGGTCGGGTTGCCGCTGGCGCTGATTGGCGGCTACTGGATCACACGCTGGGCCGTCGCCAGATCGAAGGCGCGTGCCGCCGCTGCACCCGCGGCCGGCGATGCGCCCGCGGGCGACGCGCCCGGTGCTGTCGATGACGGCGTGCCCGTCGACATGCAACTGCAGCTGCTGGCCAGCGCGGTGATGCTGCCTGCCGGCAGCGACCCGGTGGCGGTTGCCGCGGCGCTGGTTGAACCCAAGCGCCCGTCGTTGCACGCCACGCTCAAGGACGCCGCGGGTCTGCCGGTGTTTGCGGCACCCGTCGAGGACGTCGATGCGCAATCCGTGCAGGCGCCGTTGCGCGCCGCGCACACCAGCGAAGAACCGTTCGAGCGGCTGTTCCCCGAAGAACGCCTGCGTGCGATCGCGGCACTGGATCCGGTGGCCGACGAACTGTTGCTGCGCGCGCTGCCACCGGCAGCGGCGGAAGAAGAGCTCGAAACCTGGCAAGCGCATGCGGCGCGCAAGCGTGTGGTGACCGTCGAGCCGGTGCTGCGCATCCGCCTGCTGTTGCCGGCCTCGTGGCCTGCCGCCGCGCGCCAGACCGGCGGGGACTGGCTGCAGGCCAAGGCCGTTGCCATCGGGCACGTTCCGGCACAGGTAACGGTCGAGGTCATGGCGGTGCACGGGGCCGGCGAGGTCTGGCGCCTGGTCGACCAGCTCGCCCAGGCACAGGCGCGCCAGCCGGATCCGGACCTGCAATTGCTGCTGGCGGCGCACTCCCAACTGGGCGAAGAGAGCGTCAGCCACCTCGCGGCCGCCGCGCGGCTGCTGGGCTCCGGGCGACCCGAAGGCATGATCCCGGGCGAAGGCGCCGCCGGCCTGTTGCTTGCCTGCCCGTCGCGCGCCATCGACCCCGAAGCAAAACCGCAACGCCTGCATCGCATCGTCCACGGCCAGGCCGGCAGCGGTCGTGGCGCCGCGCGCGACGCCGCGCGCCTGCTCGAGCGCGCACTGGCCAGCGCCGTGCACACGCCCGATCGCATCACCACCGTCTTCAGCGACGCCGACCATCGCCCCAGTCGCGCGGTCGAGGCCGCCGGCGCGGTGGCCGCGACGTTGCCCGAACTCGATCCGTCCAGCCAATGCCTGCACCTGGGCGTGGCCTGTGGCGACGGCGCGCATGTCACGCCGCTGGCGTTGCTGGCGGTGGCTGCCGCCCAGGTGGGCGAAGGCCAGACGCCGGTGCTCGTGCTTGGCGTTGCCGACCACGCGGCGCGCGCCGCTGTCGTGGTGTCGCCCCCACCCCCGATTGATTCTCCCGACCCGACGGCCGAAGCGCCGGCGGGTGCCGCCTAACGACGTATGGAAGTGGTCTGAATGAGCAGTCTCCGCTATTGGCTGATGGATTTCCGGGTGCAGGCCGCAATCGGCTTGTTGGCCGTTGCCGCGTTTGCGTATTTCGGCGCTGAGAAGCTGAAGAGCGCCGGCGCCTGGATGGTTGCCATCGCGCTGTTCGCGCTGCTGGTGTGGCTGATCGTCTGGATAGTGCGCAAGATGCAATCGAGGCGGGCCGCCCGGCAGCTCGACGCGATGGTGCAGCAGCAGGCCGACCATGCCGTCGCCAGTGCGGCTCCGGCCGCGCGCGCGGACGCCGAGGTGCTGCGCGAGCGCATGGCCGAGGCTGTCAAGGCGATCAAGACCTCCAAGCTGGGCCTGATGAAGGGCAACGCGGCGCTCTACGAGTTGCCGTGGTACGTGATCATCGGCAACCCGGCCGCCGGCAAGAGCACCGCGATCCTCAACTCGGGCCTGCGTTTCCCGTTCGAGGACAACCGCAGCAACGTCATCCACGGTCTGGGCGGCACGCGCAACTGCGACTGGTACTTCACCACCGAAGGCATCGTGCTCGACACCGCCGGCCGCTACACGGTCAGCGCCGAGGACCGCCTGGAGTGGCTGACCTTCCTCGACCTGCTCAAGAAGAACCGCCCGCGCGCGCCGATCAACGGCATCATCATCGCCGCCTCGATCGCCGAGCTGTCCGGCAGCAAGCCCGAGTTCGCGATCGACCTGGCCAAGAACCTGCGCCAGCGCGTGCAGGAGCTCACCGAGCGGTTGGAAGTGTTCGCGCCGGTGTACGTGGTGTTCACCAAGGCCGACCTGATCTCCGGCTTCGCCGAGTTCTTCCGCAATCTCGATCCCTCCGAGCGCGAGAACGTGTGGGGCGCCACCCTGCCGTACGACCCGAATGGCGGCACCGATGCGCTGGCCGCGTTCGATGGCCATTTCGACCAGCTCTCCGAAGGCCTCAAGGAAATGAGCCTGACGCAGATGGCGATGCAGCGCGGGCGCGAGGTGTCGCCGGGCCTGCTGACCCTGCCGATGGAGTTCACCGGCATCAAGCCGGCGCTGCGCACGTTCATCGCCACGTTGTTCGAAGAAAACCCGTACCAGTTCAAGCCGGTGTTCCGTGGTTTCTATTTCACCAGCGCGCTGCAGGAAGGCGTGTCGGTGCAGCCGGCGTCGGAGCGCGTGGCGCGCCAGTTCGGTCTGCAAGGGCGTGCCGCGGCTGGCGAGCGTGGTCCGATCTCGGACGGCGGGCACTTCCTGCTGGGCCTGTTCCGCAAGGTGATCTTCGCCGACCGCCAGCTGGTCAAGCAGTACTCCAGTCCATCGCGCAACAAGCTGCGCTATGCCGCGTTTCTTGGCGCGGTGATCGCGCTGGGCGTTGCGCTGACCGGCTGGACCTGGTCGTACACCGGCAACCGCCAGCTGGTCGAGAATGTGGGCCGAGACCTGGACAAGGCAATCGGCCTGCAGAAGGGTCGCGTCGACCTGCAATCGCGCATCGATGCGCTGCTGCTGCTGCAGGACCGCATGGAAGAACTCCAGCGCTACCGCAAGGAGCACCCGCTGCAACTCGGCCTGGGCCTGTACCAGGGTGATCGCATCGAACAGAAGCTGCGCACTGAGTACTTCAACGGCATGCGCCAGCTGATGCTCGATCCGGTGGGCGCCAAGCTCGAGTCCTACCTCAGCCAGGTCATCGCCCGCCGCGGTGAAATCCGCCCGGTGGCGATCGCCGGCGCCGGCTCGCCGGCCGATCCGTTCGCCGCCGGCAACGGCGATGCCGCCGCGCAGGCCGCCGACAAGCCCGCCGCCACGGACAAGCTCTACCAGGACGCCTCGCCGACCGATGCCGAGGATGCCTACAACGCACTCAAGACCTATCTCATGCTCGGCGATCGCAGCCGCGCCGAGAGCAGTCACCTCAACGACCAGCTCACCCGCTTCTGGCGAGGCTGGCTCGAGGACAACCGCGGGCAGATGTCGCGCGAGCAACTGCTGCGTTCGGCCGAACGCCTGATGAGCTTCTACGTCGCCCAGGCCACCGACCCGGCCTGGCCGCAGCTTGATCCGAAGTTCAGCCTCGTCGACGACAGCCGACAGGCGCTGCGCCAGGTCATGAAGGGCACGCCCGCGCGTGATCGCGTCTATGCGCTGATCAAGCAGAAGGCCGCCGTGCAGTACGCGCCGACCACGGTCGCCAAGCTGCTCGGCGACGACGCCGGCAAGACCGCAGTCGCCGGCAGCTACCAGGTTTCGGGCACGTTCTCGCGCGCGGCCTGGGAGGGTTACGTCAAGGACGCCATCAAGGAAGCGGCCAACAGCGAGCTGAGCAGCACCGACTGGGTGCTCGAAGCGACCGTGCAGAACGACCTCACCCTGGCCGGTAGCCCCGAGCACATCCAGCGCGAGCTGGTGGCGCTGTACAAGGCCGACTACGCGCGCGAGTGGCGCAAGTTCCTGCAGGGCGTGACGGTGTCCGACTTCGGCACGTTCGACCAGACCGTGACGCAGATGAACGGTCTCGGCGATCCGGCCAACTCGCCGCTGCGCAAGCTGCTCGAGGCGGTCAACCGCGAAACCATCTGGGACAACCCGGCTGCCGCCAGCCAGCTCGGCGCCGCGGCGCAGAAGGGCTTCGTGGCATGGTTCAACCGCGTGATCATGCGTCGCAACCCCACCCAGTTCGCCGTCGAGATCAATCCCGATACCGGCAAGCAGGTGCCGGTCGGGCTGGGTCCGATCGGCAAGGAGTTCGAAGGCCTGGCGCGCCTGATGGCCGTGCGCGAAGGCAACCCGCCCTTGCTCAACGCCTACTTCGAGGCGCTGGGCAAGGTGCGCACGCGACTCAACGCGATCAAGACCCAGGGTGACCCGGGTCCGGGCGCGCGCAAGCTCATGCAGGAAACCCTCGAAGGCACGGGTTCCGAACTCGCCGACGCGCAGCGTCTGGTCGATGAGCAGATGCTCAACGGCCTCAACGACAGTCAGCGCCAGGCGTTGCGCCCGCTGCTGGTGCGCCCGCTGATGCAGACCTTCCAGGCGCTGGTGCGTCCGACCGAGGGCGAGATCAACCGCGTCTGGACCGCGCAGGTGTACGAGCCCTTCCGCAGCGGCATCGGCCAGATGGCGCCGTACAACACCACGGCCACGGTGCAGGCCGCGCAGGCCGACCGCGACGCGATCTTCGGCCCGAACGGCGCGATCGCCAAGTTCGCCAGTGACGCGCTTGGCAGCCTGGTCACGCGTCGTGGCACCGTGCTCGACCCCGCGCGCTGGGCCGACATCGGCGTGAACCTGCGTCCGGAACTGCTGGGCGGCTATGCCAACTGGGTGGGCGGCAATGGCGCGGCCACGCAGTCGAGCACCGTGCTCGAACTGATGCCGGGTCCGGCCGAGGGCCTGGAGTACAGCATCACCATCGACGGCCAGACACTGCGCTATCGCAACACGCCGCCGCAGTGGATGACCTTCCAGGTGCCGAACCCGCCGAACCCGCCGGGCGTGCAGATCCGCGCCATCACCACCGACGGCCGCACCGTCGAGCTCATGAACCAGCCCGGCACCGACGCGCTCGGCGAAATGTTCTCCAAGGGCGGCGGCCGCAAGATCGGCGAGAACCTCTATCAGATGAACTGGTCCGCCGACGGTGCGTCCGCCTCCGTGCAGATGCGCATCGTCAGCCGGCCGGTCGCCGGTGGCGCGACGGGCGCAGGCGGCCAGAGCCACAAGGGCCTGCAACTGCCGGCCGTGGTCGCCGGGCCGGTGGCCGCCACCGCACCGGGCGGCGTGCCGGCCGAGGCCACCGGCACCGCAGCCGCCGCCCCGGCTCCCGCCGCCACGCCGTCGACCGCGGGAGCCAACTGATGCTAGCCGTCGACGCCGGTTTGCCGGTCAGCTATTTCGGCAAGTTGCCCTCGCGGGGTGACTTCGTGCGGACCACCGACAACCACCAGCTGATGCTGCTGCTGGATCGCTGGGCCGGCAGCGGGCTTGAGCTGCTCGCCCAGGATCCGGGCTGGAAGCAGTACTACGACGGGGCGCCGCCGATCCATTTCGCGTTCCTGGGCTCGCGCAGCCGGCTCGCGATCGGCGGCCATTTCCTGCCCAGCCGCGACGCGTCCGAGCGGCGCTTCCCGTTCCTGGCAGCGAGCCGTTTCGAGGTCACGCAGCCGTTACCGTTCATCGCCCGCAGCCCGCTGGCCATGTCGCGCTTGTGGACGGTGCTCGCGCGCCAGGGCCGCCAGGCCGTGGCGGCAGAGGACGCTACCCCGGTGCTTCGCGAAATCGCCGAAAGCCGCGTCGCAGTCAGCCCCGATCCGGGCGTGTACGAGGCGCCGTTCGCCGATTTCCTCGACCTGCAGGACATCGGCTCGTTGCAGGAACTGCTGCGCCAGTCCGGCCACCCGCAACTGCGCCTGCGCTGGCTGTTGCCGGCCCTGGGCCTGCTGTTGCAGCCGGTGGTTGGCGGCGGCGCGCGCATCGACAAGGCGCTCGCCTTGCCGCTGCCGCGTGATGCGCTGTACCGCCCGCTGGTGGCCGCGTTCTGGCTCGACCTGATCAGCGGCTTCCTCGCGCGCGCCGAGTACGAACTGGCGATCCTGCTCAAGGACGACGCCAACCCGCAACTGCTGATCGGCTTCAATGGTGCGGACGGCCGAACCCTGCAGGCCGCGCTCGATCCGCAGTTCGCGACCGAACACATCATCCGTGTCGACGATGCCGAATGGGTCGAGGAACAAGTCGCCAGCGACTACGCCCTCAACAAGCTCGTCAGCTACATCGAACGCGACGAGCTGTCGCTGCGCGTGGCCCGCCGGGCCTTCGCCGAAACCTTCCTTGGGTCCTGAGTCATGCGTACGAGTCTGCGTTTCCTCCTTGCTACCGGCTTCGGCCTGACCCTGCTGGGCGCCCACGCCCAGACGGCGGTAACGCCGTTGCCCGCGTCCGCGCCGGTGGCAGTGGCGCCAATAGCGCCGGCGGGCAACACCGCCGCGATCGGCACGCCGGCCGAAAAGCCGGTGATCGCGTCGGGCACCGTGCCCGACGAGGCCACCAAGGCCGCCGTGCTGGCGCGCCTGCGCGAGTTGTACGGCGCCGCCCGCGTGGTCGACCGCATCGAGGTTGCCAGCGTGGTCGCGCCGGCCAATTGGAGTGAGCACGTACTCGGCATGCTGACCCCCGACCTGCAGCAGGTCACCGGCGGCCAACTGGAGATCGCCGGCAACAACGTGCGCGTCAGCGGCAACGTCGGCAACGAGGCGCAGCGCCAACAGGTCGCCAGCCGGTTGTCGACCGCGCTCAACGACAACTACCGCGTGACCAACGCGCTCAAGATCGCCGCCACCCAGCAGGTCGTGCTCGACCAGGCGCTGGCGGGCCGAATCATCGAGTTCCAGAGCGGCAGCTCGATCCTCACTCCGCAGGGCACTGCGATCCTCGACGAGATGGCCGCGGCGCTGAAGAAGATCGGCAACAAGCGCGTCGAAATCATCGGCCACACCGACAGCGTCGGCGTTCGCACCAGCAACGTCGCGCTGAGCATGTCGCGCGCCACCGCGGTGAAGGCCTACCTCGAGCAGTCCGGCATCGCCTCCACCAGCCTCAGCGTGCAGGGCCTCGGCCCCGATCAGCCGGTCGCCGACAACGCCACGCCGGAAGGCCGCGCACGCAACCGCCGGATCGAGTTCAAGGTGCTTTGATCGAACATTCGGCATGCGGTCGAGGCTGTCGTGGCCGCCGCGGCCGCAACGCCTCTCATGCCATTGTCACTGCCACCGGCGACGCGCACCGATCGCGTCGCCGGTGATGGATCGCGCCTTCTGATCGTCGTCCCCTAGGGGGGCGATGGCAGCGCAATCGCTCCCACGATTTCGATTTCGATTTCGGTGCGGGCGCGGCGGCTGCCGCTGCGTTTGGGGGCTTCAACGACAGCCCATCGGTAGGGGCTCAGTGCCACTGTGCTAGCAGCCGTGCCTCGGACTGGCGTGGGTGCTGCGCGCAAGCGTAGGCCAGCAGTTGGTCACGACGAACGCGTCGCGACTCGCTGGCGTTTCGCCGCGGACGCGTGCGGGCCAGTCGCCGGTCACGTCAGGCCAGCAACAAAGTGCCATCGTGCTGCCAGTCGCGCGCGCGTCGGTCTGGCGATCGGTACGCGCGCATACGTAAGGAAACACCGCCCACGACGAACGCGACGCGACGCGACGCGCTGGCGCTTCGCCGCGTGATGCGGACGCGTGCGGGCCAGTCGCCGGTCACGTCAGACAGGTAACAAAGTGCCGTCGCGCTGCCAGTCGCGCGCGTCGGTCTGGCGATCGGTACGCGCGCATACGTAAGGAAACACCGCCCACGACGAACGCGACGCGACGCGACGCGCTGGCGTTTCGCCGCGTGATTCAGACGCGTGCGGGCCAGTCGCCGGTCACGTCAGACAGGTAAAAATGTGCCGTCGCGCTGCCAGGCGCGCGCGTCGGTATAGCGATCGGTATGCGCGCAAGCGCATGGAAACACTTGCCCACGACGAACGCGACGCGACGCGCTGGTCCTTCGCCACGCGATGCCGGCGCGCGCGGACCGTTCGCCGGCCACGTCAGGCAGCGCAACAAGAAGCCGGCGGACAGCCCTTCCCGGCCCGTCCGCTCAGCGTTCCGGACCCGCTCAGTCGTTGCTGCTGTCGGCGTCGCCGATGTCGAGCAGCTCCTGCATCTGGGTCAGCGTGTTGTCGTCCTTGATCACGCGCTTGAGCCAGACATGCAGCGGCATCTCGCCCCAGCGAGCGGCCTTGTCGGCGAGGTAGGCGACCGGGCTGTGTGGTTCGGTGCGTCGGAAGAAATCTGCGACCCGGCGCAGCTGTGCGATGGCTTCCTTTCGCGTGGTGATCGCGCCGTTTCCGGCCGGTGCCGCGTTGGCTGGCTCGCTGCCGCCAACGCCGGGCGTGATCGGCAAGCTGGGGCTGTCCTCGGCGACGCCGTCGACCAGCACGCCGGCCTCGCGAGCGAAGCGCCGCACGACATCGTTGATGTGGTCGAGCTGATCGCGCACGGCGGTAAAGCTGGGTCCGTCCTGGCCGAGTCGTGCGTCGACTGCCTGTTCGAGCTCCTGCAGCGCCAACCGGCAATCGGGCACCACATCCATCAGCTGCACGTAGAACTCGTGGCTGGTGTCGCGTCGCGCGGCTTCCAGCATTTCCAGGCTCGGACCGCTGTGGTCGCCACCGTCGACACGGCGCGCGCGCGCAGCCTCGAAGTCCGCGAGGCCGAAACGCCCCTGCGGTGCCTGTACCAGCGGCAGCTTGCGCAGCCAGTCGGCCGAGTGGGTAAGCAACCAGCTGAGGTTGCCGATGCGCTGCTCGAGGTCGCCGTCCTCCACTTGCGGATGCACATCGTCCCAGTGCAGGTCGCACAGCCCGGCAACCAGCCGGTAGCCGCGTGCCAGTCCCGTAAACCCGTGCAGCTGCGTGTGCGCTTCGGCCCACCAGACAGCCAGGCGCAGGTCCTTGCTGCGGTCGCGCAGCAGCTGGCTGGTCTGGGCGGCGACGCCCTGCCAGTCGGCGGACTTCAGGTCGGTGACCCAGTCGCCTTGTTCCAGGGTCGGATCGTCGGAGCGACGCGCCTCCAGGATCGTGTCGTATTCGGACGAGAACGAAAGGTCCTCGCCGGCGGGGGCGGTCCCGGGGATCGGGGCCAGCAGCGCATCCAACTCGAGCATGGCAGTCCATTGCAGTAGGGCAGGCTGCCGATGATACCCAGCCGCCGCATGCTGATGCGACCGTCTGGAGGCGAGCCGTGCCGCCGCTGCGTGCGCGCGACGGACGTGCCAGGCAGGTGTCGCGCGGCATTGATCGACCCGGCATGCGTGGCTGCGGCGACGCTCGACGCCAGCCTCCGACAGCGGGCGAAAACTGGGCAACGCGTGTACGCCCTGTTCGAATCCGGCCTCGCAGATCCGCGCCGTTGGAAGCGCACGATCTTCCTTCATGCGCTGACCTCCCTGTACGAAGGTCGCTACAACGGCGAAGGGCTGACGGAAATCTCCCCGAGCTTGTGCGAGCTCCCGACAGACCCCGTCGAAAGTGAGCGTTGGCTGTCCGCGATCCTCGATGCGTGCCGAGGCCAGCCAATGCTCGCCTTCATCGTGACCGCCCTGTCGCGTGATGAACTCGTGCGGCACCTTCAGCAGCGAATGGAGGCAGCCAGCCCTCCGGGCGAACACTTCGTTGCACGATGGGCCGACACGCGTTGCCTCGCAAGCTGGGTCGCGGTGCTGGA
The DNA here is from genome assembly GCF_003719825.1 of Montanilutibacter psychrotolerans. GTDB lineage: Bacteria > Pseudomonadota > Gammaproteobacteria > Xanthomonadales > Xanthomonadaceae > Montanilutibacter > Montanilutibacter psychrotolerans. Next base: position 14,935 of record NZ_RIBS01000004.1, on the reverse strand, counting down.
CGATGCGCAACGCGCGCACTTCACCGCCGGCATCGACGCCTGGCTCTACTTCGACCGCTGCGGCCAGCTGCAATCGCTGCCACTGGAAACAACCGTCAGTCCCGGCCATCACGATCTGGCCTACCGCCTGACGTGGGAACAAATCCGCCGACTGCAGCGCTCCGCCATGGCAGACACGGTTCTCGACTACCTGCGCGCACGCTCGCGCGTGTTCGGACGCTTGTCGGGACTGCCCTCTGTGGTCCATGCCACGGCGGAGAAGATCCTGCTGGAATCTTCCGATACCGATAGTGCGATCACGGCAGACACCTATCGTCGGATGTTGCACTCACTGGAAGACGCTGGTCTGCTCGAAGTGCCGGATCAGGAGGAATCGGTCGCCGTGGTGCCAGACGCAGGCGACGCGCCATGACGGCGGCGGATGCAAGGATGCAAAAGGTTCATGGAGGAACCAGAGTGATGAGATGGATGAGACTGCTGTTGGCGTCGCTGCTCGCCGTGTTGGTCGTTCAAGGCAGTGGCTGCGCGCCAGCGCCAGAGCCCGCTCCCGAGGTCAGCGATGATGAATCGATCGGCTTTGAGCTGCGGGCCTTGAACTACACCGACGTGCCCATCGCGACCTACTTCGTCGACGACGAGTGGGGTGGTGACGTCATGCCCCACACCGGAGGAAGTTCCAGTGCCGGCTCGATCGGTTTGCCGTTCAAATGGCGCCCAGGCCTGAAGGTCAAGGTGCGCTGGCAGGACGACACCCTGCGACGAACCGCGCCCAACGCATTGCACGAAGCGGAGCTGGAGGTTCCCCCCTATGAACGGATCTACGTCGGCTTCCTGCTGGTGGCATTCGAGCCCGGTGGCAAGGTGCGCATTCGGGCGAGCAGCTACCCACCGGGCATGGACGGATCCCCATCGGACTTCCCATCCCCCGCACCGCCTGCAGCAAGAACGTCGTCGGTTTCCCCAACTTCCAGAAAGCGAGCTCGCTCCCATCCGATCGCCTACCCAAGCGGGATCGCTGCCCAGGTGCGTCGGCACCAACGCGCCCTAGGCGAGTGAAGGAACGAATCGAAATGCACCGGATGAAGTTGTCGACCGCAGCTCTTCTCCCCTTGCTACTGGTGAACAGCGGTTTGAACTACACCGAGTCAGGGCGAGCAAATAAATAGTTGGGATTCACATGGAGACTATGGGGTGCTGAGAATCTTGATGCTCTGCTTAGTGTGCATGCTCGTTGGCTGTGCCGCTGCTCCGTACAAGAAGGCAGATATGTCCTTTTACGGCGGGCGCACAGGCTATCTTGATAGGCAGTTCGCGCCTGGAAGCTACATCGTTGAGTACTCGCACATTGGCGGCTACAACTACAACTTGGAGCTCAATAGGCAATATTGGTCGCAGCGCGCCACTGAGCTGTGCCCAAAGGGTTACGACGGGACTCCTGAGGTAATTTTTGCCGGTGAGGCGAAGATAGAAGAGTTCGTTTGCCCGCAAAATTTCTGCGCAAACTACCCTCTGATATCGGGGGTCATTCGGTGCAGACAGTGAAGGACTTCCCCTCTCCAGCACCTCTATCAGATGCAGCCCGGCTGTCCCGAATGGTGGGACAGCAATCCCATCCTGTCGGAGCGCGTACCGAGGGAGGGACACTACTGATGAGTCTGCGAGAGCGATTCCGAGGCGCGTCGGTTCCGATCAAGGAGCAGATCGAAATGCACTGGATGAAATTATCGACCGCAGCGCTTCTGGGCCTGCTGCTGGCGAACAGCAGCGGCTGCTCGCGACCCGAGCCCGAACAGAACATACCGTTCAGCGCCGCCGATGACGACATGATCGGTTTCGACATGCGTGGCTTGAACTACACCGATGTGCCGATCGCAACGTTCTATGTCGACGGCCAGTGGGGTGGAGGGGTTATGCCGTACCTGGGAGGGTATTCCAGCACGGGCGCGATTGGCCTGCCGTTCAAGTGGCGTCCGGGTCTGAAGGTCAAGGTGAGTTGGCAAGACGACATCATGTGGAAGAAGGACCCGAACTCGTTGCGCGAAGTGGAGCTCGAGGTACCAAAGTACGAACGGATATACGCAGGATTCCTGCTGATCGCGTTTGAGCCCGGGGGGAAGGTAAGGGTGCGAGCAAGTGATTACCTCCCGGGAGGGCCAGACTCGCCGCCAGACTTTCCCCCTCCCGTGGAGTTTTGCCAACAGCAGCCCGGCTGCACTGAGTGGTGGGAAAGCAATCCCATTCACTCCGAGCGCGTGCCGAGAGAGGGGCACTACTGATGCGGATCTACGAGAACGATTCCGAGGCGCGTCGGTTCCGATCAAGGAGCAGATCGAAATGCACTGGATGAAATTGTCGACCGCAGCGCTTCTTGGCCTGCTGCTGGCGAACAGTAGCGGCTGCTCGCGACCGGAGCCCGAGCAGAACATTCCGTTCAGCGCCTCCGCCGACGACATGATCGGTTTCGACATGCAGGGCCTAAATTACACCGATGTGCCGATCGCAACGTTCTATGTCGACGACCAGTGGGGAGGAGGGGTTATGCCGTACTTGGGAGGGCATTCCAGTGCCGGAGCGATTGGCCTGCCGTTCAAGTGGCGTCCGGGTCTGAAGGTCAAGGTGAGTTGGCAGGACGACATCATGTGGCGCAAGGATCCGAACTCGCTGCGCGAGGTGGTACTCGAGGTGCCAAAGTATGAACGGATATACGCAGGCTTCCTGCTGATCGCGTTCGAGCCAGGCGGCAAGGTCAGGGTACGAGCAAGTAGCTATCTTCCGGGAGGGGCTGGCGCCCCAAAGGACTTCCCCCCGCCCGTGGACTTTTGCAGGCAGCAGCCCGGCTGCACTGAGTGGTGGGAAAGCAATCCCATTCACGCAAAGCGCCTGCCTAGAGAGGGGCACTACTGATGCGCATTCGTTCGGCTCCCGAATGTTCGTCGCAACCAACCAACCTTTCCATTCAAGGTCGCAGCGATGCATTGTGCAATGCGCTGGTTGGCGCAACGGCGCAGTGCGAGATCGATCTGCATTGGGGCTTCTTCTTCGACGGCACCAACAACAACCTGAAGCGTGATGCGCCAGATTTCACACACAGCAACGTTGCGCGTCTGCACGAGGTCTTCTCGGAAACTCGAGACGAGACTCGTTTGCGCCGGTACATCGCAGGGGTTGGTACCGAATTCAACAAGCAAATTGGCGACCGAGGCCAGGGCGCGCAACAGAAAGCGGGGCTAGCCGCCGGTTGGGGCGGTGAAGCACGGCTGTGCTGGGCGCTGTTGAAATTTCTCGACAATCTGAGTCGATTCCTCTGCCAGCGCGAACTGGGTGAGATCCTCGGCCAACCCGACCCGACAACAGTTCGCACGATGGCCACGGATATCGGGCTGCCCCGATACCAGCTTGAACAGATGGCCACGGATGAGGCGCAGGCGATCCGGATGCTGCGCTCGGTTGGCATGGCGGCATCTGTCGCGGCCACCTACGACACCGCAAACGCGGATCCCAATCACGCAGGGCGCCGCCGGGTGCTGGCCGAGCGGCGGATGCTCTTGGAGAAGCAGATGGAACAACGCCATGCGGCCCGGATCAAACCCGAGATCGGGCGCATCCGGCTTTCGGTGTTCGGCTTCTCGCGCGGGGCAACCGAGGCACGGGTCTTCTGCAACTGGCTGCGCGAGGCCTGCGATCCCGCCCCCGGCGGTGGTCTTAACTTGTGTGGCATTCCCATCGAGTTCGACTTTCTCGGCATCTTCGACACCGTGGCATCGGTCGGGGTGGCCAAGATCACCACCGTGTTCGACGGGCACGGCAACTACGCGCAGGAAGCGGACCTTCGCATCCCGGACTATGTGAAGCGTTGCCTGCATCTGGTTGCGGCGCACGAGGTGCGTGCCTCCTTCCCGCTCGATACCGCGTGGGATTCGAACTGCGAGGAGGTGGTGTACCCGGGCGTGCACTCGGACGTGGGCGGCGGCTATCGGCCGGGAGAGCAGGGAAAGGGCTACGTGGATGGCAAGGCCAGTGATGCCGCCAAGCTCTCCCAGATTCCGTTGGCGCACATGTACCGGGAGGCGGTCAAGGCCGGCGTGCCGCTGGATCTCGATGCTGCAACCGATAAGGCAACGGCCGCTTTCAACATCGCTCCGCAACTCATCGCCGCCTTCAACGGCTACGTCAGGGCGAGCCAGTCGGTGCGTGGCGCGAGCACCCGGGAGCTGGTCCAGGGTCACTACGGACTGTTCCTGCGTTGGCGGCGTTTGCGGATGCAGGACGGCGCCGAGCTGTTTGCCAACCAGCCGTTCGTTGCCCGGGCCAAGGCGTTCAAGCAACAGGACTACGAAGACCTGGTTCGCGCGAATCGCGAGCTGATTTCCGAGTGGCAGTTCCTGGTCACGCTCGAGCGAGTTGGGCTCGCGGTCGCGGCACAAAATGTGTTGGTACAAACGATACTGAAGCTTCACGCCTACCGGACTGCCGCGACGTGGGTGCTGCAACAGAGGCTGCGTCGATGGCTCGAGGTGAAGCCTTACTGGAACGAAACGCAGCCGCTGGATTCGCGCATCGTGCGGCTCTTCGACGACTACGTGCACGACTCGCGCGCGTGGTTCAAGGTGCTGGGTGCCGCCAGTGAAGCGGCCTGGATCCAGGAGCAGGGGGAGCGCATGGTGGAGTTGGAACGCCGTGACGCCGCCTGGCAGTCGTGGAAGCAGCAGGCGCTTAGAAGCCCGGGGTTCGCGGCGAGGTCGCCGCCACCGCCCTCGATAAGCGCAGAGGACAAGCAAGCTCTGCAGGCGTATCGCCGTTCCGGTGGCCGAGACCTGCCCGAGGAGCGGAGCGGCCGTGAGCCCTACGAACTCTTCGGGTTTCTGCGTTGGCGGACGAGTTTTCCGGGCGGCGAATCCTTCCGGGCGCGAGAGCGGCTGCAAGATGAGGCGCGTCGCGCGCACGAGGCAGCGGTGCAGGCACACGAAGCGGCCGCGAAGGCGGCAATACGGAACATCCGCTTTGGCCCCAATGGCGTTCCTCTGATCCTCTGATCCTGAGACCATCTGAGAGCCGAAAACCGAAAACCGAGACTTCTTGAGGGAGTCGGTGTGTTGCTGGTGAGTGAGTGCGGCCCGACTTCGAAGTCCCTCTGACCCTCTCCACACTTGTCTCTTGGGATGGCTTGCCACCTCGGAGGGGCCTCAACGCTCCGCTGCCAGTCGCAGGGGGTTTTGGCGCCTGGAGAATGTCGAGGCCGCGCGCCGCGTCGACGGTGGTGACCACAGCGGTCCAAGTGTGGAAATGCTGGAAGCCGCGCGACGTGACACCAGCCACGAGTTTTGCGTGCAGCTGATGGATGTGGTGCCCGATTGTTCGAAGTCTCTCGTTCCTCCGCACCGTGCCATCGAGGAGTCACGACCCACCACGGATAAGCCTCGCCCCGCCCCCGACTTGCACTCCCGATCTTCCGAACTCCTCCCGACCCTAAGCCGGCCCCGCATCGTCCTGCCCGAACACCTTCAAACCCGAGTTGCCCAAGCCGCCGCTCTGCGGGTTCCTTGAAGGCCGTCCCGTTTCCGCCCCGTCCCCTTGCTGAACCCGCCGCCATACCCTCCAGCACTGTCACGCAGGTTCTGCTAGCTTTAGTCAGGCATGTACCCGCGCGACGGTCCGGTTTTCCCGGCAAAGCCGTCGGCGCAGGCCTTTCATGGAGGAATGGGCGTGGTGGCAGGGATGGGAATGGGGGGGACGTTGCGCACCAGCGCAACGAGCGCGGGCTTGCAGGCGGTGGCGGACTGGTCGACGGAGGCGGGGTTGGCAACGGCCCTCCCGGGCGCCGCGTTGGCGCGTGCGCCGGGCCTGGCACAGGCGGTGTCGAGCGCACTGGCGGGTCTGGCGCGCTACACCGGCGCGCAGCGGCTGTACGACCTGGCCTGGGGCGAGGGCGGTGCGACGGATTGGGTGGTCGAGCGCTGGCAGGGCTGGGAGACGTTGTCGCCCGGCGGCACGTCCGACGGTCTGTCGGGTGGCTTCGAGTGGTGGATCGACGCCTTGTCGACCAACGCCGGCGCGCCGCTGGATCGTCTGCTGGGGCAACGGCTGGGCCTGCTCACGCGCAGCGCCGACGGTAGCCAGTCCACGCGCACGGGGTTGATCCGCGAGGCGCAGTGCATCGGCGGCGACGGCGGTCTGGCGCGCTACCGGGTGTGCCTGGTGCCGTGGACGTGGCTGCTCGGCCAGGGCCGTCATAGCCGGGTGTTCCAGGAACGCAGCGTCAGCGAGATCGTCGCATCGGTGTTTGCCGGCTACGCGCCACTGGCGGCGTGGCAGTTCGGCGACGAGGTCGGTCCGTTCCTGGACGCGCGTCGCCCGCGCAGCTACTGCGTGCAGTACCGCGAGAGCGACCTGGCCTTCGTGTCACGGCTGCTGGCCGAAGAAGGGCTGGGCTGGCGGATCGAGGAAGCGCCCGATGCGCCGGCCGGGCACCGGATCGTGGTGTTCGCCGAGTCGGGGCAGGGTCCGCAGGATGCGGCGGCCGAAAGCGGCGGCGGGATCCGCTACCACCGCAGCGACGCGACCGAAGCCAGCGACACGGTGCAGGCGTTCGGCCTGGTGCGCCGGCTGGGGTCGGCGGCGGTGACGGTGCTGAGCGACGACTACAAGGCGGTGTCGGTGCAGTCGGCGAACGTGCCGCTGTCGGGCGGGGATCACGCCGCGACGCTGGAAGATTACGACCCGGTCGGCGCGTACGCGTTTGCCGATCGCAACGAGGCCGACCACTACGCCGGGTTGCTGGCGCAGGCGCGGCAGACGCCGCGCCGGCACTGGCTGGGCCAGGGCTGCGTGCGCAGCTTCCGCGCGGGCAGCTGGTTCGCGCTGCGCAACGCGCCGCTGGCCGACGGCACGCCCGATGAGGTGTTGCTGGTCAGCGTGCACCAGGCCGGCGTCAACAACCTGCCGGCGGCAGTGCGCGAGGGCGTCGAGCACGCGCTCGGCGCGGCCCCTGCGTTCGCCAATGGCGCGGCGCCGGCGTTGCCGTCGGTGCAGTGGCAGGCGGTGCGCGAACGCGCGGCGGCGGTGGGTTACGCGAACGCGTTCACCGCGGTGCCGCGTGACCAGCCGTGGCGCCCGGTGCTGCACGACGGCACCGGCGCGCGGATCAACCCGCGGCCGACCGCGCCGGGCTACCAGACCGCGATCGTGGTCGGCCCGGAAGCCAGCGACAGCCCGAACGGCAGCCACGAGTTGCACTGCGACCGGCTCGGCCGGGTGCGCGTGCGCTTCCACTTCCAGCAGTCGGCCGGCGATGGCGAAGCGGCGGACAGCTGCTGGCTGCGCGTGGCGCAGCGGTACGCCGGTCCGGGCGTGGGCAGCCAGTTCCTGCCGCGGATCGGGCAGGAGGTGCTGGTGGCGTTCCTGGACGGCGACATCGACCGGCCGATGGTGGTGGGCGCGCTGTACAACGGGCACGGCGAAGCCGGCATCGCGCCCAGCCCGGGCAAGGCGGCCAGCGCGGGCGAGGCGACGGCCTACACGCAGGCCGGCGACCACCGCCCCAGCGCGCAGGCCAACCTGGCCGGCGGTCACGCGCCGCCGTGGCACGGCAGCAGCGCCGATGCGCAGGGTCACCGCAACGCGGCGGCGCTGGTGGGCATCAAGTCCAAGGAGTTTGGTGGCGAGGGCCACAACCGGCTGGTGCTGGACGACAGCGACGGCCAGTTGCGGCTGCAGCTGGCCACCACGCACGCGGCCACCCAGCTCAACCTGGGGCACCTGATCCACCAGGCGGACAACTTCCGCGGCAGTTTCCGCGGCGAAGGGTTCGAGCTGCGCAGCGACCAATGGGGCGCGGTGCGGGCGCAGGCGGGGTTGTGGCTGAGCGCGTACGCAATCGGAGACGACACCGGCGCGGGCGATGCGGTGGCGGCGACGGCGCTGCTGAAGCAGGCCACCGCGCTGGCGAAGACGTTCAGCCAGGTGGCGGGCACGCACAAGACGGTGAAGCTGGCCGCGCACGAAGGCGCAAGCCGGGCAAATCAATCGCAATTGGTGGCCGATGCGGCGCCGCTGGCGGCGCTGCTGAAGAGCGCATCGACGACGGTACCGGGCAGCGAGCTGGGGCAGGCGCAGTCGGCCGCGCCGGAGCGCAGTGCGGCTGGCGGTAGCGGCCGGGTGCCGCACAGCGGCGACGCGCTGCTGGGTCTGGCGGCACCGGCGGGGATCGGGATGGTGGCGGGCCAGTCGGTGCAGTGGCTGGTGGGCGAGACGCTGAGCGTGGCGAGCGGCCAATCGGCGAACACGGCGGTGGCGGGCAACCTGCGGATCCACGCGGGCCAGGCGATCGGATGGCTGGCGAACGCGGTGGAGGCCAAGGAGGGCGGTGGCGCGGCGCACGCGCTGGCGCTGGTGGCGGGCGAGGGCAAGCTGGAGTTTGAGGCGCAGCACGACAGCGCGACGCTGCAGAGCCGGGATGCGTTGAAGGTGGTGAGCGCGAACGCGCAGGTGGAACTGGCGGCGGGCAAGACGGTGCACCTGGCCACGGCCGGCGGCGCCAGCATCACGATCGAAGGCGGCAACATCGTCGTCGCCTGCCCCGGCAACATCACCGTGCATGCCGGCAAGAAGAGCTTCCTGCCTGCGACCCAGCTGTCGCGCGAGATGAACACCTGGCCGCAGACCCGCTTCAACGACACCTACGTGCTCAGGAACGAAGTCACCGATGAGCCGCTGGCCAACGTGATGGTGGAGCTCACCCGCGCCGACGGCGCGAAGATGCAGCTGGTGACCGATGCACAGGGTCGTCTGCCGCAACAGAAGAGCGAATGGATGGATCGCGTGGTGATGCGCGTGATGGGCAAGGCGAAGGGGGCGAAGGGATGAGCCAAGGCAACGAAAAGGACGTCGTGCTGACTGGCAGGATGGATCCGAAAACCGGTCAGACCGTGGCCGAGGCGATACTGACCCCCGAGTCCGACGGCCGCGACAAGACGGTGCTGCTGAAGGTGCCCGCGGTGATCCCGATCGTGTTCCTGCCCGGCATCATGGGCAGCAACCTCAAGACCAAGGGAACCGACGACCCGGCGTGGCGTCCGCCCAACGCCGAGCTGTCGTTCGCCGGCATTGGCGAGGTGATCTCGTCGCTGGCGACCTGGGGTTTCCGCGGCGCGAAGAAGCGCCAGGAGATCCTGAGCCCGGACAACGTCGAGCTCGATATCGAGGGACCCATCGACGTCGCCGACTCCGGCCTGTCCAAGGACCTGGCCTACGAGCGCGGCTGGGGCGGCGTGATGAAGGGCAGCTACCACCCCTTCATGGCCGACCTGCAGGTCAAGCTCAACAACATCCTCAAGCGCGACAAGGCCGAACCCTGGTGGGGCACGTACGGCATGCACGCGCCCAAACAGTACGGCGATGAAAGCGGCGCGTTGCCGTCATTGAGTGACAAGCACCGCCGCCACGCCGCCAACTACAGCTACGACGTGTGGGCGGGCGGCTACCGCTGGCCGCAATCCAACCGCGAGTCGGCGGCCGAAATCCGCACCTACATCGACGACGTCGTGCTGGCGCACTACCGCAAGCTCGGCGTGCCGGCCGAGAAGGTCATCTTGGTGACCCACTCGATGGGCGGCCTGGTGTCGCGCGCGCTCACCGAGATCCACAAGTACGACAAGGTGCTCGGCGTGATCCACGGCGTCCAGCCCTCGCTGGGCGCGCCCACCATCTACCACCACATGCGTTGCGGCTACGAAGGGCCTTCGCAGCTGATCCTTGGGCGCAACGCGGCGCAGGTGACCGCGGTGGTGGCCAATGCGCCGGGCGCGCTCGAGTTGCTGCCCACCCGCGACTACGACAGCGGCAAGCCGTGGCTGATGGTGCGCAAGGACAAGAACGCCGCTCCGATGCTGGGGTTCCCTGCCAAGGGCGATGCCTACAACGAGATCTACATGAGCCCGGAATGGTACGGGCTGGTGCCGCAGCACAATTCCAGCTACCTCGACTTCAAGCACAGCAACAAGATCGCGGTGGACATCCGCGCCAAATTCATCCGCAACATCGCCACGGTGCAGGCGTTCCATCTCGATATCGAACGCAAGTACCACCCGCAGACCTACTCGCACTACGGCGCCGAGGGTGCGCGCGGTTCGTTCGTGACGATCGTCTGGCAAGGCGATCCGGCGCAGCTTGCGCCTACGGCCACGCCGGTCTTCCACGATGACGGCAATGGTGACTACGTCGCCACGGTGGCCGCCGGGCGTTCGGCGCATACCCTCAAGGGCATGTCGTTCCAGCCGGCCACCGGCGCGGGCGACGGCACCGTGTCGTACCTGTCGGGCGAAGCGCCGGGCAAGGCGTCGGTCAAGGGTTCGTTCAAGCACGGCAATCCCGACGGCAAGGAGTCGGCCGAACCCAAGGGCTACGACCACCAGGGAAGCTATCTGGACGAGCGCAGCAAATGGGCCGCGCTCTACGGCATCGTCATGATCGCGCAGGACGCCGACTGGCATGCCTAGGCTGGCCAGCCACTGGCTTGTGCTCATTCTTTGCATGGCCCCGATGTCGTGCAGCAACTCCAGGACGCTCGCAATGCAAAAAACCGGTTGGAAGACACACTGCTTCGGACGGTTGCTGGTCGACCTGCCCGCCGCGGCCACCATCAACGGCAAGTACGAGATGCGCGGTGCCCCAATCGAGAAGGCGCCGGCGACCGCGCAGGGCAATGCCGCCGGCTACATCGACGGGCGCGAGCGCGAACTGCGCGCCCAGAAGCACACCACCAAAGGCAGCATGTTCCTGCGCCGGGCCGACTTCGCGGGTGGCTCGGCGATGCTGTTGTCGTGGGACCAGCCGGGCCAGGAGTACACGTGGAAGCACGACACCTACCTGGTCAGTGGCAGCAACGTGTTCATGCGCCGCGGGCTGGTGTCGCCGTCGCTGGCCGACCGTGCCGATGAGCAGGAAGGCGGGCTCGCACGGGGTTTCAGTGCGCGCGGCAGCGAGGTGCCGACCGGCACCGGCTTCTGCATCGACGGTGGTTTCATCGCCGGCAACGAGTACTGGCCGGAATCCTTCCAGGTGCATGTGAAGCTGCCCTCGCACCCCGGTGCCAGCCTGATCATTTCGTCGACCACGCAGAACCAGGTCGAACCGTCGCTGCTGGATCGTACTGGCGGCATCGGCGCGCTGCTGGCCGCGCGGCCGGGCATCGGCACCCTGCGCAAGGGCAAGACCCGCGATACGGCCATCGACGGCGAGGAGTACTTGGTTGCTGGCAGCGATGACGGCCAACGCCTGTACACGTTTGCCTGGGAAGTGCCGGGCAAGGCCGAGTCGGTGGCGGAGCCGAACATCACCGTCGAGCTGATGGTGCTCAAGCAGAACCGGGTCGGCGACGACAACCCGTACCGCCCGGCGTTCACCAACGACGAGCAGGCCCTGGAGTTGTGGGACGGCGTGGTCCGCTCGGTGCGGATGCGTCCCGGCTCGATCTGAGGCCAGGCGCTGGCATCGCCGGAGCGCGAGGCTCCGGCGCAGGGTTGCATCGGAGAGCGGACGCGCCCGGCAAGGCACGAGGTTGGCGCGAAGCCAGCCCGGTGTCGCTGGGCGGTGTCGACACGGGCCGTGTCGACAGTGAAGTGGCCGCGTGCGTCGAGCGCGCTCGCCGCGGACTCAGTCCGTGCTGGACGGCGCCGCCGGGTCGGCAGGCAGTGACAGTTCCTTCGCGCTGCAGAACTCGGCCAGTTCCGGATCGTTGTCCGGTGGGCCGTAACGGAACCGGCCTGCGTCGAAGGTGAGCCGGAAGCGACGCGTCTGGTTGTCGCCAAGCGCCTCGTTGTAGCAGCTGCGCGTCACCTGCAGGTCGGCCCATCCCGCACTGGCCGACGGTGCCACCGACACGTCCTGCAGCATGTCGTCGGCCACCTTGACGTAGTTGCCGTCGCCGCATTGCGCGAACGCCATGACGTGGACGACGTCGTGCTGGCCGTACGCGCCGGTGAAGTCCTTGATCACCGCGTCGGCCTTGCCGTCTGCGTTGAGGTCGGGCGTGGCGTACCGGAAGGTCTTCCCGGCCTCCTGCGAGTACAGGCAGTCCGTCTCGCCACCCGGCGGGCAGACGCTGACGGCCTTGCCGTCGTAGACCTTGATGGCGACCCGCTCGTTGCCGTCGACGCTGGCGCAGTGCCGCGCCAGATCCGCGCCGGTGGCGTTACCCGCGGGGGCGCTACTGGCACAACCGTTGGCACTCATCGTGGCGACCAGCGCGGCAAACAAGGGGGCGTGCTTCATGGTCAGATTCCGGCCGCATCGAGGACGAAGGAATTGCGGGCAGTGCGCAGCGTGCCCAGCTCGTTGCCAACAACATAGCCGCGACCGGTGCGGCCGGGATAGGTCGGCCACGCCGCGAGATGGGCCTGGGTTGCATTGACGACGGTTGCATCGGCCAGCAACTGATCGGTCACCGCGGTTTCGTGCGCGTTCGTCCATTGCGCCAGCGGTAGCGTCCACGTGACGTTGGGATTGTTCTGGATCGCGTTGCGGATGGAGTTGCGCACCGAGGTGCCGGTCACGTGGCCCGGGCGGAAGATGTGCCAGCGCAACAGGATCGCCGCGGCCTTCTCCGACGTGAACACCGTACCCAGTGTTCCGGTGACGTGGATGTTGCCGGCTTGGACGTTGACCGCGATGCCCAGCACGTCGCGCAGGCGCATGCGCACCATGCCCCACATCGCCTGCTGGACGGCCGGGATGGTGCGACCGGCCATCACCCAGCGGAAGAACCAGTGCCAGGTCTTGTAGTAGTTGGCCTCGATGGTCGCGCGATCGACCTCGGCCAGTTGCGGGATGGCGGTCGCGGCCGTCGCGGGATCGGTGGAGTCGATGTGGTTGCGGATCCAGCCCACGTACTTGCGCTGGCCCTGGTTCCACAGCGGGCCCGCGTTGTTTCCGACCCAGGCGCTGGACGGGTACAGGCCGAAGTTGCCGTAGGCGGTGAGGTAGGACGCCCGGTTGCTGTGCAGCACGTAGGCCAGGAACCCCGGCAACTCGCCATTGTCGTAGCCGTTGGCCGGGTACAGGCCCATCGTCCAGTGGCACGGCCCGAGCGAGATCAGCGCATCGTCGTAGGCGTTGATCGAGTCGAAGAACCCCATGCACTCCTGCTCGGCGGTCGCGCGCACCACGCGGTACGTGGACGTCGTCGCGCCGTTGAGGTTCGCCTGCAGTGTCGCCAGGGTGGTGGCGGGGCCGATCAGGCGCTCCGGGGTCATCTCGGCCTGCGACCACGTGTGCGTCGGCACCATGCTCACCGGTCCGCCGTACGTCATGTAGTTCGTGTAGCCGCCCAGCACGTGGTACTCGGTGGCAACCCGCCCGGCCGGATAGGTGTAGTAGGTCGAGAAGTCGCGGTAGAACATCCGCACATAGCTGACCACCTGGTTTTGCGCGTTGCGCACAGTGCCCTGGGTGATCTGGTTGAACTGCCAGACGTTGACGCCGTTGGTGAACACCGCCGTGCGTTGTGTCGTCTGGCGACTGACCAGCCACGCCTCCACCACCACCGGGCAGCGGTAGTTCTGGTCGAGCCAGTGTTCGATGGCATCACGCGTGCGCTGGTTGACCACGCCGCTGATCGGGCCGGTGTAGCGGGCGGTGTTTGCGGCCTGGTCGAGCGAGCCGACGTAGTAGCTCTCCGGCGGGGTCGAGTTGGGTCGCGTGCCCAGCGCGCCGATCTCCGGCGCGGTGAGTCCGCCGTTGGGCTGCCATTGCCGGAAGCGCTGCGTGTTGAGGCGCGCGACGTGGGTCATGCTGGCGTAGATCTGGAATTCCTTCACCGCCCATTCGGTGCCCCGGCCGAAGCCGCCATCGGGCGTGCCCCCGCAGAGAAACCCCAGCGTGCGCAAATCGTCCTGCAGCTGACGAACGTGCTGGGGAATGGCGATCGTGGCGCCGCCCTGGTTCTGCGGCGTCTGCGCGGCACCGGCCGGCGGTGGCGGATTGACTACTGCACCCCAGCGCGGAGGCTGATTGGCGGCCGGGTTGCCATCGCTGTCACCGCGCTGGAGGTTATGGTTTCCATAGAGCATCGAGTTGTCGTCCTAGACGTCGTGCGTGCTGCCGATCTCGCCCATTCCTTCGGCGCTCGGCTCGTTCTGTCCTGCGATGCCGACGGCGCGATGGAAGCGCTGCAGCGCGGCGCGGCTCTTGGGGCCAAAATCGCCGTCGATCGCACCGTGATAGAAGCCCAGGTTCTTGAGCCTGGACTGCAGACCGTCGTGCTTGTCGGTCTTGCTTTGCGCGCGGACGTCGAGGTCCCAGGTCCACGGGCCGTTCTCTTCGCCGAACGGATAGGTCGTCAGCTTTCCCTTCTTGACGCCCTTCGGGATCGGGTGCGAGATCACGCCGTCGCTCGGGATGTTGCCCTCGAAGGTCTCCCCGCCCAGCTCCAGCTTGTACGGCTTGCCAGACACGAACGCCTGGCCGAACTGTTCCTTCAGGCGGACGGCGAAGTGCTCGGGCAGCACGACGGTTTCGTGCGGCAGGTGCGGCGGAATCGCGGGATTGGATTGCGGACCCTTGAACGGCTGTTCGCTGGCCTTGACGGTGAAGTTGCCGGGGCAGGCGAACGTGATGTCGCCGCCTTCCAGGGTGACCTGGGTCTGGCCGGCCTGCAGCACGATCTTCTTGCTGGCCATCACGTCGATGCGCTGGTCGGTCGCGGTGACGGTGACGCTCTGGTCGGCCAGCAGTTCCAGCGTGCCGGCGTGGGCCTGTAGGCTCAGTGGGCCGTTGGCGGCGATGGCGCGCAGCGGGCCCTTCTGCGCGAACAGCGCCAGGTGCGCGCCGCTCACGCCGGCCACGGTCTGCCCGGCCGCCAGGTGCGCATCGTCCTGCACGGTCAGGTGCAGGTGGCCGCCGGCGTAGGCCAGCGCGCTGGACGGCGTGGCCAGGGCGATCT
>NZ_RIBS01000003.1 GCF_003719825.1 Montanilutibacter psychrotolerans | reverse complement strand
AGCGGGCGCGGGCGCGGCAGCGGCACGATCGCGGTGTCGCGCGGCACGGCCAGGAAGCGGTTGCGGTAGGTGCCGCGCTCGGTGCCGGCGGCATCGAGCAGGGCCGCGACACCGTGACCGGCGCCGTTGGCCTGCGAGGCCGAGGTGGACAGGTTGTTGGCCGCCACGTGCTCGACCAGCAACGGCACGAACGCCTGCCCGGACAGGTCGGGGTGCTGGGTCAGCGTGAACGCGGCGCCGGCATCGACGCCGCGCCCGCTGCCGCTGCCCGCGTGCAGGCGGCGCGGCAGGCGCAGTGCGTCCAGTTGCAGCTCGGCCTCCAGCTCGGCCTGGGCACGCTCGGCGTAGCGACCGGCGCGCGGCACCGCGTACACCTCGCGCGAGGGAACGTGCGGGCCGGCCGGGTCGGCGGTGAGCTGCGCGGACGTGGCCTCGACCTGCTCGGCCTGCCAGCTGGCCACGCCGATCGCGTCGGCCACCGCCTGGCGCTGCTCGGCGAAGGCGGTGATGGCATCGAGCGACTCGGTGGCGTCGCTGCGATGGAAGCGCAACGAGGCCGGTTGCGCATCGGGCACGGCGGCATCGCGATCGAAGACGACCAGGGTCGCCACGCCGTCGGCCGACTGCGCGTGCTCGAAGCGCCACGCCAATCCGGCATCGGCGAGCAGGCGGGTCACGAAGGCGTGGTCGCTCTCGCGGAACTGGGTGGTGATGGCGGGCTTGGCGAGCGGCTGGGTGGCGTCGAAGCGCCACTTGGCCTGCGGGTAGTCGGCGAACACGCGCCTCAGCACACCACGCACGTCCAGGTCCTGGAACACCAGCGCGTTGCGGCGGTGGCGCAGGAACGCGGTCCACGGCTCCAGCCGCAAGCGGTAGCGCGCGAAGCCGCCGTCGCTGCCCAGCGCGGCGGCGTGCGTGCACCAGCCGTGCCAGTGGCGGTGGCCGCCGTCGGCATCGCGCAGGCGCAACGCGACGGGCTGCGCGACCAGGGCGTCCAGGTCGAGCGTGGCCGACGGCGACAGGCAGTCGATGTCGAAGCGGTAGTCGGCGCAGACCGCCTCGTGGCCGCGGAAGCGTTCGACCACCAGCGCACCGTCGAGCGCGCTGTCGATCTCGATCAGGCGCCCGTGCTGGGAAAGAAGGTTGAGCCAGTTGCCGGCCGTTGCGGCAAGCGAGTGGATATCCATATCCGATGACCTCGGTTCAGTGCCTGGCAACCACCAGGCACACCATACGGTCAGCACTGGAGTTGCAACTCATGCGCAATTTTGTGGATGCCGTGAGGAACCGAAATATCGACCGATCAAAATCGCGTCGCGCCTTGGGGACACCAATCGCTGGACAGTTCGGTTGGCGCGGCAGAGTAGTCGCAGCAAGTCCGACGACGAAATCAGCTAAACCCGCGCGGCGGCGTAGGCATTTCCCTACTACCGATCGGAGATCATTGGCTCAGCTCAATCGATCGCGCTCCAGAACGAGGCCGGTGCCAAAGATCTCCCTTCAAGCTTCTGACGTCGTGGCTTCCTTGACTTTCAGGCGTGCCACCAGGGCTTTGATAAAGAAGGACGGCATGCCAGGAGGACGTTGTGTCGCCACCGGCTGCGTGACATCGGAATACTCAGCGAACCATCCAGTCTTTGGTTTGCGAGGCCGCATATGGCGACGTGGAACTCAACCTTCCCGGTCGCGATAGACAAGAGCAATGAGATGAAACCGGGGCTGGCGGCTCCGAAATCCGGGCGGTTCCAGATCGAGGGTCCGCGCGGCGCGCCAAGGGGTTAGAACGGACAGTGGCCAGGGCGAGCCCTTGCCTCCCACCCCGAACGGGCGGGCCACCTCCTGGCCGGTTGATCAACAAAGACCGGAGTAATGCGGCCCGCCAGCGTCGCGACAGATGCCCAATCGATCGCGAGCCTTAGGGTCGTTTAGGTGCTTGATGAAAATCAATCTGCAGAGCGGGCTCAAATGACATGCTTGGGCGATTGACCGAGTTTCCGGCGCTTCTGACACCACTAGCGCAATTCGACAACCGGTTGGGATGGTCTAGCCCAGAAGTAGGGCTTGAGCGTTGGCGCCAGTCGTAACATCCTTTGCCTCGTAGACCTCCTCGGCGTTCCATTAACGGAACGCTGCGAACTTTCCCAATTTTTAGCAGTCGTACCCCCCGACTGCTAACATCGGTTCCCTATGACCCAGATCGCATCCTCCACCGCCCTGGTCGCCAACAACCTGCCAGTTCCGGCCCTTAACGGCCTGACGGCGATTGGCTCGCTCGATGCCTACATCGGCGCCGTTCATCGCATTCCGGTGCTCACCGCCGAGGACGAACAGGCGCTCGCGCGCCGCTTCCTGCAGGAATCGGACCTCGATGCCGCACGTGAGCTGGTGCACTCGCACCTGCGTTTCGTGGTGCACGTCGCCCGCGGCTACAGCGGTTACGGCCTGCAGATCGGTGACCTGATCCAGGAAGGCAACATCGGCCTGATGAAGGCGGTCAAGCGCTTCGACCCCGAGCAGGGCGTGCGCCTGGTCAGCTTCGCGGTCCACTGGATCCGTGCCGAGATGCACGAGTTCATCCTCAAGAACTGGCGCATCGTCAAGGTCGCCACGACCAAGGCGCAGCGCAAGCTGTTCTTCAACCTGCGCAAGAGCAAGAAGCGCCTGGGCTGGATGAACGCCGAGGAAGTCAGCGCGGTGGCGCGCGACCTCAACGTCTCCGAGCGCGAGGTGCTGGAGATGGAGTCGCGCCTGTCCGGTCGCGATATCGGCTTCGATGCGCCGACCAACGAGGACGAGGACAACGCTCCCCCGTCGCCGGCCGCATACCTGCGGGCGCACGAGGAAGATCCCTCTCAGATGTACGAGCGGGAGGACGAGGAAGACAGCAAGCTCGCCCTGCTGCGCGAGGGCCTGTCCGGGCTCGACCAGCGCTCGCGCGACATCGTCCAGCGCCGTTGGCTCGATGCCGACAGCAAGGTCACCCTGCAGGAACTGGCCGACGAGTACGGCGTCAGCGCCGAACGGATTCGCCAGGTCGAAGCCAACGCCCTCAAGAAGATGCGGGCGCTGTTCGCGGCCTGATTTCCAGCGCGCGTTCCCGCAACACGACGGCCCCGGAAACGGGGCCGTTTGCGTTTCTGCCTCCCGGCATCGGGCGCTGGCCAAGCCATCGCGGCAACGTGCCAGTGCCGGCCGGTCTCGCCACGCGCAGGAGCCTGCGTCGACGTCGCCGCCAGCGGGCTGGTGAGGCGCGCGGCCTATTGGAAAACCGCGGGACCATCGCCAGACTCGGTCGGCCCGTGCTGTGGTGGCGGGTCGACCAATACCCAATGGAGGGGTTCATGCACGTCAAGAAGATGGTGGTTCTCAGCGCTCTCGCCCTGGCCCTGCTGCCGCACAGCAAGCCGGCGGTCGCAGGCAATGTTTCCGGCGCGGCGCTGGCTTGCTATGTCGATACCAACGCCTACGACCAGCCCAAGGTCGGAGTGTGCCGTTCCGTCTGGACGCCGAGCACGGCAAGCAACCCCAGCATCGCGTACTTCACGGTGGTGGGTTTGACCACCGGCAACTACTCGTTTGTCTGGAAGGATCTGGAAACCAACGGCAATCCGGGTTGCACGGGCAGCGTCTGCATCGTGCCGATCTCGACCGATGTCTCCGGTGATGGCCTGGCGAAGCTCCAGGTGACGATCACCGATCTGGACAACAACGCGCAGAAGATCGTGTCGGCGACCGCGCGGTACCTCGACGGCTGGCATTGATCTGACCGGCGTCCGGGCGTCGCCCGGATGCGTCGCGACGGCCCGGGCAACCGGGCCGTTCGCAACTCAGGCCGATGGCATCGGACGACGACGCGATCGATCGCCGCCGTAATCAATCCCGCGGACGCGCCACCGGCAGATGCCATCCGTGCCGGATGGCCATGTAGCGCAGGCCGAAACACAGCAGGGCGCCGATGACCAGCGCCGGCACGTGCGGATGCCGCAACTGGTGGGCCAACACCACCACCGCCGCGCCTGCCAGGGCCGCGACCGCGTACAGCTCGGCCTGCAGCACCACGGGCGTGCGCGCGACCAGGATGTCGCGCGCGATGCCCCCGCCGATGCCGCTGAGCATCCCCAGCAGCGTCGCCGCCACGGGCCCCAGGCCGAATGCGAGCGCCTTGCTGGCACCTGCGACCGCGAACAGCCCCAGTCCCGCTGCGTCGAACATCTGCACCGGGTTGCGCAGTCGCTCCACCAGCGCGTGCCGGTAGAAGGTCAGCAGGCCGGCCAGGCACGACACCGCCAGGTAGCGCCAGTCGGCCAGCGCCGCTGGGGGCGTCGCACCGATCAGCACGTCGCGCACGATGCCGCCGGAATTGGCGGCCGCAAACGACAGCACCAGCACGCCGAACAGGTCGAGTCTCTGGCGCACGCCGACGGTCGCGCCGCTGATCGCGAACACGAACGTACCGACGAGGTCGAGCAACAACAGCAGCAGGTCCATGCGGAATCCGGAAAGGGCGGGGCGTTGCGATGGTCCGGGGATTGTCGCGCGCGCCTGGGCCATCGCGCGGTCGAAGGCGGCGACGCCGTCGTCTCGAATCGGATCACCGCCGCGGAACGTCGGGATGGTACCCGCGAAAGCTGCCAGATCTGCCGGGTTGGTGCGCGCCCTGGAGCCCTTGTGGCACCCATCGGGCAGCCGCCAGACTCGCTGCGCCGCGCCCGTCCCGGGCCGGCACGTCTACCCATTGGAGGGGTTCATGCACGTCAAGAAGATCGCGGCTCTCGGTGTCGTTCTCGCAGCGTCGCTGTTCGGTCACAGCCAGCCGGCGCACGCCGGCGATGTCAGCAACGCAGGCCTGACCTGTTTCGTCGACACCCGGGCGTTCGATCAGCCCACGCTCGGCCAGTGTCATTCCGTGTGGACCCCCGGCACCGCCAACAACCCCAGTGTCGCGGTGTTCCAGGCCGTCAACCTGACCACGGGCAACTATTCCTTTGCGTGGACCAACCTCGAGACCGGGCAGCCGATCGCGACCTGCGCGAACATGTCGTCGTGCAAGATCTCGATCCGCACCGAGACCTCGGGCGATGGCGAGGCGCACCTGTCGGTGAAGATCACCGATCTGGCCACCAACCTGGCCAAGACCGTCGCCGCAAGCGCGTACTACTTCGACGGCTACAACTGAGTCACGCCGACGACGTCCTGCCGGTCCGATCGCATCGCGATCCGACCGCAGGCGGCACCACCCGGCAGGTTGCCCCGTGCAGCCTGCCGGCCGCTGCGCCAGACGCCCGTGCCCAACGCCATGGCGGTGCGCACGACCGCGATGGCGGCCCAATCCGCGGCCATCACGCCGACGCCGGCACATCGCGTCACATCGCGCTAGGTGCCTCCGGCTCAGCGCGCATCCGAATCCACGGTCGCGTCCGGCGCTCGATCGACACCGAAGATGATTCGCGCGTGGCGCTGGTAGCTCCAATAGGCCCAGGCCCAGTTGATCAGCACGATCAGACGGTTGCGGAAGCCGATCAGGAAGAACACGTGGGCGGCCAGCCAGAACCACCACGCCAGCACGCCCGACAGCGCGAAGCCGCGCACGTCGACCACCGCCGCCATGCGCCCGATGGTGGCGAGGTTGCCGAAGTCGCGGTAGCGGAACGCCGGCACCGGCTTGCCGGCCAGGCGGGCGCGGATGGCGGCCGCGACGTGCGCCCCCATCTGCTTGGCCGCCGGCGCGACGCCGGGGACCGGCTTGCCGTCCTGCTGCACACTGGCCAGGTCGCCGGCGACGAAGATCTCCGGGTGCCCCGGCACGCTGAGATCGGCCTGCACCCGCACGCGGCCGGCGCGGTCGCGCGGCGCGTCCAGCAGCGCGCCCAGTGGCGACGCCGCGACGCCGGCCGCCCACAGCACCGTGCGTGCAGGCACGACGGTGGCGTTGGCCGCGTCGGCCGGATCGCCGAGCGTGTAGCCGCGCGCATCGATCGCGCCCACCGGGCGTCCGGTGACCACCTCGACACCCAGGCGCTCGAGCTGCCGCTGCGCCTTGGCCGACAAGGCTTCGGGAAACGACGACAGCACGCGGGGGCCGGCCTCCAGCAGGCGCACGCGCGCGTGTGCGGGGTCGATATTGCGGAACTCGTGACGCAGGGTGTGCCGCGCGATCTCGGCCAGCGTGCCGGCCAGTTCGACGCCGGTCGGACCGCCTCCCACCACGGCGAAGTCGAGCCACGCGGCGCGTTCGTCCGGGTCGGTGCAGGCTTCCGCGCGCTCGAAAGCGAGCAGCACGCGGCGCCGGATGTGCAGCGCATCGTCGAGCGTCTTCAGGCCGGGGGCGTCCTCGGCCCAGTCGTCGTGACCGAAGTAGGCGTGCGTCGCACCGCTGGCCAGCAGCAGCGTGTCGTAGGCGAGACTGCCGCCGTCGGCCAGGCGCACCGTGCGTGCGCGCGCATCGATCGCTTCGACCTCGCCAAGCCGCACTTCGACGTTGCGCTGGTCGCGAAGGATGTGGCGCAGTGGTGCGGCGATGTCGGGCGCCGACAGGCCGGCGGTGGCCACCTGGTAGAGCAGTGGCTGGAACAGGTGGTGGTTGCGCCGATCGATCAGGGTGATGCGCACGGCCGCCGAGGCCAGTGCCCGCGTTGCCCACAGGCCGCCGAAGCCGCCTCCCACGATCACCACGTGATGGCGCGTGTCGCCACTCATGCGTTTGCTCCTTCGTCCTGGTCGATGCGCGAGGTCGCGCGGGTGTCGGGCATCCACAGGTAGACCAGCAACGACACCGCGATGCACGCGGTCACGTACCAGTAGAACCCGCTTTCGATGCCGGCGCGCTTGAACCACAGCGCGACATAATCCGCGGTGCCGCCGAAGACCGCCACGGTCAGCGCGTACGGCAGCCCGACGCCGAGTGCGCGCACCTCCACCGGAAACAGCTCGGCCTTCACCACGGCGTTGATGGCGGTGTAGAAGCTCACGATCACCAGCGCGGCGAGGATCAGCCAGAACGCCTGTCCCGCGGTCTGCACGTCCTGCAGGTGGCTCAGGATGGGCACGGTGAGCAGCGTGCCGAGCACGCCGAATGCGATCAGCAGCGGGCGTCGCCCGATGCGGTCCGACAACGCGCCCACCACCGGCTGCATCAGCATGAAGAGGAAGAGCGTGGAGGCGTTGAGCAGCGCCGCGGTGTGCCGGTCGAGCCCGGCGCTGTTGACCAGGAACTTATGCATGTAGGTGGTGTAGGTGTAGAACGCCAGCGTGCCGCCCATGGTCAGCCCGATCACGGTCAGGACCGCGCGTGGGTGCTGCATCAGCGCGCGCAGCGTGCCCTGGACCGCGGCGTCGGTGCCGGCCGGTGCACGCGCGGCGTGTTCGAACGATTCGGTTTCGGCCATGTTGCGACGCAGCCACAACGCCACGACCGCCGCCAGTGCGCCGATCGCGAACGGGATGCGCCAGCCCCACTCGCGCAGCTGTCCTTCGGTGAGCAGCACCTGCTGCAGCACGATGAGTACCGTCAGCGCCAGCAGGTGACCCATCACCAGCGTCACGTACTGGAAGCTCGACCAGAATCCGCGGTGTTCGCGCGTGGCCATCTCGCTGAGGTAGGTGGACGAGGCGCCGTATTCGCCGCCGACGCTGAACCCCTGCAGCAGGCGTGCCAGCGCCAGAAGGATCGGCGCGGCGATGCCGATGCTCGCGTAGCCCGGGGTGAAGGTGATGATCAGCGAGCCGGTGCACATCATCAGCACCGACAGCATCAGCGCGGCTTTGCGGCCGTGGCGATCGGCGTAGCGTCCCAACAGCCATCCGCCGAGTGGCCGCATCAGGAAGCCGACGGCGAAGATCGCCGCCGTGCTGAGCAGTTGCGAGGTGAGGTCGCCCTCGGGGAAGAACGTCGCGGCGAAATACAACGAGAACGCCGCGTAGACGTACCAGTCGTACCACTCGACCAGATTGCCGACCGAGCCGCTGAAAATGCTGCGCAGCCGGCCCGCCGGCGTCATCGCGCCCATGGCTGGGCCCCGCGCCGGCGCGTCACGCGGGCCACCGTGCTGTCGACGAACGAATGCGCGCGTTCGATCGCGAGTCCGTCGGCGCGTCGACGCGTTGGTGTTCGCGCGCGTGTGGGGCGTTCATGCGTGCAGCCGCTGCGCAAGCAGCGCCTCGAGCGCGTGTTGGTCTGCAGCGAAGCGGCGAATGCCGTCGGCGAGCTTGTCGCTGGCCATCGCATCTTCGTTGTGTTGCCAGCGGAACGCGGCTTCGTCCAATGTCGCGGGCCGGGTGACACGCACGTCGTCATCGACGAGTGCGGCGTCGACTGCGCCGCCGGCATCCTCGAGCCGGGCCAGCAGGTCAGGCGAGATCGTCAGCCGGTCGCAGCCGGCCAAGGCGAGCACCTGGCCTGTGTTGCGGAAGCTGGCGCCCATGACCACGGTCGGGTAGTCGTGGCGCTTGTAGTGCTGCCAGATGCGTGTCACCGATTGAACGCCGGGATCGTCCTGCGGCGTGGCGGGCGGGGCCGCGCCATTGGCCAGGTGCCAGTCGAGGATGCGGCCGACGAAGGGCGAGATCAGGAACACGCCGGCTTCGGCGCATGCCACCGCCTGGGCGAACGAGAACAGCAGCGTGAGGTTGCAACGAATGCCCTCGCGCTCGAGGCGGGCGGCGGCACGGATGCCTTCCCAGGTGGCGGCGACCTTGATCAGCAGTCGCTCCCGGCCGATGCCGGCCTGGTCGTACAGCGCGACCAGCCGGCGCGCCTGCGCGAGCGTGGCGTCGGTGTCGAAGCTCAGGCGTGCGTCGACCTCGGTCGACACGCGGCCGGGAACGATCTTGAGGATCTCGCCACCGATCGCCACGGCGAGTCGGTCGCCGGCGTCGGCGATACGCGCCTGCACGTCGTCGCCGCGCGCCTGCGCGAGCGCGGCATCGAGCAGCGGCGCATAGGCCGGCAACGTGGCGGCCTTGAGCAGGAGAGAGGGGTTGGTGGTGGCGTCGAGTGGGCGGAAGCGTGCGATGGCGTCAATATCGCCGGTGTCGGCGACCACCGCGGACAGGCCGCGGAGCTGTTCGAGCTGGCTGGTCATGGGGGAGGGGGTCGTGTCGTTGTCTTCTATGGCGATTGTGCAATAGCGTGCCGGGTGCGTCATGCGCGCGACGCCGCTGCGTTACGCTCGCAGGCGCCGAAGTCCGTTCCGCCGATGTCCGTGACGAGGAAGCCGTGATGGCCACCGAAGAAAAGCGCATCGCCCTGCTGATCGATGCCGACAACGCGCCCGCGGCGAAGATCGATGTGATCCTGGCCGAGGTTGCGCGACACGGCGTCGCCAACGTGCGGCGCGCGTATGGCAACTGGAAGAGCCAGCACCTGGGCGGCTGGGAGCGGACGCTGCACGAGTACGCCATCCGTCCGATCCAGCAGTTTGCCTACAGCAGCGGCAAGAATGCCTCGGACATGGCGATGGTGATCGACGCGATGGACCTGCTGTACGCGCGCAATCTCGATGGCTTCGCCATCGTCTCGTCCGATGCGGACTTCACGCCGATGGTGATGCGGCTGCTGACCGAGGGCGTGAAGGTGTACGGATTCGGCGAGAAGAAAACGCCGATGCCGTTCGTCAACGCGTGTTCGAAGTTCACCTACCTCGAAGCGCTGGGCCAGGTGGCCAGCACCGACAGCACCGAGCCGGTCACCACGACCACCCCCAAGACCGCCAAGGAACTGCGCGGCGACACGCGCCTGGTGCAGATGCTGCGCAGCGCCGTCGACTCCGGTGCAGGCGACGACGGCTGGTCGCACCTGGGCGCGGTGGGCCACCAGATCAGCAACCAGGCGTCGTTCGACTCGCGCAACTACGGCTATCGCAAGCTCAGCGACCTGATCGAGGCCAGCGGCCTGTTCGAGGTCCGCCGTGACAACCAGATCGTCTGGATACGGCCCGTGGCCAAGGCCCGGCCGCGGGTTGCGGCCGAGGGGGCAACCGGCGACGGCAAGCCTGCCAGCGCCAAGGCCACAGGCAATCGGGCGCCGCGCAGCAGGGCCGCCCGCAAGCCGGCGCCTGCCAAAGCCTGATCGCACCGTCGCCGCTCGCATCGTGAACGCCATCGCCGGGTCTTCCGTCGCGCTCGCGCTGCCCACGCGTCGTCAGGCGCTGGTGTTCGAGGCCAAGGCCTGGGTGTTCCGGTTGCGGCGGATGCTGGTCGATGCCTGTGACGGTGGGCGGCCGCGCCGGCAGGCGCACGCGGCGAGCCTGGTCGATGCCCCGGTGCTGGCCGAGTTCGAAGGCCCGCTGTGGCCGCAGGACGAAGCCGACCCGCTGCTGGTCGCCGGCAAGTTGCAGAACCTGCGTCGCGCGCTGCGTCATCTCGACGGCATCGAGGTTGGCGCCGGGCGGACGTTCGGCTTCTGGAAGCAGGTCGGACGCGCGACACGATCGCGCGGTTACACGCTGGGCCGTGAGTTGCGCGAGGGCTGCGTGATCCCGGCCATCGGCGGCGGCCTGTGCCAGTTGTCCAACGCCATCCACGACAGCGCGGTGCGCGCCGGGCTCGATGTCGTCGAGCGTCATCGCCATTCGCGCACGTTGCCCGGCTCGATGGCCGAACAGGACCTCGACGCCACCGTGTTCTGGAACTACCTCGACCTGCGCCTGCGCGCACCGTTCGCGTGGCGGCTGGAGATCTCGATGGACGCGCAACGCCTGCTGCTGCGCATCCGTGGCCAGCGCCCGACGACAGCGTCGGCGTGGCCGCTGGCCGTGCAACCGCGCCGGCCGGTCGACGTGGCCAACGACTGCGGCAGTTGCGGCCAGGACGCATGCCATCGC
Organism: Montanilutibacter psychrotolerans; assembly: GCF_003719825.1. GTDB lineage: Bacteria > Pseudomonadota > Gammaproteobacteria > Xanthomonadales > Xanthomonadaceae > Montanilutibacter > Montanilutibacter psychrotolerans. The sequence continues at coordinate 523,810 of NZ_RIBS01000003.1, read as the reverse complement.
CATGTCGGTCCGCGAGCGGATGGCCTGCGCCGTGCATGGTGGATGGAGGAGGCCTGGCCGGAATTCGTCGCCCACCTGCGCCAGCAACGCGACGACGGCGATGTCGTGTTCGGTACCGATGGCCATCGGCTGCCGGCCCAGGCGTTGCCGCGCCGTGCGCTGCAATCGCTGGCCTGGCGCTACCGGCGCAGGCAGGGGCAAGCGCTGCCCCAGGTGCGACTGGCGCAGTTGCAGCAACACGCGCGCGATCTCGCACGCAGCGTGCAGGCGCGCGACGTCGAGTTGGTGCTGCCGCAGAGCCTGTTGCCGTTTCTGTGGCGCGATGGCGAACTGGCCGGTCGCCGCTACGCGGTGATGATGACGGCGCTGCCCATGACACAGTTGCAGGCCGAGCTCGACCGGGCGTCGCGACGCCATCCGGACTGTCATTCGCTGCGCGACTTTCGTGCCGATCCCGCGTTGGTCGAGGCCGAGCGGCAGGGCCTGCTCGCCGCCGATGCCTGGCTCAGTCCGCACGCGCAGGTGCTCGCCCTGGCCGGCGCGCGCGCGCAGGCACTGCCGTGGGCACTGCCCGCGCCGCTGACGCGCGCTGCAGCAGTGCATCCGGCCCGGCCGAGCGTGTACTTCCCCGCCTCGGCGCTCGCGCGCAAGGGCATCTTCTCGTTGCTGGAAGCGCTGCACGACGAGGATGTCGACATCGTGCTGCCGCCCGGTGACAGCGAGCGCGGGCTGGACAGCGGCCGGGCGCGGTTGCGTCGCGTGGCGTCCTGGCACGAAGGGCTGTTGCAGGCCGACGTGGTGGCGCTGCCGGCCTGGGTCGAACACCAGCCGCGCGCGCTGCTGGGTGCGATCGCGAGCGGCGTGCCGGTGGTCGCGACGCCAGCGTGTGGGCTGGACGCGTCGTTGGCTTGGCAATCGGTGGATGCCGGTGACGTGCCGGCGTTGCGTGCGGCGGTGCTGCACGCGTTGGACACGAGCGCCGCTACGCGCCGCTAGGCGCGGAACCTATCGCGGGCGGGACGCATCGCGACGGTTCGGTCGCGGCTGCTCCATCACGAGCCGCGCCGCACCTGCTTTCACCTCATCCGGACGGCCATCGCCTGCCACCGTACTTCTTGAAGCCGCCCACCAGCAGCGATCCGCATTGTGTGCAGTCGAAGCCGGCCTCGTGACCAGCCCCGCGCCCGTCGTACTCGTGCCAATGCACGAACGCCGGCGGCGCGAAACGGCGCTCGATCGCACGGCGATCCAGCACGCAATCGAAGGTCACGTTGGCGGTACTGCCACTGCCCCACCAGTCGCCGCTTGCAGCGACGGCGATGCCCCCGGCGCGGATCGCCGATTCGATCGGTTGGAGATGGATGCACGTCATCAGCTTCTTTGGCATGGTCGGCGGTTGCGATCGGTGCGTGCGCCGACGTGGCCACGGAGCGGCGGGGCAGTGCCTTCATCGTTGGTGCCCAACGGGAAACGCGACGGAGAACTCGATGGTAGCTGCGCCGTTGCTGGTCGGGCGGCGCAGGCGGGTCGCACCGCGCCGCGCGGCGGCGCGCCGTGACGGAGCGGCCGAATGGCTCAGTAGAGATCCACCGGGTCCACGTCGAGCGACCAGCGCACCTTGCGGGCTTCGGGCAGGGCGTGGACCGCGGGCAGGGCGGCGGTGAGGGTGGCGTGCAACTGGCGGCGATCGGGCGCGGAAATCAGCAACTGGGTGCGCTGGTAGCCGGCGCGGCGCGGCATCGGCGCCGGGAGCGGGCCGTTGATTTCGAGCGTGCTGGCGTCCGCAGCGGGCACGGCCGCTTCCAGGGTCCGCCTGGCGGCCAACAGGAAGGCATTGGCGACCGTGACCTCGGTGGCCTCGGCGCGGAACATCGCCATGTGCGTGAACGGCGGGAACCCCGCGTCCTCGCGTTGCACCAGCTCGGCCTGTGCAAAGGCGCCGTACCCGCCCGACAGCAGCGTGGCCAGCAGCGGGTGCTCGGGGTGGTGGGTCTGCAGCAGCACCAGGCCGGCCTTCTCGGCGCGGCCGGCGCGCCCGGCCACCTGCACCAGCAACTGGGCGAGTTTCTCCGGTGCGCGGAAATCGGCCGAGAACAGGCCTTCGTCGATGCCCACCACCGCCACCAGGGTCAGGTTTGGCAGGTCGTGGCCCTTGGCCAGCATCTGCGTGCCGACCAGGATGCCGGGTTCACGACCGAATTTGGCCAGCATCGCCTCCATCGCGTCGCGGCGCTGGGTCGACCCGCGGTCGATACGCAGTACCGGCACGCCAGGAAAGCGGGCCAGCAGCGCCTCCTCGATGCGCTCGGTGCCGGCACCCTGCGATTGCAGCGCCAGGCCGCCGCAATCGGGGCAGGCGTTGGGCGCGGGTCGTCGCGCACCGCAGTGATGGCATTGCAGGCGATGGCCACCGGCATGCACGGTCATCGGCGCGTCGCAGCGCTGGCATTGCGCGCTCCAGCCGCAGTCGTGGCACAGCAGCACCGGCGCGTAGCCGCGGCGGTTCTTGAACACCAGCACCTGGCCGCCGGCGGCCAGTGCCTGACTCACCGCCTCGAACAACTCCGGCGACAGCCCCGCCTCGAGAGGCCGCTTGCGCACGTCGACCACGCGCACGCTGGGCGGCAGCGCGACGCCGGCGCGTTCGCGCAGGCGCAGGTGGGCGTACCGGCCGGCCTGGGCGTTGCGCAGCGATTCCAGCGACGGCGTGGCGCTGCCCAGCAGCACCGGCACGCCCAGTGCCTTGGCCCGCACCAGGGCGAAGTCGCGGGCGTGGTAGCGGATGCCATCAAGCTGCTTGAAGCTGCCGTCGTGTTCTTCGTCGACCACCAGCAGCCCGGCCTCGGGCAGCGGCAGGAACACCGACGAGCGCGTGCCCACCACCACCCGCGCATCGCCGCGCGCGGCCGCGGCCCAAGTGCGCGCCCGCTCGCCGTCGGACAGGCCCGAGTGCAGCGCGTGCACCGGCACCCCCAATCGGGCGCGGAAACGCGCCAGCGTCTGTGGGGTCAGGCCGATCTCGGGCACCAGCACCAGCGCCTGCTTTCCGCGGGCCAGGCAGTCGGCGATCGCCTGCAGGTAGACCTCGGTCTTGCCGCTGCCGGTGACGCCGTCCAGCAGCAGCGCCGCAAAGCCGTCGCGCGCGGCCAGCACCGCATCCACCGCAGCCCGTTGGCCCTCGCCGAGCGTGAACGGGCTGATTGGCGTGTCGGCGTGTGCGGTCGGCGCGGCATGCAACGGGTAGCGTTCGACCAGCGCGCGCTTGCCCAGCGCGCGTGCGGCGGCCCGCCAGCCGGGGGAAGCGTCGTCCAGGGCGTCTTCGTCGAGCGGGTTGCGCGACAGCAAGGTGGCCAGCGCACGGGGCTTTCCGGCCCGCAGGCCGGCCAGGGCAGTTTGCCCCGCCTCGGTCAACCGCCAGGCCCAGCTGCGGCTGTCGGGCAGTGGCTCGCCGTGGCGCAGTGGCGCCGGCAACGCAGTGGCAAACACCTCGCCCAGCGGCGCGTGGGTGTAACGCGCCAGCCATTGCAGCGATTCCAGCAGCTCGCCAGCGAACAGCGGCGCGCCGTCGAGCAGGGCCAGCGCCGGCTTGGGCTCGGGAGCGTCGGGGTCGCGTGGGGCAACCTGGGCGATCACTCCGACCAGTTCGCGGCTGCCGAACGGCACGCGAACCCGGCAGCCGACGTGCGCATCGCGGGCCTGTTCACCCGGCGCCGGCAGGTAGTCGAACAGCCGCGCCAGCGGCACCGGCACGGCCACGCGCCAGACGGCGGGCGGCCCGGGGCTGGCGGTCGGATCGGAGGTCGGGGGCATCGGCAAAGTCTAGGCGATGCCGAGGAATCCGGACCCGTCCGCGAGCGCCCGAAAAAAGGCCCATGGCAGTTGCGTGTCAATGCTCCCAAAAACCTGACGAACGTCACGCAAGTTACCGTGGGAAAAGGGAAAACGCCCTTATCCACACCGGCTGTGGATAAGTCTGTGAATCGTGTGTCTGCAAAATTGCGCAATCCCGCAACGACAAGCCCTGCGGCTACGTTGGTGAAAAAATCGCCATGCCGGATATTCGCTTGAATATCAATTGTTTAGCCGTGAAACATGACGGTCATACGGTCCCGGATGGGGCTTGACAGCCTCCGGGTTACGGTTCCGTTACTGCTGTGCACAACCGCTTTTGCCCACAAGCCGCGTCGGGCTTTGCTCGCGCCCGTCGCGACGGGTTGTCAAGCGTTAATCGTGGGGGCGGCGTGGCTATCATGCGGGCATGGTGAAACCCTTCCGATGACCCACGTCTCCCCCTCGTCATGGTCCGCCGCGCCGGCGGCGTTGTCGGCTTTCCTGCGTGGCGTGGAACGTCGCGCGGCGGTGCTGGCCGAGCTGCAGGCCGGCGATGCCGCGGCCGGCGACGCGGTGGTGATCGCGGCGATGCGCCATTTCCGGGCCGAGGCCGCCGACCTGGCCATGAGCGACTGGCCGAGCCGGTTCTGGGCGCTGCTTCTGGCCGAGCCGCGGTTGCGCGAGCGCACCCCGGTGTCGCTGCCGCTGGATGCCACCGACAACCTGGGTGAGCTGGGCGGCGGGCCGCGTGCGGCGCTGCTGCTGCGGCTGGCCGCGGGATTGTCCGAAGGCGAGGCCGCCGCGGCGCTCGGGGTGCCGGTTCCGGCCTACCGGGTGGCCCTGCAGCGGGCGCTGCCGCATGGCCCGGACGGCGAGCCCGACCCGCTGGCCTGGCAGCGACTGCGTGACCAGGTCCAGCGCCGCATCAAGATCCTTTCGCCGCAACGGCTGCTCGCGCTGGGCCAGGCCCGCGACGCGGTGCTGGCCGGTGCGCCGGAGGCATCGACCGCCGCACCTGCCGGGCGGTCGACGGGTCGCCCGGCGCGCTCCTGGTCGCGGCGCGGGTTGCTGGCCCTGCTGTGGCTATTGCTGCTGGCATGCGCGGCGGCCTTCACGGCAACCTTCTTCTGGCCCCTCGATCGCCTGCTTGGCCAGCAATTCGGCGGCGTGACCGTGCGCTCGCTGGCGGTGGCCGAGCCGCCGCTGGCGCGTTACGGGGTCGAGGCTGGACTGATCTCCCATCCCGATTTCGCCCTGCTGGCCGACCCGGACGGGCTGGCCGCGTCGACCGACCTGGATTTCCACGCCTGGTTGGCCGGGCAGGCGCCGGTCGATCCGGGGCTGTCCGACGAGGCCGCTCCGGTGGTCGACGGCACCGAGCCGGCGGCCGACGCGCCGGGAGAGACCGATGCGCTGCTCTGAGGATCCGGCCTCCCGCCGCGCGACATCTGTCCGGTCGACCGGGCGTCCACTGGCCGGGGCGTTGTTGAGCCTGGTGTTGGTGGGGAGCGCGATCGCCGCGGTGCCGGGCGAGTTCGCTGCGGTGCTGGACCGCCTGCCCGCAGCCGCGCGCGACGCGCTGCAGCGGCAATCCGCGCAATGGGCGAGCTGGTCGCCGACGCAGCGCGCCGCGTTCACCCGCCGCGCCGCCGCCTGGGATCGCCTGCCCGCGATCGAGCGAGGCCGCCAACGCGAGCGTTACCTGGCCTGGCAGGCGCTGCCGAACGCCGAGCGCGAGCAGGTCGCCGCTGCCGCCGCGACCTATCGGACGCTGCCCGACGACGCGCGCAAGGCACTGCGCGCGCAGTTCGATGCGTTGGACCGACGCCTGCAACGCGGTTGGCTGCTCGGCCCGGTGCTGGGCCCGGACTACGCCCGGTTGCAGCCACTGCTGGCCCAGCTGCCCGAGGCCGAACACGCGCCGATGCTGCACTGCCTGCGCGACATGACGCCGGCACAGCGCGCCGATCTGGCGGTGCTGGTGCAGCGCACCGCCCCGCAGGACCGCCCGGCGTTGCGCAAGGAATTGCTGGCCACCAGCAGCGGCAACCGCGCTGCGTGGCTTTGGCGTCGCCTGGACCAGTAGGCGATTGGACCGCCCGACGGCGGTGATCGCGGTTGCGATCGCCATTGCGCCCGAACCGGTACCAGCACTTGGTAGCGCCGCGTCTACCCGGACGGCGTAACCGTCAGCGTGTCGTCTCGCGCAGCACCCGTCGCGTTGCGCTGAATCGCGTGCCGAAGCGGGCAATGCCCTCCCCGCGCATGCGCGGTGCGTGCTCGGCCAGGTAAGTGGCCAACGCGGTGGCGTCGACCAGCGTGTACTGCACGCACAGCCGCAGCCGGCCCGGCTCGGCAGCGGGTTCATCCTGTTCGAACAATCGTGCCGCCGTGAAACCGGGCAGGGCGAGGATCTCGTCGATGTGCGCGGCCAGCCAGGCGCGGTAGTCGTGTTCGATGGCCGCGTCGATGTCGAGGTTGACCTCGTAGATCACGCCGCTCACGCGCGCACCACGCCGGCGATGATCACGAACAGCATCGCCAGCGTCATCAGCAAGAAGTACAGGAAGCCCAGCGTCAGGAACTTGGTCAGCGTCAGCAACCAGCCCTGCCCGTACACCCGCTTCTGCATCAGCAACAGGTAGGTCGGCATCCAGCACCACAGGAAGAACTCGGCGAAGCCGACCAGGACGACGCCCGGCGACCAATGCGTTTCCAGCCAGGCCATCAGCGCCATCAGCAGGAACATCACCAGCACCGCCAGGCACAGATAGGCATGGCTGTAGAGCGCCACCACCAGGTGCTCCAGGTAGACCCGGCCGGTGGTGATGTAGCCCAGCTTGAGCAGCAGCGCGAACACCGGCACCAGCACGAACAACGCCGACGGGATCGCGCCGATCATCGCGTTCTTGAACAGCTCGGGGTCTTGTTTGAAGCGCGGGATGTTGCGCTGCGCCCGGCCGATCTGGCGGTTGAGCCAGCGATTGCCGAATGCCGGCAGCCACTCCACCCGCAACGGGTTGCGCGTCTCGTGCCACGGGTTGACGCCCTGGGAGAACACCTCCCCCATCACGTCGTCCTTGTTCTTGCCGTCGGCCGCGGTAGTGCCGGCGCCGGCCTTGGGCCCGGTGTCGGTGGCCGCGACGTCGTCGCCCGGAGGCTTGGACGCCGCGCCGGGGACCGCCGGCGCGGGCTTGCTGGCCGGGATCGCGTTGGACGCGCGCGTGTCGCCGGTCGAGGCGGCCTTGCCGGCGGCCTGCAGTGCCTGGCTGCGCCTGCGGGCCTGTTCGCGCAGCGCGGCAGCGCTGACGTCGAGCGCCTTCATCCCGGCGGTGCGGGCGGCCGTGACGGGCGTGACTTCCATCGCCGTGCGCGCCTGCGTCAGCGTGTTCAGACCTTCTTCGAGGCGGGTATCGACCTCGGCCTGCGTCCTGGCGGTCTCGATGGACGATCCATCGCCGCCGTCGTCCAGTTCCACCGTCGGCTTGATGGGACTGTCGAAATGGATCACCGACTGGCCGACGAAGAAGGTCAGCACAGTCACGATCACGAACAGCCGCAACGGCGCGACATAGCGCGCGCGATGGCCGGCGAGGTAGCCGATCGCGACCCGGCCCGGCGACAGCAGTCCGCGCAAGGTGCGGAAGATGCGGCCATCGAGGTGCCAGAACGACTCGAACACCTCCTCGACCGCATGGCCGAAGTTGCGCACCGGGCTGTGCACGGACTGGCCGCAGGCATGGCAGAAGTGGCCATGCAGCGGTGTCTCGCAGTTCTCGCACGCAGCTGGCGTGGCGTGTCCGTGATCGGTCGCGGAGGAGGGGCTACTCATGGTTCGCGGCTTCGCGGCGGGCATTCACGGGGAGATCGTTAAGATAGCCGTCCGCCGTGTCCCGGTGCCAGCGCCCGCCATCTCGTTGCGGCCGCGCGACCGCAGCCACGCGTCTGGTTGTCTTGATGTCTTCCCCCGCCGTCCAATCCTCCGCGCCCACGCTCGCGCGCGAAATCCGCAACTCCGCCGTCCTTGCTGCGCCGCTGGTGCTCGGCCATCTCTCGACCGGTCTGATCGGTTTCGTCGACAGCGTCATCGCCGGCCACCACGGCACCGACACGCTGGCCGCGGTGGCCGTGGGCACCGCGCTGTTCTGGCTGCCGATGATGGTGCCGATGGGCACGTTGATGGCGTTGCCCGCATCGGTCTCGCAACTGGACGGCAGTGGCCGCCGCGATGCGATCGGCCCGCTGTTCCGCCAGGCGCTGTGGCTGGCGCTCGGGTTGGGCGTGCTGTTGTTCGCCTTCATGTCGCTGGCCGTCCACGCCTTGGCGCCGATGGGCATCGCCGAGGCGATCCGTCCGGGCGCCGCGGCGTTCCTGCACGGCATCCGCTGGGGTGTGCCGGCGCTGACGTTGTACCTGTGCATGCGCTATCTCAGCGACGGGCTGCACTGGACGCTGCCCACCATGCTGCTGGGCTTCGGCGGCCTGCTGTTGCTGATCCCGCTGGGCTACGCGCTGACCTGGGGGCGCTGGGGCCTGCCGGCACTGGGTGCGGGCGGTCTGGGTATCGCGTCGTCGGTGATGATGTGGGCGCAGGCGATCGCGTTCGCGGTGTACCTGTGGCGCGCGCGTCGTTTCGCCTCGCTGAACCTGTTCGCGCATTTCGATGCGCCGCAATGGCCGGTGCTGCGCGGCCTGCTGGCCACCGGCCTGCCGATCGGCGTGACCGTGGCGATGGAAGGTGGTCTGTTCATCACCACCGCACTGCTGATTGGCCGGTTGGGCGATGTGCCGGTGGCGGCGCACCAGATCGCGATCAACGTCTCCAGCCTGTGCTTCATGATCCCGATGGGTCTGGCCGAGGCGACCACCGTCCGCGTCGGCCACGCGCTGGGTCGCGACGACGCCGATGGCGTGCGGCGCGCCGCCTACGCCGGTTACGCGATCGTGCTGGGCACGCAGTTGCTGTCGGGGCTGGCACTGCTGGCCGGCAACGACCTGCTGGTGAGCTTCTACACGCGCGATGCCGCCGTTGCCGGTCTGGCGGCCTCGTTGCTGTTGTACGCGGCGGCGTTCCAGTTTCCCGATGGCGTGCAGGTGCTGTCGGCCGGCGCGCTGCGTGGCCTCAAGGACACGCGCATGCCCATGCTGCTGGCGGCGCTGGCCTACTGGGGCATCGGCATGCCGCTGGGCGCCGGTCTCGGCCTGGGCCTGGGCTGGGGGCCGAAGGGCATGTGGATCGGCCTGATCGGTGGCCTGAGTGTTGCCGCGGTGTTGCTGAGTACGCGTTTCGTGCGGTCCAGCCGCGCGCTGTCGCCCGCGCGGACGATGTCGCCGGTCCCGGTGACCAATGGCCGATGAAGCCCGCGGCGTGAACCGTTAGTCTGCAAGCCTGTTCTCGGAGCAATCGAATGAGCAACGACAAGCCCCGCCGCGGTCCGATCGCACTGGTCGCCATCGGCATCTGGGATGGCATGAACTTCGTACGGCGGTTGTTCTTCAACCTGCTGTTCTTTGGCCTGCTGTTCCTGTTCATGCTGGCGATCCTGATCGGCGATCGCAGCACGCCGCTGCTCGACAAGACCGTCCTGGTGATTGCACCAAAGGGCGCGCTGGTCGAGCAGTACAGCAGCGACCCGATGAGCCGCGCGCTGGCCAAGGCCTTCGGCGACGATGCGGATGAGGTGCAGTTGCGCGACCTCGTGCGCGCGCTCGACCGCGCCGCCAGCGACAAGCGCATCGACCGCGTGCTGCTGCGCCTGGACGAGTTCGCCGGCGGCGGCCCCGCTTCGATGCGCGAACTCGCCGCGGCCATCGGCCGCGTCAAGGCCGCCGGCAAGCAGGTGGTCGGCTTCGGCGAGAACGTGGGCCAGTCGCAGTACCTGCTGTTGGCGCAGGCCAACGAGCTTTACCTCGACCCGATGGGCGGGCTGCTGCTGGAAGGCTACGGCCGCTATCGCCAGTACTTCCGCGAAGGCCTGCAGGACAAGCTCGGCGTCGATGTGCACCTGTTCAAGGTCGGCGAGTACAAGTCCGCGGCCGAGCCGTACGTGCTCGATGCGGCATCGGCCGAATCCAAGGAAGCCGACCTGTTCTGGATGAACGACGTGTGGCAGCGCTACCTGGGCGACATCGCCAAGGCGCGCAAGCTCAACGCCGCGCAGCTGGCCACCGGCATCGATCAGTTCTCCGCCGGCCTGGCGGCGGTGCAGGGCGACCTGGCCAAGTACGCGCTGCAGCAGAAACTCGTCGACGGCCTCAAGACGCGCGAGCAGGTCGAGGACCTGCTGGTCGAGCGCGGTGCCGAAGACGCAGACGCCGAGGGCGGTTTCCGCCAGGTGTCGCTGGAGGGCTACCTGGCCCACATCGATCGCGCCTCGCTGGCGGCGGTCGACCGCCGGCCGAAGGTGGCGGTGGTGGTGGCCGAGGGCGAGATCACCGGTGGTGAGCAGCCGCCGGGCACCGTGGGCGGCGAATCGACGGCCGCGCTGTTGCGCGAGGCGCGCGACGACGAGGACGTGAAGGCCCTGGTCCTGCGCGTCGACTCGCCCGGCGGCGAGGTGTTCGCTTCCGAGCAGATCCGCCGCGAGATCGTGGCACTCAAGGCGGCCGGCAAGCCTGTCGTGGTGTCGATGGGCGACCTGGCGGCGTCGGGCGGCTACTGGATCTCGATGAACGCTGATCGGATCTACGCCGATCCGTCGACGATCACCGGTTCGATCGGCATCTTCGGCCTGATCCCGACCATTCCGCGCGCGCTCGAGAAGATCGGCGTGCACACCGATGGCGTCGGCACCACGCGATTCGCCGGTGCCTTCGACATCACCCGCCCGCTCGATCCGGACGTGGGCAACGTGATCCAGTCGGTGATCGACAAGGGCTACCGCGACTTCACTGGCAAGGTGGCGCAGGCGCGCAAGAAGCCGGTCGAACAGGTCGACGCCGTGGCGCGTGGTCGCGTGTGGACCGGTGCGCAGGCGAAGGAACGCGGTCTGGTCGACGAACTGGGCGGGTTGCAGGCGGCGATCGACGATGTCGCCGCGCGCGCCAAGCTCGGCAAGACCGACGACTACCAGGTGCGTTACGTCGAGAAGATCACGCCGCCGTTCGCCCGCCTGTTCGGTAGCCTGGCGGAAAGCCGGATGGGTTCGGCGTGGCTGCGCGAATCGGGCATGGCCCGCGCGTTGCTGGCCAAGGCGGCCCCGCAGGCGGCTGCCGACCTGCGCTTCCTCGAAGGCTCGATCCAGCGCACCCAGGGCGTGCCGGTGAAATCGCTGGCGTACTGCTTCTGCGGCTGGTGAGTCGGGTGCGCCGGGCGCCATCGCGCGTTGCCAACCGGCCCTGAGAAACGCACAACCCCGGCCCAGGCCGGGGTTGTTTTTTGGGGCGTGGGTTCGGTGCGCGGGAAATCCCGCGAGGCATCCGGGACGATGGCCGTCGATGCCGTCGGTACCCTCGGAGCGCGGTGGTGTCCGCTACTGCCGGCGAAGCCGACGCGCGCAATGCCGACGCAAGCCTCGGTCAGTCGCCGGTAGCGGCCTCGATGGCGGCGCGTTGCGCCTCTGCCGCTTCGCGTGCCGCGGCGTCGGCAGCCTTGGCCTGGTCGATCGGCTGCTGGATCGCTTCGCGCAGTTCGGTGTTGGCCTGCGGCTCGGGCGGTTGATCCTTGTCGGGCGGCTGTGGCCTGGAGCATGCGGCCGACGCAAGCAGCACGGCGCACAGCACGGCGGCGGTTAGCGGGTTTGCCACGTGCATCGGGCTGGCTGACATGTCGGGCTCCTCGGCTGGGTCGGAGGCTATGCTACGCCCGGCCGCGAGCGGCGGCGCACGAACGAGGCAGGCATGGATCCCAAGCGTTGGCGACTGGATGGACAACTGGCGCTGGTCACCGGCGGCAGCGCCGGCATCGGTCGTGCCATCGCCCGCGAGCTGCTCGGTTTCGGTGCCGACGTGCTGCTGGCCGCGCGCGACGCCGCCGCGCTGGACATCGCGCGCAACGAGCTGCTCGAAGACTTTCCCGAACGCCATATCGAAAGCTTCGTTGCCGATGTCGCCATCGACGAGCAACGGCGCGAGCTGCTCGACTGGGTGGAGGATTACGGCGAGGGCGCGCTCAACATCCTCGTCAACAATGCCGGCGCCAACATCAGCAAGCCGGCAACCGACTACGCCGATGACGAATGGCGCGATGTGTTCGAGGTGAACCTGTTCGCCGCATTCGAGCTGTCCCGCTACGCGCACCCGCTGCTGACCCGCCACGCCGCCTCGAGCATCGTCAACGTCGGCAGCGTGTCGGGGCTGACCCATGTGCGCACCGGCGCGCCGTACGGCATGAGCAAGGCGGCGATGCACCAGATGACGCGCAACCTCGCGGTCGAATGGGCCGAGGATGGCGTGCGCGTCAATGCCGTGGCGCCGTGGTACATCCGCACGCGTCGCACGTCCGACCGGCTGGCCGATCCGGACTATCTCGATGAGGTGCTGCTGCGCACGCCGCTGGGCCGCATCGGCGAGCCGGAGGAAGTCGCCGCCGCGGTGGCATTCCTGTGCCTGCCCGCGGCCAGCTACGTGACCGGCGAATGCATCGCGGTGGACGGCGGATTTCTGCGCTACGGGTTCTGACATCCCGGTGTCGCGATGCCGGGCCGGTTCCGCGACGGCCCACGCCCGTGGCGGAGCACGGGCAAGTGACTAGAAGCAGGCCTTAAGGCTTGGCCGCCTGCGCGCAGGTGCTCTCGGCGACGATGCGCGCAACGCGATCGCGTTCGGCCTGCACCACCTCGCGTGTTTCGCTGCGACCAAAGCGCAGGCCGGCTTCGGCCTCGCCCAGGCGCTGCTTCCAGGCCGCGCACACGGCGCCATCGGGAATGCGCTGGCAGCGGTCGCTGACCATCTGGCAGGAGCTGGCGCCGCCGCTGCCGGACAAGCCGCCCAGGTCGCTGGTGGCCAACGGCGCGCAGCGCTGCTGCGCCTCGCCGCTCTCGCTGAGGTAGCGATCCTTGTCATAGGTGGTGCATTCGTACAGCACCGGCGGCGGCAGGCGCTCGACGTCGGACGCGGTGTCGTAGACCGCCGGGGGCGGTGCTGCCGCTGCGGACGCTGCCGGTCGCGCGGCGGCGGGCGAGGCGGGCATGGGAGGAGGCACGTAGGCCGGTGCGGCGTACGAGGGCGTCGGTGCTTCGAGCACCTTGCGTTCCTCACGACTGCCCTTGGGGCAGCGTTCGTTGTTCTGGAACGTCTGCGCACCGCTTGCGTCGGTGCATTTGTAGATCACCACTTCCTGCTGCGCAGTTGCGACGCCGGAGGACAACAGCAGTACCAGTACCGGCAACGACATCCACGCGCGCATCAGGTTCCTCCGCAATCGTTATCAAGGCGGGCATCGATGCCGCGCTGCTCATTATCCATGCGCGCGCGTTCGCTCTGCAGCGCGCTGTTGTAGGCACGGATCAATTCGTAACGGCGGTCACGCAGGCGCGCGCAGACTTCCTGCTGCGGCAGCGGGTGGCAGGCATCGCGAACCCAGCTTCCGGTCGAATGGACGACGCCGGCCGGCAGGAGCGGTCGATGGCGCGGTCCGCCCAGATCGATGCCAGCGCGGACGTGGCGGTCACGGTACACGATGCGTGCTCGCCCGGTGTCATGACGGTCCAGTCCGGCGTAGACGGGATAGCCGTAGGTCCACGACGGCACCCAGCGCGGACTGCCGTCGCCGTTGTCGCTGGTGTAGGTCTGGCCGTCGGCGCCTGTGCACTCGTACATCGTGCGCGGCGGTTGCAGGTAGACCACGTGCGGCGCCAGTGTCGCCGGCGCCTGCGGTGCGACCGGTGCCGGGCGCGGTCGTGCGGGTGCATCGACCGGACGCACCATCGCGCGCACCTGCTGGCGCTCGCCTTTGGCACACGGGGTGTCGCGCAGCGTGAGCCGGTTCTGCGCGTCGGTGCAGCGGTAGATGGTGACCTCCCCGGCGTGCGCTGCGGAGGCAGCGCACAGGGCCAACAACAGGTAGGTGGCACGGTGGAGCTTCATGCCCGCATCTTGCGCCCCATCGCGCGTCCGGTGGTAGCGCCGCCCGCCGGAAGGCGTCCTCCGGTCGAGGCGGCATTCAGATTGTCCGCGCAGCGCCCGGTGCGAGGCCCACACACGGGCCGGTCGGCTCATTGCGCGCGATTGAACTCGATCTGCATGGTCTTGCGTTCCTTGCCGTCGCGGGTCTCGTAGAACTCCATCACGTGGTGGTCCTTGTCGACCACACGCACCACCTCGCGGATCGGCGTCATCGTGCCGGGCTTCATCGCGTCGGCCATTTCGCCGCGATAGGTGTAGGTCTTGCTGGCCGCGTCGTAGTCGCCTTCCAGCATGGCCATGCCGGTCGACATGTTGTCGGTCCAGCTGCTGAAGTACTTGCCCTTGACGTTGTCGTAGCCGCTGTAGCCGATCCCTTCGAATGCCTGGCCCATGAACATGCCGCTGTAGTCCATGCGCAACTGGCGGGCGCCCAGTACCGGGGTGTTGACCGTCTTGCCCATCTCGACGGCCGGCGGCGTGGCGGGATCCATCCAGGCGCTCATCTTGGTGGTCCAGCTGCCGCTGAAGTGTTCGGCCAGCTGCGCGTGCTGCGCACCCGGGGTGGAAGCCTTCTGCCAGGCGTCCATCATCGCCTTCTGTTCGGCGCTCATTTCCGGCGGTGCGGTGTCCTGCGCGCTGGCGGGCGCGGCGAAGGCCAGCGCGAATGCCAGTAGCGGCGTGAGGGTCAGGAGCTTGGTTCGGGTTGGCATGTCATCGTCTCCAGGCAGGCGGTGCGGCGCACCGTGGCGCGTCATGCTGGCAACGTCGGCGTGAAACGGGCGCGAATGCTAGGTGCACCGGCGATGGCTTCAGTCGCGCAGGACCAGGCCACTGCGGGCATCGCGGATCGCCGTTGGCGATGCCAGTCCACCGGTTTCGCCTTCGACCACGCCGTCGATCAGCGCCAGCAGCGCCGGGTCCAGCGCATTGCGGACGAACGCGGGCGGCTCGCCCGATCGATTGGCGCTGGTCGACACCACCGGCCCGCCGAAGGCCGTGCACAGCGCGGCCACGACCGGATGCGCACTGACGCGGACCGCGACACCGGCGTGGCTTCCGCGAATCCATGCGGGCACGCGCGCGGTGACCGGCACGATCCAGGTGTTGGGGCCCGGCCAGCTGGCCAGGACCGCGTCGCGGCGCGCGTCGGGCAGCGCCTCCCAGTCCAGCAGCCCGTCGAACTGCGTGGCGCTGGCTGCCGCCAGGATCAGTCCCTTGTCGCGTGCACGTTGCTTGATCGCGAGCAGCCGCGTCACCGCGCCTTCGTCGAACGGATCGCAGCCCAATCCCCAGACCGCTTCGGTCGGGTAGGCCAGCACCGCACCACGGCGCAGCGCCGCGGCGGCTTCGGGGATCGTCAGTGCGAGGGACATGCGGGCAGCCTGTTCGCCGGTGACCGGGCGTTCGAGGTGGGGCGGGACGCCTGCCAGCCGGCAGGCTCCCGATGCGGACCGTGGCGGGCACGGTTCCGGAGACGACGGCGATCGGTGGTGGCGATCGCCGGCATCGGGTTCAGAAGGGTGCGGCGTCGTTGGCGGCCTTCTTCACGACCTTCTTCGCCGCCTTCTTGGCAACGGTCTTGGTCGCGGTCTTGCTGGTCGCCTTCTTCACGGCTTTCTTCGTCGCCTTCTTTGCCGCCTTCTTCACCGCAGCGGTGGCCGGGGCCTTGGTTGCGGCCTTCTTGGCGACCTTCTTGGCCGGTTCTTTCTTCGCCGCCGCCTTCTTGCCGAAGCCCTTGCGCATCGGCTTGCCGGTGTCGGCCATCATCTGGGTGACCTCTTCCAGCGTCAGCGATGCCGGCTCCCGATCCTTGGGGATGCGGCCGTTGAGCTTGCCGTCGCTGATGTACGGGCCAAAGCGGCCGTTCAGCACCTGGATGTCGCTGCCCTCGAACTGCTTGATGATGCGATTGCGGGCGATCTCTTCCTTCTCTTCGATCAGGAACACCGCACGCGCGAGGTCAACGGTGTAGGGGTCGTCCTCCTTCTTCAGCGAGGCATACACGCTGCCGCGCTTGGCGAACGCACCAAAGCGGCCAATGCCGACGCTGACTTCCTCGTCCTTGTCCAAGCCCAGCTTGCGCGGCAGCTTGAACAGCTCCAACGCGTCCTCGAGCGAGATGGTGTGCATGCTCTGGCCGGGGCGCAGCGAGGCGAACGTCGGCTTTTCCTCTTCGTCCTCGATGGCGCCGATCGCCGCGTACGGTCCAAACCGACCCAGGCGCACGCTGACCGGTTTGCCGGATTTCGGGTCGGTACCGAGCTGGCGCGCACCGGTGGCTTCGTTGCGGTCGACCGAATCCTTCTTCTCCTCGACCAGCTGCTTGAACGGCGTCCAGAAGCGTTCCATCAGCGGGATCCAGTCTTCCTCGCCGCGCGACACCGCGTCGAGCTCGTCTTCGAGCCGTGCGGTGAAGTCGTAGTCGACGTACTGGGTGAAGTGTCCGGACAGGAACTTGCTGACCGCACGGCCGACGTCGGATGGACGGAAGCTGCGGCTTTCCAGTTCGACGTACTTGCGGAACAGCAGGGTCTGGATGATCGAGGCGTAGGTCGACGGCCGGCCGATGCCGTATTCCTCGAGCGCCTTGACCAGCGCCGCTTCGGTGAAGCGCGGCGGTGGCTGCGTGAAGTGCTGGTCGGTGTGGATGCGGTCCAGCGGCACGCGGTCGCCGGTCTTCATCAGCGGCAGCTTGCGGCCTTCGTCCTCGTCCTCGGCGCCCTTGGTGTCCTTGCCTTCCTCGTAGACGGCCAGGAAGCCCGGGTCGACCACGGTGGTGCCGCTGGCGCGGAAGCTGTGCTCGCTGCCGGCGGCGAGTTCGACGCTGACCGTGTTGAGCGTGGCCGGCACCATCTGGCAGGCCACGGTGCGCTTCCAGATCAGTTCGTACAGGCGACGCGCATCGTCCTCGAGGAATCGCGCCACCTGCGTGGGCGTGCGCAACGCCGAGGTCGGGCGCACCGCCTCGTGGGCTTCCTGCGCGTTCTTGGCCTTGGCCTTGTAGGTGTTGGGCTTGTCCGGCAGGGCGCCGGTGCCGTAGTCGCGGGCGATGACGTCGCGGATCTCATCGATCGCATCGGCCGACAGGTTGACCGAGTCGGTACGCATGTAGCTGATGAGGCCGACCGTGCCTTCCTCGCCGAGCGCCACGCCCTCGTACAGCTTCTGCGCAACCTGCATCGTGCGCTTGGTGGTGAAGCCGAGCTTGCGCGCGGCCTCCTGCTGCAGCGTCGAGGTGGTGAACGGCGGTGCCGGGCGACGCTTGCGCTCCTTGCTGCCGACGTCGGTGACGTGCAGCGCGCCGTTTGCGGCCGCGACGATGCGCTTGCGCGCCGCTTCGGCGGTATCGCCGTCGGTGACGGTGAACTGCTCGAACTTCTTGCCGTCGAGCTTGGCCAGTCGAGCGGTGAATGCCTGCGACGGATGCGCGCACTCGGCTTCGATGGACCAGTACTCGCGCGCGACGAAGGCTTCGATCTCCTCCTCGCGTTCGACGATCATGCGCAGTGCCGGCGACTGCACGCGACCGGCCGACAGCCCGCGCTGCACCTTGCGCCACAGCACCGGGGACAGGTTGAAGCCGACCAGGTAGTCCAGCGCGCGGCGCGCCTGCTGGGCATCGACGAGGTCGCCTGCGATGTCGCGCGGGTTGGCCATCGCTTCCTTGATGGCGCGCGGGGTGATCTCGGTGAACACCACGCGCTGCAGCGTGCGGTTCTCGAGCAGGCCACGTTCGCGCAGGATCTCCGCGATGTGCCAGCTGATCGCCTCGCCCTCGCGGTCCGGGTCGGTCGCCAGGAACAGGTGCTCGGCGCCCTTGGCGGCCTTGGCGATCGCATCGACGTGCTTCTCGTTCTTCTCGATGAGGTCGTAGCGCATCGCGAAGCCGTTGTCGGGATCGACTGCACCCTCCTTGGGCACCAGGTCGCGGACGTGGCCATAGGACGCCAGGACGGTGAAGTCCTTGCCCAGGTACTTGTTGATCGTCTTGGCCTTGGCGGGCGACTCGACGATGAGGAGATTCTTGGCCATGAAGGATTGGCTCCGCAGGGCCGTTTCGGGCCGGGCATGGTGCCGCGAAAACGCCGCGGCAATGTGTTGACGCCCGCGGCCAGGACCGCGGGCGTTCAGCGAGTTGCTCTATTTAGTGGAATCACGCGGCGACCACGCCTGTCAAGCTCGGCCGGCTTTCACGCCGTCTCCACGGCGCGCGCGGCAGGGCCCTGCGCGCCGCGTTGGATCAGCTGCTGCCCATCGCGCCCAACGCCACGACGAACGCCAGGATTGCGCCATAGCCGAGGATCGCCAGGCCTGCCAGGACCAGCATCACGATCGTGACCACGCCCAGTTCCCGGCGCTGCAGGTCCGGCCGGCCGGTGTAGGCCCAGCGGTCCACCACCAGGGTGTTGGCGACCATGTCGTGCAGTCCGCGCTTGCGGTCGGTGAAGCCGGCCATGATGTAGCCGACGTACAGGGTGAGGTACGAGAGCAGGTGCGAAACCCAGCGGCCCAGGGCGTGGGTCGGGCGCAGGCGCTGTCCGTTGCCGTCGGTGACCTTGATCCCGACCGCCATCTTGCCCAGCGTGGCCTGCATCGAGGAGGACTCGAAGCCGACGTAGTAGAGCCCGCTGATGATCGGGTACACGCCGTAGATCACGGCAAACATCGCGACCATGCCCGCCGGCAGGGCGTCGGAGCTCGGAGTCATGCTGCCCAGTGCGCCAAGGCCCATGCCGAACACCAGCATCAGGATGATGACCACGGCGTAGTACGCGATGGTGATGGCGAAGCCGTCGATCACGACCGCGGCGAAGCGCTTCAGGAAGCCGGCATAGACGACTTCGCCGCCGGCCTGATAGTCGCTGCTTTCGGCCAGGGTGGCCCGGGGCGGCGCGTACGGCGAGGCGCTGTCGGCAGTGGCCCAGGAGGCGGGCAGTGCGTCTGTGACGGTCGCTGTGGGCCGTGGCGACGCCGGGATACCCCAATCGATTGCGTCACCCGATTCCGGTGCTGTCGTGGGCGTGGCGGCTGGCGTGAAGCCCGCTTCACCATCGATCGCCGCCGGTGCGGGGGGCGGCGAGAGCGCGACGTCGGTGCCGAGCACCTCGGACATCAGAGTCCGCCATGGCTGCCACTCAGTCAGGCCCTCGCGCCAGACCAGCGTATCGGGCGCCAGTCGTCCCTCGCGGTGCAGTTGCGCCATCGCTTCGGCATCGACCGGCCCCTGGCGCGTGCGGGTGGAGTCGCTGTAGTACCAGTGGCTCATGGTGTGGACTCGTCAGAGATGATGGATTTGCACATTGCAGGCAGGAACTTGTTGGGGACGCTGCCGCCCTGGCACCGCCATTCTCCTGCGTCACGGTCCAGTTTCCAGAACAGCGTTTCACCGTCGACCGCCGGGGCGATGCCGCGCAGGGCGATCTCCATGGCGCACCCCCCTTCTTCGACAGACCCCACGCGGACGCTGGCAACCGTGTCGGACGCGTAGCTGTCGGGTTCGCCGAAGCCCTCATCGCCGTTGCGCGGGCAGGCGTCATGACGCCTCTCGTACGCGTGCACGCCATCGCGCAGCGTGGCGGTGGATACGATGACCTGGGTGACCTTCGTGCGGTGGATGTAGTCCTGGTAGGCCGGAATGGCAATCGCGGCGAGGATCGCAATCACCGGCACCAGGATCACGACGACGACCACGCCGATGATCGCGGCGATGGCGCAGCCACCCAATCCGCGCCCCGCGGTAGCGGGGGGCGCGTTGGTCCCGCGGTGGGATGCGGGGGGATTCAGCGGCGGGGGCTGGCGCGGATCGGACGTCATGCCGGGCAGTCCGAGTTCGCCGGAAAACTGCGACAGCGGGGACCAGTCGGCCTGGCCGGGGCGCCAGACGGGCGTTTCAGAGCGGATCAGGTGGTCGCGGAATCGCGCGCGCAGTTCCTCTGCCGCAATCGGCCCGACGCGGCCCAGTGCCGGGTCGTGGTAGTACCAATCGGTCATTCCCCAACTCCTGTAGGCCACCCGGCAGTGCACGGGCGGCGCGTCCTGCGATGCCGCGCGCCTCCCCGGCGCGCGGACAGGTCAATGCACCGGCTCTGGCTCGTCTTCGAAGATCTGCGTTTCCATCCAGGCGTATGCCGCTTCGGAGCCGGGCTGGTTGAACAGAACCATCAGCACGACCCACTTGAGGTCGTCCAGGTCGATCTGGTCCTGGTCCAGTGCCATCGCACGATCCAGCACCAGCTCGCGCTGGCCGGCATCGAGGATGCGGTGCTGTTCCAGGAACATCAGGAAACCCCGGCATTCGACGTCGATCTTGTCGAGTTCGGGGCCGAAGTAGACGCGGGTCGGGCCGTCGGCACGCGGCACGCTGGCCGAGGGACGCTGACGCGCCAGCGCATCAAGCCAGTCGAAGGCCTTGTTGATCTCGGCGGGGCTGAAGCCCGCCTGGCCCAGCTCATCGAACAGCGGGCCGCTTTGCAGGGAGTCGCGGTCGCGGACGAGGTCCGCGTCTTCGGTGAAGTAGTGCTCAAACAGGTAAAGCAGGACGTCCAGGATGCTCTCTTTCATTTCCCCTCGGCCTGCGCCGCTTGCGGCGCGGTGGGCTGGAGTTGCTGACGTGCCGCCAGCCGGCCATGGGGCCAACTCAGCGACTGCGGTGGTAGCGGCCGTGTCGTGCCGCCACGTGGCCCTCAAGCTCCATGAGCAGCAGCATGGAGGACAGGGCGGCGGGCGTCAATCCGGTGCGCTGCGCCAGTTCATCCATATCGGTAGGGTCGTGACCGAGTGCGCGCCACAACGTGTTGTAGTCATCGCCCCGTGGTGGCGGGATCACGGGAGGGCCTGGCGGACCCGAAAGGAAGGCGACGGCGGCGCTATCGTTGCGCCCCGTGATGGGGGCGGGCAGGCGCTGGCGCAAGTCGCCGGCCAGCCGTCCGGCCAACGGGGCGAGCACTTCGACGATCTCCTCGGGCGTCTCGACCAGCAGCGCCCCATCGCGGATCAGGCGGTGGCAGCCGCGGGCGTGCGGGTTGTCGATCGACCCGGGCAATGCGAACACCTCGCGCCCGGCCTCGGCAGCCAGCCGGGCGGTAATCAGTGCGCCAGAACGGGCGGCGGCCTCGATCACCACCGTGCCCAGGCTCAGCCCGGCGAGGATCCGGTTGCGTGTGGGGAAGTGCTCTTTGCGTGCTGGCGTGCCGGGCGGGTGCTCGCTGACCAGCGCCCCCAGTCCCGCGATCCGGGCATGGAGCCCGATGTTGGTGGCGGGATAGGCGGTGTCGGGGCCGGTGCCGAGCACGGCAAACGTGTGGCCCCCTTGGCGCAGCGTGGCCTCGTGCGCGGCCGTGTCGACGCCTGCGGCCAGCCCGCTGCCAACCACCAGGCCTGCGGCTGACAGCGCATGCGCGAAGCGGATGGCGTGGTCCCTCCCACCCGGACTGGGCGTGCGGCTGCCGACGACGGCGACCGAGGGGCGCCACAGCAGGGCGGGGTCGCCGGAAACGAACAGCGCCAGCGGCGGGCTGGCTGCCTCCCGCAACGGTGGCGGGTAGTCGGCGTCGTGCCAGCCGATCACGTGATGGCTTTCCCGGTCGAGCCAGTCCAGGGCCCGCGCCAGCGCCGACCTGGGTGGAGGCCTGCGCAGAGCCCCGATCTGCGCGTCGTCCAGTCCGGCATCACGCCAACTGGTCACCGACGCGGACAGTGCGGCCAGGGGTGACTGCCAGTTGTCGAGCAGTCGTCGCCGCGGCGCGCTGGCGCCGCCGGCGAACAGCAGGTGCAGCAGGGCAATGGCGTCATCGCGGGGTTCGGTCGGCATGCTGGCAGCCTGCCCCGGAAACGACGACGGCGCCCGAGGGCGCCGTCGCTTCAAACCGTAGGGAAAGCCCGCGAATCAGTACGCGGCGTCCGGGTGCTTGAGTTCGTAACCGACGCGGGTCGGCTTGACGCTGTCCATCACCAGGCCGTAGCTGACACGTTCGAAGGTCTTGAAGATCATCACGTGACCGGCGTACTCGTCCGGCAGGCGAACGTGGCCACTGCGCGGAATCGTGTCCTCGCTACGGCTGTCACCGAAGCGAATGCGGTCCGCCGGTTCGCTGCCAACGCGCCAGGTCGAGAACACCGTGCCGTTGTCGACGCCGTCGCGGGTGCCGACCGACAGCGCGATCACGTCACGCGGCCCACCGCTGGTGAGGGTGTCGGCGACTGCAAGCACGCGGGCACGGCCGTACTCGAGCTGCTGCTTGGGCGGGTGCGGGAAGAACTGCAGGTCGTACGGCTGTGCTTCGACCGGGATCAGGCGATCGCCGATGCGCACTTCACGACCGGCCCGGTCGAGCAGCAGGGTGCTGGCCTCGATTCCGCCGACTTCACCGCGGGTGATCGTGCCGACATTCTGCTGCATCAGCTCGAAGCCGAGCAGTTCGGTGCCGTTCTCGCCAACCAGGCGGCTGGTCCAGAAGTCTTCGAAGTTGATCGTGCGGCGACCACGGAAGTCGAGGTCATCGGCCTTGTGGATATCGCAGCATTCATCGCGATCCACGCGGGTATAGCGCACGGTCGGACGAACCACCGCGTAACGCTGCCCCGGCTGCGCGCTCGGCAGGCCCTTGACGTAGACGAGCTGGCCTTCGCTGCTGCGCAGGCGGTCTTCTTCGAGACCGACCACGTACGGCATGTCGTCGACCTTGTCGACAACGCGCAGGTTCTTGAGGAACGGCTCGACGTCCGACAGCGGGATCGCGTTGAGCGGCGCTTCCGCGCGCGGACCCGGCTCGACCGCGACGCGGTTGAGGTAGGCCAGCGAGATCACGTCACCCGGATAAATAAGATGCGGGTTCTTGATCTGCGGATTGGCTTGCCAGATTTCCGGCCACAGCCACGGACGCTTTAGGAAACGGCCGGCGATATCCCACAGGGTATCGCCCCGTTTCACCACGTAGGTGTCGGGATGGTTGCCAGACATTTCGGCGGCGACGCCGTAGGTGGCAACGGTCAGCAGCGCAGCAGTGACAACCGCGCGGATCGGTTTAAGTATGGCAGCCATCTACCTGATTCCCCTTGCAGGTTTGCCGGCCCACCATTGACGGCGGGGGCCCGGGCACTATAGCCCAGAAGATACGCGCGGTTGCAAGCTTTTGGGGGCCCCATCGGCGTTACAATCACTGCCACTGATTGTGTCTGTGACAGACGCCCCCATTTCTGACGCCATGGCCCTGCTTCCAATACTCGAATTCCCCGATCCGCGCCTGCGAACGCAGGCCGTTGCCGTCGATCCTGCCCGGATTACCGATTCCGCGTTCCAGCAGTTGATCGATGACATGTTCGAAACCATGTATGCCGCTCCCGGCATCGGCCTGGCGGCCAGCCAGGTCGACGTGCACCAGCGGTTCATGGTCATAGACGTGTCCGAAGAGAACGACCGGCCGCTGGTTTTCATCAATCCCGTGATCACCGCCCACGATGGCGAGCAGGTCTACCAGGAAGGTTGCCTCTCGGTCCCCGGCATCTTCGCCGACGTCACCCGGGCCAACACGATCACCGTGCACGCGATCGGACGCGACGGCAAGCTGTTTGAAATGCAGGCCGACGGGGTGCTGGCTGTCTGCATCCAGCACGAGATGGACCACCTGTTGGGCAAGCTGTTCGTCGACTACCTGTCGCCGCTCAAGCGTGAAATGGTCCGCAAGAAGCTCGCCAAGGCGCGTCGCAACGCCGCTTGAGCCATCGCGGGGTGCCGCAGGCCGGCCGCGGTGCGGCCTGTACGATGTGCGATGTCCCCGCCTCGCGCCGACGTCCACCGGCCGCGTCTCCTGGCGTGGTCGGCGTGCCTGTTCGTTGTGCGCTCCCGTCCTCCCCCGCAGCGCACGCCGTGCGCGACGCCCCCAATCGACCTGACCGCCCATGAGAATCGTCTTCGCCGGCACACCCGACTTCGCCGTGCCGTGCCTGCGCGCGGCCGCCCAGCGCGGCGAGGTGGTGGCGGTCTACACCCAGCCCGACCGGCCGGCTGGTCGCGGCCGTGAGCTGACCCCGTCGCCGGTCAAGCGCGAAGCGCTCGCGCGCGGCATTCCGGTGCTGCAGCCGGAGAATTTCCGCACGACGGTTTCCAAGGACGCCCTGCGCGCCCTGAAGCCGGACCTGATGATCGTGGTCGCCTACGGCCTGATCCTGCCGCAGTCGGTGCTCGACATCCCCGCTTACGGCTGCTGGAACGTTCACGCCTCGCTGCTGCCGCGCTGGCGCGGCGCCGCGCCCATCCAGCGCGCCATCGAGGCCGGCGACGCCGAGTCGGGCGTGTGCCTGATGCAGATGGAGAAGGGCCTGGATACCGGTCCGGTGCTGCTGTCGCAGTCGCTGGCGGTGGGCGAGGACACCGGCGGCGCGCTGCACGACCGCCTCGCCGCGCTCGGCGCACAGGTGCTCGCCGACGGCCTGGGCCTGCTGCGCGCGGGCATTCGCCCCGTGCCGCGCCCGCAGCCCGAGCGCGGCGTCACCTATGCCCACAAGCTCGACAAGGCCCAGGCCCGGCTCGACTGGAGTCGTCCTGCGACCGAGTTGGCCAACCGCGTGCGTGCGTTCAACCCCTGGCCGATGGCCGAGGGCACGGTTGCCGGTGAGCGCGTGCGCGTCCACGCCGCCACCGCGCTTGCGTTGATCCACGGAGCCACGCCCGGCACCCTGTTGCTGGCCAGCCGCGAGGGCATCGACATCGCCTGCGGCAAGGGCGCGCTGCGCATCCGCACGTTGCAACGCGATGGTGGCAAGCCGGTCAGTGCCGCCGACTACCTCAATGGTCGCGCCGACCTGAGGACCGCATGAGCGCCGGTGCCGCGCCTCGCGCGATTGCCGCCGACGTACTTGACGCGGTGCTGCACCGCGGGCGCTCGCTGAAGGCCGAACTGGCCAGCGCCCTGCCGCCGCTGCGCGACCCGCGCGACCGCGCGCTGGTCGAGGCGATCTGTTTCGCCGTGCTGCGCCAACCGCAGCGCTACGCCGCCGCCGTCGACGCATGGATGGCGCGGCCGCTGCCCAAGCGCGACGCACGCGTGCGCACCTTGTTGTTTGCCGGTTTCGCCCAGCTGGATCCGCTCGGGCTTGCTGCGCATGCCGCTGTCGCCGCGACCGTCGAGGCTGCGCGCATGCTCGGCTTCGAACACCACGCCGGACTGGTCAACGCGCTGCTACGCCGTGCCCAGCGCGAAGGCCTGCCGGCGGTTGACCCGCACGCGCATTGGCCGCAATGGCTACGTGAGCAATTGCAGCGCGATTGGGGTGACGACGCGGCGGGGATCCTCGACGCCAGCGCGATTCCGGCGCCGATGTGGCTGCGCGTCAACGCGCGCCGCGTCGATCGCGACGGCTATGCCGCGCAGCTGCGTGACGCCGGCATCGCGGCCACGACCGTGCCGGCGCTGGCCGATGCCCTGCGCCTGGAAGAGTCGGTGGCCGTCGCGGCATTGCCGGGCTTCGACGAAGGCGCGGTGTCGGTGCAGGACGCGTCGGCGCAGTTGGTTGTCGACGCGCTGGCACCCGTGCGTGGTGCCCGTGTGCTCGATGCGTGTGCGGCGCCTGGCGGCAAGGCCGCGCACCTGCTCGAGCGCGACCCCGAGCTTTCGCTGGTGGCGCTGGAGATCGACGCCGCGCGGTTGCGGCGCATGCGCACTGGCTTGGCCCGGTTGGGGTTGGGTGGGCGAGGCCGTCTGCTGGCCGCCGACGCTGCCGCGCTGCCATCGTGGTGGGACGACGTGCCGTTCGACGCGGTGCTGCTCGACGCGCCGTGTTCCGCCACCGGTGTGGTGCGGCGCCAGCCCGATGTGCTGCTGCACCGTCGCGAAGCCGACATGGCCGCGCTGGTCGCCACCCAGGCCCGTCTGCTGGATGCGTTGTGGCGTACCGTCGCCCCCGGTGGCGTGCTGCTGTACGCCACCTGCTCGATCCTCAAGGCCGAGAACGACGCGCAGGTCGCGGCGTTCCTGGCGCGCACCGCCGATGCCGCGCTCGAGCCACTCGACGGACGCTTCGGCCGAGCCGTGTCCGTCGACGGCGTGCCCGCCGGTTACCAACGCCTGCCCGGCGAGGGCGGTGGCGACGGGTTCTTCTACGCGCGGCTGCGCAAGTCCGCCAAGGCCTGACGCCGCCCCTGCTGGGCGAGGCCGGTACAGGGCCCCGCACCGGCGCATCGCATCGGGCCCCTTGGATGGGGCCGGTGCAACGACCGCCCGGGCGCTACGGCCGATCGCGGCGACGGCGCGTTCACCGCAGTCCGAGCAATCGCCAAGACGCGCAAGCCGCGCCGCTGGCACTTCCGACAGAACGCTTACATCGTCTGGCTATCATTTGCGCTCCGTCGAAACGCCGTGGAAAGCCTGATCGTGCCCCTGCAGATGCCGCGCCTGGCGAGAACCGCGATTTCGCGTGAAACCTGGTTGTTCTGGATCGTGGCCGTGCTGGTGCTGGGCGCCGGACTGGGCCTGCGCGACCCCTGGCCGGCGGACGAGCCGCGCTTTGCGCTGGTCGCGCGGCAGATGGTCGACAGCGGCGACTGGCTGTTCCCACACCGGGGCGGCGAGCTGTATTCGGACAAGCCGCCGTTGTTCATGTGGCTGCAGGCCGCCGCCTACACGGTGATCGGCAACTGGCGCGTGGCCTTCCTGCTGCCGTCGTTGCTGGCCGCGCTGGGCACGCTGTGGTGCGTGATCGACCTGGGCCGCCGACTGTGGACCCGCCGGGTGGGGTTGTACGCGGGTTGGGCGGTGTTGCTGGCGCTGCAGTTCACCTGGCAGGCCAAGAAGGCGCAGATCGACCCGCTGGTGGTGTTCTGGATCACCCTGGCCAACTACGGACTTCTGCGGCACGTGCTCACCACGCGCAGCGATCCCGGACCGAACTGGTCGATGTGGGCGCTGGGGTGGGCGGCGGCCGGGTTCGGCACCATCAGCAAGGGGGTCGGTGCGATCGCGCTGCTGATGCTGGTTCCGGCCGGCATCGCGGCAGTACGCGGTTGGCCGGTGCGCCTGTACGCCACCCACCCTCGGTTCTGGCTGGGTCCGCTCGCGTTCGTTGCGGCCTGCGGCGTGTGGCTGGTGCCAATGCTGGTGGCCGCGCTGGGCAATGGGTCGCCGGACTACCGGACGTACATGGACGACATCCTGCTGCGCCAGACCGCCAAGCGTTACGCCGCCTCCTGGCACCACGCACAACCGGCCTGGTACTTCCTGGAGGTCATGGCCACCATGTGGCTGCCCACCGCGCTGGCGCTGCCGTGGGCGGTGCCGGCGTGGCGCCGGCGACTGCGTCGCGTCGACCCGCGCTACCTGTTGCCGTTGGCGTGGTGGCTGCTGGTGCTGGTGTTCTTCACCATTCCCAGCGGCAAGCGCGACATGTACATCCTGCCGGCCCTGCCGATGGCGGCGTTGGCGTTGGCGCCGCTGCTGCCGGGTCTGCTGCGGCGCGTGTGGCCGCGCCGGCTGGCGTTGGGGTTTGCCGCGGCGCTGGGCGGCGTGGCGCTGGTGGCGGGTCTGACGATGTGGTTCGGCGATCCGGGGTTCGAGCGGCACCTCGTGGCGCAGCGCGGCCTGGAGAATGAAGCCCTGGCGCTTGCCGGCCTGCTGGTCGCCATCGGGGCCTGGGGCGTGGCCAGCGTGCTGTGGTTCGGTCGCCGGCGGCCGATCGCGGCGCTGGTCTCCACCCTGGCCGGCCTGTGGGTGTTGTTCGGGCTGATCGGGGCGCCGCTGCTCAACGACTCCTCGTCGGCACGCGGGCTGATGGTCGCGGTCGGCCGGCGGATCGGTGCGGACGCCGAGCTCGGCCTGGTGGCCTGGCGTGAGCAGCACCTGTTGATGGCCGATCGCGCGGTCGCCGAGTTCGGCTTCAAGCGTCCCTTCGACGAACAGATGCGGCGGGGCCTGGCCTGGCAGGCGCAGCGGCCGGCATCGCGGTGGTTGCTGGTGCAGGATGCGGCGATGGTCGATTGCATCGACCGGCGACATGCGCAGGCGCTGGGCAATGCCAATCGCCGAAGCTGGTGGCTGCTGCCGGGAGCGGCCACCGCCGCGTGTGCGGATGCGATGCTGACACCCACGGCGCCCCCCAGTGCTGCGTCGGACGACGACGGCGATGCCGACGACGGCGGCTAGTCGCCGTCACGTGTGGCTAGCTGTCTGAACGCACAAGTCTGTTCTTGCGGGCGCGGATGCGAGGCACGGGCGGCTGGCGGCCCAGGCTGGGCCGAGCCCAGATCGCCCGCCGGGCGCAGCCCCGTAGGATGGGTTGAGCATCGTGATACCCATCGCTCGCCATCGCGGTCAGTGCGCCAGCGGCCATCCCGAGGGCAGCGCAGATCGACCAAGCAGCTTCGGCATTTGCCAAGGCCTAAGGTGCACTCGTAGGGCGCCAATAAGCGAAGCGCATTGCGCCGGATTTGTTTGTGTCGAGGTTGGACCTTCATCGCGCGTCCGATCCGGCGCATTACGCCTTCGGCTAATGCGCCCTACGAGAGCCGTGCTAGCTAGCCGGGCGTAGCGTCCAGAAGGCGCTGGTATGCCGCCTCGGTGCGATCCACGAAGCGCTCCAGGCCGAACTCGGCCTGGGCATGCGCGTGTGCTGCCGCACCCATGCCCTGCAGTTGGTCGCGCACGCGCAGCAGGTGCTGGATCGCGGCGCCGATGGCCGTGCGATCGCGTACCGGTACCACCCAGCCGTCGATGTCGGGCTGGATGTTCTCGGGCAGGCCAGCGTAGTTGCTGACCAATACCGGCCGCGCCATCGCCATCATCTCGCGGCAGGCGAACGAGATCGTCTCGACATCCCACGACAGCACGAACCCGGCATCGATCGCGGCGATCACCGGGCGCACGTCGTCCAGCAGGCCGGTGAACTGCACCTGCGCGCTGAGCCCCAACTGCTCGATGCGTGCACGTTGCTCGCTGCCGGGCGGTTTGCCGGCCAGCAGCACGCGAACGCGGGTGCGTTGCTCCGTCGGCAGGGCCGCCAGCGCTTCGACCAGGTCCATCCAACCCTTGTAGGTCGCGGTGCCGGCGTTGCTGCCCAGCAGCAACGTGTCGTCGTCCGCCCAGCGCCGGCGCTCGGTCGCCGCCTGCGACGCGGGCCACGGCGCGTAGCGAGCGATGTCGACCCCGTTGTGCACGGTCTCGTGCAGGCAGCGTCGGTACGCGGTGCCGGCCAGTTCGGTGCGGGTGTGGTCGCACACGGCGATGACCATGTCGGTGCCTCGCCGGGCTCGCCAGGCGTGGCCCAGGCCGGTCATCGGCTTGGAGTTGTGCTTGGTCAACACGATGCGCGGCCGTTGCGGCAGGCCGCGCAAAGCGGACATCACCAGGCGGTGGTCCGCCGATCCGTTGACGTGGACCACGTCGAAATCGTGCTCGCGCAGGTAAGCGGCAAGTTGCGCGCGGGCGCGCAGACGGGCCGCCAGACGCTTGAGCCCGTTCGGAAACGCCTGCGCCAGCGCGTGGACGCCCAGTGACGCGGCGGCCTCGCGGTACAGGCGGCTGCCTTCGGGCGCGGCGACGTGCACCTCATGGCGCGGGGCAAGCCCTCGCGCCAGCGCCAGCACGTACGTCGTGTGACCGCCGCCGTCGCCGTCGTGGAAGTTGGTGAGCAGCAACTTCATGGGATGGGGCCGCGATGGCGCCGCGGCTCAACGACCCTTGCGGCGGCCCATGAGGATGGAGATCGCGCGTTCGCCACGCTTCCACCACGGCGCGCCGCGACCGGCCCAGGCCAGCCCCGCGTAGCGCTTGGTTTCGTCCCAGCTCGGGTCGGGCTTGGTCTTGTACTCGTACTTGGCCAGGTGCAGGCAGGAGTCGTCGATCCCCGCGATCCGCGCGTAGTGCGCGATCAGGCCGCGCGAACGCAGGCGGTTGAGGAAGTTCGCAGTCGGCGTGCGGTTGGACCACCAGCCGTTGTTCCCGTGGATGCGGTAACCCACGCTGCCGGTGGGCAGGTAGTACTTGCGCGCACCCAGGACGCTGGCGCCGTAGACCAGGCAGTTGTCGGCCGAAAGGCGCCAGGTGTGGTTGAGATCGGCAGGCAGGTCGAGGCTGCGCCGCGCCCACAGCGAGCGAAGCGACAACGCCGAAGTCGGCGCGCCGTACCAGTGGGTCAGCGAGAACGTGCTGATCGCGGTGTAGCCCAGGTCGCGGGCACACTCGTCGTAGCCGATCGTGCGCTGCTCGTTGCCGAACAGGCTGATGTCGGAGAAGACGAAGTCGACGTCCTTGCGGCTGTCGTACAGCTCGCCAATGCGCGCGAGGTAGTCCGGGGCCCAACGGTCGTCGGCATCGAGGAAGCAGATCACGTCCGCGTTGGCCGCCGCCATGCCGCGCTGGAACGCGACCAGCTGGCCGCCATTCGCGCCGCACAGCAAGGTCACCCGCGGGTCGCTGCCGTAGCGCTGCTGGAGCAGGTCCGGGGTGCCGTCGGTGGAGCCGTCGTCGACGACGATCACCTGCGCAGGCGCACGGGTCTGTGCCAGCGCGCTGTCGACGGCCTCTTCGACGAAGGCGCGGTAGTTGTAGCTGGTGACGATGACGGCGAACGTGGTCATGCCGGGTTCCCTTCGGCAAGCAGCTTGCGGAAATAGGCGATGGTCTCGCGCAGGCCGTCTTCGAGCGCGACCTTGGGTTCCCAGCCGCCGAGCTTTTCCTTGGCCAGCGAGATGTCCGGCTGACGCTGGCGCGGGTCGTCGGAAGGCAGCGGGCGATAGACCAGCTTCGACTTGCCGCCGACCTGCTTGAGCACCAGTTCGGCCAGCTCCAGCATGGTGAACTCGACCGGATTGCCGATGTTGACCGGACCGGTGAAGCCGGTCTCGGTCTCCATCATCCGCACCTTGGCTTCGATCAGGTCGTCGACGTAGCAGAAGCTGCGCGTCTGGCTGCCGTCGCCGTAGATCGTGATGTCCTCGCCGCGCAACGCCTGCACGATGAAGTTGCTGACCACGCGCCCGTCGTTGGGATGCATGCGCGGGCCGTAGGTGTTGAAGATGCGCACCACCTTGATGTCCAGCTGGTGCTGGCGGTAGTAGTCGAAGAACAGCGTTTCGGCGCAGCGCTTGCCTTCGTCGTAGCAGCTGCGGATGCCGACCGGGTTGACCTTGCCCCAGTAACCCTCGGGCTGCGGATGCACTTCCGGATCGCCGTACACCTCGCTGGTCGAGGCCTGCAGGATGCGCGCCTTCACCCGCTTGGCCAGGCCGAGCATGTTGATCGCGCCGTGCACGCTGGTCTTGGTGGTCTGCACCGGGTCGAACTGGTAGTGCACCGGCGAGGCCGGGCAGGCGAGGTTGAAGATCCGGTCGACCTCGACGTAGAGCGGGAACGTGACGTCGTGCCGCATCACCTCGAAGAACGGACTGCCGTGCAGGTGGGCGACGTTGCGCTTGCTGCCGGTAAAGAAGTTGTCCACGCACAGCACGTCATGGCCGTCGCGCAGCAGACGCTCGCAAAGGTGCGAGCCAAGGAAGCCGGCGCCGCCGGTGACGAGGATTCGATTCATTGCGTGGTCTTCGGGGGGATGCGGAATGCCGGGATTCCGCATGGTTCGAATGGAGGGGCGTCCGGCAGCGGCGGATAGTGGCACGGAACGGCATGGCGCGATGCGACTGATCGCGCCAATTCTGAACGGAGTTGTCCGATTTTTTTGTCCGGCGGGCCTGACAGTTGGGTCAGGGTCCGGACGCCAGGGCGGCGCGGGCCGCCATCGCGTTCAGCGTTCGGGCGTGGTCACCGGCTGACCGTTCTGCAGCATCCACAGCATGATCGTCTTCTGCCGCACGTAGTTGGCACGCACGTAGGCGTAGACCAACCCGTGCCAGCCGTCCAGGAAGCCCAGCCGCAGCACGTAGCCACGCCAGAAACGCCAGGCCGGCGACAGCACCAGCTTGGCCACGGTGGCGCGCTTGCCGCGTGCGTGGTCGTGCTCGGCCATCATGCGGGCGTAGCGCTGGGTCTTGGCCAGCTGCTGTTCGAGCGAGCGGTACGGGTAGTGGATCAGGTCGCCGTGCAAGGTGCGCACCGGGCCGTCGACGCTGGCGGCCTCGTGCACCTCGCGCGTGCCTCGCCAGCCGCCGCGGCGGCGATCGAACAGGCGCAAGACCCGGTCGGGATAGGCATTCCCGCGGCGCAGGAACTTGCCGAAGTACTGTGACAGGCGGGCAAAGCGGTAGCCGGCGGCATCGAACCCCGCGTCCCGCGCCGTCGCGATCGCCGCGGCCAGCTCCTGGCTGATGCGTTCGTCGGCGTCCAGGCACAGCACCCAGTCGTGGCGCGCCTGCTCGACGGCGAACTGCTTCTGGCTGCGGAAGCCGTCGAACGGCCGCAGCAGCACGCGTGCGCCGAGGTCGTGGGCGATCTGCGCGGTGGCATCGGTGGAATGCGAGTCCACCACCACGACGTCGTCGCAGAACGCCAACGAGGCAATGCAGTCGGCGATGCGGTCGGCCTCGTTGAACGTGATAATGACCGCCGAAAGCGGCACGCGGCGGGTCGCGACGGCATCCATGGATTCAGTACGGGAAGCGTTGATGGCGGACTACCTGTTGTTTGCGACCGAGCGTTATGCGCTGCCCATCCTGCAACCGCTGGCGCAGGCGCTGCAAGCCGCCGGTCACGGCGTCCACGCCTGGTTCGCCGACGGTGCGGCCTCCGCGCGCCTTCCCGAGCCGGTGCGCATGGTCGGCCTGCGTGAGGCGGTGGCACTGCGTCCGCGGGCGGTGTTCAGCGCCGCCAACTGGGTGCCGCCGTTCGTTTCCGGTGCCAAGGTCCAGCTGTTCCACGGGTTCAACGTCGAGAAGCGCGACGACGCGCGCGGCCACTTCCGCGTGCGCGGCTTGTTCGATCTGTACTGCACGCAGGGGCCGGCGACCACCGCGCCCTTCGTCGAGCTGGCCGCGCGCCATCGCCATTTCGCCGTGGTCGAGACCGGCTGGCCCAAGCTCGATCCGCTGTTCCGCGACGACGACGGTGCCGCGGCGGCCTTGCGCGCGCCGGCCGACGGGCGCCCGGTGGTGCTGTTCGCCTCCACGTTCACCGAGCGGCTCAGCGCCGCGCCGCACCTGTTCGAGGCCATCGCCGCCGAGGTCGCGCGCGGCGATCGCTACTGGCTGCTGACCCTGCACCCCAAATGCCCGCCCGCGCTGTTCGAGCGCTATCGGACGCTGGAAGGGCCGAACGCGGCGTTTTTCGAGACCGAACAACTGGTGGCTGCGCAGCGTGCCGCCGACGTGCTGGTCGCCGACACCACGTCGGTGGTGTCCGAGTTCGTGGTGCAGCGCAAACCGGTGGTGACGTTCCGCAATCGCGCTCCGAAACCGCACATGCTCGATTTCGACGATGCATCGGCATTGCCGCAGATGCTGCAGCGCGCATTCGCACCCACACCGGAGTTGCAGGCGGCGTTGGCCGCGTACGCCGATGCGATCCATCCGTTGCGCGATGGCCGCGCCAGCGAGCGCGTGATCGCCGCCACTGAGGATCTGCTGGCCGGTCGTCTGGGTCCGCTGCGATCGAAGCCCTGGGGGGGACGCCTGCGCGCGCTGCAGATCCGCCGGGAGCTGGGCTACTGGGGTCCGGGCGGCTGAACCCTCGCGTCCCGCGCCGGCCGGCGTGGGACGCGGCAGGGCTCGGCGGCGTCCGCCCGTCTCCGGCTCCGTGCCTGCGCCGGGCGATCAAGGGATGCCGGCGGCGTTTCCCTCGCGATCCGTGACGCGGCTGATGCCGCGCCTGCAGGCCCGGTCAGCGCCGGGCAACCGGTGCGCTCGCGTCCTGGGTTGAACGACTCACTGACCGACTCACCACCGCAGCGGCCGTTTCGCCAGTTCGTGCGCCAAGCGCGCGTACAGCGCCTGCGCCTGCGCCTCGGGCAGGAAGCGGATCTGCAGCGGCGGCGCCATCGCGCCACTTCCGGCGGTGTCCAGCGACAGCGTCGCGGTGCCGCAGCGCCGATCGAGGGGCGATCGCGACAGGCGCAATGCCTGCAGCTTGTCGATCTCGGCGAAGCGCCAGTGCCGGCTCCACCAGCCGCCGCGCACCGCAACCAGCTCGGCGTTGCACGCCCAGGCCATGCGCCGCGCCTGCTGGCGCGACAACAGCACCGCCCACGGCAGCCACAGCAGTGCCAGAAGACCCCAACTGCCCACGCGCAGGCACAGCAAACCGGTGGCCAACAGCAGCCAGGGCAGGTGTGGGGCGAACAACCGCCACCAGTTCGACGCCGGCAGCGCCCGCCAGTCCAGCGCGGCCCAACCCGCGCGTGGCAGCAGGTGTTC
The DNA here is from genome assembly GCF_003719825.1 of Montanilutibacter psychrotolerans. Taxonomy (GTDB): domain Bacteria; phylum Pseudomonadota; class Gammaproteobacteria; order Xanthomonadales; family Xanthomonadaceae; genus Montanilutibacter; species Montanilutibacter psychrotolerans. The sequence continues at coordinate 489,630 of NZ_RIBS01000003.1, read as the reverse complement.
GATCAGGGCGTCGCAGGCGTCCGGCGTCGCGATGGGGGCCAGCTCGCGCAGCGCACGTTGCTGGCCGTTGCCTTCCTCGCGCGCGGCGGTGTCGATCTCGAGGCTGCGGCGTCGCAGCAGGCGGTGCATCTGGCTTTCCCGCAGGGTCCACGCCTGGATGCGACGGCGCGAGGCAGAAGTACGCCAGCGCGCCAGCAGGCCACGTTCGACGGTCAGCCGCCGGCCATGCTCGACCAGTCGGAATCCGTGGTACTGCAACAGCGCCAGCACCATCGAGAACAGTCGCAGCACCACGACCAGCAGCACCGCCAGGCTCAGGCCGACCAGCACGTAGTCGGGTATCCCGTAGCCATGGCTGTCGCCGTAGCCGAACAGTGCCTCTCCCCAGCGCTTGAGCATCTGCGGCATGAGCTTCGGGCTGAACTGGGCCAGCGCCGCGGCGCCGGCGCCGAGCACGACCATGCCGCGGTTGGACACCAGTCCATGGCGCAGCACCTCGGCGGTCGACATCGCCAGCAGCACCGGCGAGGGTTCGTTCGCCGATTCGGCCTGCGATGGGGCGACCTGCAGGCCGCGGTGGCGCACCAGCGCCTCCAGCGCGATCGCATCGGCGTACTTGAGTACCCGCATCTCGGCCTCGGGCTTGGTGCCGCCGGCCGATTCCAGGCGCACCTCGGCCACCCCGAACAGCCGGTGCAGCAGCGACTGCTGCACGGCGACGTTGTGGATCCGCGCGAACGGGATCACGCGCAGGCTGCGTTCGAGCAGGCCGCTGCGCACCACGAGGCTGTCGGCGGTCACGCCATAGCGGTAGGTGAAGTAGCTCCACACCGACAACAGCACCAGCGCGCCGACGCCGATCAGCGGCCACAGCTCGTTGCGGTCGCCGCGCCCGAACACCAGCAGCGCAAGCAACGGGATCACGAACTGGCGCAGCTGCTGGAGCAGCACGAACAGCCACGACATCGGGTGCAGTCGGCGTTCGGCGTGCGCCAGCGGCTCGTCGTCGGCGCCGGCTCGGCCGATGGGCTCGGGAGCCGGTGCTGGCGTGGGGGCGGCGACGGGCTCGCGGACGGAATCCGGCGCGGTGCCCTCGGTAGCCGGCGCGTTCACGGCGGCCGTCGCATCGGCGATTCCAGCGGGGGCGCGAGGCGTTCCACCGCTGCCCGGTGCCGCGGCGCTGTCGTCGTTTCCGGGCTCAGGCATCGTCGTCGTGGTCGATCTGGCGTGCGAGGCGGTCGCGCAGGCGTTCGGCATCGCCTTCGTCGAGGTTGAAGACCTGGACGGCGCTGTGGCGCGTGCCAGCGGTGTGCACCACGAGCGTGGCCAGGCGCTGCCGGCGCTGGAGCGGGCCGCGCTTGAGGTCGAGATGCTGCACGCGGCTGGCCGGCACGCGCGTCTCGTGCTGCCACAACCGACCATGGCGAAGCGCCAGGCCATCGGCATCGAGCCGCCAGAAGGTATGGCGATGGTGTTTGAGGCCGAGCCAGGCGCCGAACACCGCCCCCACCAGGGCGCCCAGGGCGACGGTGGAGGCGAACCAGAGCGGCTGCAATCCGAGGTTGCCGATCAGCGCCGCGATGCCGCCGATGATCGCGCCGGGAATGGCGAAACCCAGTGCGTTGCCGAACATGGTGAGGTTGCGCGCGCGCTCGGGCATGCGCTGCCAGTCGCCCGGATCCGTCGCGGCATCGGTTGCATTGGGCGCGTGGGTCGCGATGTCGCTCACGGTGCACGCTCGCGATGGTCGGCGTGCTGGCACGGGGCCGGCGCGATGATCATGCGCGTTGCGCGGCGCTCCGCGTGGCGGCCTCTGCCGGTGTCGATCGTGTCCATCGTCCCGGGCCCACCGCCCGCGGTGGCGGGCCGGGCTGGGAAGGCAAAAAACGGCACCCGTCGGCGCATCGAACATCCCCTGGTTCGTGAGCGATCACGGTCGCGCGATGCGACCTTAGTGGCCGTAGTAGGGATTGTCCTCGCCACTACCCGGCGGCCGCAGCGTAAAGCGTTTGTAGGTCCACTGGTATTGCGCGGGCGCACGCCGCGCGATGCGCTCCACCGCCGCATTGAGCGCGGTGGTTGCCGCGAGCGGATCGGCAGCGGCCACCGCCGCCGGGGCCGGCTCGATGTGCAGCGCGAAGCTCGGCGGGCGGCCGTGGCTGCCGGCGTCGAGGCGTTCGCACCACGCGAACAACACGGCGGCGCCGGTGCGCTCGGCCAGCCGGCCGAGCAGGGTCATCGTCAGCGCCTGCACACCGAAGAACGGCGCGAACTCGCCATCGCCTGCCTTGGGTTGCTGATCGGGCAGGATCCCCACCACGCCGCCGCCGTTGATCACCTTGAACAGCTGGCGCACCGCCGGCCCTTCGGCGCGCACCTGGGTCACCCGCGCGGCGTTGCCGCCGGCCGCACGCACGCGGTTGAGGAAGGCCTCGCCGATGGCCGATTCCGGTGGGCGGTACAGGATGGCCAACGGTGTGCGTTCGGCCAGCCACTGGTTCAGCAGCTCCCAGTTGCCGTGGTGGGGGGCGGCGACGATCAGCCCGCGACCGGCGGCGAGCGCGGCGTCGAAGTGCTGCAGGCCGTGGGTCTCGCGGATCAGTGCCAGATTCTCGGCGTGCGGGTGGGTCCACAGGCGCAGGGTTTCGAGCGCCTGGCGCGCCGTGGTGCGCAGGATCGCGCGCTGCAGGTCGTCGCGCTCGGCGGGCAGCAACTCGGGCCAGGCCAGTTCGAGGTTGCGCCGCGTGACGCGGCTCTCGCGCGCCCCCAGACGCAGCCACAGCGCGGCGAGGGCGTCGCCGAGCGTGGCCATCAGACGCCAGGGCAGGCGTCCGGCCAGCCAGGCGAGACGGTAGACCAGTTGTCCCAGCAGGGTTTGCCATCGTGACATTGCGGCAGTCTAGCGGCTGCCTTGCGGCTCACGCCCCTGCGGTGGGGCGCGAAGGCATGCGGCGATTGGCGCCTCGCCGGTCCGCTGGCGGTAGAGTCGCCGGCGGTGGCGGTTGCGCACCGGACGGCATCGCCGTCGTGCGCGCTGCCTGACGAGGCGCCCGGCCGGGCGTCCGCGCGGGAACACACAGGCCGTTGGAGGCTCGATGGAAGTGGATGGGATGGGATGGCGGAGGCACCGATGCTGGCGCTGATCCAGCGCGTCAGCGAGGCGGCGGTGCGGGTGGATGGCGAAACCATCGGTGCCATCGGGCCGGGGCTGCTGGCTCTGGTCGGGGTCGAGCCCGGTGACGGAGAGGCCCAGGTGGCGCGGATGGCCGAGAGGCTGCTGGGGTACCGCGTGTTCGCCGACCCGCAGGGACGGATGAACCTCGGGCTGACCGACACCGGCGGCGGGCTGCTGCTGGTCAGTCAGTTCACGCTGGCCGCCGACACCCGCAGCGGCATGCGCCCGGGATTCACCACCGCGGCCGCGCCCGAGCTGGCCGAGCCGGTCTTCGACCGCCTGCTGGCGACCTGCCGCCAGCGTCACCCCCCGGGGGTGGAAACCGGCCGGTTCGGGGCCCATATGGTGATCAGCCTGGTCAACGATGGACCGGTCACCTTCCTGCTGCGGGCCTGAACCACCGGGCAGGAAATTCGCTTCCGCGCCCGTGTTGGCGCGGGTCGCTGGTATAATGCACGGTTCCCTCCCTCCAATAACGCGGTGGCGCAGCCCATGGCCAACGAACGTCAGGCCCCCCAGTCCGACATCAAGCAACTGATCAGCAAGGGCCTGGAGCAGGGCTACCTGACCTATGCCGAGGTCAACGATCACCTGCCCGATGACCTTGTCGATCCGGAACAGATCGAAGACATCATCGGCATGATCAACGGCATGGGCATCGAGGTGCACGAAGTTGCGCCCGATGCCGAGACCCTGCTGCTGGCCGATGGCAATACCGGCAATCGCGAGGTCGACGACACCGCCGCCGAAGAAGCCGCCGCCGCACTGACCGGTCTCGACGCCGAAGGTGGCCGCACCACCGACCCGGTGCGCATGTACATGCGCGAGATGGGCACGGTCGAACTGCTGACCCGCGAGGGCGAAATCGCCATCGCCAAGCGCATCGAAGAAGGCCTCGGCCAGGTGCAGGCCTCGCTGGCCTCGTTCCCCGGCACGATCGCGCTGGTGCTTGAAGACTACGAACAGCACAAGGCCGGCAAGAAGCGCCTGGCCGAGATCGTGGTCGGCTTCCTCGACCAGCTTGACGACCCGACTCCGCCGCCGGCGGTGGTCGAGGCGGTCGACGACACCGAGGAAGACGCGGACGACGACGAGGCCGCCGGCGACGACGAAGTCGCCGAGGAAGCCGGTCCCACGGGTCCGGACCCGGTCGAAGTCGCCGCGCGCATGGAATCGATGTCGGCCAACTACGCCAAGTTCGAGAAGGCCTACGCCAAGAACGGCCCGAGCCACAAGACCGTGCTCAAGCTGCGCGAGGAAATGGCCGAGGTGTTCGTCACCCTCAAGCTGCCGCTGCCGCTGACCGACGTGCTGGTGCGCAACCTGCGCGAGGTCCAGGGCCGCGTGAAGGATCACGAACGCCGCATCCTCGATCTGTGCACGCGCATCGCCAAGATGCCGCGCAAGGATTTCATCCGCGCGTGGGACGGCAACCAGACCAACCTCGAGTGGGTCGAAGAGCTGCTCAAGCGCAAGCAGAAGTGGTCTTCGGGCCTGCGTGACGTCAAGGACCAGATCATCGTCGAGCAGCAGTCGACCATCGAGCTCGAGCAGAAGATGCTGGTGACGCTGGCCGACCTCAAGGAAATCAGCCGCGCGATGGCCTACGGCGAGGCCAAGGCCCGCAAGGCCAAGAAGGAGATGGTCGAGGCCAACCTGCGTCTGGTCATCTCGATCGCCAAGAAGTACACCAACCGCGGCCTGCAGTTCCTCGACCTGATCCAGGAAGGCAACATCGGCCTGATGAAGGCCGTGGACAAGTTCGAGTTCCGCCGCGGCTTCAAGTTCTCGACGTACGCCACGTGGTGGATCCGCCAGGCGATCACCCGCTCGATCGCCGACCAGGCGCGCACCATCCGTATCCCGGTGCACATGATCGAGACGATCAACAAGCTCAATCGCATCAGCCGGCAGATGCTGCAGCAGTACGGCCGCGAGGCGACGCCGGAAGAGTTGGCGAAAGAGATGGACATGCCCGAGGACAAGATCCGCAAGGTCATGAAGATCGCCAAGGAACCGATCTCGATGGAGACGCCGATCGGCGACGACGAGGATTCCCACCTCGGCGATTTCATCGAGGACACCAACGTCGAATCGCCGGTCGAGGCGACCACCAACATCAACCTCACCGAGACGGTCCGCGACGTGCTCGCCGGGCTGACCCCGAGGGAAGCCAAGGTGCTGCGCATGCGCTTCGGCATCGACATGAATACCGACCACACCCTCGAGGAAGTCGGCAAGCAGTTCGATGTCACCCGCGAGCGCATCCGTCAGATCGAGGCCAAGGCGCTGCGCAAGCTGCGTCACCCGAGCCGCAGCGAGCAGCTGCGCTCGTTCCTCGACATCGACTGACCTCGACATCGACCGCAGCCACCCGGGTCCCCGGGTGGTGCAACACAAAGCCCCGCCATGTGCGGGGCTTTGTGTTTCCGGGCCCTGCGTGCGCAGGCCTGGCGGTTACGGGCGTTGGCCGGCGGGCTTCAGCTGGTCGGGTAGAAGAACTGCTCGTGCACGATCTTGCCGTCGCGCACGCGGTACACGCAGATCTCCTCCATCGGCATCCGGCCCATGTCCTTGTACGTGGCGTCGATGGCCATGGCGACGCTGAACCAGTCGCCTGCGACGATCGGGTCGCTGACGCTGCCGCCGTGGACCTCGACGATGTTCTCCGACCACCTGCGGCCCTTCTCGCGGATCGCGTCCATCCCGCTCGCGTTGCCCAGCGCGCCCGGCGGCAACCCGTCCATCTCGATGCTGACGGCGTCCTCGCCGTAGAGCTCCTGCTGGGCCTGCTCGTACTTGCCTTCGCGGCACAGCTCGACCAGTCGGTCGGCAATCTGCTTGGTATCCATGGCGTACTCCTCCAAAGGGTGGCCAGCGTATCCCCTTGCGAAGTCGTTGTCGTGGCGGCGGAATCTGGGCCGCGTCGTGAGTTATCCCGCCGGGGTTGTTACGATAGATGCACGGGCCTATAGCTCAACGGTTAGAGCAGGGGACTCATCGAAAGGTGCCGCCACGCAGTGATGCGTGGACGGGAACGGGATGAACTCAGGGAAACCTCAGCGGCGCGCGATGCGCGGACGGTGGCAACCCTGAGCCAAGCCGGCGGTACACCGCCGGAAGGTGCAGAGACTACCTGAGGGCTACAGCGCCCTTGATCACAGGCTCGAGCGTCCCGCACCCCACCCGCTGCGCGCGCCATGCAGGCAGCGGAGGGTGAAGAGATAGTCCGCGCCAGAGGGAAACCTCCGGAACACGCGAATCCCTTGGTTCCAGGTTCGAATCCTGGTGGGCCCACCACATCATCGTCCGGCAGCATCCCGGGACGACCCAAGAAGAACGCTATCACACTGTATTTTCGGGTGTTTTTGTCCCCGGTCGTTCCGGGCTGTCCTATTGCATCCTGGCAGCCGTTGCGCCCCAATTAAGCCGAGCCGCGAAGCGGCTTCGGCTTGAATGAATTGTTAGGCCTCATGCCCGAGGCCGAGAGGAGTGAGGCGAACCTCACTGAAGCGCATGCGGTACAGATTACCCCGTGCCTCCAGGTAGCCACTTGAGACCAGATCTCTGACACGTTGGCTGTAGAACACATCTGGAATGCCATCGTACTGGTCCGGATATGCGTCCATTGCAACAGCTGCAACAAGGGCGACCTTTCGCCAGTCTGCGCTGCTACTGGCCAGAAGGGCTCGATCTATTGCGCGAAGGTCGTCTTGGGTAAGCGCAGCAACTGCCCGCAGGTCATCAGCGTCAAGCGGCGGATCATCGTGCTCGTCTGCAAAAGTCGTAGTGAACGTTCTTATGAGGCCTAACGCCTGAATTAAGCCGAACCGCGAAGCGGTTTCGGCTTGAATGAATGTTAGGGCCCACCTGCTTACTGCCACGGCCCCGATAGCTGCGCTGAGCAGAAGACCACAGTGCACCAAGGATTTCGATCATTTCCGGAACTCGGTAGGGCGCTCAAGGAGATAGATGGCGTCACCCAAATCTTCCAGCTTGCTTGAGAGGATGGCCTGCGCATCGTAAAGGCCGCGATTGTAAAAGTATGGGCCAACCTCGCCGGAGAAAAAGTCCAGCAGGAATTCCGCGTCAAAGCGTCCGATCTCTTGCTTTAGTTCTTCTGTGAAGTAGAGCTGGATCTTGCGGACGATGAGAGCTTTCTCGTCTTCCGTGAACTTGATGTCCGCCATGCGCCCTCCGTGGGGCCTAACGCCTAAACTAAGCCGAACCGCGAAGCGGTTTCGGCTTGAATGAATTGTTAGGCGGCACCCGGCCACCACCAGAACCACAGCGCCAAGTTGCCTTGGCCCGGACGCCCAATGCAAAAGTCACCTTCGCCCTTTGGGATGCCATCGAGCCCGGCGATGAGCGCTGGGAGGTACGCCTCACTGATGGTAAGTGCTGCAGGCTCCAGCTCCAGAGGAAATTTCCACGTGTCTGCGTTGCCACTCGGAGCGCACTGGAGGCGCCATTTAGATGGTGCAGCCCAGAGCGCATCGCCTTGCTGGTAGTTCGGGACGCGCAGAATTGAAGCGGATGGAGGGGTGACCGTTACCGTGCGGTAGGCGCCCGGATCACCAGCCAGCAGCCGCAAGAGTGACAGTAGCGACTCAACGCCAGCGTCATTTCCGGTGAGGTGCCAGCCTCCAAACTTGTTCCGGAACTCCGTGTACCGCCAGAGCGAGAGGACGCCTTCTTGCTTCCAGGAGAAAACACCGTCGTCCATGGTTCTGTGCCGCCTAACGCCTGAAATTAAGCCGAGCCGCGAAGCGGCTTCGGCTTGAATGAACTGTTAGGCCCCGCCCATTGGGCCAGATGGAGCAACACGCCGGACGGATCCCAAACGTAGGTGACCAATGCCCCGTACGGCTCCTCCTTGGGCGGTGCCACCCGAGCGCCAGGAAAGCTGCCGGAATCTACGAGCTCCTTGATCCTGTTAAAGCAGTCCACCGCATCTTGCACAGACACATGGAGCATGCAGTTCTCAGCCCAATCCTTCGCGTAGTAGCGCTGCAGGTAGAACCGGCGGTCCGCGAGAGCGAACAGCGCAATATTCTCGTCAGACCACTCTAGCTCGCAACCCAGCGCCGAGTAGAAGTCCTTGGCCATGCCAAAGTCTTGGGAAGGGATGAGGGTCCGGATATCGCTCGCCTGAAGATCAATCATCGTGCTCTCCCATAGGGGCCTAACGCCTGAAATTAAGCCGAGCCGCGAAGCGGTTGCGGCTTGAATGAATTGTTAGGCGCGCTACTCGCGACCCAAGCTCTTAAGGTTGCCGTTGAACAGTAGGAGGTCTCGGTCAGCCCGATGGTCATAAACGTACACCGAGTAACGAGCCTCGTGCTCTGGCGAAATTTCGATTCTTGCGTGAATCCGGTCGCCAGGAGCCAAGTCTTGGGCAAGTCGTACGTGCATGTAGTCCGGGTACTCCCGCCGGAGATAAATCTGAATCTCAGCCGGTGAATATGAGGCGGTTGCCTTGGGAGGCGTGACGTAGATATCGAATAGATGATCGTCTGCCCGTTTGGTCACGGTGGCGGGCGGGCCCCCTCGATAAAGGTGCTGGTCGCCTCTACGGCCAGCGGTGCGACCAAGAGTACGAATGCCAAGAAGAATTTTGCCATACTCTCCATGCGCGTCTAACGCCTGAGTTAAGCCGAGCCGCGAAGCGGCTTCGGCTTGAATGAATTGTTAGGGGGCACCCGCGCACTCCTGCTCAATGTCCCACAGCAGTGCAATGGGGTCTCCCAACTCTAGCGAACCTGGCTGGTCAAACAGCCTCAATAACGCTGTTCCGTGGTCCGAGGCAGACAGTACCAGACCCCGCCACTCGGCCGGGCGCCTTGGCTCACCGTTGAGCAGGCGCCAGTAGCCGTTATGATCTGCTGCGTTCCTGGCGTGGCGCAGAAATTCAATCGCTCCGGTGGAAGTTCCAGCTTGGCGGATTGCTTCATGCGCGCCTGCCAGAATCGATTGGACCGATTGCACGTAGATGGGTAGCAGATAGCTCAAATTGTTGGCGAGCTCATCCGCGACGTGCTCCGCTGAGATGCTGAGGGGCTCGTGATCGCCACGGACTCTCAGGTCCAATGGTCCGAGCAGTTTCAATCTCTCGTTTTCGGGCCGAATATCTGCACGGATACCCGTAGACGAGCGAAAGTACAGCGTAGCCTTCAGCCCATGCAACTTCGCCAGATACGAAATCACGAGTGGGTAGAATGGCTTTGATCTGTCGAAGTAATAGCGGTCTACCACGTGCCCCCTAACGCCTAAATTAAGCCGACCCGCAACGTGCCAGTCGGTGAGTTGCTGCAGTGGAACAACGACTCACCCGAGTTGCCGATACCACTCGAGTTGCTCTCTGGTGATGTAGTCGCCACCATCTGGATAGACGACGACTATCTCTATGGCAGGCTCTATATCTCTCATCAGCTCCTGCCCGGAGATTTCCTTCTTTGGCCATGGAACCTTGTCCAAAGCATCATGTCGCTCGGACACTGTTACGCACCAACGGTCAGGGTTTGGCGATTTGGTTAAGAAGTAGCACTCTTTCTGATCTGTGGTCGATGGGTCAGCAGCGACTACTACAAAAAGCTTTGTCTCTCTTAGAACTGCCCAGACGAGGTCGATATTTCGCTGCTCGCGCGAACGCTGAAATGCCATTTTCAACGGTGATGTTGGATTACGTGGCGAGGCTTTAAGCAGGGAAGCGAAAGGGTTTCGCATGTGAGCTCTAACGCCTGAATTAAGCCGAGCCGCGAAGCGGCTTCGGCTTGAATGAATTGTTCGGCCCGTGCCCGAACCACTCCGACGGGTACTCCCCTGCCGTGACGAGAAGGGTCGTTTCCGGCTCGAGGAGTTCGAAATACTGGTGGGCAGGCGCTCCGGCTGCAACGGCTCGGACCCGCGCAGCTACGGCCAAGAGTTCCGACGCTGGGACCAACCACCTGAACTGACCTGTGACCGGTACGGGTTCTTTGAGAACGAACAGTTGGCCAAAACCAACGACAGGCAAGTGGCTCTCCAGTGCGATGCCAAGCTTCTCGGAACCCGCAAGTGCTTCCAGTACACCGGCCAAGGCATCAATTGCTTCGGGCTGGCCCGACAGGACCAGCGTATCGCTGCCCTTAAAGTCTTCGAAGTGCCAGAGATCTATCTGCACGGGCCTAACGCTTAGTTCTGCCCCTCAATTGAGGCGGTGCGCGAAGTATGCGCTCCTCCGACGCGGGCGCCAACGAAGAATTTCTACGCGGAATCAGCTACTTGCCTGATAGCTTTCGGCTGCCCGGGCGACCACCCTCGCGTTACAGCCACGCAACGGAGGGTGTATGGATTACAGGCTGCAGGGAAAGGGTGTAACGCGGGCCGCGCCGGAGCGAGTCCAGCACGTGCAACGTGGGGGCAACTTTGGGGGAACTTCCGATCTTGCGGAATGGAAGCCCGCGCAAACAGGGCGTTTCCGGCCCAAATTTGATAGATCCCACCCCTCACATCATGGCGGTGTGCGAAGTACGCGCTCCTCCAGCCTGGCATTTAGCTCGGCTACTGTCCGCGATGAAGGCGCCAACCCTTGCTCCGCTCGGCATCCAGAGGGGCAGGCGCGAGCAACGAAGCCGTGGGGCTGGTTGAGCGCGCTCAATCTCTTGGCGCTTCTCATTTGAGCGGGCATCATTTGGGAGACGCCAGGTGTGACTCAGGTAGCGACAGCCGCAGAATGTGAGTAATTTTGCGAGTAACGGCGCTGTTCCATCTGGTGGCAATGTATTGAAATCAATGAATTGAGCCAGCTATTTGGTTGCTGGTGGCCACCACTCAAGCAAGCACCGTCCCCGCAATTCCCATCTTCTGGCATGCCACCGAAACTGCGGGGTTGGGCGACGCACGCAACATTCCGATGGCCGCTCCAACGATGTGCTAGCGCATCGGCCTGGAGGCGCCGCATGCCAGCGAACGCTGGTGGCGAGACGCGTAAGTCATCAGAGCACCAGCCGGCCCGACGGCTGCGATGTGGCGCCAGACGTACAACCGGACCAAGGTCCATCCATCTATCGCAAAAGGAATCGCAGCATGCAGGTACACATTTTCAGGGGCCCGGGGCGCGTATTCGCTTTCACGACCGACGCATCGGGAGCCAACCTTCCAACCAAATACGCGCCTTGGGACGCCTTCAAGGCAGTCGAGCTGCAGACGGGCGTGCCCACTCCCGGCGTGGACGTCGACGACTGTTTGCACGACATCGAGGTGCATGGCATCCACGTCACCGATGCGCACGTGCGGATCACCGAAGACGCAATCGGGTAACCAAGCCTTCTGACACATTCACCGGCTGTTGACCGCTGGTGGCGCGAGTTCTGCGCCGTGGGTTCGCCTGTGTGTTGATTTTCCTGCTGACGTACGTCCAAAAGTTCGTTCAACCCGAGCCACTTCGCGGTTCGGCTCAACTTCGAGCGCGTGGCCAAAATGACACTCAAGCACCTTCTCCTTCGAGGCGCACTGGCAACAGTCTTTTTCTTTGCTTTGCTCTTTGCCGTGGTCGTTGCCAAAGTCATCTTTTATGTCGTGTCTGGGATCGCATATTCCGGTTCGACGGGAATGGCGCATGCGGCGTTTGTGGAAAATGTGGCTCCGTTGGGCAGATTTCTCTTGTGTTTCCTGGTCTTTGGCGGCGTAGGGGTGGTGATCAACGCTTTTTGGCCCACCAGCCGCGTTTGGCCGCAAGCCATCATCGGTTTTGCGGTTTTGGGCGGCGCCGCGTCATTGGCGCTCCCGTCAATGGGTCAGGAACTCCATGATTTGATCCTCTCGGCCTTCGAGTGACTCGCAGATGTGGCTTTCAATCCAAAGCCGCTTCGCGGATCGGCCATGCGCTGGGAGGCGCCAATGGGTATAGCCATTGGCATCCTGTCGGGCTTCCTGATCTACTTTGGCGTGGCTGTGTTCACGGCTCACCGCTCATGGAAGGCTTTTTGGATCAACTTCGGCGTTGCCATCCTGCTGTTGTCGCTTCTGGCCGCGTCTCATACAGACCACACCACATCCGCGGATGGGCTGGTTGAACTGTTCTTGGTTGCGCTGTTTGTCGTGCTATTCATCGTCACCGGCTTCGCCTGGCTATGCTCATTGCTCATCAGAGCGGCCGACAATGCATCACAAGATCCTGGGATCGATGTCTAAGAATTCATTCAAGTCGAAGCTGCTTCGTGGCTCGGCGTAATTCATGCGTCAGACCTTCACTCATGCTGCTTAATGTTCTCAAACGCGCCGCGGTTCTGTTCCTGACGGTTGCCGGCGTCTCCACCGCGGCTGTGGCTGCTCTGGCGTGGTATCACGTCCGCATCGCTTGTCCCGCGAATTTTGTTTGCTATCTCCGCATGCAGCCGACCGGCGACTGGCTGGCGCCATTTGCCGTCGCCGCCGTTGGCTTTGCCGTATGCCTTCTTGTTTCGTTGCTGTCGGTAAAACTTGGAAGGTCTCCCAAGTGACGCCTGGAAACTCATTCACGTCCAAGCCGCCTCGCGGTTCGGCTTAACTCAGGCGCGGGGATCGCGGATGGATCGTCGGTATCGGAAGAGGATGGCCAGCTATTGGGCTCGGTCTGAGGCGCGAGCTTGCCGAAGTATCGATGGCTTGGATCTCTCCAGCTGGTTCGATTGTTGGCACACTCACGTGGACTGGCAGGGGCGAGGGGACGCGAAGCCTGAAAATCAGGCGGATGCGGCGGCAACGACGGTCCGGGTGCTGCGTTACCTTGAGCAACGTGCCCAGAACCGGCGAGAGCCAATCCAGCTCTGGGCGACCATCTGCGAAGGTACGATGGACAATGCGGTTTACGCACATTCGCTCAATCCGAACGGCACGCCTTACCCGAATGACTTTGCCGGCGCTCAATGGGATGTGCAGGTTCCCGACCGGATCTTGGCCGCCTTGTCCGGTGACGCACACCAGGTTGGCACGGTCAGCTACGGTGACGCGGTAGTCCATCTTGTCCGCAAGCGGCTACCCGGCGGTGGCATCTAGCAATTCGATCAGGCTATCGCCGCTTCGCGGCTCCGCTTGAGGCGTCAGGCAACCACACCACAGGATGGAGACAGAAGATGCTTCAAGCGATTCGCAACCGCGCCATGGCCTACGTGGCGAGCCACAAGGGCGCGGTCAGGTTCTTCTGCTTCCTCCTTGCTCTCGCGGCGGTTGCTAGTTCCGCCGCAAATATCGAGGATTTCATCAACGGCTTCCTTGACGGCGACTCCTCCGTGTCTAGACCGTGATGCGCCTGCAGTCACTACCCAATACGACCTAGTTCAGATCCCACTTGCCGCCGAGTGACGATTCGCAACGGCGTGACGGCCTGGTTCACGGCTTCACCCGTGACCACTCACCGCAACGGCCGGTAGCGCGTCACTTGCGAGTCGTTTCGTGGCCCGGTGGGTCGGGCCGTCGTGGAAGCGTCACACGCCGGGCCAATCGCAGCCTTCGGGGCCCGATTCTCCGGTGGTCGATCGGAGGCCTTGCCGAGTGGCCTCGATCGCCATCGAGGTCGGGACCACGTAGATGTTGGCTTGTCCGTTCAACACATCGGCGGCAACGTCCGCGTCCGCGGACGTGCGCATGCTGGCAAAGCGCAGTTCCGTGTCATCGACAGACAACGACGGGGTGAAATCCATGCCCGGTGCATTGATCGGCGACGGCAGGCGCACCGCTGCAGACCAGGCGTCCTTCGTACGACACGTTGCGAACAGGTCCGCGTCCGAAGAGCCGTCGCGCTGACTCCAGAACACGGCCAGGCGACCATCCGACGAGAGGGTGAAGTCGCCTTGGATCGCGCCGTCGTTGAACGGAGCTCCCAGTGGCTGCGGCGCATCGAAGCCGCTGCCATTCATTCGCGCCCGATAGATCGCCAGCTTCGCAGGCCCACCCTTGCGTGAGCTGTTGAAGTACAGCCAGCCATCGTGCAATTCGGGGCCGAGTTCCTCGCCATCGCTGGCAACCGCGTCGAGGCGCTCGGGTACTCCGAAACTCCCGCCCTCCAACGCAGCGCGCCAGATGTCCAGGTTGGCATTGGGCAACTCACCGCTGGCCGGGCGGTTGGAAACGAAGTAGAGCGTCTGGCCATCGGGCGTCAACCAGGGATCGGAATCGCGATAGCGCGGATCGGAGAAGGGCGCTTCGGCCACCTCGCCCCACCCAATTCCTTGCCTCTGTGCAAACCAGATCCGGCTCTGCTTGAAATTCGCTTCCGAACGCGCAAACACCATGAGGTCCTGCGCGGAATCCGTGCTCAGGTTGTAGTCGTTACGCGTACCCGACAACCAGCCCGCACCCGCCAGACGCGCCGCATTGGCCTGTGGCAACGGCAACTGCCGCTCGGCTACGCCCAGGGGGGCCGGCATATTCGCCAGCGCCGACGGATTGGCCGAAGCACCGGAAGGTTCGGCTTCCATCGGCGAGCAGGCCGACGCCAGCAAGAGTAGCCCCATCAGTTTCACACTTCTCATCACGTACCCCACGTGGAATTGGCGACCGGCGACCTATCGAACGATGGCTCGAATTACCGTGGTTTGCTGTGCCACAGGGCGTTGACGATGATCCATTTGCCGTCAAATCGACCCATGTGGAAATAGTCGACAAACCATTTGGTTTCCAGCCGGACCGACGCCGTGTTTCCAATCACATCGAGCACGCGGCAGCTGCGCTCCCATTGCTCCTTCGGTGTCTTCAGCGCGCCTTCCCTGGTGAGGCCCACCAGCTCTTCCTTCGACATGCGCCGCAAGCCGAGCCGTTCGTAAGGCGTGTCCCCGATCACCGCGCGCTTGGCGAGGTCGGGATGCAATGCCCGCGCAACGCGATCCGGATTGGCCTCGAGCTGACCGTCCACGTAATCAAAGCAGGTGGCTTCGATCGCGGCGATAGTCGCCGGGTCGACATTTGTCGGCCCAGGCGCGGCCGCGCCTGCTGCTGCAAGAACCAAAGAGAGTGCAAACATGATTCGCCCTGTCGCTGAGTGGTACCGATCCAGCTATTAGGCAGGATCGGGGGCGGAAGTCTTCATCGCTTGCGATGGAGCGTTGCTGACGCGCGACGAGGCGTTGGGCCGTCTGCTCCGTCAGCCTTCACACTGGGCATGGCGTAACTCATAGTGGCTGCCTGCCATGAAGAATCTCCCCATGAGTTCCATCGTTCTGCCCGATTCGATCACGGCAACCTCGAAGCGATTGTTCTGGCCCTTGCAGATCGTTGGCTGGCTCGGCTACTTCATCCTCCACTTCACTACGGCGATGGGCGACGGGAAGCCGTTGTCCTACGTGTCCGCGTCGTTGTCCGTGGCCGTCTGCGGTTTCGTCATCACCAGCCTGTTGCGCCTGGGTTATCGGCGCCTGTGGGGATTGCCCGTGCCACTGATGGCGGCGGCTGCGATCGGGCTGCTGGTGCTTGCCACGGCCCTGCAGATGAAGCTCTACGTCACGATCGCCTTCAGCTATTGCGATGACTGCGAAATCCGCAGCATCTTCGGCTACCTGTGGTACTTCACCTCGACGCTCTACATCATTCTGTCGTGGAGCGGGCTCTATTTTGGAATCAAGTTCGCGCTGCAACTGCAGCAGCAGAAGGAAGCCGCGTTGCGCGCGCAGAACGCGGCGCACGCGGCGCAAATCAGGATGCTCCGGTACCAGCTCAATCCGCACTTCCTGTTCAATACGCTCAACGCAATCTCCACGCTTGTTCTGGATGACAAGCGGGATACGGCGTACCGCATGGTCGCAAGCCTTTCGGCATTCCTGCGCCATTCCCTCGACTCCGATCCGGAGCAACACGTCGCGCTCACGCACGAGGTCGATGCGCTCAACCTTTACCTTGGCATCGAGCAGGTACGTTTTGGCGAGCGCCTCCAGATGGCTGTGGACATCGAGCCGGCCGTTCGCGATGCGCTGGTGCCGGGTCTGATCCTGCAGCCGCTGGTCGAGAACGCGATAAAGCACGCGGTGTCCAAACGAGAGGAGGGCGGGCGCATCGAGCTCATCGCCCGCCTCGACGACGACATGCTCGACGTGCATCTTCGAGATGACGGGCCCGGGCTGGTTGACGCCGATGTGACGTCAAACGGCCATGCACGCGTCGGTCTGGCCAACACACGCGAGCGACTGCGGGTGCTGTTTGGTGAGCGCCAGCGCCTGGCCATCCGCAACCGCGAAACTGGGGGGCTGGACGTGCATATCCGACTGCCGTTCCGCGTCGCGCAGGATGCGTGAGATGAAGGCGATTCGTACGCTGATCGTGGACGACGAGCCCTTGGCGCGCAGGGGGCTGGAGCTGCGGCTGGCTCGGCACGCCGATATCGAGATCGTCGGGGAGGCGGGCAACGGCCGCCACGCCTTGCAGGCCATTTCCAGCTTGCGTCCGCAGCTGATGTTCCTCGACGTACAGATGCCGGGAATCGACGGCTTTGGATTGTTGCGCATGCTGCCGGCGACGCAGATCCCGCTGACGGTGTTCGTCACGGCCTACGATCACTATGCGTTGGCGGCGTTTGCCGCAAGCGCGCTCGACTATCTTCTCAAACCGGTTGACGACGTGCGCCTGGACGAGTCGGTCGAGCGCGCGCGCGCGCGTCTGGCTGCTCGCAAGACCGAGGATCACTACGAACGTCTTCTCAAGATCATCGGCACCCTGCCTGCAGCGCATCGATCAAGGATCGATGGGTTCCTCGGCGATGAGGACCCAGGTGCTGGCGGCAGGTTGACGATCAAGGACGGCAACCGCATGGTGCGCATCGATGTCGCCTCGATCCGCTGGATTGATGCGGCAGGCGACTACATGTGCATCCACGCGGGCGATGAAACCCACGTCTTGCGCGGCACGATGCAGCAACTCGAGCGGCGCCTGGATCCGCGGAAATTTGCGCGCATCCACCGCTCCACCATCGTCAACCTGGAGCGCGTCGATCAGATGCGGCCACACGTCAATGGTGAGTACTTTCTCGTGCTCGATTCGGGACATGAGCTGAAGCTGTCGCGCAGCTATCGCGACAAGCTCAAGTTGTTCACCTGACAATTGCGGGCGCAGCTGACGTGACCTGCTCGCGTCGCGTGCTCAACGGCGGGGTCACGGCACCCGCGCCATTGCGCCTTGGTGGAAGAACGCCACGACGTCGGCGAATTCCTCCGCCAACGACAGGTCCGGATCGGCAAGCCAGCGCATCAGTGCGCAAAGAGTGAGGTAGTGGAGGTACAAGGCGAGCTGCGCGACGGATGCGTCCTGGCGAAGCTCGCCGCTCTTCTGGCCCTGTTCGATGAGTGACGCGTAGACCGTCACCATGTCGGACGTAGGGCGCCCGCGGTCAGCGGGTGGTTCTCGCCCGACGCGTTGGAAGCGGTAACGGACGTAAGGCGCGAGATACCGCCGATGTGCTTCCCACCAGCCTGCTGAAGCCATCAGCACCGTGCCCACCCGGCCGTTGAAGCTGGCCTGGCGCATTGCCGCCTCCATGAGAGGCGTGAGATCGCGTGCGAGCTGCGCATGCATCCAGTACGCGAGCACCGCTTCCTTCACCGCAAAGTGGTTGTAGAGCGTGCCTCGGGCGACTTCGGCCGCCGTGGCGATCTGGTCCATCGTGACGGCGTCGTAGCCGTGCGTCTCGAACAACTCGAAGGCCACCTGCGCCAGGCGGTCGCGCGTCCGTTGCCGCTTGGGTATCGGCCCGGTGCTGGAAGAAGTGCTTTGCATCCCATCATTGTACGTTGTACATTTTTAGACAATGTTCAATTGTTATGGTGCTTCGGCCCCGACGACGGGTCTCCCACGAGGTCAAACAGGATGTCCAGCAGCGACAAGTCCTCCGTCGTCGTCATCGGTGCCGGTCTCGCCGGGCTCAGTGCGGCACTCAGCCTGGCGCGGTCGGGGCGGCAGGTCACCGTGCTGGAAGCCTCGGACGCGGTCGGTGGCTGTTGCTCGACCCGCAAGGTCTCGGGATACACGTTCAACAACGGCGCGTTGTACGTCGCCGTACCGTCGGCGCTGAAGGCGGCATTCCACCGGCTGGGCCTCGACTTCGACGCGGAGGTCTCGCTGGCTGCCATCGCCAACCCGCATCGCACTGTCCTCGACAATGGCACCACGGTGCATCTGTCGAGCGTCGAAGCGTCCTTCGTTGAAGGCGTCGATGCGCGGCAGCGAACCGCTACGTTGCGCCGAGAACTCGCCACGCTCCGCAATCGTTGGAGCCCGATCTATCAGGCGCTCGTCCAGGACATCCTGCCGGCACCGCCGTCGCTGCCACGGGTGCTGGGGCGGTTGTGGAGGCATCTGCCGCGCATGGGCGGCAGCGTGGAACGGCTGATATCCACGCAATTCCAGGATCCGGACGTGCGAGCCGCGGTTGCCTCGACCCTGTTGTACACGGGCACCGCTCCGGCACGACTGCCCGCCACTCAGATCATCGGCTTCATGGCGCTCCTCGAAGAAGGGTTCCACCTGCCGCACGGGGGCATGGGGATGATCCCTGCCGCACTGGAGCGGGCTGCCGAGAAGCATTCGATTTCGATCCGTCGCGGCGTGCGCGCCAACAAGCTCGAGGTGTCGAACGGGCGCGTGTGTGCCGTCGAACTGTCGACCGGCGAACGGATCGAATCGCGCCAGGTCGTGGCGACCTGCTCGGGATTCGAGTTGGCGGCGCACCTGTTGCCCGAGGAGGCCGTGCCTGCACGGCTTGTGCGACAGACGCGTCGTTCCCCGTTGTCACACCGGGCGATCGCGATACAGATCGGCTGCCAAGGTATCGGAGATCCCGGTGCCTTCATCGTCAACCACGTACCGCCGATGCCGGAGCAAGGACGCATGCACGTGAGCGAAACGGGTGTCCCGCGTTGGCTCGCCTATACCAATCCGACCCGGACGCTTCCGGAGCTCGCTCCGGAAGGAAAGGCCGTCATCGAGTTCTATGCCCCCGTGAGCGGCATCGCATTGGCATCGCAGTGGACCGAGGCGATGACCGAACGAACCGTGACGAGTTACGTCGATGGCCTTCGGAAAAAGCTTCCCACGCTCTCGATCGAGACCGTGGAGGTGATGGATCCGCAAACCTTCGTAACCCAACGTCACCTGCACGAAGGCGCCCTGTACGGCGTCGCCCCAGGCGCAACTCCGGGGCAGTTCTTTCCGCACCGAACTCCCGTGAAGGGCCTCTATCTGGCCGGCCAAACCACGTTTCCCGGCTATGGCGTGCCGTCGGCCATGTGGTCGGGCATCCAGGTGTCGGATGCCCTGCTGGCAGACGCCAAGAAGCCCGACGCCCAGTAGCCCGACGAGCGAGGCTTCATCGCTACGCGTCGCAACGCCGCACCAGCAACACCATGCAATGAACGACTCGGCGCCGGGGCTCGTTCGCGCATCGCTACATGCCTCATCGAAAGCCGCGGGCTTGGTGCCTTGATCGTGCGTTTCATGGGGCGAACCACCGTTTCGCCGCAAGACAGGCACGGCTTGGCGACGCGCGCATCCATGCCGTCACCGTGCTGGATACAGTCCAAGCCGGAACGCGAGATCGACCCACCGCAGTGCACACGTCGATGCAGGGAACGCGGAAGCGTCGTAGTCATGCTCTGTCACTTGGCGTGTCTTGAGGTCACCAACCGGCGGTAGCCACCGCAATGCCAGTTGAGGTGTTGGGCCGAGAAGTCAACGCACGTCGAGGTCGAGGCCCTCCGGGCCAACGTAGATCGTGTTCCGTCGTCGCACGCACGTCTGTGAACCTTTCATCTGCTTGAAACAAGGACGAAGCCTTTCCACGCCCAATGCAAGGGCAATTCAAGGAACGAACGAGCATGAAACTGATCAATCTGTTGACGCTTACCGTTGCATTCGCCGCATCGTTTTCCGCGGTCGCCAAGCCCACGTATCCATGCCATGGATGCACCCCCGAGCAGGTGGCCGATCTGGCATGGCAGACCCTTTCGGCTGCCGGTGCCGGCGACGCCTACTACGTCGACTACGTAAACGGCAAAGCCTATCGGCTCGCGAACCAGGCGCCGATCCCCGACATGAGCAACCCGGAGCCAGAGCCCTACTTCCCGGACATCGTGTTCGTGCCGATCGATCCGGCGATCGTGGCGTTCGCCGAGAACATGCGGGTACTGACCAATGGAAACAATCTGCAGGTCTACGAGCCCGCCGCGGGCGCATTGTCGTTCCGCTCCAACGCCGTCACGCCTTCATCGGGCGGATCAGGAAATCTGCCGGCCAACAGCTACGAGTTGATGAAGCGCACCGACCTTGAATACAACCTCTCGTCGCATCTGATGCAAACCGAGCAGGGGATCAGAGGCTACATCTTTGGCGTAATCGGCGCCTTGACGCAGTCGGGTTTCGACTACTCAAAGGCTCCGGCGGTAATCGTCTACCGCTTCCGCGATGGCGGATCCGCCAAGTTCAGGCTCGACATGACGGTACAGAAGTATGTACGTGTGCCGGGAGAAACGTACGATGGCCACGGGAACCGGATTCCGGAGACGAAGGAAGACTTCTACGGACATGTGTACCAGGTGGGTCCCAGCAACGGCCCCGAGTATGACTACAACTACCTGGCAGAGCGCGCAGGTCTTCTTGGTCATCAGGTCTACAGCGGTCCCATCAGTGGATTCAGGATCGCCTACGCTTGCACGCCGGACGGCTGCGCCGGGTACATTGTGGCCAACTGAAACTCACGGCAGTTGATGCCGATTTCGACGAGCTGTTGCATCGGCATGACGGCCAAGTAGTTCTTGCCGGTTCGGCGCGCCCAGCGCGAATGGCAGCACCAATCGGCGGCGGCAGCACACGTTCTGTGTTGCCGCCGCTTCTCGTATTCTGGCGGTGCGTCCGACCTGATATCGTCCAAGCCAGTTCGCGCAACGGTATTTCAAGGAAGACCCCATGCCATTCATGCCGATTGTCCTTGCCGCGGCATCCGCCGTGGCCACCGCCGATGCATTGCCTGTCCCGGAGGTCGATGCGGCCACCCGCGCTTCGATCGAAGCGACCTGCTTCGACTACGTCGACGGCCAGTTGGAAGGCAACCCGGACCGTGTTGCCCGTGCGCTTCACTCGGACCTGGCCAAACGGAAGGTGGCAGGTGAAACGCCCGGTGAGCGGCGGGAGCTACGCCGGATGACCAAGGAGGAACTGGTCGAGCTGACGCGGCAGGGCGCGCTGAAGACGCCAAGAGCGCAATGGGACCGGTCGTGCTACGTGCTCGATGTCGCGGGCGACGTCGCGGTTGCGCGCGCGGAAACGCCGTGGTTCGTGGACTTCCTCCACATGGGCAAGTTCGGTGACCGATGGGTCATCGTCAACGCGATGTGGTACTCGAAACCGCATCAACCCAAGAACTGATCGCGACGAGTCGGCTGCACCCGGAGCAAACCCAGGCGAGCCGGTTTGCGGTTCGGCCGAGCGCGGGCGCATGGTGAGCACGCATGACCGTCGTCGGGGCACTTGCCATCCCTTCGGTGCGCGCCTGACAGTCCATCCCAGGTCCAGGACGCAGCGTGGCGGGTTGATTCGGACATCGGGTGTCGAACATGACGAACGTGCGCAAGCTGGGGAGCGTTCTCGCGGTCGTGGCAACCGTTGCGGTGTTCGCCGTCTGCTTCCGAATGCTGGCGCAGGTCATCGGCATCACGTCGCCGTGGCTGTGGTTGCTGGCGATGTTCTACTTCCTGGGCATCGCCAAGGTCGCCGAGCCAATCTTCATGCTCCCAATGCCCGCGTCGCTCCGTGGCATCCGTGCGAGCGAACGGTCTGGCGACGCGTATCGCAGACTGGGTGTGCATCGGTTCGGGAGGTTCCTCCGGGACTCACCGTTTCGGCGCTTGAACGCGTCCGTGTACACCTCGCAAGCGCCAGAAGCAGGCGACCTGGCCAGGCTCAGCGCTCAAGCTGAATCGGCGGAGGCAACGCACTTCTGGGCCGCCGTGCTGTTCACTCCCTACATCGCCTATCTCTTCGTTGCCGGGAATGCGGGAACCGCCAGCGTGTTCCTGTTGGTCCAGGCGCTGTTCAACGTCTACCCGATCCTCCATCTGCGCGTCGTTCGCGCGCGCCTGGAATCGATCCGCGCCCGGGCACATCAGCGGTCGGTGCGGGGCAGTGAAACCGCCGTCGACGACGCCTGATCACGCGATCGGGCGGCGTCCGCGGTGTCAACACCGCGCAAGCAATTCGAGGCCGTGCGATCGCCGTCGCGTTTGTTCTGCGCAGGAGTGGTCGATGAGCAGGCGGCAAGCGCAGGCCGCGATCAGCCGGGGATCGCGCCGTCCGCGCACGCGGCCGCGCGCGCCAGCAGCAGGTCGCGTTCGCGCTCGTTGCGGGTCTGCCCGGCGGCGCGTTCGAACTCGATGCGAGCCTCATCGATGCGCCCGAGCTTGGCGAGCAGGTCGCCGCGCACGGTGGGCAGCAGGTGATAGCCCTGAAGCGCCGGTTCGTCGACGAGCGCGTCGGCCAGCGCGAGGCCGGCTGCGGGGCCGGCGGCCATGGACCAGGCCAGGGCGCGGTTGAGTTCCACCACC
Source organism: Montanilutibacter psychrotolerans (assembly GCF_003719825.1). Taxonomy (GTDB): domain Bacteria; phylum Pseudomonadota; class Gammaproteobacteria; order Xanthomonadales; family Xanthomonadaceae; genus Montanilutibacter; species Montanilutibacter psychrotolerans. The sequence continues at coordinate 466,920 of NZ_RIBS01000003.1, read as the reverse complement.
GGGGAGCCGCTCAGCTCGGACAGTTCGTCGTACAGCGTGGCGATGCGCGACCAGTCGGTGTCGGCCGCCACCGCTGCGCGCGCGTGGCAGGCGGCGATAGCCGCTTGCAAGACATAACTGCCACGGCCGATGCCCAGTCGCTGGCACAGCGTTTCCGCGCGTTCCAGCGCGGTCAGGCCGCGCCCGATCAGCAGGCGGTCCCAGCGCCCACGATCCTGGTCCAGCAGCAGGATTGGCTGGCCGCTTGGCTCGGTGCGCGCGTCGAAGCGCGATGCCTGGAGTTCCATGAGCGCGACCAGGCCGCGCGCCTCCGGCTCGCGTGGCACCATGCCAACCAGCACGCGGCCCAGTCGCAGCGCGTCCTCGCACAGGCCCGGCCGCATCCAGTCGTCGCCGGCAGTGGCCAGGTAGCCCTCGTTGAACACCAGGTAGATGACCTTCAGCACCGACGCCAGGCGCGCATCGAACTCGGCGCCGCGCGGTACTTCGAACGGTGCCTGCGCCTGCGCGAGCGTGCGTTTGGCGCGAACGATGCGCTGGGCGATGGTGGCCTCGGGCACGAGGAAGGCGCGCGCGATCTCGTCCGTGCTCAATCCGCCCAGCAGTCGCAACGTCAATGCGATGCGGGCTTCCTCCGACAGCACGGGGTGGCAGGCGACGAACATCAACCGCAGCAGGTCGTCGCCGATCCCGTCGTCGAGCGACGCATCGAGCGCCGCTTCGAGGTCGGCGTCGCGCCACGCCTGTTGCTGCTCGAGCTCGTGGCCGAGTTGTTCGTGCTTGCTCTGGATCAACTTGCTGCGGCGCAGCTGGTCGATCGCACGACGCCTGGCGGTGGTCATCAGCCATGCCCCTGGGTTGTCCGGAACCCCGGTCAGCGGCCATTGCTCGAGCGCGATGACCAGCGCGTCCTGCGCCAGCTCTTCGGCGGCGTCGATGTTGCGCAGCATGCGCGCGAGGCTGGCGATGAGTCGTGGCGACTCGATCCGCCATACCGCGTCGATGGCCCGGTGAATTTTCGAGTGCGTGTCGGCTGACGTCATGGCGGTCGATGAAAGCACCGCCACGCGATTGCCGCAAGCGCGTCATCGCCGTCATGCAACGGCGCGCGCAACGCTCATCCGGCCTTCTCGCAGTTGACCATCCAGGGCACGCCGAAACGGTCCTCGAACATGGCAAAGCGCACCGCCCAGAAGGTCTCCTGCAGCGGCATCGACACCTTGCCGTTCTCGGACAACGCGTTGAACACGCGCTCCGCCTCGCCGATGCTGGCGACGTTGAGCGACATCGAGCAGCCCTTGATGCCTTCGTACGGATAGTCGGGGTGGTTGTCGGAAGCCATCAGCACCCGGCCGTCGAACTCCAGGCGCGCGTGCATGATGTGGTCGGGGTTGCAGCCCGGCATGCCTTCGCCAGGCGCCTCGCCGTAGCGCGACATCATGACGATCTCACCGCCGAGGCATTGCCGGTAGAAGTTGAACGCAGCTTCGCAGGTTCCGTCGAACATCAGGTAGGGATCGAGTTGCATGGGATGGTCCTCGCGTGGGGCGGGTGGAGGCTGCGGTGAGCGACGACATGGCCGCTGGTTGCGCCTCAGCGGTCAGTGCTTGCTGGCGACCTGCTCGCGCAGGCGTTCTTCCTGCTCGCGCAGCTCCGGGGTGAACTCGGCGCCGAAGTCTTCGGCCTCGAACACCTGGCGGATCTCGATCTCGGATTCGCCCGGCATCGGGTTCGGACAGCGCTTGACCCACTCGACCGCCTCGTCGAACGACTTCACCTGGATCAGCCAGAAACCGGCGATGAGCTCACGGGTTTCGGTGAAGGGGCCATCGATCACCGTGCGCTGGTTGTCGTTGAATCGCACGCGGGCACCCCTGGCGCTGGGGTGAAGGCCCTCGCCGGCGAGCAGCACGCCGGCCTTGACCAGCTCTTCGTTGTACCTGCCCATATGGGTCAGCAGTTCTTCGCTCGGCATCACGCCGGCTTCCGATTCGGGGCTGGCTTTCACGATCAGCATGAAGCGCATGGCGGTTCTCCTGTCTCTCGGGGCGGTGGCGCCGCCCGTGGGTGGGTGGTTCGCGTCGCCCGATGCCGGGCTCTTGACCTGTACGTCGAACCAGCGGGGGCGAAATCGACAACCCCCGGGCCATTTCTTGCGACCGGGCGAACACGGCGCGGAAGGCGAGTGTCCACACACCGCCGTGTGCCTCGTGTGGTTGGTGCGGCGACGGCGTGCAGGCGCCGGGCTCACGGCTGCCGGGGTAGGCTTGCGCGATCCGAATGGAAACCGGGTGGGACCAGGCGATGATCGAACCGGTCGCGTTGCCGACATTCTTCGCCGTGACCGATGCCGGCCACCGCCCGTGGGTGGTGGCCCCGTGCGGGCAGGGCACGTGTTGCGGCAGGGATGGCTGACCGTGGCCACCTCTTCGAACACGCTCTCGTCGAGCACCCTTGCCCTGGTGGCCGACATCGGCGGCACGAACGCGCGCTTCGCGCTGACCGACCCACGATCGCCCACGCCCACGCTGCTGCACGCGCAGTCGCTACGAAATGCCGATTTCGCGAATCTGCAGCGTGCTGCCGAGCACTATTTGGGAACGATCGGGGAGAAGCCGCGGCGTGCGGCGATCGCGGTGGCGTCGCCGGTTGTCGCCGACGAGATCCACCTCACCAATCGCGCCTGGTCGTTCAGTCGCCGCGGGTTGCAGCAAGCGCTCGGGCTGGACGAACTGCGGGTGCTCAACGATTTCGGCGCGATCGCCTGGGCGGTGCCCGCGTTGCGCGACGACGAACACATCGCCCTGTGCGGTTTCGCCGCCGGGCCGCTGCGTGGCCCGGTGACCGTGCTCGGGCCCGGCACCGGATTCGGCGTCGGCCTGCTGGTGGGTTCGGATGCCGGCGGCTGGCACGCGGTGGCGACCGAGGGAGGCCACGTGACCTTCGCGCCGATCGGCGAGGAGGAGCACGCGATCGCTGCCTGGGTGGATGAACGACACGGCCGTACGTCGTACGAGCGCTTGCTGTCTGGCAGTGGTCTGTCGTCCATCGACGCCGTCCTGCGTGGGCTGGGCGGCGACAGCGGGCACGACGCGTCGGTGATGCGCGAGCCTGACGCGATCGTTGCCGCCGCGCTGGAGGGCGACGATCCGATCGCGCGACGCGCGCTGGCGCGTTTCTGCGCGGTGCTGGGCAGCGTCGCCGGCGATGTCGCGCTGATCCACGGTGCGCGCACGCTGATGATCGCCGGCGGCATCGTGCCGCGCTTCGTGCCGTTCCTGCGCAGCAGTGACTTTCGCGAACGCTTCCTCGCCAAGGGGCGTTTCGCCGCCTACCTGGAGCAGGTGGCGATCCACGTCATCACCCATCCCCATCCGGGACTGCTTGGCGCCGCGACGGCGTTGCGCGTCCCCGCGGGTGTGCCCCAGGAAAGTCAGGCGCGTTGACGCGCGCGCGTTGCGACCATGCGCACGGTTTGCCGCATCGACGTCATATCCGCCGGCTAGCCTGCGCTCCATTTCGCTGCGTAGGGGCGCATTCGACGTGACCAGAATTCCGTTGTTGTTCCTGTCGGTCTCGATGGCCGCGATGTCGGTGGCGTGCACGCAACCATCATCGGAGACCGCGGCCGACGCCGCGTCGCCACCGCCGCGCGTGCGCGACGTGGCCGAGGGCACGCGCCTTGCAGCGGTCGACCCGCACGGCCTGCGCCAACGCGCCGAACGCGCGCTGCACGGCCAGCGCATCCATTCGCCGGTGGGCGACAACGCGATCGAGCACTACCTGGCGCTGCGCGATCGCCAGCCCGATGCGCCCGGCGTGGCCGCCGCGCTGGTCGAGCTGCAGCCGTACGCGGTGATCGCCAGCGAACAGGCCATTGCCGCCGGCGACCTCGCCCAGGCACATCGTCTGCTGGGGCTGCTGCAGCGCGTGGATGCGCAGGCGCCGGCGCTACCACGGCTGGCAGCAACCCTGGCACAGGTCGAGCAGGCCGCCGCCGAGCACGCACGCCGTGTCACCGACGCGGTGGCCCTGAGCCAGCGCACGGCCGATGACGCGGCCGCCCGTGCACTGCTTGCGGGCGCGACGCGGGTGCAGGCCCCGCGCCAGCCGCTGGCCCGTGACCAGCCCGTTGCCGCCGCCCGCGCGGCCGGGCACGCGCCGTCGCGTGGGGCGCCCCCATCGGCGCTGCAATCGTCCACCGATGAGGCGCACGCTGCCGCGCTTGAAGCCGCGCGGCTGGCCGACCGCGCCGCCGTTGCGCCGCCGGGCCGCGTCGCGCCGCCGCCGCCTCGATACGGGAACGCCGCGCCGCGTCTGTTGGTGGACGCTGCACCGCGCTACCCGGCCCAGGCCATTCGCCGCAGGCTCGAGGGCAGCGTGCTGGTGGCCTTCACGATCGGTCCCGATGGCAGCGTGAGCGGTGCGCGCGTGCTGGACGGCAGCGGGGGAGGCGTGTTCGATGCGGCGGCGCTGGCCGCCGCGGCGCGCTGGCGCTTCGAGCGTGGCGGTGCCCGTGTCGACTCCACCCGCCGGGTGCAGTTCCGTCTGCCAAGCGGCTGACCGGCGCGCCGCGCCGCCGCGGCAGGCGCGTCCGGCGGCGGCGCGGGGTGACGCCGCGTGCCGCGCGCGGCGACAATGCCCGCATGAACCAGACTTCCCAGACACTGCTCGACACGGTCGAGATCGAGACCGGTCCCGCGCCGGAATGGACCGTGCTGTGGCTGCACGGCCTCGGCGCCGACGGCAACGACTTTGCCCCGCTGGTGCCCAACTTGGTGCGCAAGGATTGGCCGGCACTGCGCTTCGTGTTCCCGCACGCGCCGCCTCGCGCGGTGACGATTAACAACGGCATGCGCATGCGCGCGTGGTACGACATCCGCGACATGAACCTGGCCAATCGTGCCGACGAGGCCGGCGTCGAGGAATCGATCGTGCAGGTCGAGGCGCTGATCGCACGCGAAGCCGAGCGCGGCATGCCGGCATCGCGCGTGCTGCTGGTCGGGTTCTCGCAGGGCGGTGCGATCACGCTGGCAGCTGGCATGCGCCGGACCACGCCACTGGCCGGACTGGTGGCGCTGTCGACCTACATCCCGATGGCCGAACGCCTGCTCGCCACGCTTCCCGCGGTGGGCGCCGCCGCCACCCAGCCGGTGTTCATGGCCCACGGCCAGTTCGATCCGGTGGTGCCCTACCAGGCCGGCGACATGGGCGCCCGGCAGTTGCGTACGCTGGGCTTCGATGTCGACTGGCATGCCTATCCCATGGCGCACCAGGTCTGCGACCAGCAGGTCCGCGACCTCGGCGACTGGCTGACCCGGCGTTTCACCACCGGTTGAGGGCCGATCCGGATGGCCAGGAGCCGGGCGCGCGGGCGTGCCCCGGCGGCCTGCCCGTGTTCCACCCGTTTCCCACTTCTTCCACCCGTTCCTCGCCCTTGCCGTCGCGCGGGGCTACTATCGCCGCGAACCGCACGCTCACCGGCGTGCGTGCGAGCCGATGAACAGGGGGCAGCCGATGAAGGTGGTCATCGCCGACGACGAGCCGTTGGCTCGCGAGCGTTTGCGCAACCTGCTGGCCGATCAGCCCGGGGTGGAGGTCGTCGCCGAGGCGGTCGATGGCCAGCACGCGCTGCACGCCTGCGCCGAGTTCAGTCCGGACCTGGTGCTGCTCGACATCGCCATGCCCGGCATCGACGGGCTGGAAGCCGCGCGGCACCTGGCCGCGTTCGAGCCGCGCCCCGCGGTGGTGTTCTGCACCGCGTACGACGCCCACGCGCTGTCGGCGTTCGAGGCCGAGGCGATCGATTACCTGGTCAAGCCGGTGCGTGCCGAGCGCCTGGCCGCCGCGCTCGACCGTGTGCGCACGTTTGCCGCGGGCCGCGAGAAGGCCGGGCAGGCCGCGCCCGGCCAGCGCCGCAGCCACCTGTGCGCGCGCCTGCGCGGCAGCCTGCGGCTGATTCCGATCGAGGACGTGCACTACCTGCACGCCGAAGAGAAGTACGTGATCGTCCACCACGCGCGTGGCGAGGACCTCATCGAGGAATCGTTGAAGTCACTCGAGGACGAATTCGGCGAGCGCTTCGTGCGCATCCATCGCAACTGCCTGGTGGCGCGCCATGAGATCACCGAACTCAAGCGCACCGCCGACGGCCACGTGCAGGCGGTGCTGCGCCACGGCAAGCAGCCGCTGGAGGTCAGCCGCCGCTGCGTTGCGGGGTTGCGCGAGACGCTGAAGCACCTCTGATCCGGGGCGACCCCCGTCCCTCGCGTGGGGCCGGGACGCCGGTGGTGTGCCCGTCGGGGCCCTCCGAGCCCGTGCAAGCGGCGATAATGCCCGGATGAAGACACTGCGCATCGCCACCCGCAAGAGCCCGCTCGCCCTGTGGCAGAGCGAACACGTCGCCGAGCGCCTGCGTGACGCCCACCCGGGCCTGGAGGTCGAGCTGGTGCCGATGACCACGCGTGGTGACGAAGTGCTTGACCGCTCGCTCGCCGCCATCGGTGGCAAAGGCCTGTTCCTGAAGGAGCTGGAGCTGGCGATGCTGCGTGGCCAGGCCGACTGCGCGGTGCACTCGCTCAAGGACGTGCCGATGGAGCTGGAGCCGGGCTTCGCGCTGCCGGCGATCCTGGCGCGTGCGGACCACGCCGACGCCTTCGTCAGCAACCGTTTCGATGACATCGCCGCCCTGCCGCCGGGCGCGCGCGTGGGCACGTCGTCGCTACGCCGGCAGGCGCAATTGCGCGCGCTGCGGCCCGACCTGGAACTGCTCGACCTGCGCGGCAACGTCAACACCCGCCTGGGCAAGCTCGACGCGGGCGAGTACGACGCGATCGTGCTGGCCTGTGCCGGTCTGCAACGGCTGGGGTTCGAGGCGCGCATCCGTGCACGCCTGGACGCGCCGGAATGGTTGCCGGCGCCGGCGCAGGGCGCGATTGCGATCGAATGCCGCGAAGACGACATCGCCACGCGCGAGCTGTTTGCCGTGCTCGATGACGCGGCCACACGCACTTGTGTCGAGGCCGAGCGCGCGATGAACCGCGCCCTGCATGGCAGCTGTCACGTGCCGGTGGCCGCGTTTGCTCGGCTGGATGGCCAGCAGCTGCGGCTCGATGGCCTGGTCGGCTCGGCCAGCGACGGCCGCGCCGTCCGTGCGCACGGGCAGGGCCGCGGCGACGCGCCCGATTGCCTCGGCCTGGAAGTCGCCCAGGCGCTGCTCGCACAAGGTGCGGCCGAGCTGATCGGCGACGTCGAGTAGGAGCCGGGCAAGTAGGCGCCGGGGCAAGGCGCGCCGCGGCACGAGGCGCGCCGCCGCTCACACCACCGGCTCCTCAGTAGTACAGCGTCACCACGTGCTTGGCTTCGGCGAAGAACAGCCAGCGCTCGACCAACGCCCCGCACAGTGACGCCGCGGCGGCCAGCGGCATCGCCAGCGCTGCTGCCGCCGGCAACGCGAGCACCAGCACCGCCGCCAGCAGCGGCACGGCGCCGAACAGCACCAGCGCAATCATCCGCAGCTTGCGCGCGTGCTTGCGCGCCACCACGAAGCCCATCTCGCGTGTGAGGTAGTTGTCCTCGGTGTGCGGACGCTCGAACACCCCGACCTCGCGGCCCGGCAAGCCGACCGCCGACCCGCGCGTGGCGGGCATGCGCTGCCGGTCGATCGCCCACCAGTAGCGCCACTTCAACAGCGCGGTGGCCGCCGCGGCCAGCGCGAGCAGCACCGCCAGGGGCGTGGCGAAGCCAGCCAGCGCACCGGCCAGCGCCAGGCCACTGGCCAGCAGCGTCGCTCCGGTCAACAGCGAGAACAGCAGGTAGCCGGGCAGCACCAGCGACTGGCACCAGGCCGGAATCGTGCGCAGCGAGGCGTAGATCATCGCGGTACAGGCGACGGTGGCGATCGCGGCGACGACCGCCAGCACGGCAGCAATCGGCGAATGCGTCGCCACCGGTCCGGACGCCGGATCGAGTGCTGGATGGATGGTGCCGTCCAACAACTGCCAGCCCAGCCACAATGCCGGCGCGAACGTCACCACCGCCATCACGCCCTCGCGCGACAGCCACGAGCTGCGCCACTGCGAGAACGCCCGCCACGCGCGCCCGGGCTTGCCAAGATGCCCCAGCGAGCTCAGCAGGCCGGTGGTCACCAGCAGCAACGCCAGCACCAACAGCGCCAGCAGCGGCGTTGCCGGCGCGCGCGACGACAGGCTCGCGACGGCCACCAGCGCGAGCAGGCCGTAGCCGGCGCCCGAGAGCGTGGTGAAGAACAGGACGGAGAACGCGGGATGCATGGCGGGAGCGGCTCGTGGGTGCGGCGGGTCGGCCGTGGGGCGAAGGTGCGGGCGTCCGGCGGGCAGGGCGCAATGCAGCCCGGCCCCGTGGCCTACCGCGACAGCACGCGGTCAAGCCAGCGCAGCACCGGCGGCAGCGCCGTGGTGTCGAGCGGCTCGGCCGGGGCCTGGGCAGGGGCGTCCTGGCCGACGCGACGCGGGCGCGGCGGCAGGTACTTGTTGGTCGGCTTGTAGCCCAGCTCGGGCATCAGGTCGATGCCGCCGCGCGCGGCGACCAGCTTGGACACCTTGGATTCGGGATCGCCCAGGTCGCCGAAGTGGCGCGCGCGCGTCGGGCATGCCTGGACGCAAGCGGGCTGGCGTTCGGCCTCGTCGAGCTTGTCGTTGTAGATGCGGTCGATGCACAGCGTGCACTTCTTCATCACGCCCTCGACGTGCGAGTACTCGCGCGCACCGTACGGACACGCCCACGAGCACAGCTTGCAGCCGATGCATTTGTCCTCGTCGACCAGGACGATGCCGTCGTCCACGCGCTTGTAGCTGGCGCCGGTCGGGCACACGGTCACGCAGGCGGGCTCTTCGCAGTGCAGGCACGAGCGCGGGAAGTGAAGCGTCATCGCCGGCTGCATGGCTTCGTGCACCAGACTGCCGGTGGAGCCGCAGGCGCTCGTCTTGGCATTGGCATTGGCTTTGCCCAGGCCGAGCGCGTCGTGCGCGCCGGGATCGAACGCCGGGGTGGTGAAGTCGGTGGCCGCCACCTCGTAGCTGTGCACGCGGTTGAACCACACGCCAGTGGGGTCCTTGCCGTAAGGCTTCTCGTCGGTCAGCGGCGCGGAAAATCCGCCGGCGTTCCACTCCTTGCAGCTGACCGCGCAGGCGTGGCAGCCGACACAGGTGTCGAGGTCGATCACCAGGCCCATCTTCTTCTTCGACGGCGGCGGCAGGTCGGTCATCGCGGATCCTTCGGTTTGCCGCCCTTGAGCAGCCACAGGCCAAGCACGAACACCGCCAGCGCAAACAGCACGCTCGGCAACAGGCCCAGCAGCAACGCGCCCAGCGACGTCGCCTGGCCCGCCGCGGGCATGCCCGGCGGATCGATCACGCCATAGCCGAGCAACGCGATCAGCGCGAACCCGAGCGCGACGCACAGCCAGCCGGCGAACAGCCGCGAACGGTTCATGGCTTGCCGTCCTCGCGAGCCCGGCGGAAGCCGGCGCCGTAACGCAGGGGCGCGTTGTCGGCCTCGCCCATGGGCAGCGCCGCGAACTGCGGCTGACTTTCGCGCGCTGCGTCCGTTGTGTCGGCCGGAGCCTCCACCTTGGCGATGCGCACGCGCAGGTCGAACCACGCGGCCTGGCCGGTCACCGGGTCGGCGTTGGCGTAGTCGCCACGCGGGGTGATGTCGCTGATCAGGTGGTTCAACAGGAAGCCCTTCCGGCCTTCCGGAGCGTCCTTGCCCAGCCGCCACGCGCCCTTGCGCTTGCCGATCGCGTTCCAGGTCCACACAGTGTCGGGCTGGGTGTTGCGGGCAAAGCGCGCCTGCACGGTGATCGTGCCCAGGTGCGAGGTGACGCTGATCCAGTCCTCGTCGGCGATGCCGTGGCGTGCGCCGGTGTCGGGGTGCAGGTAGAGGTAGTTGCGGGCGGTGATCTGCCGCAGCCACGCGTTCTGCGAACCCCAGGAGTGGTACATGAACATCGGTCGCTGGGTGACGGCGCTGAGCGGGAAGTCGTGCGCCACGTCGGCCACCTGCGCGCCCTCGAACGGCTCGTACCAGATCGGCAGCGGATCGAAGTAGGCCGCGACGCGCTCGCGGTGCTGCGCCGGCGGTTGCCGTTCGCCGTGGCCGAGCGCGGCCAGGCGGAACTTCTGCAGGGTTTCCGAATACAGCTGCAGCACGATCGGCTCGGCATGGCCGAGGAATCCCATGCGGTGCGCCCAGTCGAGGTAGCTGCGGTTGGCCATCTTGAAGTAGCGCGCGTTCTCGGGAATCTCGCTGCGCCAGAAGCCGCCGTTGTCGATGTAGCGTTGCAGCTGGTCGGGGTTGGGCGCGCCCTTGGCGTGGTGCTCGCCGTGTTCGCCCCGCCATCCGGCCAGCAGGCCGACGCCGGGGGCGCGTTCGTGGCGGACGATGTAATCGGCGTAGTCGCGGTACTTGGGCGTGCCATCGGCCTCGACCATGCCCGGCAGGCCGAGCCGCGCGCCGATGTCCAGCAGCACCGACTGGAATCCGCGCACGTCGCGGCCTTCGGCCTGCGTGGCCGGGTCCAGTACGGGATGGCGAATCGCGTCGCTGGCGCCGTCGGCATCGGAGATCGGCCGGTCCAGGATCGAGATCGCATCGAAGCGTTCGAGGTAGGTCGTGTCGGGCAGCACCAGGTCAGCGTAGGCCACCATCTCCGATGCGTACGCGTCGGCGTAGATGATGTGCGGGATCCGGTACGCGCCGTCGGCGTCCTTGTCGGTGAGCCAGCCAATGGTCTCGGTGGTGTTCATCGCCGAGTTCCAGCTCATGTTGGCCATGAACATCAGCAGCGTGTCGATGCGGTACGGGTCGCCCGCCCACGCGTTGCGGATCACGGTGTGCATCATGCCGTGCGCCGACAGCGGGTACGCCCACGAGAAGGCGTGGTCGATACGGCGCGGGTTGCCGTCGGCGTCGACGAGCAGGTCCTCCGGCGCATGCACGAAACCCAGTGGCGCGGCGTCCAGTGCGCCGTTGGCCTGGCGCGTCTTGCCGGGCCGATTGGGTGGCGCGATGGGCTTGGGGAAGGGCGGTTGGTAACGGAACGAGCCGGGCGTATCCACCGCGCCCAGCAGCAGCTGCAGCAGGTGCAGCGCGCGGCAGGTGTGGAAGCCGTTGCTGTGCGCGCTGATGCCGCGCATCGCGTGCATGGCCACCGGCCGACCGACCATCTGCGCGTGCTCGCGGCCGTGCGCGTCGGTCCACGCGATCGGCAGCGTGACCGGGTTGTCGAACGCGGCCTCCGCCAGCTCACGGGCAATCCGGCGGATCGTGTCGGCGGGAATGCCGCAGCGTTCGCTCACTGCGTCGGGCGCGTACTGCGGATCAAGGTAGCGCTCGGCGACGAGGTGGAACACCGGGATCGCCGTGCGGCCGTCGGCCAGCACGTACTCCCCGACCACGGCCGGCGAGACGTCGATGCGGTTCGCGTCGGCGGGTGCGCCGTCGGTCTTGTCGAAGCACTGCGGCTTGCCGTCGGCATCGCGCACGAACAGGCCGTCGTCGGCACCGCCGGGGTTTCGCACCACCAGCCAATGCGCGTTGGTGTAGCGAACGAGGTAGTCCAGGTCGATGCGATCGGCCTTAAGCAACTCGTGGGCCAGGGCGAACGCGAACAGTCCGTCGGTGCCCGGTCGGATGCCAATCCATTCGTCGGCGATCGCGCCGTAGCCCGAACGCACCGGGTTGACCGCCACGATCTTGGCGCCGTGGCCCTTGAGCTTGCCCAGGCCGAGCTTGATCGGGTTGGAGTCGTGGTCTTCCGCCACGCCCCACAGCATCAGGTACCGGGCGTTTTCCCAGTCGGGCTCGCCAAACTCCCAGAAACTGCCGCCCAGCGTGTACAGGCCACCGGCGGCCATGTTGACCGAGCAGAAGCCGCCGTGCGCGGCATAGTTGACCGTGCCGAACTGCTGCGCCCACCAGCCCGTCAAGGCCTGGCTCTGGTCGCGGCCGGTGAAGAAGGCCAACTCGTCGGGATTGCGCTCGCGGATCGGCTTGAGCCAGCCGGCCGCGATCTGCAGCGCTTCCTCCCATTCGATCTCGCGGAACTCGCCGCTACCGCGTTCGCCCACGCGCAGCAAAGGCTTGTGCAGCCGCGCCGGCGAGTAGTGCTGCATGATGCCGGCCGAACCCTTCGCGCACAGCACGCCCTGGTTGACCGGGTGCGCGGGGTTGCCCTGGATGTAGCGGATCTTGCCGTCGGCCAGCCACACCTTGATGCCACAGCGGCAGGCGCACATGTAGCAGGTGGTGGTCTTGACCTCGTCGCCGGGCGAGGGCGAGGTGTCGATGGTGGGCTCGTCGGCGGTGGTGCGCATGGCGCGCATTGTGCCTAGCCCGGCTGCGCATCGCGACCTGCCGACGTGAATGCGGCACGACGGCCATGCTGCACGCGGGGCCCGGTCAAGCTCCGGCGGAGGCGGCGCGCTCGCGTCGCCCCGCTGCAGTGGCCTGGCCTCAGCCTTGCGGCGGATCGATCTTCAGCGTGGCGTCGTTGATGCGCGAATAGCGGACCAGGGTGACCGTGGGCGCGAGCCCTTCCGGGCGGGCCTCGACCCGCATCTGCACCGGGTAACCGTTGTCGCCGATCCAGAGCGTCAGGTCGCTCGGCGTCGGACCGGTCTGTTTCACCCGGTACTTGCTGGCCGACACGCCATCGACGCTGTCGCGGCCTTCGCCCTGCACGTCCAGGTTGTCCTTGGCCTGGGCCAGGTTGGCCGGATCGCGCCATTGGGTGAGCGTGCCGGCCGGCAGCGGAACCTTCATCGCGCGACCCTGCACGGTCATGTGCATGGTGTCGCCGATGATGATCTGCGTGCCCATCTGCGTGACCATGCGGAAGCGGTCGGGCGCGACGAAATCCACCTCGTTGCGAACCGTTCCCTTGGGCCCGGCCTGGTGTTCCATCACCGCGTGGTAGCTGCCCACGGCGGCGAACTTGTCCATCGCCGCGCGGACTTCCTGCTCGGGATTGGCCACTGCGCGGCTGGCGGCGGTGGCCACGGTGTCGAGCGCTCCGGGTGGTGTGGCAGCGGGGTCGGCCGACGTGGCCGGGGCGTCTTGCTTGCAGCCGGATGCGGCCAGCAGCGCGAGGCTGGCCAGGACGGCGAAGGAAAGGGCGGACGCTGGACGCTGGAATGGCATGGACGGCTCCTGGGGCCGCGGGCGCGGCGCTGCTGGCGTTGACGTCGTGGGCACGCGATGCCCGGCCTTGGCGCCGGGCGGGGCACCGATAGTGGCATGGATGGTGAAACCGCACGCGCTGGGCGACGATAGCGGCAAACCACGAACTGGCGCGCCATGGAACGCATCGAACGCATCCACGCTTTGCATCGCATCCTCACCGCCTCGCGCTACCCGGTGACGGTGCAGCGATTGCAGCAGGAGCTCGAGTGCTCGCGCGCCACCGTCTACCGCGACCTGGCCTACCTGCGCGACTACCTGATGGCCCCGGTGATCGGCAATGGCGAGGCCGGCTTCCGCTACGACGCCAACGAAGGCGACCGCTTCGAACTGCCCGGCCTGTGGCTCAGCTCGGACGAACTGCACGCCCTGCTCGCCGCGCAGCAATTGCTGGCACGCAGCGGCGGCGGCATGTTGTCCACCGCGTTGGCACCGCTCCAGCAGCGCGTCGAGAAGCTGCTTGACGAACACGCCGGCGGGCGGCGCATGCCCGTTGAGCGCGTGCGCGTGGTGCCGCACCGCACGCGGCGCCTCGACGAGGCCGCGTTCCGCGTGGTCGCCACTTCGGTGCTCGATCGTCGGCGCCTCGCGTTCGAGTACCGCGCACGCTCGACCGACGAAGCCACCCGCCGCAATGTTTCGCCACAGCGACTCACGCACTACCGCGACAACTGGTACCTCGATGCCTGGGACCATGACCGCGACGCGCTGCGCAGCTTCGCGGTCGATCGCATCAGCGGCGCCAGGCTGCTCGAGGAGGCGGCGCGCGACGAGACCGACGAGCAGCTCGATCGCCACCTCGCATCGAGCTACGGCATCTTCTCGGGCGAGCCCAAGGGCTGGGCGACCATCGTGTTCAGCGCCAAGGCCGCGCGTTGGGTTGCCGACGAGCACTGGCATTCGCAGCAGCAAGGGCGCTTCCTGCCCGATGGCCGATACGAGCTCAAGGTGCCCTACAGCAACGGCCGCGAGTTGCTGATGGACGTGCTGCACTACGGCGCCGACGCGCAGATCCTCGAACCCCCGGTGTTGCGCGAGCAGGCGCGCGCATTGCTGTCGCTGGCGCTGAGCCAGTACGACCGCTGATGGCGGCCGCCGACGCCCCGCATATCCGCCGCGACGAACCGGTCGCGCTGGTGCTTGGCGCCGGCGGCGCGCGCGGTCTGGCGCAGATCGGCGTGATCCAGGCCTTGCAGGCGCGCGACATCGACATCGTGGCAATCGCCGGTTCGTCCAGCGGTGCGCTGGTCGGTGGCCTGCACGCCGCCGGCAAGCTCGACGCCTACCGCGACTGGCTGTACACGATGGGGCGAACCGACATGCTGCGGTTGCTCGATCCGGCGTTCGGACGCGCTTCGCTGTTCCGCGGCGACCGGCTCATGGATGCCCTGCGCGAAGTCGCCGGTTCGCCGCGTATCGAGGACTTGCCGATCGAGTTCACCGCCGTCGCGGTGGACCTGATGCGCCAGCGCGAGGTGTGGCTGCGCGAAGGCGATCTGTGGGAAGCGATCCGCGCATCGATCGCCATCCCGGGGTTGTTCACGCCCTACCAGTTGCACGGTCGCGAGCTGGTCGATGGCGGCCTGCTGGCGCCGTTGCCGATCGCCGCCACCCGGCTCAGTGACGCGCATCGCCTGATCGCCGTCGACATGCACGGATGGCCCGAGCGGCCGCCCGGAAAGCCGGCTGACACGGCCGTGTCAGCGGGCGAAAGCGAGCCCGGCGAAGGTCGCATGGCACGGCTCGCGCGCTGGTTCGGTCGCCGGCGCGGCCCGGCCGATGCCGAGACGCCGCCGCCTGCGGCGACCGAGCGCGAGATCGGTTTCAGCGAGCTCATGGCGCGCTCGCTGGACACGATGCAGGCGCAGATCGCGCGCGTGCAGCTGGCGCTGGATCCGCCGGAGCTGGTGATCCGCATCCCGCGCGATGCGTGCCAGTTCTACGAGTTCTGGCGGGCCCGCGAACTGATCGACATCGGCCGCATCGAGGCCGACAAGGCCTTGGACGCCGCGGGCTACTGAGGCGGGTCTGCCCGCGCCTGGTGCCGGCAATCCCGGGGCTCCCGCGCCGGGCGATGCCAGCCGCCGACGGACGGCGGCGTGGGTCGCAGCGTGTGAGATGGCGGCATCGGAGCCTGCGTCCAGCCCGATGGAGCCTCTGCCATGAACGCATCCACTGCTGTCACCCGATCCCCTTCCCGTCGCGACGCGGTTCCGGTCGATCCGGGCATCGAAACGGTCCTGCGCTACGCCGTCGCGGTCGGCGCCGTGCTGGTGCTGCTGCTACCGGCCGCACGTGGCAGCAGCGCGACGATCGGCTGGTTGCCCCTGTGGCTGCTGGTGATGCCGTCATGCGCCTGGTGGGCCCTGCACCGCTTCCGCCTGCCGTGGCATCGGGACGCGGAGGCGCGCCCGGTGCGCGCCCACGTCGCGCGGCGCCGCGCGCTGCCGCAGGCGCGGCGCCGCAGCCGCCCGGGCTCGCGTCCGGAGTGGCCGAAAGCCGCTTGAGCCCAAGCCGGCCGAGCCCAAGCCTGCCGAGTCGACTGCCCGCGGCCCAGAACGCCCCCGCACCGACGCACAGATCGCGCCCACGTCGCGCGGTGGTGCGTCTGCCGGCGCGGCGGGGGGTTGGCTCTCCGATAGGGCTTGCCCGTGCGCGACGACGCCGGCGGGTTGCAGCCGCAGCGCACAGGCAGCGCCGTGCGCGGGCGCGCGATGGGCAATGCCGCCCGGGGCCGCCCCTGGGGGATCGGCCGGCAAGGCAGGGGCGTGGCAGTGGGTGGGCTGTGCTAGCGTTTCCGCCCCGCACTTTCCCACCACCTCCGGAGCAACGATGTCCGTCCCGAGCAGCAAGCAAGCGACGCCGCTGGCCAAGGCATGCCAGACCCTCGCGATCACCGCCGGCCTGGCCGTCGCGACGTTTGCGGCGAGCGCGCCCGTCTCCGTCGCCCAGGCAGAGGAGACCGCCGCCATGAGCGATGCCACCGACCCCCATGCCTGGCTTGAAGAAGTCGAAGGCACCCGCGCGCTGGACTGGGTTCGCGAGCGCAACGCCAAGACCGAGGCCGAGCTGACCGGCACCCCGCAGTTCCGCGAGCTCGAAGCCGGCATCCGCGCGATTCTCGATTCCGACGCCAAGATTCCCGGCGTCGAGAAGATCGGCCGCTATTACTACAACTTCTGGAAGGACGCGCAGCACCAGCGCGGCGTGTGGCGCCGCACCACGCTGGAGGAATACCGCAAGCCCCAGCCGCGTTGGGAGACGGTGATCGACGTCGACGCGCTCAATGCCGCCGAGGGCAAGAAGTGGGTCTGGCATGGCGCCGACTGCCTCAAGCCGCAGGTCGAGGGTGCCGAACCCGAGCGTTGCCTGGTGGCGCTGTCGGACGGCGGCGCCGATGCCGACGTGACGCGTGAGTTCGATCTGGCCAGCATGGCCTGGGTCGACGGGGGCTTTTACCGCGCCGAGGCCAAGGGCGGTCTGCAGTGGATCGATCGCGACAACGTCTACGTCTACACCGACTTCGGCCCCGGCACGATGACCGACTCGGGCTACCCGCGCGTCGTCAAGCAGTGGCGTCGTGGCACCCCGATCGAGTCGGCCAGCGTGGTCTACGAAGGTCGTCAGGACGACATGTACATCGCCGCGATGCACGACCACACGCGCGGCTTTGAGCGTGATTTCGTCAGCCGCACGCTGGCGTTCTACAACGATGAGTTGTTCCTGCGCGGCGCCGACGGCAAGCTCGTCAAGATCGACGCGCCCAACTCGGCCAACAAGTCGGTGCACCGCGAGTGGTTGCTGCTCGAACTGCGCGAGCCCTACCAGGCCGGTGGCCGGACCTGGGCCGCGGGCAGCCTGATCGCCGCGAAGTTCGATGACTTCATGGCCGGCAAGCGCGAGTTCACGGCGCTGTTCGAGCCCACCCAGAAGAGTTCGCTGGCGGGCATGTCCTGGACCCGCAACCACCTCGTGCTGAACGTGCTCGAAGACGTCAAGAACAAGCTCAGCGTGCTGACCCCGGGCGACGGCGAGTGGGCGCGCAGCGAGTTCGTCGGTGCCCCGACGTTCGGCACGCTGGGCGTGGGCGCGGTGGATGCCGACGAGAGCGATGCGGTGTGGCTGACCGCCACCGACTACCTGACCCCGAGCACGCTCGCGCTGGCCGAGCTGGGCAAGGCGCCGGAAGTGCTCAAGACCATGCCGGTGTTCTTCGATGGCACCAAGGACGTGATCGAGCAGCACTTCGCCACCTCCAAGGACGGCACCCGCGTGCCGTACTTCCTGGTGCGGCCGAAGGACCTCGCGTTCGACGGCAAGGCGCCGACGCTGCTGTACGGCTATGGCGGTTTCGAGATCTCGCTGACGCCGGGCTATTCGGGCAGTGTCGGAAAGGGCTGGATCGAGAAGGGCGGCGTGTACGCGGTCGCCAACATCCGTGGCGGCGGCGAGTACGGCCCACGCTGGCACCAGGCCGCGCTCAAGGCCAACCGCCATCGTGCCTATGAGGATTTCGCGGCGGTTGCGCGCGACCTCGTCACGCGTCGCATCACCTCGCCGCAGCATCTTGGCGCGCAGGGCGGCAGCAACGGCGGCCTGCTGACCGGCAACATGCTGACCCAGTACCCCGAGCTGTTCGGCGCGATCGTGGTGCAGGTGCCGCTGCTGGACATGAAGCGCTACAGCCACCTGCTGGCAGGTGCATCGTGGATGGCCGAGTACGGCAATCCCGACACCGCCGACTGGGACTACATCCGGACGTTCTCGCCGTACCACCTGTTCGATGCCGGTCGCGACTATCCGGCGACGATCTTCATGACCTCCACGCGCGACGACCGTGTTCACCCGGGTCATGCACGCAAGATGATGGCGCGCATGGCCGAGGCCAACAAGGACGTGCGCTACTACGAAAACATCGAAGGTGGCCACGGCGGCTCGGCCAACAACGCGCAGGCCGCACACATGAGCGCGCTGGCCTTCACCTTCCTGTGGGAAAAGCTGTCCGATTGATCCCGCTTGGCAGTACACGGGAGTTCAACGCAAACGGGCGCCGCGAGGCGCCCGTTCTGCTTGGTGCATCAGGCGGCGCGCGTGCGGTGGACGCGGTGGACGCGGTGTCGTCGTCGACGCTTGCGCGATCTCCTCCCGCATGGGGCGCATTCGCGGCGGCTTGCGGTGGCTCCCGCTTTCGCGTCGCAGTCACTCCAGCAGCCGTGCCCAGCCTTCCATGCCTTCGATACGCGACAGCACCAGCTTCACGCAGACCAGCAACGGCACCGCCAGCAGCAATCCGACGATGCCCCACAGCCAGCCGAACACCATGAGCGCCAGGATCAGCACCAGCGGCGACAGGCGCATGCTGCGACCGAGGATGATCGGCGTGACGATCTGGCCTTCGATCGTGTGCAGCAGCAGGTAGATGCCCGCCGGGAGCAGCGCCTGCCAAGGGTCGTCGAACGCGACGAAGCCCATCAGCAGCATCACCATCACCCCGATCAACGGACCGACGTACGGCGCGAAATTCAGGATCGCCGCCATCGTGCCCCACAGCAGCGCCTCCGACAGCGGAACGCCCAGCAACGACAACCCCGTCGCCAGCACCAGGCCCAGTGCCGCGTTGATCACGCTGATGGTGAGCACGTAGCGGGAGATCTCGATCTCGATCGATTGCAGGATCTCGGTCGTGACCTTCTTCTGGTGGCGGCCGGGCAACAGCGCCATCGCGTGCCGCTGCAGGTTTTCGCCGTACACCATGAAGAAGAACGTCAGCAGCACCACCGCCAGCACCGAGGCCACCATGCGCGGCGTGCTGGTCAACGTCCTGTACGGGTCGTTGGCCTCGGTGCGCACGACTTGCACGGGCCTGCTCGTGCTCTCGCCTCCGGCGGCGCGTGCGATGTTCTGCGCCGCCCGGTTGGCGTCGCTGACCGGCTTGACCAGTTCGCGCAGTTTCGGGGCCAGTTGCTTCATCTCGCGCGGCACCTCGCGCACCCATTCGCTTGCCGGCTCGACCAGCTGGATGGCCAGCAGGCCCGTGATGGCCAGGCCGCCCAGCAGCACCATCAGCGCGGCCAGGAAGCGCGGGATCCACAGGCGGCGCAGGACGCGGATGATCGGATTGCCCACCAGCGCGAAGAACATCGCCAGCAGGATCGGCAGCAGCAACCCCTGGGCGGCCCACAGCGCGGCGCCGACGGCGAGGGTGGCCAGCACGATTGCCGCCCGCGACGAGGGCGGGCGCGCCGGGGCGGGCACGTGGCCGCCCCGGTCGTCGGGGTCGTCGAGGTCGCCGGCGTCGTCGGCCGGGTCCGGCCTGTCGGGTAGGTCGGTGCTGGCGATCACGGCACGGTGGACTCGGCAGGGCGTTCCGTCGCAGCGGAAGGGACGTTGGATTCGACCGCGGACGCGACGTCCTGTGCGCGCTCGGCGGCGACTTCGGCCTCGCTCGCGGCGACCTGGGCGCTGCCGCCAGCGAACAGTCCGGACAGCATCGTCAGCATCTGCATCAACTGGCCACTGCGTGCGGCGGCTTGCAGCGGTTGCGCGCGCCCGACGGCGAAGCCGCTGACGAGCCCGGCGATCACGATCCGTCCGGGCGTCCAGGTCGCGCGCCACGACTCGCGCAGCTGACGCAGGCCCGCGACGGCGCGCCGCTCTTCCTCCTCGAGCGCGTCCTCGGCCTGGTGCACCTTGTGGATCAGTTTGTCGAAGCTCATGAAGGGCCTGGCGTGAGGTGGCGGTGGTGCGTTTGGTCGGCGGTCACGGGGGCGTGACGTCGATCCCGCGGCGGTCCTTGAGCGGTTTGCCGTCGGGGGTTTGCGGCGGGTCGTGCCGGGTCCTGTCGCGCGTGCGTTCGGGCGAGCCCGGTTCCGGCGTGAAATCGGACAGCTCGCCGATGCCCAGCCGCGCCAACTGCCGGCGCGTGGCCTTCAGGCGGGTGTGCTCGAAGTACCGCACCGCCTGCCAGGCGCCGTACACAGTGATCAGGATGCTCAGCGCGGCGGTCACCAGCAACGACGTCGCCCACGACCAGCCCAGACTGCCGCTGAGAAACGCCACCGCGGCGGCCATCAGCAACAACCAGGACGACGCGCCAAACGCAATGGCCACGCCGGTGAACGCGAGCGATCGGCCGAACGCGCTGCGCGCCAACGACACGTCCGCCGCGATCAGGCTGCGAAAGGCCTTGGCGGCGTCGGTGGCGGCACCCAGGCTGGCGCGCCCGGTCTGGCCGAGTTGCCGCAAGGCTTCGGCGATGTCGGGCGGTGGGCCTTCTGGGCCGGGCACGGAATCAGTGCCCGCATCGGGCCGCGCCTGGGGAGCGGGCCCTGCGGTCTGTCCGGCCGCTGGCGCGTGCACGCGCCCGCCCGGCCCAGCCTCGGGGGCGTGGGACGACGGCGTCGTCGGCTCGGGCTCCTCGTGCATCGAGCGTTACTTGCTGCGTGCGAGCTTGGCAATGATGAAGCCGGCCGCGAACGCGACGCCGAACGACGCCAGCGGACGCTCGCGCACCAGTTCGGCAGCGCTTTCGATGAGGTCGCGGCCCTTGTCCATCAGCGCATCCATCTGCTCGCGCGCGGCACCGCCGGCTTCCTCGGCGGCGGCGATGCCGGCCAGCGCGCTGTCGGCCAGTCCGGACTTGACGTTGGCCTTGCCGATCCGAAGCTCTTCACCGGCAGCACCGGCGGCGTCCTTGATCGCAGTGCCGGCATCGAGCGCGGCCTGCTTCAGCTGGGTGCCGGCTTCGCCGAGGTTGCTCTTCATGACATCGGTCGAGGTGGGAGTCATCGCGAAGCTCCTTGCTGGGTAGGTGGGTAAAGCAAGGCCGGGAGGGCCCTGCGTCACATCATGGCGGTTCACGCGACGCACGGCACGATCATCGCCGCACGGCGCGTCCGCACGCCCGGGAGACGTCCCGGTTGGGCGGGTTTCAGCGCATCAGCAGTTCGCCGGGACGATTGCCCCGGATGACGCGCAACACCAACTGTGCCGGAGCCTGCGTGAAGCTCGCGCGGAAGCCGGGCAGGTCGGCGAAGCCGCCCGCGCTGGCGGCCACCACCACGTCGCCGGCACGCAGGCCGCTGCCGGCCGCACGGCTGCCCTTTGCGACCGCCTCGACCAGCACGCCGGACGCGCCGGATTGGCGCAGCCGTTCGGGCAATTCGGCGAATGTCGCGCCGTCCAGGCGCGGATCGAGTTCCAGGCCCGCCAAGGCGCGCGGCTGCTCGCGAAGCGTCGCCTTGAGCTGCAGCGGCTTGCCCTCGCGCAGCACGTCCAGCGTGACCGTGCTGCCGATCGCCTGCAGGCCTTCGAAGTTGCGCAGGCTGCCGCGGTCGTCGACGCGCTGGCCGTTGGCGGACACCACCACGTCGCCCGGCTTGAGCCCGGCCGCGGCCGCGGCACTGCCGGCGAATACGCGCGTCACCAGCGCGCCGCGCGGTTCGTCCAGGCCCAGGCCGCGCGCGAGCTGTGCGGTCACGTCCTGCGATTCCAGGCCGAGCGTGCCGCGACGCACCTCGCCGGTGGTGACCAGCTGTTGCATCACGCTGCGCGCCAGGCTGGTCGGAATCGCGAAGCTCAGGCCGATGTTGCCGGCCATCGAGCCGCGCGGGTTGAAGCTGGCGGTGTTGATGCCGACCAGCTCGCCATTGAGGTTGACCAGCGCGCCGCCGGAATTGCCGGGGTTGATCGAGGCGTCGGTCTGGATGAAGTCCTGGAAGCCCAGGCCGCGCAGGCCGCTGCGACCGACGGCGGAGACGATGCCCGAGGTCACCGTCTGCCCGATGCCGAACGGGTTGCCGACCGCCACCACGAAGTCGCCCACCTGCAAAGCGCTGGAATCGGCCAGCGGCAGGGCGCTGAGGCCATCGGTCTTGATCTGCATCACCGCGATGTCGGTGTCCGGGTCGGAGCCGACGAATGCGGCCGGGAGCGTGCGACCGTCGGCCAGCGTCACCGATACCGAGTCGGCACCTTCGATCACGTGGTGGTTGGTCAGCACGTAGCCGTTGACGGCATCGACGATCACGCCCGAACCGAGCGACTCGTTGATGCGCTCCTGGCTGAGCTCGGGGAACATGCGCCGGAACACCGGGTCGTTGCCGAACGGGCTCACGCTGACGCGCTGCTTGGTGTGCACGCTGACCACGGCCGGTGTGACGCGCGCCAGCATCGGCGCCAGCGACGGCATCGGCGTGCTGCCAACGGCGGCCGGCAGCGCGGCCACTGCCGGGGTGGCGACGGGCACGGCGGCCTGGGTCGGGTTCTGGAGGCTGTCGCGCAGCGCGGTCGCGGCGAAACCGCCGAACGCGGCGGCGAGGGACAAGGCAAGCAAGGTGGGCAGCGGGCGCATGGTGGGTGCGAGATCCGTTGGGTTGCGAAGGAGTGTCGGGCGCATCGGAACCGGTGCCGGGAAGCCGTTGCGCAGCGGTGTCGATGACGCTGGGTGCAGTGTCGGGGAGGTGCGTTAAATCGTTCGTTAAAGCCCTGAAAGCCACTCGTCGAAGCCGATCGGCGCAAGCCGTTGGTCAGGGCCGCCCGCCAAGGATGCCGGCACCGATCGACAGGTCAATCGCGCGTTTGATGCCGCCAAGGGCGATCCGGTTGCCCGGCCTGCCATCGACTCCCGGGGGGCGCCACCACCGGGCCCCGGCCGGCCGCCACGGATCCGGTCACCGGGCGGATCGGTTCGCGGCCACAATGCGGGCATTCCGCGTTGCAAAGCAGCATCCCGGCCCGCGCAATCGGTGCACGGAGCGGGGCGCGATCGCCCCCATTGCGAGTCCTGACATGGGTTTACGCCAGGGTTGGCAAACATTGTGCACAGGTACCGCAAAATACGTTGACTTGCCGGGGGGTGGGGTTTAGCGTGGCCACCTTCCACCGACACAACATCTTGTGGTCGGTGTTGCAGAAGAACCCATTCGTGGGGTTTGCATGCGCGGGTTTCGCTTGAATCGGTTGGGCGCAGTGAGGATCACGCGCATGACGGGCAAGCCGGCCAAAGGCCAAGGATCAACTTGAATCGACGCGTCGCCGAAGGGCGCACGCGTCCATGGCCGTCGGCGACCGGAACCGATGGCCGGGAAACACAATCGGTACAGCCGGTCGCGGCCGCGCGGCCAGCAACAAGGAGACAGGAAAGGTCATGAGTACGGTGCGCCTCGAGGCGGTGAAGTCGGCAGCAGCACAGCGGGAAATCCCCATGCAGCCCGCATCCCAGGACATCTGGGACAAGAAGTACCGTCTGAAGACCAAGTCGGGCGAGGCCGTCGACGCCGACATCGACTCGACCTACCTGCGCGTGGCCAAGGCGCTGTCCGAGGCCGAACCCACCGCCGAGAAGCAGCAGTACTGGATGGAACGCTTCGCGTGGGCGCTGCGTCGTGGCGCCATTCCGGCCGGGCGCATCACGTCCAATGCGGGCGCGCTCGAGCACAAGCCGGCCACCAGCACGATCAACTGCACCGTCTCGGGCACCATCGAGGACTCGATGGACGGCATCCTGGAGAAGGTCCACGAGGCGGGCCTGACGCTCAAGGCCGGCTGCGGCATCGGCTACGAGTTCAGCACGCTGCGCCCGCGCGGCGCGTTCGTCGCCGGCGCCGGCGCGTACACCTCCGGCCCGATGTCCTTCATGGATATCTACGACAAGATGTGCTTCACCGTGTCCAGCGCCGGTGGTCGCCGTGGCGCGCAGATGGGCACGTTCGACGTCTCGCACCCGGACGTGAAGGACTTCATCCGCGCCAAGCGCGAAGACGGCCGCCTGCGCCAGTTCAACCTGTCGCTGCTGATCACCGACGGGTTCATGGACGCGGTGTCTACCGACGCCGACTGGCCGCTGGTGTTCCCGGTCAACATCAAGGAACGCGGCGACATCGACCTGGACGACCCCAACCAGGTCGTGTGGCGCGAATGGCCGACGCACCGCAACTACATCGACCGCGAGGACGGCCTGGTCGCGTGCAAGATCTACGGCCACATCCGCGCGCGGCACCTGTGGGACATGATCATGGTCTCGACGTATGACTACGCCGAGCCGGGTTTCATCCTCATCGACCGCGTCAACGAGATGAACAACAACTGGTGGTGCGAGAACATCCGCGCCACCAATCCGTGCGGCGAGCAGCCGCTGCCGGCGTACGGCGCGTGCCTGCTGGGCTCGGTCAACCTGACCAAGTTCGTGCGCAACCCGTTCACCGAGCAGGCGCAGTTCGACTGGGAGGAGTACCGCGAAGTCGTGCGCGTGTTCACCCGCATGCTCGACAACGTGGTCGAGGTGAACGGCCTGCCGCTGGAACAGCAGCGCGCCGAGATCATGCGCAAGCGCCGCCACGGCATGGGCTTCCTCGGCCTGGGCAGCACCGTGACCATGCTGCGCATGAAGTACGGCAGCAAGGCGTCGTGCGAGTTCACCGAGGCGATCGCACGCGAGATGGCCGTGGCCGGCTGGGAAATGGGTCTGTCGCTGGCCAAGGAAAAGGGCGCGGCGCCGATCATGGACGAGACCTTCGAGGTCACCGCGGCAATGCTGCGCCAGCGCCCCGAGATGAAAAAGGACGGCTGGAAGCTGGGCCAGAAGATCGAAGGCCGCGTGCTGCACGCCCGCTACAGCCGTTACATGCAGCGCGTCGCCGAAGTGGCGCCGGAGCTGGTGGCCGAACTGGCCGAAGTCGGTGCCCGCTTCACGCACCACAGCTCGATCGCGCCCACGGGCACCATCAGCCTGTCGCTGGCCAACAACGCCAGCAACGGCATCGAGCCCAGCTTCGCGCACCACTACAGCCGCAACGTGATCCGCGAAGGCAAGAAGTCCAAGGAAAAGGTCGACGTCTGGTCGTTCGAGCTGCTGGCCTACCGCGAGCTCGTCAACGCCCGCGCGATGCCCTTCACCGATGACGAGTCGGCGCGCCTGCCCGACTACTTCATCTCTGCCGACGACATCTCGCCCAAGGAGCACGTCGACGTGCAGGCCGCGGCGCAGAAGTGGGTCGACAGCTCGATCTCCAAGACCGCGAACGTTCCCACGGACTATCCGTACGAGGACTTCAAGGACATCTACCGCTACGCCCACGAGCAGGGCCTGAAGGGCTGCACGACGTTCCGCTTCAACCCGGCGGCGTTCCAGGGCGTGCTGGTCAAGGAAGCGGACCTCGAGAACACCAGCTACCGGTTCGAACTCGAGGACGGCAGCGTGGTCGAGGTCAAGGGCAACGAACAGATCGAGTACGACGGCGAAATGCACACCGCCGCCAACCTGTTCGATGCGCTCAAAGAGGGGTACTACGGCAAGTTCTGAGCAGGCCGCCATTGCCAACGTTGCCGGCTGCATCGCATGACGCGATACACGCCTCCGTCACCGTTGGCTGGAGACTCTGCATGGAATGGAAGGGGCAGCTGCATCGTCTCTCGCGGAATCCGGGCCGGTTTCGCGCTCATGGTGTCGGCCCGGCGCGTGTTGCAGCACTGCACACAACGCGCGCAGCAGGTATAGCATCGGCTCGGGGAACTGCGTTTCCCGAGTGAGTCACAACACCAATCCCTGAGCCCTCGGGAGGGCACATGAGCAACGGTAATGGAGTGACGGCGACCCTGTCGCAGGCCGCTGAAAACGTGAAGGAAACTGCCAGCAACATCGGCAGTGCCATCGCCACCAAGGCTGAGGACGCCGTGGCGTCGGTCAAGAAGACCGCGACCAAGGCACGCAAGGCAGCCAAGAAAGCCGTCGGTACCGCCAAGAAGAAGCTCGCCAGCGCCAGCGCTGCCGCCAAGAAGGAAGCCGCGTCGTTGAAGGCGCGTGCAACCGGCAAGAAGGCCACGGCGAAGAAGACCGCCAAGAAGGCTGCCAAGAAGGCCACGGCCAAGAAGGCAGCAGTGAAGAAAGCCGTCAAGAAAGCCGTCAAGAAGGTCGCCAAGAAAGCCACGGCCAAGAAGGCCGCGGTGAAGAAGGCCGTCAAGAAGGTCGCCAAGAAGGCCACGGCCAAGAAGGCCGCGGTAAAGAAGGCCGTCAAGAAGGTCGCCAAGAAAGCGCCCGCCAAGAAGGCTCCGATGAAGAAGGCGGCAGCCAAGAAGGCTCCGGCCAAGAAGGCAGCCAAGAAGGCGGCAAAGAAGAAGTAAGCCGTCGTCGGGCCCCTCCCCTTGGCCGTTGCGAAGGGGAGGGGCTTGGTTCCATCGCCACGCGCACTGCCGCAGGCCCGGCGGCAGAATCGCGCCTGGCACCGCCTCCGGCGCAACAACTCCCACGCAGCAACCGCAACGCACCAGGACTCAGCATGGCCGTCAAGATCGACAAGAAAATCAAGGGCTACGGCGTCGTCAGCGCCGACGACAAGGCGGCCGCGGCCAAGGCGACCGCGGTTGCCGCAGCGGTGGTCGAGGCCACGCTGCCGACCGCCGACGTGATCCAGATGCACGAGCGCATCGAGCGCCCGGAAATCCTGGTGGGTTCCACCTACAAGATCAAATCGCCGCTGTTCGAGCACGCCCTGTACGTGACGATCAACGACATCGTGCTCAACGCCGGCAGCGAGCACGAGCAGCGCCGACCGTTCGAGATCTTCATCAACTCCAAGAACATGGACCACTTCCAGTGGATCGTGGCGCTCACGCGCATCATGTCGGCCGTGTTCCGCAAGGGCGGCGACGTGACCTTCCTGGTCGACGAGATGAAGGCCGTGTTCGATCCGAAGGGCGGCTACTTCAAGGCCGGAGGCGTGTACATGCCGTCGCTGGTCGCCGAACTGGGCAGCATCGTCGAGGACCACCTCAAGTCGATCGGCCTGATGCACGACCCGGAGATGAGCGACGCGCAGCGCGCACTGATCGCCGAGAAGCGCGCGGCCTACGCGCAGCTCTCAAAAAAAAACTCTGACGTAAGCCCGCGCGACGACCGCAGCGGCGAGCTGTTCCCCGAGCCGAAGGTCAAGCCCGACGCACGCGACGAGGACGTCGAGGTCACCGGCGACGGCGGTGTGGCCTTCCCGCCCAGCGCCACGATGTGCCACAAGTGCAGCACCAAGGCGCTGGTGATCATGGACGGCTGCGCGACGTGCCTGAACTGCGGGTACAGCAAGTGCGGATGAGTGCCGGCGCGCCGCCGATGATCAGGGCGCTCGTTCTGTCCTTCGTCTTGCTGATGTCCGTGTGCGCGATGCCGGGTGCGGCGCACGCCGGTGACGAGAGCGCCGCCGACGCCGGCGCCCGCCAGCTGCTGGAAGCGAATATCCGTGTCGGCAGCGATGGCCGCCTGCTCGACGTGCAATGGCAATCGTTCGGCGAAAGCGAGAAACAGGATCTCGTGGCGCGGGTTGAGCCCGTGCTACGCGGCTGGCGGTTCCAGGCGGGGCAGCACGAGGGGCAGCCGGCCGAGACCACCAGCCGATTGAAGATGCTGCTGCGCGCCGAACCGGGCGCCGACGGCCAGCGGGCATGGCGGGTGGAACGGGCCCGGACCGGGATGGCAATGTCCGGATCCTTCGGCCCCATCAGATACCCCTCCGAGGCGTTGCGGGCAGGGGCGAGCGCGAAGGTTCGCGTGGAGGCACAGGTGGCCCCCCCGGGAAGCGTCCAGGTGGTGCGATCGGCGATGACGACCAGTCGTGCGACAACGCGCCATCGCAACGTCTTCCTGCTCACGGTGGCCGAGTCGTTGGAGCGACTGGGCTTTCAGTTCGAGACCGTCGCTGGCCGGCCAGTGGGCGCGCGCGTGGTCGTCAAGATCGAATTCACCACCGGTGCTGCCGGGAGTCGGCTGGGCGAGCCGATGCTCGACAACTACACCGTGGACGACTGGGACGTTGGCCTCAGCATCGACAGCCAGACCAGACTGTTGACCGATGTGTCGCAGGTGGTGTTTTGACCGGTTGCTGAGCATCTCCCCTACAGTGCGTTTCCACCTCGCCCGTGCGGCAGCATGAAGAATAACTATCGGCTAGAAAAACTTAAAAAACTTGAACTAGGTCCGAATGAAAGCAGAGAAGCCATCTACGCAATGATGTTGCAGCCAACACTTTCAGGCGATTTCCTTCAGGCACTCGACTCACTTGGAGATCTGGAGCCTCACATGACTTCAGATTGCTATTATGTGGCACACAGGCTGATTGCTAGCAAAGGCAAAAAGACAGTTTTCAAGGGTGAGCTGCATAAGGCAGAAAGAAGCGATCTCTTGAGCTTTCTTGATGATGCCGTGACTTCAGGCGATCTGCGTGAGTTATTGATCTCTCCAGTTCAGGAGAATCCAAACGGAAGCATGATATACATTTCAGAGGATTCAATTTATCTGTATGCGGCAGGATGATGCCAGGCGCCAGATAAAAATTTCAGGCATTGCCGGAGCGTGGATTCTTCTGAAAGTGCCACATTGCACCAGGCTTTCAGCCTGGCGGTACCGGTCAGACAAATACGCACTCTTCGGGCACTTGGATCCAAGTTGGATATAGCGCTACCACCTGCACCGCGAAGCGCTGCGCACCCAAGGCCAGGTCAGCACCCGCAGCGAATACGACCGCAGCGGCCGCTTACGCTCACGCCAACCCCGACACGCCAGCTCGCCGCCTGCAGCAGGAAACCGTGTCTGCAGCGACGGCTTGGGCGCGCCGTGGTGCATCTGGACCATGCCCACACGCAGAACGGCCCAGGTTCATTTGCTATTGCGAGAAATGAACCTGAGCCCTTTACGAACCTGACCCTCTACGCTGAAGCGGTCAGTGCTTCGACAGCCGGCGACGTGTGTCTGCGAACAGCTCTTCGCGCGCCGCGTCCTGCAGTTGCGCCAATGGAACCGTGTCAGGACTGCTGCCAAGTCGTTTGGCAAGCGCGTCGACCACCTGTTTGTTGGCATAAGGATGCGGCGCGGCGGGATCGCTGCCTTGACTGGTGATGAATCCCCCCAGCCGCTTCTGGCTGAGCGTGGCACCGGCCTGCACCAGTTCTACCAGCTTGGCGCGGTACTCCAGTTCCCAGTTTTCCAGGTCCTTGAACCGGTGCTTGTCGGCGAAGTGCTGGGCCTCGTGGCCGAGGAACACGACCTGGAAGGCGTCGCTCTCGAGACCGTCCTTGTAGACCGGCACAACGGCGAACAGCGCTTCCTCGGTTGCCCAACCGCCCGTCGAGCCGCGATCACAGCGACCGTACGCGCCCCAGCCGAGGCTGACGAAATCGTCGAGCAACTCCACGCGCACGCGTTGGGGGCCTTCCGGCAAGGCGACGTCGTAGTCACGCCTGGTCTGCTTGCGCCACAGCATCAGCTCGCGCAGCGGAGGCGTCAGGCCAGTAAGGGCGTGGTACCCACGCTTCTCCAGCTCCGCCCGCAACAGCGCCTCGAGCGCGTCGAAGTCTGGCGCGGCTCCGGCCGGTTCGCCCAGCAGCTTGCGCAGGTCCTGTTGCAAGTTGGTTTCCAGCTCGGCCTTTCGCGACGGGGTCGTGAGGGCGGTCCACCAGTAAGCCTGGTAGCTCGCCAGCACCGAGCGCGCGAACGGATCCTCGATGGTTCCCACCATCGGTGGCGAGGCCGACCGCGCGAAACGATCATGCATGCATGACCGGTAATCACGGTCGGCACCGGCGAACTCTTCGACGGGCACCGCCGTCAATGCCTGCAGCGCCTGGGCGCCATCGCCACGCAGCACCGCGCCGGTCGAGGCCGCGATCGCGTCTTTTGCGGCCGGCGTGGATTCCGGCGGTTGTGCAAGCGTTCCATTCGCAGCGGCGAGCAGGAGGGAAAGAGGAAGTAACCAGAGTGGATGGGGGCTTGGCATGCTCGGAGGGTTCTGTAGAGGCGCGGCGTGCGCCAGTGGAGGGGGGGCGCGCGAGGGCGTGGCGAGCAATTGCTCCCAACCCCCTGGTTGGACTACCTGAGGACACCTTGCGCTGCAGCGCGCACTGCTTCCATCGCTCGCAAGTAGGGACCGGGGCCATGACTGATACGGGCCACGCCCGCGTCGGCGAGCGCTTGCACGTCGGGCAGCCCGGGCATGGTCATCACGTTCATGGGTAGGTCGATCGCGTCGCACAACACTGCGATGGTGTGCAGGTCGATCAGGCCAGGCACGAAGTACCCGGAGGCGCCGGCCTCGGCGTAAGCCGTGGCTCGTTCGCGAGCTTCTGCCAGCCCATTCACGGACGCGGCGCCAGTACCAAAGAAGAGGTCAGTCCGCGCATTGATGAATAACGGGATGCCGCGCGCGTCCGCCATGCGGCGGATCGCGGTGATGCGCTCGCACTGCGCGTGGATCCCGTGCAGCCCGGTTCCAGAGACGATGCGATCCTCAAAGTTGATGCCGGCCACGCCTTGATCGATCAGGCGAGCAACGTTTTCGGCGCAAACGCGCGGATCGTCGCTGTATCCGCCCTCGACATCCACGGTGACTGGCACTTCGACCGCGCCGACGATGCGGGCCGAAATGTGTTCCACCACCGACAAAGGGATGGACTCCCCGTCTTCGTAGCCATGTGCCGCGGCGACGGCCCAGCTGCTGGTCGCGATCACAGTTGAACCGGCACTCGCGATGGCCTTGGCACTGCCGGCATCCCATGCGTTGTGGAGGACCAGTGGATTTCCCTTGACGTGGAGGGCAGCCAGACGCTGCGCGCGCTCTTTCTGTTGCATGACAGGTTTCCTTGGTTTGTAAGTAGAAGTCGGATCGAAAGGGATCAGGCGGGGTCGAATTCCAGGTCGCGACCCATCGCGATCATTCGAATGCCATGGTGGCGGCGAAGCTCGGTGTGCCCGGTCGCGCCATGGACCGCGTCCGGGGCTACGTGCTGATGGTTCATGGATCTCTCCGGAAGGGGCGATACAGACCTGTCTGTTTAGCAAAACCTACAGACAGGTCTGTAGCCTGTCAACAAGAATCTTGCCTCTCCCACGCCCATGACCTCCCGCCCGCCTCGAAGCCCGCCGTAGCGCTAGCGGTACCAAGCCGCAAGATCTCTGCGCGAACACTTCCGCGAGACGGCCTCGGGCCCGTTCTACCGACGCGGGGTACGCCCTGTCGGCGTCGACCTGGTGATCCAGGAGGTGTCGCCAAGGCCAGCCTCTACCGGTACTTCCCGACCAAGGCCGATCTGATCGTCGCGTTCCTCGAGCGCGTGGACGTGGACTCCTGGTCGGTCTGGGATGCGGTGACCCGGCAGTGCGCCGATGACCCGCTCGGCGAGCTGGAGGCTCACATGCGGTGGATCGGCGAGTGGCTGTCGCGTTCGAACTACCGCGGCTGCCCGCGATCAATGTGGCCGCGGAGTCCGCGGCGCGCGACACCTTGAGCGTCAGGTGTCCCGGCCCTACATGCAGGCGCTTCCGCGCACGCCTTGCGTCCACTGCACGTCGGCTGGACGTACCGTGGTCGGAGGAACTCGTTGCCAAACTGGATCTGGCACCCTAAGGCTCAATTGCAGATGTCCGGGTCGAAAAGATTGGATTCCCAGCCCATAAGGCTGCATTTACTGCGCAATACATTGTTGACGTCTTGCATCTGCCAACGATCGATCGAACGCCACCTGGCGAAGTAGCCCTTCACGGAACGGCGGGAATTCATCCGGTGGTCGAAGAGTTGGTCCATCACGTCGGCGGGTCGGGTCTCTGGTACCGCCGTCGGCCGATGGCTGCGAATCTTGGCCCGCTACGCGGACGACGTGGCGGATAGCGTAGCCATCGAGTCTGTCCCGGCGCCTTATGGCGGTGATCTGATGCTGGTGCTGCCACTCAAATGACAAAGGTATCTTTAGGTGAACCCAGAAGAAATCTATCAAAAGAACATCGCGACTCTACTTGCCATTCACGCAGACATCGCGTCTGGAAATGCAGATTCGCTGAAAGCGCGCCTTGAGAAGGATCCTGTTCTGTTGCACTTGGCCATGTATGGCCTTCAGGGTCATGAGACCCTGCTGCACATGGCGGCCGAACAAGGTCAAACCGGAATTTGCAGCGTGTTGGTGTCTATGGGTATTGCGCTGGACCAGCCTGCTGCCAGTTGCGGCAATAGCACGCCACTTTCCGTGGCCGCGAGCAATGGACATCTACAAACATGCCAATGGTTTCTTGAGGCGGGTGCATTGGTGGACGGGTGGCCTACCGGCATCACCACCCCCTTGATTGACGCGATTACCTCTGGCCATCAGGACGTCGTCAACCTTCTTATAGAGCACCATGCCAACATTAATCGACTGCACACCAGGCTGAATACTGCGCCATTGGACATCGCCAAAGCCTGGGGATTTGCAGAGATTGCGTCAACCTTAATAAAGTCAGGCGCGGCCAGTGTCATGGACATTGTCGAAGGCCGATCCGGGGAGTTTGGCGGTTCTATAGTCGCTTTCGTGCACAACACCGCGGGCTGGGTTCTGCCCGCGCAACTGAGTCCCTTCACCAACGAAGAAGGTCTGGAGCTTCGGATCAGCTGCATTGATGGAAAGAGCAAGTTCAAGTTGCTCTTCACCATCGGACTTTTTGCCAAAAATCCCCGTACCGAATTGTTCGCATGCCTGCCCGGTGATTGGCCTTTACCGCAAGAAGGCTATACCCCATGCAGCCCTTGGGCGTTCCCAGTCGAGTTGCTGACTCTGCTTGCTCGCCACACGTTCGATAGTGGCCCTTTGTCGGAAGGCTTCATGATTCGCCGTTCCGATGCCACGTATGCCAACCTGGCCTGGCCAGGCGGAGTGGATGCTTTCGTGGTTGTGGACAAAGCCTGGGATACGAAAACTGAGAAAGAGACCATCCCCGATGATGACAAGGTAGCGCTCTATGTTTTAGCGCCTGTCAAATTCACGAAGAAGGGCGAGCCTGACGAAGAAGCGTTGCATGCCCTGGTGCGCCGCAAACGGACAGCCAGTTGGGCGAGTGTGGTAATTCCCGGTCCGGATCCAGAGATGACGCAGTAGGAACGTTTTTAGCCCGAGTGGCCATTGGTTGCCCGGAAGGCCTTGTGGCTTGTCTTCGCCACTGAGGCGGCGCATCGGAATCATGCTTGCCCACATGCCGGGCCCGGTCGCATCAGGATTCAGGGCGTTCCAGCAATGTCATTACGTCGACCACTTCCACGTCGTGCATGAGCCTGAGGTAGGCGTCGAAGTAGGGCCGGTGCGACGCGCCGACGATGGCCAGGACGCGGCCGCCCGGGTGGTTGCCCGAGGCGCTGCGAATGTTGGCCACCATGCGCAGGTTGCGCGTTTCCCACCACGCGACGTACTGCCGACCGTAACGGGCCGCTGACGCGTCCTTCAACGCAGCGCCGAAGTCGCCCTCGATCGCCGAGCGCATGACCTTCGGTTGATTGAGGAAGCGGTACAGCGCCAACATGTCCGCTGCCTGTTCCAGAGCCTGGGCTTGCTTTGCGTGCGGAAACTGGCTGTTCGCCCAGATCGCTTGTATCGCCGCTTCATAGCCCGGGCCCGCGCCCGCACCGACACTGTCCGCGCTGTGATCGTCGATGGCGTACACCCGCTGCAATCCCAGCCTTGCCGCGAGCGTGGCACCGACGAGGTAGTTCTCGTTGCGGGCGCGGCTGATCTTTCCCATCAGTTCGGCAAGGGCCTGATCCACGCCATCGCCGGCATGCCGTTCCGTGGCCGGCAACTGCAGCCATTGCACCAGGGCGGAGGCGCGGTCGTTCGCCGCAGCCAGCAGGCTCACCATGTGTCGGCGTTGCGCGGGCGTCGGTGCTTCGGGCCACGTCGCAAAGGCTTCCTGTACCTGCACGATGGCGGCTGCCGTATCCAGACCGGTCGCCTTGCGCGCGATTTCCGTGCTGCTGCAGTAGTCGGCGGCCCCGGGGTAGATGCTGGAATAGCGTGTCAGCAGCTCGCAACTCTCGCCGGGCAACGCCTCGATCGTGATGACGTCGGGCTTGAAGGCTTGCAGGTGATCAAGCAAGGGCGCGAGCGATTCCGGTTTGAAGGTCTCCGCCATCCCGGACAGGTGCGGGCTCCCCAACACGGCGATCTGGGTGCGCGGGCCTGCCTGGCTCCCGTTCAATTCGGCAATATCGAACTGCGCAAAGGCGGGTGCTGCGCAAACGCTTGCCAGGATTCCTGCCACTGCAGTGAGCAGTACATTCACAAACACACTCCCTTGATTGGCCACGCACGCGATGGCGGCGAGCTCGTTGCTGAGGCCGATGCGAGGTCATTCTCGGTCCGCGGAAAATATGTAAGTATTTACATATATCGTCAAGGGGCACGCGCAATGGACACATCCAAGGTGGAAGAGGCCGCGGATTTCATCCGCTCGGAGGGCGTGTTCTTCCTCGCTCACCTGATGCGCCGCCTCTCAGACGAGATCGTGCAAGGTTGTGAGCAGTGGTATCCCGCCGTCGGGCTGAAAGTGGCGCCACGCACCGCGTCGACGTTGCATCTGCTGCGCCGCCACGGCCCGCGCTCGGTCACCGAGATCGCCACCGCCATACGGCAATCGCACCCGCTGGTGATCGGGTGGATCAAGCAGCTCGAACAGCAACGGATGGTGAAAACACGAAGCGATCCGGACGACCGCCGGCGCACCGTCGTCTCCCTGACCCGGGCAGGGGAGCGCGAGGCGGACCGGATGATCGAGCTTCACGACGTGTTCGACGCCGCCTACAAAAAGCTGGCGAAAGACGCCGATGCGGATGTCCTTGCGGCACTGTGGCGGATGGAAGGTGCGCTTCGTTCCGCACCTTTCGTTGAGAGACTGGCGTCCGCCCAATCGGCTGAGTGACTGCAACGAGAGGCTGTAGTCGACACGTGGCCGGCATCGGCGTTGGGACGTTCGTTGTTGCGAATGAGTCCTATTTGTATTAGTTTTGCCGCGCTGTTCATTGGGCCGTCGCCACCGTGATTCGCGCACCCCGTTCCCTGTCGCCCACCGTGGCCGTGATGCGTGTCAGTGCCTCATTGGCACAAGTGGCGCATGGCGCCCGTGCGCCGTCCCACACGCCAATCCTCGACATCCGCACGATCGCCGTCGAGCGATCTGAGCGCCTGCACGCGTTCGCGGCTGCCGGTGCGCTGGTGGCTTATCGCGACGCGCCGGCCGACCTATCCAGCACCACCCGATTTCAGACCGGCGCCTTGGGTTCCACGGCGCGTCGCATCAATGGCGGCGGACTACGTCTGCTTGCAACGGGCCAGCGCCGCCGCCGGAGCGCGCTCTTCCTCTCCGATCACAACGTCAGATGACGCCGTCGACTTGCGCCCCGCAGATGCGACGTTGGCGTCACGTCGAACTTCCCGCTCCTCCATCTGTTGCCGACAAACCCGCAATCCCCACCAGGACTTCGATCTTCATGATTTCGCACCGCCGCCATCGCCTGACCATTGCCCTGCTGATCGCCTGCGTCGCTCCCGCGGCATTCGCCCAGGAAGGCGATACCGCCACCACCCTGGACTCGATCGAGGTGGTCGCCGAGCGCGCGGTGACCGCGACCAAGACCGACACCGCAGTGGTCGAGACGCCCCAGGCCGTGAGCGTGGTGCCGTCGGAACTGTTCGCCCAGCGCGGCGCGCTGAACCTGCAGGAGACCTTGCGCTACACCGCCGGCGTCACCGCCGAGTCCTACGGCCTGGACACGCGCGGTGAGAGCTTCTTCGTGCGCAGCGTCGATCCGACCCAATACCTGGACGGAATGCGCAAGGTCTACAACTACAGCCCGATTCCGCGCATCGACGTGTACACCCTCGACCGAGTGGAAGTGCTGCGCGGCCCGTCCTCGATGCTGTACGGACAGGGCGCTGCAGGCGGCATCGTCAATGCCATCAGCAAGCGGCCCGAGTCGACGTTCGGTGGCGAGGTGGGCGTGCAGTTCGGCAGCTTCGATCGCACCCAGCTGCAGGCCGACGTTACCGGCGCGCTGGACGAAGAGGGCGATGTGGCCGCGCGACTGGTGGCGGTTGCGCGCAACGGCGGCATGCAGACCGACGAGCTGCCGGATGATCGCCTCGTGCTGGCGCCGTCGATTGCATGGCACCTGGGCGACCATACCGACATCACCCTGCTGGCGCAGTACCAGCGCGACCGCAGCGCTTCCAGCCAGCAGTTCCTGCCCGTGGCGGGCACGTTGCTGGCTCCCCCGGGACGTCGCCTCGATCCGTCCACCTTCCTGGGCGACAAGGACTACGACCGGTTGGAATCGACGCAATCCAGCGCCACGATGCTGCTGGAGCATCGCTTCAATGACGCGCTGATCGGACGCAGCAGCATCCGCTATGCCGATATCGATACCACGTTCCAGGAGCTTTACCCGGACGTGTTCACCAACCCGGCCAATCCCTTCGACGCGGAAGGCCTTCTCAATCGTTATGCCTATGCGATCAAGCCGCATCTCGGCATCCTGACCAGCGACCACTCGCTGCAGTACGGCTTCGCCACCGGGCCGCTTGAACACAAACTGCTGGCAGGCGTGGATTACAGCGACTTCCAGCAGCGCTCGCAGTCGGCCTTCTGTCCTGCCGATCGTCTGCAGCAGATTGATTCGCGTTGCTTGATTCCCGCCATCGATCCCTACAACCCAGTCTCCTCTGGCGTCATCGCGCCCGCGTACGTCACCAACCCGAAGCAGCGCAACACGCAGCTGGGCGTCTACCTGCAAGACCAGATCCGCTACGCCGATCGCGTGTCGCTGGTGCTGGGCGTCCGCCGCGACCGTGCGCGTTCGCAGACCGAAGGCTCGCCCGAACAGACCGACAAGGAGACGAGCTACCGCATCGGCGTCATTGGCGACGTGGGCAAGGGATTCTCGCCGTACGTGAGTTACGCCGAGTCCTTCCTGCCGGTGGCGGGGCTGGACTTCTACACGCGCGCGTTCAAGCCGATGCGCGGCAAGCAGGTGGAAGCCGGCGTGAAGTGGGTGCCGACGCGCGGCGCGATGTTCACCGCCAACGCCTACCGGATCGTCGAGACCAACCGGACCACCAACGATCCGAACAATGTGCTCAATGTCATCCAGACCGGTGAGATCCGTTCGCAGGGCGTGGAGCTGGAAGCCGCGTACGCCATCGGCGACGATTTCCTGGTGACTGGTAGCGTTGCGTACAACGACGCCGAAGTCACTGAAAGCAACTTCGCGCAT
Source organism: Montanilutibacter psychrotolerans (assembly GCF_003719825.1). GTDB lineage: Bacteria > Pseudomonadota > Gammaproteobacteria > Xanthomonadales > Xanthomonadaceae > Montanilutibacter > Montanilutibacter psychrotolerans. Next base: position 429,655 of record NZ_RIBS01000003.1, on the reverse strand, counting down.
GAAGTGGGCGTGCAGCTGAGCGATACGCCCAAGCGGCTGGCCTCCGTGTGGGTGTCCAAGCGCTTCGCGCTCGGCGATGCCCTGCAGATGCGCGTGGGCCTGGGCGGACGCCACGTGGGTCCGACCTTGTCGACGACGGCAGCCGGCTCGCTGGAAACCCCGGGCTACACGCTGGCCGATGCGCTGGTGTCGTTCGACTGGACCCAGTGGTCGCTGACGTTCAATGCCACCAACCTGTTCGACAAGGAGTACTTCGCTCCCTGTCGCGCCTTCGGTGATTGCTTCACCGGCAACACCCGCACCTTGACCGGCTCGGTCGTCTACCGCTTCTGAACGTCGTCGTTCTCCACCGCCACCAGCCATCGAACATAGCGAGCGTGTGCCATGCCCCCTGATTCCGGAACTGCCCCGAGCGTCGTGCAGGAAACGCTGCCCAAAACGGGCGGGGCGTCACGCTGGTTCCGCTTCAACCTCTGGCTGCACCGCTGGTCCAGTCTGGTGGCCACGCTGCCATTCCTGGTGCTGTGCCTGACCGGAACGATCCTGATCTTCCACGAGGAGATCGACCACGCCATGGGGGTCGTGCCGGAGGTCCATCAGGCGACGACGCAACGGCCGATGCACGAATCCGTCGCCACGGTGCAGGCGAAGTTTGCCGATCAGCGCATCCTCAGCGTCGCCATGGAGGACGACCATCCCGGCGTGCTGATGGTGGCCACGGCGCCGATACAGGACGGTGGCTACGACAATTCGGTGTTCCACTTCACCGACCTGGCCACGGCGCGGTTGGTGGGAGGCGTGAATCTGGAGGACACGCTGACCGGGTTTCTTTTCACGCTGCACGCCAACTGGTTCCTGGGCCCGATCGGTGAGCTCATTGGCGCGCTGATCGCGTTGCTGGTGCTGTTGTCGCTGCTGTCGGGGCTGGTGGTGTACGCACCGTACGTCAAGCGGATGGCCTTCGGTGTGTTGCGGCGTGGACGCGGCGCACGCCTGCTGCAGCTCGATCTGCACAACTTCATCGGCGCGATCGTGCTGGGCTGGTCGATGGTGGTGACCATCACGGGGCTGATGCTGGGCTTCGGCACGCTGGTGGAAGGTGCGTGGCAGGCCAACGAACTGCCGCGCCTGCAGGCGGAGTTCGGCGGGGCCATTGCCGATCCGCGCAAGCCCGTGGCGACAATCGATCGTGTGTGGGAGGCGGCGACAAAGGCGGTGCCGGACACGAAGGTGGTCTCGGTGATCTGGCCCGACACCGACTACTCCACCCAGCGCCACTACACCGCGTTCCTCAGCGGAACCGAGGGGCTCAAGGAGCGCATGTACCAGATCGCCCTCATTGACGGCGAAACCGGTTTGGTGTCCGCCGTGAAGCAACCGCCGTGGTACCTGCAGGCCATCTGGGTTTCCCAGCCGTTCCACTTCGGCGACTACGGCGGTCTGCCGCTGAAGCTGTTGTGGACCGCGTGCGTGTGGCTGACGTTGCTCATCACCGTCAACGGTGCGTGGCTATGGTGGGATCGCCGTCGCCGGCGCAGCCCCAAGCCCAAGGGAGCGGCCGCATGAAAGGCCGTCATACGCTGAAGGTTGTCGTCGTGATGGCCCTCGTCAGTGCCGTCGGCATCATGGGATTGCTGCTGGTCGATGGGGCACTGGATTGGCTGCTTCTGGTGTTGGCCGCATTGCCGCTGGTGGTCGGCCTGTGGTGTTGGCGCAAGGAATCGAGCACCGCCCCGCGCTCACGCGCCTAGGTGCCCGCGCCGGGCCGAGCGTCGACACTCGAAGCGTCGCTTCGACGTCCGAACGCAACGCAATGGCCGTTGCGAACCGCGTGAGAACGCCGCTTGGGAGCGCCCGCGTGACGGGAGCTCCCAAGGCACGCGAGCGCGAATGCGCACCAAGGCGCCACACGCCTACTTGAGGCGACTCAGCAGCGCGTTGGCGACGCCGACGGCCGACGCCGGGTTCTGGCCGGTGATCAGCTCACGGTCGACGACGACGTTGGCGGCCCAAGGTGCCGTGTTGCTGCGGTACTGCACGCCAGCCTGCTGCAGTGCGGTCTGCGGATAGAACTTCATCTGCCCGCCGCCAAGCTGGGGTTTGGCCTGCTCTTCTTCCTGATTGCTGATCACCGTGACCTGGTAACCGCTGTAGATCCACTGCGGGACGCGCGCAGCTTGGCCGCGACTTTCCATTGCGGCAACGAAACCCGATGCGTCAGGCAGCGTCGACAGCAGGGCGATCGGACCGTGGCACACCAGGGCGGTCGGCTTTCCGCGGTTGTGGAACGCGCTCAGCAGCCGGCCAAGCGCTGGGCTTTTCAGCAGGTCCTGCATCGGTGCGTGGCCACCGGGCACGTAGACGGCGTCGTAGCGGTCATAGCCGATCTGCTCGATGCGCGAGAGGCTCAGTACCGGCGAGTTTTCTTTCGACGTCAGCGCCAGGCTGTCCAGCAGCGCCTGGTGCGCAGCGAGGTCGGTCGCGTCGTTGTTGAAGTACATCGGGTTGACCGACGTCTGGTCCACCGTCGGTGCCTGGCCGGTCGGCGTGGCGAAGGTGATCGTGTGGCCGGCGTCGCGCAGCAGTTTGACCGGCTGCATCAGTTCGTTGAGATAGAAGCCGGTGGGGAAGGCCTTGCCGTCCTGGAGGTCGAGGTGGTCGGCGTCGGACAGGACGACCAGTACGTTGGCCGCGTGGGCGGAGGCGGCAGTGAGCGCGAGCACGACCGAAAGAGCGAGCTTGCGCAGCAGAGGTTTGGCGGAACGTGGCATGGACTTCACCGAAAGCAGGGGGAGTGGCGGCCACTGTATTGCCGCCATCCGGGGCGATAAACTGGCTTCGTGGCAAATGATCATTGCCGTTGGAGCAAAAATGAGCCGCCGTTTCGATCATCTCGGCGATGTCGAAGCCCTCATCGCGGTGGTCGAACACGGTTCGCTCACCGCGGCTGCGGTGGCGCTGTCGACCACGCCCTCGGTGATCAGCCGGGCCATCGCGCGGCTCGAGTCACGCCTGGGCAGCCAGTTGCTGCGACGGACCACGCGCCGGATCAGCCTGACCGAGGCCGGTCGCCTGTACGTCGAGCAGACCCGCGCGGCGTTCGCGTTGATTGACGATGCCGAGCGCGCGATCCAGGGGCAGGAGGGGGAACTCAGCGGACGCGTCCGCCTCAGCGTGCCAACGACCTACGGACACCATCGCTTGCCGCCGTTGCTGCAGCGCTTCGCCACGCAGTACCCGCGCGTGCAGGTCGAGTTGAACATCACCAATCGCAACGTCGACCTGGTTGCCGAGGGTTTCGACCTGGCGGTTCGTCTGGGCACGCTGCCGGACAGCGGCCTGGTCGCGCGCAAGCTTGAAGACGCGACGCTGTGCCTGGTTGCCTCGCCGGAGTACCTGCAGCGTGCCGGCACGCCACGAGATCTCGATGCGCTGGCAGCGCATGCCTGCCTCACGTTCGTGATGCCCAGCACCGGCCGGGTAGCGCCGTGGTGGTTTCGCGTCGACGGTCAGGACATCGATTGGCCGCCGCCGGCGGGGTGGGCAGTATCCGACGACGTGCTGGGCGTGGTGTCTCTGGCCGAACACGGCGTCGGCATCTGCCAGAGCTACGACTTCATCGTTGGCGACCGTGTCGCGCGCGGCCGTCTGGTCGAAGTGCTGCCGGAGTTGCGCGGACGGTCGCGACCGTTCTCGCTGATCTATGCGCCACACCGCCGACTGTCGGCGGCATCGCGCGCCCTGATCGATGTGCTGGCAGGTGTCGACTCGCGGGCGTGATGGCACGGTTGCGTCCATCGATGCGGTCGCGGTGCTGTTGATGCAGGTCGTCGCCTCATGTGCAGCAAGACCCAACGCCCGGTGACCGGGTTCGCACCAGATAACATCCTGGTAACAACACAAGGCGCACTGTCCCCTGGCACTACGACGCAATGTCGTAACGGCCACTCAGCCGCGCTGCACGTCCCCTTCCTTCTCCGCACTGAGTCTCGATGTTCCTGCCGCCGGCAGGAGCCACGGCTTCGGCCGCTCTCGATTTCGCAACTCCGCGGATCGCACTCAAAGGCACTCAATTGATGAACACCACCACCAGTCCCACCAGCACCAAGAATCTCGTCGATACCGCCGCCGCCAATGGTTCGTTCAAGACCTTTGGCAAGGCGATTGAACGCGCCGGCATGAGCGACACCCTGCGCGGCGCTGGCCCGTTCACCATCTTCGCCCCGACGGACGCCGCGTTCGACAAGATGCCCGCTGGCCAACTGGAGAACCTGTTCAAGCCCGAGAACAAGGAAGAACTCGTGTCGCTGTTGAACTACCACGTCGTCAGCGGTCGCAAGCTCGTTGCCGACATCGGCAAGTGGGAAGTGGCCAAGACGGTCAACGGCCAGTCTGCCCCGATCAAGCTGGCCGACGACAAGGTCAGGATCGACGGCGCGCTGGTCACCTCGGCCGACATCGGCTCGACCAACGGCGTCCTCCACGGTATCGACAAGGTCAACATTCCGACCAAGCAATAACGGTCGCAGTAGTTAGCCAGGAAACGGCGGGGCTTTTGCTCCGCCGTTTTTTTTTCGTGGCTACAGCGGCGGCCGCAACGCATCGAGACGAATCCGCGACCTGCAGCTTCGGCAACTCGCGCGATGTGCGCCTCGCGCCGATGGGTCGCTGCAGCACGGACGCGATGGTCCACCGAATGCGGTGTCGTCAATGCACCGGGGAGCGGGCGGCTGCGACCAGGGCGTTGGCCGACGCCAGGAGAATGCGTGGCGCGTCCTGACCGGCAAGCAGTTCCGAGCTGACGAACGCGCCGTTGACCAGCACCGCCAGTTGCGCGGCCAGGTCTTCCGGGTGCGCCACACCCAACTGCTGGGCGATGGCGCCCAGGCGTGAGCGCAGGCCTTGCATGTGCGCCCGGGCCACCTGTCGGGTTGGATGATCGTATTCGGGAAACTCGGCGGCCACGTTGATCTGCGGGCAGCCACGATAGTTGGAGCGCGACAGGCGCTCCCCGATCCAGCGCATGTGCGCGGCCAGCTCGCCGCCCGGGTCGTTGGCGTGCTGGGCCGCGACGCCATCCCAGGTGGTCCAGAAGTCCACGTCCTCACGCTCAAGGAACGCGACGATGAGGTCGTCCTTGGTGCGGAAGTGCCGATACAGGCTGGTCTTTGCGACTCCGGCCTGCGCCACCACCAGGTCTACGCCAACGGCGCGCACGCCTTGCCGATAGAACAGGTTCGACGCGCATTCCAGGATCCGTTCGCGCACGTCCAATGCATCGGCGCCCTTTGAAGGCGGGGTTTGAGCGGACGACTTTGCAGCCATGGCGGGATCCGGTCTGTTTCGAGGTTGACATCATACAGACCGGTCTGTACGGTTACAAGAACAGACAGGTCTGTATCGCCGACAAGGAGCAGGGAAATGGCTGAGAACAAGATGACTGAAGACAACAAGATCGTTGCTGTGTATGGCGCAACCGGGCACACCGGAGCATTCGTCGTCGCCGAGCTGCTGCGCCGTGGCTTGAACGTGGTCGCAGTGGGTAGGGATGTCTCCACGGTTCCCGCTGGCGTGCCGGCCCGGACGGCCGCCATCGATGACCCGGCAGCGCTGGACCGGGCGTTCGACGGCTGCGCGGTGGTGATCAACTGCGCCGGTCCGTTCCTGGAAACCGCCTCGCCGATCGTGGAAGCGGCACTGCGGGCAGGCAGTTCCTATCTGGACGTCACCGCCGAACAAGCCAGCGCCCTGGCGATCTTCGAGCGCTACGACGAACGTGCGCGCGAGGCTGGGGTGGCCCTCATTCCCGCTGCGGGGTTCTACGGCGGCCTGGCCGACGTCCTGGCCACCGCGCTGGTGGGTCGTGGGTCTGGCGATGACATGACGGTGGCCATCGCACTGGATCGCTGGTGGCCCACCAAGGGCACCCGCAAGACCGGCGAGCGCAACCGCGTTCCGCGCGTGGTGGTCGAGAACGGCGCCCTGGTTCCCATGACGATCCCGGCAAGGCAGAAGGAGTGGACATTCGCCGCGCCGCATGGCGTCCAGACCGTGGAAGAACTGGCCTTCAGCGAGGTCATCACCATCTCCCGCCATCTGAAGGTGAGCAACCTGCGTGCGTACCTCAACGTCGCATCGTTGACCGACGTCCGCGATGCCGCGACACCCCCGCCAACGGCCATCGACTCGCAGGGGCGATCCGCGCAGCAGTTCGCGATGGAAGTCCTGGCAAGTGGCGACGGCGGTTCACGCCGCGCGCTCGCCTGGGGACAGGACATCTACGCGGTGACCGCGCCCCTGGTGGTCGAAGCGGCACAACGCATGCTCCAACCTTCCTTCGATCGAACCGGAGCGATCGCGCTGGGAGAGGCATTCGATGCGGAAGACTTCCTGCGTTCGTTCCAGCCCGGACAGCTTGCCTTCGAACTCGACGCGGCCTGATCCAGCGCGCCTGTGCGCGCGTCGTGCGCAACGGTGCCAATCAGAACGCCACGGGCATTCCGTGGCGTTCGACGTCATCGGCATGGTGGCCGCTGCGCGTCGCCTGAGGCATCGGATTCGCACATCTGATCCGTCAGATGTGACCGCCAGACGTAGTCGCGCCGCGCGCAGTGGCGAACGCGATGGGCTGCACTGCGCGCGCCCATCTTGCGCCTGACAGAGCGCGATACGACACGCCCCCGTACGGCCCGCAAACTTGTCCGGCACCGGTTGCGTGCCTAAACTGCGGCGACCACAGGTGTCCTGCCGCCATCCCGGCGCGCAGGGTGAAACGGGAAGCCGGTGCGGATCGTTCGATCCCATTCCGGCGCTGCCCCCGCAACGGTAGGCGAGACCACCCGACGTTCCACCACTGCGTTCGCGCGGGAAGGTGTCGGGGTGATGCGATTGCATCGCTCGCAAGCCCGGAGACCGGCCCGTGGTGGACATCCTCAGCGATGTCAGTACTCGAGTGTTGCGGTGGGCAACCGGGCGAGCCGATTCGGCGCTGCTTCCCCCTGCCTCGAATTCGTCGTCCTGCTCCGCAACACCCGGGCATTCGCGGGTGGGCGATATGGAGGCAGGACAATGAACGAAATGAGCCGTGTGGCGACCCAGGTCGCGAACGTGAAACTGTTGATCGACGGCGAGTTCGTCGAATCGAAATCCACTCAATGGCGCGATGTCGTCAACCCGGCGACGCAGGTGGTGCTGGCGCGCGTGCCGTTTGCCACTGCCGATGAAGTCGATGCCGCAGTCGCCGCGGCCAAGCGTGCCTTCGTAACCTGGCGCAAGACGCCGATTGGTGCACGCGCGCGCATCTTCCTGAAGTACCAGCAGCTGATCCGCGAGAACATGGCCGAGCTGGCCGCGATCCTGACCGCCGAACAGGGCAAGACGTTGCCCGACGCGGAAGGCGACGTGTTCCGCGGCCTCGAGGTGGTCGAGCACGCCGCGGCGATCGGCAACCTGCAGCTGGGCGAACTGGCCAACAACGTCGCCGGCGGCGTCGACACCTACACGCTGCTCCAGCCGCTGGGCGTGTGCGCCGGCATCACGCCGTTCAACTTCCCCGCGATGATCCCGCTGTGGATGTTCCCGATGGCGATCGCCACCGGCAACACCTTCGTGCTCAAGCCCTCCGAGCAGGACCCGATGGTGACGATGCGCCTGGTCGAGCTGGCGCTGGAAGCCGGCGTGCCCAAGGGCGTGCTCAACGTCGTGCACGGTGGCGAGGACGTGGTCAACGCGATCTGCGATCACGCCGACATCAAGGCCGTCTCGTTCGTCGGGTCGACCCGGGTGGGCACGCACGTTTACAACCGCGCCAGCCTGGCCGGAAAGCGCGTGCAGTGCATGATGGGAGCAAAGAACCACGCCGTCGTCCTGCCCGACGCGAACAAGGAACAAACCCTCAATGCGCTGGTGGGCGCCGCGTTTGGCGCGGCCGGTCAGCGCTGCATGGCCGCGTCCACCGCGGTGCTGGTCGGTGATGCGCAGGCGTGGATTCCCGACCTGGTGGCGCGGGCAAGGACGCTCAAGGTCAACGCCGGCATAGAGCCGGGAACCGATGTGGGTCCGGTGATCTCGTGCGCCGCACGCGAGCGCGTCGAAGGGTTCATCGGCGACGGTGTGCGCGAGGGCGCAACGCTCGAGCTGGACGGACGCAAGCCCGACGTCGCCGGCTACGAAAATGGAAACTTCATCGGACCGACCATCTTCTCGGGCGTCACGCCGGGCATGCGCATCTACGACGAGGAGATCTTCGGCCCGGTGCTGGTGCTGCTGACTGCCGAATCGCTGGACGCCGCCATCGCCTTGATCAACGCCAATCCCAACGGAAACGGCACCGCGCTGTTCACGCAATCTGGCGCGGCCGCGCGCAGGTTCCAGGAAGAGATCGACGTCGGCCAGGTCGGCATCAACGTGCCGATCCCGGTGCCGGTGCCGCTGTTCTCGTTCACCGGCTCGCGCGCCTCCAAGCTCGGCGACCTTGGCCCGTACGGCAAGCAGGTGGTGATGTTCTACACCCAGACCAAGACGGTGACCCAGCGCTGGTTCGACGACGACACCCTGCATGTCGGCGTCAACACCACGATCAGCCTGAAGTGATGGCCGCGGTCATGGACATCCACGTGACCACGGACCCGTTGCCGGGGCTCAGTGAGGACCAGCTTGCGTTCCGCGATGCCGCGCGCGATTTCGCCCTGGCCGAACTCGCGCCGCACGCGGCGCGTTGGGACGCCGATGGCGAGTTCCCGCGCGAGGCGATCGCCAAGGCGGGCGAGCTGGGCTTCTGCGGGCTTTACACCGACGAATCCGCCGGCGGATCGGGGCTGGCGCGCCTGGACGCGGCGATCGTGTTCGAGGAACTCGCCGCGCTCGACCCGTCCACCGCCGCGTTCATCAGCATCCACAACATGGCCACCTGGATGCTCACCGCACACGCACGCCCGGCCCTGCTTGCGGCCTGGGGGCCGTCGCTGGCCAGTGGCCAAAAGCTCGCCTCGTACTGCCTCACCGAACCGGGCGCGGGCTCGGATGCGGCGTCGTTGCGCACGCGAGCGCAGCGCGACGGCGATCACTACGTGATCAACGGCAGCAAGGCCTTCATCTCCGGGGCGGGCGTCACCGACATGCTGGTGGTGATGGCGCGAACGGGCGACGACGGCGCACGCGGCATCAGCGCGTTCGCGGTGCCCGCCGATGCTCCCGGGATCGCCTACGGTCGCAAGGAGGAGAAGCTGGGCTGGAACAGCCAGCCCACGCGCGGCATCGCCTTCGAGGACGTGCGGGTGCCCGCGGGCCACCTGCTCGGCGACGAAGGCGATGGCTTCCGGATCGCCATGAAGGGCCTCGACGGCGGGCGCATCAACATCGCCGCCTGCTCGCTGGGCGCCGCGCAGGGAGCGCTCGACGCCGCGCGCCGCTACATGGGCGAGCGCCGCCAGTTCGGCCGCAAGCTCGCGCAGTTCCAGGCGCTGCAGTTCAAGCTTGCCGACATGGCCACCCAGCTGGTAGCCGCGCGCCAGATGGTGCACACCGCGGCGCGCAAGCTCGATGCGCGAACCGCCGACGCCAGCGTTTGGTGCGCCATGGCCAAGCGCTTCGCCACCGATGCGGGGTTCACCATCTGCAACGAGGCGCTGCAGATCCACGGCGGCTACGGCTACATCCGCGAGTACCCGATCGAGCGTCTGCTGCGCGATTGCCGCGTTCACCAGATCCTGGAAGGCACCAACGAAATCATGCGCGTGATCATCGCGCGCCACCTGCTGAACACCGAAGAGGAATTGCGATGACTGCGTACCGGGAAAAGCCGCACACCGGCCTGAAGCTTGAGATCGAGGGCAACGTCGCCGTCGTCACCCTCACCAACCCGCCGGCCAACACGTGGACCGTCGACAGCCTGGCGGCATTGCGCGACCTCGTCACCGGGCTCAATGCCGACCGTGACGTCTACGCACTGGTGATCACCGGTGAGGGCGAGAAGTTCTTTTCCGCCGGCGCCGACCTCAAGCAGTTCGCCGATGGCGACAAGGGCGTGGCACGTGTCGCCGCGCGCCGATTCGGTGAGGCGTTCGAGACCCTGAGCGCGTTCCGCGGGGTCAGCATCGCCGCAATCAACGGGTACGCGATGGGCGGCGGGCTGGAGTGCGCCTTGGCCTGCGACCTGCGCATCGCCGAAGAACACGCGCAACTGGCGCTGCCCGAAGCGACTGTCGGCCTGCTGCCCTGCGGCGGCGGCAGCCAGAACCTGCCGCGCGTGGTGGGCGAGGGTTGGGCCAAGCGCATGATCCTGCTGGGCGAGCGCGTGGACGCCGCGACGGCGCTGCGCATTGGCCTGGTCGAGGAAGTGGTCGGCAAGGGCGAAGCAAAGGCGCGTGCGATCCAGTGGGCGCAGCAGGCCGGCAAGCAGAGCCCGACCAGCATCGCCGTGTGCAAGGCGCTGGTGCAGGCCACCCGCACCCAGTCGCACGCTACCGCGCTGGTCAGCGAGCGCGAGGCGTTCGTCGACCTGTTCGACACCGCCGACCAGAAGGAGGGCGTGTCCGCCTTCCTCGAAAGGCGCGCCGCGCAATGGATGAATGCATGAACGGGACGGCTGGCTCGACGGCCCCCGAACCGACCGTGGTCGAGGCGCCGGTGCTGTTCGAAGAGCGCGCCGCCGGCGGCGGCCGTCGCATCGGCATCGCCACGCTCAACGCGCCCAGGACGCTCAACGGCCTGTCGCTGGAGATGGCGCGGCAACTCGATGCGCAGCTGTTGCGCTGGGCCGACGACGACGCGATTGCGGTGGTGGTGCTGCAGGGCGCGGGCGAGAAAGCGTTCTGCGCCGGCGGCGACCTGCACGGCCTGTACCGCTCGATGCGCGAGTACCGCGAACGGGGAAGCACCGACATTCGTGACAACGCCTACGCGCGCGAGTTCTTCGAGACCGAGTACCGCCTCGATCACCGCATCCACACCTACGCCAAACCCGTGCTGTGCTGGGGCCACGGCATCGTCATGGGTGGCGGCATCGGCTTGATGGCGGGCGCGAGCCACCGAGTGGTCACCGAGCGATCGAAGCTGGCAATGCCCGAGATCACCGTTGGGCTGTATCCGGACGTCGGCGGCAGCTGGCTGCTCAACCGCGTGCCCGGTCGTGCTGGCCTGTTCCTGGCCCTGACCGGCGCACCGCTCAACGGCGGCGACGCGATCCATGCCGGTCTGGCCGATCACCAACTGGCCGAAGCGCAGCGTGATGCGGTGCTGGCAACGATGGGCCGACAGGCGTGGTCCGACGATGCCGGCGACAACCACGCGCAATTGAGCGCGCTTCTGACCGGACTGGCGCAGACGCCGGCACCGGGTCCGCTGCAGGCGAACCGTGAACGGATCGCCCAGCTGTGCGCGTCCGACGACCTCGACGCGGTCGTTGCCGGCATCACCGCACTCAACACCGACGACACCTGGCTGGTTGCCGCGCGGCAGACACTGGCCGCCGGCGCGCCTGGCTCGGCACGCCTGGCGTTCGAACTGCAACGACGCGCGGCGACGTTGTCGTTGGCCGACACGTTCCGCCTGGAGTACCTGGTGTCGTTGCACTGCGCCGCACACGGCGACTTCGCCGAAGGCATCCGGGCCCTGCTGATCGACAAGGATCGGGCGCCGCGTTGGAACCCGGCAACGCTGGCAGACGCCACGCCCGCCTGGGCCGCCGACTTCCTCATCGCACCGTGGCCGCAGGACCGGCATCCGCTGGCCACGCTGGGTGCCAACCACCTCGCAGGAGCAACCGCATGAGCCGCATCGCCTTCATCGGACTGGGCAACATGGGCGGGCCGATGGCCGCCAACCTGCTCAAGGCCGGGCACTCGGTGTGCGTGTACGACCTGAGCCAGCCTGCCATCGACGCCGCCGTCACCGCGGGCGCGGTGGCGGCCAGCGACGCGCATGCCGCGGTGGTCGATGCCGAGGTCGTGGTGTCGATGCTGCCCGCCAGTCGCCATGTGGAAGGTCTGTACCTCGGCGACGGCGGCTTGCTGGCGGCGATTCCCGCCGGCGCGCTGGTCATTGACTGCAGCACGATTGCTCCTGCGTCGGCGAAGAAGGTCGCCGACGCCGCGGCCGCTCGTGGGCTGGCGATGATCGACGCGCCGGTTTCCGGCGGTACCGCCGGCGCCGCCGCCGGCACGTTGACCTTCATTGTCGGCGGCCACGCGCAGGCGCTGGAACGCGCGCGGCCGGTGCTGGAGTCGATGGGTCGCAACATCTTCCACGTCGGCGACAGCGGCGCCGGACAGGTCGCCAAGCTTTGCAACAACATGGCGCTGGGCGCGATCATGGCGGTGACCGGTGAGGCGCTGGCACTGGGCGTCGCGCACGGGCTGGAGCCCAAGGTGCTGTCGCAGATGATGGCCGTCAGCACCAGCCGCAGCTGGGCCACCGAAGTGTGCAACCCATGGCCGGGCGTGCTCGAAAACGCACCCGCGTCGCGCGGTTACACCGGCGGCTTCGGCAACGACCTCATGCTCAAGGACCTCGGCCTGGCGGCGGAGGCGGCGATGGGCGTCGGCGCGTCGATTCCGCTGGGGGAACTGGCGCGAAATCTCTACGCGATGAACAGCCGCGCCGGTAACGGCGGGCTGGACTTCTCCAGCGTGGTCAAGCTGGTGGCCAAGGACGTATGAGCGCGGTCGAGCGCGAGCGGCTGGTGCTGCCCGGCGGCGGCGACAGGCTCCTGCTGCACTCGTGCTGCGCGCCGTGCTCGGGCGAGCTGATGGAGGCCTTTGTCGCATCGGGCATCGACTACACCGTGTACTTCTACAACCCCAACATCCACCCGGTGAAGGAGTACGAGCTGCGCAAGCAGGAGAACATCCGCTTCGCGCAACAGCACGGCGTGCCCTTCGTCGATGGCGACTACGATACCGACAACTGGTTCGCACGCGCCAAGGGAATGGAGGACGCGCCCGAACGAGGCGTGCGCTGCACGATGTGCTTCGACATGCGTTTTCGAACGCACCGCGCTGTACGCCCACGAGCACGGCTTCCCGGTGATGACCAGCTCGCTGGGCATCTCGCGCTGGAAGGACATGGCGCAGATCACCGGCAGCGGCGTACGCGCGGCCGCGCCGTACGACGGCCTCACGTACTGGGACTACAACTGGCGCAAGGGCGGCGGAAGCCAGCGCATGGTGGAGATCAGCAAGCGCGAGCGCTTCTACCAGCAGGAATATTGCGGATGCGTCTACTCGTTGCGCGACAGCAACCGGCACCGCCGCGAACAGGGCCGAGACCGCATCCGGATCGGGCTGAAGTTCTACGGCGACGAAACGGCGGGTAACGACTGATCGATTGCTTCGTCCTGCGCAAAGATCGTCCAGCGGCGCGGGCGGGCGACCGCCGCGCCGCCCGGCGGCCAGGGCCCGCGCCCGCTGCCCGTGCCGGGAAAACAGGGCTAGGATGCAGGTGCGTTACTACCTACGCGTCGTTGCAGGGCAATCGAATGTCGCACGTTTACGGACCCGGTCTGGTGCTGCACATGTACCCCGAAGAATTGCTCAGATTTGGCGCCAGCCACACCGTCGAGCCCGATGATGCGGTGGCCGCGCAGCATTACTTCGTCTGCCTGTCGGCCGATGCCAAGGGCGGCCTGTGGACGCCGCTGTACCTGACGCGTGGCCAGGACCGGCTGGCTATCCCGGAGGCTGCCAAGAGTGGGCATGCGCGCTGGACGCGCGGCGTGTCCTACTACTCGCCCGATGAGCTCTGGCACATCCCGCACAAGGCCACCCAGCGCGGCGCCGCCGCGGCGCAGGACCAGTCGCAGCCCAAGACCCCGAATCGCATTGCGTTGTCGTCGCTGCCCGGCCGTGCGCAGTTCCCTTCGGACACCGCGCTGCGTCCCCACCCGCCGAACTGACCGAGCGCTGGCGCGGGGCGCGATGGCGGTCCGGGCGATACCGGACCGGGTCGGCACGTCCAGTGCGGTCGATGGCTGCCGTCGAGGGCGCGCCGGTGGCCCGCGCTAACATCGCGTTCTCGCCAACTCCGGTCACCACGCCATGCGCTGCGTCCTGTTGCTGCTCTGCCTGTTGCTTCCGGTCGACGCCTTGGCGCTGGAACTGCCGCGACAGTGGGTGCACGGCGCCGCCGGCGAGCCGGCGCTGCAGGTGCACGAGGCCGCACCCGGGTTTTGGGTGTTGCGCCAGTCCAAGCGCAGCAACGCCGAGGCGCCGTTCCTGTACCTCATCGCCGGCGCCGAACGCGCGCTGCTGCTCGATTCCGGCGCGGAGCCCGTGCAGGGGCATTCGCTGCCGCTGCGCGAAACGGTCGATGGCCTGCTTGCGCAATGGGCTCGAGCGCACGGCAGGGCGCACTTCCCGCTGGTGGTGGCGCACACGCACGCTCATCGCGACCACGTCTTCGGCGACGCACAGTTCCGCGATCGTCCCGATACGCGCATCGTCGGCAGCACCGCGCAGGACGTGGCCAAGTTCTTCGGCCTGGATCGCTGGCCCGATGGCGAGGCCAACTTCGATCTGGGCGAGCGCGCGATGACCGTCCTGCCGATACCGGGCCATGAGCCGGCGCACATCGCGGTGTACGACCCCGTCACCGGCAGTCTGTTCACGGGCGATTCGTTGTATCCGGGCCTTCTGACGATCCGTGACTGGCCTGCGTACCGCGCGAGCGCCCAGCGGCTGGCCGCGTTTGCCGCTGCTCACCGCGTCGACCAGGTGCTCGGCGCGCACATCGAGATGACCGCAACGGCGCGGCGCATGTACCCGCTGGGGACCGCGTTCCAGCCCGAAGAGCACGCCCTTGCGCTGGGCATGGCGCAGATCGACGAGGTGGCCGCGACGACCTCGACGCTGGGCGACTTCCTGCACGCGGACGTCCACGACGATTTCGTCCTGCAGCGCATCATCGCCACGCCACCGAGCGACGCGCCCAACACGCACGGCATGCTGGTGGTCGGCACGGACGTGGTCTATCTGTCGCACCTGCCGATGTTCCACAGTCCGCACAACTACCAGTTGATCTTCGAGGCCGGACTGTCGGGCGAGGTGCTCGCCGCCTACCGCGCCGACGCCGCCCGCCATCCCGGTGCGGTGTACACCCTGGCGCCCACAGCGCAATGGGTGCTGCCGACAACGATCCAGCAGGGCGGCAGCTTCCGCGCCGACCTGTATCGCGGCCACTTCGAGCGCGGCGGAACCACGATCCTGTCGGACATCGAGGTCCGGGTTGCAGACGTCGTGCAGTTCCGTCGCTTCGAGCCCGGCAGCTCGCCCGAACCGGCGCAGTGGATTGGTTTCGGTCGCGGCAGCGAACATTTCCTCGCCCACCGTCTCGAAGGGCCGCCCGACATGGACCAGGTCGTGCAGGTCTCGCGACCCCAGGCCGAAGGCCGCGCGGTGGTGTTGCCGGGCGCGGCCGAGCTCAAGCCGGGCGATGCGATTCCCGCGGGCGCCGTGCAGCGTGTGATCTACACCGAGTACGGCGACCTGGCGCGCTGATCGCGCGACGCGCGCGGTCGAGAAGGGACCGGCGCGACGTCACTGGTCATTGTGCTGCCGCCAGCAGCATGACGATGACGAATGCCGAACGCCGTGTCTGGATCAGCCGGCCGCGCCATCGGGCTGCAGAAGCCGCGCCTGCTTGGCCTTGCTCAACGTGCCCAGCGCCCGACGGTAGGACCACGTCACCAGCTCCGTCAGGTAGTCGTCCGGCACGCTGCGCACGTCGACCACCGTCACCCAGTGGAAGCGTGCCATCCAGCGCGCGGGCTTGATGCCGGGAACGTCGGTCAGCTCCAGGAAGCGGTCCGGGCTGACGCGGAAACTGAAGCGCCAACGCTCGGGTTCGCTGGTCTTGAAATAGGCGAACTGCTTGCCGTCGAGCGAAAACACCAGCACGTTGCGTGCGTCGTCATACAGACGCGTGGTGGTGCCGGGCAGCGCGGCGCAGAACGCCTGCAACTGGTGCCGATCCATCGATCCTCCTGGAGGTGGTCGCCGCAAACGGCGTCAAGGATAGCCGCGCGGGTCCGGTCGTCTGAAAGGCGGCAACACGCGCGCTCGCGATGGGCGGGTGCGCGTGTTGTCCGGTGATCGCGTGGCGCGAACGCTCGACGCGCAAAAGCCGACGGCGTGGGCCGTCGGCTTTTCACTGTCACGGTGCACGTCAGAAATCGAAGCGCACCTGCAACTGGGCCAGATCGACGTCGGTGTCTTCGACTTCGAAGCGGCTGTACTCACCGCGCAGCGCGACGTTGTCGGTGAACCGGTACTGCAGGCCCAGGCCGTAGGTGGGATCGGTGCCGGTGTCCTCGCGGCTGCCAAGGACCGGCAGGTCGCTGTCGACGTCCCAGCGATGCACGCCGGCTTTTGCGTAACCGGAGAAATTGTCGGTGAACGGCACGCTGGCCACTGCCGTCAGATAGGCCGAGCTGCCTTCCAGATCGCTGCCCAGAAGGAACTCCGGCTCGATCTTGCCGAAATCGGCATAGCCGGCTTCGAGGGCGAAGTGACGGTTGAACTGGTAGCCGCCGAACGCCGAGAACGCGGTGTCCTCGTCGTCGTAGCCGGTTTCATCGACAAACGACTGACCGACGCCGGCGCCGGCATAGAAGCCCGGTTGCTCGGACGCCTGCGCGCCGAAGGCGGCGGCGCCGACGAGCACGGCAAGCACGGTGCGCAGCAGCGCGGTACGGGGCTGATTGTTGTTGTGCTTCATGGTTGCTCTGACTCCTGCGACGGACATCGCGACTGGGGGAGGGTGTCGGCGACGGTCCGTGCGATGGGCCCCGGCGAAGTGCCTGGACAGCCATCGCTGCGAGAACTAAGTGGGTGTCGGCAACGCCCACAAAAGGGCGGAATTCGGGGATACACCGTCCCGCGTCCGGAACATCACGCCGGTGGCACGCGCATCGGGGATGCACGTGCCGCCGAAGGCGCGATTGGCTTAGGGTGTGCGCTCGCATCAATCTGCCGATGACCATGAATCCGTTACGCCTTGCGCTTGTCTCGCTGCTTTCCGCAGGCCTTGTGGCCTGCACCACCGCGCCGCTGCGCAACCCGATGGCGCAATGGCAGGGCTCGTCGAACTTCGACGCGCGACGCGCCCGCGCGGTCGTGCTGCATCACACGTCGATGGACAGCGTCGACGAGGCCCTGCGAACCCTCAAGAGCGTGAACTCGGGCGGCCCGGTGAGCGCGCACTACCTGATCGGCGAGGACGGTCGCGTGCTCCAGCTGGTGGCCGAGGATGCCCGCGCCTGGCACGCCGGTGGCAGCCGGTGGGCCGGCATCGACGACCTCAACTCCAGTTCGATCGGCATCGAGCTGGACAACGACGGCAGCGAGCCCTTCAGCGAGGCGCAACTGCAGTCGCTGTTGCGCCTGCTCGCCGACATCAGCGCGCGATTGCGCATCCAGCCGCGTTTCGTGATCGGCCATGGCGACATCGCGCCCACGCGCAAGGACGATCCGAGCACGCAGTTCCCCTGGCAACGGTTGGCGCAGGCCGGGTTCGGGTTGTGGCCACGCGACGCGCCGGCGCCGCCGCCGGCGGGATTCGATCCCTGGTTGGCGATGGCCGTGATCGGATACGACCTGCGCGACCCCACCGCCGCGATGCGCGCTTTCCACCGGCACTATCGCGGCAGCAGCGCCGAGACCTGGCAGCCGGGCGACTTCGAGATTCTGCACGACCTGCAATCGCAGGTGCTGGAACTGCCCGCCACGCGATGAACGGCCGCTTGCGCCGTATCGGTCATGTCATCGCTGTGGCGATTGGCCCGCTGCCGGGACGCACACTCCCTGGCATCGCGGCTAATCAATCCGCGGCGCGGTGCCTAGTCTTGCGCGGCGCACTTCCCGCGGCCGGCGCACCGCATCAGCAGAACGGAACCCGCCCATGAGCCTTTCGATGTACCAGTCGTCCGTCCCCGTGTTCGTGCACGCGCTGCGCAACCTGTCCGCGGTACTGCGCAAGGGCGAGGCCCATGTCGAAGGGAAGGGCGTCACCGGCGACGTGCTGCTGCAGACGCGACTGATTCCCGACATGATGCCGCTGGTGCGACAGGTGCAGATCGCCACCGACATTGCCAAGAACGGCGCCGCACGCCTGGCCGGCGTCGATCCGCTGAAGTTCGAGGACAACGAAACCTCGTTCGAGCAGTTGTATGCGCGTATCGATCGCGCGGTCGATTACATCGGTTCGTTCTCGGCCGAGCAGCTCGACGGCAGCGAAGCGCGCCCGATCGTCGTCCCCTCGCGCACCTGGGGCGACCGGCATTTCGAAGGCCGCCCCTATCTGCTCGACTTCGTGTTGCCCAATCTGTTTTTCCACACCACCACCGCCTACGCGATCGTGCGTCAGGCCGGCACCGGTGTCGGCAAGGCCGATTTCCTCGGTTTGAGTTGAGCCCCGCGCGCGGGCGGCAGGTCCAGCGGGCTTGCTACCCTGTGGCTCGTACTGCCGCGATCCACAGGGGAATCCATGCAATACCAGCAAGCCGCCGCTCGCCGCCGCTTCGCCGCGGCCGTTTCGGCCTGCGTGCGCTACGGTGCGGCCATCGCGTTGGTCGCATTGCTGTCGTTGCCTTCGGCGCATGCGGCCAAGCGCATGGGCAAGCCGCCCTCGGCACTGGTTGAATGGACATTGCCCTGGCAGCAGGGCCGTCGCGTGCAGTACGACGTGACCAGCGAGCTGGTCCTGTCGACGGGCGCCACGGAAAGCCGCTACCAGCGCAGCGCCGTGACGACCATCGAGATCGTCGCGGCGGGCACCGACGGCTATCGCCAGCGTTGGACAGAAGGTGCGGGCAAGTCCGAATACGACAACATGCCCGAACCGATGCAGCAGGTGACGTCGGCACTCGCCGAAAGCCTCGCCGATCTGCCGCTGGACGTACAACTGGACGCGAGCGGCAACTTTCGATCGATCGAGAATCTGGACGACATTCAGCCTCGCTTCGCCGCGGCGATGGACGCCTGGATGCGAACGGCACTGTCCGGCAAGGCCGCGATGCTGTCGCCGGAGTTTCGCAGCGGCATCGACAACGCATCGCGCCTGGCGACATCGCCCAAGGTGCTCGAAAGCCACTTGGGCGGGTTACCCGTGGCGTACAACTTCCTGGGCGATGGCGGCATCGGGCTCGATCACGAGTACAGCTATCACGACGAAATCGGGAACCCGACGGGTGGCGAAGCGTATCCCGCCGTTGGCCGGATGACGCTGCGCAAGGACGCGTTGCAGCCGGGCTGGTACATGCTGGACTGGACGTTGACGATGGACCGCGAAGCAGGCGGTCGGATCGTTTCCGAGAGCGCGGCGCAATTGCTCGGCGAAGATTTCCTGCGTGCCGGCGGCAAGGAGGTCGACGAGGCACTTGCCGCGCTTCGTTCCGGCATCGACGTGGGTACCTCGACCCGCATCCGTCTCGATCCATCGACCGGCCTGGTGCAGTGGCTGCAGCTGGTCGAGTACAAGCGACTGGGTTCGCGCAACCAGGTCACCACCACCTCGATGACCTTGCGAAAGTAGGTACCACGCTCGCGCGTCCGTCCGACGGGCCTTGACGCAGCTGAACGGCCCGCCGCACCGGGACTTCTGGCCCGGGGCGGTGGCGGCTGCGCGGGCCTAGAATCGGCCCATGTTGCGCTTTAGCCACAACCGGTCGGAGTCGTCGACGAGGGCGACGCGAACCACGCGCCGTTGCATCGCCGCGACGGTTGCGGTGATTGCCCTGTCGAGCGCGTTTGCCACGTCTGCGCGCACGGTGTATCGCTGCGTGCGCGACGGCACGGTCAGTCTCGCCACCGCACCCGAGCCCGGTTCGCGTTGCCAGGCGAAGCAGATCGACGACAACGCCGTGCAGCTGCCCAATCTGTGGGGCGAGATGGGTGTCGTCAACGGCACCCTGTACGAACGCCAGCAGGGCGGAAAGACCGTCTACAGCACGCGCAATTTGCCGGGCTCGACACGCGTGCTGTCATTCACGGTGCAGACGCCACCGGGCGAGCCCGCGCACGCAGGTCTTGGCAATGTCGGCAAGCCCCGCATCGATCGCCACGCCGCGCAATTCCGCGCCGCCGCGCGGGCGACCGGTGTCGACGACGCCTGGCTGCGTGCCATCGCGCACGCGGAGAGCGACTTCGATGCGCAGGCGGTGTCACCCAAGGGCGCGCAGGGCGTGATGCAGCTGATGCCGGAAACGTCGCGCGAGTACGGTGTGCTCGATCCCTACTCGCCGCAGCAATCCATCGACGCCGGCGCGCGGCTGCTGAAGTCCCTGATGCGTCGCTATCGCGGCGACCTGACCCTGGTGGCTGCCGCGTACAACGCGGGCATCGGCACGGTCACGCGTTACGGCGGCGTGCCGCCGTATGCGGAGACGCGCGCGTACATCGAGAAGGTGAAGGCCCTGCACGAGCGTTATCGCGTCGCGCTGGGCGGACGTGCCACGGCCGTGTTGCGGCCGGCCCGGTGAGTGCGCTGCGCGACGGATTGAACGTCTGGATCGAGACGGAAGAATCACGACGGTTGGATAGCGACGGTTGGACCGCGATGATTCAACCGGGGTGATCGGATCGCGCGATCGAGCCGGGAGCCGCGCGTCGCGGGCCCCATCGAATAAGCGTCCGGCGCGATGCGCGATCGCCCACCGTTGTCAGGCGAACGCCGAGGCGGCCTCGAACGGCAACAGCGTCGCGCCCGTGGCGAGGATGGCCGGCTCCACCTGGGTCAACAGCTCCTTGCTGCCGTCGACCACGACAAGGATGCGACCGGCCTGTATCTCGGCGTCGAACTTGCGCCGGATCGGGTCGGGCAATGATGAGCCCACCAGCGCCGAGGCCCAGCAGCCAACCATTGCGCCGGCGGCGGTTGCGGCCGCGGCGCCCGCCAGCGTCAAGCCGATCGGCGTCACCACCACGGCGACAAGACCTGCCAACAGTCCGGCGGCACCACCGAAGCCGGCGCCGCGCAGTGCCGCCGCCATCATGTCGGTGTCGGCTTCCTTGCGTTCGTTGGGGATCTCGTCGAGCTCGATGTCCGAACGTGCGATCAGCAGGAGGTCGTCGTCCAGTACGCCCGCGGTGCGCGCTGCATCCATGGCGGACTGCGCTGCCTCGAGGTCTGGCGTACTGAACACGTGCCGGGTCTTCATGGCGGCCTCCATGAGGGCGGAACCGTGGCGGGTGCCAGGGCATGTCTCAGGGTTTGCCCGACTTCGTTATCGCCATGTGAAACGGACCGTCGGCACCGCCGCACTCGACGCAGGCGCGTACGCTGGGCACGCAGAGGCAACCGGAGACCACCATGCTGCCGAGTGTGCAAGTGCAATGCCCCTACTGCGGCGAACTGATCGATCTGGTGATCGACAACTCGGTGTCCGAAGAGCAGTACGTCGAGGACTGCCAGGTGTGCTGCCGTCCGATCGTGGTGACGGTGTCGATTGGCGACGATGGCGAGCCGTCGGTGCAAGTCGCGGCGGAGGACGACGCCTGATTGCGCGGCGCGTTGACCGGCCGTTTCGTAAAGGTTGTGTTGTGTTCACGGACGTGACGACGCCATCGGTGCGCACATCTGCAACCACGATCACGATTCGTAGCGAAATCGACGCGATGCCTAGCGGCATCCGTCGGCGGGCGGGTTAAGGAAACGTAGGTTTAACGGTTGCGAAGCGCTTTTCGTTCATCGCGCCGTTGGCAGGGTGTGTTTGCGCCGCCATCCCCCACGAGATGGACACAACCCCACCCGTGGCTGCGCCCGATTCCCGTTACCAGGAGAAACATTCAATGAAGCATCTGACCCGCAACTCGCTGCTCGGTACCATCGCCCTCGTCGCCGCGCTGTCCGCTCCCTTGGCGTTCGCGCAATCCACCGAGGCTGGCAGCACGCAGGACCCGGCCGCCACCCAGACACCGCCGACCACCACCGAAGCCACCACGGGCAACACGTCGGCCGACGCTTCGGCAGCGACCGATGCCGGCGCTGACAAGAAGAGCTGGGCCGATGTCGACGCCAACCAGGACGGCAACCTGACCCAGGCCGAGGCGGCCCAGGTGCCGGCGCTTGCGGAAGTGTTTGCCCAGGCCGACGCCAATGCCGACGGTTCGCTGACGGGCGACGAGTACCGCTCGTTCGTCTCCAAGTCCCAGACCGACGCCGGCAACACCCAGAAGTAATCGTTGTCGGGCCGCTGATCGTCGCGCCCACCTTCGTGGTTTCCCCCGACCCGATGGCACGGCGCGCGATGATCGGCAAACGCTTGGCCCATGTGTCTGCTGGGCCGGGCCCGTCGCCGCAAAGCGCCTGCCTGTGCCGGCGACGATCGTAGTGCCCCGAAGGGCGACCGAGAGGTCGCCCTTCGTCATTTCCGCGTTGGCCACAGACGCAACGGTGTGCGCGCGATGGTCGATCGATCCATTCGCCACGCCGAGCATCGCGGGTGGCAGCGCGGTCGCGGCATAATTGCCGCATGGAAACCAACTCCCCCCATAGCCGCACCGATCAGGCCATCGGCCTGGTGGGCTTCGATGCCGACGACACCCTCTGGCGCAGCCAGGACTACTTCGACGAGGCGCAGTTGGCGTTCGAACGCGTCGTGGGCGCCTATGTCGACCTGCACGACAGCCACGCCCAGCAACGCCTGTACGACGTCGAGCTGGGTAACCTGGGCATCTTCGGATACGGCGTGAAGGGCATGACGCTGTCGATGATCGAGGCGGCGGTCGACATCACCCAGGCGCGCATCAGCGCCGCAGACCTGCATCGCATCGTCGGCATCGGCAAGGCATTGCTGCAGCATCCGGTCGAACTGTTGCCGGGGATCCGCGAAGCAGTCGAGACCATCGCCGCCGAGTACCCCGTGGTGCTGATCACCAAGGGCGATCTGTTCCACCAGGAAGCCAAGGTGCGTCAGTGCGGTCTGGCGGGGTTGTTCCGGCGGATCGAGATCGTCAGCGAGAAAGACACGGCAACCTACACGCGTCTGTTCGAGGAGTTCGCCCTGCCGGCGTCGCGTTTCGTGATGATCGGCAACTTGCTGCGTTCGGACATTGCGCCGGTGCTGGAACTGGGCGGCTGGGGCGTGCACATGCCGTACCACACGTCGTGGGCGCACGAGAACGAGGCCAACGTCGACGACGATGCGCCGCGGCTGTGCCGGGTGGCGAACGCGTCCGAGTTGCCCGACGCGGTACGCGAACTGGCGCGGCGAGCCGTTGCCAGCCCCAACCCCGGCTGAGCGCAAACGGCGGGTCGTGGCCGCATTAAAAAAAGGTTCACCCGGCCGGGCCCATCGTCCCGGCATGCCCGCCGCGTGGCGGGCACCCAAGGAGAACGCCATGACCCGTTTCCATCGCATGCTCGCCCCGGCAGCGCTGGCGGCCGGCCTCGTCATCGCGGCCCTGCTGCCGACCCCGGTGCAGGCGCAGAGCGGCAGCGACCTGGTCCGCGTGATCGTCGACGTGGCCGACGTGGTCTA
This sequence comes from Montanilutibacter psychrotolerans, assembly GCF_003719825.1. Classification (GTDB taxonomy): domain Bacteria; phylum Pseudomonadota; class Gammaproteobacteria; order Xanthomonadales; family Xanthomonadaceae; genus Montanilutibacter; species Montanilutibacter psychrotolerans. The sequence goes on along the minus strand of NZ_RIBS01000003.1, from coordinate 406,185 downwards.
CCACTCCGGTCACCCGTACTACCGGCACGGCAACTACGGTTACGGCGATCGGCTGATCGTCGTGCGCGACCGCTACGGTCACCGCCGCTACTACCGCCACGTGCCGCGTGGCTACCGACAGGGGCCGCCGTACGGCAACGCATACGGTTACTACGGCCGCGAAGCTCCGCGAATGCAGCAGCGGACGCGTTGCGACAGCCGTGGCCGTTGCCGTGTGGAGTACTACGACCCGCGCCATGACAATCGGTACGACAACCGGTACTACAACCGCGATGACGATCATGGCCGCTACGACCGTTACGACGGTCGCTATGACCGTTACCGTGGTGGTGCCAGCTACTACGACGGCCGCCGCTGGCGAGAGCGCGACGACGACTGATTGACGCAGGGCGCCCGTCGCGGCGGCACCGTCCTCGGTGTCGCCGCGGCCGGTTGCCTGGCGGTCACGCGTGCGGTGTCACGTTGGTGCCCTTCGCGGCCCGCCCGGTCCGCCGGTGTTAGCCTTTGCGCGCCTTCCCCCCTTGGAGCCCGCCGTGATGATGAAACGTCCCGCCATGATGCTTGCCGCCACGCTGCTGTCGGCGGTGCTTGCGCCAGCGGCGCACGCCAGCGGTCCGATCAACTGCACGATGTCGTTCAACCTTTCCGGCTGGTCGGTGTTCTACAAGACCGCCTCCGGCACCGGCACGGTCAACTGCAGCAACGGGCAGAGCATGTCGGTACGCATCAATGCCAAGGGCGGCGGCCTGACGTTCGGACGTTCGCGAATCCGCAACGGCCGTGGGGAGTTCTCCGGGGTCAACAACATCAGCGAAGTGCTGGGCACCTACGCCACGGCCGAGGCGCATGCTGGCGCGGTGCGTTCCAGCAAGGCCCAGGCGATGGTCAAGGACGACGTGGCGCTGGCACTGGCCGGTACCGGCGAAGGCTGGGACATCGGCGTGGCGTTCGGAAAGTTCGTGATCTCCCGCTGACCCTTCTGGCGTTGCGGGCGCCGGCTGCATGGCGCGGACGTCTCGGCGCCGAAGGTGCCGCTCGTCGCGGCACAGTGCCTCCATTGCTACCCAAGGAGTACCTCATGGCCTCGAAGATCAAGACCCGGCTGCTTGCGATCGCTGCCGCGCTGGCGACGTTGACCGGAACCGGGCCGGCCCTTGCGCAGGACTTCACGTTTGGCTGGAACCCCCGCAGCGGCGACGTTTGGGTCGACACGTGGCTGGGCGACCTGAACCACTACGGGTCGAGGTATCGCGAGCCGTTCGTCGACGAGATGGTGCGTTACTACGGTGCACCGCGCGACCTCGTCCACGAGTTGCTGGTGACCCGTCGCTGGGCGCCCGGCGACGTCTATTACGCGTGTGCGATCGCGCAGATCATCGGGCGTCCGTGTCGCTACGTGATCGACGAATGGGATCGCAACCATGGTCAGGGCTGGGGCAATGTCGCCAAGAATCTCGGCATCCGACCCGGTTCGCCGGAGTTCCACCGTCTCAAGCGCGGCTTCGTGCCGACCTACGATCGGTGGGCGCGACCCATCCAGATCGACCAAGAGCTGCAGCGTGATTTCCCCAATCGCGGCCGCGGCGGAAACGCCCATCGTGACGGGCAGCCCGGGCCGCCCGGCCAGCGTGCCGGCGACGACCGCCGCAACGACGACGCGCGCGGCAACCGCGGGGAAAGCCAGCGCGGCCAGGCCGGCCAGGACCGCCGCGGCAACGGCAATGCCAAACCCAAGGGCAAGGGTCAGCAGGGCGGCGATCGCCCGCGTGGCAACGGTCGAGGCGGATGAGCGGGCCGGACGCCGACACAAGCGATGCCTCACCCCGGGTGATCCATCGCGGCGGGTGTCACTGTCGCGCCGTGCGCTTTGAGGTGGATGCGCCAGCCGACCTGGCAGCACTCGACTGCAACTGCTCGATCTGCACGATGACCGGGTTCCGTCACTTGATCGTGCCGGCCTCGCGCTTCCGGCTGCTATCGGGCGAACAGGCGCTGAGCGACTACCGTTTCAACACCGGCATCGCCCGGCACCTCTTCTGCCACCACTGCGGGGTCAAGAGCTTCTACGTGCCCCGCAGCCACCCGGATGGCTACAGCGTCAACGTGCATTGTCTCGATCCGGGCACGGTGAGGACTGTGCAGATCGCGCTGTTCGACGATGGCGACCGCGACGCGGCGACCGAGGCCCTGGCCCACCTGTCACGTGATTGACGGCCCGTTCGCCGCGGCATCCAGTGGCGCGGCCGCTTCGAGGTCGGGCGTGGACCGACGGCGATATGCAGCGTCCCACCCGGGCGGCGTTCCGCCGTGCGGGTGGGGTCTAAGATCGGGGTCATGGCCACCAACCCGCACGATCCCGGCGCAAGCGCCCCGCTGTTGAAGGATTCCCCGCGCGTGATCGGCTTCGATCCGCGCTGGCGCGACGATTTCGCCCGACTCAACCTCGAATGGCTGCGCCGCTGGTTCACGGTCGAACCCATCGACGAGCAGGTGCTGCACGACCCCGAGACGCACCTGCTGGCCGACGGTGGCCGGGTGCTGTTCGCGATTGGCCGGGACGCCACGGGCCAGGAGCGGGCGATCGGCACAGTGGCTCTCAAGCACGAGGGAGGCCGGGTCTACGAGCTGACCAAGATGGCCGTCGACCCCGAGTCCCGCGGCATGGGCATTGGCCGCCTGCTGATGGAAGGCGCGCTGGCCGAGTACGCGGCGCTGGGTGGCCGGGAGCTGTTCCTGGAGTCCAGCAGCAAGCTCGGTCCGGCGCTGACCCTGTACGAAAGCGTCGGCTTTCGGCACCACCCGGCGCCGCGACCGGGCTCGCACTACGCGCGGGCCGACGTCTACATGGTGTGGGAGCCGCCGACGTCAGGCTGAAGCTTCGACGGGGCCGTGGCGCATTCAGGTTTCCGGTGGTGGCGGCCAGGCGCCCGGCACCGCCGCCGCCGGACCTGACTGAACAGACAGGCCCCCGACAATTGCTTTTCTGGCGCCATCGGGATACGGTGCACGCGCTGAGTTGGTAAGGGTCACCGTGAATCGTGGCCCGATGATGTAGATCCAAAGATCCACCCATCGTTGCACCTCGCTTCCTCCTTGCAACCAGCAAACCGCCGCACCCGCGGCCCACAACTACGTTCCAAGGAGTAAGAAAGATGTCGAACCGTGAAACCGGTACCGTCAAGTGGTTCAACGATGCCAAGGGCTTTGGCTTCATCAGCCGTGAGAATGGCGAAGACGTGTTCGTTCACTTCCGCGCCATCCAGACCCAGGGCTTCAAGAGCCTGCAGGAAGGCCAGAAGGTGAGCTTCACCGTCGTGCAGGGCCAGAAGGGCCTGCAGGCCGACGCTGTCGAGCCGGTCTGAACCACATGTCACGGCGCCGCGCCTAGCGCGGCCCGCGACCAGAAAAGCCCGGCTTCGGCCGGGCTTTTTCTTTTTGGGGCGCCGGTCGCGCCCGTTGTGCGATGTTTCAGCCTCCAGACGCTGGCGAACCGGTGCCGGGCGATGGGAGGATGGCGTTGTCATGAGCCCCACACCGCCCCCGTCGGATGTAGGCGAGACCCGGCGCCAGGCCGCGCTGGATGCCCATGCGCTGCTCGACACGCTGCCGGAGCGCGCATTCGACGACGTGGCCATGCTGGCGGCCCTGCTCACGGGCGCGCCCGCAGCCGGGCTGGCGTTGATCGACCAGCAGCGGTTGTGGTTCAAGGCGCGTACCGGCCTGCGCCAGCAGGAACTGACCGGCGCGGGCGGGCTCATCGCCCACGCGCAGGCCGCGCCGCGCGAGCTGCTGCAGATCGGCCAGCTGGTCGCCGGCGAACACCTCGACACCTTGCCGTTGCTCGTCGATGGCCGGGCGCTGCCGTGCTGCATCGGCGTGCCGCTGCTTGCCGATCGGCAGATGCTGGGCCTGCTGCTGGTGTTCGACACTGCCCCGCACACGTTGTCGGCCAGGCAAAACGATGGCCTGCATCGCCTGGTGCGGCAGGCGCGCCAGTTGCTCGCGCTGCGCCGTTGCGTGCTCGAACAACGCAACCTGCTCGCCGAGCGTGAGGCCTTCGGACAACGCCTGGAGGACGCACGTGCCGACATGCAACGCCGGCACGACCAGCTCGCCCACGAGGCCACCCACGATCCGTTGACCGGGCTGCTCAATCGCGCCGCACTCGACCACCTGCGCAGCGATCCGGTCTCGCAGGAGCACTTCAACGCCCAGCCGTACGCGCTGATCCTGCTCGACATCGACCACTTCAAGCAGGTCAACGACCGCCACGGGCACCGGCTCGGCGACCTCGCGCTGCAGGCGGTCGCCGAGGCGGTCAACGCCGCCGTGCGCAGCAGCGACCTGGTGGTGCGCTACGGGGGCGAGGAGCTGCTGGTGGTGTTGCCGCACACCCGGCTGGATGGCGCCGCCGAGGTGGCCGAGCGGATCCGCCGGCGCGTGGCGCGGGTGAGCTCGCTGCCGTTTGCGCTGACCGTGTCGCTGGGCGTGGCGGCGGGCGATCCCGCACGCGACCAGCCCGAGCACGTGTTCGAGCGCGCCGACCAGGCGTTGTACCGGGCCAAGACCAGTGGACGCGACCGGGTGGTGGTGGACGACAGCCCGTTGTTCGACGGCTGAGCGGGGCGGTGCTACCCGCCGGGCACGCGGCTAAGCCTGGCCTAGGGCCACTCGTTGGGCGCGCCGCGGTCGGTATCCTCGGGCATGCGGACCACACGCAGAAGCGTTGGCCGGTCGGGGCCTCCATCACCCACCAGCGCTGCACGAAGCCCACGCGTTTGGCGCCCAGGGCCTCCAGTCGCGCCACTTCGGCATCCAGATCGTCGGTTTCGATGTCCAGGTGCACGCGCGAGGGGTGATCGACCTTCTGCACCTCGATGTGCAGTCCGCCGGGCGTGCCGCCGAATTCGGCGTATTTGCCCGTGCCGCCGGAGTCGGGGTCGGCGATGCGGACGCCGAGCGCCTGGCTCCAGAAGCCGGCGGCGGCGTCGAGGTCATCGGTCTGGCAATCGATGATGAATCCGGCGAGGCGACTGCGGTGGGTCATGGCGTTTCTCCCGAATGATGGTTCGAAGGAGGTTCGACGATCTTGCCCGCGCCGAGAGACGTCGTGGCGAGGATTGTCCGGATCGACGCGAACAGGACCGGCCCGGTGCCGGAACCCCTGCTCGCGTCGTGCGAATCGATCCGCCCCTGCCCGCTTGCGCCGCGTCTACATCGGCAACGCGAGATCGTCGAGCATCGCGCGCAGGAAGCGTGCCGCCTCGCCGCCCGTGCAGGCGCGGTGGTCGAAGGTCAGCGACAGCGGCATGCGGCGGTGCACTTCGATGCCGCCGATCACACCGACGACATCGTGGCTGAGCTTGCCCGCACCCACGATGGCGACCGTCGGCGGCACCACCACCGGCGTTGCGTAGCGACCGGCGAACATGCCGAAGTTCGACAGGCTGATGGTGAAACCCGACAGCTCCGATGCCGCGATGCTGCGATCTTCGACCTGCGTGCGCAGGCGGCCGATCGCGGTACGGATGCCGGCGCCGTCGAGCATGTCGGCATTGCGCAGCGCCGGCACGAACAGGCCGTCGTCGGTGTCGACCGCGATACCGATGTCGACGTGCGGGTGCAGGGTGCGGGTGAGGTTCTCGCCATCGAACCACGCGTTGAGTGCCGGCACCGCCTTGCACGCGGCGACGATCGCGCGGACCAGGCGCGCGGTGATGTCCTGCTTGCCGATCCAGGCGTGCAGGTCGGCGTCGTCGACCAGGGTGGTGGGCACGACCTTGCTGTGCGCGTCGGCCATGACGCGCGCCATGTTGCGGCGCACGCCCTTGAGCTGCTCGGGCTGGCCGCTGGCCTTCACGCCCGGCGGCTGGGTGCGCATCGGCTTGCCGGACTGCGACAGCGTGCTGCGCGAAGCGGGCGCTGCGGCTGCGGGAGCCGCGGCCGGCGCGCTGGCCGGCAACGCTGGCGCGCTGCCCGGGCGCGCGCTGCCATCGGCGGCGGCCCGCTTGACGTCGTCCATCGTCACCACGCCGTCGTTGCCGGTGGCGCGCACGAGGCCCAGCTCGACACCGAGCTTGCGCGCCAGCGCGCGCACCGCCGGCATCGCCTTCACACCGCCGACCGCGACCGCCTGCTCGCTGCGCACCGCATCGGAGCTCTGCATCGCGCCAACCACGGTGCCGGCATCGGCGCGCGCTTCGGGCTTTGTCCCGCCTTCGCTGATCTCGCCGCCCTCGTCGGACGCCACGACCGCGTTGCCCGGGCCGGGCGCATCGCTGCCGACGCTCTTGGCCGGTGCGTGGCCGCCACCGTGATGGTGGCCTGTGTCCTGGCCTTCGGCGCGTTGCGGCGCGGACGGATCGACCTCGAACTCGGCGAGCATGCTGCCGGTGACGATCACGTCGCCGGCGGCGCCGGCCAGGCGCAGCACCTTGCCCGAGACCGGCGAGGGCACTTCGACCACGGCCTTGGCGGTTTCCATCGACACCAGGTTGTCGTCGAGGCGGATCGTATCGCCGACCTTCACGAACCATTCGACGATGGTGGCGTCGGGCAGGCCTTCACCGAGGTCGGGAAGGAAGAACGTCTTCTTGTCGGTCATTGCCGGTCCTTGATCATGTCGGGTTGTCGCCGGACGCCGGGGCGTCCAGCAGTTCCAGCGCGCGTTCGGGGATCCAGCCCTGCGCACCGGTGTCGTCTTCGGCCCACCACCAACGCGCCATTTCGTGGTGCAGCTGCACCACCTGGTCGGCATCGGCATCGAGCTCGCGTGTGTCGTAGTCGGCCAGGGCGGTGGCGCGGCCGTGGTCGGTATCGAACAGTTCCGCCGGCACCCAGCCGCCGTTGCCGCCCTCGACCACGGTCCATACGAACTGCGGCCAGTCGCGGTCGCGGTTGCCGAGCACGACGGCATCGCCGCGCCGCACCCGGATCGCAGGACGATCCGGGGCGCGATGGGCGACGACGACGCGTGCGCGGCGCATGCGGGCGTCTCAGCCTGCGGCGATGGCGCGCCTGGCCGCAGCGACGATCCGGTCCACGCTGGGCAGGTACTTCATCTCGAGCCGGAACAGCGGGATGTGCGTGTCGTAGCCGGTAACCCGCTCGACCGGGGCGCGCAGGTCGTAGATCGATTCCTCGGCCAGTCGTGCGGCGATCTCGGCACCGAAGCCGGCGGTCTTGGCGGCCTCGTGCACGATCACGCAACGTCCGGTCTTGCCCACCGATTCGGCGATGGTGGCGAAGTCCAGCGGACGCAGCGTGGCGACGTCGATGACCTCGGCGCTGATGCCTTCGCCGGCCAGTTGTTCGGCCGCTTCCAGGGTTTCCTTGACCTGTGCGCCCCATGTCACCAGCGTCACGTCGCTGCCGTCGCGCAGCACGTAGCAGACATCCAGCGGCAGCGCCTCGCCGTCATCGGGTACCAGTTCCTTGTACTGGCGGTAGATGCGCTTTGGCTCGAAGAAGATCACCGGATCGGGGTCGCGGATCGCGGCGAGCAGCAGGCCGTACGCGCGCTGCGGCGACGACGGCATGACCACGCGCAGCCCGGGCACGTTGGTGAAGATCGACTCGTTGGCTTCGCTGTGGTGCTCCGGGGCGCGGATGCCGCCGCCCCACGGCACGCGCAGCACCATCGGGCAGTGCAGGCGTCCGCGCGTGCGGTAGCGCATGCGCGCGGCGTGGCAGACCAGGAAGTCGACCATCGGGTACATGAAGCCGTCGAACTGCGCTTCCGCGACCGGCTTCATGCCCTGCGACGCCAGGCCGACGGTTAGCCCGGCGATGGTGGTTTCGTCCAGCGGGGTGTCGATCACGCGCTCGGAACCGAACTGCGCGTGCAGGCCGGCGGTGGCGCGGAACACGCCGCCGTTGACGCCGACGTCCTCGCCCAGCACCAGCACCGATTCGTCGGCGCGCATCTCGTAGGCCAGCGCCTGGGTGATGGCTTCGATCAGGGTGATCGCGACGGGTGCCTGGGCGGCCTGCATGGCATCGGTCTTCGGATTGTTGGCGGCGTTCATCGGCGACCCTCCTGGGCAAGCGCGGCGGCGCGGTGCGCCTGCACGTCCGGCGGCATGTCGGCGTAGAGGTAGTCGAACATCGCCTCCACCGGCTGCACCGGGGTTTCGAGGTAGGCGTTGATCTCGATGTCCACCTTCTTGCCGCATTCCTCGGCCCAGGCCTTCTCCTCGTCCTCGCTCCATACGCCCTGCGCCGTGAGCCAGGTGCGCAGACGCGTCACCGGGTCGCGCGCCCACGCGGCCTTGACCTCGGCGTCGTCGCGGTAGCGACGTGCGTCGTCGGCGGTGGTGTGGTCGTGCAGGCGATAGGTGATGAACTCGATCACGCTGCCACCTTCGCCGTTGCGCGCGCGCTCGCTGGCGCGGCGCATGCCTTCCAGCACGGCCACCAGGTCGTTGCCGTCGACCTGCAGGCAGTGCAGGCCGCCGGCAAGGCCCTTCTGGGCCAGCGTCTTGGCGCCGGTCTGCGCCGAGCGGGGCACCGAGATCGCCCAGCCGTTGTTGATCACGCACAGCACCAGCGGCGAGGTGTAGGCGCCGGCGGAGTTGAGCGCGGCGTAGAAGTCGGTCTTCGACGAGCCGCCGTCGCCGCAGCAGGCGACCGCGATGCGCTTCTGCTTGCGCAGCTTGAACGACAGCGCCGCGCCGGCCGCCATCAGGCACTGGGTCGCGATGGGCACGCACCACGGATAATCGTTGCGCGGCACGGCGAAGTCGTTGCCGCGTTCGTCGCCACCCCAGTACAGCAGCACTTCACGCGGCTGCACGCCGCGCATGAACTGCGCGCCGTACTCGCGGTAGCTGGGCGCAAACACGTCCTCGGGCAGCATCGACGCGCCGATGCCGACGTGGGTGGCCTCGTGGCCGAGACAGGCGGCGTACGTTCCCAGCTTGCCGGTGCGCTGCAGCGCGATGGCCTTGGTGTCGAACACGCGCACGAACAGCATCTGCTTGAACAGCGGCAGCAGGGCTTTCGGGTCCTGGAAACCCGGAGGGAACTCGGCGACGGCGGTGCCGTTGGGTCCGAGGTATTGCAGGTATTCGATCTCGTAGCTCGCGGCAATGCTCATCGCGCGGAATCCTGGCAGGGGAGGGAGGGCCCGCGACGGTCGCATCCGGATCCAGTGCCGGACACGAGCGCAGGCCGCAGGCGGCTTGGTCCGGCAGACATCCCGGACCTGGCTCGGTCGCAACGCGCGAACGCGTGCTGCGACGATCGCCCGATCATAACCAAACGCGGGAAAAGGTCCGTTGCGCGTTGCGGCACGCGCGACCCGGCGTGTACGCCCGCAGGCAATGGGTACGGTGGCGTACTGCGGCGTGGGCGCGCGCTTGGACGTGCAATCGCGGCGCAGCGCGTGTCCGGTCCGGCACGTCGATCGGCGTCCACCTGCGACAGGGGTGCGACAGGGGGGCGATGGCCGCGGCCCGGCTTTTGCGCAAAGACGCGGCCGGCGTTTGGGGCGGGCGGGGCCGTGCGCCGGCCAACGCATTCGAACGCGCAGAAGAAAGGCGCGGCCGAAGCCGCGCCTTTCAGGTGGTGCATCCCGTTCGTGGAATCAGCGCGGCGAACCGATGATCCGAACCGAATGCGAGGCGGTGTTGTTGCGTGCGCGCGGATCGGTTGCCGTCGACTCCACCGTCGAGGTGACGGTCAACTCAGCGCGACCGACGCGCGGCGGCGCGACGATCGCGAAGTCGAACGCCTGCAACGCCCATGTCGCCAACGAGCTGCGTTCGCAACGCGCCGCGAAATCGTTGCCGACGGAGGCGACGTTGCAGGTCCAGCCATTGGGCGCATTGACCCGCACGTTCGCCGCGGGCGCGTTGCCGCGCAACGTGACGACGGCGTGCTGCGCCGGGTTGGGGCCTTCGTTCCACACCACCACCGGGAAGTGGCCGGTGGTGCCACTGCGAAGGTGCAGGAACGGACCGAACACCAGCGTGCCCAGATCGGCGGTGCCGGGCGCGGCCTGCACCGCGATCGACGCATCGGCGCCGTCGTTGTCGGTGACCGCGTCGATCGATTGCGCGTCGCTGGCGGCCACCAGCCTGACCGAGCGGCCGGCCAGTGCCGGCGTCGCGGTGGCGGTGATCGCGAACGTGACGGTCTCGCCATTGGCCAGCGTGGAGGCGTTGCACGCGATGCTGGTGCGACCGTTGTCGATCTGCGCGGCGTCGCAATTCCAGGCGGCGCTCGACGGCACCACCGCCATCGTCGGCAGTTCCGCATCGATCGCGAAACCGATACCCGCCGCGGTTGCCGAATCCGGACCGTTGTTGCCCAGCACCGTGTGGAAGCCCAGCACCTGGCCCGGGTTCACGCTGGCGCTGTCGGCGGTCACCGTGACCGCAAGGTCGGCGTGGTGACGCGGTACGAACGTGGCCACGACCGGGTCGTGATCGGCCAGGCGCGAGGGCGAGGTCGCATCGTTGCGGTTGAGCTCCGGGAAGTCGGCGTTGATGCGCGCGTGGTCCAATGCGATGTCGCTGGTCTGGACGATCAGCTCTTCGTTGACCAGCACGTGATCGAGCGTCTGCGCATTGCCGCCGAACACGAACGAATAGCGCTCGGTGGCCGGTTCCAGGGTTCCAAGGTTGACCAGGTTCGGCTCGACCAGGTCGATGCCGTCACCCGGCACCACCGTGGTCTCGTCGGCGCTCGGCGTGCCGGTGACGACGTTCATCGAATCGCCCAGTCCGTCATTGAACTCGAACGCGTTGAAGTCGCCCAGCACCACCATGCGTCGGCCCGGGACCGACACCTGGCGTTCGTTGAGGAACGCCGCCAGGAACTCGGCCTGGCGCTGGCGCTTGCCACGGATGCGGTTGCCGTCGGCGTCGTCGGTCTCCGCGCCGTTGAGCGAGCGCTGGTGCACGGCGACCACGTCGATCGGGAACGCGCGGCCGTCGGCGTAGTGCACCACCGCTTCCAGCAACAGCGGAGGACGGTCGTTGAGGAGGCTGGTGCTGCCGCCCGGCTCGAGCCAGGTGGTGTCCTTGCCGACTTGCGTCACCGCGACAACTTCGACGCGTGCGATGCCGACCTGCACCTGGGCGGTCTTGACCAGGAAACCGATGTCGATGCCGCCGACGTCGTTGCCTTCGATCAGGTACGGCACGTAGCTCGGGTCGGGCTGGCCGGCGGCGACCGCGTCACTGTTGATGCGGGTGGCCAGCGCCTGCAGCGTCGACAGGTTTTCCACCTCGACCGTGCCGAGGATGTCAGGCGTGTTGAGGTAGTTGCGGATGCCAAGCGAGGCCTTGGCGAGGCGACGTTCGAACGCCGCCGCGGTCAGCACCGGCTCGCCGGTGGCCGGATCGTTGACGGTGTCGAAGAAGCGCTCGAGGTTGTAGCCGGCAACGGTGAACGCCTCGGGGTTGCTCGAGGCAGGCGCCGGCCGGGGCTCGGACTCCACTGGCCGCATGATCAGGTTCGGCAGCAACTGGTCGGGCAGCACGGTGTAGCGGCGGAAGCCGTAGTCCAGCGGTCCGATCACGTAGCCGATGCGGTGGCCCACGGACACTTCCCAGCGCTGTCCGCCCAGCGCATCGCTGTCGACGGTGATCAGTTCGGGGTTGAAGTCCCAGCGCGGGATCGGCGGCACCGTGCCGCCCCCGGGCGGGGTGTCGGGCATCTGGATGCCGGGCTCGCGGAACGGACGCGGCACGCCGCTCACCACCACGTTGAGGATGCCGTTGCTGGTGCCGCTGGCATTGGGCTCGTTGGTGTTGCCCTGCGTCGGCGCCACCACGGTGGCTTCGGCGATCTTGACGCGCATGCCTTCGACGCGTTCGAGCTGGTCGAGCGGGCCGTTCGGATCCGGGAAGGTCGCCGTCAGCTCGACCGGCGCCGGCAGCGAGAACATCGGCGGCAGGTCCGGATTGGCCACCGAGATCAGGGTCACGACCGGCGACCCGCCGATCTCGGTCAGCGGTGCCTGGCCGAGATCGGCACTGGGCACGAACTCGATGACGCTACCGTCCACGCGCACGCGGTTGCCCAGCGCGGCCGATGCCGGCGGCGCGCTGCCGGTGAAGACGAACACGCCTTCGGAGGTGGCCGGATCGGCGTCGGCCTCGCTGTCGGCGGCCTGCAGGAAGAAGCCGTTGGACTTGCGACCGGTGACGATGCCGACGGTGGAAAGCAGCTGGCCCGCCAGCGGCGAACGCGCGCCGTTGCCCTGGATGTCGTGGATGGCCACCACCGGGAGCAGGTCGTCGTTGCCGATCGTGCCATCGGCCTGGGTGTCGCCACCGATGCCGCCGACGACGTTGCTGAGGTTGAGGCGCAGGGTTTCGCTGGGTTCGTAGCGAGTGTCGCCGTTGATCGTCACCGCGATGACGGTCTGGCGCGAGCCGCCGCCCAACTGCAGGCTGCCGCTGGCGGCAACGTAGTCACCGTCGGCGACCGTGGCGGTGCCGTCGGCAGTGGCGTAGTCGAAGGTGACGACGCGGTTGTCGTCGGGCGAGCCGGACAGCGTCACCGGGAAGAACAGCGTGGTCTGTCCGTCGTTGCCTTCGACCGTCACCGCATCGCCCACCGTGAGCACGGGCAGGTCGCTGGGAACGCACAGCGCGACGGCGCTGGCGCTGTTGCGCGGCGCCGGCAAGGCGACCACGAAGTCGGCGCTGTTGACGTTGGTGTCGGTGCAGCCGCTGGCGTCGCGCAGTGCAGCCGTGACGCTGCCCAGGTTGGCGGTTGGCGCCGAACCTTCGGCGCAGCTGGCTGCGGTGCCGAAGCCGAGGAAGTCGATGTTGCCGGTCGGGCAGGCGCCGCTCAGCGCGGTGGTCGAATTGACCAGGGCGACCTTGCCCGCGGTGCCGCTCATCGGGATGGTGCCGATCGCGTCGGGGGTCGGGAGCGGCGCGGCGGCGCCGGTGCCGTCGGCCTGCTTGACCAGGTAATAGCCGCCCGGTGCGATCGTGCCCGTCAGCGGCGTGACCTGCCAGCTGGTACCCGCGGCGGAGGCGTACTGCACCGACCAGCCGGTCAGATCGACCGGGGTGGCGCCGTTGTTGTGCAGTTCGATGAAGTCGCTCTTGAGCGGTGCGCCGCTGTTTCCGCCGCCGCCGTAGACCTGGCTGAGCACCACCTGCGCCGGCGCCTGGCCTGCCATTGCCAACATCGTGGCAAACGCCAGTGCCGTGACCGCGAGGCGGCCATTGTGTCGTTCCATGTTGTTCCCCATTGGTTGAACTGCCGTCCTTGCCGGGGGGCATCGCCCGCGCCGGAGGCAGGATTGTGCCTGCGATCGTGCTGGATCGGCATGGCAGGACGGTGACCATTGCCGGCGCTGCCGCGACGGGGCGATGCGCTACCCTTGCCGGCCTGTCGGGGATGTCTGAAATGACTGTCGAAAAGAACGAGCGCGAACTGGAAAGCGGTATCCACACCGACCTGACGGGTCGGATCACTTACGCCGGATACCTTCGTCTGGACCGCCTGCTGTCCTCGCAGCAGCGCCTGTCCGACCCGCCGCACCACGACGAGATGCTGTTCATCATCCAGCACCAGACCTCCGAGCTGTGGATGAAACTGCTGATCCACGAGCTCTCGGCGGCGATCGCGTTCCTGCAGCGCGACCAGGTCTGGCAATGCCAGAAGGGCCTGGCGCGGTGCAAGCAGGTGCTGCAGCAGCTGACCGCGCAATGGTCGGTGCTGGAGACGATGACGCCGTCGGAGTACATGGGCTTTCGCGACATCCTCGGCCCCTCGTCGGGCTTTCAGTCGCTGCAGTACCGCACCATCGAGTTCCTGATGGGCAACAAGAACGCCGCGATGCTGAAGGTGTTCGCCCACGACGCCGACGCGCAGGCCGGGCTCGAGCGCGTGCTCGATGCGCCGTCGCTGTACGACGAGTTCCTGATGTACCTGTCGCGTTTCGGCCATGCGGTGCCGCAACGCCACCTGGAGCGCGACTGGCGGCAGGCGCATGTCGCCGTCCCCGAACTGCAGTCGGTGTTCGAGCGCATCTACGAGAACACCGACCTCTACTGGCGCGAGTACGCGCTGTGCGAGGACCTGGTGGACCTGGAAACCCAGTTCCAGCTGTGGCGCTTCCGCCACATGCGCACCGTCATGCGCATCATCGGCTTCAAGCGCGGTACCGGCGGCTCCAGCGGGGTCGGCTTCCTGCGCCAGGCGTTGGAGCTGACGTTCTTCCCCGAGCTGTTTTCGGTCCGAACCAGCATCGGCCTGGCCCCGACGGGCGAGGGCTGAGCGCGCCGCCCGACGCGTGCGGTGCCCGTGCCGCCGGCGCGTCGATCGCCTCGGAATCCGCGTGATCGGCGCGATCGCGCGGCGGCGTGTGGCGTGCTGCACCGCAGCAATACGCTGCCGGTGGTTTGACGCATCCGCGCCCACCCGGTAAACCTCTCCGGTCCCGTGCCGCAGGCGTGGGCTTTCCATTCAGTTTCGACACGGGGGACACCGCATGAGCGGCGCCGCAATACCTACGCAGGGCCAAGAAGCGCCCATTCCAGAGTTCAAGCAGATCCTCGGCCATCCGAAGCCGCTGTGGATGCTGTTCATGTCGGAGTTCTGGGAGCGCTTCGCGTTCTACGGCATCCGCTGGGCACTCGTGCTGTACATCGTGTCGCAGTTCTATGGCGGCGACGCGTCAGGCCAGGCGCCGGCCAACCTGACCTACGGTTCCTACCTTGCCCTGGTCTACGCGGGTGCCATCTTCGGTGGCTACATCGCCGACCGGGTCATCGGCTACCAGCGATCGATCCTGCTCGGTGCGGTGTTCATGGCCGCCGGCCTGTTCATGGTCTCGCTGCCCAACCTGCAGATATTCAACCTGGGCCTGGCGACGATCATCGTCGGCAACGGTCTGTTCAAGCCCAACATCTCGACGATGGTGGGCAAGCTGTACGCCAGCGGCGACGAGCGCCGCGATTCGGGCTTCACCATCTTCTACATGGGCATCAATGCCGGTGCGTTCATCGCCCCGATCATCACCCAGCTGCTGGCGCAGAAGGTCTTTGGCACCGAAACATTGCCGGCGTACAAGATGGTCTTCATCGCCGCGGGCATCGGCATGCTGATCAGCCTGGTGTGGTTCTGGTTCGGCCGTCGCCAGCTGCAGGGCATCGGTCGTCCGCCGGCGGAAGCGCCTGGCAAGCAGCGCGTTGCCTACGTGGCCCTGGGCGCGCTGGCCGCGATCCCGCTGGTCTACTCGCTGCTGGCGCTGGGTGCGAACGCGCTGCAGGGCATCCTGAGCCTGCTGTTCGTCGGTCTGTCGGCGATGCTGCTGGTCGAAGGCTTCCGCAACGGCGCCGTGGCACGCGACAAGGTGTTCGCGATGCTGATCATCTTCGCGTTCAACATTCTGTTCTGGATGTTCTTCGAGCAGGCGGGCAGTTCGTTCACCTTCCTCGCCGAGGAAATCGTCAACCGCGACCTTGGCGGCTGGACGTTCCCGACCGCGTGGTTCCAGTCGGTCAACTCGATCGCCATCATTGCCCTGGCACCGATCATCGCGTGGATCTGGGTCGCGATGGCGCGCAAAAACGTCAACCCGTCGATCCCGCGCAAATTCGGCCTGGGCCTGATCTTCAACGGCCTGGCGTTCCTGTTGCTGATGTTCGCCCTGAAGAGCCTAGTCGGCGAGGACAACAAGATCCCGTTCTGGACCCTCTTCATGGTCTACGTGATCCAGTCGGTCGGCGAGCTTTGCCTGTCGCCCATCGGCCTGTCGATGGTCACCAAGCTGGCCCCGATTCGCCTGGTTGGCCTGGGCATGGGCGGCTGGTTCCTGTCGACCGGCATCGGCAACAACCTGTCGGGCATCTTCGCCAGCCACGTCAGTGGCGAGAGCGGCATGACCACGACCTCGGCGTTGAGTGGCTACACCTTCGGCTTCTATTCGCTGCTGGGCGCTGGCGTGCTGCTGTTCCTGATCGCGCCGCTGGTCCAGAAGCTGATGCACGGCGTGAAGTAACGCGTCGCCCGTGCCCACCGCTTGGTGGGCACACGGTGGCCAACATTGCCGCATCGGACATGCCCGCCCTTGGCGGGCATGTTCGTTTCCGGGGGCGGCGATTCGGGCGGGCGTGCCCCACAGCGGCGCTCGTGGCGTCGTGGCCGAGGCGCATCGATTGCCAGTCCGGTGCCCGTTCGCTTGCCGGCTCGGGCCTGCCCGGCTGGGGCCTGCCGGTTCGGGCCTCGTCGGTTCGGGGCTTGCCCGGTTACGGCATGTCCGCCGCGGCCTCGACCTCGGCGCGCATTTCCAGCTCGTCCAGCCGGTCGAGCAGGCGGAACAGCATCGCGCGTTCGGCCGCGTCCATGCCCTTGAACAGCCGCTGTTCGAACGAGAGCGCCAGCGGCGCGATCTCGTCGTAGATCCGGTAGCCGGCTTCGGACAGCTTCAGCACCGAACGCCGGCGATCGTCGTCGTGCATCTCGCGCTGCAGGCGGCCGGACTCGATCAGACGAGACACGGCGCGGCTCACCGCCACCTTGTCCATCGCGGTGCGCTGGGCGACCTCGTTGGCCGACAGCTCGGGGTAGCGCCCCAGCACCGCCATCACGCGCCACTCGGTGATGCCCAGCGCGAAGCGCTCGGAATATACGCGCGCGATCGCGGTGCTGACACGGTTGGACAGCACCGACAGCCGGTACGGGAGGAAGTGCTCAAGGTCGAGCTCGGCATGGCGCGGCGGGGTGGCTGACATACGGCGGGTGCCTGATTTATGGTTTCATGTGAAACTTATATCCCCCGGGGCGAGAGTCCCACGTAGGTCCGCCCCGCCGCGGCCTTCCATCGCGACACAGGAGCCAACCATGAGCGCCCAGCCAAACCTCGGCATGCAGGTCACCACTTTCGAGAATCCGCTCGGCATCGACGGCTTCGAGTTCGTCGAGTTCGCCGCGCCGCAGGGCCAAGGGGAGATGTTGCACGATTACTTCCGCAAGATGGGCTTCACCGCGGTGCTGCATCACAAGAGCCGCCCGATCACCATCTATCGCCAGGGAGGCGTGAACTTCCTCGTCAACGAGGACCCGGACAGCTTCGCCGCCGAATTCGCCGAGGCCCACGGCCCGTGCGCGTGCGGCTTCGCGATCCGCTTCAAGAAGCCGGCCGGCGACGTGCTGGCCACGGTCCTCGGCAACGGCGGTGAAGCGATCACCGACAAGGCCGACACGCGCGCGGTCGACGCACCGGTGGTCAAGGGCATCGGCGACTGCATGCTGTACCTGGTCGACCGTTACGGCGACAAGGGCACGATGTACGAGGAGTTCCTGCCGGTGCAGGGCGCCGACCCGGCCCCGAAGGGCTATGGCCTGACCTTCATCGACCACCTCACGCACAATCTGTATTTCGGCAACATGCAGAAGTGGTCGGACTACTACGAGCGCCTGTTCAACTTCCGCGAGATCCGCTACTTCGATATCAAGGGTGCCAAGACCGGCCTGGTCTCCAAGGCGATGACCGCGCCGGACGGCGTCGTGCGCATTCCGCTCAACGAATCGAGCGATCCGAAGTCGCAGATCAACGAGTACCTCGACGCCTACAAGGGCGAAGGCATCCAGCACATCGCCTGCTTCACCGACGACATCTACTCGACGGTGGAAGCGATGCGCGAGGCCGGCTTGACGTTCCTCGACACGCCCGACACCTACTTCGACGTGATCGACCAGCGCGTGCCCAACCACGGTGAGGACGTCGCGCGCCTGGCCAGGAACAAGATCCTGATCGACGCCGATGCCGAGACCAAGCAGCGCAAGCTGCTGCAGATCTTCACCACCAACGCGATCGGACCGATCTTCTTCGAGATCATCCAGCGCAAGGGCAACGAAGGCTTCGGCGAAGGCAACTTCCAGGCGTTGTTCGAGAGCATCGAACGCGACCAGATGAAGCGCGGCGTGCTCTGATCGTGCCGTAGGGCGGGCCCAGGCCCGCCACTGGCCCGCAACATCACTCAACCACACATGCGATGGTGGGCTTGAGCCCACCCTACGGATGCGTGCTCTGATCGTGCCGTAGGGCGGGCCCAGGCCCGCCACTGGCCCGCAACATCACTCACCCACGCATGCGATGGTGGGCTTGAGCCCACCCTACGGATTCCCATGAAATCCAACAGCTACCAATCGGGTTTCGGCAACGAGTTCGCGACCGAGGCGGTCGCCGGAGCGCTGCCGGTCGGACGCAATTCACCGCAGCGCGTCGCGCACGGTCTCTACGCCGAACAACTGTCGGGTACGGCATTCACCGCGCCGCGCGGCGAGAACCGCCGCAGCTGGCTGTATCGCATCCGCCCCGCGGCGATGCACGGAACGTTCTCGCCGTATGCGGCGCCGGCCGACACGCCCCGGTTCCACAGCGACTTCGGCCAGGGCCCGATTACGCCCGACCAGTTGCGCTGGAGTCCGTTGCCGCTGCCGTCCGTGGACGGTGGCGCGGCGGTCGATTTCGTCGATGGCCTGTTCACGATGGCTGGCAATGGTTCGCCGGCCGCGCAGCACGGCGTCGGCATCCACCTGTACGCGGCCAACGCCGACATGCAGGGCCGCTACTTCTACGACGCCGACGGCGAGCTGCTGATCGTGCCGCAGCTGGGACGCCTGCGCATCGAAACCGAGCTGGGCGTGCTCGACGTGGAGCCGCAGGAGATCGCCGTGGTGCCGCGTGGCGTGCGCTTCCGCGTGGCGCTGCCCGACGGCGAAGCGCGCGGCTACGTGTGCGAGAACTTCGGCGCGCTGCTGCGCCTGCCCGATCTCGGGCCGATCGGCAGCAACGGCCTGGCCAATCCGCGCGACTTCCTCACGCCGTGCGCGGAGTACGAGGACCTCGAGGGCGATTTCGAGCTGATCGCGAAGTTCCAGGGCCACCTGTGGCGTGCCGACATCGGTCACTCGCCACTCGACGTGGTGGCGTGGCACGGCAACTACGCGCCGTACAAGTACGACCTGCGTCGCTTCAACACGATCGGCTCGATCAGCTTCGATCACCCCGATCCGTCGATCTTCCTGGTGCTGCATTCGGCCAGCGACACCCCGGGCACCAGCAACCTGGATTTCGTGATATTCCCGCCGCGCTGGCTGGTGGCGCAGGACACCTTCCGGCCGCCGTGGTTCCACCGCAACATCGCCAGCGAGTTCATGGGCCTGATCCACGGACAGTACGACGCCAAGGCCGAGGGCTTCGCGCCGGGCGGCGCTTCGCTGCACAACTCGATGACCGGCCACGGGCCCGATGCGGCGACGTTCGACAAGGCCAGCGCATCCGATTTGTCCCGGCCGGACGTGATCGCCGAAACGATGGCTTTCATGTTCGAGACGCGCGCGGTGATCCGCCCGACCGCGCAGGCACTCGATGCGGCCCATCGCCAACGCGACTACCAGGCCTGCTGGGCCGGCTTGCGCAGCCACTTCGTCGCGCCCGTCTGACCCGCGTTGCACCAATCCGGCCGGCCCTCGCGGGCCGGTGGCACGTCGTTGCCCGCACTGCCGCCATGCGACGGGCATCGGCGCGCTTCGCATTGCATTCACGACCGCCCGTTACGCTGCGGCGGTCGCTTCACGGAGAGATCGGATGAGATTGGCATTGCCTGGATCCACCTTGTTGTTGCTGGCGTTGACGGCATGCAATCCCGCGCCCGCACCGCAGGACGCCGTTGCGCCGCCGTCGGATGAGCCCGCCGAGGACGTGCCGCCCGCCACTGCGCCCAAGCCAGCGCCTGCGCCTGCGCCGGGCTCCGATCCGACGGCCGGTCTCGTCGGCCTGGGCGGTTACGGCCCGGCGAGTTTCGGCATGGATGTCGCCGCGTTGCGCAAGGCCGTGCCCGAACTGGGTGAAGGCAAGCCGGCCGAACCCGGTGGCTGCCACTACCTGCCGCTGGGGTCCGCGTCCGGCGACCAGCCGCAGGTGAGCTTCATGGTCGAAGGCGACAAGTTCGTGCGCATCGATGTCGACTCCGCTGCGGTGGTCGCGCCGGGCGGTGGCAAGATCGGCATGGACACCAAGCAGATCGAAGCGCTGTATGCCGGCCGCGTCGAGAAGCTGCTCAACAAGTACGTGCCCGCAGCCCGTGACCTGCGCATCAAGGATGCCGACGGCGGCACCGGCGTGCTGCTGTTCCAGGCCGACGAGAAGGGAAGCGTGCACGCGTGGCATGTCGGCATTCCACCGCAGGTCGATTACGTCGAAGGTTGCAGCTGACGGGCACGCGGCGCAGCGGTGGCATCGCACCGCGCGCGGCGACCTGACGACAGGCGACCCGGCTAGAATCGACCCGGCTAAAATCGGCTCGATCGATGGCGCCTGCCCACCGTGCGCGCCGAGCGCGCTAGGTGGGGCAGGCAACCGCCCGTCGCGGGCCGATGGGACAACAGGGGAATGATGATGCTGGCTGCCGTGGGGTTGTTCGTGCTGGGGCTGGCGCTGCTCGCGCTGGGTGGCGATTCGATCGTCAAGGGCGCGGCCGGCTTGTCGCAGCGGTTTGGTGCGTCGCCGTTCGTGGCCGGCATGGTGCTGGTGGCATTCGGCACGTCGCTGCCGGAAGTGGCGGTCAACGGGCAGGCGATCGCCCAAGGGCAGCCGGCACTCGCGCTGGGCAACGCGGTCGGCAGCAACGTCGTCAACGTCGGCCTGACCCTGGCCATTGCCGCGCTGGCCGCCCCGCTGGTGGTGCGTTGGCGGGCACTGGCGCCGCTGTTGGTGGTGCTGGTGCTGGGCACGGTGGCGGTGATCGTGCTCGGCCTCGATGGTTCGCTGTCGCGCGTCGAGGGCTTTGGTCTGCTGATCGCGTTCGTCGCGGTGTTCGCGTTTGCGCTCGCACGCAGCCGCAGCGAGGATGCCGCCGTGCGCGAGGAGCTCGAGGCCTACGTGCGCACCAGCACCGACCCCACCCAGAACCTGCTGCGGGTCGTGATAGCGGCGGTTGCGCTGTACTTCGGTTCCAAGTTCGTGGTTGTCAACGCATTGCAGATCGGTGACTGGTGCGGGTGGTCGCCGTTGCTGACCGGTCTGGTGCCGGTCGCGATCGGCACCGCGCTGCCCGAGGCCGCCGCCGCACTGGCCGCGGCGCGGCGCGGACAGGGCGACCTGGTGGTCGGCCATGTCGTGGGGTCCAGCGTGTTCAATCTGTTGGTCGTCGTGGGCGCCATGGCGGCCTGGAACACGCTGCCGATGCCGGGGTTGCTGGTGCGCTATGCGCTGCCGGCCGCGCTTGCGTTCGCGCTGGTCCTATACCCGATGCTGCGCGGCGATCTTCGGGTCAGCCGCAACGAAGGCATCGTGCTGCTGGTCGGCTTTGCCGCATGGCTGGCGTTCGAGCTGGTGCTGGTGCGCGACGCGGCGGGGATCGCGCCGCTGTAACCGGGCTTTCTGCCGGAGCGTTGCATGCGGACAGTGCTCGTGCCGCCGGTGGCTTGCCGGTGGCATCGTGCGATGCGGTCGTCGGCCATCCGCGACGTCGCCGATATACTTCGGCCATGACCAGCTCTCCCACTCCCGCGCACCAGGCGCGCCTTCGGCCATCGCGCGCGCTGCGCGGCCTCGTCGAGTTCTTCCGCCTGGAAGCCGCTGCCGGCATCACCCTGATCGTTGCGGCCGTGCTGGCGCTGATCGCGGCCAACTCGCCGTTTGCGGGCCTGTATTCGGCATTCCAGGACATGCCGGTACAGATACGCATCGGTGCGCTCGACCTGGCCAAGCCCGCGTTGCTGTGGATCAACGACGGCCTGATGGCGATCTTCTTCCTGCTGGTCGCGCTGGAGATCAAGCGCGAAGCGTTGACCGGGCAGCTTGCCGGTCGCGAGCAATTGGTGATGCCGTTGGTTTGCGCGGCGGCCGGCGTTGCGGTGCCGGCGTTGCTGTTCATCGCGCTCAACCACGACG
Organism: Montanilutibacter psychrotolerans; assembly: GCF_003719825.1. Taxonomy (GTDB): domain Bacteria; phylum Pseudomonadota; class Gammaproteobacteria; order Xanthomonadales; family Xanthomonadaceae; genus Montanilutibacter; species Montanilutibacter psychrotolerans. Next base: position 384,308 of record NZ_RIBS01000003.1, on the reverse strand, counting down.
ATGGGGCGGCGATGCGCGGCTGGGCGGTGCCGACGGCAACTGACATCGCGTTCGCACTCGGCGTGCTGGCCCTGCTGGGATCGCGCGTGCCGGTGGGCATGAAGCTGCTGCTGTCGACGATCGCGGTGGTCGACGATCTGATCGCCATCGTGATCATCGCCTTGTTCTATTCGCATGGCATGTCGCTGGTCGCGCTCGGGCTGGCCGCGGTCGCGCTGGCGGCGATGTGGGTATTGAACCGCCTGCACGTGACGCGGCTGGCCCCTTACCTGCTGCTCGGCGTGGTGCTGTGGGTGTGCGTGCTGAAGTCGGGAGTGCACGCCACGCTGGCCGGCGTCGCCACGGGCCTGATGATTCCCCACGTCGATCGCCGCAACGCGGTACCCGACGAGATCGAGCATTCGCCGCTGGAGTACCTCGAACACGCGCTGCACCCGTGGGTGGCCTACGCGATCCTGCCGCTGTTCGCGTTCGCCAATGCCGGCCTCGCGCTCGGGGGCATCGATGCGGGCGCCATGCTGTCGGCGCTGCCGATGGGCATCGTGCTGGGATTGGTGATCGGCAAGCCGGTCGGCATCGTCGCCGCGGCGGTGGCAATGCGCGCCCTGGGTTGGGCGAAGTTTCCGGCAGGAATGGACCTTCGCGCGATGCTCGGCCTGGGTGTGCTGTGCGGCATCGGCTTCACGATGAGCCTGTTCATCGCGTCGCTGGCGTACCACCAGCCGGCGCAATACGACGGTGCCGTGCTGGGCATTCTCGGCGCGTCACTGCTGGCTGCCGTGATCGGCTTCGCGTGGCTGCGCGCGGTACTGCCCGCGCGCGCCGCGGGCACGGACTGAGGCGGAGCCACGCATGCGTCATGCCCTGGTGTTTGGCGGCAGCGGCCAGATCGGACGGCCGTTGCTTGGACTGCTGCGTCGCGACGGTTGGCGCGTGAGCGCGTTGTCGCGCAGCCCGCAGACCGACCAGCCGGGCCTGCACTGGCTGCAGGGTGGGTTCGATGCGATGCCCAACCTGCCTGCCGGCGTCGACGTGGTGGTCAGTTGCGGACCGCTGGACGGGTTCGCGTCCTGGTACCGCGACGCGCGCCTGCGTGCACCGCGCGTGGTGGCATTCGGCTCGACCAGCGTCGATACCAAGCTGGGCTCGGCCGACGCCCACGAGCGCGATGTCGCCCGGCGCCTGCGCGATGCCGAGGCGTCGTTGTTCGTCGAAGCCGCCGAGCGCGATGCGGCGGCCACCGTGCTGCGGCCCACGCTGGTGTATGGCGCCGGTCGCGATGCCACCCTGACCCGGATCGCGGCCCTGGCGCGGCGTTGGCGACGGTTCCCGTTGCCGCGTGGCGCCAATGGCCTGCGCCAGCCGGTGCACGTCGATGACCTTGCCGCGGCGGCGTTTGCCAGCATGGGCAGCAGCGTTACCCACGGACGCGCCTACGCGCTGCCCGGCGGAGAAACGCTGGCCTATCGCGAGATGGTCGCGCGCGTGCTGGCCGCTCTTGATCCACCACCGGCGATGATCGAATTGCCATCGCCGCTGTTCAACCTGGCCCTGCTGGCGGCGCAGGCCAGCGGTCGCGCCAGTGGCCTGGGAGAGGCCGCCGTGCGCCGGATGCGCAACGATCTGGTGTTCGATGCCACGCCGGCACGCCGCGATTTCGGCTACGCCGCGCGCGACTTCGCCCCGACCGCGGCGATGTTCGAGCCGCGCGGCGACGAAGCCGCGTAGCCCCGGCGGGCACGCGGTGCGGCCGACGCCGTTGACGGTGGGCCGTGCGCAATTCGTACGACCGGGCTAAAGATCCTGCGCCGTCGGCATCGACCTGGTCTTGGCCAGGGCGCGCAGCGCGATCGCCAGCACGCCGCCGAGCACCATCGAGCCACCGATCCACAGCCGTGGGCCCGGCCGGTCGCCCCAGAACGCAACGCCCAGGCCGATCGCGAGCACGGGGACCAGCAGCAGCCACGGCATCACCTGCGCCACCGGATGCCGTTGCACCAGCACGTAGTACAGGCCGTGACCGAGCAGGGACGACACGAACGCGGCATACGCCACGCCAAACCAGGCCACCGGTCCCGCCGAGCGCAGCTGCGCCAGGCCTGCGGGCTCCATCAGCATGCTGGCCGCCAGCAGGGGCAATAGCGCGATCAAGGCCGTCCAGCCCTGCTGGCTCCACACGTCGAGGCCGCGCAGGCCCTTCATGAGCACGGTGCCGACCGCCAGCGCCGCCGCCGAGGCGAGCATCAGCAGCACCGAGGCGGGGTGGTCGAGCACCAGGGGATCAAACCCCAGCACCAGCACGCCGGCAAAGCTCAATGCGATCGCAACGCCGGTACGCCAGGCGAAGCGCTCGCCGAGCAGCCACCACGCCAGCAGCGCGGTCATCGGTACGTAGCTCTGCATCACGATGGCGGGAGAGGACAGGTCGCCGGCAAGCTTGAGCGCCGTGAAGCTCAGGCCGAAATGCACGACGCCGATGCACAGGCAGACGGCGACCAGTCGAGGCCATTGGCCGTGGGCCGGGCGCTTGAGGAAGAACACCATCGGCAGCGCGAGCAGTGCAAAGCGCAGCGCGGTGAACAGCAGTGGCGGCAGTTCGCGCAGGGCATAGGCCGACGCGAGGAAGTTGCCGGCCCAGGCCAGCACGATCAACAGCAGCAGGACGAGATCGCGTGGCGGCATCGGCGTATCTTCGCCGAGCCGCGTGGACAGGTGTGAACAAGTCGCCGCGACACAGTGTTTCCGGCATGGCGTTGGCCACTGACCATTGCCGCTGCCGCGTGCGGCCGCGCATCCCGCTCCGAGCTGGAGCGGGATGCGGGCGCCATCAGAAGCGATAGCTGATCGAGGTCACCAGTTCGCGTCCGCTGGCCGGGAAGCCCACGTACGCGCCTGCCCCGGCGTTGTAGCCGTAGGTGGCGTGGTCGTAGTAGTGACGGTCGAACAGGTTGTTCAGTGCCACGCCCAGCACCAGCTGCCCATCGGCGAGCAGTTGCCAGTTCGCCATCGCATCGACCACGGCGTAGCCGGGCTTGTCCGGCGCGCCCGGCGCGATCGAGTTGGCCTCGTCCTCCACGCGTCGCGCGCGCAGGCCGTAGCGCGATCGGCCCGAGGCGGAGCGCCAGTCGACGCGCGCCGTCCAGGTGCGGCCGATGCCGGTGCCCAGGCCCAGGTCGGCATCGTTGAGCGGGCGGTCGTCGAACCGGTTGTCGGAGTTCCACACGCCCAGGCCCACGCCGAACTGCTGCCAGTCCTTGCCGGCTTCGAGCTCGTAGCCATCGACCTCGGCCTGGCCGATGTTGCCCCAATGGCCCCACTCGGCGTTGCCGGTGTAGACCGCGGCGATGTAGTTGTCGATGTGCTGGCGGAAGCCGGTGGCACGCAGGTACCAGCCGTCGCGCTCGTAGGCCAAGCCCAGTTCGACGTTGTCGGCGCGCTCGCCTTCGAGGTCGCCGTGGTGCGTGTACAGCGCACTGAAGAACGCCTCGCGAATGGTCACGCCGCGGAACGCCTGGGCGTATGCCGCGCGAAGGCTCAGGTGATCGGTCGGACGCCACTCGATGGCAAGGTTCGGGCTGGGACGCGATTGCGCGTTGGAAGCACCCTTGCCGACGCCGGCATCGACCTCGTGCCGGTAGTCGTCCCAGCGTACCCCGGCCGACAGCAGCCATGACGCCGAGGGTCGCCAGTCGCCCTGCACGTAGGCCCCGAACACGCGCGCTGTCTGCTGTGTGCTGCCCCAGAACGGCGGCGGCGTGGCCTGTTGCGTCGCCCGCAGTTCATCGCGCCGGTAGTCGATGCCGTAGACCAAGTCGAAGGCATCCAGGCGCGTGGTGTTGCGCAGATCGAAGCCGGTGCTGACCTGCTGGCCCCGGCTGTACACCAGGCCCGTGTTGTTGCGGCGGTTCTGGTAGCGGCTGTCGTTGCGGTAGGCCGTCGCGCGCACGTCGATCGCAGCGCTCGCCGGGTTGTAGCGGTGGTTGTACGAGAGCGTTTCGCGACGCATCCGATGATCGGACAACTGGAAGCGACCGTTGAAGTTGGTCATGTGCGGGCGCTCGTAGTACGTGCCGGTGTCGTCGAGCCGTTCCGCCGAGAGATCGAAGCTGTGCGCGTTGAACTGACCGTTGAGCTTGACCTGGCTGCGCTCGTGATCGAACGCGGTGGGCGATACGCGCTGGCCGTTACCGTCGTCGTAATCGCCGCCGTCGTGGCGCACATGCGTCGCCATCAGGCCCAGGTTGGGGCCCACGCGGGCGAAGGCCGCGACCACGGCCTTGTGGTGGTCCTGCCCGTTGAAGCCGGCCGCACCCTTGACCAGCATGCCGGCGTCGCGGCCGGGCGAGAGCATGTCGAAGGCATTGCGTGTGTTGACTCGCATCGTGCCGGTCAACGCACCTGCACCGGCGGTGGCGGCGCCGGCGCCGGCATCGAGTTCGATCGAACGGATGAACTCCGGTTCTACCTGCACGCGCGTCTGGTGGTGGTACAGCTCGGCCGGCTGCTGGGCACCGTCGATGGTGACGTTGAGCAACGTGTCCTCGAATCCGCGCACGTAGACCTTCTGCGCCACCGTGGATCCGCCGCCGACCGCGACGCCGGACTCGTTGGAGAGCAGGTCGCCCAGGTCGGCCGCCTGGGTCAGTTCGATTTCGTTGCGATCGATCGCGAAGTTTCCAGGCTCGCGCTCGGCAGTGACCACGACCTCGTCGAGCGTGCGTGCCTCGGCGTCGGGTAGGGGCTGTACGGCGTGGGCCATCGGGGCAAGCGCAAGCAGCGTCGCGCCTGTCAGCGACAGGCGCATCGGAAGGGAATTCATGCTGGATCGTCCTGGAAGGAAGAAGGCGGGATCAGCGCGCCCGGAAGGGCTGCGCTGCCGCATTGGCTGGACGTGTCGATGCAACGTCGGGCGAGCGGGCCGGCGAATACTGCCGCGTTGCGGCCGATCTGTAAATGCGAGAAATTCTCATTTGGCCTGACAGCGTCGCTGCGCGGCGCCATCGGCACCACGTAGTCCCGTCTTGGCGGCGGTGTCCGCGCGTTGTGCGTGCGATCACGGCGCACAGGAAGGTCCGGCGAAGCGCGCCACGCGTGCACGATGCGCGGCTTCGACGAACACCTGCGCAATCTTCGGGCTTGCCAATCACGATTCGCGCTTCGTAGGATGTCGGCGCTTTCGCGGCATCGCCGCATTGTCCAGCCAGCCGGCGTTTGACGCCCGCAAGCTCATTCGACCACGAGCTTGCAGGCCAGACAGATGAACGCATCACGGTGCGCGGCTGCCGCGCGGAACCGTTCCCGACACGCCATTCCCACTGCCGCCAGCGCGGACGGTGTGCGCTTTGCCGTGCGCGGTTTCGGCCGCGCGCGAAGTCGCCGTTCGCGTCTGCGCACTAGCGCCACCGGCACCCACGACGTCCGCTCCGGTCGAGGGAGTTCGCCTCGCGCTTCCCTGTGCCCGTTGCACTGCCCGTCGCCGCCGACACCGACCTGCGTCACGCCCGGGTCGCCATGACTCCCCCTCGACGCCATCACGGTCCCTCCATGCCCAACGATCCGTTGCTATCGGCCTATCGCGCGCGCGATTCGCTGTTCTCGTCACCGACCTCGCAGTTGCATGCACGCGGTGTGCTGCGCGAGGTTTCCACCGCGGCCGACCAGGGCCTGGTCGACGCGGCCGCCTTGGCGCTGCGACAGGCCGCGTGCGATGCGGGCCGCTTGCCCTTGCTGGGCGCGGTGCCGTTCGATGCGTCCGAACCGTCGCGGTTGTGGATCCCGATGCAGGCGGCGTTCGCCAACGGCGGCGCGCGGCACCGCGGCGCTGGCGCCGGCCACGCATCCACGGCGCCGTCGACGATCCACGTTCAACCGTACCCCGAACCCGCCCGCTACCTGCGCAACGTCGCCAGCTCGCTCGAACGCATCCTCGACGGCGGCCTGAGCAAGGTGGTGATGTCGCGCAGCGTGCGCATCAGTGCGCAGATCGACGTGCCGCAGCTCCTGCAGCGATTGCTGGCACGCACCAGCGACGGGTACACGTTTGCGATGGACCTGGCCGGCGCGGGCGGGCCGCGCGCCTGCCTCGTCGGGTCCAGCCCCGAACTGCTGCTTTCGCGTCGCGGCACCCGCGTGGTGTCCAATCCGTTGGCCGGTTCGATCGCGCGCAGCGAGGATCCCATCGAGGACCAGCGACGCGCGCGCCGCCTGCTCCGGTCTGCCAAGGACCGCCACGAACACGCCGTGGTGGTGGATGCGGTGGGTGCGGCGCTGACGCCGTTCTGCCGTCAGCTCAAGGTCCCCGCGGCGCCCTCGCTGCTGGCGACGCCGACGATGTGGCACCTGTCCTCGCGCGTGCAGGGCGAGCTGCGCGATACCTCGACCAGCTCGTTGCAGCTTGCGCTCGCGCTGCATCCGACACCGGCGGTCTGTGGACACCCGACCGCATCGGCGCGCCAGCTGATCCGCGAGATCGAGGGTTACGAACGCGGCCTGTTCACCGGCCTCGTCGGCTGGTGCGACGGCGACGGCGATGGCGAGTGGGCGGTGACCATCCGCTGCGCACTGATCGACGACGATTCGGCCACCGTGTACGCCGGCGCCGGTGTGGTCGAGGGCTCCAGACCCGATGCGGAACTGGCCGAGACCACCGCAAAGCTGGCCACGATGCTGGGCGCGATGGGCTTGGGCACGGCATTGGCGGGGCGCGCATGAACCCGTCGCCACTGCCTGGCTTCCGCCCGTGGCCCGCGGCATTCGCTGCGCGATACCGGGAGCGCGGCTACTGGACGGGCGTCGGCCTGTACGCGGAACTGGCGCGTGTCGCCGCCGAACATCCCGCGCGCACCGCGCTGGTGTGCGGGTCGCGGCGCTGGACGTACGCGCAGTTCGACCAGCGCGTGCGCCGTTTCGCCGCTGGCCTGGTGGCGATGGGCATCGTCCCGCGCGACCGCGTGGTGCTGCAGCTGCCCAACATCGCCGAGTTCCACATCGCTTGCTTCGCGCTGTTCCGGATCGGCGCGTTGCCGGTGTTCGCGCTGCCCGCCCACCGCCGCGCGGAGATCACGCATTTCGTGCAGCACACCCAGGCGCGCGCCTGCGTGATCGCCGATTGCGAGGCGGGCTTCGACCACCGTCTGCTGATGCGTGAGGTGATGGTCGAAAGCCCCTGCCTGCAACACGTGATCGTGGTCGGCGATGCGCTGGATCTGATGCCGTTCGACGCGGTCTACGGCGACGCTGACCAGTTGCACGGGCATCCCATGCCCGACGCCGCCGACGTGGCGTTCCTGCAACTTTCCGGCGGCAGCACCGGCGTGCCCAAGCTGATCCCGCGCACACACGACGACTACCTCTACAGCATCCGCGAGAGCGCCCGCATCTGCGGCCTCACGCCCGAGTCGATTTACCTGTGCGTGCTGCCGGCGGCGCACAACTTTCCGATGAGTTCGCCCGGCGCGTTCGGTGTGTTCCACGCCGGTGGCTGCGTGGTGCTTGCCCGGCAGCCGTACCCGGCGCAGTGCTTCGCGCTGATTGCCGCCGAGCGGGTGACGATTGCCGCACTGGTGCCCGCGCTGGCGCTGGCGTGGCTTGAATCGAAGGCGCGCAATCAACACGACCTGTCGAGCCTGCAGTTGCTGCAGATCGGCGGCGCGCACCTGGCCGGCGAGGTGGCGCGACGGATTCCGGCCACGTTTGGCTGCGCGCTGCAGCAGGTGTTCGGCATGGCCGAGGGCCTGGTCAACTACACGCGCCTGGACGACCCGCCCGAGCGCATGCTCGAAACCCAGGGTCGTCCGATCAGCGAGGACGACGAGATCCGCATCGTCGACGACGACGACCGCGATGTCGCACCGGGCACGGTGGGCCACCTGCTGGTGCGCGGCCCGTACACGATTCGCGGCTACTACCGCGCCGACGCACACAACGCCAACGCGTTCACTGCCGACGGGTACTACCGCAGCGGTGACCTCGTGCTGCGTCGTGACGATGGCTACCTGGTGGTGACCGGTCGCGCCAAGGACCAGGTGAACCGCGGTGGCGACAAGATCGCCGCCGAGGAGGTCGAGGGGCACCTGCTGGCGCACCCGGCGGTGTTCGATGCCGCGCTGGTGGCGATGGCGGACGCGTGGATGGGCGAGAAGTCCTGCGCGTTCGTGGTGCCGCGCGATGCGGTGCCGGGCACGCGCGAGCTGCAGGACTTCCTGCGCGGCCGCGGCATCGCCGGCTTCAAGGTTCCCGACCGCATCGAGTTCGTCGACCGCCTGCCGCGTACCGCGGTGGGAAAGGTCGACAAGAAGGCGCTGCGCGCGCGCATCGCCAACCTGCTGTGCGCACCGCGCGCTTTCTCCCTTCCCGCTGACGAACACACGCCATGACCATCCCCACCATTCCGTCCTATCCGATGCCGACCGCCGATGCGCTGCCCGGCAACCGCGTCGCGTGGCTGCCAGATCCCGCGCGCGCGGTGCTGCTGGTGCATGACATGCAGGAGTACTTCCTGGACTTCTACGACCGGACACAGTCGCCGGTCCCGGAGCTGCTGGAAAACATCCGCGCGTTGCGCAATGCCTGCGACGGCGCCGGCGTGCCGGTGGTCTACACCGCGCAGCCGCCGCAACAGAGCGCACAGCAGCGCGGCCTGCTGCAACCGTGGTGGGGGCCGGGCATCACCGCGCGGCCGGATCTGGCGCCCATCCATGCCGATATCGCACCGCGTGCCCAGGACACCGTGCTGACGAAGTGGCGCTACAGCGCCTTCGTGTCCAGCGACCTGCGCGAGCGCATGCACGCACTGGGCCGGGACCAACTGCTGGTGTGCGGCATCTACGCGCACATCGGCTGCCTGATGACAGTCGCCGACGCGTTCATGCACGACATCCAGCCGTTCCTGGTCGGCGATGCCGTGGCCGATTTCTCCGCCGACGAGCACGCGCAGGCACTCGACTACGTGTCCAGGCGTTGCGGCGTCGTCCTGCCGCACCAGGCGTGCGTGGAGGCCTTGGCCGGGGCGGGCGCGATGCCGGCCAGCCTGCTGGCGCTGCGCAGCGAGCTGGCGCAGATCATCGAGTTGCCGATCGAGCATCTGGCCGAAACCGACAACCCGTTCCATGCTGGCCTGGATTCGATCCGGCTGATGTCGCTGCTGGAACGTTGGACCGGGCGCGGTCAGCAACTGGGCTTCGTCGAACTGGCCGAGCGCGGCAGCGTCTCGGAGTGGTGGGAATTGATCCAGTCACGGCGGATGGCGGCATGAGCCCCGGCCCGGACACCGTCCCGGCGACCCACCCCGACGGCACGGCCATGCCCGTGACCGCGCCGCAGTACGGCATGTGGGCAGGGCAGCAACTGGATCCGGCCAGCGCCTCGTTCTGGACGGCCGAGGCCGTCGAGCTGGTGGGCGAGCTGGACGTGACGGCATTGCGCCGCGCCATCGACGAGGCCTTGCGCGATTGCGATGCCCTGCACATGCGCTACCGCGTCGAGGACGGTGAGCTGGTGCAGCGCCTGGACCCGAGGCGCGTCGTCGATCGGCAACGCCTGGACTTTTCCGGCGTCCACCAGGGTTCGCTGCTGGCGCACGGTTGGATGCGCCGCGACCTGTTGCATCCGGCCGACCTGGAACACGGGCCGCTGTTCGCCACCGCGGTGATCCGGATCGGCCCACAGCAGCACCTGTGGTACCTGCGTGCGCATCACATCGCGCTCGATGGCTACGCCTACCTGCTGTTGATCCATCGCGTCGCGCAGTTGTACTCGGCGTACTGCGTGGGCGGCACGCCCGAGCCCGGACGCGACTGGTCGCTGCGCGCGGTGGTCGAGGAAGAGACCACCTACCGGGCGTCGCCGCAGCGCACGCTCGATGCCGCGTTCTGGCGCACGCAACTCGCTGGCACCCCCACGCCACCGACCCTGGCAGCCAAGACGCCGCCGTGCGACAACACCCGCTCGCAGCGCTGGATGCTGGCGCCGTCCACACAGGCGCGCTGGCAGGTGGCGGCACGTGCATGCGGCGTGGACTGGGCGGCGTGGTTGGTGGCCGCGATTGCCGCGTGGCTGTACGCACGCAGCGGCGAGCGCGAGGTCAGCCTCGGGTTGCTGGTCATGAACCGTCTGGGATCGGTGGCGCTGGGCGTTCCGTGCATGGCGATGAACGTGGTGCCGCTGTGGCTGCGCGTCGATCCCGACGCGGGCTTCGATGCGCTCGCGCGAGAGGTCGCCGCCGCCATGCGACGCATGCGCCCGCACGCGCGCTACAACTACGAGCAACTGCGCATCGACATGGGCCTGGAAGGCAGCCACGCGCAGCTGTACGGGCCGGTGGTCAACCTGATGCCGTTCGATCGGGGCTTCGTGTTCGCCGGCCTGCGCAGCCGCGCGATTCCGGTGTCGGTGGGTTCGGTGGAGGACCTCGACATCACCGTGTCGCCACTGGCCGATGGCGTGCGCTTCGACATCGAGGCCAACCCCCGCGCGTACGACGCGAGCACCCTGCGTTCGCATCACGAGGCCCTGCTGGCGATCACCGAAGCGGCGATGGCGCATCCGATTGCGTCAGTAGCCGGGGTGGTGGCCCCGTGGCGATCGAGCGCCGCCGCCGTCAAAGGCACGGGTGACGCCGACGGCGTGGTGGGCGGATTGGCGGGAGGCGTGGCGGCATGAACGCGCAGGCCGCCGCCGTGCGCCCGGTACCGCGTCTGCTGCGGGTGCTGCGTGTGGTCACCCGCACGCCGCGCATGCGCCGGATCACGCTCACCGGCAACACCCTTCAGGGCTTTCCGGCGGGCAGCGGGGGCGCGCACATCAAGCTGCTGTTTCCGGATGCCGTCGACGAGGTGCCGGCGCTGCCCGCGGTCAGCGCCATCGGACCGGTCTGGCCGACGGGAGCGAAACGTCCACACGCGCGCACCTACACCGTGGCGCGCTTCGATCCGGACGCACTCGAGCTGGATGTCGACATCGTGCTGCACGGCGATGGCGGGCCGGCATCGCGATGGGCGGCGGTGGCGCGTGTCGGCGATTGGCTCGGGCTGGTGGGACCAGGCGGTCCGGCGTTGTACTGGCCGCAGGCCGACCGCTTCGTGCTGATCGGCGACCCGAGCAGCTATGCGCTGGTGGCTGCGGTGATGGCCCAGCTGCCCGATCACGCGGTGGGCGACGTGCTGATGCAGATCCCGGACCTGGCCGAGATCCAACCGTTGCCCGATCGTCCCGGCATGGTCGTTCGCTGGGCGTTGCGAGAGCGCGACGGCGGGGTCGAGCGACTGCTGCGCCTGGTGCAACTGCTGGCGTGGCCATCGTCGCGCGTGTCGGTGACGTTGGCCGGAGAGAGCGCGCAAGTGGTGGCGATTCGCGATTTCCTGGTCGCGCAACGTGGCGTGCAACGCCGGCACATGTACGCGGTGCCGTACTGGAAGCAGGCGGTGGATGAGGATGCCTACCACGAGGAGCGGCACCGGATCATGGACGCGTTCGCGGAGGAGCCCGCATGAGCTTTTCGGATAGCGGAGCGGGCGGGGAGTGGATGGAGTTCCGACATCGCACCGTGCTGGTCACCGGCGCCGCTCAGGGCATCGGCGCGGCAACGGCGCAGATGCTGGCCCGGCAGGGAGCGGCATTGGCATTGCTCGATCGCGACGAAGAGCGGCTGCACGACACCGCGGCATCGTTGCGCGCGTTAGGTGTGCCGGTGTTTGCGCAGGCGCTCGACCTGACCGACATCGCCGCGTTGGACGACGCGGTCGCCACGATCGAGCGCGAGTTCGGCGCGATCCGGCACCTCGCCCACGTCGCCGGCATCCTGCGCACCGGTGAGGTGCTCGACAGCCGGCTCGAGGACTGGGACGCGTGCATGGCGATCAACGCACGTGCCGTCTACGGAAGCACGCGCGCGGTGGCCAGGGTGATGGCGGCGCGGGGCCACGGCAGCATCGTCGTGGTGGGCTCCAACGCGGCCACGGTGCCGCGCGTTGGCATGGCCGCGTACGCCGCCTCGAAGGCGGCGGCCAGTCAGTACCTGCGCTGCCTGGCGCTGGAGCTGGCGCCGCTGGGCATCCGCTGCAATCTCGTGTCGCCTGGGTCCACCGACACGGCGATGCAGCGCGCGTTCGCCGGCGACGCGCAGGCGCGCCGCGACATCCTCGACGGCGTGCCGCAACGCTGGCGATTGGGCATTCCGCTGCGTCGCATCGCCGACCCGCAGGACATCGCCGAGGCCGTGTGCTTCCTGCTGTCCGATCGCGCACGGCACATCACCCTGCACGACCTTCGCGTCGACGGTGGCGCCACGCTGGACGCGTGAGGCGCCGCGCCGGTGCGCCGATCAGTAGCGCAGGCCGAGCTTGCGGTAGAGCTTGGCCACGACCCAGGCCGGGCCGATCAGCAGGTAGGTCAGGTCGGTGAAGAAGCTCGGTTTGCGGCCTTCGATCTTGTGGCCGACGAACTGGCCGATCCAGGCCACCACGAACACCGCTATCGCCAGCCACAGCAGCGTCATCGTGCCGTAGGTGTCGTGCAGCCAGCGCGTCGCCAATGCCATCAGCACGAATGTCGCCAGCATGCCGTAGCCCAGCGCGCGCGAGGACTTGTAGTAGAAGAGCAGCGCGGCGACCATCGCCAGCCCGGCCCAGGCCCCGGCACGCAGCCAGCCGCCGGGCGTGGGAATGCACCACAGCAGGGCGATCACGCTCCACGCGATCGCCGGCACGCAAATCACGTGGATCCGTTGGTTGGTGACGTTCTGGTGGTCGCCGGAGTAGCTCGCAAACCAGCGATCGATCGGGCGTTGCAGGGTCGATTCGGCGATGGTGCTCATGGCAGGCTCCCGGCATTGGCAAGGCGCGGCCCCGCTGCGGGGCGTCCGCCGGCGCGTCAGTGCGCGGCTGTCTTCGAGAATAGCTGGATTACCACCACGCCGGCCACGATCAGGCCAATGCCGATCAGTGCCGGCGCGTCCAACGGCTGCTTGAGCAGCAGCCAGCCAATCAGGGCAATCAGCACCACCCCGACACCGGACCAGATCGCGTAGGCGACACCGACCGGCGCGGTCTTCAATACCAGCGACAGGAAGTAGAACGCGATGGCGTAGCCGGCCAGCACCACCAGCGACGGCAGCGGTCGCGTGAAGCCTTCGGACGCCTTGAGCGCACTGGTCGCGATCACCTCGGCGGTGATCGCGGCAGCGAGATACAGCAGGCCCTTGGGCATCGTCGCGTCGGGCCGGCTCAGTCGATCGAGATGCCGGCCAGCTTCTGCAACGCCTCGGCGTACTTGGCACGGGTGCGTTCGATCACCTCGGCCGGGAGCTTCGGGCCGGGCGGGGTCTTGTCCCAGCCGAGTTCTTCCAGATAGTCGCGCACGAACTGCTTGTCGTAGCTCGGCGGACTGGTGCCGACCTGGTACTCGTCGGCCGGCCAGTAACGCGACGAGTCCGGCGTCAGCACTTCGTCCATCACGTACAGGCGACCGTCGGCGTCGGTGCCGAACTCGAACTTCGTGTCGGCCAGCAGGATGCCCCGTTGCGCGGCGTAGTCGCGCGCGAACGTGTACAGGCGCAGCGTCGCGTCGCGCACCTGTTCGGCGAGTTCTGCGCCGACCGTGCGCACGGCCGTGTCGAAGTCGATGTTCTCGTCGTGGTCGCCCACGGCGGCCTTCGTCGACGGGGTGAAGATCGGTTCGGCCAACTGCTCGGCCTGGCGCAGGCCATCGGGCAGGGCGATGCCGCTGATGCGGCCGGTGCGCTGGTAATCCTTCCAGCCGCTGCCGATCACGTAGCCGCGCGCGATGCATTCGATCGGCACCGGCTTGAGGCGCTTGGTCACCACGGCGCGCTTCTCGTACGCCGCCGGATCGACGCCCGGCGGCAGCACCGCGGCCACGTCGATGCCGGTGAGGTGGTTGGCGACGATGTGCTCGGTCTTGCCGAACCAGAAATTGCTGATCTGGCACAGCATCTCGCCCTTGCCCGGGATCGGGTCGGGCAGCACGACGTCGAACGCGCTGAGGCGGTCGGTGGCGACCATCAGCAGGTAGTCGCCCGGTGGGGTGCCTGCGGGCAGGCGATCGGCGGGCAGGTCGAACACATCGCGCACCTTGCCGCGGTGGCGCAGTGGCAGGCCGGGCAGGTCCGATTCGGAAAGGGCGGGTCGCAGCAGAGTCGTGGACAACGTGAAGTCCCTGAGTGGCAACGGGCCCCGCCGGCGTGCGCCTCGCACCACGCGCGGAATCGGCGGGGCCGGGCAGTGTACGACGGTCCGGGGCCGGCTTGCAGGTAGACTGTCGCCGGCCCGTCGCCGGGCGCCCTGAACCGCCTCGAGATTGCGATGAAACGCTGGTACGGCAAGCTGTTGGGGTTCTTCGCCGGGGCTGCGCTGCTGCGCGGCAACCCGCTGCTGGGGGCCGCCCTGGGCCTGCTGATCGGCCACGCCTTCGACAGCGACTGGTTCAAATTGGCCCGCGACAACCCCTACAGCGTGCTCGGGCTGACCTCCGATGCCAACGACGCCGAGGTCGACCAGGCCTATCGCCGGCTGATCTCGCAGTACCACCCCGACCGCCTGGCCGGCGCCGCGCGCGAGCTGCGCGAGCAGGCCGAGACCCGTGCGCGCGAGATCAACGGCGCCTACGACCGTATCAAGGCGCTGCGCAAGCGCTAGCCGCCGCCACCGCCACCGCCGCGCGTGCCGCCGTCTGTCGCGTGCGCGGGCCCTTCTTCCCGCCCCTGCTCCCGGAATCGCTCATGCAATCCACCGTCATCGCCCCGTCCATCCTCTCGGCCAACTTCGCCAAGCTCGGCGAGGAAGTCGACAACGTGCTCGCCGCCGGCGCCGACTGGGTGCATTTCGATGTCATGGACAACCACTACGTGCCCAACCTCACGATCGGCCCGCTGGTCTGCGAGGCGCTGCGCAAGCACGGGGTGACCGCGCCGATCGACGTGCACCTGATGGTGGAGCCGGTGGACCGCATCGTCCCCGACTTCGCCAAGGCCGGCGCGTCGATCATCACCTTCCATCCCGAGGCGAGCGCGCACGTCCACCGGACCGTCCAGCTGATCAAGTCGCACGGTTGCCAGGCAGGCCTGGTGCTGAATCCGGGCACGCCGGTGGAAGTGCTGGACTGGGTGCTCGACGACCTCGACGTGGTGCTGCTGATGTCGGTCAACCCGGGCTTCGGCGGCCAATCGTTCATTCCCTCGACGCTGGCCAAGCTGCGCCGCGTGCGCGAGATGATCGACCGCAGCGGCCGCGCGATCCGGCTCGAGGTCGACGGCGGTGTCAAGGCCGACAACATCGCCGAGATTGCCGCCGCAGGCGCCGACAGCTTCGTCGCTGGTTCGGCGATCTTCGGCGCCGCCGACTACGCACAGGTGATCGGCCAGATGAAGGCCGCCGTTGCCGCGGTGCGTTGATGAACACCTGCGACCTCTGCGATCGGCACGAGGCGATGCTGCGCGTGCTGGCCCTGCCGCTGCGTGACTTCGGCGGCCGCCTGGCGTTTCAGGGCACGGTCAGCACGGTGTCGGCGTTCGAGGACAACTCGCGCGTGCGCGAGGCGGTGGCCGAGCCGGGTCTGGGGCGCGTGCTGGTGGTGGACGGCGGCGGTTCGCTGCGCCGGGCGATGCTCGGCGACATGCTGGCCGAGAAGGCGGTCGAGAACGGCTGGTCGGGTGTGATCGTGCATGGCGCGATCCGCGACAGCGCGGCGATCGGCCAGCTCGCGCTGGGCGTCAAGGCGCTGGCCACCTGCCCGATGAAGACCGAGAAGCTGGGTCGCGGTGAGCGCGACGTCGTGCTGGCGATCGGTGGTGTGGTGGTGCGCCCCGGCGACTGGTTGTGCGCCGACGGCGACGGCGTGGTCATCGCCGATCACGCGCTCGCCTGAGCCGGGGCCGTAACGGCCCCGCCTGCCGCGAAGGGTGGCCGGCTCCTGCCGGGCCACCCTTCGCTCGATATTGGAGGCATCCAGCCTCCGCCCGTCGTCCCTGATATGGCCTCTCATACTCCAGGCAGACGGTGACCGGAGCGTTACCGCGCCGCGACCGTCGCATGTCCGGTGCGTGCGACCCGTGACGCCGGACGCGTGACGCTGTGCGAGGCAGGCACGGGCCACCGCCTTGCAACGCGCGGTCCTGCCGAGCCGTCGACCCGCTGGCATACTGCCGGGCCCCGTCCTCGCCGCTGCCCGCATGCAACTCGACGCCGAACAGTTCCGCCAGCTGGCCGACGCCGGCCACACCCGCATCCCGATGGTGCGCGAAGTGCTGAGCGACCTCGACACGCCACTGTCGGTCTACCTCAAGCTTGCCGACGGTCCGCACACCTACCTGCTGGAGTCGGTCGAGGGCGGTGAACGTTTCGGTCGCTATTCGATCATCGGCCTGCCGGCACGGCGCGTGTACGCGTTTGCCGGACACAGCCTGTTCGTGACCGAACACGGCGAGCTGATCGAGTCGCGCACGGTCACCGATCCGTTTGCCGAGGTCGAGCGCCTGCGCAGCGAGCATTCGGTGCCGAAGATCGACGGCCTGCCGGGCTTTACCGGTGGACTGGTCGGCTGGTTCGGTTTCGAGTGCATCCAATACATCGAACCGCGCCTGGCGGGGCCGCAGGCCGATGGCAGCAGCAAGCCCGACGAACTGGGCACGCCCGACATCCTGCTGATGCTCAGCGAGGAACTGGCAGTGTTCGACAACCTCAAGGGCCGCCTGTACCTGATCGTCCATGCCGATCCCAGCCAGCCGCAGGCGCATGCGCGCGCGGTCCGCCGACTCGACGAACTCAGCCATCGGCTGCGCCAGGGCGGTCCGGGCTATCCGGGGATGATCGATCCCAACGGCCTGGCCGAGGACGATTTCGTGTCGGGTTTCACGCGCGAAGGCTTCATCGATGCGGTCGAGAAGTCGAAGGAATACATCCGTGCCGGCGACATCTTCCAGGTGGTGCTGAGCCAGCGCATGTCGGTGCCGTTCAAGGCGCGCCCGGTCGATGTCTACCGCGCGCTGCGCGCACTGAATCCATCGCCGTACATGTACTTCCTCGACGTGGGCGACATGCAGGTGGTGGGCTCGTCGCCGGAGATCCTGGTGCGCCTGCAGGATGGTGAAGTGACCGTGCGACCCATCGCCGGCACGCGCCCGCGCGGGGCAACGCCAGAAGAAGACAGCGCGCTGGAAGCCGAGCTGCTGGCCGATCCGAAGGAGCGCGCCGAACACCTGATGCTGATCGACCTGGGTCGCAACGACGTCGGTCGGGTCAGCCAACCCGGAACGGTTGAGCTGGGCGAGCGATTCGTGATCGAACGCTACAGCCACGTCATGCACATTGTCAGCGAGGTCACCGGCCGCCTGCAGCCGGGCCTGAGCTATGCCGACGTGCTGCGTGCGACGTTCCCCGCCGGCACCGTCAGCGGCGCGCCGAAGATCCGCGCACTGGAAGTGATCCGCGAGCTCGAGCCGATCAAGCGCAACGTCTACGCCGGCAGCATTGGCTACATCGGCTGGCACGGCGATGCCGACACCGCCATCGCGATCCGCACCGCTGTGATCCAGGATGGTCGCCTGCACGTGCAGGCCGGCGCCGGCATCGTCTACGACTCCGACCCCGCCAAGGAGTGGGAAGAAACGATGAACAAGGGACGCGCGCTGTTCCGCGCGGTAGCCGAGGCGGCGAAGGGCCTGTAATCGACGGGGTAGGGTAAGGCGATGGCGACAGCGCAATATTCCGAGAACTGGTTCGAACACAACATCCCGCACTGGGAGCAGTGGCTGGCCGACCTGCGTGGCCGGCAGGGCGCGCGCGCGCTCGAGATCGGAAGCTTCGAGGGCCGCTCCACGCTGTGGCTGTGCGAGAACATCCTCACCGCCGACGACAGCCGCATCGACTGCATTGACTTGTTCCGCGCCGATCCGGTGTATGGCGACTACGTGCAGCGCTTTCGCGCCAACACCGCCGCGCACCGCGCGCGCATCCGCGAGTTCGCCGGCCCGAGCTTCGAGATGCTGCGGCGCGTGGAGGGGCCCTACGACATCGTCTACGTCGACGGTTGGCATTCGGCGTTCGGCGCACTCGCCGACGGGGTGATGACCTGGCCGCTGCTCAAGGTCGGCGGGGTGATGATCTTCGACGACTACCTGTGGGTCCCGCCGAAGCTCGGGGTGCCGCCCAGGATGGGATTGATCGAGCGCAAATGGGCGAAATGGCAGGGCCGCGATCGCAAGCGGATCATGCTGGACCGGCAGATCGCCTCGGTCGCCGTGGACACCCCGAAGCTGGGCGTCGACGGCCTGCTGGCCACGCTCGATGGCTACTACGAACTGTTGGGCGCCGAGTACCAGCTGGCAGTGCGCAAGACCCGCGATTTCGACCAGGGCCAGTTGGGTCACGACACCTGATTCGCGCTCCCGGCAGGTGCGTGCCGGGTGCGCTCTCGTCGATGCCGCACTCGTCGAACCGGCCCGCGTCGATGAGGCCCTAGTCGATGCGATCCACTTCGGCGCGGTGTCTCCGGCGGGGTCGAGGACGGCCAGCCGGCGCCGCCGACGAACGGCAATCGGCGTATCCAGCGCTGCCGCAGCCTTCCGGAACCAGTCGCACCGCCCCGGCGTGCTGCCGTGCAGCGTGCGTGCCGACACGATCGGCGTAGGGTCGCGCTGCGCGCCGGGCAACTGCCCGGCTCGTGCGTATGGTCCGGCATGGAACGCCGCATCCACCAGACGTTGTGGCGCCCTGCCGGGTCGGTCGGCTGCCAATGAAGGCGGCCTTCTTCCAGCCCAGGAGGGAAGTCGAAATGTCCGATAACACCCAGCGTCGCATGCGGCTGCATGCCTTGGCGGTCGCAACTGCGGTCGCGTTGTCCACCTTCGCCTTGCCGGCCGTCGCCGGCCGTGTCGACCTCGCCGGCCTCGAATCGGCCGGAGGCCATGACCAGTTCATCGTGAAATACCGCGACGGCAGCGCCGAGCGTGGCAATGCCGCCACCCTGCAGCGCTCGCTCGACGCGGCCGCGCGGCGCGTCGGCGCGCAGGCGTCCGGGCTCCGGCACGTACGGCGCATGGCCGTCGGTGCCGAGGTCGTGCGCGCCAGCCGCAAACTCGATCGCGCCGACGCCGAGCGCCTGATGCGGCAGATCGCCGTCGACCCCAACGTCGAGTACGTCGAGGTCGATCGCATGCTGCAGATCGCGCTCACCCCGAACGACCCGCGCTACCCCGAGCAGTGGGGCTACCAGGACGCCGACGCCGGCATCCGTGCCAACGAAGCCTGGGACAGCGCCACCGGCACCGGCGTGGTGGTGGCCGTTCTGGACACCGGCATCACCAATCACAGTGACCTCAACGCCAACATCGTCGCCGGCTACGACTTCATCACCAGTGCCACCACGGCCGGCGACGGCAACGGGCGCGATGCCGACCCAACCGACCCGGGTGACTTCTTCGGCGGCAACCCGTCGAGCTGGCACGGCACGCACGTCACCGGCACGGTGGCGGCGTTGACCAACAACGGCGTCGGCGTGGCCGGTGTCGCCTTCAACGCGCGGGTGCAGCCGGTGCGCGTGCTGGGCCGTGGTGGCGGCACCATCTCCGACATTGCCGACGCCATCGTCTGGGCGTCCGGCGGCACGGTCAGCGGCGTTCCGGCCAACCCGACCCCCGCCGAAGTCATCAACCTCAGTCTTGGCGGCAGCGGCAGCTGCAGCTCGACGATGCAGTCCGCGATCAACGGCGCGGTCGGCCGCGGCACCACGCTGGCCATCGCCGCGGGCAACAGCAACGCCAACACCTCCGGGTTCACGCCGGCCAACTGCAACAACGTCATCGCCGTGGCGTCCATCACCAGCACTGGCCAGCGCTCGAGCTTCTCCAACTACGGCCCGCTGATCGACATCGCCGCACCGGGCTCGGCGATCCTGTCCACGCTCAACACCGGGTCCAGCACGCCCGGCACGGAAACCTACGCCAGCTACAACGGCACCTCGATGGCGGCGCCGCACGTCGCCGGCGTGATCGCGCTGCTGCAGTCGGTGTCGCCGACGCCCAAGACCCCGGCGCAGGTCGAGACCATCATCAAGACCAACTACCGGCCGTTCCCGGTGACACCCACCCAGGTCATCGGTCCGGGCATCCTGGACGCCAAGGCGGTGGTGGATGCCGCCGGTGGCGGCGGCAACGCGCCGCCCAGCGCCAACTTCAGCTTCACCACCAGCGGGCTGGTCGCCAACTTCACCGACAGCTCCAGCGACAGCGACGGCACGATCGCATCGCGCAGCTGGAATTTCGGCGACGGCGGCACGTCCAGCGCCACCAACCCCAGCCACACCTACGCCGCAGCCGGCAGCTACACCGTCTCGCTGACGGTGACCGACGACGACGGCGCCACCAACACCAAGACCTCGACCGTGGCCGTGGGCGGCGGCGGGAGCGTACTCACCAATGGCGTCCCGGTGACGGGTATCGGCGGCGCGGTGGGGAGCGAGCAGTTCTGGACGATGGACGTGCCCGCGGGGGCCAGCAACCTGCGCTTCGTGACCAGCGGTGGCACCGGGGATGGCGACCTGTACGTGAAGTACGGGGCGGCGCCCACCACGGCCAGCTTCGACTGCCGCCCGTACCTGTCGGGCAATGCCGAAACCTGCGCGATGCCTGCGGCCACCGTCGGTACCTGGCACGTGATGATCCGTGGTTACACGGCGTTCTCGGGGATGAGTCTCACCGGTAGCTACACGCTCGGTGGCGCCATCACGTACAGCAACGGCACGGACTTCGCGATACCCGACAACGGCACCGTGGAAAGCCCGATCACCGTGAGCGGGCGCACCGGCAACGCCCCGGCCGGCACACCGGTGGCGGTCAACATCGTCCACACCTACAAGGGCGACCTGCGTGTCGACCTGGTGGCGCCGGACGGCAGCATCTACAACCTCCACAACCGCAGCGGCGGCAGCGCCGACAACATCGTCCAGACCTACAACGTGAGCCTGACGAGCGAGGCGCTCAACGGCACGTGGAAGCTGCGTGTGGCCGACCAGGTCGCGCTCGATACGGGCTACATCAACAGCTGGAGCATCACCTTCTAGGCCCGGCCCCTGGCCAATGGCCGACCCAACCGACAGCCCCGGCTCCCGCCGGGGCTGTCTTTTTGCCCCATCCGCGCGGGGGCGGAGAGCGGCCGGATCATGCGCCCGGCCCGGTTGCTTATGCCTTCGCCGCGGTGGCGTCGCCTGCGGGCATCCCGCACAATCCGAAGTCCGCTCCAGCGGCCCGGACGCGCTTGCGCCCCGTTGCGCATGCTGGCGCGACCCCGCCATTCCGCCACCGGCTCTCCCGCCAGCAGAGGACTCAGCGCGCCATGCTGCTGATGATCGACAACTACGACAGCTTCACCTGGAACCTCGTCCAGTACCTGCAGACGCTGGGCGCCGAGGTCCGGGTGGTGCGCAACGACGAGCTGTCGGTCGCCCAGATCGATGCACTGGACCCGCAGCGGATCGTGATCTCGCCCGGCCCGTGCACGCCCAACGAGGCGGGCGTGTCGGTTGCGGTGATCCGCGAGCTGGGTCAGCGCATCCCGGTGTTCGGCGTGTGCCTGGGCCACCAGAGCCTTGGACAGGCCTACGGCGGCGACGTGGTGCGCGCCAAGACGATCATGCACGGCAAGACCTCGCGCATCCGCCACGAAGGACTCGGCGTGTTCGCGGGCCTGCCCGATGGCTACGAAGCCACGCGCTACCACTCGCTGGTGGTGGCCCGCGAGACGCTGCCGGACTGCCTCGAGGTCACCGCCTGGACCGAGAACGCCGATGGCTCGTTCGACGAGATCATGGGCCTGCGCCACCGCGAGCATCCGGTGGAAGGCGTGCAGTTCCATCCCGAATCGATCCTCACCGAGCACGGCCACGCGCTGCTGAAGAACTTCCTGGTCCGGTGATCCCACCGGTGGGCCCCGGCCCGCCGGCACGCACGCAACGGCAGGTCACGGCCCGCCCTACAGGTTCGACGATGCCCATTACTCCGCAAGAAGCCCTGCAGCGAACGATCGAGCATCGCGAGATTTTCCACGACGAGATGGTCGAGCTGATGCGCATGATCATGCGCGGCGAAGTCAGCCCGACGATGACCGCAGCGATCCTGACCGGCCTGCGCGTCAAGAAGGAAACCGTCGGCGAGATCGCCGGTGCGGCCACGGTGATGCGCGAGTTCGCGCGGCCCGTGGAGGTGTCCGATCGCAACCACCTGGTCGACATCGTCGGCACCGGCGGCGACGGTGCCAGCACGTTCAACATCTCCACCGCCAGCACCTTCGTGATCGCCGCCGCCGGCGCCAAGGTCGCCAAGCACGGTGGTCGCAGCGTGTCGTCCAAGTCGGGCAGCGCGGACGCGTTCGAGGCGCTGGGCGCGGCCATCGAGCTGCAACCCGAACAGGTGGCGCGCTGCATCGAGGAATGCGGCATCGGCTTCATGTACGCGCCGCTCCACCATCCGGCCATGAAGGTGGTCGGCCCGGTGCGCCGCGAGATGGGCGTGCGCACGCTGTTCAACATCCTCGGGCCGCTGACCAATCCGGCCAGCGCGCCCAACATCCTGATGGGCGTGTTCCACCCCGACCTGGTCGGCATCCAGGTGCGTGTGCTGCAGGAGCTGGGCGCGCAACGCGCGCTGGTGGTCTGGGGCCGCGACGGCATGGACGAACTCTCGCTCGGTGCCGGCAGCCTGGTGGGCGAGCTGCGCGATGGCGTGGTGCGCGAGTACGAGGTGCACCCGGAAGACTTCGGCATCGCAATGGCCGCCAGCCGCAATCTGCGCGTCGAGAACGTCGAAGAGTCCAAGGCGATGCTGTTGCAGGCGCTCGACAACGTCGACGGGCTGCCGCGCGAGATCGTCGTGCTCAATGCCGGCGCGGCGCTGTACGTGTCCGGCGTGGCCGAGACCATCGCCGATGGCATCGCCCTGGCCCGCAAGACCATCGCCTCGGGCGCCGCGCGCGCCCGGCTGGATGCCTTCGTGGCGACCACCCAACGCCTGGCCGCGCAATGAGCCGGCAGGCAGCAACGCAAGCACGCCCATCGGGCACGATCAGGAATCGCAAGAATGGATGAGGGTTTCGCAAGCCTGCCGTCGCCGCCGTACTACGCGGTGATCTTCTCCTCGCGCCGCAACGGCGAGGACGAGGCTGGCTACGCCGCCGCCGCGCAGCGCATGGCCGAGCTGGCCGCGCAACAGCGCGGCTACCTGGGCGCGGAGAGCAGCCGCGATGCCGGGGGGTTCGGCATCACCGTGAGCTACTGGCAGGACGAGGCCGCCATCCTGGCCTGGAAACACCAGGCCGAACACGCGGTCACCCGCGCGCACGGCCGCCAGTACTGGTACGAGCATTACGAACTGCGCGTGGCCAAGGTCGAACGCGCTTACGGCGGCAAGGGCGGGGTGCGGAAATGAGCGACATCCTCAGCACCATCCTGGCGCGCAAGGTCGAAGAGATCGAACAGCGCAGCCGGGTGCGCGGACTGGACGACCTGCGCGCGCGCGCCGCGGCGCAGCCGGCCACGCGCGGATTTGCCGCCGCGATCGGTCGCAAGCTCGCCGCTGGCGACGCGGCGGTGATCGCCGAGGTGAAGAAGGCCAGCCCGTCGAAGGGGTTGATCCGCAAGGACTTCCACCCGGCGCAGATCGCCGCCAGCTACGAGGCCGGCGGCGCCGCCTGCCTGTCGGTGCTGACCGACGTGGACTTCTTCCAGGGCAGCAACCTGTACCTGGGCGAGGCGCGCGCGGCCTGCTCGCTGCCGGTGATCCGCAAGGATTTCATCATCGATCCGTACCAGGTCTACGAGGCGCGCGTGATCGGCGCCGACGCGATCCTGCTGATCGTCGCCGCGCTCGAGGACGGCCCGCTGATCGAGATGGCCAACCTCGCCCACGAGCTGGGCATGGACGTGCTGGTCGAGGTCCACGACATCGACGAGCTGGAGCGCGCGCTGCAGACCGATTGCGAACTGATCGGCGTCAACAACCGCAACCTGCGCAGCTTCGAGGTGTCGCTGGACACGTCGTTGGCATTGCGCGGCGCGGTGCCGCGCGATCGCACCCTGGTCACCGAGAGCGGCATCTCAACCCGCGAGGATGTGGCGCGCATGCGCGCGGCGGGAATCGATGCGTTCCTGGTCGGCGAGAGCTTCATGCGCGAGGCCGATCCGGGCGCCGCCCTGAAGCGGCTGTTTGCTGCGTGAATGGGCCCACCGAGTCCGTCCCCGACGGCCGCTACCCGCGGCCCGGCGCAGAGGCGCCGTTGGTGGTGTTCGACTTCGACCACACCCTGTACGACGGCGATTCGGGCAGCCACCTGTTCGCCTGGCTGATCAAGCGCCGCCGCTGGCGGACGCTGCTGGCCCTGCTGATCGCGCCGCTGTTCGCGCCGTTGATTGCCTTCCTGCCGACGCGGCGTTTCGGCGTATCGGGGTTTGTCTGGGCGGGATCGGTCGGCACCCACCGTACCGGCGGGTTCAACGCCGCGATCGACCTGTACGTGGTTACCCATGCCGAAAAGATCCGCGACCGGTTGCTGCCGATCGCCTTGGACGTACTGCACGGTCACCGCGAACGCGGCGACCGCGTGGTGATCGCCACGGGCGCGCCGCCGGAACTGGCGCGCGCGATCCTGGCGTTCGTCGCGCACGAGGACGTGCCCGTGATCGGCACCCTGGTCGGACCGAGGTTCGGTGGCATCGGCGCGCTGCGCCACTGCCACAACCAGATGAAGATGACGATGCTGCGCGAGGCGGGGTTCGGCGAGCCGATCGCGATGGCGTATTCCGACAGCAGCGCCGACCTGCCGCTGTTGCTGGCCGCACAGCGTCCGGTGGTGGTGAATCCCAAGGCGGGGCGCGTGCCGATGTTCCGGCGGGTGCTGCCGGCCGGCACGCCGATCCTCAATTGGGGTTGCGCCGATCGCGCCGGCGATCCGGTCTGAGCCCGCACGGCGGCGGCGCCCGGGCGGATTCGGGCGCAACGAGGCCCTAGTCGCCCAGCAGTTTGATGAAGTGCGCCGAGCCGTCGGCGTAGCCGCAATCGCGGTAGAAGGCATGCGCGTCGGCGCGGCGCTGGTTGCTGGTGACCTCGATGCGCGCGATCCGGGCGTTGCGCGCGATCGCCTCGACCTCACGCAACAGCCGTCGGCCGATGCCCCGGCGGTTGCTGTCCGGCGCCACCACCAGGGCGGTGATGCGCGCCAGATCGGCCCCGCGCGTCAGCGAATAGCGCAGGTCCATGGCCACCCGCCCGCATGCCATGCCGTCGACCTCGGCCAGCATCAGGTGCTGGCGCGGGTCGCCCAGGACGATGGCGATGCGTTCGGCGGCTTCGTCCCGGGTGCAGGGGTAACCCAGCAATCCCAGCAACTCGGCCACATCACTGGCGTCGCCGGTGGCCGCCGCGCGGATGCGCGGCTCAGCCGGCGGGGGCGCGTCGGCGGCGCCCACGGGTTCAGCGTGTCCCGAACAGGACGACGGTCTTGCCGCGCGCGTGCAGCTTGCCGTCGGCCTGCAGCTTCTTGAGCACGCGACCGGCCATCTCGCGCGAGCAACCGACCAGGCGGGACAGCTCCTGGCGCGATACCCGCAGCTGGGTGCCGTCGGGGTGGCTCATGGCCTCGGGTTCCTTGGCCAGGTCGTGCAGCGCACGGACGATGCGGTCGGTGACGTCGAGGAAGGCCAGTCGACCGGCCTTGCGGCTGGTGTCGAGCAGGCGACGCGAAATCTGGGCCGCGATTGCGTACAGCAACTTCGGCGCGTCCATCGCCAGCCGCGAGAGCAGCAGGTCGTAGAGGCGTTCGTGGCCGATCTCGGCGAGCTCGCAGGTGCTGCGGGTGCGCAGGATCACCTCGCGCTGGTTGCTCTCGATGAACAGGCCCAGTTCGCCGACGAATTCGCCGGGGCCGAAGTAGCCCAGCACCAGTTCGCGGCCATCTTCCTCTTCTGTGATGATGCTCACGGAGCCGGAGATCACGTAATACAAGGTGCTTGCCGGATCGCCCGGTCGGAACACGTCGGTGCGGGAGGGATAGCGTCGGCGATGGCAGTGCGCGAGAAAGCGCTCAATGGTCGCCGAATCCGGCAGCAGCGGGCTGTTGGTGCGTCGCAGGGCAGTCAAGTGGGCAACCGTGTCGGGAGGCGGAGTGGGATTCTGGAGCAGTACAGGCGTGTTCCAGCCGGAGCTTAGGGGCAAGCGCCTCAGTCGGCAAATCCCCGGTCAGGCGACAGATCGGGGCGACTTTCGTTTCCCTGCAACCCCAATTGCCGCATAATTCCGCTTCTCATCGCCCTACCGGGAATCGAAATCGTGGTCAAGCCGTTGCCGCGCCTGAGGTTGCAAGGTTTCAACAACCTCACCAAGGCGCTCTCGTTCAACATCTACGACGTCTGCTACGCCGCCTCCGAGGAGGAACGCCGTCGCTACATCGAGTACATCGATGAGGAATACAACGCCGACCGCCTGACCCAGATCCTGACAGATGTGGCGGACATCATTGGCGCCAACATCCTCAACATCGCCCGCCAGGACTACGACCCGCAGGGCGCGTCGGTGACGATCCTGATCTCGGAAGAGCCGGTGATCGACAAGAAGGACGCCGGCAAGGAGATCATCTCCGACGCCGTGGTCGCGCACATGGACAAGTCGCACATCACCGTGCACACGTATCCGGAGACGCATCCGGACAACGGCATCGCGACCTTCCGCGCCGACATCGACGTCGCCACCTGCGGCGTGATTTCGCCGCTGAAGGCGCTGAACTACCTGATCGAAAGCCTCGAGTCGGACATCGTGGTGATGGATTACCGCGTGCGTGGCTTCACCCGCGACATCAAGGGCAAGAAGCACTACATCGACCACAAGATCAACTCGATCCAGGACTACCTGGCCAAGAACGTGAAGTCGCGCTACGAGATGCTCGACGTCAACGTCTACCAGGAAAACATCTTCCACACGAAGATGCACCTGAAGGACTTCGACCTCGACACGTACCTGTTCGAGGAAAAGGCGCGCAACCTGTCGTTCAAGGAGCGCATGAAGATCGAGGCCCGCCTCAAGCGCGAGATCGAAGAGCTGTACCACGGCCGCAACCTGGCCGACTGATCCTCGCGATCGCGCTGCACTCGGAAAGGCCGGCCATGCCGGCCTTTTCGCTGTCTGGGGAACGGGCGGCGGCCCGCGCGGGGCCGGCGACGCTCAGAGCCGGTACGCGACGGCCTTCATCAGCTTCGACGCCGCGGCCATCAGGCTCGGCACCGGCACCGGCAGGATGCGCGCGCCGGCGGCCTCCGCGTTGGACGCATGGCGGGCCTCGTCGGCCTTCATCACTTGCAGGATCGCGCGGCTGCGTGCGTCCTCGGCCGGCAGCGACTGCAGGTGCTCGTCGATGTGCGCTTCGACCTGGTGTTCGGTTTCGACCACGAAGCCGAGGTTCCAGCCATCGCCGCGCAACCCTGCCAGCGCGCCGATCGCGTAGCTGCCGGCGTACCACAGCGGGTTGAGCAGGCTCGGCCGGCTGTCGAGCTCACGCAGGCGATCGGCGCACCAGGCCAGGTGGTCCGTTTCCTCCTGTGCGGCCTCGAGCAGGTGCTCGCGGGTGACCGCGTCGCGCGCCACCGCTGCCTGACCGCAATACAGCGCCTGCGCGCAGACCTCGCCGACGTGGTTGATGCGCATCAGCCCGGCGGCGTGGCGACGCTGGGCGTCGTCCAGAACGAGGTCGGCCTCGTTGCCGGCGGGGTTTGGACGGGTCGCGGGCGGGGCGCCGAAAACGGTATCCAGCGCGCGTTGCGCATCGTCGAGCAGGCGATCGATCGGGCCGAGCGTACGGTCAGTCATGGCCGCAGTTTACGGCGTCGCCATCGCCCCGGTCGATGCGGACGGCGTCGTCGCGGCCGCTGCGTCAGCGCCCGCCGATCCGGTATCCGTCAACGCAGAGTCGAGCAGTCCGGCGAGAAATTCGAGCGGGTGCAGGACCGGCACCTGGGTGGCATTGCCCAGGTGGAGCCGGCAGCCGAGGTTGGCGCTCAGCAACAGGTCGGCACCGGAGCGTTCCAGCTGTTCGATCAGCGGCTTCCGATACGCGCGCGCCCGCTCCGGGTCCGTCAGCATCTGGGTGCCGGCCGCGCCGCAGCAGCCCATGCCGCCGTCGAGCTCGACCACCTGCAAGCCGGGGATGCGCGCCAGCAATCGCCGTAGCGCGGGCACCGAGCCGCTGGCGTTGCGCTGGGTGCAGGGCAGGTGCAGCGCGATCGTGCGATGGCAGGCCCGCCAGGACAGGCGTCCGGCGCGTGACTCGACGAACTCGATCGCATCGCGCAATCGGCTGTCAGCGGGCAGCGCCGCGCCGATCGCGTCATGGCAGCCGCTGGCCAGGCTCAGTACCGTGCCAGTACTGGAGAAGGCGTCGCGGTTGGTGGCCGCAAGCCGTCGACCGGCCCCGGCGTTGCCAGCATGCACGTGCAGGGCGCCGCAGCAGGTCTGTCCCGCGGGGATCGACAGATCTGCGCCGACGGCCGAGCAGAGCCGCGCCAGCGCCGAGCGAAGCCCGACTTCGTAGGGCCCTGCCACGCAGCCGACGAAGAGCCCGATGGTGTCGGGGCTTGTCATGGCGTGGCTTGCCGGCGGCAAAGGGGGCATGGCAGGGCCGGGCGGACAGGGAAGGGGCCGCAAGGCCGCAGGCAGCCACCGGTGCGCGAGGCGATAGGCATGCAGCAGGGCTGCCAGCGTCCGCGTGCGGGCAGTCAAACGCTCCAGCCAACGTTGCCGCCAGGCCGGCCGTCGCCGCTGCCGCTGCAGGGCTCGCGCCGAGATCAGTAATTGGCCATAATCCACGCCCGCTGGGCAGACCGCTTCGCAGTTGCGGCAGCCCAGGCAATGATCGAGATGGGCGTCACCCGTGGCGTCCGTGGCGATCGAGCCCAGGGCCCAGGCCCGTGCAATGGCGATCCGGCCGCGAGGCGATTCCGCTTCCTGGCGGTCGCTGGCGTAGGTGGGGCATGCCGGCAGGCACAGTCCGCACTGGACGCAGCGCTCGGCCAGCGCCTGCAGCTGGTCTGCCGGGGGCTGGAGATGGGCGGGAGGCATCCCGCTGATGCTAGCACGTGCGCTTTGGGTGCTTGCGGCGGCCAAAAAAGCCCGCTACAATTCCGCCTCTTACGTTCCGCATTTGTGGAACCACGCCGTTTTACCTTTATTCGTTTTTCTGGGTGTCGTCATGAAGACTTTCAGCGCCAAGTCCGAGACTGTGCAGCGCGACTGGTATGTGGTTGATGCGTCGGGCAAGACGCTCGGCCGCCTGTGCACCGAGCTGGCTCGCCGTCTCCGCGGCAAGCACAAGCCGGTGTTCACCCCGCACGTCGATACGGGCGACTACCTGGTCGTGGTCAACGCCGAGAAGATTGCCGTCACCGGCAAGAAGCTCACCGACAAGAAGTACCACCGCTTCACCGGTTACATCGGCAACCTGAAGACCGAGACGCTCGGCCAGGCGCTCGAGCGTCACCCGGAGCGCGTGATCGAAATCGCCGTCAAGGGCATGCTGCCGAAGAACCCGCTCGGCCGTGCCATGTATCGCAAGCTCAAGGTCTACAAGGGCTCCGAGCATCCGCACACCGCCCAGCAGCCGCAGACGCTGGACATCTAAGGTACGAACATGGCAATCCAGCAGAACTACGGCACCGGCCGCCGCAAGTCCTCCACCGCTCGCGTGTTCCTGCGCAAGGGCGATGGCAAGATCACCATCAATCAGCGTTCGATCGAAGAGTTCTTCGGCCGCGAGACTGCCCGCATGATCGTGCGCCAGCCGCTCGAGCTGACGCAGTCGACCGACAAGTTCGACGTCAACGTCACCGTTGCCGGCGGCGGCATCACCGGCCAGGCTGGTGCGATCCGTCTCGGTATCGCCCGTGCACTGGTGGAGTACGACGAGTCGCTGAAGTCCGACCTGCGCAAGGCCGGCTTCATGACCCGCGACGCCCGTGAAGTCGAGCGCAAGAAGGTCGGTCTGCACAAGGCACGTCGCGCCACGCAGTTCTCGAAGCGCTAAACTACGTTTCATTGCCCCGTCGCCAAGCGGTAAGGCACCTGACTCTGACTCAGGCATTCGGTGGTTCGAATCCATCCGGGGCAGCCAAAACCCAGCTAGCGAGCGCTTCGGCGCTTCTGCGCAAAAACCCGCCTTCCGGCGGGTTTTTTGCGTTCTGGTCCTTCCGCTTTTGGGTGAGCCTGTCGGTTCCGATGGCCGGCGGTGCCTCGCGCCGCCCGCGGAACGGCTTCCGCATGGCTTGAAATGCCAACTATTGCCACGCTGATCAACGGCTTAGGCGCGCGGCCCGGCCGACTGTCGGCACGCTGCCCAGAGCCAGTCCGCCCCCAGGGGGTAGGACAATCCCGACCTGTCAGTTCTGTCAGGTGTCGGCGCAGCGCGATGCGACGATATTTCCATCTCCCCGATTGGGGGATCGGTGACGGATAGACAGGGGGCAATGTGTTGGGAGTGTTTCGTAGGCTGCTGGGGCAAACCCCGGCGCCAAAGCCACAGTCATCGCCGCGGGCAACGGTTACGTTACCGGCGCGGCCGGCGCGTGACATCGCCTACGACCCTGAGCTGGTGGACTCGCTGCAACGCGACCACGCAGAACTGGTCAATCTCTTCGGTTCGATCGGGCGCCAGGCGGAAATCGGCGCGTTCGAGCAGATCCCGGCCGCGCTGGTGTCGTTCAAGACCCTGCTCGAAGGCCATCTCATTGCGGAGAACGTCCGCTTCTACAACTACGTGGAGAACAGCCTGCGTGGTGACAGCCTGAATTCCGAACTCATCAGGAGCTTCCGGCGCGAGATGAACACGATCGCGCGCGGCGTGGTGGATTTCGTGAAGAAGTACCAACTGGCGACCTTCGATGTCGCGACGCGCGACGCCTTTCTCGGCGACTACCGCGCAGTCGGGGCGCTGCTGACCCAACGTATCGAACGCGAGGAGAACAGCCTTTACCCGCTGTACCAGCCGATGCGCGAATCGGCGTTTTCGTAACTGTCCCAAGGAGGGATTGGCGTGGACAAGGATGTCGATGGCGTTCTGACCGATGAAATGCAACGTCTGCGCGGACAGCTCGAGACACACCACGTGTTCTCGCAGTTGGCAGATGTGGAGGCGTTGCGCAGCTTCATGGAGGTACACGTGTTTGCGGTCTGGGATTTCATGTCCTTGGTCAAGCGCCTGCAGCGGGATCTCACCTGCGTGGAGTTGCCGTGGATGCCACCCGCGAATCCGGCAGCGGCACGCCTGATCAACGACATCGTCCTGGCCGAGGAAAGTGACCTGGATGTCACTGGCCAGCCAGCCAGTCACCTGGACCTCTACCTGGCGGCGATGCGCGATGTCGGCGCATCGACTGCGATGTTCAACCGTTTCGCGCAATGTCTGCGCGAGGGCAAGACACTGACCGATGCGCTGCATTCCGCCTCGGTCCCGGCTTTCGTTGGTGCGTTCGTGCGCCACACCATCGAGACGGCACGCGAAGGCAGCACGCTCGAAGTGATGGCGAGCTTCTTCTACGGGCGCGAGAACGTGATCCCGGGGATGTTCCAGGGGCTGCTGGACCGGTGGGGAATCGCTCCGGGGCAGGCGAGCGGGTTTGTCTACTACCTGCAACGCCACATCGAACTCGATGGCGACAGTCACGGTCCGGCGGCGAATCGGCTCATCGCGGACGAGCTCGCACGCGATCCGCGCGGTTTGGCGGAGGCGCGCAAGGCCGCCAGGCAGGCACTTATTGCAAGACATGCGTTGTGGGACGGGGCGTCGAATCTCATCCGTGCACAGCGTAAGCAGCACTTCATGGAAGAGACACCGGAGGCGAGTGTGTTCGCTTAGGGAACCTGTGAACTTGTTCAGAGGTCTCGCGCCAAGGACGGCGCGCTCGTGGATCAGGAGCAGAAGCCCCTGATCTGGCGAGGGCAGGTTCGGGGACTTCCCGGACTTGCCGAGTCTGGGCAAGTCCACGGATGGGCTTGTCCAGACCTTCCCTGTTGGTGGGCGCGGGGGCTGTCGAAAGGCGGCATCCGCCATGGATGAAGGCGGCAAGGACGCCGTCATTGTGGTCGTCGGGCGCTCGGCGCTCGCCGCGCCAGAGAGGCACCCCGGTCGCGCCGTGCAGGGATCCCTGCACGGCGCCATCGCGGGGTTGCACCACTGCCGCATCCCGGTGCTCTCCACCGACACTGCGATTAGGCGGCTTCGGCCAGCGTCGCATGCACCGGTTCAACGCCCAGCGCGAGCAGGTTCTGATCGCTCACAGGCAGATAAAACGCCAGGCTCTTGACGTTGCCGATGCGACGGGGCTCGCCGAGACGGTGCAGCTGAAGACCGAGCTTGAGAAGCATCCGCTCGAACGGTGCGCTGGTGACGCCAACGATCGCCTCGATGCCGCGTGAAGCAGCGAATCGCATCACCTCGGCCATCATCGTGGTGGGCAGGTCGCTGAAGCCATAGAGGCCCCGGGTGTGGTCCTCGGCCACCGCGAACCGGCTGATCTCCCAGATGCGCGGCCCGACCGGCACCGCCGATCCATCGGCCAGGAACGGGAAGATGTCGCGAAGCATGTTCGGTCCCTGGGTCGGCAGCAGTCGACAGCAACCGACTGCGTGCGGCTCCGAGCTCGATGCCTCGTGGGCGACGACGTAGTACGGGCCGATCAGGTCGAACCAATCGTGCTCGCGACCGTTCTCGACTCGCACCTCCCAGCCAAGTCGATGGTGGAAAACGTCCGTGCGCAGGCGGTACATGCTGTCGAGCAGTGGTGCATGAAGAGCGGCTTCGCCGGCGCGCGCAATCGTGATCTGTGTCATTGCCTGGACTCCTTGCGTGATAGGAAGTCGCAGGTGAACGCAAGCTGACAACAATGACAGCTGGCGCAATTGACAGGATAGAGGTATAGGCGTCCCGCCTTGGCTGGCAGACGAGGTGATTGGAAGGGAGCGGAGCGGGCCAGATCCGGCCCGTCCGGGAGTTACTGCGGGGCGATCAGGCCCATCGAAATGGCGCGCGCAATCGCGGCCTGGCGGCCGCAGACGCCGAGCTTCTGCGCCGCGTTCTGCAGGTGGAAAATCACGGTCCGCTCGCTGATCACCAGCAGTTGGCCGATCTCCCAACTGGTCTTACCCTGCGCCGCCCAGAACAGGCATTCGCGCTCGCGCTTGGTGAGTGCGGGGAACGTCTGCTGGGTGCGCGCGCGTGCGAAATGACGCCCGGCCTCGTGCACGAAATGGGCGAGCAGATGGAGCTCGGGCATGCGCCGCGAGAGCTCTTCGCCATTGCGCGCGTCGCACGCGAACGACATCAGTCCCCAGCACACGCCCGGCCCGTGCAGCGGGACGCTGACGCCCGCGCCGAGGCCAAACTCGCCGGCCTCTCCGAACATCCGGCGGACCTTCTGCAGCCTGGGGTCGGCGATCGCACGGTTGTCGCCCACTGCTTCCGCCCACGACAACGGCGTGGCGTGATCGTGGCAATGCGATACCAGCGGATCGATCTGCAGGTACTGCATTTCGAGGTAGCGTTCGAGCCAGCCCGGGGGGTAGCCGCCGAGGCTGAAATGGGCGTGACGATCGTCGATCAATGGCAAATTGATCGCGTAGAACCAATGGCTGACGCCAATGGACTTGGTGAGGCGATCCACCGCCACGGTGAGTTCGTCGGCGGAAGCGTAGGTGGTCAATCCACGCAGGGTCTCGAGAGCCGGAAACATTTCACGTCCTGTGAAATCCCCGGGCCACGATACCGCGGGAGCGGTGGCGGGGATGGGGGGTGGACCCGGGCCGACGGCTAGGTCGACACGGGACAATAGGGCATCGTCAGGCAGTTACAATTGTAACGATCGCGCAAGGGCGCAGTACAAACCGGGGTACACAATGAAGCTTGGCAGTCTGAAGGAAGGCGGTCGCGATGGCACGTTGATCGTGGTGTCGCGCGACCTGACACGCGCCGTTCGCGCAACCGGCATTGCAGACACGTTGCAGCGTGCGCTCGAGGACTGGTCAAACATCGCGCCGCGCCTCAACGCGCTTTCCGCCGCGCTCGATGCCGGCCAGGCCGATGCTGCGTTCCCCCTCGACATGGCCGCCCTCGCGGCGCCGATGCCGCGCGCCTACGAGTTCGTTGATGGTAGCGCCTACCTGCCGCATGTCGAGCGTGTCCGACGCGCGCGTGGCGCCGAGGTGCCGGAAAGCTTCTACGTCGACCCGCTGATGTACCAGGCGGTCAGCGCCGGTTTCTACGGCCCGCGCGACGCGGTCCGCGTGCCAAGCGAAGAGTACGGCATCGACCTCGAGGCGGAGGTCGTGATCGTCACCGACGATGTGCCGATGGCGGTCACTGCCGAACAGGCGGCCTCCCACATCCAGCTGGTGGGCCTGGTCAACGACGTCAGCCTGCGCAACCTCATCCCCAACGAACTGGCCAAGGGCTTCGGCTTCCTGCAGTCCAAGCCGCGCTCGGCGCTGAGCCCGGTGTTCGTGACGCCCGACGAGCTTGGCGACGCCTGGCAGGACAGCAAGCTGCACCTGCCGCTGTTGACGCACATCAACGGTGAGTGGTTCGGTGCGCCCGAGGCGGGCGTCGACATGCAGTTCAACTTCGCCCAGCTCGTTGCGCATGCGGCGAAGACCCGGCCGTTGTCCGCCGGCACCATCGTCGGTTCCGGCACTGTCGCCAACGAGGACACTTCGCTGGGCGCATCGTGCTTCGCAGAGCGCCGCACGGTCGAAACGCTGGAGCTGGGCAAGCCGCAGACGCCCTTCATGTCCTACGGCGATGTCGTGCGCATCGAGATGCTCGATCGCGATGGGCGTGACGTCTTCGGCGCGATCGAGCAACGCATCGAGCGCGCCGACGCGGGCTGAGGCAACGGGCCGGCCCGCCCGGGCCGGCCGCGACCAATCAGGCGACCCGACGGCGGTATGCCGTCGTCAGGCGGAGATGATCCATGAGCGGCAATCTGCAGCTGTATTCGTACTGGCGTTCGAGCGCGGCATTTCGCGTGCGCATCGCGCTGAACCTGAAGGGCCTGGCGTACGAGACGCTGCCCGTGCACCTGCTGCGCGATGGTGGCGAACAGCATTCGGCCGACTATCGCCAGATCAACCCGCAGCAGCTGGTGCCGGTGCTTCGCCACGGCGACCGGTTGTTGCGGCAGTCGCTGGCGATCCTCGAGTACCTCGAGGAAACCTGGCCACAGCCGCCGCTGCTGCCGGCCGACAGCCGCGGCCGCGCGCGCGTGCGTGGAATCGCCAATGCCATCGCCTGCGACGTGCACCCGCTCAACAACCTGCGCGTGCTGCAGTACCTGGAGCGTGAATGCGAGATGGGGCAGGACGAGCGCGACGCGTGGGTACGCCATTGGATCTCGGAAGGCTTCCAGGCCATCGAGGCGATGCTGGGCGACCATCCGTCGACCGGCCGCTTCAGCGAAGGCGACGTGCCGACGATGGCCGATTGCTGCATCGTGCCGCAGGTCTACAACGCGCGCCGTTTCGGTGTCGACATCTCGGCATTTCCGGCCATCGAGCAGATCGAGCGAGCGTGCCTGGCGCTGCCGGCGTTCGATGCTGCGCGTCCCGAGAAGCAACCCGACTCCCCGTCCGTGTAGCGCAGAAAGCAGAAGGCCGGGCAAGCCCGGCCTTCTGGGTGTCGCGGTGGAGCGGAAGCGTCAGTGTGCGGAGTGCGCGTCGAACACATCCGCGTACGGGTCGTGCTCGCCAGTGCCGCCTTCGGACAGGCGGAACTTGAGCGCGAGGCCATCGCGCGAGTCGGCGGCACGCAGCGCCTCCTCCTGCTCGATCTTGCCTTCCTTGTAGAGCCGGAACAGGCACTGGTCGAACGACTCCATGCCTTCTTCCAGCGACTCTTCCATTGCCTGCTTGATCTCGTGCACCTGGCCGCGACGCATGAGGTCGCGGACATGCGGGGTGTTGATCAGGATCTCGGCAGCGGGCATGCGACGGCCATCGACGCCGAGCACCAGGCGCTGCGACACCACGGCCTTGAGGTTCAGCGCGAGGTTCATCAGCACGTTCTTGTGCGCCGCCTCGGGGAAGAAGTTGAGGATGCGCTCAAGCGTCTGGTCGGCGTTGTTGGAGTGCAACGTCGCCAGGCACAGGTGACCGGTTTCGGCGAACGCGATCGCAGCTTCCATCGTCGTGGAGTCGAGGATCTCGCCGATCAGGATGACGTCCGGCGCCTCGCGCATCGCGTTCTTGAGCGCGTTGTGGAAGGCGTGCGTGTCGAGGCCGACTTCGCGCTGGTTGACGATCGACTTCTTGTGGCGATGCAGGTACTCGATCGGGTCCTCGATGGTGAGGATGTGACCGGAGGTGTTGCTGTTGCGGAAGTCGATCATCGACGCCAGCGATGTCGACTTGCCCGAGCCGGTGGAACCCACGATCAGCACCAGGCCGCGGGGGGCCATGATGATGTCCTTGAGCACCTGCGGGAGCTGCAGTTCCTCGATTGACGGGATCACGCTGCGGATCGCACGGATCACCATGCCGACCTCACCGCGCTGTTTGAAGACGTTGATGCGGAATCGGCCGGCGTCGGCCAGTGCGTACGCCATGTTGAGCTCGAGGTCGCGCTCGAACATCGGCACCTGGCCTTCGTCCATCAGCGAGTAGGCAATCTTCTTGACCATGCCCGGCGGCAGCCCGGTATTGCCAAGCGGATGCAGCTTGCCCTCGATCTTGATGTAAACCGGCGCGCCGGTGCTCAGGAACATGTCCGAAGCGTTTTTTTCCGTCATCAGCTTCAGGAAATAGCCGATGTCCATGTACTTGACCCTCGTTGGCGGCGGCGTGACCGTTGCATGCGCGCCGCAGGCTTCCGACAATGGCCGAGCGACACCCCTTCGCCACGGCACCCCAAATGACCACTAGCTTCGCACAATTTCGAATCCCGCTACTGTCGATTGCTACCGTGTTTGGCCTGAGCGCCTGTGCGACATTGCCGCCGCCGACAAACGAGTTGGCTGCCGCGCAGCAGGCCGTCGTTCGCGCCGATGGCGCCGATGCGGACCAGTACGCGGCGGCCGAAATCGCCGCCGCCCGCAACGCATTGGCACAGGCACAGGCCACGATGAGCAAGGGCCGCGATGCCGATGTGCGACGCCTTGCGCTGTTTGCCGCGGCCGATGCGGACCTGGCCTACGCCAAGAGCCGCGACGCGGTGGCCACCGCCGAGCTGGCACAGCGCCGCGCCGAACTCGACCAGCTGCGACGCCAGCTGGGCACGGAGGGCGGCCGATGAACGCGCGCCCCCTGCTGCTGGCCCTGCTGCTGGCCCCGGTGCTTGGCGCCCAGGCGCAGACCGCGCCGGCCGTCGATGCCGTTACCTCTCTCAACCAGCGCCTGAGCGCCGTCGAAGCGGAAGCGCAGGCGTCGGGCTTTGCCGCCTTCGAGCGCCTGCAGGCCCGCCACGCGGTCGATGCGCTTGCCGCGTCGCGGGGCCGGGATCGCGATGCCGCGCTGTATGTCGCCGAGCGCCGGGTGGAGATCGCCCAGATCGCCGCGCGCAGCCAGGCAACGCAGCGCGAGGTGGATCGGCTGGACCGCGAGCGCGGCGAGTTGCTGGTCGAGGCCAGCCGCCGCGATGCCGAGCGCGCCCGTGCCGAGGCCGAGCGCCTGCGGATCGCCGCCCAGGTACAGGCCGAGGAGGCCGCGCGCCTGCGCCAGCAGACCCTGGCCGACGCCGAGGCGATGCAGGACGTCGAGGCCGCGCTGCAGGGCGCAACAGGGGCGCAGGCGGCCAAGCTTGCCGCCGCTCGGGAAAAGGAAGCCGCCCTGGCGCGTGAAGAGGCCGAGCTGCTGGCCGGTGGGGGGCGTCTGCCGGCCTCGCGCCACGAGTCGCGTGGCGAGGTGTTCACGCTGGCCGGCGACGCGTTTGGGTCGGGCCAGGCCACGCTCACCGCCGCCGCGGCCGGCAGCGTGCGAGCGCTGGCCGCTTACGTGAAGACGGGTGGCGGGGCGGTCCGGATCGAGGGCCACACCGACAGCGACGGGAATGCCGCCGGCAACCTGGCGCTGTCGCAGCGGCGCGCCGACGCAGTTCGTGACGCGTTGGTCGCCGCTGGCGTTCCGCGCTCGCGGGTGCAGGCCGTCGGGCGTGGACAGGCCGAGCCGGTGGCCGACAACGGCAGTGCCGCAGGTCGCGCCCGGAATCGTCGGGTTGAAGTGATCGTCCCGCAGAAATAGCTTTGTTATCAATTGGTTATTTTCATCGTAGGGCGCGCGCCGTCCCGCGATGACCGTTGGTCGCTGTAGACGAAAGTCGCCTTGCCACCCCCCGGAGGGAGGAGTAGGGTCGGATACCCAAGCGGCTACCAACTGCTTGGCGATGAGCCCGGCCAATGACGCAATCGCTGAACCAGCAGGACCCCGCCGCCGCGCACCGCGCTCCGGCTCGTCTGTGTGGTGACGTAACCGATTTGCGCCGGGTGCCCCTGATCGATCCAAACAACGCCTCGGCCCTCCGGCCGGGGCGTTTGTGCATGGGGGTTTGTCCGAGAGTCCGGGCCGCAGGGCCTGGGCTTACAACAAGCTGAAGGAGGCTTTTCATGTTCGAAGAACAACCGCAGCTGGAAATCGACGCGCTGATCAAGTCCAACCCGGAATTTAAGCAGCTCTATCAACGGCACAAGCTGCTCAACAAGAAGGTCACGGACGCCGAACTGGGCGTACTTCCGATCGACGACACCACCCTGGGACAGATGAAGCGCGAGAAGCTTGCTGCGAAGGACCGCCTGCTCCAGTTGTACGACACGCGACCGCATTGACGCCTCCAGCCGTGACGGCGACGACCTCCCTCGTCGGTCGTCGTCGTCGCGGATCTGGTGCCCCGGGGTAGCGGCGACTGCCGCATCAGCCGCCCGGAGGTCCCAGGCAGTTGCGTGATGCCGGGCCGGGGGCCGTCCTGATGGCCGGCTCCCGCGATTCCCGCTGACACGTCCCTTCTCTCCCACCGTCGCCGGCCGCAAGGCCGGCCCTGACGGCCGCGTGGCGTTGCGACATGCGTCAGGGGCGCGTTGCGCAGGCAAACGCGTCGCAGGGCGATGACCGCATCGCCCGACACGGACATCGCCTTCCAGGACTTCCCGCCAGGGTCGCGGGCAAGGTTCGCCCGTTAGAATCGTCCGGTCCGCCGCGATTCCCGCGGCCCCTGGAAAGCGCGCTCCGCATGGCCATCCACTCTTCTGTACTCGAACTGATCGGCCGCACGCCGATCGTCAAAGCCCAGCGCCTCGACACCGGCGTCTGCGAGCTCTACCTCAAGCTCGAATCGCAGAACCCCGGCGGGTCGATCAAGGACCGCATCGGGCTGAAGATGATCGAGGCCGCCGAGAAGCGGGGCGACATCAAGCCCGGCGACACGCTCGTGGAGGGCACCGCCGGCAACACCGGCATCGGCCTGGCGCTGGTCGCGCAGCAGAAGGGCTACAACCTCGTCCTCGTCGTGCCCGACAAGATGAGCCGCGAGAAGATCTTCAACCTCAAGGCGATGGGGGCGCAGGTGGTGCTGACGCGCTCGGACGTGGCCAAGGGCCATCCCGACTACTACCAGGACATGGCCGAGCGACTGGCTCGCGAAACCCCGGGCGCGTACTTCATCAACCAGTTCGGCAACCCCGACAATCCCGCGGCGCACGAGCACGGCACCGGTCCGGAGATCCTCGAACAGATGGCCGAGGTCGGCGGCGTCGACACGATCGTGTTCGGCTGCGGCAGCTCCGGCACCATGACCGGCCTGTCGCGTTGCTTCGCCGAACACTCGCCGCACACCGAGCTCGTGCTCGCCGATCCGGTGGGCTCGATCCTCGAGGAATACATCAACCGCGGCACGTTGTCGGACAAGTCCGCCAGCTGGATGGTCGAGGGCATCGGCGAGGATTTCCTGCCGCCGATCTCGGACTTCACCCGGGTCAAGCGCGCCTATGCCATCAGCGACAAGGAAAGCTTCCTGACCGCGCGCGAGCTGCTCGAGAAGGAAGGCGTCCTGGGCGGTTCGTCCACCGGCACGCTACTGGCCGCGGCATTGAAGTATTGCCGCGAGCAGACCACGCCCAAGAAGGTGCTGGTCTTTGTCTGCGACACGGGCAACAAGTACCTGTCCAAGATGTACAACGACTACTGGATGCTCGACAACGGCTTCCTCGAGCGTGCCCCGAGCAACGATCTACGCGACCTGATCCTGCGTCCGTACTCGCAGCGCGACACGGTGGTGGTTGGCCAGAACGATCTGCTGGTCACCGCATACCAGCGCATGAAGCTGTACGACGTGTCGCAGCTGCCGGTGATGGAAGGCGATCAGCTGGTCGGCATCGTCGACGAGAGCGACGTGCTGCTGCACGTGTACGGCGACGAGGCGCGCTTCCGCGACCCGGTGTCGACGGCGATGGTCAGCAAGCTCGACAAGGTGGACGTGCACGCGCCGATCGAGTCGCTGCTGCCGGTGTTCGATCGCGGGCACGTGGCAATCGTGGTCGATGGCGACCGCTTCCTCGGCCTGATCACGCGCATCGACCTGCTGAACTACCTGCGCCGGCGCGTGCAGTGAACCCTCCGTTGCCCGCGCACTGGTTGCCGGGCGACCGCCTGCCCGACGTGCGCCTGCGGGCGGCCGACGGCAACGCGGTCACCTTGCACGGCGAGTTTGCCGGCGCCCCGGTGTGGCTGGCGACCCCGGCCGACGCGACGGCCGCGTCGCGACTGCCGGCGCCGTCGGATGGCGTGGTCGCGTTGTGCGTCGGTCCCGCG
Organism: Montanilutibacter psychrotolerans; assembly: GCF_003719825.1. Taxonomy (GTDB): domain Bacteria; phylum Pseudomonadota; class Gammaproteobacteria; order Xanthomonadales; family Xanthomonadaceae; genus Montanilutibacter; species Montanilutibacter psychrotolerans. The sequence continues at coordinate 343,492 of NZ_RIBS01000003.1, read as the reverse complement.
GCGCTGGACGTCCCCGCGCCGTGGCGGGCGTTCGCGGCCGATCCGGCGTGGTGCCAGGGCCTTGGCCACGCGCTGCTGTGGCAGGCTGACGAGAACCTTCGCCTGATGGCCTGCCACGCCTTGCCGCTGGCCCTGCCACCGGCGCCGTTTCCCACCGAGCAGCCCCTGCTCCCGGAGCAGACCGTCCGCATCGCGCCGGTGCTGCAGATTCCCGGTGTGTTCGAGCGGGAGCTGTGCGAGGCGTTGATCCGCCATCTCGACATCGATTGCGGCGGCGGCGAAGCCTCGGCGGTGCTGGTGCTCGAAAACGGGCGGCAGACCCTGCAGATCGATCCGTCGGTCAAACGGCGGCGCGAGAGCTTCCCGCGCGATGCGGCGCTCGAGGCGCGCATGCACGAACGCGTGCTGCGCCGCGCGCTGCCGGAGATCGCGCGGGTGTTCCAGTTCGGTGTGCAGCGCCGCGACCCGTTCAAGCTGCTTGCCTACCCCGAAGGTGCCGGCTACTTCCGCGCGCACCGCGACAACGACACCCCGGACGTGGCCCACCGCCGCTTCGCGTTGTCGGTCAACCTAAACGCCGGCGACTACGAGGGCGGCGAGTTCCGGTACCCCGAATTCGGTCCGCACCGCTTCTCGCCAGCCACCGGTACCGCGCTGGTGTTTTCGTGCTCGCTGCTGCACGAGGTGCTGCCGGTGCACCGCGGGACGCGCTACGCGATGACGACGTTCCTGGGCTGATGGTTGTCCGGCCGAGCGCCCGCCGGGGGCAGGTAGCCCGGGTGGCTGCGGGAGGCCGATCGCCCTGTTCAGCGGCTCCCAGGCGACTCAGTACGGCCCGCCTCGGTGCGGCCAGGCTCAAACATCGCCAGCCTCAGTCGCCGGATCGGCCACCGGGCCCGGCCGCGGGACGCAGGCGGGCGGTGATCGCCGCGTCGGGCGTGTTGGCCAGAGCGCGCTCGGCCCAGGCCAGCCCGGCCGCCACGTCGTGGGCGTGTGTCCGACCAGCGGCATCGAGCTCGCGTCGGCGGCTGCCGGCATCGAAAGCCTGGTCCGGATCCTTGGCGTAACGGTCCAGCAGGCCCGATACCCGGATCCGGGCGTCCCAGTCGGTGGGCACGGGCAGGCCGAAATGGCGGGCCAGCCCGGCGGTGGTTCCGGCCGGGTCGGCCAGCAGCGCCGCGAAATCGAGATCGACCAGGCGCCCGGCCAGTGCCGGATCGTCGACCAGGCGCTGCCAGCGCCACTGCGCGGCCAGCCACACCCGCGCCAGCCGCTCGCCGATGCCGTTGGCGGCGGGCGTCCGATCACCGCCGGCCAGGCGCGCCACCTCGCCCGACAAGGCCGCCTCGACCAGGCCCGGGTCCCGCAGCATCGTGGCCAACCAGTCCTGCAGGTCGACCCACAGCAGGCACGCCCTGCCGGAGGTCGCAGCCAGCAGCGGCGCGGCCAGGCAGGCCACCTGGCTGCTCGGCTTGACCACGACTGCCGCGGTATCGTCGAAGCCGCGATCCAGCGCGCGTACCGCCAGCGGCCACCAGGGCGACGCCGGCGCCCCGTCTGGATCCTGGGCCAGCGCCAGCAGCGGTAACGGCTCGCGCAGGCCCAGCACGCCCGGCAACAGGTCGAGCAGGCGGCTGAGCAGGCTGGAGCCGCAGTGACCGATGTGGAACAGCCAGTGCACCGGCAGCCCGGCGGCCGGGCCGGCCAGGGCCTGGGTCAGTTCGTCGCGCGAGGGCTGCCAGCCGGGGATGTCGCGATGGGCCAGCGCCCGGCGATCGAGAAAGCTCGCCCGCCGGTAGTCATCGGCGGTGAAATGCAGCACCAGTGCGGTCTCCCCGGCCGGCTCCAGCGCGAACAACGGATAGGCTGCACTGAGGCTGAAGTCGCCTGGCAGGCGAAGGGGAGGACGCATGGTCAATGTTAGAATCCGCGACCCTCGCATGCTAGCGGAAGCGGAAGTTCCCTATGACCGAACGACAGCCGGAAGGGGCGCGAAAGCCCGGTTTGGGCACCCTGGCGATCCACGCCGGGCAATCGCCGGACCCGAGCACGGGCGCGGTGATGACGCCGATCTATGCGACGTCCACCTACGTCCAGAGCAGCCCCGGCGAACACCAGGGGTTCGAGTACTCGCGTAGCCACAATCCGACCCGCTTCGCCTACGAGCGCTGTGTCGCCGCGCTGGAAGGCGGCACCCGCGGGTTCGCGTTCGCCTCCGGGCTGGCCGCCACCTCCACGATTCTGGAGATGCTGGATTCTGGCAGCCACGTGATCGCGATGGACGACGTGTACGGCGGCACCTACCGGTTGTTCGAGCGCGTCCGTCGCCGCTCCGCCGGCCTGGATTTCAGCTGGGTCGATCTCAGCGACGTCGCCGCCTTCGAGGCCGCGATCCGCCCGGAGACGAAACTGGTCTGGATCGAAACCCCGACCAACCCGCTGCTGAAGCTGGTCGACATCGCCCGGATCGCCGAGATCGCGCGCAAGCGCGGCCTGATCGTCGTGGTCGACAACACCTTCAGCTCGCCGATCCTGCAGCGCCCGCTCGAACTGGGCGCGCACCTGGTCATGCATTCGGCGACCAAGTACCTCAACGGCCACTCCGACATCGTCGGCGGCATGGTCGTGGTCGGCGACGACACCGAGCTGGCCGAGCAGATGGCCTTCCTGCAGAACGCGATCGGTGGCGTGCAGGGCCCGTTTGACAGCTTCCTGGCCCTGCGTGGCCTGAAGACCCTGCACCTGCGGATGCAGGCGCATTGCGACAACGCGATGCAGCTGGCGCAGTGGCTGGAGTCGCACGCCGCCATCGAGAAGGTGATCTACCCCGGCCTGAAGTCGCATCCGCAGCACGCGCTTGCGCAGCGTCAGATGAACGGCTTCGGCGGCATGGTCTCGATCTACATCAAGGGCGGGTTGGCGGCGGCCAAGCGATTCTGCGAGCGCACCGAGCTGTTTGCGCTGGCCGAGTCCCTGGGCGGCGTGGAGAGCCTGGTCAACCACCCGGCCATCATGACCCACGCCTCGGTGCCGGCCGAGCGTCGCGCCCAGCTGGGTGTCACCGACAACCTCGTGCGCCTGAGCGTCGGCGTCGAAAACCTCGACGACCTTCGCGACGAGCTGGCGGGTGCCTTGACGTGAGGCAACGTTCGTTGTGGCGCGATTTTGCGGATAGCGTGCGCCGTCCGGAATTCTGGGCCTACTCCAGTTGGCTCGGAATCGTTACGAAGTACCGTCGGTCCCGGCTCGGGCTGCTGTGGCTGGTGATGCCGGCGGTGCTGTACGTGTGGGGAATCGGGTACTTCTTCGCGCGGCTGCAGGGCGTGACGCCCGCCGAGTTCATGCCGCACATGGGCCTGGGCTACCTGATGTTCCGGTTGCTCTCGATGGTGATCAACGAGGCCTCCAGCGTCTTGCCCAGCCACCAGTCCTTCATCCTCGACGGCCACCAGCGCCTGACCGATTTTTTCCTGCGCGTGGTGGCCAAGGCGTTGTTCTACTTCATCGTCGCCTCGCCGGTGGTGGCCATTGCCCTGTTGCGGGCGCCACAACTGGAACTGGCGGGTGGGCTGTTTGCCTTGGTCTCGGTGCCGCTGGTGCTGGTAAACGTGATGTGGATCGCGGTGATCATCGCGCTGGTTGGCGCGCGCTTCCCCGACATCCACGAACTGATGGGCAGCGTGTTCATTTTTGGCTTCATCCTCACGCCGATCCTCTGGTACGCGAGTCGGGCACCGATGGGGACCGTGCACGGGACCTTCATGCGCCTCAATCCGCTGTACCACCTGATCGAAGTCGTTCGTGCGCCGCTGCTGGGGGAGCCGCTGGAGCACTTCACTCTCTATTACCTGGCCGTCTTTACGGTCGCGGGCTGGATGTTGGCGGCGTTGGCGTACAAGCGGTACGCGCGCTACGTGCCGATCTGGGTCTGATGCGGGTGACCGAATGAATGTTTCCCTGATTGCCCGCGGCGTGAGCCTCGAGGTTCCGATCTACCTGCAGAACGAGCGGTCTGCGAAGACGTGGTTCGCCACGCTGCTGAACGCTGCGTTCGATCCGCCGCGGCGCGAAACCCGGACCGTGCTTTCCGATATCGGCTTCGAAGCGCACGACGGTGACCGGATCGCCCTGATCGGACGCAACGGGGCGGGCAAATCGACCCTGCTGCGCGTGCTCAACGGCGCCTTCACCCCAACCCGCGGCGCGGTCGAGGTCAACGGCTCGTGCCAGGCGCTGCTGAATGTCTCGCTGGGCTTCAACGCCGAGGCGACCGTACGCGAGAACATCTTCCTGCGCGGAACCGCGATTGGTCTGCGCTCGTCGCAGATCCGCCACCTGATCGAGCCGGTCGTCGAATTCGCCGGGCTCACCGAGAAAATCGGCCACCGGCTCAAGACCTTGTCCGCCGGTCAGCGCATGCGCCTGGGCTTTGCCATCTCGACGTCGGTCCAGCACGACATCATGCTGATGGACGAATGGATCGGCACAGGCGATACCGAGTTCATTGCCAAGGCCAAGGAACGCCTGGCCGGGCGGGTGGACGGCAGCCGGATTGTCGTGCTCGCCAGCCACAATGCCGGACTGCTGAACAGCGTCTGCAACAAGGGCATCGTGCTCGAGCGCGGCCGGATGATCTTCTACGGCGGAATCAAGGAGGCGCTTGCGTCGTATCGCGACCTGATCAAGAGCGTTCCGGCCGAAGCCGCCGTTCTCTGAGCCATGCGCTTCCTCCTGGTCGCCTACGACTTTCCGCCGATTCCCTCGCCGCAGGCGCTGCGATGGGCCTATCTCGCTCGCGAACTGGCCGTTGGCGGCAACGAAGTGCACGTGCTGGCACCGGACGTGCTGGGTTACGGCGCCGGACGGTTGCCGGAGTTGCCAGCCTCTGTGGTGGTGCATCGCTGCTGGCCGGGACCGTTCATGGGCCGCCTGGTCGCGCGGAAACGGCAATACTATCGCGACCACCCCGACGCGCAGCGCCAGGAGCAGGAGCCGCCATCAACGCGCCCGGCTACGGGAGCGGGAGCGGTCAAGGCCGCGCCGGCGCTGAACTGGAAGGGACGGCTGTTCCACCGGATCAATGCCCTGCTGGGCTGGGTGCTGTATCCGGACATGCGGGCAGAGTGGGGTCCTTCGGCGCGCAAGGCGCTCGATCGCCTGCTCGATGAGGTCGCCCCCGACATCGTCATCAGCTCGCACGAACCGCCGGTGTCGATACCGCTGGGCCTGCACGCGAAGAAGAAGGGATTCACCTGGGTGGCCGATCTGGGCGACCCGGTGCTGGCGCCCTACACGCCACGCCGATGGCGCGCCCGTGCGTTCCGTCTGGAGCGCGAACTGTGCGCCAAGGCCGACCTGGTGACGCTGACCAGTGACAGCGCGCTGGCAACCCTGCGCGCCCGTCACGGCCTGCCGGTGGAGCGGGCGATGGTGCTTACCCAGGGCTTTGACCACCGGTTCGCCAGCCAGAGCGGCGCGACGACGGCGATCGCGTTCGATCCCGATCGCCTGGAGCTGCTCTATACCGGCAGCTTCTATGCGTTCCGTCGCCCGGAAGTGCTGCTGGACGCGGTTCTTGCCACGTCGGGAGCGCGACTCACCATCGCCACCATCAACCCACCACCGAGCCTGGTCGCACTGGCCGAGTCACACCCGGACAGCATCCGATTGCTCGGCTTCATCGGCCATCTGGATGCGCTGGCGCTGCAGCGCCGCTGCGACCTGCTGGTCAACATCGCCAATGCCGATCCGGTCCAGGTGCCGGGCAAGATCTACGAGTACCTCGGCGCGGCCGCCCCCATCCTGCACATCGGCGACAACCCGGCCGATTCGGCGGCGTCCCTGCTGTCCGAGTTCGGAGCCGGGTGGAGCGTCGCGGGCGATTCGGGCGAGATTGCCGCCCAGCTCGCCCGCCTGCGCGACGCCAAGTGCGCCACGGGCGCGTTGGCGCGCCCGGGCAGCGCCGTCGGGCGCATCGAGTCGTCGTTTTCCTGGCAAAGCCTGGCCGCTTCCCTGCAGGCGGCAAGCGCGCGCATCGCGCCGGCCCGATCGCCATGACCGCCAACGGGCACCGCGACAACGACGACCTCCAGGTGCGCCTGCGGTTGCTCCGTGCGCAAGCCCGTCTGCGTGAGCTGGACGCGGCGATCGACGAAGCGCAGCGCGGACTCCGGGACGCCGAAGCCGAAAGTCGGCTGGTGCGTGACTCGCTCGCATTCGGGCTGGGACACGCGCTGTTGGACGCGTGCCGCTCGCCCCGGTTGCTGCTCACATTGCCCACCCGTCTGGCGGGCCTGGTCTCGACCTGGCGCGCGCGCGTTGACCGCCCGGCGTTGCCGGCTGCCGCACCCAGCACCGCACCCGCGGTGCAGGTTCTCCACGGCGAAACTTTCCGTATCGAGATTGAAGCGCTGAACTCCGTGCCCGATGCGCCTGCATCGCTGGGCGGGCTGCGTGTTGCTGCGGTGCTGGATACCTTCTCCAGTGAAAGCCTGGGCCCGGATTGCGAGCTGATGCAACTCCGGCCGGACGACTGGGCCGGACAGCTGCGGGATTTCAAGCCGCACCTGCTGCTGGTCGAGTCCTGTTGGCACGGCCCGGACCACGCTTGGGAGGGCCTGGTGTCGCAGTGTTCCGACACCTTGCGCTCGCTGGTGGCCTCCTGCCGCAAAGCGGGAATCCCGACGGCCTTCTGGAACAAGGAAGATCCGCTGCATTTCGAGGCGTTCTTCGAGTCGGCCGCCTTGTTCGACACGGTTTTCACGACCGACGCCGACAGCATCCCGCGCTACAAGCGGGACTTCGGGCACGCGCGCGTCTACCTGATGCCGTTCGCGTTGCAGCCGAAAATGTTCCACCCGGTGGCGGAGAATGCCCGCGAGGACGCGTTCTTCTTTGCCGGCGCGTACTACGCCTCCCTGATCGAGCGTTCTCGCGATCTGCGCGCATTGACCGACGCCCTGGCGCTGGTCGGCCCGGTGCATGTCTTCGATCGCAATCACGGCCAGAAGGTCGGCAACGACCTGGCTTACCCGGCCGCGTACAGCGCGATGGTGCGCGGCGGCATGCCCTACAAGGGCATCGCCGACCTGTACCGCTCCTACCGGTTCGGCATCAACATCAACACCATCAAGCAGTCGCCGACCATGTTCGCGCGCCGGGTGTTCGAGTTGATCGGTAGCGGCTGCGGCGTGTACAGCAACCGCTCGCTTGGCATCTCGCGCTTGTTCGGCGACCTGGTGGTTGCCACCGACGACCAGGAAGAGGCGCTGTGCCGGGCCTGGGGTGAGTTCCGCGGCGACGACGCCACGCTTTCGCGCTCCCGGCGGGTGGCGGCGCTGCGCAAGGTGTTGCTGCAGCACACCTACGCCCACCGGCTTGGTTACCTTGCCAGCCGGGTCGGCTATTCGGTCTCGCCGCCATCCCTGCCGCGGGTGGCGGTGCTGGCGCGGATCGACGACGCCCGTCAGCTCGACGCGCTCCTGGCCAGTTGTGCCCGGCAGCGCCTGCAACCCGACCAACTGCTGCTGGCGGTGCCCGAGGCATTGCATGCGTGGGTGCCTGACACGGCGCAGGTGCTGTCCGCACAGGACCTGGCTGCCGCCGTGCGCGGACGCCTGGCGGGGTACTGGATCGCTCCGTTCGATCCGCGAGACCACTACGGCGAGCACTACTTGCAGGATCTGCTGCTCGCGACGCGCTACACCGATGCCGCGGCCATCGGCAAGGCGGCCTACCGACGCGCCGGCGACGATGGCCTGGTGACGCCCGAACTCGAATATCGCCGGGTCGATCGCCTGGCATTGCGGCGCCTGGTGATCGCGGCCGATAGGCAACCCGGTTCGATCGGCGGCCTGATCGATGCGATCGATGAGGGCTCGCTTGAGTTGCCCGGCGCCGTCTCCATCGACTCGCTGGGCTACGTCGAAGGCGGCGCGATGGACGACATCGAGCCCGAGGCGTGCTTCGACGAAGGTGTCGACATGGCCGACGCGCTGCGTTTTGCCGAATCGCTGGCGCCCGCGCCATCGGCCGCGGCCGGCCGGGAGCTGAGCGGCGCCCGCCTTGCGGCGGCATTGAAGGCGGGCGAGGTTCCCGCCGGAACGTCAGTGGCCGTGCGTCGTCACCGACTGGAACTGTGCGCGGCGCTCCCCCCGGGCACCGAGCACGCGACGCTGCGCTCGGCTGTCCTGTCCCGCGCGGAGATCGAGCGGGACGGCTGCGTGCTCGCCTGTGTCGATGCGGCCCCGGACGACGCGATCGAGTACGGGCTCGAGGCTGTGGCCAGCGATGGCGCGACCCTGGCCCGACTGCCGCTGATGGCGCAGGTTTCGGTGTCCCGCGTGCCCCCCGCCGGTACCGCCGGATACCGCTTCACCGTGCGATTGCGCGGGACATTGACCCGTTTCGTCGATGGGCTGTGGCTGGACTGGCGGTTGCCCGCCCCGGCATTCCTGCCCGGTGCCGGACGTGTGCTGGTGGTCACCAATATCTATCCCGAACCCGGCAGGCCGTACCGCAACGGTTTTGTCCACCGGCGAGTTATCGAATACCGGCGCCGTGGCGTGGCGGTGGATGTCGTGTGCGTGGCGGCGGGTGCGCAATCGCGCGGGTACCAGTACGAAGGCGTGCCGGTCCTGGTCTGCGATCCGGCAGCGCTGCGTGAAACGCTGGTGCATGCGCGGCACGACGCCATCGCCGTGCATTTCCTCGACCGCGACATGTGGCAAGGCATACGCGATGCCGCGTCGCGCACCCGGACGGTGGTCTGGCTGCACGGCGCCGAGATCCAGCCGTACGCGCGGCGCAGTTTCAACTTCTCCACCGACGAACTACGCGCGCGCGCCCAGCGGGACAGCGACGCACGTATGGGTTTCTGGCGCGAGATTCTGGCGACGCCACCGGCCGGCCTGCAGCTGGTATTCGTGTCGAGCACGTTTGCCGAGCAGACCTGGCAGGACCTGGGCCTGCGCCTGCCGGCGGAACGCTGGCAGGTAATCCACAATCCAATCGACACGACGCTTTTCGCGTATCACGAAAAGCCCGTCGAGGCGCGACTGAATATTCTTTCCGTGCGTCCGCACGATACCCGCGTGTATGCCAACGACCTGGTGGCGGATGTCATCCGGAAGCTTTCCGGATATCCGGAATTCGCCGGGATGAATTTCCACCTCGTCGGCGACGGTGCGCTGTTCGAACAGAATTTCGCCGGGCTGGATGCATTCGCCAACGTGCGCATCGAACGCCGCCTTCTGCGTCAGCAGGAAATCGCCGACCTGCATCGGCACAACGGAATCTTTCTGGTGCCGACCCGCAGCGATACGCAGGGCGTCTCGCGTGACGAAGCCATGGCATCGGGCCTGGTGCCGGTAACCAATCTCGCCGGTGCGGTGGGTGATTTTGTAGATGAACGGGTGGCCGTGCTGGCGGGCCCCGAGGATGTTGATGCTATGGTTCGCGGGATACTAAAATTGATCGCTGAACCACAATGCTTCCAGCAGATGTCAAGGGCTGCCGCGCGACGTGTCCGCGAGCAGAGTGACGCCGGCAAGGTGGCTGTCCACGAACTGACAGTCCTCGGCGTGCACGCACGGTTGCAGATCTAAGGGCGGCGCGGCCTGCCCGGCGGGCGCCCCTGCCCATTGTGAAATTCCATTTCGAACATTCCAGGGAATTGAAAATGCTGTCAATTGATGATGCGAAAATCGGCGTGGTTGGGTTGGGTTATGTCGGCCTGCCGCTCGCCGTCGAATTCGGAAAGGTGTTCGACGTCGTCGGCTTCGATATCAACACCACCCGGATCGAGGAGTTGCGCCGCGGTGAGGATCGCACGCTCGAATTGACCAGCGAAGAACTCGTCCAGGCCAAGTCGCTGGCATTCACCAGCACCCTCGAGGATCTTTCCGACTGCAACGTCTACGTGATCACCGTGCCGACGCCGGTCGACGTGGCGCGTCGCCCGGACTTCGATCCGCTGCTGCGCTCGAGCGCCGCGATCGGCTCGATCCTGAAGCGCGGCGACTGCGTCATCTATGAATCCACCGTCTACCCGGGTGTCACCGAGGAAGTCTGCGTGCCGGTGCTGGAGAAGGCGTCCGGCCTGAAGTTCAACGTCGATTTCTGGTGCGGTTACAGCCCCGAGCGCATCAACCCGGGCGACAAGGACCGCGGCCTGCGCTCGATCGTGAAGGTGACGTCGGGCTCGACGCCGGAAGTGGGCACGTTCGTCAACGCCCTGTACGGCAAGATCATCGATGCCGGCACCCACCTGGCCAGCTCCATCCGCGTGGCCGAGGCGGCCAAGGTCATCGAGAACACCCAGCGCGACGTCAACATTGCCCTGATGAACGAGCTGGCGATGATCTTCAACCGGATCGGCATCAGCACCCAGGAAGTCCTCGCCGCCGCCGGCACCAAGTGGAACTTCCTCGCGTTCCAGCCCGGACTGGTGGGCGGCCATTGCATCGGCGTCGACCCGTACTACCTGGCGCACAAGGCCGCGATGCTCGGCTTCCATCCGGAGCTGCTGCTCAGCGCCCGTCGCATCAACGACGGCATGGGCCCGTACGTTGCGGCGCAGGTCATGAAGCACATGGCGCGCAATGGCCTGCACCTGGTGGGCTCGCGCATCCTCGTGCTCGGACTCACGTTCAAGGAAAACTGCCCCGACCTGCGCAACACCCGGGTCGTGGACGTCATCACCGAACTCCAGGCGGCCAACGCCCAGGTCGACGTGTACGACCCCTGGGCCGATCACCGCCAGGCCCACGAGGAGTACGGCATCAGCCTGGTGGGTAAGCCCGACCTGGCCGCCTACGACGCGGTCGTGCTGGCCGTGCCGCACCACCAGTTCGTGGATGCGCCCGACGGCTCGGTCGAGGCGTATGCCAAGCCCGACGGCGTGGTGTTCGATGTGAAGGGACGACTGGCCCCCAGCGCGAAAGTCTTCCAGCTCTGATACCGGGAACGACCATGACCCAGGCCCTGAATCCTGAGATCGCCACGGTGCCCACCGCGCAGGCGAGTGTGTTCGAACACGACGGGTGCACGATCCACATGCTCCTGCCGTCGGCCGAAGACCACATCTCCAAGGGGATCCTCTCCAGCAAGGCGTTTTACGAGAGCGAGCTGCTTCGGGCCGTGGGCGCGAAGCTGTCTCCCGGGGACTGGGTCCTGGACGTGGGCGCCAACATCGGCAACCACACGGTGTTCTTCGCCCGGGTCAGGGGCTGCAATGTCGTCTCGTTCGAGCCGAATCCGGAGGCGTTCCACTTCCTGAAGGAAAACGTCCGCCTCAACGCGGTGGAGTCGCTGGTGCGACTCCACCCGCTCGCCGTGGGCAGCGGGCCGGGCCGGGTCAGCATGGTCTCCTCGATGGCCAACAACCTCGGCGCTACCCGTTTCGGGGTGGACGAGAACGGCGAGGTCGAGGTTGTCCGCCTGGACGACATGCCGATCGGCGGACGCGTGGCGTTGCTGAAGGTGGACGTCGAGGGGATGGACCTGGCGGTGCTGCGCGGCGCACAGGCGACGATCGAGAAGCACCGCCCGATGATCGTCTGCGAAGCGCAGACGCCCGAGGAATTCGAGGAGATCCACACCCTCCTGGCCCAGCACGGTTACTCCGTGCTGGGTTGTTTCAATGCGACGGCCACCTATCTGTTCATGCCGGCGAAAACCGCGGCGGAGAAGCGCGAGCTGCCGTTGCACGAGGCCGATGAATTGCTGCGCACGCAGATGACGTTGCGTGCCACGGTCAGCCAGGTGCAGAAGCTCAAGCAGGCCGTCGACAAGCAGGCGTTCCTGGGCCGGCAGCTGTCCGCGCGCCTTTCCGGGGATGGCGCCGATGTTGCCGCGACCGGCGGCGTGTTTGCCGAGCTGGAGAAGCTGGCCTCAAGTCTGGCCAGGATCGACGACCGACTGACGACGCTGGCGCCGCGGGTCGACCAGGCGCAGAACGCGATCGCCGAAGTGGCCGCCAAGGGCATGACCGGTCTGAGCATGGTGGGCGAACAGGCCCATCAGATGGGCCAGCTGGCCGTGAAGGTGGAGCAGACGAGCGAGCGATTGGCGCACCTGACGTCGGACCGGCAGCGGATCGATGCCGAGCTGGCCGCCGGCCTGGCCAAGGTCGATGGCCGTGTCGATGCGCTGCTGCCGCGAATCGAACAGGCGCAGGGCGATTTCGCCAAGCAGCTCGCCCAGCAGCTCGCCGAGTTCGGCGAGGACGCCGCCGGGCACACGGCGCGGCTGTCGACCCAGCTGCAGGACATCGAGGCAGCGCTGGCCGCGCACCAGGCCCATGCGGCGGAGATCGACGAGCAACTGCACGGGTCGTTCGCGTCGGCCATTGGCGACACGCATGCGATGGTCGCGTCGGAGATCGACGAGCGACTGCGCGAGTCGCGCCTGGCGGTCCTTGGCGACACGCGCGCGATGCTCGAGTCCGAAGTCGACGGGATCGAAACCCGCCTTGACGAGCGCTTCGCCGAACGCGAGGCGACCATTGCCGTTGCGCTGGCGACCCAGGCCGGCTCAGCAGCCCAGTTGCGCACGCTCGAAGCGACCGTCGACACCGTGGCGGCCGGACTGGACGATCACACCTCGACGCTGGCCCGCGTCAACGACACGCAGCGCGAGCACGACGCACAGTTGGCCATGCTTCGCGCCGCGATTGGCGAGGCGGACTTGCGTATCGGGCACGTGCTGGCCCTGCGCAACCGGCTCGAAGCCGAGCACGGCGCGCAGATCGGCCGACTCGACCAACGCATCTCCGAGCAGGTCAGGCATGCCAAGTCGACTGCCGAGGAAACGCAGGCCAGCCTGGCGCGTCTGAACCAGCTGGAAGAGAACGTGCGCGACCTGCGCGGGCGACACGATGCACTGCTGGGCGGACGGGTCTTCTCGTTCCTGCGACAGACCAAGGGCGTTGTGCGCACGGCGGCCTGGCCGCTGCTGAAGCTCATGGGCCGGGTGCCCGCGACCGAGGTTTCCGTTGCGCCGGCATTGACGCAAACGGCAAGCCCCGCCGCGCTGTCAGCGCCCGTCGCCCCACGCGTCCCGACGACGCAGGCGCACGTCTCAACGACGGTCGGGTCAGCGCCAGCCGCCGCCGTCGTGCCGTCTGCTGCCGCCCCGGCGGTTGCGTCGCGCGAGGCCGCGCGTCCCGCCGCGGCAACGGTGCAGGCGCCGGCGAAGGTTGCCGTGCCAGCGTCCGCTGCCGCTGCGACGCCAATGCCGACGCCGGTCCAGGCGCCCGTCGTCGACGAAGCGCCCCCGTCGCTGGTTCTCACCGACATTCCCTACATGCGTCGTCCGCTGGCGACGCTCAAGACCGACTTCGTGCGTCTGCCGGTGCCGGCGAACACGCTGGTGTCGGTCATCATGACCACGTTCAACACCGAGCAGTACGTGCGTGAGGCGGTCGAGTCGATTCTCACGCAGACCCACGCCAACCTCGAGCTGTTGGTGGTCGACGACTGCAGCACCGACCGCACCCGCGAGATCGTGCAGGAAATCGCCGCGGTCGACCCGCGGGTCCGGTTGCTGTGCTTCGGCTCGAACCGCGGCACCTACTGGTGCAAGAACCACGGCATCACCCAGGCGCGCGGCGCGGCCATCACGTTCATGGACTCGGACGATGTCAGCGAGCCCGAGCGCGTTGCCAAGCAGCTCGCGCTGCTGAGCGAGTCCGGCTGCGCGGTCAGCACCTGCCTGCACGAGCGGCGCGACCCGGCCGGCAACCTCATCGCGGTCAACGGACGCACCAAGCGACTTGCCTACATCAGCCAGATGATGCGTCGCGATGTGTTCGACACCGTCGGGTATTTCGACAGCGTGCGTACGTCCGCCGACGACGAGATGCTGCGACGGATCAAGCGTGTGTTCGGCGAGGACGCCCACAAGTGCGTGCACGAGGTGCTGTACAAGGCGCTGGTGCGCGATGAGTCGCTGACCCAGGATCCCGCCAACCGCGGCCTGTCGACGGTGCCGGGCGGCCTGGCCGCACCACGCAAGGCGTACAGCGATGCGGTGGATGCCTGGCACGCCGACCTGGCCAAGCGCGGGCGCTATCCGTTCGTGCCGTTCCCGGTGGTGCGTCGTCCGTTCGCGGTCCACAGCAAGCTGGGCGTGGTGCGCGGTGCGGCCAATCCGGACGAATCGATCTCGGTCTGTCTTGCCAGCTTCCCGCCGCGCCGCAGTGCGCTGCGCGCCGCAATCGATTCGTTGATCGACCAGGTCGATCGGATCTTCGTCTACCTCAACGAATACGACGAGGTTCCGCAGTTCCTGAAGCACCCGCGCATCACCGTCAAGATCGGTGGCGAGGACCTGCGCGACAACGGCAAGTTCTATTTCGGTCCCGAACTGCCGGAAGGCTACTGCTTCACTGTCGACGACGACATCGTCTATCCGCCCGACTACGTGCAGCGTCTGATCCGCAAGATCGAGCTGTATGGCCGCAAGGCACTGGTCGGTGTGCACGGCACGATCTTCGCCAAACCCATCGTGTCGTACTTCGCCGACCGCACGCTGTTCCACTTCAAGCATCCGCTGGAACGCGACCGCATCGTCAACCAGCTCGGTACCGGCACGCTCGCGTTCCACACCAGCCTCTGGCGTCCCAGCCACACCGCGTTCGCGTCGACGGGCATGGTCGATGCGTGGATCGCGGTGGAAGCGGCCAAGCGCGGCATTCCGCTGATCGTGGTGGATCGCAAGCGCAACTGGCTCAAGCCGATGGAGGAGCCGTCCGGCGCACCGCCGTCGTTGTTCGAGGAGTATCGCCAGCGCGATTCGGCGCAGACCGAACTGGTGCTGACGGGCGCGCCCTGGACGGAAGAGCCGGGCAGCGAGCTTGCGCGATTCCTCGCCGAGCGACTGGCTGCCGGTGGCGACGCCTTCGCCAATGGCATCGTCGACCTGCAAACGTCGTCCACGTCCGCTCCGGCGATCGCCAAGCCGGCGGTCGCCATGCCGGGCAAGGGTGGGGCAACCTTGCTGCACCTGGGCACCGATCACGAGGTGCGACCCAGGACCCGCGGCTGCGTCTGCTTTGAAGCGGGCACCGACCCGGAACGAATGAAGGCAACCGTCGGCGCGTTGCTGGTCCAGTTCGACGAGCTGTGCGTGGTGCTGCCCGCGGCGCAAGGCGTGCCGGAGTTCCTCATCGGACGCCCCGGCGTGCACGTGTGGATCAACGAGGTCGTCGACGAGCGGGCGCGGTTCGACGCCATCGAGGGATTCAAGGGTTATTACATTCCGCTCGACGCGGCCATCGACTATCCACCGCACTACGTCCGGCAGTTGGTCGATGCCATCGACCGCTACGACCGCAAGGCCGTCGTGGGTTGGCATGGCACGCCGGCGGTGGATTCCGCCGCCGGTCCGGATGGCGGTGATCGCCAGGTCAAGGCGCTCACGGCCGCGCTGTGTGCGTTCCACACCGACACCCTGAAAGTGTCCCGCGCCGATTTCACCCAGGACGCCGACGTCGATGCCGTGCTCGCGCGCCTGGGCCGTGTGCAGGCCGTGCCGTTTGTCGAGCTGGGTGACGCACCGGTGGGCAGCAAGGCCGCGTTGCAGTCGGCCTACCTGACCGTGCGTCCCGCCCCGTCGCAAATCGCGCCCGTGGCCGCCGATGCGTCCGACCTGTGGCGCATGCCGGCGTTGCAGGCGCCGTATCGGCGCCCGAACTTCCGCCTGGCGGTGGTCGGTCGTACCGATCGCGAGCGCTGGAAGAAGGGCGGCATCCTGAAGTCGACCCACCTCACCGCCGACATGCTGCGACCGTACGGCGTGGACGTGGCGCTGGTCGACCTGGAAACCGGCGACCCGCGCGGCCTCGACGGCCATCCGGCCGACATCGTGATGATCTACCCGGGCGACCCCGAGCGCCCGGACTTCGTGAACGTGCTCGACCTGGTGGACCACCACGCGCGGCAAGGCCGTTCGGTGCTGGTGAACCTCTCGCTCAATGGCCGCTCGACGCGCAAGAAGTTCATCTGCGAGCAGATGGCCGCCTGGCGCGCGCAGTACGGAAAGCGGGTTGCGATGATGGTCTTCAGCGATCGCGTGTTCGACGATCCGGAACTGGCACCGGTGCTCGATGGCATCGTCGCGATTCCCAAGACCCTGCAGATCGAGGCGCCGCGTTACGTGGATTTCCATTCCACCAGCGGCATCTTCCTGGGCGACTACGGCAAGCTCTGCGACGACAGCCTGCTTGCGTGGCCGGCAGCCGACGCGATCGAGGTGATCCGCAACGCGGTCCCCCACGCACGGTTGTTCACGGTCCAGCAGTACCGGCCCAAGGTGAAGAAGGACCTGGGGGTGGAAATCCTCCCGTTCCTGACCGACGACTTCTCCGAAGTACTGGCCACGTCGCGATTGATGGTGAGTCTGGTCAAGTTCGCGACGTTCGAGATGGTGCCGATCGAGGTCGCGTCGCTCGGCGTGCCGCTGCTGCACGCGAAAATGGAAAACTCGCTGTCGGACTACCTCGGCCTGGGGGCGATGGAGGTCACGTCGCTGCGCCAATTGGCCGCCTATTGCAAGCTGATTTATGATGACCCGCTTTGCTGGTCGGGGCTGAGCCGGGCGGGCATGGCCATCGCCAATGGTGCCGACTACCGCAACCTCAGCGCGCAGATGTACCTGCGGCTGCAGCAATTCCTGCATGAATCGAATGGGGGAAACGGCTCCCCCCTCTGAGCGGCAACTCTTTCCGGCCGGCCGCCAAGGCCGGCGTGTGTGCGGATATCCCTGTTTTTTCTTCAACCGAATTGTGAGGAAGTGATGAGCAAGAAGTTCGTGTTCGCCCTGGCGATGGTCGCCAGCCTGGCCGCCTGCCGCGACAACAACCAGGCTACCCAGGAGCCCGTCGCGCCGCCGGCGCCGACGGAAGCCACGGCTCCCGTCGTGGAACCCGCTCCGGTCGCTCCGGTTGCTCCGGTTGCTCCGCCGGTCGCGATGGTTCCGGCGCTCCAGGCCCCGCTGGCCGGTGGCGTCCAGACCCTGCCATTCCGTTTCCACGTCGCCGTGGAGCGTGAAGTCACCGCCAAGAAGACCGGCAAGGTCGTGCGCGAAGTGGGCATCGAGTTCTTCGACGGCACCGTCGATGAAGTGGATGCGCAGATGGCCGAAGCCTTCAAGCAGGGCGGTTACGCCCGTGACAAGGGCGAGCCGCAGGGCCATGCCATCCGTTCGGTCTACAAGAAGTCCGGCTCTTCCGACGTGCTGGTCTGGGTCCGCCGTGGCGCGCCGCGCGGTGAGCGCTTCAAGCTGCAGCAGCCCGACGCCAAGGGCACCGTGTACATGGCCTGGGATGTTGCCCCGAACTGATTTCGGGCGCTCGCCGGCGATGCAGCACATCGCCGGTGACCTGCTTTCCTGACGTTTCCGATCCAGAGATCCGCAATGACGAACGGCACCGGTTTCAGACTCGATATTCAAGGACTGCGTGCCATCGCAGTGCTTCTGGTCCTGGTGTTCCACGTCTGGCCGACGGGTCTGCCGGGCGGATACGTGGGCGTTGACGTGTTCTTCGTGATCTCCGGTTTTCTGATCACCGGCTTGCTGGTCCGCGAGTTCGAGAACAAGGGTCGGATCTCGCTCGTGGGCTTCTATGCGCGTCGTATCCGGCGCCTGCTGCCCGCGGCCACATTGACCCTGGCGGCCGCGGCGATCGGCAGCTACCTGTGGCTGCCCGAGGCGTTGTGGTCCGACCTCGCGATGGAGGTGCTTGCCAGTGGGTTCTATGTCGAGAACCTGCTGCTGGTCGTCAAGTCCGTCGACTACCTTGCATTGCAGGAAGCTCCCAGCCCGGTGCAGCACTACTGGTCGCTGTCGGTGGAGGAGCAGTTCTACATTTTCTGGCCGTTGCTGATGATCGCAACCGGTGCGCTGGCCCGGAAGATGGGCTGGCGCACGCGCGCGGTGTTCGCCGCGGCCCTGGGCAGCGTGACGCTGGCCTCGTTTGCGTGGGGTGTCTACAAGTCCTACACCGATCCGGCGCCGGGCTACTTCCTGACCACCACCCGGATCTGGGAGCTTGGCATCGGCGGCCTGCTGTCGCTGATGGCCTTCGACGAAGGCGGCAACCGGCTGGCACGCGGAGTCGCCGGCTGGGCAGGGTGCCTGGCGATCCTCGCCAGTGGCTATTTCTACACCACCGGCCTGCCGTTCCCGGGTTACGAAGCGCTGCTGCCGACATTGGGCGCGGCGGCATTGATCTACGCCAGGAGCGAACCGTCCGACCTGCTCGGCCGGGCGCTCGCCGTGCGTCCATTGCAGTACTTCGGCGATATCTCCTACTCGCTGTACCTGTGGCATTGGCCGGTGGTGGTGTTCTACCCGTATGTCACCGGACGCGAGATCGGTCGCTTCTCCGACGGCGTGACGGTGGTGGTGGTGTCGGTGGTGCTCGCGCACCTGTCCAAGTACGGCGTCGAAGACCGCTTCCGCCACCCGGTGGCCGCCACCGGACGCAGCAGCGGCTACAAGCTGGCCTACGCGATGGGCGCCGGCTGCATGCTGCTGGTCGCCGCCGCTGCCGCCGTGCCCTACGGCTCGGCAATGAAGCTGGATTCGGGTTACGCGGCGCCGCTGTCGCAGGTCGACGCCAGCTATCCCGGCGCCGAAGCGTTCCTGCACCAACTGCCGGTACCCAAGGTCGCCGCGTCGCTGCCTGCGCCCGGCGTGGCAAAGCTTGATCGTGGCCCCGCCTACGGTGGCAACGGCGAGAAGAACTGCATCGGCTCGACGGTCGACGACGCGATCGCGTTCTGCAACTACGGCAAGGCCGACGGCCGTTTCCACCTGGTGGTGATCGGCGATTCGCACGCGGTGCACTGGCTGCCCGCATTCAAGAAACTTGCCGACGAGCGCGGCTGGAGACTGACCGGCCTGACCAAGAGCAGCTGCGCCATCACCGACGTCACGGTGCGCTTTGGCAGTCGTTCGTCGACGCGCGAGTTCGAGGAGTGCACGCGCTGGAACCGCAAGATGATCGACTGGGTACTGGCCAACAAGCCCGACCTGGTGGTCGTGAGCATGTCGCCCAACCACAAGATCCAGAATCGCGAAGCGCCCGACAGCCAGGAGGCGATCGCCCAGGGCCTGGTGAGGGAGCTGCGCAACCTCACCAATGCCGGCATCGACGTGGCGATGATCAAGCACACGCCATGGCAGCTTGAGGATCCGCCGAGCTGCATGTCCAAGCCCGGCGCCACCGTCGAGGCCTGCTCCGGGCGTCGCAGCCAGGTGATCCTTGAAGGCGCCGTGGTCCTCGCCTCGCGCCTGGACAACCGGCTGAGCCTGCTCGATTTCGATGATGCGTTCTGCCAGGGCGATGTCTGCCCCGTCGTCATCGGCAACGTCTTCGTCCATCGCGACAAGAACCACCTCACCGCAACGTACGCCAGGTCGCTTGCGCCGGCGCTGCTCGATCGAATCAGGCGGACCCATCCCGGAGTGCCGTGACCTTGCCGCCGCCGGTCGAGGCCGGCGGACACAACGCGCCGCGTCGTCTGCCCACGTCAGGGCGATGTGCCAGCGGCGCCGCAGCGCGGTGATTCAACGAACCGCCGCGTTGTGGTTCACCTGCCAGACCGTTCACCTGCAAGCCCCAGATCTCCAGGACACACGATGTCGAGCACCAACACTTCCAGCTTCCGAACCGACATCCAGGGGCTGCGCGCAATCGCGGTGCTGCTGGTGCTGGTGTTCCACATCTGGCCGTCGATGCTGACCGGCGGCTATGTCGGCGTGGACGTGTTCTTCGTCATCTCCGGCTACCTGATCACCGGCTTGCTGGTTCGGGAGGCCGAGCGTGGCCGGATCTCACTGCTTGGCTTCTACGCGCGGCGCATCCGCCGGTTGCTGCCGGCGGCGTCGTTGACGCTGGTCGCAGCGGCCATCGGCGGCTACCTCTGGCTGCCACCCGCGGTCTGGTCCGACCTGGCCAAGGAAGTGCTGGCCAGTGGCCTCTACGTCGAGAACCTGCTGCTGGTGCAGAACTCCGTCGACTACCTGGCGCTGGGTGAGGCGCCCAGTCCGGTGCAGCACTACTGGTCGCTGTCGGTCGAGGAGCAGTTCTACATCGTCTGGCCGCTGCTGATGATCGTGACCGGCGCGCTTGCCACGCGCTTGCAGTGGCGGTTGCGCGGCACGTTCGCCGTGGCGCTGGCAACGGTGACGCTGGCTTCCCTCGGCTGGGGCATTTACATGTCCTTTACCGATCCGGCGCCTGGCTATTTCCTCACCACCACGCGCATCTGGGAACTTGGCGTGGGCGGCCTGCTTGCGCTGGTCGGCAGCGGGAGCGGCGAGCGTCATCCGACGTTGCGCAACACCGTGGGCTGGGCCGGCTGCGCGGCGATCCTCGTCAGCGCCATCTTCTACACGAACACGTTGCCTTTCCCCGGGTACGAGGCACTGTTGCCCACGCTCGGCGCGGCCGCCGTGATCTACGCAGGCAGCGGGCCGACCAGCGTGCTGGGTCGCGTGCTGGGCAACCGTGTCATGCAGTACTTCGGCGACATCTCGTACTCGCTGTACCTGTGGCATTGGCCGGTGGTCGTGTTCTACCCCTACGTGACCGGTCGCGATCTCACGCTGTTCTCCGATGCCGTCACGGCGATCACGATCTCGGTCGTCCTGGCCCATGCCTCGAAGTACCTCATCGAGGACCGCTTCCGGCACGCTCCCGCCCGCGCGCGTGGCGAGGGATTCCCGAGTGCCTACGCGATGGGCGGTGCGTGCATGGTGGTGGTGGTCGCGGCCGCGGCATTGCCGTACGTCCGTGCCGACTCGATCGACAACGATGCGGCGTCGACCGTGGCGCAGGCCGCTCCGGACTATCCGGGCGCACAGGCATTCCTCTACGGCGCGGCGGTGAAGCCGGTCGCCGTCCCGCAGCCCGCACCGGGCGTGGCCAAGCTCGACCGGGGCCCGGCCTACGGCGGCAAGGGCGGCACGCGCTGCATCGCCGAGGTCAAGGGTACCGACCTGGTGTCGTGCCACTACGGAACCACCGGCGGAAAGTTCCGCGTGGTGCTGGTGGGCGATTCGCACGCCGCGCATTGGTTGCCGGCGTTCGAGCAGCTCGCGATTGCGCGCGACTGGGATGTCACGGCCCTCACCAAGAGCGGCTGCGCGTTTGCCGACCTCACGGTGCAGTACGGCTCGCCCGGCACGCCGCCCACGGATTACGTCGAATGTGACCAGTGGAAGTGGAAGGCGCTGGACCGGATCCTCGCCGAGAAGCCGGACCTGGTGGTCATCAGCGAGTCGCCAAACCACCGCACCGGCGGCATGTCCGCATCGCAGAGCCAGCAGGCCGTTGCGGCCGGCGTGGTGACAATGGCGAAGAAGCTGACCACTGCAGGCATCAAGGTGTCCGCCATCAAGCACACGCCCTGGCTGGCGCTCAATGCACCGGCCTGCATGTCCAAGCCCGGTGCGTCACCGGAAGCGTGTTCGGGTGTGCGCCACAAGGCGCTGCGCAATGCCGCGCTGAACATCGCGGCAAGCCTGGATCCGCAGATCAAGCTGCTGAACTTCGATGACGCCTTCTGCCGCGGCGAAACCTGCCCGGTCGTGATCGGCAACGTGTTCGTGTACCGCGATCAGCACCACATGACCGCGACGTTCTCCCGGACGCTCTCGCGCGCCCTGCACGAGCGCATCCAGGCCGCCTACCCCGGCACGCCCTGATTGCATCGTCCTGCCGGTGGCATCGCCGGTAACTGGCGCCGCGGCCTTCCGGGGCGCGCAAGGACGGTCGTTGGACGGCGGCGTCAGCGCTGCGCCGCGTGATCGACGCGGCCTGCGCTCAGGCGCTGCGGGGGAGGGGGTCGATCGGGGCTGCAGACGCTCGCGTGCTGTCGCGCGCGGCGCGTCGAGGCGGGTTCAGCCGAGGTCGGCCGACGGCCCCGGGCGGCGTTGCTGGTCGGCCCACCAGGCCGACAGGACGCGCGTCATGCGTCCGGCGGTGTTGCCATCCCACAGCGGAATCGGCGTTGCGGCGGCACGCGGCGATTGCAGGATCGCATCGAGTTTCCCGATCGCCTCGGCCGGGCTGGTCAGGCAGTTCGTGCCGAGCGTGATCGTGACCGGGCGCTCGGTGTTCTCGCGGACCGTGAGGCAGGGAACGCCCAGGAACGAAGTCTCTTCCTGCAGGCCGCCCGAATCGGTCATCGCCACGCGCGCGTGCGAAAGCAGCGAAATGAATTCGCGGTAGCGGATCGGTGGAAGCAGGTGCAGGCCGTCGATGCCATCGGCATGGGCACGCAGGCCGTGGCGATCCAATGCGGCCGCGGTGCGCGGGTGCAGTGGCAGCACCACCGGCAGACGCGTGCTTGCCTGCTGCAGCAGCGACAACATGGCGCGCAGCCCGGGTTCGTGATCGACGTTGGAGGGGCGATGGAACGTCGCCACCGCAAAGCCACCGCGAGGCAGCCCGATCGCGTCACCCAGGCGTGCGCCGGCGTCGGCGTCGAGCGTGCGCACCAGCGAGTCGATCATCAGGTTGCCGACGAAGTGCACGGCGTCGGCAGGCTTGCCTTCGCTCCGCACCAGCGTGTCGACGGCGTCTTCGCTGGTGGCGAAGAACAGGTCGGCAATCGCATCGACCATGAGCCGATTGAGCTCTTCCGGCATCCGCCGGTCGTGGCTGCGCAGGCCGGCTTCCACGTGCGCCACCGGCAAGCCGTGACGTTTCGCGGCAAGCGCGGCGGCGAGCGTGGCGTCCACGTCGCCGAACACCACCACCAGGTCCGGTGTGTCGGCGCGCAGGGCCTCGCCGTAGCCGGCCACCATGTCGCCCAGGCGCTGGCCGTAGCCGTCGCCCGGCAGCGGGATGCGCAGTACGTGATCGGCATCGACCCCGAGGTCGGCGAGGATGTCATCGCCCAGGCCGGCATTGGTGTGCTGCTCGAGGAACACCACCCGCGGGTCGCACCAGTCCGAGGCCGAGAGCGCGTGCGCCAGCGGCCCGAGCTTGACGATGTTGGGACGCGTGCCGACGATCAGGTCGACTCGGCAGCGGCGCGTGGCGCTCAAGACCCGGCTCCGTGGCTCGACGTCGCATGCGCCATCGCGAAGTGCCGCTCCAGCGCCGTGACGATGCGCTGACTGGCTCGCCCGTCGCCGTAGGGGTTGTGAGCCGTCGACATGCGGCGGTAGTCGTCGGCGTTGTCCAGCAGGCGCTGCGCGGTGTCGACGATGCGCGCGGTGTCGGTGCCGACCAGTACCGCCGTGCCGGCCGAGATCGCTTCGGGGCGTTCGGTGGTGTCGCGCATCACCAGCACCGGCTTGCCCAGCGCCGGCGCTTCTTCCTGGATGCCGCCGGAATCGGTAAGGATGAGCTCGGCCTGTCGCATCAAATGCACGAACGGCAGGTAGCCCAGCGGTTCGACCAGGTGGACGTTGGGGGTGGCGGACAGCTGTTGTTGCACGACGCGGCGCACCTCCGGGTTCAGGTGCACCGGATACACGATCTGGATGTCCTGGCGCGCGGCCAGCATCGCCAGTGCGGCGCAGATGCGCTCGAAGCCGGCACCGAAGTTCTCGCGACGGTGGCCGGTGACGAGGATCGTTCGCTTGGCCGGATCGAGGAACGGGAACAGCGAACGGGTCGAGGCCAGCAAGGCGTCATCGGTTGCCAGGCGATCGTCCACCGTCAGCAGCGCGTCGATGACGGTGTTGCCGGTGATCACGATGTGGTCCGCCGCAACACCCTCGCGCAGCAGATTGTCGCGCGCCAGCTCGGTGGGCGGGAAATGCAGCCGGCACAGCGGCGCGGTCAGCCGGCGGTTCATTTCCTCCGGCCACGGCGCAAGCATGTCGCCACTGCGCAATCCCGCCTCGACATGGCCCACGGGGATGCCCGCGTAAAAGGCGGCCAGCGCCACGGCCAGCGTGGTGCTGGTGTCGCCGTGCACCAGCACCATGTCCGGACGCAGGTGCTGCAGTGCCGTGGAGGTGGCTTGCAAGATGCGCGCGGTGAGGTCGGGCAGGGTCTGGCCGGGTTGCATGACGTCGAGGTCGACGTCGGTGGTGATCCCGAACAGCTCGAGCACCTGGTCGAGCATGTGCCGGTGCTGCGCTGTCACCAGGACCTGCGGCTGGAGCCGTTCGCTGGCCTGCAGCGCATGCACCAGCGGCGCCATCTTGATGGCTTCCGGCCGCGTGCCGAAAGCCACCAGGATCCTGGATCTGCGTACCGTCACCGGAGCGTTCGCCGCGCGCCGGATTACAGCGCCGCTTCCAGCTCGGGAAGGATCTTGAACAGGTCGCCGACCAGGCCGATGTCGGCGATCTCGAAGATCGGGGCGTCACCGTCCTTGTTGATGGCCACGATGGTGCCTGCGTCCTTGATGCCGGTCAGGTGCTGGATCGCGCCGCTGATGCCGACGGCGACGTACAGCTCCGGGGCGATGATCTTGCCGGTCTGGCCGACCTGCAGTTCGTTGGGCACGTAACCGGCGTCGACCGCCGCGCGCGAGGCGCCCACGCCGGCGCCGAGCTTGTCGGCGAAGTCGTAGATGATCTTGAAGTTCTCGGCCGAGCCGACGCCGCGACCGCCAGACACCACGCGGCGCGCGCTCTGCAGGTCGGGGCGATCGGACTTGCCGGCGGCCAGGCCCTTGTAGCGCGTGTGCGTGGGCAGGGCGACATCGACGCTCGCCGCTTCGATGGCAGCGCTTCCGCCGCGCGCGGCTTCCGGCCACGAGGCGGTGCGCACGGTGGCGACCACGGCGTGGTCGGTCGGAGCCTCGACGGTGATGATCGCGTTGCCGGCGTAGATCGGGCGTTTGAACGTGTGGCTGCCTTCGACGGACATCACGTCCGACACCTGGGCGACGCCCAGCAGGGCGGCCACGCAGGGCATCAGGTCCTTGCCGAAGGTGGTGCTGGGGCCGAACACGTGGCTGTAGCCGGCCGCGAGGTTGGCGATCTGCGGGGCAAGCACCTGGGCGATCGCGTCGGCGTTGGCGGCGTTGGCCACGGTCAGCACGCGCGCAACGCCGGCGATCTGCGCGGCCTCGGCGGCGACGCCGGCCGGGTCGGCGGCCAGCACCACGATGTCGATCGACTCGGGCTTCAGCGCCTGCGCGGCGGTCACGCACTTGGCGGTGGCGGCGTTGAGCTTGCCCGCCAGGTGTTCGGCAACGATCAGTACCTTGCTCATCACAGCAGCCCCTTTGCCTTGAGTGCGGCGACCAGTTCGGCCGCGTCCTTGACCATCACGCCCTTGCTGCGCTTGGGCGGCGGCGCGAAGTGGGTGGTCTTGAGGGTGTCGCCGGCGTCCACGCCCAGGTCGGCGAAGGCGATGGTCTCCATCGGCTTGCTCTTGGCCTTCATGATGTCGGGCAACTTGATGAAGCGCGGCTCGTTGAGGCGCAGGTCGGTGCTGACCACGGCCGGCAGATCGACTTCCAGCGTTTCCAGGCCGGCGTCGACTTCACGGGTCACGGTGGCCTTGCCGCCTTCGACTTCGAGCTTGCTGGCGAAGGTGGCCTGCGGCCGGCCCCACAGCGTGGCGAGCATCTGGCCGGTCTGGCTGGCGTCGTCGTCGATCGCCTGCTTGCCCAGGATCACCAGGTCGGGCTGTTCCTTTTCGATCAGCTTGAGGAACACGCGTGCGGCGGTCAGCGACTGGATCGGCTGGTCGGTGACCACGTGAATGGCGCGGTTGGCGCCCATCGCCAGGCCGTTGCGCAGGTGCGCCTGGGCGTCGGCCGGGGCGATCGTGGCGACCACGACCTCGGTGGCGATGCCCTTGTCGCGAAGCCGCAGGGCCTCTTCGAGGGCGATCTCGTCGAACGGGTTGGCCGACAGCTTGACGCCATCGGTGACCACGCCGGAACCGTCCGGCTTGACCTGGATGCGGACATTGAAGTCCACCACGCGCTTGTAGCCGACGAGGATCTTCATCGTGCGGGGATTCCTTGGGGGGTTGGATCGTGGCCACACGGGCCCGAGCCGCCAATTCTAGCCGAGCCGACGGGCCGCCGCAGGCCGCCCCCGTCCCCGGGTCGGCTACCCTTGTGCGGTCATGACTTGAGGATTCGACATGCTGCATCCGGTGGTGCTCAGTGGCGGCAGCGGGACCCGGCTGTGGCCGTTGTCACGGCAGAACCAGCCCAAGCAGTTCCTGTCGCTGATCGGCGATCGTTCGCTGTACCAGGAGACGGTGCTGCGCGCCAGCGGCCTGCCGGGCGCGCAGGCACCGGTGACGGTGTGCAGCGACGACCACCGGTTCATGGTTGGCGAACAACTGCAGACGGTCGCCGTGCCCAGCGGCGGCATTGTGCTGGAGCCGATGGCGCGCAACACGGCCCCGGCGATCGCGCTGGCTGCCCTGCACGTGCTGGCCGGCGACGACGACGCCACGATGCTGGTGATGCCGGCCGACCACCTGGTCGAGGACGAGGCGGCGTTCCGCGAGGCCGTGGCGCGTGCCACCGACCTGGCCGCGAAGGACTGGCTGGTCGCCTTCGGCATCACTCCCGACTACGCCGAGACCGGTTACGGCTACATCCTGCGCGCCGAAGAACTGGCGCCGGGCGGCTTCCGCATCGAGCGCTTCGTCGAGAAGCCCGACCTCCCCACCGCCGAGCGCTACCTCGCCGAGGGAACCTACGCGTGGAACTCGGGCATGTTCCTGTTCCGCGCGCAACGCTACCTCGACGAACTCGGCCGCCATGCCCCTGCCATCCTGGCCGCCGCACGCGCCGCGTATGCCACGGCGACCGCGGACCTGGACTTCATCCGCGTCGGCGCCGAGGCGTTCGCCGCCAGTCCCAGCGACTCGATCGACTACGCGGTGATGGAGAACACCGATCGCGCCGCGGTCGTGCCGGTCAGTTGCGGCTGGAGCGACATCGGCTCGTGGTCGTCGCTGTGGGCGGTGGCCGAACACGATGCCGACGGCAATCGCCACGAAGGCGACGTCATCTCGGTCGACACGCGCGGCAGCCTCGTGCGGGCCTCCGAGCGCCGCCTGATCGCGACGATCGGCGTCGAGGACCTGGTCATCATCGATACCGCCGACGCCACGCTGGTGGCACGCAAGGATCGCGTGCAGGACGTCAAGACGGTGGTCGACCGGCTCAAGGCGGCCGGACGGAGCGAGCACCTGTTCCATCGCAAGGTCTACCGGCCGTGGGGCAGCTACGACTCGATCGGCGTCGGCCCGCATTTCCAGGTCAAGCGGATCTTCGTCAAGCCCGGTGCGGCGTTGAGCCTGCAAAAGCACCAGCACCGCGCGGAGCACTGGGTGGTGGTGTCCGGCGTGGCCGAGGTGACGTGCGATGACCGCGTGTTCGAAGTGCGCGAAAACGAGAGCACCTACATCCCGCAGGGCAGCGTGCACCGGTTGCGCAACCGGGGCAGCACGCCCGTCGAGCTGATCGAGGTGCAATCGGGCAGCTACCTCGGCGAAGACGACATCGTGCGGCTCGAAGACGTGTACGGCCGATCCTGAGCCACCGCGATCCCGGGCAACCGCGAACCGAAGCCAGCGCGATCGACGAGTGCATCGGCCGGCGCGTGTAGCCGGCGTCGCGGACAGTACGCAAGGGCATGGGCGCCACGCCGCGCATTGCCCGAAGGTCCGGTGCAGGCGACCGGGATGCACGGGGTAAACTGCGGCCATCCCGCACACGGAGTCATCCCATGCCCCAGGACAGTGCCGCGTCGCCCCGCGCCGGCGACGCGAAGAGCAAGCTTTACCCCGATGCCCGCAGCGCGCTGCAGGGCGTCGTTGCCGACGGACAGACCCTCGCGGTGGGCGGCTTCGGCCTCTGCGGCATTCCCGAGGCGTTGATCGGCGCGTTGCGCGATTCCGGTGTCAGCGGGCTGACGGCGATTTCCAACAACGCCGGCGTCGATGGCTTCGGCCTCGGCCAGCTGCTCTCCACGCGCCAGATCAAGAAGATGATTTCGTCGTACGTTGGCGAGAACAAGGAATTCGAACGGCAGTTCCTCGCCGGCGAACTCGAGCTCGAATTCAATCCGCAAGGCACGCTCGCCGAGCGCCTGCGTGCCGGTGGCGCCGGCATCCCGGCGTTCTTCACCGCCACCGGCTACGGCACGGTGGTGGCCGAAGGCAAGGAAACGCGCGAGTTCGACGGCAAGCATTACGTCATGGAAACCGCGCTCAGGGCCGACGTCTCGCTGGTGAAGGCGTGGAAGGCGGACACCGCCGGCAACCTGGTGTTCCGCAAGACCGCGCGCAACTTCAATCCGGCCTGCGCGATGGCGGGCAAGGTGTGCGTGGTCGAAGTCGAAGAAGTCGTCGAGGTCGGTGCCATCGATCCCGACCACGTGCACCTGGCCGGCATCTACGTCGACCGCATCGTGCTCAACCCGACGCCCGAGAAGCGCATCGAGCAGCGCACCGTCAGCGCGGGCTGATCCCGGCGTGCGGGTCGGGCGGCAGCGCTGCCGCCCATTGGCGTCCACATTCGACACACAGGAAGCATCTTCATGGCTTGGAACCGCGACCAGATGGCGCAACGCGCCGCGCAGGAACTCACCGACGGCGCCTACGTCAACCTCGGCATCGGCCTGCCGACGCTTGTCGCCAACTTCATTCCCGAGGGCATGGACGTGTGGCTGCAGTCCGAGAACGGACTGCTGGGCATCGGCCCGTTCCCGACCGAATCACAGGTGGACGCCGACCTGATCAACGCCGGCAAGCAGACCGTGACCGCGCGCGAAGGCGCCAGCTATTTCGGCAGCCACGATTCGTTCGCGATGATCCGCGGCGGCCACATCGACCTGGCGATCCTGGGTGCGATGGAAGTCACCGACAAGGGCGACCTGGCCAACTGGATGGTCCCGGGCAAGATGGTCAAAGGCATGGGCGGCGCGATGGACCTGGTGGCGGGCGTCAAGCGCGTCGTGGTGCTGATGGAACACACCACCAAGGCCGGCGAACCCAAGATCCTGCCCGAATGCACCCTGCCGCTGACCGGCGTGGGCGTGGTCAGCCGCATCATCACCGAGCTGGCCGTGATGGACGTGACCGCCGATGGCCTGAAGCTGGTCGAGCTGGCCCCGGACGTCACCGAAGACGACCTGCGCGCGAAGACCGGCGTGGCGCTGATCGCGGCCTGATCGCACGCTCCACCTGCCATCCGACGGCGGCCTGGGCGCCGCCGCCGGGACCTTCGCGGGAATCCGCACCGACGGGCGCGCTCTGCAACCGTCGACCCCGCCGCGCCGGATTAGACCGGACGGCCCATGCGCGGGCCTGGCCTGAGCTCGGCCGCGTTGGCCGAAGCCATCGGCCGGACACCGACAGAACACCGGCCCGGCGCCGACGGACCGGGCGCTGCCAGGCATGGCGCCGTAGCACCCGATTGGGCCTAAGCACGGTGCGATTCGTCATATGGACCGCTCACCGGGGCGATCTACACTGCCAATTCCGAATTTCCCGGCTTGGCCATGACGCACCCTCGTTCCAGTCACCTCGACCGCCTTGAGGCGGAAAGCATCCACGTGCTTCGTGAGGTGGCGGCTGCGTTCCGCAATCCGGTGATGCTGTACTCGGTCGGCAAGGACAGTTCGGTGCTGCTGCACCTGCTGATGAAGGCGTTCTATCCCGCGCGCCCGCCGATCCCGCTGCTGCACGTCGACACTGGCTGGAAGTTCGGCGAGATGATCGCGTTCCGCGACCGTCGAGCGGCCGAGACGGGGTGCGAGCTGCGCACCTACACCAACCCCGACGGCATCGCGCGCGGCATCGGTCCGATCAGCCACGGCGCCACCGTGCACACCGACGTGATGAAGACCCAGGCGCTCAAGCAGGCGCTGGACAAGTGGGGGTTCGATGCCGCGATCGGTGGAGCGCGCCGCGACGAGGAGAAGTCGCGCGCCAAGGAGCGCATCTTCTCGTTCCGCAGCGCACAGCATCGCTGGGACCCGAAGAACCAGCGCCCGGAGTTGTGGAACCTCTACAACACGCGAATCCACAAGGGCGAGTCGGTGCGCGCGTTCCCGATTTCCAACTGGACCGAGCTGGACGTGTGGCTGTACATCTACCGCGAGAAGATCCCGGTGCCGTCGCTGTATTTCGCCAGGGAGCGGCCGGTGGTCGAGCGCGATGGCGCGCTGATCATGGTCGACGATGATCGGCTGGCGCTGCGCGAAGGCGAGGTGGTGCGCAACCGCAAGGTGCGCTTCCGCACGCTGGGTTGCTATCCGCTGACCGGCGCGATCGAATCCGACGCCGACACGCTGGAGGCCATCATCGCCGAGATGCTGGTGGCCACCACCTCCGAACGCCAGGGTCGGGTGATCGACCAAGACCCGGGCGCCTCCATGGAGAAGAAGAAGCAGGAAGGGTATTTCTGATGGGCATCGACGACCGCCGGCGCCTGTCCGTTGTCGAGGGCACCGATTCCAGTGGGGCAGCTTCCAGCCAGGTCGATCCCGACAGCGCCGGCAGCGCCATCGCCGCCTACCTCCAACAGCACGAAAACAAGGGGCTGCTGCGCTTCATCACCTGCGGCAGCGTCGACGACGGCAAGAGCACGCTGATCGGGCGCCTGCTGCACGACACCAAGCTGCTGTTCGATGACCAGTTGGCCGCCCTCGAGAAGGACAGTGTTCGCCACGGCACGCAGAACGGCGAGATCGATTACGCCCTGCTGGTCGACGGTCTCGATGCCGAGCGCGAGCAGGGCATCACCATCGATGTCGCGTTCCGCTTCTTCGACACCGAGCGGCGCAAGTTCATCGTTGCCGACTGCCCCGGCCACGAGCAGTACACGCGCAACATGGCCACCGGCGCCTCCACGGCCGACCTGGCGATCGTGCTGGTCGACGCGCGCAAGGGCCTGCTGACACAGACGCGTCGGCACAGCTACATCGTCTCGCTGCTCGGCATCCGGCACGTGGTGCTTGCGGTCAACAAGATGGACCTGGTGGGTTACGACCAGCAGGTATACGACGAGATCGTCGACGGCTACCGCGAACTCGCCGCCCAGCTCGGGATCGAACACGTCACCAGCATTCCGTTGTCGGCGCTGAGGGGCGACAACATGCTCGGTCGCTCGGCGCAGACGCCCTGGTACCGCGGCGTGTCGCTGCTGGAACACCTGGAGACGGTGGATGTCGGTCGCGCGGCGCGTGCCGGCGGATTCCGCATGCCGGTGCAGTGGGTCGCGCGGCCCAATCAGGATTTCCGCGGCTTTGCCGGCACGCTGGTGGCGGGCGAGGTGCGGCCCGGCGACGAGATCGTGGCGCTGCCGTCCGGGCGTCGTTCGACCGTGGCGCGCATCGTGACTGCCGATGGCGACCTCGACGTCGCCGCCGATGGCCAGGCCGTGATGTTGACGCTGGCCGACGAGATCGATGTCAGTCGCGGCGATGTGCTGGCGCACGCGGCCAATCCGCCGCAGGTGGCCGACCAGTTCGCCGCGCACCTGCTGTGGATGGGCGAGCATCCGTTGCTCGCCGGCCGTCCGTACTGGCTGCGCATCGGCACGCGCACGGTTGGCGCGACGATCACCGAGATCAAGCACAAGATCGACGTCAACACGCAAGCGCAACTGGCGGCGCGGCACGTCGACCTCAACGAGGTCGCCTACTGCAACCTCAGCCTCGACGAGCCGGTGCCGTTCGAGGCCTACCGCGACAACCGCGGGCTCGGTGGCTTCATCCTGATCGATCGCCAGGACAACGGCACCGTGGCGGCGGGTGCGCTCGACTTCGCCCTGCGCCGTGCCGGCAACATCCACTGGCAGCACGTCGATGTCGACAAGGGCGCGCGCGGCCGCATCAAGCACCAGCAGCCGCGCTGCCTGTGGTTCACCGGCCTGTCGGGTTCGGGCAAGTCGACGATCGCCAACATCGTCGAGAAGCAGCTGCTCGCGATGGGGCGGCACACCTACCTGCTGGACGGTGACAACGTCCGCCACGGCCTCAACAAGGACCTGGGCTTCACCGATGCCGACCGCGTGGAGAACATCCGGCGCGTCGCGGAAGTCGCCCGGCTCATGGTCGACGCCGGCCTGATCGTGCTGGTGAGCTTCATCTCGCCGTTCCGTGCTGAACGTCGTCTGGCGCGCGACCTGTTTGCCGAGGGCGAGTTCGTGGAGACCTACGTCGACACGCCGCTGGCACTGGCCGAACAGCGCGACCCCAAGGGCCTGTACGCGAAGGCGCGCGCCGGCGAGATCATGAACTTCACCGGCATCGATTCGCCCTACGAACCTCCCGAGCACGCCGAACTGGTGCTGACGACGGCCGATGCGACGCCGGAACAGCTTGCCCAGCGCGTGATCGACCACCTGAAGGATGTCGGCGCGCTCTGAAGGGCGCGGTGTGGGCGGCATTCATCGCGAACACGACAACGCCGGCGACCCATGCTCCACGTCACGTTGGCGGACGTTCCAGGCGACTGGATGCATGAACGGGGGTTGCGGCGTCGGAATGTGATGGTCGTCGCGTAGCGGCAACTTGCCTGCGCAATCGTGCGACGAACGGGCGCATCGACTGGCCCGAAGCGCCTCCATTTCTTTGAGGCTGGCCGGTCCTTTGTCTTAGACTGGCCAAGCCCAGCGGGGCAGCAGGAATACGCGTGGCCGATGTCCTTGCGACAGCGTCCACATCAACGGGGGGATGGGTAATGAAGAAGCTTTTCGGTGTCCTGGCGGCTGCGCTGTTGTGCGCGTGCTCGCAGGACGGTACGCGCATCGGCGCTGATGGCGTCGCAGCGTCGGCGAACGCCGCGTCGGGTGTGCCTTCCACCATCGCCCAGCTCGGAGCGGCGCACAGCTTTGCGAGTGCTCCCGATCGCGGCGGGCTGGTGGAGTACGCGGGCGGCCGCACGCACACCAAGGGCGCCTACACCTGGCACCCGGTTTCGCTGAGCGAACGGCATGCATTGCAGGCGATCGTCGACGGCGAGATGACGATTCCAGTGCCCGGCGGCAACCCGGTCACGCTCAAGTACGAGCGCCATGTCGAGCACGACAACGGCAACTGGAGCTGGATCGGTCGCTCGACGTTGGACCCGGGGCAGACCTCGGTGATCACGTTCGGTGCTGAAGCCGCGTTCGGTACCGTTCCGATGGGTCCCGATGCGCCCGCGCTTCGCCTGACCACTGTCGCCGGCCGGCCGTGGATCGTCTCCACGGACCGCAACCTGGTGCGCGAACTGCACAACGCGGCCACCCGTCCGACCGCGCCCGACTACCTCGTCCCGCCCGGCAACCCCGGCGGCAAGGGGATGCAGGCCGCCGCGGCCAGCGCCGCTACTGCCTCGGCTTCGGCTTCGGCAACCAACACCCTCGATGTCGTGGTCGGCTACACCAACGGTTTCGCGACCGCGCGTGGCGGCACCAGTGCCGCGGTGACGCGCATCCAGAACCTCGTCGACATCACCAATGAGGCCTACGTCAGCAGCAACATCAACTGGCAGGTACGCCTGGTGGGCACGCTGGCGGTCAATTACGCCGACGCCACCAGCAACCAGACCACGCTCGAGGAGTTGACCGGATTCCGTGCGCCCAGCACCACCATCCCGGTCAACCCGGTGTTCAACGCGTTGCGTGCAGCGCGCGAGACGTACGGAGCCGACCTGGTTTCGCTGGTGCGCCAGTTCAAGACCCCCGAGAACGCCGGCTGCGGTATCGCCTGGATGATCGGCGGCGGCGGGCAGGTGATCGATCAGGGTTCCCAGATGTTCGGTTACTCGGTCGTCAGTGACGGCCAGGACGCGGGCGATGGCGGCACCTACTTCTGCCGCGAAGAGACCTTCGCGCACGAGCTCGGCCACAACCTGGGTTCCAACCACGACACCGTGACCGCCGGCGGCCAGCAAGGCGCGTACCCGTTCTCGTTCGGCTACAAGACCTCCGTGGCCAACGGCAACTTCTACACGATCATGGCCTACGGCGATCAGGGCCAGAGCGCCTACCGGGTGTTCTCCAACCCGGCCGTC
This sequence comes from Montanilutibacter psychrotolerans, assembly GCF_003719825.1. Classification (GTDB taxonomy): domain Bacteria; phylum Pseudomonadota; class Gammaproteobacteria; order Xanthomonadales; family Xanthomonadaceae; genus Montanilutibacter; species Montanilutibacter psychrotolerans. The sequence continues at coordinate 309,528 of NZ_RIBS01000003.1, read as the reverse complement.
ACGACCTGTGGCGGGCGTGCCTGCGGCGTGGCCAACCAGGCCGACAACGCCCGCAGCATCAACCTCACCGCGCCGGTCATCAGCGCGTTCCGGGCAACGGTCGTCGTCCCGCCGGAGCCGACGGAACTGGTGCACAACGACATCGACGGCAACGAGAAGTCGGACGTGCTGATGGTCAAGCCCGGCTCGTTCGCCTACTGGGCTATGGACGCCAACGTCATCACCCGCTCGCGTGCGTTCACGCTGGGCACCGGACTGGTTCCGGTGGCCACGGGCGACTTCGACGGTAACGGCCGAGCCGACATCGCGTTCAAGAACGCCAGCCGGCAGATCTACCTGTGGCTGGGCGACGGCACGGTGTTCACCAGTGGCCTGGTTGCCTCGTTGGCCTCCGGTTACGAAGTGATCGGCGCCGGCGACGTCAATGCCGACGGCAAGGACGACCTGCTGCTGCACCGTCCGGGCCAGCTCGTGCATTGGGTCATGAACGGCACCACGATCACCAGCTCGAAGATCGTTCCGGTGGCCTCGGCCTTCAAGCCGGCAGCGGTCGGTGATTTCGACAACAACGGCCGCGCCGACATCGCCTGGCTCAACGACGCCAACGACATCTACATCTGGCTGGCCAACACCAGCAACTACAGCGGCAGCTTCCTGATCAAGCTCGATTCGCGCTTCACCATCCGCGCTGCATCGGACATCGATGGCGACGGCAAGAGCGACCTGCTGCTCTATCGTCCGGGGCAGATGGTGCAGTGGATCATGAACGGCGCGTCGCTCACGCGTTCGCGGGCGTTCTCGATCGTCACCAGCTACAACATCGCCTCGACCGGCGATTTCAATGGCGACGGTCGCGGTGACGTGGTGTGGCTGAAGACCGACGGCAACCTCTACATGTGGCTGGCGACGTCGACCGGGTTCTACACCAGCAAGGCAATGACCAAGCCGGCAGCCGGTTACGTGCTCGTTCGTTGAGGTTGAGTTAGGTCGTGCCCGCCTGGCGGGCACGACGCGTCACTACCGGTTTCACGCACAAGGCCGCCGAAAGGCGGCCTTGTCGTTTCGGGGGCGGGAGGTCTGCCTCGCTCGGTGCACCGCGTCTGCGGATGCTCGACGCTCCGGCACGCCGTTGGCGGCGCGCCGCGTACCGCGTCAGGAGGCTTCGGCGACCAATGGCTCGACGCGCGCGGGGAAGTCCGCCGGGTCGAACATCTCGTAGCCGAACAGCGTGAAATCCTCGCGGTAGAGGCGGTTGACCAGCGCCACGGTGGCGCGGTCGTAGCGGTCCAGGTACTTGGGCTGCGTGGTGCACAGACCGGTGCGCACGTTCTTGTCCGGCGCCTTGTCGAGCGTGATGCCAAGGCGCTCGCCCAGTCGCGTCATGTCCTCGACCAGGTGTTCGGCGCGTCCGACGAAATCCATCGTGGGCTCGCCATCCCGGCACGCAAACTCCGTCATCGGACAGAAACAGATCCAGCGCCAGTCCGAGCGGATGTCGGCGTGGGCGACGTGCTCGTGGAAGTAGCGCGCGAAGTCGTCGCCGATGGCATCGAACACCGGTTGCTTGGCGACCTTCCAGCGGGGGAAGTTTTCCGCGGCGAACCGGTCCTGCAGGTAGCCCGAGTAGAGCCGGTCGTAGGGATTGCGGACGAAGGTGAACTTGAAATAGTCGTCAAACCGCCCCGCGTGCTCGTCGCCCAGGAACTGCCGCACGGTCTGGTGCTGCACGTACCTGGACACCGGCCAGCCGATGTCGACACTGGGGCTCAGCGATTCGCGCAACGTGGCCGAAGCGGACTTGGGCACCACGAAGTACAGGAACCGGTGCCGGTGGGATATCACCATGGTTCAGAGGTTCTGGTAGTTCGGTCCCGCGCCGCCTTCCGGAGTGACCCAGTCGATGATCTGGTACGGGTCCTTGATGTCGCAGGTCTTGCAGTGCACGCAGTTGGCGGCATTGATCTGCAGGCGCTTGCCCTGCGCTTCGTCCTCGACGATCTCGTAGACGCCGGCCGGGCAGAAGCGCGTGCACGGGTTGCCGTATTCCTGGGTGCAGCGCGTCACGCACACCGAGGTGTCGTGCACCTTGAGGTGCACGGGCTGGTCTTCGTCGTGTTCGGTGGCGGCGAAGTACACGCCGGCCAGGCGGTCGCGTGGCGCGAGGGTGCGGTCGAGGTAATCGCGCCTGGGCTGCTCGTGTTCGCCCAGCTTGTCCAGCGAAGACCAGTCGGGCTTGTTCTTCAGCGTCCAGGGCGAATGACCGCCGGTGATGGTTTCCCAGGCGGCGTTGAGCATGCCCATCCACAACCCGCGCTTGAAGCCGGGCTTGATGTTGCGGACCTTGCGCAACTCGGCCATCGCTTCGGAGCCGCGCAGCTTCGCGTCGAAGCCCTCCGGTGCGAGCTGCGAGGCAACCAGGTGTTCGGCGGCGAGCATGCCGCTGCGGATTGCCTGGTGGGTGCCCTTCACCTTGGGCACGTTGAGCAGGCCGGCGGTGTCGCCGATCAGCAGCGCGCCGGGCATCTCGACCTTGGGCAGCGACTGCCAGCCGCCGGTCACGATGGCGCGCGCGCCGGCCGAGACCAGGTTGCCGCCTTCCAGCAGCGGCTTGACCATCGGGTGGTTCTTCCACTGCTGGAAGGCCTCCCACGGCTTGTAGTCCGGGTCCTTGTAATCCAGCCCGCTGACGTAGCCCAGCGCGATGCGGCCCTTGTCCAGGTGGTACAGGAAGCTGCCGCCGTAGGTGTGGCTGTCGGCCGGCCAGCCGAAGCTGTGCACGATCTTGCCCGGACAGACGCGCTCCTCGGGTACCTGCCACAGCTCCTTGATGCCGATCGAGTAGCCCTGCGGGTCGCTGTCGGCGTCGAGCTTGAACTGCCGGATAAGCCGCTTGGTGAGGTGCCCGCGCGCGCCCTCGGCCAGGACCGTGACCTTGGCGCGGATGTCGATGCCGGCGGTGTAGCCGGGCTTGTGCGATCCGTCCTTGGCGACGCCCATGTCGCCGATGCGCACGCCCACGACGCGGCCATCGGCGTCATGCAGGGTCTCGGACGCGGCAAAGCCGGGGTAGATCTCCACGCCCAGGGCCTCGGCCTGCGGCGCCAGCCACGCGCACATCGCACCGAGGCTGACGATCACGTTGCCGTGATTGTTCATGCCCGGCGGCACGGGCAGCTTGCGCCCGCCGGTCTTGCTGAGCAGCCAGAACTCGTCGTCCGTGGCCGGCACGCAGATCGGCGGCGGATTGTCGCGCCAGCCCGGCAGCAACGCATCGAGCGGGCCGGTTTCGATCACCGCGCCGGACAGGATGTGCGCGCCGATGGTCGAGGCCTTCTCGATCACGCATACCGAGAGTTCCGGGTTGAGCTGCTTGAGCCGGATCGCGAACGACAGTCCGGCCGGGCCGGCGCCAACCGCGACGACGTCGTATTCCATGACATCGCGCTCGATCGGCGTGTCGACGTCGGTACCGTGGGCTTCGCTCATGCTGGCTGCTCCGCTTGCTGCGCGTTGAAGGCGGCCAGGACGGCCGCGTAGGTCAGTCGGAGATTGTCGCGGGTTTGCGGCGGGCAGCCAAATGATGCGATGCGCCCGGTGCGGGCGCCGCGGCGGAAGCGGGCGTCCGGAGTGCGGCCTGACATCGCGGTCGGACCGGATCGGTGCGGCCGGATTGGCCGTTTGCCACGGCCTGTTCAGCGTTCAGCGACGGGGTGGGGGCCGCCCGCCGCAACACCGCCAAAGTGGGCGGCGCGCCCGGATTCAGCGATGCACGCCCCGCTCGTGCGCTTCGCCGCTGGCCAGTACCCAGCCGGCCATCTGGCCGGTCAGCGCGCCCAGCGCCCGGTCGAACGCATCGATCACGGCTGGCACCGCGGTCGCCGACGCCGGCTGCGCCTGCAGGAAGGTGCGCGAGGCCACCACCTGCTGATCCTTGACGTGCATGAGCTTGGCGTTGACCTCGATCGTCGCCGACGGCATGGCCGCGGCATCGGCGTACGCCGACTCGAATCGGCGGATGTCGAGCACCAGCCGGTAGTCGGTGTTGATGCCACTGCCGGCGCGCGTGGCCACCGGGATGCGCCCGGAGTCCTCGAGCGTGCGCAGCAGGCTGTCCACCAGCATCGCGCTGGGCGGCTTGGCCCAGGTCGCGCCCTTGTAGACCTGCAGTTCGTTCGCGCTTGGCCGCACGGCGATGCGCACGCTGTCGACCGACCGCGAGCTGGCGGGCGCGGTCACGCCCAGCTGCCATGTGACGCTGGGCCACTCCGGCGCCGCGGCCGGGCGGGGGTCGGGGGCGTAGACCGTCGGCGCATCCTTGGGCTTGTTGCCCACGATCGAACAACCTGCCAGCAGCAGGCCCAGGCCGATGGCCATCGTTGCCGGGGCGAGACGGTGAAACGCCGCGGGCGGGCAGGGGCGGGTGGTCATTTCGGTTCGAACTCCTTGGGTGCGTCGCGACCGAGCAGGTAGCGCGCCGGGCTGCTTTCGAAGCGGTCGCTGATGCCGCGCAGGTCGCGCACCAGCAGCCGCAGTTCGGCCAGGGTCGGGCCCAACTGGCCCAGCCCGTCGTTGGCGAAGCTCGTGATCGCGGCCCGGTTGTCGTTGACCAGGCCGTCGGCGCCGCTGGCGGCCGAATCGAGCTTGGCGAGCGTGGTGTCGAGCTTTCCGACCAGGCCCGGCAGCTTCTGGACGAGTTCGCGGTCGACGTCGGTCATCGCGCGGTTGGTGGTGGCCAGCGTGGCTTCAAGCTGCTCGCTGGACTTGCGCGCATTGATGATCAGCGCGCGCATGTCCTCGCGCTGGTCGGCGATCGAGCCGGTCAGTGACTCGACGTTGGCCAGGGTGTTGGACAGGCGGTTGACGTTTTCCTGGCTCAGCACCTGGTCGAGCCGCGCGACAAGCCGGTTGGCGGTGTCGGCGATGTTTTGCAGCGCCGAGGCTTCGGTCTGGATGACCGGTATCTCGCTGTTGTCGACATCGGTCAGAGCGGGACTGCCGGGGCTGCCGCCGGTGAGCTGGATGATCGGCGTGCCGGTCAGGCTGGGCATGGTGATCTTGGCGCGCGTGTCGGCCTTGACCGGCGTGTCGGCCTGCAGGCGCAACTTGGCGAACACCCGGCGCGGATCGTCCGGTGCCAGTCGCAGCGAGGTGATCGTGCCGACCGAGATGCCGTTGTACTGCACCGAGCTGCCCTCGGTCAGGCCGGTGACGGGCTCGTTGAACACGATGGCGTAATCGCGCCAGCCCTGGTCGGAGGAGTACTTCGCCGCCCACAGCGCGAACAGCAGCAACAGGCCGCTGGCCAGCAGGGTGAAAGCGCCGATGAGGACGTAATTGGCCTTGGTTTCCATCGTGGGGTGCCTGGTGGCGCGGGTGCGGAGTGGGAGCGGAGTGGGACGGGCGGAAGTGGAAGTCGGATCAGCGCGGCAACCGCCGCAGGGAGCGTCGCTGTGACCGGTCGCGCTTCGTGTCGCCACGAGCGCGGGACCGGCCAAAACTACACCGTGGCCTTGCCGCGGGCGTCACGGTACGTCAACCAGCGGGTCGTTGCGGTCGCGTGCGTGCTGCGCGGCGCGCGCCCGTGGTCCATGGAAATACTCCTGCACCCAGGGGTGGTCGAAGCGCTCGATGTTGGCCGGCGTGTCGCAGGCGACCACGCGGCGATCGGCGAGCACCGCGATCCGGTCGCAGATGGCGTACAGCGTGTCCAGGTCGTGGGTGATCAGGAACACCGTCAGCCCCAGTGCCTGCTGAAGGGTGCGGATCAGGTTGTCGAACGCGGCCGCACCGATCGGATCGAGGCCGGCGGTCGGCTCGTCCAGGAACAGCAGCGGCGGATCCAACGCCAGGGCGCGGGCGATGCCGGCGCGCTTGCGCATGCCGCCCGACAACTGCGACGGCAGCTTGTCGATGGCTTCGGCGGGCAGGCCGGCAAGCTTGACCTTGAGCAGCGCCAGCTCGTAGCGCAACGAGTCGGGCAGATCCGGGTGGTACTCCTTGAGCGGCACCTGCACGTTTTCGCCGACCGTCAACGACGAGAACAGCGCGCCGTCCTGGAACAGCACGCCGGTGCGCCGCTCGATCAGCCGGCGCGCCTGCGGGTCGTCGCTGCGCGCGTCCAGCCCCAGCACCTCGATCTGGCCCGCATCGGGCTGGCGCAGGCGCAGGATCGAGCGCATCAGCACGGACTTGCCTGTGCCCGAGCCGCCGACCACGCCCAGGATCTCGCCACGACGCACGTCGAGGTCGAGGTCCTCGTGCACGACCTGTTCGCCGAAGCTGTTGAACAGGCCCCGGACGCGGATGATCGGTGAGTTGTCGGCGGCGGAAGTCATCGGGAGATCAGGAGTGGTCGGCCGGCGGGTGCGCCGCCGGCGGGGAGTGAATGGTCAGTTCCAGCCAATGCAAAACCGTGTCGCCGGCTCCACGGCGGTCCTTGCCAGTGGCGCGGACGCGCCCGGCCGCGGCAGCGACGGCGTGTCCCGTTCTCAAAATCCCATCTTCATGAACCAGATCGCGGCGAACGCGTCGATGATGATGACCAGCGAGATCGCCTGCACCACGCTCGAGGTCGTGCGTTCGCCGACCGACTGCGCGGTGCCGCTGACCTGCAGGCCTTCCAGGCAGCCGATCAGGGAGATCACCAGCGCGAACACCGGTGCTTTCACCAGGCCGACCAGGAAGTGCCGCAGTTCCATCGTCTCGTGCATTCGTCCCAGGTATTGCTGAGGCGGGATGTCCAGCGCGTAGGCGCCCACCGTCAAGCCGCCGAGCAGGCCGGCGATCATCGCCACGAAGGTCAGCAGCGGAAGCATGATCAGCAAGGCCAGCACGCGCGGGATGACCAGCAGGTCGATCGGGTCCATGCCCAGGGTCCGGATCGCATCGACCTCCTCGCGGCTTTTCATCGCGCCGATCTGCGCGGTGAACGCGCTGGAGGTACGGCCGGCAATCAGGATGGCGGTCAACAGCACGCCGAACTCGCGCAGGAAGGAGATGCTGACCAGTTCGACGACGAAGATCTCGGCGCCGAAGTCGCGCAGGATGGTCGAGCCCAGGAACGCGACCACCGCGCCCACCAGGAAGCACAGCAGCGCCACCAGCGGCACGGCGTCGAGGCCGACCTGCTCCATGTGGAAGACGGTTGCGATCGGGCGGAAGCGGCCCGGTTCGCGGACCATGCGCAGCAGCTTCAGCAAGGTCTCGCCGAAGAAGCTGATCAGCGCGCGGAACTCGCCCCAGTTGTCGTGTACCGCGAATCCCAAGCGCGCCAGCGCAGCGGCGACACCGTACTCGCGCTTGCGCGGCGGGCGGTCGTCGGCGACGTCGTCGATCGCGCAGACCAACGCGCGGTGGTCCTCGCGGAAGGCGAACGCTTCGAAGTCCAGGTTGTGCCGTCGCGCGAAGCGAAGCAGCTGCAGCACGCCGACCGAGTCGAGACGATCGACGGCACTGGCGTCGAGCGCGGTGGCCGACGCGGGCGCGCGGGCGAGGCAGGCCGCGATCTCGGCGGCGTGTTCAAGCGTCCAGTGCCCGGACAGGCGGATACGCGACGGCTCGTCGGCGTCGACGGTCAACTGCGGCGGGGCTGTGGCGGGCTCGATCATGCTCGTGGGCAGGATACAGACTTGCCTGTATGCGGTCAGGAGCACGCGCCGGGTGCCGGGCACGCCGTTCGCATGCGATGCTTTCGGCGATGCCCTCTCCCGCACCCAACAGCAGCGCCAGCTACGGCGAACGCGTCGACTTCGTCATCGAGCTGGCCAGGCGCCTGCACGCCTATGGCACCACCGCGCAACGCATCGAGGGCGCGATCACCGCCGTCGCCCACAAACTGCGGTTGGAATGCGAGCCGTGGTCGAACCCGACCGGCATGATCCTCACCTTCAGCGACCCCGCGCGTCGCCCCGGCGAGGCCGACATCACCCGTGTGATCCGCCTGCCGCTGGGCGAGAACGACCTGCACCGGCTCAGCGAGACCGACCGCATCGCCGAGGACGTCCTCGTCGGCAGGCTCGACCTGGCCCAGGCGCTCGCGGCGATGCGGGCGCTCGACACGCTGCCCACGCGGCGCGCGCGCGCGCTGCAGGTGTTTGGTTTCGGCCTCGCCGCCACTGCCATCGCCGGACTGCTGCGGCTGCCCTGGCTGGACATCGTGGTGGCTGGCTGCAACGGGCTGATGATCGGCCTGCTGGTGCTGCTGGCCGAGCTGCGCCCGCGACTGCGCGAAGGCTTTGAAGCGGTTGCCGCGCTGCTTGCGTCGATGGTGGCGGTGCTGGTGGCCAGCTTCATCGCGCCACTGAACCAGAACACCGTGATCATTGCGTCGCTGATCGTGCTGCTGCCGGGCATGGCACTCACCAATGCCGTCAACGAGCTCACCAGTGGGCACCTGGTCTCGGGTACCGCGCGCTTTTCCGGTGCGGTGACCACGGTAATGAAACTGGCGGTGGGCGCGATAATCGCGCTGTACCTGTGCGAGTTGCTGGGTCTGCAACCGCAGGTGCGCGCAATGCGCCCGCAACCGGGCTGGATGGAATGGCTCTCGCTGGCGATGGCGTCGTTTGCGTTCGCCGTGCTGTTCCGCGCCGATATCCGCGATTACCCGAAGGTGATGGCCGCCGCCGCGACCGGTTATCTGGTCGCACGGTTCGGTGGCATGGCGTTCGGTAGTCCCGCCGGGATATTCCTGGCGGCGTTGCTGATGACCGTGGCCGGTAATGCGTTTGCGCGCTGGTGGCACCGCCCGGGTGCGCTGATCCGCGTGCCAGGAATCATCATGCTGGTGCCGGGCAGCGTCAGTCTGCGTGGTCTGCTCGACCTCCTGCAGCAGCAGGACATCGTGGTGGGCCAGGGGGCTGTGCTGGCGGTGCTCAATATCCTGCTGGCACTGATCGCCGGCCTGCTTTTCGGCAACCTGCTGCTGGCCGCGCGCCGCAACCTCTAACGGGGCGCGCACCGTCGCTGCTGGTGGTCGGTGCAAATAACGAGAAGGCGTTGCGGGAGCCCACCGTGCGTGGAGCCAACGGGCAGAACCGGCAAACAAAATGGCGGGAAGAGCCGGCAACTGAACCGGCTGGCTGAACCGGGAAGCCTCGTCGGCGAGCGTCAACGGTCGGTACCGCTCGCAATCCATTACGCGCATCACTTCTCGCGATCGCCAATCGCGAACGCCTTTCGCAATCGCCCTTCGCAATCGCCCTTCGCAAAAACGCCGGCACTGGGCCGGCGCTTTCGCAAGGTGGTTCCCGATTCGTCGCGGGTTGCCCGATCGACTTACTTGATCAGAAACTCCGCGAGCGAGCGGCCTGCGCCGGTGTGAGCGGCAAGCCAACGCGGCTGCTTGCCACGACCGGTCCAGGTCTCGCTCGCATTCTCGGGGTTGCGGTACTTCGGAGCGACCTTGCTGGTGGCCTTGCGCGGCTTCTTCGCGGCGGGCGATGCCGATCGCGGTGCGCGCGCAGCGGCGCCGGCGTTGCCGAACAGCTCGGCGACGGTATAGCCCTCGGCCTTCAGCAGTGCTGCGACTTTCTTCTGCACCGCGGCAATCGGCTTGCGCTTGGCAAGCGTGGTCTTGCGCTTCTTGGCCTGAGTGATCAGGGCCTGAAGCTCCTTGGTGGACAGCTTGTTGATATCGATCGACATCGGAAACCTCCGGATTATGGGGTGGACAGTGCCATTCCCTGGCTTGCGTCGATCATGGTAGCGCGCAGCGTGTTGTCGAGTAAATCGACAAAATACCCGGATTCGGTTTCCCAATACCCGGCCAGGGTAATCATCGGTCACCGGAAGGCATGCCCCGCACGGCGAATGGCCGGCGTAATGCCCTCAACCTGAACGGAGGTGCTGAAGCGCCAGAGCGCTTTCCCCGGCCCACCGCGGCGGATTTGCCCGCCCGGGAGATTTCCGTCTGCCCGTGCGTGGTGTCGGTTTGCGGGTGCACTCAGGCACACGGGGCGCCCTGGCAGCCTTTGCGCTGCCTGGAAGGCGGCCGGGCCGCCAGTAGAACGGCGGGTGCCCCCAAGGAGGAGGCACCCGCCATTCCCGCTTCCGGCTGGCTCAGCCGTGGCCGCCGGCGCCGAGGCGGGCAAACAAGGCGTTGCGATCGAGGCTTTCCGCCTCGCTGGCCCGGCGGTGGCGGTATTCGAACGTGCCCGCGCCAAGGCCGCGCTCGGAAACCACGACGCGATGCGGGATGCCGATCAGTTCCATGTCGGCAAACATCGCGCCGGGACGCTGACCCCGGTCGTCGAGCGCGGTTTCGATACCGGCGGCATTCAACTCGCGATACAGCGTCTGCGCGGCTTCGGCTACCGCGGGATCGTTCTTGGGATTGATCACGCAAACCACTGCCAGCCACGGTGCCATCGCATCGGGCCACGCGATGCCGGCGTCGTCGTGATTCTGTTCGATTGCCGCCGCGACGATCCGCGATACGCCAATGCCGTAGCAGCCCATCGCCGGAATCGTGGCCTTGCCGGTTTCGTCCAGCACGGTGCATTTCATGGCTTCGGCATATTTGCGGCCGAGCTGGAACACGTGGCCGACCTCGATGCCGCGCGCGATGCCGAGCGTGCCCTGGCCATCGGGCGAGCGATCGCCTTCGACCACGTTGCGGATGTCGGCGACCACCGCAGGTTCGGGCAGGTCGCGGCCCCAGTTCACGCCGGCAAGGTGGTAACCGGACGCGTTGGCGCCGACCACGAAATCGGCCATTGCCGCGACGCTGCGGTCGGCGACAACGCGGATCGGCCTGGCCGGTGCGACCGGGCCAAGGAAGCCGGGCTCGCTGCCCAGGTGTTGGGCGATCTCGGCCTCGGTGGCGAGGCGGTAATCCGCCAGGCCGGCCAGCTTGGCCAGCTTGATCTCGTTGACGACGTGGTCGCCGCGCACCAGCGCCAGCACGAACTGACCACCCGGGTCGGCGCCATCAATGGCGTCGCCCATCAGCGCCACCGACTTGACCGTGCGCTGGAGCGCGATGCCGAGCAATGCGGCGACGTCCTCGCAGGTCTTCTGCGTGGGCGTGTCGACCTTGCGCAGGGCCTCGGTCGGGGCGGGGCGATCGCCCGGCGAGACGGCCTCGGCCGCTTCCAGGTTGGCCGCGTACGCGGAGCCGTCGGAAAACGCGATCGCGTCTTCGCCCGAGTCGGCCAGCACGTGGAACTCCTGCGATGCGTCGCCACCGATCGCGCCGCTGTCGGCCTGCACCGCGCGGAACTTGAGGCCCAGGCGGGTGAACACGCGGCTGTAGGCGTCGTGCATGTTGCGGTACTCACGCACCAGGTCCTCGTCGGTGACGTGGAACGAGTACGCGTCCTTCATCAGGAACTCGCGCGCGCGCATCACGCCGAAACGCGGGCGGATCTCGTCGCGGAACTTGGTCTGGATCTGGTAGAAGTTGACCGGCAGCTGCTTGTAGCTGGCCAGTTCGTTGCGCGCGAAGTCGGTGATGACTTCCTCGGCGGTCGGGCCGTAGCAGTACTCGGCTTCCTTGCGATCCCGGATCTTGAGCAGCTGGCCACCGAATTTCTCCCAGCGCCCGGTTTCTTCCCACAGCTCGCGTGGCTGCACCGACGGCATCAGCAGCTCGATCGCACCGGCTGCGTCCATTTCCTCGCGCACCACGCGCTCGACCTTGCGCAGCACGCGCAGGCCCAGTGGCGACCAGGTGTACAGACCGGCGGCGAGCTTGCGGATCATGCCGGCCTTGAGCATCAGCTTGTGGCTGATCACTTCGGCGTCGGCGGGGGTTTCCTTGCTGGTGCGGAGATGGAACTGCGACAGGCGCATCGGCGGGCTTCTGGGCGAGGGAAGCGGCGATTTTAGCGGGGAAGTCGCCCGCGCTGCGGTGCGGGGTGTCGCCGAACCGTCGGCTCGGGGGTCGCGGTGGGGCCCGGGATCAGGGGCGGTCGCCGTGGATCTCGATGCCTTCGCGCGGTTGCGTGTCCAGACGCTCCACCTTGCCCGAGGCCTTGCCCGGGCGCGGGGGCTCACTGGTGACCTGCAGCACGCCGGCGCGGTCGCGCCAGCGATACAGCGCCGGGCGCGCCGCTTGCGCCTGGGCGGCGCGCGCCTCTTGCGCACGTTGCTGTTTACGCTGGGTTTCCTGGGGGGTGTCGCGCGACACCCACCATGCCAGGCCGGAGCCGAACAGCACACCGGCCACGATCGCCCAGCCCAGTTTCATGCGCGCGGTGTGTCCGCGATCAGTACTTGCCCGACTCGGCGGGGGCGGCCTGCGGGGTGGCCTGCGGCGCGCTGGCCGGCTGGCTGACAGTCGAGGCGCCGCAGTAGGTCTTGACCGCGGCTTCCGCCATCGCGGTGCGGTTGGTGCGCTCTTCCGCACTCAGGTTGCGGTCGGCCTTGCCGTCCTTGTTCTCGTCGACGCCAACCTGGCCCTGGCCCTGGAGCACCGTCAGGTTGCTGCGCGCGTTGCTGCAGTTGGCGTTGACCACCGGCTTGGCTGCCGTTGGCGCGGGCGGGGTGGAGGCATCGCGCACGTCGCGGTTCTGGTAGTTCTGGCCGGCAGGCGGCGAGTCGGAATAGTGGGTCACGCCGTTGGCGTCCTTCCACTGGTACACCTGCCCGGCAAACGCCGGCAGTGCAACCAGCAGCAACCCGGCACCGATCCATGGCAGTGCACCGCGCAGGACGCGGGCAGGGGAGTGGATGGGCTGGTTGAACATGGCGGTCTCCGATGGGGGGTGCGGAAGGCGTGGAAGCCGATTGCAGCACCGCGCAAGCGTGCAGGCAAGCAGGATCGGCCAATTGCGCCTGACTGGGCCGCTTCGCGAGGGACCTACGTCACGAAACGTGACTTTGCCGGTGGATCGGTCGCGAACCCATCCGTTGACGGCCGGCGCTACACTTCCAGCATGGATGACATGCCCACGCCACGCCCTCGCGGACGCGGCATCTACCTGCTGCCGAACCTGTTCACCACCGGCGGCCTGTTTGCCGGTTACTACGCGATCATCGCCGCCACCCAGGGGCGCTTCGATGACGCGTGCATCGCCGTGTTTGTCGCCGCGATCCTGGATGGTCTCGATGGTCGGGTCGCGCGGCTGACCAACACGCAGAGCGAGTTCGGCGTTCAGTACGACTCGCTTGCCGATCTGGTGAGTTTCGGCCTGGCACCGTCGCTGGTGATGTACCACTGGGCGCTGGCGGGCATGAAGCTCGATGGCGCCACGCCGGGCAAGATCGGCTGGGTCGCGGCGTTTCTGTACGCGGCCTGCGCGGCGCTGCGCCTGGCGCGCTTCAACTCGCAGGTCGGGCAGGTCGACAAGCGCTGGTTCGTCGGCCTGGCCAGCCCGGCCGCAGCCGGACTGGTCGCGAGCTTCGTGTGGACCTGTGAAGAGCTGGGCTACAACGGCGAGCAACTGCGATACGCCGCCTTGGCGGTGACCGTGGCGGCGGCGCTGTTGATGGTCAGCCGATTCCGTTACTACAGTTTCAAGGGGGCAGGTCCGCGTCACGATCGCGTGCCGTTCCTGGCCATCGTGGTGGTGCTGGCCGCGCTGATCGCCGTCGCGATCTGGCCGCCGGGCGTGCTGTTGGCAATCTGTGGTGGTTACGCGCTGTGCGGCCCGGGTTACTGGGCCTGGCGACGGGTGCGGCGCCTGCCTCCGGAAGACGCGACATGAGCTCGCCCTGGAGCGCCCAGCAGCGCGAATGGCTGCATGCGCTCGGCCATCCGGTAATGGTGCTTGCCGGCGCCCACGCGGCGGCGTCCGATGACGACGACGCCGAGGCAGCGCGGGCGCTGCCTCTCGAGGGCGTGCGCCTCCGCGAGTCCGGCGCCGATCGCGACCCGCAGGGCGACGCCCCGGGCGGGTCGGCAATGCAACGCGGTTCCGACCGCATCGCGCCGTCAGTGGTTGACCGCGCCGTGCCGTCACCGCGACGACCGCCGGCAACGCTCGAAGCAGACGGCGAGCGCCCCACTGGCCGGCGCGTGCCCGAGTTCGGCGCGCCGCCCGGCGATGCCGATCCGCGGCTGCACCGCGCGCTGTTGCGCGCGACCGGTCAGGCGACCACGCGCGCGGCGGAGAAGGTGCTGCTTGAACTGGGTGTCGACGCCGCCTCGCTGCGCGGCGATGCCGCGGCCAAGCGCGCACTGTGGCCACGACTGCGGCGGCAACGGCCGCCACGCTGGGCATGAGCGCGCGCGCCATCGAGGCGCCACGGCCCGGCACCGTGCTGCGGCCGATGCGCGAGGACGACATCGAACGCGTCCTGGCGATCGAGGTGCGCGGCTACGAGTTCCCGTGGACGGCGGGCATCTTCCGCGACTGCCTGCGTGCCGACCATGCGGCCTGGGTGCTGCTGGCCGACGAGGCGATCATCGGCTACGGCCTGCTCAGCGTCGCCGCGGGCGAGGCGCACGTGCTCAACCTGTGCATCGACCCGCAGTCGCAGGGGCAGGGGCACGGTCGTCGCCTGTTGCGCGCCTTGGTGCAGGTGGCGCGCGGCCGCGGCGCCGAACGCGTGTTCCTGGAAGTCCGACCGTCCAACAAGTCCGCCATCGCCCTGTATTTCGACGAAGGCTTCAACGAGATCGGTCGTCGCCCGCGCTACTACCCGGCCAAGGACGGGCGTGAAGATGCGCTGGTCATGGCGATGGAGCTGTTTACGGATTGATGCAGCCGCTTGATGCGGCCGCGCGGCGCGCCAGGCGAGGAAGGCGCGGGGTGCGCGATGGCTCGCGCCGGCCCTGCGTCCTTCCCGGTTGACCCGCCTGGCGCTTGTCAGCCCAGCTTCGTGCGCTGCGCGACCAGCGCCTCGCGCTGCACGCGCCAGTCGACCAGGCGCTTGCGCTCCTGTTCGACCACCGCCGGCGGGGCATTGGCGACGAAGGTGTCGCTGGCCAGCTTGCCTTCGCACTTGCCGATCTCGCCGTCGACGCGCTTGATCTCCTTGTCCAGGCGCGTGCGTTCGGCGCCCAGGTCCACCAGGCCTTCCAGCGGCACCAGCAGGCGCAGCTCGCCGACCACCGCGGCCGCCGACGCCGGCGCGTCGTTGGCGTCGGTGAGGAACTCGACGCGATCGAGCTTGTTGAGGAAGCGCAGCTGCGATTCAAAGCGCGCCACGCGTGCGCGATCGGCGTCGACGCCGTCGGCGAGCAGCAATCCGACGAACTTCGCCGGCGCCACGTTGAGCTCGCTGCGGACCTTGCGCAGCGCCGACACCATCGCCTTCAACCACTCGACGTCGGATTCGGCTGCGCTGTGGTCGCCGGCCACGTCGGCGGCCTGCGGGTACGGACGCAGCATGATCGTCGTGTCGACGATGCCGAGCTTGGGCGCGATCGCCTGCCACAGCTCTTCGGTCACGAATGGGATCAGCGGGTGCAGCAGCGACAGCAGTCGCTCGAGCACGTACAGCAGGGTGTGGCGGGTGCTGACGGCGGCTGCGGCGTCGTCGCCGTTGAGCGCAGGCTTGGCCAGCTCGACGAACCAGTCGCAGAACTGGTTCCAGGCGAACTCGTACAGCGTCTGCGACAGCAGGTCGAAGCGGTAGGCGGCGAAGTGGCCGGCGGCTTCGGCCGATGTCCTGGCCAACTGCGCGAGGATCCAGCGCTCGGCATCGGTCCGCGGCTGCGGCACGCCGTTGAAGCTGGCGCCTTCGGTGTTCATCAGCACGAAGCGGGTGGCATTCCACAGCTTGTTGCAGAAGTTCTTGTAGCCCTCGGCGCGGTTGAGATCGAACTTGATGTCGCGACCGTGCCCGGCCAGCGCGGCCATCGTGAAGCGCAGCGCATCGGCGCCGAACGCCGGGATGCCGTCCGGGAATTCCTTGCGCGTGTGCTTCTCGATCTTGGTCGCGTCTTTCGGGTTCATGAGCCCGGTCGTGCGCTTGGCGACCAGGTCGTCGAGGGTGATGCCGTCGATGAGATCGAGCGGGTCGAGCACGTTGCCCTTCGACTTGGACATCTTCTGGCCGTCCTTGTCGCGGACCAGGCCAGTGACGTAGACGTCGTGGAACGGCACTTCACCGGTGAAGTGGTCGGTCATCATGATCATCCGGGCGACCCAGAAGAAGATGATGTCGAAGCCGGTCACCAGCACGCTCGACGGCACGAACTTGTCGAAACCGCGTGCCTGCATGAGTTCCGCGTTGGGCCAGCCCATCGTCGAGAACGGCCACAGCGCGGACGAGAACCAGGTCTCGAGCACGTCGTTGTCGCGGATCAGCGCAGCGTCGGCGGGCAGCGCGTGCTTCGCACGAACCTCGGCCTCGTCACGCCCGACGTAGATGTTGCCCTGGGCGTCGTACCACGCCGGGATGCGGTGACCCCACCAGAGCTGGCGGCTGATGCACCAGTCCTGGATGTTGCCCATCCAGTGGCGGTAGGTGTTGATCCAGTTGCCGGGCACGAAGTTGACCTTGCCGGTCTCGGCCAGCTCCAGGCCGCGCGCGCCGAGCGTGTCCATCTTCACGAACCACTGGTCGGTCAGGTACGGCTCGATCACCTGGCCGGTGCGGTCGCCGCGCGGCACCTGCAGCTTGTGCGCCTTGGTCTCGACCAGCAGCGCGGCGGCATCGAGGTCGGCAAGCACGGCCATGCGCGCGTCGTAGCGATCCAGGCCCCGGTAGTGCGACGGGATGGCCTCGTCGTTGTCGACGACCTTCGCCTCGGGCGTGAAGATGTTGATCAGCGGCAGCGAGTGGCGCTGGCCCACCGCGTAGTCGTTGAAGTCGTGCGCGGGCGTGACCTTGACCACGCCGGTGCCAAACTCGCGATCCACGTAGTCGTCGGTGATGATCGGGATGATGCGACCGGTCAGCGGCAGCGTGACGGTCTTGCCGTGCAAGTGCGCGTAGCGCTCGTCCTCGGGGTGCACCATCACCGCGGTGTCGCCGAGCATGGTTTCCGGGCGCGTGGTGGCCACAACCAGCGAGCCGCTGCCGTCGGTCAGTGGGTAGGAGATCGACCACAGGTAGCCGTCTTCCTCCTCGTTGACGACTTCGAGGTCGGAGATCGCGGTCTTCAGCACCGGGTCCCAATTGACCAGCCGCTGGCCACGGTAGATCAGGCCCTGCTCGTGCAGCTTCACGAACGCCTCGGTCACCGCGTCGGCCGCCATCGGGTCCATCGTGAACACGCTGCGCGACCAGTCGCCCGACGTGCCCAGGCGACGCATCTGCCGTTCGATCGTGCTGCCGGAGTGCTGCTTCCACTCCCAGACCTTGTCGATGAAGCCGTCGCGGCCCAGCGAATCGCGCGTCTCGCCCTTGCCTTCCAGCGCGAGGTTGCGCGACACCACCATCTCGGTGGCGATGCCGGCGTGGTCGGTGCCCATCTGCCACAGCGTGTCGAAGCCGCGCATGCGGTGATAGCGCACCAGCGCGTCCTGCAGCGTGTGCTGGAACGCGTGGCCCATGTGCAGGGTGCCGGTCACGTTCGGCGGCGGCAGCAGGATCGTGTAGGGCTCGCCCTGTCCGCGCGGCTGGAACACGCCGCTGCTTTCCCATTGCTGGTACAGGCGCGATTCGAACTGGGTCGGGTCGTAGCTGGAAGAGAGCGTGCTGGTCATGGGTGTGGCCGAAAGGTTTTTCCTGGTGCCTGCGGAGTCCGCATGACGCGGGCGGGCGTGTCGCGGATTGTCGATGGCGCATGGCGCCTGCGTTGCCCTCGCGGTGGCGTGCGGCGATGGGTTCGCCGCGCCGTCGCCGGTCCGGCGTGCGCTACATGTCGTACTTCTTCAACTCCAGGCCGCGGGCCTGGTACTGCTTCCACCGCTCGCGCAGCGGTCCGCGCGCGGAGTCGTCGGCGGGTACCACTTCGAGTACGCGGTCGAACGTCCCGGCCACCGCGTCGTCGCGCAGGTTGATCACCAGCGGGCGCATCGGGATATCGCTGTCGGGCGTGGCGATGAGCACCGGCGCGGCGTCGTCTTCGTCGTCGCCGGCAATCTGGTGCGGGATGTAGGCATCGCTGTCGAACGCCCACAGCAGGTCATCGAGCGCCTCGGCCTGGGCGGTGTCGCGCGCCAGAACCAGCGTCCACAGGCCCGCGTCGTGCGCCTTGCGCGCCAGCTCGCAGACCAGCAGCAGCGGCTCCTCGCGGAAGCGCTCCTTGGTGATCAGGTAGAAATCGGCTCGTGGCATGCGGTCGGGTCGCTTGCTGCGGGTGAGGGGAACGATCGCGTGCGCTGCGTGCTGTCAGGAGAGGCCTGCCGCCGTGCCGCCGTTGCCAGCGGCACTTGGGGCCTCACGCCCGTGCAGCGCGCGTTGTCACGCGTGGACGTTGCGATCGAGCAGCCACTGGCTCAGCAGGCCGACCGGGCGACCGGTCGCCATGCCGCGCTTGCCTTCGTCGCTGGCGCTGCCGGCGATGTCCAGGTGGGCCCAGCGCTGGCCTTCGGTGAAGCGCGACAGGAAGCAGCCGGCGGTGATCGCGCCCGCCCAGCGGCCGCCGATGTTGTAGACGTCGGCGAAGCTCGAATCGAGCATGCCCTGGTACTCGTCCCACAGCGGCAGGCGCCAGGCGCGGTCGAACACTTCCTCGCCGGCCTCGATCAGCTCGCCCGCCAGGTCGTCGTGCTTGCTCATCAGGCCCGAGGCGTACTTGCCAAGCGCCACCATGCACGCGCCGGTCAGCGTGGCCACGTCGACCAGCGCCTGCGGCTCGTACTTCTGGGCGTAGGTGAGCGCGTCGCACAGGATCAGGCGACCCTCGGCGTCGGTATTGCCCACCTCGATGGTCTTGCCGGACATGCTGGTCAGCACGTCGGACGGGCGGTAGGCGTCGGCGTCGGGCATGTTTTCCACCGCCGGCACGATCACCACCAGGTTGATCGGCAACTGCATGCCGACCGCGGAAACGAACGTGCCCATGACGGTCGCGGCGCCGCACATGTCGTACTTCATCTCCTCGATGCCGCCGGCGGTCTTGAGGTTGATGCCGCCGGTGTCGAAGGTGATGCCCTTGCCGACCAGCACGTACGGCTTGCTGTCGCCACCGCCGCTGTATTTCAACGCGATGAGCTTGGGCGGGTTGGCCGAGCCGCGACCCACCGCGAGCAGCGAGCCCATGCCCAGCTCGGTCATCGCCGCCACGTCGAGCACTTCGCAGCTGGTGGTGTCGAAACGCTTGGCGAAGGTCTGCGCCTGCTCGGCCAGGTAGGCCGGGTTGCAGACGTTCGGCGGCAGGTTGCCCAGCTCGCGTGCGAACTGCACGCCGGCGGCAATCGCCTTGCCCTGCGACAGCGCGGTGGCGTCATCGCCCTGGATTGCCAGCGACGTCAGGCCCGGTTCGAGCTTCTTGCGGCTGGCTTCGCCCAGGGTGGCGACGTAGCGGTAGCAGGCGTGGTCGGCGGCGATCACCGCCTGGCGGATCGCCCAGGCCTGGTCGCGGCCGGTCACCGGCACTTCGGAAAGCGTAAGCAGCGCCTTGCCGATCGGGCCGGTCTTCAGCGCGCGCGCGGCGTCGCCGATGGCCTTGAGGTACTGCGGCACGCCAAACTTGCCCGGCTCGCCCAGGCCCACCACCAGCACGCGGGGTGCGGCGATGCCGGGCAGGTCGAGCAGCAGGGCGGTGCGGCCGGTCTTGCCAGCGACGTCGCCGCGTTCGAGCAGGGCCCGGATGCGGCCGCCGCTGACCTGGTCGAGTGCGTCACCCGAGGGGCTGAGGGTGTTGTCGGTGAACGCACCGACCACGACGCAGTCGAAGTTTGCGGCGGCAGGCGCGTCGCGGTTCAGGTCGAATTCGAGGGCCATCGAACAGATTCCGGGAGTCAGGAGGGGGAGTTATCCGTACAATCGCGCGGCTGGACAGGGCGGTTGGCGCCCCCGGAACCGCGCGATTTGCGCAGGCCCCGGGCCGGGATGGAGCCGCCGAGTCTAAAGCAAGGCGCCTGGTTTCCCGAACAATCCACCCGGCCGCACCACTCCGGACACCTGGCACCAACCCCTTGGCACGACACCGCGGACATGGCCCG
This sequence comes from Montanilutibacter psychrotolerans, assembly GCF_003719825.1. GTDB lineage: Bacteria > Pseudomonadota > Gammaproteobacteria > Xanthomonadales > Xanthomonadaceae > Montanilutibacter > Montanilutibacter psychrotolerans. The sequence continues at coordinate 289,579 of NZ_RIBS01000003.1, read as the reverse complement.
GGCGTGCCATCCCGAAAGCCCGCCCAACGACAGAGACGGCGCCCAAACGCATGGCCAAGCTTGACCGATACCTGTTCGGCGAATTCGCCCAGTCGACCTTCGCGGTGCTGGTGGTACTGCTGATCGTGATGGTGGGCGGTGCCTTCGCCGACGTTCTGCAGGACATCGCACGCGGCAAGATGGCGGTGGGCATGCTGCTCGCCCAGCTGGGCCTGGTGATGCTGCAGTGGCTGCCGATCATCCTGCCGCTGGCGCTGATGCTAGGACTCATGCTCGCGATGGGTCGGCTGTACCGCGATTCCGAGATGCCGGTCATCGCCGCGGCCGGTGTCGGCCCGCGCCGTCTGCTCAAGCCGGTGCTGATGGTGGTGGTGCCGGTCGTGGCCCTGGTGGCCGCGTGCTCGCTGTGGCTGGGCCCGTGGGCCGAGCGGCAATCCAAGCAGATGATCAACGAAGCCAACCGCAACCTGATCGTGGCCGGGCTCAAGCCCGGCGCGTTCACCGAGATACCGGGCGGTGGCGGGGTGATCTACGTGGGCAGCATGTCCGCCGACGGCAGCCAGTTCCAGCGCGTGTTCGTGTACCGCCACAACGACGACCGCCTCGACGTCACCACCTCGGCCAGCGGCGCGCTCAACGTCAACGACGCCGGCGAGCGCTACCTGACCCTGGACGAGGGTTTCGAAGTCGAGGGGCCTCGGGCCGGCGGCAAGGACTATCGCCTGCTGCGCTACAAGAAGAACGACGTGATGCTGCCCGCCGGCCAGCAGAAGTACGACGCCAACGAGCCGGAGATGCTGCCGACCCAGGACTTGTTCGGCGATCCGCGCCCCGAGGCCAATGCCCAGCTGCACAGCCGCTTCGCGCCGCCGTTGCTCGCGCTGGCGTTCGCGCTGATGGCGTTGCCGCTGGCGCGAAGCACCCCGCGCCAGGCGCGCTACGGCCGCGTGCTGACCGGGTTCCTGACCTACCTGATCGGCATGAACCTGATGCTGATGGGCACGCGCTGGCTCGAGGACGGCAAGCTGTCGCCGGCGATGGGCCTGTGGTGGCTGGTGCTGCCGCTGCTGGCGGTGGGTGCCTGGCTGTATTTCGCCGACGGCCGCATGCGTCGCGCCCGGCTGGCGCGTTGATGTCGGCCTTGGCCTGTCCGCTCCCTGAGCGCCTGCGATCGCGTTGCCTGGTGATTCGATGAAGCCTTTCCCCAAGATCCATGACCTGTTCGTCGGCCGCGTCGTGCTGGGCACGGTGCTGCTGACCTGGGCGGTGCTGCTCGGGCTCGACTTCATGCTCAGCCTGGTGGGCGAGTTCAAGGACGTCGGCAAGGGCAACTACGGCTTCGCGCAGTCGATTGCCTACATGCTCTACACCGTGCCGCGACGCGTCTATCTGTTGTTCCCGTATGCGGCGGTGATCGGTTCGCTGATGGCGCTGGGTCAACTGGCGGCGAGCTCGGAGCTGACGGCGCTGCGTGCGGCGGGCCTGTCGCGTCGCCGGCTCAGCCTCGCGGTGGCCGGCGCGCTGACGTTGTTGACCCTGATGATGGTGATCAGCGGCGAGACCGCCGGCCCCTGGGGACAACAGCGCGCGGACGCGCTGAAGGCGTCGGCCAAATCCAACAACCTGATCGTTGCGCAGTACTCGGGCACCTGGGCGCGCGAGGGCAACGTGATCCTCAATACCCAGGGCGGCGAAGAGCGCATCAACGGCAACGACCGCTGGCTCGAGCTGCGCGACGTGCGCCTGTACGAATTCGCCGAGGACGGCCGGCTGGCCTCGCTGGCGGTGGCCAAGACCGCCGAACACCGGCCCGGGGGCTGGCTGCTGCGCGACGTGACCCGCACCCGTTTCGAGGAGCGCTCGGTCAGCCAGAGCCAGGTCAAGGAAGAGCGTTGGGAGTCGCAGCTCGACGCCACCGCGCTGTCGGCCGGCACCGACCGTCCGCGCTTCATGGCCGGTACCGAGTTGCGCAAGGCCATCGACTATCGCCTGCGCAACGGACTCGATGCCGCCGAGTTCCAGGAGCATTACTGGGGGCGCTGGTTCTACGCGTTCAACGTGCTGGCACTCTGCCTGGCGGCCGTGCCGTTCGCGTTCGGCACGCTGCGCAGCGGCGGCCTGGGCAAGCGCCTGTTCATCGGCATCGTGTTTGCGCTCGGGTTCTGGCTGCTGCAAACCCAGTTCGTCAAGGCGGCCAGCGTCTACAAGCTCGACTTCCGCATTGCCTACCTGCTGCCGACGCTGATCATGCTTGGCGTCTCGGCCTTCCTGTTCAAGCGGCGCTCGGGCTGAGGCACGGGGCGGCCAACGGGCACCCGTTCCGGGTTGCACGCGACGCGGGTTCGGTCGCAAGGGCGGCGTAGCGCCGGGGCGTGAGGTCGAGCGTGCCCGACCGGGCGTGTCGGGTCGGCGATATCAGACGGCGCGCCAGACCCGCGCGCCAGACCAGCGAAAGCGCCGTCAGCCCCGGGGGCGCTTGGGCTCGCGCAGCGTGCGCGTGCCGCTGAGGCGGTCGTGCCAGGTCAGGCGGTCGCGGTCGATCCATGCCCACCAGAAACCCAGGCCGCCCAGCAACAGGCTCAGGTTGCCGACCAGGTAGCGCAGCAGCAACGCCTTCCACGTGGGCCGGGTGCCATCCGCCGCCACCACGCGCAGACGCCACGGGCGCATGCCCAGCGTCTGGCCGCCGCGTCGCCAGCTGGCCAGCGCGTAACCGGCCGTGATCAGCCAGCACACCAGCCACAACCCGAGCTGCAGCGGGCTCCATGGCGGGATGTTGTCGTGGACGTCGTGACCTGCCCATTGGTAGCCCAGGGTGAACACCAGCGACGCCAGCATCCACAACGCGACCATCGGCCACAGGTCGTAGAACAGGGCCAGCAACCGCCAGCCGATCAGCGGGGCGGGGCGGGGAGAGGAAGAAGCGGTGGTGGCGTCAGCGGTCATCGCAAAAGGATAGTCGCTGGCGCTGGCCGTGCGGTCTCACGCGCGCGCGTAACGCCCCCATCACTGGCTCCGCCGCTGCCGGACGCGGAGGCGCGCCGTGCGACTGCCGGGCCGACTGGATCGCGACCGAGGAAGCCGTCGCATCCGGCTCAGGAAGGCGCGCGGCTGACTTTCCCGCTGGGCGCACTAAGCTGCGGCGATGAGCACACCGGAACACCGTCAGCGCCTCACACCCGCGCAACGCCGCAGCCTGGCGATGGCGCAGCCGGCCTTGCCCGATGCCGATGCCGCCGCGATCGAACGCTTCCTGGAGGCGCTGTGGGCCGAGCAGGGACTCGCGAGGCAGACCCTCGACAGCTACCGCCGCGACCTCGAAGGCCACGCGCGCTGGCGCCAGGGTCGCGATGGCGGGCTCGCCAGCAGCGACCGCGCTTCGTTGTTCGACTACCTGGCCTGGCGCACCGGGCAAGGCTACTCGCCGCGCAGCAACGCGCGCCTGCTGTCGGCGTGGCGGGCGTTCTTCGCGTGGTGCCTGCGGCGCGGCGAGCGCACCGACGACCCGACCGCGCTGCTGCTGCCGCCACGGCTGCCGCGCTCGCTACCCAAGGCGTTGTCCGAAAGCGAGATCGACGCGTTGCTGGCCTCGCCCGATACCGGCACGCCCCTTGGCCTTCGCGATCGCGCGATGCTGGAACTGATGTATGCCTGCGGTCTGCGCGTGAGCGAACTGGTGAACCTGCCGGCGACCGCACTCAACCTGCGCCAGGGCGTGCTGCGCGTTACCGGCAAAGGCGGCAAGGAACGCCTGGTGCCGCTGGGCGAGGAGGCCCGGCACTGGATTGAGCGCTACCTCGCCAACGCGCGGCCGCAACTGGCGGGTAAACGCGCGCTGGCGCCGCTGTTCCTGTCCGCCAGCGGCGAGGCGCCAAGCCGCCAGCAATTCTGGCAACTCGTGAAGCGCCATGCCGGCGCGGCCGGCATCGATCCGGTCAGGATCAGCCCGCACGGGCTGCGGCACAGTTTCGCCACCCATCTGCTGAACCGGGGGGCAGACCTGCGCGCGCTGCAGATGCTGCTGGGCCATGCCTCGTTGTCGACCACCCAGATCTACACCCTGGTGGCGCGCGAACAGCTCAAGCAGCTGGTGGCGCGCCACCATCCGCGCGGTTGACGCGTCCCTGCGTCTGGCATTCCGCGTTCCGTGAACCGCGTCGATCCCGGTGGTTCGACGGCCGCAGGTGGCGTGCCACAATCGGGATCCGACCAACCCACCGGCGTCGTGTGTTCGACGCCCTGCAAGGAACCGAACCGATGATGCGTTACCTCCTGCTAGCGCTTGGTGCCATCAGCCTGTCCGCCTGCGCGCAGACCACCAACCCGGATGGCCGGGCCGCCGCGGCGTCGGCCAACGGTGCGGCAACGGCAATGGCCAAGCCGATGGCCGGTTCCGCCGACGAGCGCGCGCTCGCCGCCCTGCACAAGCTCAACGCCAAGGCCGTGCCCGAGCGCATCGGCCCGGCGCCGCTGCCGGGCTTCCGCGAGGTGGTGGTGGGGGGCGAGGTGATCTACGTCAGCGACGACGGCCGCTTCATGTTCGTTCCGGGGCCCAACGGCGCACTGTTCGATTCGGTCGCGCAGACAAACCTCAGCGAAGCGGCAATTGCCAGCCTGCGCGTCAAACTGCTCGCGACGATCCCGGCCAACGAGCGCATCGTGTTCTCGCCGCCGAATCCGAAGCACACCGTCACGGTATTCACCGATATCGAATGCGGCTATTGCCGGCAGCTGCACAGCCAGATCGCCGAGTACAACGCGCAGGGCATCGCGATCGAGTACCTGGCATTCCCACGCGCCGGCATCGGCAGTCCCGACTTCGACAACATGGTGTCGGTGTGGTGCTCGGGAGATCGCAAGAAGGCGCTGACGGAGGCCAAGATCCACAACGCCGTGACCGCGCGGACCTGCACCAATACGGTGACCATGCAGTACAACGTCGGCCAGCGCGCCGGCCTGAGCGGTACGCCGATGATCCTTGCCGCGGACGGCACTCAGCTGGGCGGTTATGTCCCCGCGGCGGAACTGCGCAGGCGCCTGGACCAGCTCGAGCGCGCACCGGCGGCGGCCGCCGCGGCCACCAAAACCCCGCCCAGCGGCACCTGATCGCCGCGCGGCACCCCGCCGCCAGGCCTGTCGACGCCGCCTCCGGGCGGCGTCGTCGTTTGCGGAACGCCCGCTGCGACGGGCTCGCGGCGGTTTCCGGGCCACCCGGCCGGACGCCGGGGCGGCGCTCGGGGAGGCGCTTGGTTACAATCTGCGGCCCCGACGTAGAACGGTTCCCCGGACATGATCGTCCTCGAGGGCGCACCCGCCCTGTCTTCGTTCCGCCGCGAACGCCTGCAAGCCCGCCTGCAAGCCATCCATCCCGACGTGCGCCTGCTGGGCGCCTACCCGGTCTACTGGGTGGTGCCGGAAGCCGACAGCGCGCCCGACGCCAGCATCCTGCGCCGCATCCTGCAGGCCGAGTCGAGCGAGGCCGCGCGCGATCTCGGCGCCGTGTCGCGCTACGTGACGCCACGCCTGGGCACGCTGTCGCCCTGGGCGAGCAAGGCCACCGAGCTGCTGCGCGGTGCCGGGCAGCCGGTCCACCGCGTCGAACGCGGTACCCGCTACGACCTGCAGGGCTGGCCGGCCGATGCGGCCGTTCGCGACGCACTGGCCAAGGTGCTGCATGACCCGATGACGCAATCGTTGCTGGACGCCCGCGACGATGCCGCCGCGCTGTTCGCGGCGCCGGCGCGCGGCGACATCGAGCGCATCGCGCTGGACGAACTGGAAAGCGCCAACCTGCGCCTCGGCCTGGCCCTGGCCGACGACGAGATCGCCTACCTGCGCGAGCGCTTCGGCGCGTTGGGTCGCAAGCCGGCAGACGTCGAGCTGATGATGTTCGCGCAGGCCAACTCCGAGCACTGCCGACACAAGATCTTCAACGCCTCGTGGACCATCGACGGTCGCGACATGCAGGGCAACGGCGGTCCGCAGTCGTTGTTCCGGATGATCAAGCACACCCACGCGCAGACGCCCGAGCACACGCTGTCGGCGTACAGCGACAACGCCGCGGTGGTTGCCGGCTACACCAGCCGCCGCTTCCGTCCGGATCCGGCCACCCACGGCTACCGCAGCGAGGCCGAGGTCGACTCGGCGTTCTGCATCAAGGTCGAGACCCACAACCACCCGACCGCCATCGCGCCGTTCCCCGGTGCCAGCACCGGCAACGGTGGCGAGATCCGCGACGAGGGCGCGACCGGCCGCGGCGGCAGGCCCAAGGCCGGCCTGTGCGGCTTCAGCGTCTCGCACCTGCGCATCCCGACCCTGCCGCAGCCGTGGGAGGCGCCGCGTGCGTTGAACCCGCGCATGGCGCCGGCGCTGGAAATCATGCTCGACGGCCCGATCGGCGCGGCGGCGTTCAACAACGAATTCGGCCGCCCGAACCTGGTCGGCTACTTCCGCAGTTTCGAGCTTGCCGAGGGCGCCGGCGATAACGGCGTGCTCGCACGCGCTTACGACAAGCCGATCATGCTGGCCGGCGGCCTGGGCGCGATCGACCGCGTGCAGGTCGAGAAGCTTGGCCTCAAGCCCGGTTACGCGGTGATCGTGCTCGGCGGTCCGTCGATGCTGATCGGCCTGGGCGGCGGTGCGGCCAGTTCGGTCGCGTCCGGCGACAGCGCCGAAGACCTCGATTTCGCCAGCGTGCAGCGCGACAACCCCGAGATGGAGCGTCGCTGCCAGGAAGTCATCGATCGTTGCGTCGCACTTGGCGCCGACAATCCGATCGCCAGCGCCCACGACGTCGGCGCAGGCGGTCTGTCCAACGCGATTCCCGAACTGCTGCACGACTCGGGCCTGGGCGGCGTGATCGACCTGGACCGCGTGCCCAGCGACGACCCGTCGCTGTCGCCGATGCAGCTGTGGTGCAACGAATCGCAGGAGCGCTACGTGCTGGGCCTGCCGGCCGACCGCGTCGAACAGTTCGAGGCGATCTGCGCACGCGAGCGCTGCCCGTTCGCGGTGGTCGGCTTCGCAACCGCCCAGGAGCGGCTGGTGGTCGGTTACGGCGCCACGGTCGATGCCGTGCATGGCGACGACGCCACGCCGCAGGACTGGGCGATCGACCTGCCGATGGACCTGCTGTTCGGCAAGCCGCCGAAGATGCACCGCGACACCCGTCATCCGCCGCAGGCGCCGTGGCCCGCGCTGCAGTGGCAGGAGCTGACGTTGCGCGACGCGGCACTGCGCGTGCTCGCTCATCCCACGGTGGCATCCAAGAACTTCCTGGTCAGCATCGGCGACCGCACCGTCGGTGGCCTGACCGCGCGCGACCAGATGATCGGTCCGTGGCAGTTGCCGCTGGCCGACTGCGCGATCACGTTCTCCGGCTTCGACGGCCACACCGGCGAAGCGATGGCCATCGGTGAGCGCACGCCTCTGGCACTGATCGACGCGGCTGCCGCGGCGCGCATGGCGGTCGGCGAGGCCATCACCAACCTGTGCGCGGCGCCAGTCGAATCGCTCAACCGCATCAAGCTGTCTGCGAACTGGATGGCCGCGGCGGGTCACCCGGGCGAGGACGCACGCCTGTTCGACGCGGTCCGCGCGGTCGGCATGGAACTGTGCCCGGAACTCGAACTCAGCATCCCGGTCGGCAAGGACTCGCTGTCGATGCAGGCGCAGTGGAAGGCGCGTGATACCGGCAGCGAAGTGGCGCACAAATCGGTGTCGCCGGTGTCGCTGATCGTCAGCGCGTTTGCACCGGTGGTCGACGTGCGCCAGCAGCTCACCCCGCTGCTGGCACGTGAGGAAGCGACCGAGCTGTGGCTGATCGGCCTGGGCGCCGGCAAGCAGCGGCTCGGCGGCTCGGTGCTGGCGCAATGCCATCCCCAGGCCGGTGCCGACCAGTTGCCGGCATTCGCAGGCCAGGTCCTCGAGCGCGGCGATGCCGGCGTTCCCGACCTCGACGATCCGCAACGCCTGCGCGACTTCTTCGAATTGATCCGCGAGGCGCGCGAGGCCGGGCTGTTGCAGGCCTACCACGACCGTTCCGACGGCGGCGCGTTCGCGGCGCTGTGCGAGATGGCGTTCTGCTCGCGCCTTGGCCTGGACATCAACCTCGATGGCTGGGGCGAGGACCCGTTCCGCACCCTGTTCAACGAGGAGCTGGGCGCGATCGTTCAGATCGCCAGCGAAGACCGCGCGGTGTTCGCCGACCTGGTTGCGCGGCACGGCCTGATCGATTGCGCGCAGCGCATCGCGCGCCCGTCCAAGGCCGCCGCCGTGCGCGTGCGCGCCGAGGGCGAGACGCTGGCCGAGTGGCGTTGGGACGAGTTGTTCGATGCCTGGTGGTCCACCAGCCACGCACTGCAGAAGCTGCGCGACAACCCCGAGTGTGCCGACGAAGAACGCGCCGTCGCGCGCGATTTCAATGCGCCAGGCCTCAAGCCCAAGCTCGAGTTCGACCCCGCCGACGACATCGCCGCGCCGTTCATCAACACCGGCGCGCGGCCGAAGGTCGCGATCCTGCGCGAGCAGGGCGTCAACGGTCAGATCGAGATGGCCGCGGCGTTCGACCGCGTCGGCTTCGAGGCGTTCGACGTGCACATGAGCGACCTGGTCAGCGGCCGGTTCGATCTGGCGCAGTTCAAGGGCTTCGCGGCCTGCGGCGGCTTCAGCTACGGCGACGTGCTCGGTGCCGGTCGCGGCTGGGCAACCTCGGTGCTCGAGCGCGGTGCGCTGCGGGCGATGTTCGAGGCGTTCTTCGCGCGCACCGACACGTTCTCGCTGGGTGTCTGCAACGGCTGCCAGATGCTCAGCCAGCTCAAGCCGATCATCCCCGGCGCCGAGCACTGGCCGAGCTTCCTGCGCAATCGCAGCGAACAGTTCGAGGCGCGCCTGGGGCTGCTGGAAGTGGTTGAAACGCCTTCGCTGTTCTTCCGTGGCATGGCCGGCTCGCGCATCCCGGTTGCGATCGCGCACGGCGAAGGTCGCGCCGATTTCGGGCAGGGCGCGCAGGGCAATCTCGACCGCATCGCCGCGCACGTCGCGCTGCGCTATGTCGACGGCAACGGCGCCGTGGCGACCAGCTACCCGCTGAACCCGAACGGCTCGCCCGACGGCATCGCCGGCCTGACCAGCCACGATGGCCGCGCCACGATCCTGATGCCGCATCCCGAGCGCACCCTGCGCAGCGCCAACTTCAGCTGGGCGCCGCGTGAATGGAACGGCGACTCGCCGTGGCTGCGGATGTTCCGCAACGCGCGGGTGTGGGTGGGCTGACGGCTCGCCCGCGGTCGGCGCGAGGGCACGCATCCTCCCGCCGGTCCGTGCGGCGGCGAATGCGACCGGCGACGCGCCGGGTCGCCGCCGGCAGCTGCTAAAGTCGACCCCTCACTGGAGGAGGTCGACGTGAACGCGGTCGCAAGCGATACCAATCCGCAGCCCAGCGGCAATGGCGTGGCCGACAACGGCCTGCCCGGTGGCGGTCCGCCCGCCAACGAGATCGACGAGCGCATCGTCGATGCCCTGCTGGCGCGCGGCCGGCTCAAGGACCCCGACCTGGGCCGTGCGCGGCGCCTGCAGGAAGAAACCGGTGGCAGCCTGCTCGGCCTGCTGTCCCGGCTCGGCCTGGTGTCCGAGCGCGACCATGCCGAGACGGTCTCCGAAGTGCTCGGCCTGCCGCTGGTCAGCGTCAAGGACGCGCCCGAGTTGCCGCCCGAGGGCGTGCTGCTGACCAGCAAGTTCATGAAGCAGTTCCATGTCTGCGCCATCGCCGAGAGCGAAGCGGCGGTCGACGTGCTGATGGCCGATCCGCACGACACGTACACGTTGGATGCCCTGCGCCTGGCCACCGGTCGCGAGGTTCGCGCCAAGGTCGCGTTGCGTTCGGAAATCGACGACCTGATCGAACGCTGGCACGGCCAGGGCCGCAGCGCGATGGGCGCGATCGTCGAGACCGCCGAAGGCGAGGGCAGCGACCTGGACGATGTCGAGCACCTGCGCGACCTCGCCTCCGAGGCGCCGGTCATCCGACTGGTCAACCTGGTGATCCAGCGCGCGGTCGAACTGCGCGCCTCCGACATCCACATCGAGCCGTTCGAGAATCGCCTCAAGGTGCGCTACCGCGTCGACGGCGTGCTGGCCGAGGGTGAAAGCCCGCCGGCCAACCTCACCGCGGCGGTGATCAGCCGCATCAAGATCATGGCCAAGCTCAACATCGCCGAGCGACGCCTGCCGCAGGACGGCCGCATCATGTTGCGCGTGCAGGGCAAGGAGCTGGACCTGCGCGTGAGCACGGTGCCGACCGCGCACGGCGAGTCGGTGGTGATGCGCCTGCTCGATCGCGAGACGGTGGTGCTGAATTTCGAACGGCTGGGCTTCACCAATGAGTTCCTGCCGCAGTTCCAGAAGGTACTCGACCAGCCCCACGGCATCATGCTGGTCACCGGCCCCACCGGCTCGGGCAAGACCACCACGCTGTACACCGCGCTGAGCAAGCTCAACACCCCCGACGTGAAGATCATCACCGTCGAGGACCCGGTCGAATACCAGATCGAGGGCATCAACCAGATCCAGGCCAAGCCGCAGATCGGCCTGGATTTCGCGCACGCGCTGCGTTCGATCGTCCGCCAGGATCCGGACATCATCATGATCGGCGAAATGCGCGACCTGGAGACGTGCAAGATCGCCATCCAGTCCGCGCTGACCGGCCACCTCGTGCTCAGCACGCTGCACACCAACAACGCCGCCGGCGGCATCACGCGCCTGCTGGACATGGGCGTCGAGGACTACCTGCTGACCTCGACCATCAACGGCATCCTCGCCCAGCGACTGGTGCGTCGACTGGAACCGACGCATGCCGAGAAGTACCCGGCATCGCCCGAAGAGATCGAGAAGTTCGGCTTGCGCCGTTACCAGCCCGAAGGCGAGATCTGCCTGTACCGGCCGCGCGGTTCGGCGCTCGCGCCCTCCGGTTACCTGGGGCGCACCACCATCATGGAGTTCATGGTGATGAACGACGAACTGCGGCGTGCGGTCATGCGCCATGCCGGGATGGGCGAGCTGGAACAGATCGCCCGCGCGGCCGGCATGCGGACGATGTACGAGGATGGCATCGTCAAGGCAATGGCCGGACAGACCACGATCGAGGAAGTGCTGCGGGTGACCGAGGATGCGTAACGCCGCCGCACCGGGCGTGGGTTGCCGCCACGCTCCAGAACGGCCCGCTCGTGCGTCCGCGAGCGGTCATCCGCGCACGGCCCCGACAGCCCCGACGAACCGCAGCTGACCCATGCCCCTGTTCAACTACAAAGCGCTCAACGCGCGCGGCGAGACGCTGGACGGGCAGATGGAAGCCGGCAGCCAAGTCGAGGTCGTGCAGCGGCTCCAGGAGCAGGGCCACCTGCCGATCGAGGCGCGCCTGGCCAGCGAGGGCGGCGGAGCATCGGTCTGGAAGGACCTGTTCAAGGCCAAGCCGTTCGCCGGCGAGCGGCTGGTGCAGTTCACCCAGCAGCTGGCGACGCTGCTCGGCGCCGGCCAGCCACTCGACCGCGCCCTGACGATCCTGCTGGAGCTGCCCGAGGACGACGCCGCCAAGCGCACGCTCACCGACGTGCGTGATGCGGTGCGCGGCGGTACCTCGCTGTCGACCGCGCTGGAACGCCAGCACGGCACGTTCTCGCGGCTGTACATCAACATGGTGCGCGCGGGCGAAGCCGGCGGCAGCATGCAGGAAACCCTGGCGCGCCTGGCCGACTACCTCGAGCGATCGCGCGCACTGCAGGGGCGCGTCATCAATGCGCTGATCTACCCGGTGATCCTGCTGGTGATGGTCGGGCTCAGCCTGCTGTTCCTGCTGGGCTACGTGGTGCCGCAGTTCGCGGTGATGTACGAGAGCCTCGACGCGACGCTGCCCACGTTCACCCGCATCGTGCTCGGCGTCGGCCTGTTCGTGCGCGACTGGTGGATCCTGCTGCTGGCCGTGCCGGGCGCGGCGTTGTTGTGGTTCGACCGCAAGCGGCGCAACCCGGTGTTCCGCGAGGCGTTCGATGGCTGGCTGCTGCGCCGCCGCTTCGCCGGCAGCCTGGTCGCCAAGATCGAAACCGCCCGGCTCGCGCGCACGCTCGGCACGCTGGTGCGCAATGGCGTGCCGCTGATGGCCGCGCTGGGCATCGGGCGCAACGTGATGGGCAATCGCGTGCTGGCCGCCGACGTGGAGGCCGCCGCCACCGAGGTCAAGAACGGCGTGGCCCTGTCGACCGCACTGGGCAAGGGCAAGCGATTCCCGCGGCTGGCCCTGCAGATGATCCAGGTCGGCGAGGAATCCGGCGCGCTCGACGCGATGCTGGTCAAGACCGCGGAAACTTTCGAGCAGGAAACGAGTCTGGCATTGGACCGGATGCTGGCGGCGCTGGTGCCGGTGGTGACGGTGGTGCTGGCCGGGCTGGTGGGCGTGGTGGTGCTGGCGGTGCTGACACCGCTGTACGACCTCACCAACGCGATCGGCTGAACCGGCGCCGTGTTTGTCCAACCAGGCGTGTTCATCCTGCCGGCCTGAACGGCGGGTTGAATGCCGACCCGCCTGGGTGCCATGAATGCGGGAGCCTGCGCGACATTTGGGTGATCCCCCTGGCGGGGTCGCCAGAACCGAACCTGCCGGCCCTAGAATCGGGCCGGTCCCGACGTAGCCGGGATGCTTCCCGGCCCAATCCACGGATGAACCACATGCGCAATCTTCGTTCCATCGCCCGCTCCCCGTCGCCCGCCAACCAGCGCGGCATGAGCCTGATCGAGATCATCATCGTGATCGTGCTGATCGGCGCCGTGCTCGCCTTCGTCGGCAATCGCGTGATCGGCGGCAAGGACCGTGGCGACTACAACATCGCCAAGGCGCAGGTGCAGACGCTGGCCGGCAAGGTCGATTCGTTCCAGATGGACACCGGCCGCCTGCCGACCTCGCTCGACGAGCTGGTGACGCAGCCCGGCGACGTGACCGGCTGGCTGGGACCGTACGCGAAGGCGACCGAGATCAAGGACCCCTGGGGCCATCCGATCGAGTATCGCGCACCCGGTGAAGGCCGGCCGTACGACCTGGTGATGCTCGGCAAGGACGGCAAGACCGGTGGTTCCAGTACCGACGCCGACTTCCGCTACGAGTGATGCGCCCACGCGCGTCGGCGCCCGCCGATGCGTGAGAGGTGCTGCCGACGATGAAGCGAACGCAATCCGGTGTATCGCTGATGGAGATGCTGCTGGTGATCGCCTTGATCGCCGGCATCAGCGTGCTTGCGGCAGGCGCGCTCGGCGGCGGCTTCCGCGGAATGCAGTTGCGCTCGGCGGCCAAGGAGATCGCATCGCAACTGCGCTACACCCGCGCGCACGCGTTGGCTACCGGGCAATCGCAGCGTTTCATCATCGATCCCCAGGCGCACACCTGGGAAGCACCCAACGGGCGTCGCGGCGAGATTCCCGCGGCCTTGGGCGTGCGTTTCATCGGCGCGCGCGAGGCGCTGCCCGTACGAGGCCAGGGCGCGGTGATGTTCTTCAATGACGGTGCCGCGACCGGCGGCCGCATCGAGATCAACGCCGACAAGGCGACTTGGCGCATCGACATCGCCTGGCTGACCGGGCAGGTCAAGGTCGCGCCTGTGAGGACCGAGCCGTGAAGCCGTCCGCGCGCCGCGACAGCCGGGGCTACTCGCTGCTCGAGGTGATCGTCGCATTCGCACTGCTCGCTGCGGGCCTGACCCTGTTGCTGGGCACGCTGTCGGGCGGTGCACGCCAGGTGCGCTGGTCCGGCGACGCAGGTCGCGCGGCCCTGCATGCGCAATCGTTGATCGACCAGGTCGGACTGGAGGCCCCGCTGAAGGACGAGCAGCGCAGCGGCGAGTTCGAGGAAGGTCGCTATCGCTGGAACCTGGTGGTCAAGCCATGGCGCGATCCCTCGACGGCGGGTCAGCCACAGGCGCCTGGCGCCCGCCCGATCTTCGAGGTCGCACTCTCCGTGGAGTGGGGCGAGGGCGAGAGCAGTGGCCGGCGCCTGCAGATGCGCAGCCTGCGCTTGGGGCAGCCGGACGCCAACGCGGTGCTGACGCAATGAACGCCATGCCCGTCCTGCCGCGTCGCTCGCGCGGGTTCACGCTGATCGAAGTGCTGCTTGCCACCGCGCTGCTGGCCGCGGGCCTGGCGCTGGCATTCGGCACGCTGGGCGCTGCCACCAAGACCGTCCAGCGCGGCGAAGTCATGGCCCAGCGCAGCGAACGCATGCGCGCGGTGCAGGGCTTCCTGCGCCGGCGAATCGCGGCGGCGCGTCCGGTGGCGTTCGACACCGACACGGCCAGCCTGCTGCCGCAGCGGTTCATTGGTGACGGTGAGCGCATGCGCTTCGTCGCCGACCTGCCGGACTACCTCGGCCAGGGCGGGCCCTACCTGCATGACTTCAGCGTCGACGGTGGCGGCCAGAACGGCCGCATCCTGTTGACGTTGGGTCTGGTGCAGTCCGGCGAGACCATCGAAGACCGCGTGCCGCGGCCGCCCGAGGTGCTGGTCGAAGGGCTGGAGTCGGCGCGCTTCCGCTATCGCGCGCTGGATTCGGAAGGAAAGCTGGGCGCCTGGCAGGATCAATGGACGGCCGTCGAGCAGCTGCCGTTGCTGATCGAGGTCACGCTGCGCGACGCAGACGGCAGCCAGTGGCCGCCGCTGGTGGTGGCCCTGCCGATGGCCACGGCGACCGCGGGCGCGGCGTCCGCCAACGGAGAGATACTGTGATCGTCCGTCGGACCGCGACCGCGTCGCAGGGCATGCGCGGGGCCGCGCTGCTGCTGGTGCTGTGGCTGCTGGCGTTGCTGACCGCGCTGGTGGGCGGCTTTGCGCTGGCGGCACGCACCGAGGCGATGCAGTCGCAGGTGCTGGTGCGTGGACTGGTCGCGCAGAACGCCGCTCGCGCCGGCCTGGAGTACGCGCTGACCCGGGTCGATGCCGAAGACGCCCGTCGCCAGTGGCGCCCCGACGGCAGCGCCCGCACCTGGCGTTACGCCGATGCCGACGTGACGGTGAAGATCGTCGACGAGAACGGCAAGGTCGACATCAACCAGGCCGACCTGACCCTGTTGACCGAGCTGTTGCGCGTGCTGGGCAGCAGCCAGGCCGAGGCGGCCCGACTGGCCGCGGCCATCGTTGACTGGCGCGATCTGGACAGCCTCACCCAGGTTGCCGGCGGCGGCGAAGACGCCGACTACGCCAGCGCCGGGCGTCCGTACGGCGCCAAGGACGCCGAGTTCGAAGGCATCGCGGAACTCGAACAGGTGCTCGGATTCACACCCGCGCTGTATGCCAGTATCGAGCCGCACGTCACCGTCTACAGCGGCATGGCCCGGCCCGAACCGGCGTTTGCGTCGGCGCAGGTACTCGATGCGATGGGCATGGACGGTGCGGCCGTGGTCGCACAGCGTGGCAACATCGATCCGTTGACCGGGTTGCCACGACCCGGTGGGCCCGGCGGCGTGCCGCTCGTTGGCAGTCGAAGCGGAACGTATAGTATCGACAGCCGTGCTCGGCTCGCCGATGGGCGCGAGTCCGTGCTGCGGGGCGTCGTGCGCGTGGGCGGCAACGCAGTGCCTGGGATGGCATACACCGCATTGCGCTGGGAGGAGGGAGCTTCACCACGATGAATTCGGTTCAGGACCGCCTGTCGCAGGACGGGTTGCGGCGCCTCGGTGCTCGGCTGGCGCCGGGAACGGGCGGCTTCTTTTCATGGTGGGGGCGCTCGCTCGCGTCGTGGCTGTCGCCGCGCCAGCGTCGCGTGCTCGGTCTCGATCGCGGCCGCCTGCTGCTGCACGTCGATGGCGACACGTTGTCGCTGCGCCTGCAGCGCGGTGACGCGATCGAGGACGTTGCCGTCTTGCCGGCGCCGCAGACGGTCGACCATGTCGCGGCGGGCGCGCTGGGCGAACCCGTCCTCACCACTCCCGACCTGGCCGGCGCCGCGCTGACGCCCGATGGTGATCTCCTCGCCCGGGTGCTGAGCCCTGCCGCCGCGGCCTTGCCGCGCTGGCTGCTGCTGCCTGCCGCCAGCGGCCTGCGCCGCCGCATGCCGTTGCCGGCCGCCGCTGCCGAGCGACTGCGCGACGTGGTCGGATTCGAGATCGACCGGCAGACCCCCTTCACCGTCGATGCCGTGGCGTTCGATGCGCGAGTGCTGGGTCGCCGCGAGGGCGATGGCCAGCTCGACGTCGAGCTGGTCGCGGTGCCGCGCCGCGCGCTGGATGCCCAACTGGCGGCGCTCGGCCCGCTGGCCACAACGCTTGCCGGCGTGGACCTCGCCGCCACGGACGGTGCGCCGCTGCGGGTCAACCTGCTGCCGCTGGCCCAGCGACGTCACCACGCCGACCCCTGGCGCGGCTGGAACCTCGCGCTGGCTGCGGTGGCCCTGGTCGCCGTCGCTGCCACGCTGTGGCAACTGCTCGAGAACCGTCGCGCCGCCGCCACCGCGTTCGAGCAGCGCATCGCCAAACAGGCCGAACCCGCACGCCGTGCGGCCACCCAGCGCCAGGAACTGATCAGCCTCATCGAAGGTCAGGCCTTCCTCGACAAGGCCCGTGCCGGACGGCCGAGCGCGGTGGAGGTGGTCGACGAACTGGCACGCCGCCTGCCCGACGGAACCTACCTGGAAAAGCTGTCGATCGAGGACAACCGGCTGATGCTGATCGGCCTGAGCAACGAGGCCGCCGCCCTGATTGGCCGACTGCAGGGCAGCAAGCTGTGGCGATCGCCGGCCTTCGGTGGCGCGCTGCAACCCGACCCGGGCTCCGGACGCGATCGTTTCACCTTGACCGCCGAACTCGCCATCGCCACCACGGCCCCCGTGCAACCCAAGGCTGCCAATGGCAACGCTCCCGTTCGCTGATCGTGACCGCTGGCTGGCGCTGGGCCTGTTGCTGGCCGCGCTGGGCGTTGCCTACGCGCTGCTGGTGCACCCGTGGTGGAGCGTGCCGATGCTCGAGGTCAACGGGCGCATCGACACGCTGCGCGAACGCGAACTGCGGATCCGCTCGCAACTTGCGCAGGCACCGCAGGTCAACCAGCGTCTGGCGCAGGCGCGCACGCAGCTTGCCCAGCGGCCGGGTTTCCTGGCCGAAGCCAGCGCCGAACTGGCCACGGCAAGCCTGATCCAGCGGCTCGAAACCGCGGTGTCCGAGGCCAGCCCGGGCAACCGCAGCTGCGCGATCACCAACCGATCGCCGCTGGAGTCGACCACGCGCG
Organism: Montanilutibacter psychrotolerans; assembly: GCF_003719825.1. GTDB lineage: Bacteria > Pseudomonadota > Gammaproteobacteria > Xanthomonadales > Xanthomonadaceae > Montanilutibacter > Montanilutibacter psychrotolerans. The sequence goes on along the minus strand of NZ_RIBS01000003.1, from coordinate 272,326 downwards.
AAACCTTCACCCGGGTGGTCGTGCAGGTGCGCCTGCGCTGCGGCAACCCGGAGCTGGCCAGCGTGCTGCACTCGCTCGAGAACGGCTCGCCGCGGCTGTTCGTCGGAAACCTCAACGTGCTCGCACAGCGCATGTATTTCGTGCCGGGAACCGGCGAGGACAACAACACCAACGATGCTGGCCTGGATGTGTCCTTCGACCTCTACGGCTACCTGCGGCCGGTCGCGGGGGTGACGCGTGCGCCTTGACGATGCCGGTCCGCGTACCTGGTTGCTGGCCGCGACTGCCGGCTGGGCCGTCCTCGCCTGGGCGCTCGCCCTGGCCGGCATGGGCGGGCGGATCCAGCCGCGTGAAATCGATGCCTCGCTTCAACCCGCGCTGCCACCGTTGCCGGCGGCCACCACCGGACGCATCGGCGGGCTGGACCAGTACAACGAGATCGCCGCGCGGCCGCTGTTCACCAGTGACCGCAAACCCAAGCCGTTCTTCGTGCAGGGCGAGGGCGAGCAACCCGAAAGCAACGATTTCGATTTCGTGCTGACCAGCGTGCTGATCACGCCCTCGCTGCGCATGGTGATCGTGCAATCGCCCGATGGCAGCCAGTCGCTGCGCATCAAACTGGGTGAGGCAGCCGAGCAGAAGCCGGCGTGGCGACTGGCCTCGCTGGAGCCCCGCAGCGCGGTATTCGAGGGCCCTGAAGGCCCGCGTACGCTCGATCTGCGCGTGTTCGACGGGCAGGGCGGTGCGGCGCCAACGGCAAGCAGCAGTGCTGGCGCGCAGCCAAAACCCGATTCGGCCAATGCGGCCGCGGCCGCCATGGCGTCGTCCGGGCAGGTGATCCAGCCCGAGGCCGTGCCGCCCAATCCCGACGCCGCGCTTCCCGCTCCGCCGCCGCCTCCACCGCCTGAGCCGGCCCAGCCGCCGACCGATCAGGCCCCCATGACCGACCAGGCGCAGATGGAAGCGATCCGTCAGCGCATCGAGGCGCGCCGCGAACAGCTGCGCCAGCAATCCACCAACTCCCAGCCGCCGGCCGAGAGCCCGTAGAGTGCAAGCAATGAACCCTCGCAACCCATCGGGCATCACTGCCTGGACTCCCGCTCCCTTTCGCACCGTCCTGGGACGCGGCGTACTGGCCGTCACCATCACCTCGCTGCTCGCCTCGTGCATGAGCGCGCCGGTTGCCGATGTCCGCCGCGCCGGCCAGGCGCCGCAGCCCTCGGTCCCCAGTGGGCAGGCAGGCGCGTCTGACGTGACCACCGCGCCGCTGGAGGCGTCCAAGGACGACGGCCTTCCCCGGCCGCAGATCCGCCGCGGCACCGGCCAGGTCATCAACCGCGAAGCGGCCAGCTCGTCGCCACCGAATCTCGCCGGCACCTCCGGCGATGCGAAGTTCAACTTTGAAGGCGAGTCACTGCACGGGGTGGTCAAGATCATCCTGGGCGACCTGCTCGGACAGAACTACGTGATCGCGCCGGGCGTACAAGGCACCGTCACGCTGGCCACGCCGAAGCCGGTCAGCCCGGCCAGCGCGATGAACCTGCTGGAGATGGTGCTGGGCTGGAACAACGCCCGCATGGTCTACAGCGGCGGCCGCTACAACATCGTGCCGGCCGATCAGGCGCTGGCGGGCAACGTCGCGCCACGCACCGGCTCGGCCTCGACCGCGCGCGGCTTCGAGGTACGCACCGTGCCATTGCGGTACGTCTCCGCGACGGAGATGGAAAAGATCCTCAAGCCCTATGCGCGTCAGAACGCGATCATCAACGTCGATGGCGCACGCAACACGCTCAGCATCGGCGGCAGCCAGGCCGAGCTCGAGAACTACCTGCGCACGATCGAGATCTTCGACGTCGACTGGTTGTCGGGCATGTCGGTCGGTGTGTTCCCGCTGCAGAGCGGGCGCGCCGGCCGCGTCGTGCAGGACCTCGAACGCGTGTTCGGCGAGTCCAGCAAGTCGCCCGTTGCGGGCATGTTCCGCTTCATGCCGATCGAATCGGCGAACGCGGTGCTGGTGATCACCCCGCAGGCGGATTACCTCGACGACATCCAGCAGTGGCTTGAGCGTATCGACGGCGCCGGCGACAGCATCCAGCTGTACACGCAGGAGCTCAAGTACATCAAGGCACGCGACCTGGCCCAACGGCTGTCCGAAGTGTTCGGCGGCGGTGGTGGCAGCAACGGCGGCAGTGGCGATCCCTCACTGATGCCGGGCACCAGCCCGGTCGATCTCAGCAGCGGTGCCGCCAACGGCAGCGGCGACAAGGACGGTGGCGCCGCGATGGGCAGCACCGATACCGGTAGTGGCACCAGCGGCAGCAATGGCGGCAGTCTGTCGCTCGGCTCCGGCCAGAGCGGCAGCGGCAGCGTCAGCTTCGAGGTCGAGGGGCGCAAGGTGGGCGTGTCGGCGGTCGACGAGACCAACTCGCTGCTGGTGCGCGCCAGCCCGCAGGCGTGGAAGTCGATCCAGGACGTGATCGAACGCCTGGACGTGATGCCGCTGCAGGTGCATATCGAGGCGCAGGTGGTCGAGGTCGCGCTGGGTGGCCAGCTTGAGTACGGCGTCAACTGGTTCTTCGAGCAGGCGGTCAACGCCCCGGTGGCCGGCGGTGGCGCGGGCTTGCCCAGCGGACTGGGACGCGACATCTGGGGCGATCTGCGCGGCAGCGTGCGCGACGTCAACGCGGACGGTGTCGGCGGCCTGGCCTGGACCTTCCTGGGGCGCAACGCAGCGGCGGTGATCACCGCACTGGACAAGGTCAGCGACGTGACCCTGCTGCAGACGCCGTCGGTGATGGTCCGCAACAACGCCGAGGCAACGCTCAACGTCGGCAGCCGGATTCCGATCACCACCACCTCGATCAACCCGGGAACCGGCAGCGACAACACGGTCAGCCAGGTCCAGTACCTGGACACCGGCGTGATCCTCAAGGTGCGCCCGCGCGTGACCCGCGATGGCACCGTGTTCCTGGACATCGTGCAGGAAGTCAGCTCGCCGCTGGCCAGGGCCAACAACGAGGTCAACGTCACCATCAACACCCGCAAGCTGAAGACCGAGACCGCGGTGCAGACCGGCGACACGGTGATGCTGGCCGGCCTGATCACCGACGAGGTGGGGCGTGGTTCCAGTGGTTTGCCCGGATTGAGCCGCATCCCGGTCATCGGTGGTCTCTTCGGCCGTCAGACCAGCAACAACCGGCGCACCGAGACGATCATCCTGATCACCCCGACCATCGTGCGCGACCCGCGCGAGGCTCGCACGCTCACGGACGAGTACGGTCGCCGCTTCCGGGCGATGCGACCGCTCACCCCGCAGAGCAAGTGACCCCGGCAGTCGCACGGCATGCGTGAACTGCCGGTCGTCGTCCTGCCGGTCGGCGTCGATGACGACGCCCTCGATGCCTGCCTGGCGGCGCTCGAAGCCGGCACGCCGACAGGCACGCGCGTGTGGCTGGCCGACGATGCCCAGGCCGGGCCGCGCGGCTACGCGATCATCGAGCGCTGGATGGCACGCACCGCCCTGAAGGCCGACTACACGCGGCGCCAGCGCGGTGTCGGCGAGGTCGCCCACCTCGACCAGGTGCTGGCGGCCTGCGGCGACGCCGACGTGGCCGTGCTGGCCGCCGATGCGGTGCCGCTGCCGGGCTGGCTGGAACACCTCGACGATTGCCTGCGCAGCGACGGCGCGATCGCCACCGCGACCACCTGGAGCAACGCCGGCGAGGCCGCCGCCTGGCCGCGTATCGGCGAGATCGACCCGTTGCCGTCCGAGCCCGAGCGCCTGGCCCGTGCGGCGGCGCGGATGCCGGCCGTGCATCCCGAACTTCCCGCCGCCATTGCCCACGCCGTGCTGCTGCGTGGCAGCGCGCGGCGGCGCCTTGGCGGCCTGGACGCGACCAGCTACGGCTCGTGGTGCGCGGCGCTGACCGATCTGTCGTTGCGCCTGGCCGGTATGGGGTGGCGCAATGTGTTGTGCGCAAACGCTTTCGTCGCGCGCCAAGGCGAGGGCAGGCCGTTCGATGGCGACATGGACGCGCTCTCCGCGCGCTGGCCGGACTGGCACGCGCGCATCGCCGGCTTCCTGATGGGCGACCCGCTGCGCGACCTGCGTCAGCAACTGGTGCGGCTATACGACGACATCGGTCCGGAGGAGGCGCAGCGTGACCTGTTCGCCTGATCCGCTGGGTGGCATCGCCGCGGTGGTGGTCAGCTACCGCAGCGCTGCGACCATCGACGACTGCCTGTCACGCCTGCGCGCCGCCGACGGCGTGGTGGCGATTCGCGTGGTCGACAACGCGTCCGACGATGGCACCCTGGACGTCGTGCAACGACACGCGCTCGCCGATCCGCGCGTGCACTTCGTCGCCAACCCCGACAATCCCGGGTTCGCGGTGGCCTGCAATCAGGGCGTTGCCGATCTTGCCGGTCGCGAAGTCACCGCCGACGGTGCTGCCCGCGACGGTGCCGACGCGGCCTGGATCGCGTTCGTGAATCCCGATTGCCTGGTCGAGCCTGGCACCCTGGCGCGCCTGCGCGAGCTGGCTTTCGGGCGAGGCCAGGCGCTGCTGGGTGCCGATCTGGTCGACGAGACGGGGCTGCGTGACGGCGCGGCACGGCGGCGCGATCCCGACTTCGGCGCGATGTTGTCCCACGCCCTGCGGGGTCGTGCGTTCACGCTGGAGATCGCGATCGACGAACAGCAGCCGCTGCAGCAGGTGTCGGCGGTGTCGGGCGCGTTGATGCTGATGCCGCGCGCGCTGTTCGAACGCATCGAGGGTTTCGACGAAGGCTACCGCCTGCATGCCGAGGACCTCGATCTGTGCCGGCGCGCGCATGCGGCCGGCGCGCTGGTCGCCGTCGCCAACGACGTGCGCGTGGTGCACGTGCGCGGTGTGTCGAGCCGTTCGCGTCCGCTGTTCGTGGAGTGGCACAAGCACCGCGGGCTGTGGCGCTATTTCGACAAGTTCGAAGCCGCCGGGCACGGCCGGTTGATGCGCGGCGCGGTGTTCGCCGCGATCTGGCTGCGCTTTCCGATTGCCGCGGCCCGCGCGTGGTGGCGGCGCGGCTGACGCTCCGGGCGCATCCGGCCCGTGCGGGTCACGAAAACCGCATCAGCGATTTGCGATCAACGATTCCGGGCCAACGATGCCGGATCAGCGATACCGGTTGATCTGGTCGCGTAGCGCCATCGCGGCCTGCGCCGCGGCCTGGGCGTAGTCGCTGCCGGACGAGGCATACAGCACGGCGCGAGAGCTGCTGACCACCAGGCCGGTGCCGTCGGCGGTCTTCGCGTTCTCGACCACCGCCTGCACGTCGCCGCCCTGCGCGCCCACACCCGGCACCAGGAACGGCACGTCGCCGACGATCGTGCGTATCTCGCGCAGCTGCTCCGGCCAGGTGGCACCGACCACCAGCATGCAGTTGCCGTGCGCGTTCCATTCGTTGGCGACCTTGGCCGCGACGTGCTGGTAGAGCGGCCGGTCGGCGACCAGCAGGTCCTGCAGGTCGCCCGCGCCGGCATTGGACGTGCGGCACAGGATCACCACGCCGCGGTCGGCGCGGTCGAGGAAGGGCTGCACCGAATCGCGGCCGAGGTAGGGGTTGGCGGTGACCGCGTCGGCACCGTAGCGATCGAAGGCTTCACTGGCGTAGTGCTGCGCGGTGCTGCCGATGTCGCCGCGCTTGCTGTCGAGGATCACCGGGATGCCCGGGTGCGCGGTATGGATGTGCGCGACCAGCCGCTCCAGCGCGTCTTCGGCGCGCAACGCCGCAAAGTGCGCGATCTGAGGCTTGAAGCTGCACACGTACGGCGCGGTCGCGTCGACGATGTCGCGGCAGAAGTGGAACACCGCATCGTCGTCGCCGGAGAACGCCGCCGGGAACTTGGCCGGCTCAGGGTCGAGGCCGACGCAGACCAGCGAATGGGAATCGGCCCAACGGGCGCGCAGTGCCTGCATGAAGCTCATCGACAATCCTCGCTGGATTCCGTCATCAATCGTGCTGTTGCCGCGACGACGACGCCCGCGAACGGGCGTCGTGCCGGTCCATCGTGTTGCTTACTTCAGAGCCTTGAAGCGCAAGCGGTGCGGCTGCGCGCCTTCCGCGCCGAGGCGACGCTTCTTGTCGTCCTCGTACTCGCGGTAGTTGCCCTGGAAGTACTCGACGTGCGAGTCGCCCTCGAACGCGAGGATGTGTGTGGCGATGCGGTCCAGGAACCAGCGGTCATGGCTGATCACCACCGCACAGCCCGGGAACTCCAGCAGCGCGTCTTCGAGCGCACGCAGGGTTTCCACGTCCAGGTCGTTGGACGGTTCGTCCAGCAGCAGCACGTTGCCGCCCTGCAGCAGGGTCTTGGCCAGGTGCAGGCGACCGCGTTCACCGCCCGACAGCGCCCCGACCAGCTTCTGCTGGTCCTGGCCCTTGAAGTTGAAGCGGCCGATGTAGGCGCGCGACTGGATCTCCACGCCGTTGATGTTGAGGATGTCGGCGCCGCCGGACACTTCCTGGAACACGTTGTGGTTGCCGGTCAGCGCATCGCGGCTCTGGTCGACGTAGGCGATCTTGGTGCTCGGGCCCTTGCTGATCTCGCCCTTGTCCGGCACTTCCTGGCCCGTGATCATCTTGAACAGGGTCGACTTGCCGGCGCCGTTGGGGCCGATGATGCCGACGATCGCGCCCGGCGGAATGATGAAGCTCAGGTCGTCGATCAGCAGGCGGTCGCCAAAGCTCTTGGAGACATTCTTGAACTCGATCACCGACGAGCCCAGGCGCTCGCCCGGCGGGATGAAGATCTCGTTGGTCTCGTTGCGGCGCTGGTACTCGACCGAGTTCAGCTCCTCGAAGCGGGCCAGTCGTGCCTTGCCCTTGCTGCGGCCGCCCTTGGCGTTGCTGCGCACCCACTCGAGTTCCTTGGCGAGCGCCTTCTGGCGCGCCTTCTCGGTGTTCTCTTCCTGCTTCAGGCGCTCGGACTTCTGCTCGAGCCACGCGGTGTAGTTGCCCTTCCACGGAATGCCGCGGCCGCGGTCGAGTTCGAGGATCCACTCGGCCGCGTTCTCGAGGAAGTAGCGATCGTGGGTGACCGCCACCACGGTGCCGGTGTAGCGCGAGAGGAACTGCTCCAGCCACTCCACCGACTCGGCGTCGAGGTGGTTGGTCGGTTCGTCCAGCAGCAGCATGTCGGGCTTCTGCAGCAGCAGCTGGCACAGCGCGACGCGGCGCTTCTCGCCACCCGACAGCTTGCCGATCACGGCCTCCCACGGCGGAAGGCGTAGCGCATCGGCGGCCACTTCCAGCTGGTGCTCCAGGGTGTGCGCGTCGCCGCTGGCGAGGATCCCTTCCAGGCGCTGCTGCTCGGCGGCAAGCTTGTCGAAGTCGGCGTTCTCGTCGGCATAGGCCTCGTAGATCTTGTCGAGCGCGGCCTGCGCGCTCAGCACGTCGCCCACGCCCACTTCCACCGCCTGGCGCACGGTGTGCTCGGGATCGAGCTGCGGTTCCTGGGCGAGATAGCCGACCTTGATGCCCGTGGCCGGGCGTGCCTCGCCGGTGAAGTCGGTGTCGACGCCGGCCATGATCTTCAACACGGTGGACTTGCCCGCGCCGTTCAGGCCGAGCAGGCCGATCTTGGCGCCCGGGAAGAACGACAGCGAGATGTCCTTGATGATCTGGCGCTTGGGCGGAACGGTCTTGCTGACACCGTTCATGGTGTAGATGTATTGCGACATGGGGGCTCCGCAGGCAGGCGACGGCAACCTGCGCGAGGCAGGGCCAGGGTCGGGATGGAATCCGGATAGCCGCGAATTATAGGGCCACCGGCCCGCCCCGGGGCCGGCCCCCGCTGGGACGGGCGTTCAGGCGCGGTGGGCGAGAGGGCGCAGGAGTACCGGCCAGGCAGGCGCTCGGCACGCCCGGCGACGCGTTCCCGGCGCGGGCAGATGACCGGCGGTCAAAGCCGCTAAACTCCGGCCCCTTCCCCACGCTCCCGGAGTACCTGGCGATGTTTGCTCGTGATGCCCGTATCGAAGCCTTTGATCCCGAACTGGCCAAGGCCATCGCCGACGAAAACCGGCGCCAGGAAGAGCACGTCGAGCTGATCGCGTCGGAAAACTACGCCAGCCCGATGGTGATGGAAGCCCAGGGCAGCCAGCTCACCAACAAGTACGCCGAGGGCTATCCGGGCAAGCGCTATTACGGCGGTTGCGAGTACGTCGACGTGGCCGAGACGCTGGCGATCGACCGCCTCAAGCAACTGTTCGGCGCCGACTACGCCAACGTGCAGCCGCACTCGGGCTCGCAGGCCAACCAGGCCGTGTACTTCGCCCTGCTCAACCCGGGCGACACCATCCTGGGCATGAGCCTGGCGCACGGCGGCCACCTCACCCACGGCGCCAAGGTCAACATCTCCGGCAAGCTGCTCAATGCCATCCAGTACGGTGTCAACGACCAGGGCCTGATCGACTACGACGAAGTCGAGAAGCTCGCCTTGGAGCACAAGCCCAAGATGGTCGTCGCCGGCTTCAGCGCCTACTCGCAGAAGATCGACTGGGCGCGCTTCCGCGCGATCGCCGACAAGGTGGGTGCGTTCCTGTTCGTCGACATGGCGCACGTCGCCGGCCTGGTCGCCGCGGGCGTCTATCCCAACCCGCTGCCGCACGCGCACGTGGTCACCTCGACCACCCACAAGACCCTGCGCGGTCCGCGCGGCGGCATCATCGTGGCCAAGGACCCGTCCGATGACCTGGTCAAGAAGCTGCAGAGCATCGTGTTTCCGGGCATCCAGGGCGGCCCGCTGATGCACGTGATCGCGGCCAAGGCGGTGGCGTTCAAGGAAGCACTGGATCCGGCGTTCACCACGTACCAGCAGCAGGTCGTCAAGAACGCGCAGGCCATGGCGCAGGTGATCATATCGCGCGGCTACAAGATCGTTTCCGGCGGTACCGAAAACCACCTCATGCTGGTCGACATGATCGGCAAGGGAATCACCGGCAAGGACGCGGAAGCCGCGCTTGGCCGCGCCCACATCACGGTCAACAAGAATGCGGTGCCCAACGATCCGCAGAAGCCGTTCGTGACCTCCGGCCTGCGCATCGGCACCCCGGCGGTGACCACGCGCGGGTACAAGGAGGCCGAATGCGTCGCGCTGGCCAACTGGATGTGCGACGTGCTCGACAACCCCACCGACGAGAACGTCATCAGCGGCGTGCGCGAGAACGTCAGCCAGCAGTGCAGGCAGTTCCCGGTCTACGGTTGACGACCCGATGCGGGCCGCGCGATGTGGCGGCCCGTTCCAGCTCGGTGCCGCATGCCGGCGCCGAGGTGATCGATACGGATCGTTGAACGCCTGCGGGAGCGACCTGCAGGCGATCGGGCGCCCGGCGGTTGCAATGCTCGCGGTTGCAGGGTCACAGCTTCGGCGGAAGGACATGGACGCAGACATCCAAGCAAGGCGTTGCACCCCGGGCGATGAGGACGCGCTGTCGCTCATCGGGCAGGCGACATTCCTGGAAACTTTCGCGGGCCTGCTCGGCGGGCGGGACATCGTGTCCCATTGCGCCAGCGCGCACTCCGTCCCGACCTATCGCACCTGGCTGACCGCGCCGGACCATGCGTTGTGGCTGGCCGAGACATCGCCGGGCAACGCGCCGGTCGGCTACGCGGTGGTGGCGCCTTCGCAGCTGCCGCTCCCGGATGCCGCAAGCGACGACCTCGAACTCAAGCGGATCTACCTGCTGGGAAAATTCCACGGCGGCGGCATCGGCAAGCGGTTGCTGCGCGAGGGCATCGCCCACGCACGTTCGGTGGGGGCCAGGCGCCTGCTGCTTGGCGTCTACGCGCACAATGCGGCGGCAATCGGGTTCTACCAGCACGTGGGATTCCGCACGCTGGGTGCCCGAAAGTTCAATGTCGGCGGCCGGGACTACGATGACCACATCCTGGGAATGCCGCTTGCGGATTGACCCGGCATGGGTAGCACCATGACAGCGCCGGCCTCGACCCGGACGCCGGGCGTGGCGTGGATGGCGTGCGACGCCGCTCTCGGTTTCGCCGGCACCGGTTGTCTGTCGCAAGGAGCAACGCGTTGACCACTCGCATTGCGCTGGTCGGGGATTTCAACGAGGCCGTCCTCGCCCATCGGGCGATTCCACAGGCGTTGGCGATGTCGGCACAGGCGCTGGGCATCACGCTCGACGTGCGCTGGCTGGCCACCGACACCCTTCGCGCCGATGACGACCTGGCCGGTTTCGCCGGCGTCTGGTGCGTGCCCGCCAGCCCCTACCGCAGCATGGACGGGGCGCTGCTTGCGATCCGTCATGCGCGCACGCGGCAATTGCCGTTCCTGGGCACCTGCGGCGGCTTCCAGCACGCCATCGTCGAGTACGCACGCAATGTGCTGGGCTGGGCCGATGCCGATCACGCCGAGACGGCCCCCGATGCGGCGCGTGCGGTGATCGTGCCGCTGGCGTGTTCGCTGGTGGAGGTTGCCGAACCGGTGATCTTCCGGCCCGGATCGCGCATCGCCGAGGCTTACGCGACCGAATGGATCGAAGAGGGGTACCACTGCCGCTACGGCCTGGCAGACGGGTTCCGCGACGCGGCGTTTGCCGACGGCGCGCTGCGCATTGGCGCGGTGGACGAGCACGGCGACGTGCGCGCCATCGAGTTGCGCGACCACCCGTTCTTCGTCGCCACGCTGTTCCAGCCCGAACGCGCCGCGCTGCGGGGCGATCCATGCCCGCTGGTGCGCGCCTTCGTCGCTGCGGCAGGGCAGGACAGCCTGCCCGCCGGGTCGGCCGGAACGGTACGGCTTGATCCGGCCGACCGCTGACGCCACCCTAGCCACATGCATTGTCCCTTCTGCCAGCACCTCGACACCCGCGTCATCGACTCGCGCGTGTCCGACGACGGCGCCACGATCCGCCGTCGCCGCGTCTGCGAGGCCTGCGGCGAACGCTTCAGTACGCTGGAGACGATCGAGCTCAAGCTGCCGGTGATCATCAAGGGTGATGGCCGTCGCGAGGCCTTCGACGCGCGCAAGCTGCGTGTCGGTTTCGACCGGGCACTGCAGAAGCGGCAGGTTGCCGAAGAACAGATCGAGGCCGCCGTGCGCGCCGTCGTGCACCAGTTGCGCATGACCGCCGAACGCGAGCTGCCGTCGCGGCGCGTCGGCGAGTTCGTGATGGCCGAGCTGCGCAAGCTCGATCACGTCGCCTACGTGCGTTTCGCGTCGGTGTACCGCGCGTTCGAGGACGTTGCCGACTTCCGCGAGGAACTCGACCGACTCGAACACGACAACGCCGTCGCCGGTGAAGCCCAGCTGCCGTTGCTGGATGGCGAACCGGCCGGCAACGGCAAGCCCCGCAGACGCTGAATCGCCATGTCACAGACCGCTCCACTCACCTTCAGTGCCACCGACCACGCCCTGATGGCGCGCGCCCTGCGCCTGGCGGCGCGCGGCGCCTACACGACGCGGCCGAACCCGATGGTGGGCTGCGTGATCGCGCACGGGGATGAGGTCGTCGGCGAGGGCTGGCACCAGCGCGCGGGTGAACCGCATGCCGAGGTGCTGGCACTGCGCGCGGCTGGCGACCGCGCGCGCGGCGCGACCGCCTACGTGACTCTCGAACCCTGCGCGCACACCGGACGCACCGGGCCGTGCGCCGATGCACTGGTCCAGGCCGGTGTGGCGCGCGTGGTCGGGGCGATGCGCGACCCGTTCCCCAAGGTGGCGGGCGAGGGTTTCGAACGCCTGCGCGCTGCGGGGATCGTGGTCGAATCCGGCCTCATGGAGGCACCGGCGCGCGCGCTCAACTGCGGGTTCCTGTCGCGCGTCGAGCGCGGCAGGCCGTGGGTGCGCGTCAAACTCGCCAGCAGCCTGGACGGCCGCAGCGCGCTCGCCAACGGCGAGTCGAAGTGGATCAGCGGCGACGCCTCGCGCCAGGATGTCCAGCATTGGCGTGCGCGCGCCGGTGCGATCGTGACCGGCGCCGGCACCGTGCTCGCCGACGACCCCTCGCTGACCGTGCGCCTGGACCCCGCCGCCGATGGCAGCGCCGTGCCGTTCGTACCGCCGCTGCGCGTGGTGCTCGACCCGGGCCTGGCCACTGTTGCGCGTGGCCGTGTGCGCGAGGGCGATGCGCCGACGCTCTACATCCACGCCCCCGATGCCAAACCGCCGCGCGGCCTGACCACGCAGCTGGCGTCGGTGCCCGTGCACGCCGGTCGCTTCGACCTCGATGCCGTGCTGGCGCTGCTCGCCGCTCGTGAGATCAACGAGGTGCAGCTCGAGGCTGGCGCGACGCTGGCCGGCGCGTTCCTCACCGCGGGCCTGGTCGACGAAGTGCTGCTGTACGTCGCCCCGGTGCTGCTCGGCGAGCGCGCGCGGCCGCTGTTCGATGGCCTGGGCATCGAGACGATGGCGCAGAAGATGAAGCTCACCATCGTGGAATCGCGCTACCTGGGCGGCGACATCCGCGTGTTGCTGCGGCCCGACCCGACAGGCTGACCATCCCCATGCACACCGCCGGCTTCAAGGACCACTTTTCCGGCGTCGCCGATGCCTACGCCGCGGCGCGGCCCGAGTACCCGGATGCGCTGTTCGATGCGATCGCCGCGTGCGTGCCGCGTTCGGCCAACGTGTGGGAGCCCGGCTGCGGTAGCGGACAGGCAACCCACGGACTGGCAGCGCGCTTCGCCCACGTGCACGCCAGCGACCCGAGCGCGCAGCAGCTCGCCCACCACTGGGCGCAGCACCTGCTGTCGGGCACGGGCACGGGCAGCGGCAACGTGGTGCTTGCGGTCGAACCCGGCGAGCGCACTGATCTGCCCGATGCGAGCGTCGGACTGGTGGCAGTGGCGCAGGCGCTGCACTGGTTCGACCGGCCTCGCTTCTTCGCCGAGTGCGAACGTGTGCTGGCCCCGGGCGGCGTGCTCGCGGCCTGGGGCTACGCCGACTTCGTTCCACCCGAGGGCATGGTCGACGCGGTGGCGGCGTTCCGTGCGCAGATCGAGCCGCACTGGCCGCCCGAACGCGTGCAGGTCGATACGCATTACGCCGGGTACGAATGGCCGTTCGAGTACGCCGGGCCCGGCCTGGCAGCTGCGGACCGTTGGATCGAGGCCGAATGGAGCCTCGCCCAGTTCCTGCGCTATCTGGCCAGCATGTCGGCCAGCGCGCGCTGCCTGGACGAGACCGGCGACGACCCCGTGGCGCGGCATGCGGCGGCGCTGTCGGCCGCCTGGGGCGACAGCTCGGACCTGCGCACGTTGCAGTGGCCGTTGTTCCTGCACTTGCGCCGCAAGTCCGCCCAGCCTTTGTAGACGCTGTCGCCCACACCCCGACGCCCCGCGCGCCCGCGTTCGAGCCGCTCCGGCGTCGATCGGGAGTGCAGCCGGGACGACGCACCCGGGACGCAACGTTCCGCCCAGGCCGCTGCCCGCACCGGAGCGCCCGCACCCCCGGTGCTAGAATCCCCGCGCTGCTTCGGCGGCAAACACACGACGTCTTCAGGGCGGGGTGCAATTCCCCACCGGCGGTAGGTCGCCTGGCCCCATCGGCCACGACGACAAGCCCGCGAGCGCCTCCGGCCACGCCGGAGGGTCAGCAGATCCGGTCCGATGCCGGAGCCGACGGTTACAGTCCGGATGAAAGAAGACGGCACGTGCAGGGCTCCGTAGCCGTGCGCGTGCCATTGCCTTGTGGCGTTTTTCGCTAGCCATCCACGCGGGAAACGTTCCATGTCCACGATCCATACCGGCACCACCGGGCCACGCAGCGCCCGGCCCATTCCCTCCGATCCGACCAGCGGCTTCCCGCGGGAGGCGCGCTGATGTTCACCGGCATCATCGAAGGCCTCGGCCGCATCCAGGCCAGCGAGCCGCGCGGCGGCGACATGCGCTTCACCATCGACGTCGGCACGCTGGCGTTCGAGCAACCTACGCTGGGCGAGAGCATCGCCGTCAACGGCGTGTGCCTGACGGTGGTCGAGTTCGATGCGACCTCCTTCCAGGCCGACGCCTCCAACGAGACGCTGGCGCTGACCACGCTCGGTCGGCTGCCGCTGGGCAGCACGCTGAACCTCGAACGCGCGATGCGACCCACCGACCGCCTCGGCGGCCACCTCGTCAGCGGCCACGTTGATGGCCTGGGCGCGGTCGCCTCGGTGCACGACGACGCCCGCGCGCAGCGCTGGCGCTTCGACGCGCCCGCCGCGCTGCTGCGCTACATCGCCAAGAAGGGCTCGATCTGCGTTGACGGCGTCAGCCTGACCGTCAACGAGATCGACGCGCGTGGATTCGAGGTCGCACTCGTCCCGCACACCGTGGCCCACACCGCGTTCGCGCACACCGCCGTGGGCGCTGCCGTGAACCTCGAAGTCGACCTGGTCGCGCGTTATGTCGAGCGCCTGCTGGGCCAGAAGGAAGGAGCAACCCCATGAGTTTCGCCCCCATCCCCGAACTGCTCGAGGAAATCCGCGCCGGCCGCATGGTCGTGATCGTCGATGACGAGGACCGCGAGAACGAAGGCGACCTGATCATGGCCGCCGAGCTGGTCAAACCCAGCGACATCAACTTCATGGTCACCCACGCGCGCGGCCTGGTGTGCCTGTCGCTGACCCGCGAGCGTTGCCGCCAGCTCGGCCTGCCGCCGATGGTTCGCGACAACACCTCCCAGCACCACACCAACTTCACCGTCAGCATCGAGGCCGCCGAAGGCGTCACCACCGGCATCAGCGCCTACGACCGCGCGCACACCGTGCGCACCGCGGTTCGCCCGGACGCGGCGCCAAGCGATCTCAACCAGCCCGGCCACATCTTCCCGCTGCAGGCACAGCCGGGCGGGGTGCTCAACCGTGCCGGCCATACCGAGGCCGCCGCCGACCTGGCCCTGCTCGCGGGCCTGGAGCCGGCCGGGGTGCTTGTCGAGATCCTCAATCCCGACGGCAGCATGGCGCGCCGCCCGCAGTTGGAGGCGTTCGCGGCCGAGCACGGCCTCAAGATCGGCTCGATCGAGGAGCTGATCCGTTACCGCCTCGCCACCGAGCACACGGTCGAGCGTGTCGACACGCGCGAGATCGAGACGGACCACGGCCCGTTCCAGCTCACCAGCTACCGCGACCGGCTCAGCCACGCCCTGCATTTCGCCTTGCTGCGCGGCGAGCCAGATCCGGCCACGCCGACCCTGGTGCGCGTGCACGTGCACAACCCGCTCGCCGACGCGCTGCATTGGCGTCGCGCGGACTTCGGGCCGGCGGTGGGCGACGTGCTGGCCACGATCGCCCGCGAGGGCCGCGGTGCCCTGGTGTTGCTGGGCGACAACGTCGGCCCCGACGCGTTGCTGGCCCGCATCCGCCAGCAGCCGCAGACCGGCGAGCCCGGCCCGTCCGACACCGCGCGCGGCGCCGGCCATGCGCTGGCCGAGTGGCGTCGCAACGGCGCCGGCGGGCAGATCCTGGCCGACCTGGGCCTGGCCAAGCTGCGCGTGCTGGGCACCCCACGCAAACAGATCGGCCTGGCCGGCTTCGGCCTGGAAGTGGTCGAGTACGTCGACACGGGCCATTGAGGCCGGTGAAACCAACGGCACGGGGTAGCCACCGAACGGCCACCGCCAATGCCCCGGACGCCCCGCCCCCGCGGCGGGGTAAACTGCGCGCCCCCCAGGATCGACCCCAACATGCCCCATATCGAAGGTGACCTGCGCAGCCCGGACGGCGCGCGCTACGCGATCATCGCCAGCCGCTGGAACCCGCGTATCACCGACACCCTGGTGGCCGGTGCGCGCAAGACCTTCGCCGAACACGGCGTGGGAGAAGATGCGGTCGACGTGATCCGTGTGCCCGGTGCCTGGGAAATCCCGGTGGCCGCCGCGCGCCTGGCCGCCGCCGGCCGGCATGCCGCGCTGGTTGCGCTGGGTTGCGTGGTGCGTGGCGACACGCGCCACTTCGAGCAGGTGGCCGACGGTTGTTCCGACGGCCTGATGCGCGTATCGCTGGACTACCGCATCCCGGTCGCCAACGGCGTGCTGGCGGTCGACCGCTTCGAGGACGCGCAGGCGCGTGCCGGCGGCAGCCACGGCAACAAGGGCGAGGAAACCGCCCTGGTCGTGATCGAGATGACCCACCTTCTGCAGCAGCTGCCGGCCGCTGCCGGCGCCGCGGAGACACACGCATGAACAGCAAGTACCAGCGCAAGGACGGCATCGACCCCGTGGCCCGCTCGCGCGCCCGTCGCCGCGCTCTGCAGGCCGTCTACGCGTGGCAGCTGTCCGGCGCACGCGTCAACGACGTGATCGCCCAGTTCGCCCACGAGCAGGCCAAGGAAGTCGCCGACCTGGTGTACTTCGAGGACCTTGTTCGCGGCGTCGACCAGCACCAGGACGAACTCGACGTGGCGCTGGCGCCGTTCCTCGACCGCGACATCGAACAGGTCGATCCGATCGAGCGCGCCGTGCTGCGCATTGCCGCCTACGAGCTGCTCAAGCGCCCCGACGTGCCATACCGCGTGGTGATCAACGAAGCCATCGAGACCGTCAAGCGTTTCGGCGCCGAGCACGGCCACACGTACATCAACGGCGTGCTCGACCACGCGGCCGCCGCGTGGCGCTCGGTCGAGGTGAAGGCGCCGCGAGGCAGGTGAGACGCGGCAGCGGGGCGTGCGTTGGCGCAAGCGCGCCGTAAGCGCGAGCAGGGCGCGTGGCGCGTTCGTGCACCGCGCCCAGCCGCTGGTTGCACTGGCTCCGCCGGTTCGAGACGCGTTGCCTGACATGAGGTAGCGCCGCGCTCCCGCCTCGTTCGCTCCTCACGCCTGGCCACCGGTTTTCCGCCCATGCCCGAGTTCGACCTCATCGACCGCATCCGCGCCCGCGTCCTGCAGCGCGATGACGTCGTGCTCGGCATCGGCGATGACGCCGCGTTGCTTCAGGTGCCGGCCGGCCGCCAGCTGGTGGTGGCGATGGACACGCTAAACGTCGGCGTGCATTTCCCGCATGCCACCGCGCCGGCCGACATCGGCTGGAAGGCCCTGGCGGTCAATCTGTCCGACCTGGCCGCCATGGCCGCCGAGCCGGCCTGGTGCACGCTGTCGCTGTCCCTGCCGGGCGACGATCCGGCGTGGGTCGAGAGTTTCCTCGACGGCTTCCTCGCCCTGGCCGCGCAGCACCGCGTGGCGCTGGTCGGCGGCGACACCACGCGGGGACCGTTGTCGATCAGCGTGACCGTGCACGGCTTCGTCGAGCCCGGCCGCGCGCTGCGCCGTGCCACGGCCTGCGTCGACGACGACATCTGGGTCAGCGGCACGCTGGGCGATGCGGCCGGCGCGCTGGCGCTGATGTCCGACGATGCAGGATCGGCATGTCGTGCGAGCCCGGCCGGAGTCGTCGACGCCTCTGGGTCCGTCGCTTGGACTGACAGTGATCCGCGCGACCCGGCGCATTCCGCTTACGCCCGACTGCGACTCCACCTCGACCGACCGACGCCGCGCATCGGCATCGGCCTCGCGCTGGCCGGCACCGCGAACGCCGCCATCGACATCTCCGACGGCCTGCTGGCCGATCTCGGCCACGTCTGCGCGGCCAGTGGCGTCGGCGCGCAGTTGCAGCTCGACGCGCTGCCAGCGTCCAGCGAACTGCGTGCGCTGTTCCCCGACGCGCGCCGCCATGCCCTGCAGGCCAGCGGCGGCGACGATTACGAGCTGTGCTTCACCGCGCCGGCCACGGCGCGCCACGCCATCGAACAGATCGCCATCGCCACCCACGTGCTCTGCACCCGCATCGGCCGCATCGTCACCGGTAGCGACGTCCAGGTGCTGGCGGGCGATGGCACGTCCTGGACGCCGCCGCGCGCGGGTTACGTGCACTTCGGCAGCGAGTAGTCCGAGCGGCTTGCGCCATCCACGTGACAGAACGAAACCGGCGCCACAGTCCGAACCGGCGCCCAACCTCCTCACCCGATCGTACGGTTCGGCGCGGATGATCCCGTGCGAAATGGCGGCAAGCATCGCGCTGCGCCACGGATGCGACTTCGGCTCGAATGAACTACTCGACCTCGTCGGGGAACCGCAAATAGCGCGGCGGAACGGCATTCGCGAGCCAAACGCCATTGGCCGACAAGAAGAACTCGTGGCCGTCACGGTGCATGTCAACGGCGTTGACGATCAGTACGACTGGGCTTCCGTGGCGTGCACCGACGTCCCTCGCCGTTGTTTCGGCCGACGAGAGATGGACATGTTGCCGAGCGCCGGGCAGGAGCCCGCTTTCGCGGATTGAGGCGGCAAATCGGGTGGCTGTTCCGTGAAAAAGCGTGCCGGGGGGCTGCTGCGGCGTCAGTCCGAGGTCAACCTTGATGGAATGCCCCTGATTGGCCCGGATTCTCTCGCCCGTTGGGTCAACGACAAAGCGCTTCTTGTCACTCGTGGACACGATCTCGAGGACAAGCTCTCGCGTGAGCGCGATCCCTTTGTCGCTAGCGAGTTGAATCAGTTGGTCCAGTTCGGCCCAGCCTTCTGCATCGAGGGAAAGTCCAATCTCCTCTGGCTTGTGGCGCAGGACGAGGCTCAGGAATTTGCTCTTGGACACCAGTGACTCGGACATGCGGCGGGCTCTAACGTCTCAGTAGTTGGCCGCAAGGCGGCTGCGGTTCGATCGTGAAAGGCGTGGCCAGTGTTGTCTTTCGCTCATGAGCGCTGGTCGTCCAGGCCAATCCTGCCGGGCAGGAAACTGCGTGAGCATCGTAATCAAAGAACCGAGGCATGGCGTGCGGTCGACGTGTCGATACTCACATCGAGCAGGCGGCCCGCGCCATCATGGGACAGCAAGCGTCCGGATTGCTCACGCACGTGAGCTGACACGCGGGGGGTCGCGATCGTTGGGGCGATGCGATGCGATTCCGTGCGCTGCGCGCTAGAGGGCGCGCAATTGGTCCGCCAGAGAGCGGGTGTGGGCCGTGGTGGTGTCGCCGGTGTGCAGGGTCGACTTGGGCTCGATCAGCATCAGCAGGCATTCGTGCTCGGCCACCGGCCGGTGGCGCACGCCCTTGGGGACGACGTGCATCTGGCCGGGGCCGAGTTCGACGCTGCCGTCCTCCATCTCCAGGCGCAGGTGGCCCTGCAGGACGAAGAACAGTTCGTCCTCGTGCGCGTGGCTGTGCCAGTCGAGCGTGCCGTGGACCTTGGCCACTTTGACGTAGGCGTCGTTGAGTTCGCCGATCACGCGCGGCGACCACAGTTCGGCCAGCGATGCGGCCAGTTGCACGGGAGTGATGGCTTGCGGCACGGGGGCGCTCCGGTCTGGGTAAAAGGTTGGGGCAATTCGCGGAATGCGACGCGTCGGAGTCGAAGCGCCTCCTACAGGTTTGGGGATGCGATCGCGCAAGGCAATGGCGTGGCCGCAGCCGCTGGACGGAGACGGCGGCATCGGGTCTGTTCGGAAGCCGTCGGCCTTCAGTCCAGCAATGCGCGCACACGCGCTTGCAGGATGGGTAGCACCTCGGCGTCGAACCATAGGTTGGCCTTGAACCAGGCGACGTTGCGCGGGCTGGGATGTGGCAATGGCAAGTGGTGGGGCAGGTAGTCGCGCCAGGCGCGCACGGTGTCGGTCAGCGTGGCCTTGCGCCGATCGCCCAGGAAGTACGCCTGCGCGTACTGGCCGATCAACAGCGTCAGGCCGATGTCGGGCAGCAGCGGCAACAGGCGCGGGTGCCAGGTGGCTCGGCACTCCGGGCGAGGAGGGGCATCGCCGGAGCCGGCCTTTCCGGGATAGCAAAAACCCATCGGCACGATGGCGATGCGGGTGGGGTCGTAGAAGGTGGCGTCATCGAGTTGGAGCCAGGCGCGCAGGCGCCGGCCGCTGGCGTCATCCCAGGGGATGCCGCTGGCGTGCACCTTGGCCCCCGGCGCCTGGCCGACGATCAGCAGACGCGCGCCCGCGGCGACGTTCAACACCGGCCGTGGCCCCAGTGGCAGATTGGCCGCGCAGATGCGACAGGCGCGGATCTCGTGCAGCAGGGTGTCGAGCGCGTCCGTCATGCGGCAGAGCCTAGGGCGGCAGCAGCTTGCCCGGATTGAGGATGCCGTCCGGGTCGAACACCTGCTTCACCTGCCGCATCAACGCCAGCGTGGGCGCGGACACCGCCTGCGGCATGAAATCCCGTTTGGCCAGGCCGATGCCATGTTCACCCGACAACGTGCCGCCCAGTGACAGGGTGAGCGCGAACACGCGCGCCATCGCCGCGTGCGCGCGCGCGGATTGTTCGACGTCGTTCGGGTGGTACATCAGGTTGACGTGCAGGTTGCCGTTGCCGGCGTGCCCGAAGCACACGATGGGGAGCGCGAACTCGCGGGACAGCGCCTGCACGCCGTCGACGAGATGCGGGATGCGCGACACCGGTACCACCACGTCCTCGTTGATCTTGCCGGGCGCCAGCGTGCGCAGCGACGGCGACAGCGCCTTGCGCGCGGCCCAGAGCTTTTCGCGCGCGGCGTCGTCGGCGGCGTCGTCGAGCGACACCAGGCCGTCGCCTTCCGCCGCCGCCATCAGCGCTTCGATTGCGTACGGCAGCAGTTCCTCGTCGCCATCGGCTTCGATCATCAGCAACGCACCGGCGTCGTGCGGGAGGTCCGCGCCGCCGACATCGCGCGCCAACCGCACCGCATCGGCATCCATGAACTCGAGCATCGACGGCGTTACCGGCTGCGCCATCAATCGCGCGACTGCCTGTGCCGCGCTCGACACATCGCGGTAGATCGCACGCAACGCGCGCCGCGCCATTGGCGTCGGCGTGAGGCGCAGGCTGGCCTCGACGATCAGCGCCAGCGTGCCTTCGCTGCCGACCAGCAGGCGGTGCAGGTCGTAGCCGGTTGATCCTTTGGTGGTGGCGGTGCCGCAGATGATGAGCTCGCCGCTGCCGGTGACGGCGGTGAGGGCGAGCACGTTGTCGCGGCTGGCGCCGTACTTCACCGCGCGCGGCCCGCCGGCGTTGCACGCCAGGTTTCCGCCAACGGTGCTGAACGCGGCACTGGTGGGATCCGGCGGCCAGAACAGGCCATGCGGCCTCAACGCGGCCTGCAGGTCGCCATTGAGCACGCCCGGTTCGACCACCGCGCAGCGATCGCCGGGACGCACGGCCAGGATGCGGTCCATGCGTTCGAACGACACCACGATGCCGCCATCGACCGGCACCGACGCGCCGGTGGTGTTGGTGCCACGCCCGCGCGCGACCACCGGAACGCGGTGCGCCCGGCACGCGCGCACCAGTGCCTGCACCTGCGCGCGCGTGGTGGGCAGTGCCACTGCATCGGGCAGCGCCTCGCGCCGCGAATTGTCGAAGGCGTACGCGACGCGTTCGCTGGGCGAGATCAGCCAGCCATCGCCAAACAGATCGGAGAGTTCGTGCTGAAGGGTGGCGGGGAGGGTCATGGGGTGTGCGGCGCTCGACGGCGGATCCCGGCGGCAATGGCGCGCGGGCAGGGCGAATCGTAGTGGTTTGCGCGCGTCGCCGTGCGTCGGGGGCGAGGGAGATGACCCGAGCCGGGGGGCGAGGTCGGCGCGCTGCTCGGGAGCGGCTTCGGCCGCGGTCACTGGGTGGGCGCTGGTCGGGCTCGATGGGCTGGCTTCGGCGGAAGGCCTCAGGCCCCGTCTGTCTGCGAATCCCTTGCGGGGAACGCCGGGGTACGCCGCCAAGCCATGCGCATCGCGGTCAGCAGGCCGGCGACCACCAGCGTCGGTGCCCACACCCAACGCGCTTCCGACAGCAGCACCACCACGCCGCGCTGACTGAAGAAACCGGCACCGATTGGCGACACGCGGATCGGCGTCCAGGGCGCGAACAGGCGTGCGTCCGACCAGGGCCAGAACAACGCCACGCCGAGCCCGCCGTTGGTCAGCGCATCCAGCAAGGGATGCGAGGCCGTGCACGCCGCCATCCATGCCAACGCGCGCCATCGCGTGGTGCCCAGCGATCGGTGGGCGAACGCACCGAAGGCACCGACCAGCAATGCGAACAGCAACGAATGGCTGGCGCCGCGATGGCCGAAGTCGGCGGCATACGCGATGCCAAGCTTGAACGCGACGACGTCGGCGTCGGGCAGCACCGCCGCAAGCGCGCCGGCGATCAGCAGGCGCGGCGGAACGGCGCGGCATCCCAAGGCCATCCCGACGGCGAGCGGGACGAAGGCGTGGGTCATGATCGTGGGCATGTCTGGGCGGATTCGCAGGCCGTTGGGGGTGGGCGATTCTGCCGCGGTTCGAAGCGCAGGGCGACGCGCGCCTGCGCCGAGCTCGCAGATGGCATTCGCAGATGGCAGTGAGGGCGACCGGAAGCGACGCGCAGTTGCCGACACGGTAGCGCTGAGATCCAGCGACGCGTTGATCCGGCGTGCGTCGATCCGCGGTTCCGCCGGATCGCACCACCTCGCACACGGCGGACTAGTCGTCCGCCCGGAACGCGTCGCGCAGCCAGTTCAGGCGTGGCGCGTCCGGAGCACCGTCGGCTTCGATCACGTCGAAGCGGCAGGGGCTGCTCGCGTACTGGCGGTTGGTGGCGAGGAATGCCTGCGCCGCGTGCACGAGCTTGCGCCGCTTGCTGGCGTCGATCGAGGCGGCGCCGCCGCCAAAGCGCGGGTCGCGGCGGTAGCGCACTTCGATGAACACCAGCGTGGCCTCGCCGCGTCCGCTGTCGTCCAGCATGACCAGATCCAGTTCGCCGAAGCGGTAGTTGGCGTTGCTGGCGATGTCGCGCAGACCCGCGCGGCGCAGGTGGTCGCGAGCGGCGACTTCAACGCTGGCGCCGCGGCCACGGCGGTCCATCGCCTCAGCCATTGCGGCGGTGCCGGGGGAGGCGTGGCGTGTCCTGACGCGGCCAATCAGCGTGCGAAGTGCACAAACGCGCGGGCACGCGATCGTCGCGGGCCCGGATGCCGGCGTGGTGTGGTGCAGCACACGCCGTCATGGGGTGCCGGTTCAGCGCAACCCGTCGCCCGACAGCGGCACGACCACGCCGCTGTTGAAGGTGGACCAGGCCGGTGTCCGCAACACGTTGCCGAAGCCGTCGATGCGCAGCGTGCCAGTGGCGCCGTCGACGCGGCCGTCGGCGGCAAGCGCGAGGTGCTCGAGGTAGGCGGTCAGCAGCCAGGCATCGTGGCCGAACGCGAACAGGCGGGCGCCACCGGCGCGCGCGGTCGGCAGCACCTGCGCAACGCTTGCGGCATTGCCGAGGCTGCGCACGCTGCGGTTGTTCCAGGCTTCGGTCGGAAAGGCGATGCCGTCCAGTGCCATGTCCAGGTCGGCCTTGCCGGTGCCGGCCAACAGCTGCGATGTCGCCACGCGCGGCTTGCCGGCCAGGCCGGCAAGCGCGAGGCGAGGGGTCAGCGCGCGCGCGCTGTCGCCCTTGACCGCGAGGAAGATCGCATCGATGCCACCTTCCTTCTGCGCGAACGGCGCGAAGTCGGCGGTGCCGTCGCTGGTGACGTCGGTGACCACCGCACCGCGTTCACCGAGGCGATCGCGCAGGCTGGCCGTGGCGCGCCGCTGGCTGTCGTCGCTTCCGGCGATCACCAGTACGCGCTTGGCGCCACGGGCGAGGAGCAGTTCGGCTGCGGCGATGCCTTCGTCCTCGGGCGACAACGAGAAACTGGCGTTGCCCGACGGGGGGTGCCCGCTGCCGCGGTTGAGCGCCAGCACGGGTACGCTGAGGCTATCGCGCGCAAACAGCGCATCGACCTCATCGCGGCCCAGCGGACCGACCACGAAGTCGCTGCCCTCGCTGACGGCCCGGTCGTAGGCACCCAGCGCGCCACCGACGCTGCCGGAGGTGTCGTAGAACACGATTTCGGGGCGACGACGGGTTTCGCCGTAATAGCCGGCAAGCAGGCCATCGCGTACCGGCGAGGCCGCCGATGCCAGGCTGCCCGACAGCGGCAGCAGCACGGCCAGTCGCGTCGGCGGGCGGTAACCATCGGCGTCGGCAGCCGGGCGTGTGGTGGTGCTGAAGTGCCAGTCGGCGCGATCGAACGGACGCGGCAGCGGCAGGCCGCGGTGCAGCAACGCGCGACCGGCGTAGTTGTACAGCGCATCGCCGACAGGCATCGCAGCGGATTCGCGCGCCAGGGTGGCGTCGTCGAGCTGGGCGAGCAGTGATTCGATCTGGCGATCATTGTCCTTGCGCGCGGCGCCAGCCAGCGTGGCGGCGTTGCGGGCGAGGTCGCGCGCCTGGCTGACGGCCGGGTGGCTGGCCGCCTGCGAGCTGTCGGCGCCAGGGCGGGTGTTGGACGTCACGCAACCACTGGCCAGGGCCACCAGCAACAGCGGTGCAAGCAACTTGCCCGCAACGGACCAGTTGGAAGCGGGCCGGCAAGCGCGAGGCCGGGTGATCGGAAGGGTCATCGGCATGCATCCGCCGCGTCGCGGCGTTCCAAGGGGGACTCGCTGGCGATTCTACCCGGCGGCGCGGATTCGGCATCCAGTGTTGATGGCGCATCCCCAGGGCAACCCGCCGCGGGGCACGCGGGCGGGGCGCGGCCGGGGCGCCCCAGAGGCTGGGTCTGTTCGCCCGGGGCCTACTGCTGCGCGGCCAAATGGACGACGCGCAGGTCGGAGCTGTCCGACTTGTCGACGCGGGAAACACCAAGGAATCGTCGGTGGTCTGGCCATGCTCGTTCGCGTGCGGCGTCATGCCAGCGTGCCAAAGGACGCAGGTGCACTGGCGCCTCACTATGCTTTCCGCCCGTTGCGTGCAGAAGGGAAGACAGTCCCGCATGCGGCGCCTACCATGCGCCGATGCAGAACTACGGCACCCTCCACATCGTCGCCACACCGATCGGCAACCTCGGTGACCTGTCGCCGCGCGCGCTGGACACCTTGAAGTCCGTTGCGGCGATCTGCGCCGAGGACACCCGCCACACGCGCCAGATGCTGTCGCATTTCGGCCTGGAGCGACCGCTGCTTGCCCTGCACCAGCACAACGAGGACGGGCAGGCGGCGCAGTTGGTCGCACGATTGCAGTCCGGCGATTCGCTGGCGCTGGTGTCCGATGCCGGCACGCCGCTGGTCAGCGATCCGGGCTTCCGGCTGGTCCGGGCGGCACGCGCGGCCGGGATCAAGGTCAGCCCGGTGCCCGGTGCCTGCGCCGCGGTAGCGGCACTTAGCGTCGCCGGACTGCCCAGCGACCGCTTCGTGTTCGAGGGCTTCCTGCCCGCCAAGGGCTCTGCCCGTCGCGAACGCCTGCACAAGCTCGCCGCCGAATCGCGCACCCTGATGTTCTACGAATCGGCGCACCGCATCGAGGAGTCGCTGGTCGACATGGCGGCCGCGTTCGGCAACGACCGTCCGGCGGTGCTGGCACGCGAACTCACCA
Source organism: Montanilutibacter psychrotolerans (assembly GCF_003719825.1). Lineage (GTDB taxonomy): Bacteria > Pseudomonadota > Gammaproteobacteria > Xanthomonadales > Xanthomonadaceae > Montanilutibacter > Montanilutibacter psychrotolerans. The sequence goes on along the minus strand of NZ_RIBS01000003.1, from coordinate 246,989 downwards.
AGTTGTTCGAGACGGTGCTCGACGGCGGTCTGGGCGACCTACTCGCGAAGGTCCAGGCCGACCCCAACCAGCGGCGCGGCGAGTTCGTCGTGATCGTCGAGGGAGCCGGCGAAGACGCCGATGCGGCCATCGTCGAAGGTCGGCGCCTGTACGCCAAGCTGAGCGAGTACCTGAAGCCCTCGCAGGCGGCCAAGGTGGCTGCCGAGTTGAGTGGCGCGCCGCGCAAGGCCTTGTACGGCAAGGACGCGGGCGACGCCGAGGATTGATGGGGCGGGGTGGCGCGAGCCCCGGCAGTCCGGCCCGAAGGGATGCCCGACGCGACGCGGGGGTTACAACGGCCCCGCGGACGCTGACCAACCGATGCTCTCCGACGACGGCGCCGCGTGAACCGCGCAACGGCCGCCGGTGGCCGGTGGCCCGTTGGCGGCCCGCGCGCCCGGTCGCCGTGCGACAATGCGCGTGGCGGAGTCGGCCAGGCAATCGCGTCATCCGCAAGGGTGCCGAGGAAAGTCCGGGCTCCACAGGGCACGGTGCCAGGTAACGCCTGGGCGGCGAGAGCCGACGGAAAGTGCAACAGAGAGCAGACCGCCGAACGGCGTCGCAAGACGTGCGTGGTAAGGGTGAAACGGTGCGGTAAGAGCGCACCGCGAGTCTGGCAACAGACCGGCACGGCAAACCCCACCGGGAGCAAGACCAAATAGGGAGACTTTGCCGCGGCCCGCGGTGTCTCCGGGTAGGTTGCTTGAGCGTATCGGTGACGATGCGCCTAGAGGAATGATTGCCCACGACAGAACCCGGCTTATCGGCCGGCTCCGCCACCTGATTCACCGAGCACCCCGTCGCCCTCGGCTGCGGGGTGCTTGGCCATGGGTTGTGCGCGTGGCGCTGCCGCCATGGGCGCCGGGATGGCGCCTGGCGCGGGAAATCGGCGCAAATTACGTGACGGACGTCACATTGGTGCGATGCCGCATGCTCGATGGGGCAATCGCGGCACGCGTCCGGGCACGCGCACCGGCCCGCCACATTCTCAAAATATGAGATGAAACAAAGCTTAGCCGTCAAGTCTTGAACAATCCTCTGAAGTCGCCCGCAAGCCCTTGAAACCGCTAGTGAATTCCGGTCCGGAAATTCATTGACAAGGCTCAGGTGCCTGCCTAAGGTGGGCAAAAGAGGGAAAACCCGGATTTTCGTGGTTTTCTGTGGCTCAGTCGCCCGCTTAGAGGCGGCAGACACCAGGTGTAGTGATGTTCCAGGGCGAAACCGCCATCACGATCGACGAAAAGGGCCGGATGGCGGTGCCCACCGCCTACCGCGATCTGGTCGCGCGTGACTGTGGCAATCGTCTGGTGATCACCTACAACCCGTTCGAGGCCGGTTCCCTCTATCTGTATCCGCTCAAGGTCTGGGAGCGTGTGCGCGACCAGGTCAACGCGCTGCCCAAGGTCAAGAGCACCAGCCGCGTCATGCAGCTGAAGCTCGTGGGTGCGGCCGAGTTCGTCGAACCCGACGGCAATGGACGGTTCACCATCCCGGCCAGCCACCGCGGCGCGGTCGGGATTGAGCGCAAGGCCGTGCTGTTGGGCATGGGCGAGAAATTCGAGTTGTGGAGCGAGCAGGCGCATCACGAGCAGATCCGTCAGGTGATTACCGACGCGGATCTGAGCGACGAGCTGCTCGACCTGCAGCTATGACCGGCGGTGGCAGCGGGCGCGCCATCGCGCCGCCAGGCCACCTCCCGGCGTCGCACCTGCCAGTGATGTTTGCGCAGGTCCTGGACGGACTGCGGGTGATCCCGGATGGAACCTACCTGGACGGCACGTTCGGCCGAGGCGGCCATGCGCGTGGCGTGCTCTCGCAACTCGACGCCGGAGGCCGGCTGCTGCTGATGGACAAGGATCCCGAGGCGATCGCTGTGGCCGAACGTGAGTTCGGTGCGGACGCGCGCGTGGCGATCTTCCGCGGCAGCTTCGCCGACCTCGCGCATTGGGATGCGACGGCCGCGGGCCTGGACGGCATCCTGCTCGACCTGGGCGTGTCGTCGCCGCAGCTCGATGTCGCCGAGCGCGGCTTCAGCTTCGGCAAGGACGGCCCGCTGGACATGCGCATGGACCCGGATTCGGGCGAGAGCGCCGCGCAGTGGCTGGCCACGGCGTCCGAGCGGGACATCGCCGACGTGCTGTGGACCTACGGCGAGGAAAAACTCAGCCGCAAGATCGCGCGCACCATCGTCGCCCGCCGCGATGCGCAGCCGCTCACGCGCACCGCGCAACTGGCCGAGCTGATCAGCTCGGTGATGCCGCGCGGAAAGGACAAGATCCATCCCGCAACGCGCAGCTTCCAGGCGATTCGCATCTTCATCAACCGCGAGCTGGCCGATCTCGAGGCCGGTCTCGATGCCGCATTGGAACGCCTCAAGCCGGGCGGGCGCCTGGCGGTGATCAGCTTCCATTCGCTGGAAGATCGCATCGTCAAGCAGTTCATCGCGCGCCACGCCAAGGCGCCGCCAGCCAATCGGCGCATGCCGATCGAAATCGCGTTCACGCCGACCCTGCTGGCCATCGGCGGTGCGCAGAAGGCGCATGACAGCGAGACCGCAAGCAATCCGCGTGCCCGCAGTGCCGTGCTGCGCGTGGCCGAGAAACTGGCGACGGGAGGTGCCGCGTGAGCTGGCGCCTGCTGCTGACCGTGCTAGCGCTGGCCAACGTGGTGGCGGCGCTGGTCGTCGTGCACGCGCGCCACCAGCACCGCCAGCTGTTCGTGCAGCTCAGCAAGCTCGAGAAGGCGCGCGACGACCTCAACATCGAGTTCGGTCGCCTGCAGCTGGAGCAGGCGACGTGGGCCGAAAGCAACCGCATCGACCAGGTCGCACGCGACCGGCTCGGCATGAAGTTTCCAGAAGGCGCTGAAACCGTGGTGATCCGCCCATGAACGAACGCCACCGCGATCGCCAGGGCAAGGACCGCCAAGGAAAGGATCGCGCCGCCGCCAAGGCCCCGACCGCGCCGCGCGGTCGGCCCCGTTTCAACCTGCGCAATCGGCTCGCCATCGTCGGTGGCGTGCTCGGCCTGTGCTCGGTGGCGTTGGTTGGGCGTGCGCTCGACCTGCAGGTGCTCAACAACGATTTCTACCGCCAGCAGGGCGACGCGCGCATCAAGCGTGAACTGCCGATCGCGACCTCGCGCGGCATGATCACCGACCGCAACGGCGAGCCGCTGGCGGTGTCGACGCCGGTCGAGTCGATCTGGGGCAATCCGCAGGAGCTGCTCAAGAACCCGGCGCGCCTGCCGCAGCTGGCGACCGCGCTGGGGATGCCGCTGGACGAGCTGACCCGCAAGCTGGGCCAGCGGGCCGGCAAGGAGTTCGTTTTCCTCAAGCGCCGCATCAATCCCGATGAGGCCCACCGCATCCTCGCGCTCGACATTCCGGGCGTGGCGTCGCAGCGCGAGTACCGCCGCTTCTATCCGCAGGGCGAGGCGTTGGCGCACGTGCTGGGTTTCACCAACATCGACGACCGCGGCCAGGAAGGTCTCGAACTCGCGTTCGACGAATGGCTGCGCGGCGAGGCGGGCTCCAAGCGGGTGATCCGCGACCGCCGCGGCCGCATCGTCGAAAGCGTCGACCTGATCAAGCCGGCCGCGCCTGGTCGCGATCTGGTGCTCACGATCGACCGTCGCATCCAGTACCTGACCTTCCGCGAGCTGCGCCACGCGCTCAACGAGACCGGCGCGTCCAGCGCGTCGGCGGTGGTGCTCGACGTCGCCACCGGCGAGGTGCTGGCGATGGCCAACCTGCCCACCTACAACCCCAACCAGTTCGGCAGTGGCACCCCTGACACCCACCGCAACCGCGCGGTGACGGACGTGGTCGAGCCGGGTTCGACCATGAAGCCGATCAGCGTATCGGCGGCGTTGCAGTCCGGCCGCGTCAACGCCGACACGCTGGTCGACACCACCGGTGGGCGCATGCCCAACGGCCGCTACACGATCTCCGACACGCACAACTACGGCGTGCTGACCGTGACGGGCGTGATCACCAAGAGCTCCAACGTCGGCGCGGCCAAGCTCGTGCTGCCGCTGCCCAATCGGTACTACTACGACTTCGTGCACGGCTTCGGCTACGGCGAAAGACCGGGCAGCGGCTTCCCGGGCGAATCGCCGGGCCTGCTCGCGCTGCCCGAGAAGTGGAGCGGCACCACCAAGGCCACGATGTCGTACGGCTATGGCCTGTCGGCGACGCCGCTGCAGATCGCCCGCGCCTATGCCGCGCTGGCCAACGGCGGCAAGTTGATCGCGCCGACCTTCGTGAAAGGCCAGCACAACCCGCCACGCCAGGCGATCGAGCCGGCGGTGGCGGCACAGATGATGCGCATGATGCAGACAGTTACAGAGAAAGGTGGCACGGCCCCGCAGGCCGCGATCCTGGGTTACCACGTGGCGGGAAAGACCGGCACCACGCGCAAATTCAGCGGGACCGGCGGCTACTCCAACAAGTACCTGTCGCTGTTCGCCGGCGTGGTGCCGGTGGACAACCCGCGCTTTGCGATGGTGGTGGTGATCAACGAGCCGGACCCGACCCGGCGCGGCTACTACGGTGGCCCGGTGTCGTCGCCGGTGTTTCGCAACGTCATGGACGGCGCGTTGCGCCTGATGGACGTGGCACCGGACGATATCGATACCTGGCTCGCCGCGCAGGCCGATGCCGAGGCCAGGCGCACCCGCGCCAACGGCGGCCGGCCTGCCGGGCCGGTGCTGCCCAACGCTGCCGCTGGCGCGACAGCAACCGCGGCGCGGTTGCCGATGGCGTTGCCTGCCCCGGTGCAGGGAGGCGCGCTGTGAGCCGCGCCATGCCGCTGGCCAAGCTGCTGCCCGATGTCGCGGGCGTTCCCGCCGACCTGGTGATCGGTGGCCTGGTCATGGACAGCCGGGCGATTCGCACGGGCGACGCGTTCGTGGCGATTGCCGGTTTCGGCGCGCACGGGCTGCAGTTCGTCGACCAGGCGCATGCCGCCGGGGCCGCCGCGATCCTGTTCGAACCGCCCGCACCGGCCGAGCTGCCTGCGCCGGCGGATGCGATCGCCGTGCCGGGCCTTCGCTCGCGCCTGGGCGCGATGGCCGATGCGTTCCACGGTCGGGTCAGCGCCGACATGACGGTCGTGGGCGTCACCGGCACCAACGGAAAGACCTCGACCGTGCAGCTGCTCGCCCAGGCGTGGACGCTGCTGGGCACCACGGCGGGCACGATCGGCACGCTGGGCACCGGCCTGTACGGCGATGCACAGCCGACCGGTTTCACCACGCCGCTGGTGTTGGCGCTGCACGCACAGCTTGCCGGCCTGCACGACCAGGGCGCGCGGGCAGTGGCGATGGAGGTCAGCTCGCACGCGCTCGACCAGGGCCGTGTCGACGGCGTGCATTTCGCTGTCGCGTTGTTCACCAACCTGACGCGCGACCACCTCGATTACCACGGCGACATGGCCAGCTACGGCGCGGCCAAGGCCAAGCTGTTTGCCTGGCCGGGCCTGCAGGCGGCGGTGATCAACCTCGACGACGCCCACGGTCGCGCGCTCGCCGCCAACCTGCCGGCGACGGTACGGGCCATCGGCGTCAGCTCGCGCGAGGCCGCCTCGGCGGTGGTGCGCGCCAGCGCGGTGCACCTGGACAACGCCGGCATGGCGTTCGACCTCGTGGTCGACGGTCAGCCCCACCCGGTGCGGTCGCCGCTGCTGGGTCGCTTCAATGTCGACAACTTGCTGGCGGTTGCCGGCGCCCTGTTTGCGCTTGGCCAGTCGCCGGAGCGGATCGCCCAGACGCTGTCTCGCCTGCAGCCGATCCACGGCCGCATGAACCGCCTCGGCGGGCACGCCGGCCAGCCGCTGGTGGTCATCGACTACGCGCACTCGCCCGACGCGCTGGAACAGGCGATCACCACGCTGCGCGCGCACCAGCCCGCGCGCCTGCTGTGCGTGTTTGGTTGTGGTGGCGAGCGCGATCGCGGCAAGCGGCCGCAGATGGCGACCATCGCCGAGGTCGGCGCCGACGTGGTGATCGTCACCGACGACAACCCGCGTGGCGAAGACGGCGATGTGATCGTCGCCGACATCCTCGCCGGCTTCATCGATACGTCCAAGGTCGTCGTGCAGCGCGATCGCGCGCGCGCCATCGCCTGCGCCATCGGCCAAGCCGGTCCCGACGACATCGTGCTGGTGGCTGGCAAGGGCCACGAGGCCTACCAGGAAGTCCACGGCGTGCAGCATCCGTTCGACGACACGCAGGTGGCCCGCGGGCTGCTGGAGGCACGCGCATGAAGCCGATCCGGCTGTCCGACATCGCCCGCATGGCCAATGGCCGTCTGCGTGGCGATGACCGCGTGGTCACCGCACTGGTCACCGACACGCGCGCCCTCGGCGATGCCGGCAGCGCCCTGTTCGTCGCACTCAAGGGCGAGCGCTTCGACGGCCACGACCACGTGGCCGCGGCCGCGCAGGGCGGTGTCGCCGCCGCGCTGGTCGCGCGCGAACTCGACGTCGCGCTGCCGCAGGTCATCGTGGCCGACACCGAACGCGCACTGGCCGACATCGCCGCGATGCTGCAGCGCGAACGCACCACCCAGGTCGTGGCGATCACCGGCAGCAACGGCAAGACCAGCGTCAAGGCGCTGCTGCTGGCCATCCTCGAGCGCGAATGCGCCACGGCCGGTGGCGCGGTCTATGCCAACCCGGGCAACCGCAACAACGAGATCGGCCTGCCGCTGGCGGTGATCGACGCGCCGGACGACGCACGCTTCGCCATCTACGAGATGGGCGCTGGCAAGCCCGGCGACATCGCCTATCTGACCGCCATCGCGCGTCCGCAGGTGGCGCTGGTCAACAACATCGCGCCGGCCCATCTGGAACGCATGGGCAGCCTGCTCGGCGTGGCCGACACCAAGGCGGCGGTCTACGACGCGTTGCCGGCCGATGGCGTGGCGGTGATCAACGACGACGACGCATTCGCGCCGTACTTCGCCGAGCGCGCGCACGGCCGCCGCATCCTGCGATTCGGCCTCGACGGCAATCCCGAGATCGGTGCCAGCGCCATCGTCGCCGGCGCCGATGGATCCCGCTTCACGCTGCACACGCCGATTGGCGACGTCGCCATCGCGCTGGCCATGCCGGGTCGACACAACGTGCGCAACGCGCTCGCCGCGGCATCGCTCGCGCTGGGCCTGGGCGCGTCGCTCGACACCATCGCTGCGGGCCTGGAAGCCGCGCAACAGGTCGCCGGACGGCTGGTGGCGCACACGCTCGACAGCGGCGCGGTGCTGGTGGACGACAGCTACAACGCCAATCCCGGCTCGCTGGCGGCGGCGATCGACACGCTGGCCGAAGCCAGCCGGAGCGAGCGCGCCGAAGGCTGGCTGGTGCTGGGTGACATGCGCGAATTGGGCGAGGACGCCGAAGCCATGCACGCCGAGGCCGGTCGCCGTGCCAAGGCCGCGGGCATCGCGCGGCTGTTCGCGCTGGGCCCGCTGAGCGCCGCCGCGGCGCAGTCGTTCGGCGACGGCGCAACGCACTACGACACCCATGCCGCGCTCGCCGCCGCATTGGCGCAGGACGCTCGCGCCGGTGTGCGCGTGCTGGTGAAGGGATCGCGCGGCAGCGCGATGGATCGAATCGTGACGGCATTGCTTTCCGGTGGAACGCAGTCGCAAGGGAAGGGGAACCACCATGCTGCTTGAACTCACGCGCTGGCTCGAGCAGCTGCAGAGCCTGTTCGGACTGTTCGGCTACCTGACCTTCCGGGGCATCCTCAGTGCCTTGACGGCGCTGGCGTTGTCGCTTTGGTGGGGGCCGGCGGTGATCCGCCGCCTCGGCCAGCTCAAGGGCGGCCAGCCGATCCGCAAGGAGGGCCCCGAGAGCCACTTCTCCAAGGCCGGCACGCCGACGATGGGCGGTGCGCTGATCCTGATCACCGTGCTGGCCTCGGTGCTGCTGTGGGGCGACCTGCGCAACAAGTACGTGTGGGTGGTGCTGGCGGTGATGGCGTGCTTCGGCGCGATTGGCTGGTACGACGACTGGATCAAGATCGTCCGTCGCGATCCCAACGGCCTGAAGTCGCGCTGGAAGTACCTGCTGCAGTCCGTGTTCGGTCTCGGCGCCGGCCTGTACCTGTACTACACCGCCGATCCGAACGTCGTCGCCACCACCACGTTCTACGTGCCGCTGTTCAAGGCCGTCGCCTTGCCGCTGGCTGGCGTGAGCTTCGTGGCCATCGCGTACTTCTGGATCGTCGGCTTCTCCAACGCGGTCAACCTTACCGACGGCCTGGACGGCCTGGCGATCATGCCCACCGTCCTGGTCGCCTGCGCGCTGGGCGTCTTTGCCTACCTCGCGGGCCACGCCCAGTTCTCGGAGTACCTGCAGATCCCGCGCGTGCCCGGTGCGGGCGAGCTGGTGATCATCTGCGCGGCGATCGCCGGTGCGGGCCTGGGCTTCCTGTGGTTCAACACCTACCCGGCGATGGTGTTCATGGGCGACATCGGTGCGCTCGCGCTCGGCGCGGTGCTCGGTGCGATTGCCGTGATCGTGCGCCAGGAGCTGGTGCTGGTGATCATGGGCGGCCTGTTCGTGATCGAGACGCTGTCGGTGATGATCCAGGTCGCGTCGTTCAAGCTCACCGGCAAGCGCGTGTTCCGAATGGCGCCGATCCACCACCACTTCGAGCTCAAGGGCTGGCCCGAGCCGCGCGTGATCGTGCGCTTCTGGATCATCTCGGTGATCCTCGTGCTGGTCGGCCTGGCGACGTTGAAGGTGCGCTGATGGCCGAAAGCGCGCGCCAGGCCACACGACTGGATGCCATCGGGGGGCACTTCGACCCGTGGCTGATCGCGGTCGCGTGTGCGTTGGCGTGCGTGGGCGTGGTGATGGTCGGCTCGAGCTCGATCGCGCAGAACTCCGACGAGTTCTATTACCTCACCCGCCACTTCGTGTTCCTGGGCGGCGGCGCCGTGCTGGCGTTGTGGCTGATGCGCACCGAGCTCAAGCTGGTCGAGCAGTACAGCCAATGGCTGCTGCTGGGGTGCTTCGTGCTGTTGCTGCTGGTGTTCGTGCCGGGGCTGGGACGCAGCGTCAAGGGCGCGCACCGCTGGATCAACCTGGGCGTGTCCAGCTTCCAGGCGGTCGAGGCGGTCAAGCTGCTCTACATCATCTGGCTGGCGAGCTACCTCAAGCGTTACAGCGAGGAAGTCAGCGCCACGTGGCCGGCGATGCTCAAGCCGCTTGGCGTGGCGATCATGCTGGTCGGCCTGCTGTTGCTGCAGCCGGACTTCGGCTCGTCCTCCCTGCTGCTGGCGATCACCGCCGGCATGCTGGTTCTGGGCGGGGTCAACATGCCGCGCATGTTTGGTCCGGTGGTGGTGTTGCTGCCGGTGCTGGCGGTGATCGCCATCGCCGAGCCGTACCGTATGCGTCGCATCACCTCGTTCATGGACCCGTGGAAGGACCAGCTCGATTCCGGCTACCAGCTCACCAACTCGCTGATGGCGGTTGGTCGCGGCGAGTGGTTCGGCGTCGGCCTGGGCGCATCGGTGCAGAAGCTCAACTACCTGCCCGAGGCGCACACGGATTTCATCCTGGCCGTCATTGCCGAAGAGCTCGGCTTCGTCGGTGTGTGCGTGGTCATCGCGCTTTTCAGCGCCTTGGTGGCGCGCGCGCTGTGGATCGGCCTGAAGTGCGTCGAGATGCGCCGTCATTTCGCGGGCTACTGCGCATTCGGTATCGCGCTGTGGATCGGCATGCAGAGCTTCGTGTCGATCGGCGTGAACCTTGGCTTGCTGCCGACCAAGGGCCTCACGCTTCCGTTGATCTCGGCTGGCGGTTCGAGCGTGCTGATGACCTGCGCGGCGCTCGGCCTGCTGCTGCGGGTGTCGTACGAGCTCGACCGTGCACAGCGCCAGGTGGCGCGTGCTCGCGGCGAGCCGGGGCCGGCCACGGTCGCCGACGACGCCAGCAAGTCACCGCAGCGCCAAGCACCGCGCGCCCCCGCCGGCGTGCCCCTGGCCGGCACACCCGCGCCGGGCACCCCACCAGTGGCAGCGCACGCCGTCGATCCGATGCGCGGCACCAGCCGTCTGCGGCAGCGCGTCGAACCCACCTTCGGAGCGCGCGCATGAGCACGTCGAACGCTCCCGTCGCCACCTTCGGCCGCCCCGTCATGATCCTGGCCGGCGGCACGGGCGGGCACATCTTTCCGGGGCTCGCGGTTGCGCGCGCGCTTCGCGAACGTGGCATCCCGGTGACCTGGCTCGGCAGCGAGGGCGGCATGGAAACGCGCCTGGTGCCGGGTCACGACGTGCCCATCGACACCATCGCGGTGCGTGGTGTCCGCGGCAAGGGGATCGCCGCACTGCTGGGCATGCCGCTGCGCATGATCGGCGCGGTGAACGCCGCGCGGCGCGTGTTGCGCGAACGCAATCCCCGCGCGGTGGTCAGCTTCGGCGGTTTCGCCGCGGGACCCGGTGGCCTGGCCGCGCGCCTGGCCGGCGTGCCGCTGATCGTGCACGAACAAAACCGTGCCCCGGGCATGACCAATCGCGTGCTGTCGCGGTTCGCGCGCCGCGTGTTGACCGGCTTCCCGGATACGTTTGCCGGGATCGCCGAGGAGGTTGTCGGCAACCCGGTGCGCAGCGAGATCGCCGCCATCGCGTCGCCCGCCCAGCGTTTCGCTGGCCGCGAAGGGCCGCTGCGCCTGCTGGTGCTCGGCGGAAGCCAGGGCGCACGCGCGCTCAACGCCGCGGTGCCGAAGGCTGTCGCCGCGCTGCGCGGCACGCTGGCCTGCGAGGTGCGCCATCAGTGCGGCGAGAAGCTGCACGAGGACGCCGTGCGCGCCTACGCCGATGCCGGCGTCACGGCGTCGATCGAACCCTTCATCGCCGACATGGGGGCGGCCTATGCATGGGCCGACCTCGTCGTATGCCGCGCCGGCGCACTGACGCTGGCCGAGCTGTGTGCGGTCGGCGTCGGCGCGGTGCTGGTGCCGTTCCCGCAGGCCGTGGACGACCACCAGACCAAGAACGCCCTCTACCTCGTCGACCGCGGCGCGGCGCAGCTGCTGCCGCAAGGCGATGACCTTGCCCAGCATCTCGGCGCGACCATCGAGATCCTCGGTCATCGCACCGACCTGCTGCGCATGGCCAACGCCGCGCGCGCCCTGGCGCTCCCCGACGCAGCCGATCGCGTCGCCACCATTGTCATTGAACAGTTCCAACCGGAGCGTCCCGCATGAGTGTCACCCAGCGCCGCCGTCTGCTGCATGCGGCCGATCCTGCCAACGCCGGCGCCACCGGCAGCGCCGTGCGCGTGCACTTCGTCGGCGTCGGCGGCACCGGCATGAGCGGCATTGCCGAAGTCATGTGCACGCTGGGCTACCAGGTGTCGGGTTCGGACATGGCCGACAACGCCGTCACCCGTCGCCTGGCCGCGCTCGGCATCGCCGTGCATCGCGGCCACGCCGCGGCCAACGTGCTGGGCGCCGACTGCGTGGTGGTGTCTAGCGCGATCAAGGCCGACAACCCGGAACTGATGGAAGCGCGCTCGCAGCGCATTCCGGTGGTGCCGCGTGCGGAAATGCTCGCCGAACTGATGCGCTTCAAGCGCGGCATCGCCGTGGCCGGCACGCACGGCAAGACCACCACCACCTCGTTGACGGCGAGCGTGCTGGGCGAAGCCGGCATCGACCCGACGTTCGTGATCGGCGGACAACTGCTGGCCGCCGGCGCCAATGCACGCCTGGGCACCGGCGAATGGCTGGTGGCCGAAGCCGACGAGAGCGATGGCAGCTTCCTGCGGCTTGGCCCGCAGATCGCGGTGGTCACCAACATCGACGCCGATCACCTCGAAAACTACGGTGGCGATTTCGCCAAGGTGCTCGCGGCGTTCGACGAGTTCCTGCACCGGTTGCCCTTCTATGGCCTGGCGGTGCTGTGCATCGACGATGCCGAAGTTGCCGAACTGGCAGCGCGTTCGGCACGCCACGTGTTGACCTACGGCTTCCACGAGGACGCCGACGTGCGCGCCGAGGACGTCGTCCAGGACGGCGGCCGCATGCACTTCTCCCTGTGCCTGCCCGATGGGACGCGCACGCCGATCACACTGGCGTTGCCGGGTCGGCACAACGTGCAGAACGCGTTGGCCGCGGCCGCGGTGGGCTGGCAGCTTGAGGTCGCCCCCGAGGCAATCGCACGCGCGCTCGAGAAGTTCGCCGGCATCGGCCGCCGCTTCAACCTGCTGGCCGAGCTGACCACCGCCAAGGGCGCGACCGTGCAACTGGTCGACGACTACGGTCACCACCCCAAGGAGCTGGCGGCGGTGTTCGCCGCGGCACGCGGCGGCTGGCCCGACCGGCGGCTGGTGGTGGCGTTCCAGCCGCACCGTTACAGCCGCACGCGCGATCTGTTCGACGACTTCGCCGGCGTGCTCTCGGGCGTGGACGCACTGGTGCTGACCGAGGTCTACCCCGCCGGCGAGGCGCCGATCGCCGGCGCCGACGCAAAAGCACTGGCGCGCGCCATCCGCGCGCGCGGGCGCATCGATCCGGTCGTGGTTGGCGGCGCCGTCGACCTGGCCTCGGTGCTGCCGGACGTGCTCCAGGACGGTGATCTGCTTTTGATGATGGGCGCCGGCGACATCGGCCACGCCGCGCAGCAGATCGCCAGCAGTGGATTTGAAGGAGAAGGCAAGTGAGTGTGCAGATCTCGCCCCAGCGCGTGACCGACCCGAACGTGTTCGGCCGCGTCGCGGTGCTCATGGGCGGTACCAGTTCCGAACGCGAGGTGTCGCTGGACTCCGGTCGCAACGTGCTCGAGGCGCTGCTCGCGCGCGGCGTCGAGGCGTTCGCGGTCGATGGCATCCCGGCGCTCGTCGATGCAATCGGTGCAGGCCGCGTCGACCGCGTCTTCAACATCCTGCACGGCAACAAGGGCGGCGGCGAAGACGGCGTGCTGCAGGGGCTGCTGGAAGCGCTGCGCGTGCCGTACACCGGCTCGGGCGTGCTCGGTTCGGCGTTGGCGATGGACAAGATCCGCACCAAGCAGGTGTGGCTCAGCCTGGGCCTGCCGACGCCGCGTTACGTGCGTCTGGCCAAGGGCGACGACGTGCATGCCGCCGCGCGCGAGCTTGGCCTGCCGGTGATCATCAAGCCGTCGTGCGAAGGTTCGAGCGTGGGCGTGTCGCGTGTGCACGACGACGCCGGCCTCGACGAGGCGGTCGCGCTGGCTGCGCGCTATCCGGGCGAGATGCTGATGGAGCAGCTGGTGGTCGGCGACGAGCTGACCGTCGGCGTGCTCGACCTGGGCGATGGCTACCGCGCGTTGCCGTCGATCCGCATCGTGCCCAAGGGCGAGTGGTACGACTACAACGCCAAGTACGTTGCCGAGGACACGCAGTACCTGTGCCCTGGCCTCGATGGCAGTGACGAATCCGAGATCGGCCGCATCGCGCTGGCGGCGTTCATTGCCGCCGGTTGCACGGGGTGGGGACGCGTGGACGTGATGCGCGATCGCGCGTCGGGTCAGTTCCATCTGCTCGAGGTCAACACCGCGCCGGGCATGACCAGCCACTCGCTGGTGCCCAAGGCCGCGCGCGAAGTCGGCATCGGCTTCGAGGAGCTGTGCTGGCGCGTGCTGGAATCGAGCCTGGCGGACGCCGGAGGTGAATTGGCGTGAACGCCCTGCTGCGCCTCGTCGGTTGGCTGCTCGCGTTGACCCTGGTCACGCTGCCGGTCGTGGCCGTGCTCAACGGCTGGATCGGCGCCGGACAGTGGCCTTTGACGCGCTTGCGTGCGATCGGCGAGTTCGAGCGCGTCGACGGTGCGACGCTGCGCAAGGCGCTGCTGCCGCACGCGCAGCGCGGCTTCTTCGCCGTTCGTCTGGACGATGCGCAGGCCGCCGTGGCGGCGTTGCCGTGGGTCGAACACGCCGAGGTGCGCAAGCGCTGGCCCGACGTGCTGGAAGTGCGCGTGATCGAGCACCGACCGTTCGCGCGCTGGGGCCAGAACCTGCTGCTGTCCCAGCATGGCCGGCTGTTCCCGGCCAAGGGCATCGAGGTGCCCGCCGGCCTGCCGCAACTGGCCGGGCCGGTGTCGCGCGTCGATGCGGTGGTGCGGCAGTACAACGAGTCGAAGGCGCTGTTCGCGCCGCTCGGCATCCACGTGTACGCAATCGAGCTCGACCCGCGCGGCAGCTGGACGCTGCAGCTGGGCAACCCGTCCGGCGGCGCGGTCGCCGCGACGCAGGTCGTGGTCGGGCGCAGCGAAGCCAACGCACGGCTCGCGCGGTTCGCGCGCCTGCTGCCGCAGCTGATGGCCCAGCCCGCACAGGCGCTCGCCCGCGCCGACCTCCGCTACACCAACGGATTTTCGCTGACCTGGGTTCCCGCCAAGGCAGCAACGAAGCACACGCAGGAAACCTCATGAATCGCAAGGGTGACAAATCGCTGATCGTCGGTCTCGACATCGGCACCTCGAAGGTGGTCGCGCTGGTCGGCGAGTACACGCCCGACAACGGCCGTCCCGGCAATCCGATCGAGGTGATCGGCATCGGTTCGCACGAATCGCGCGGCCTGCGCCGCGGCGTCGTGGTCGACATCGAGTCGACCGTGCAGTCGATCCAGCGCGCGATCGAGGAAGCCGAGCTGATGGCCGGTTGCGAGATCCGCTCGGTGTACGCGTCGATTTCCGGCAGCCACGTGCAGTGCCGCAACTCGCAGGGCATCGCGCCGATCCGCGATGGCGAGGTCAGCTTTGCCGACCTCGATCGCGTGCTCGAAGCGGCCAAGGCCGTCGCGATCCCGGCTGACCAGCGGATCCTGCACGCCATTCCGCGCGACTACGTGCTCGACGACACCCAGGAAGGCATCCGCAACCCGGTGGGCATGACCGGCGTTCGCCTGGAGGTGCACGCGCACCTGGTGGTGTGCGCGCAGTCGGCGGCGGCCAACGTCAGCCGTTGCGTGGAGCGATGCGGCCTGCAGGTGGACGACCTGATCCTGGGCGTGCTCGCGTCCAGCCACGCCGTGCTGACCAGCGACGAGCGCGAGCTCGGTGTGGTGCTGGTCGACATCGGCGCCGGCACCACCGACATCTCCGTGTTCGTGCAGGGCGCGATCGCGCACAGCGCCAGCCTGCCGATCGCCGGTGACAAGGTCACCGAAGACATCGCGCACATGCTGCGCACGCCGACGCCGGAGGCCGAGCAGATCAAGGTCCGTTACGCGTGCGCGTTGTCGCAGATGGCCACGGCCGAGGAAAGCATCCAGGTGCCCAGCGTCGGCGATCGCCCGCCGCGCCGCATGCCGCGCGCGTCGCTCGCGCAGGCCGTGCAGGCGCGTTACGAGGAAATCTTCGAGATGGTGCAGGCCGAGTTGCGCCGCAGCGGCTTCGAGCAGCACGTGCGTGCCGGCATGGTGCTGACCGGCGGCGCGGCAAAGATGGAAGGCGTGGTCGAGCTGGCCGAGGAAATGCTGCAGATGCCAGTGCGCGTCGGCATTCCGCAGCACGTTACCGGGCTGGGCGAGGTGGTCGGCAACCCGGTGCACGCCACCGGCGTGGGCCTTCTGCTGATGGGCAGCCAGATCGAAAACCCGCGCCGACCGGCGATCTCCGCCGGGCGCGCGGGCAGCTTCCTCAACAAATTGAAGAACTGGTATCGCGGCGAATTCTGAAGGATCGCGGAGTGACTGGCGGGAACCGAAGGGTGGCAAGGCAGCGTGGCAATCAGGGCGCTGCCCGACGGTTCCGGCATTGAGGACACGACCGAAGCGAAGGCGCTCCGGCCAATGGCAGGCGGCGACAGGCAGCAGGGCAGCACGGCAACACATACATAACTAGACAAACGAGGACGAGGACATGGCGCATTTCGAACTGGTTGAAAACATGGCCCCCAACGCGATCATCAAGGTCGTGGGCGTCGGCGGCGGCGGCGGCAACGCGGTCGCGCACATGGTCAGCGGCAACGTCGACGGGGTGGAATTCATCACAGCCAACACCGACTCGCAGGCGATCAAGAACTGCGGCGCCAAGCTGCAGCTGCAGCTGGGCAGCAACGTCACCAAGGGCCTGGGCGCCGGCGCCAACCCGGAGGTCGGTCGCCAGGCAGCGCTGGAAGACCGCGAGCGCATCATGGATGCGCTGTCCGGCGCGGACATGGTGTTCATCACCGCCGGCATGGGTGGCGGTACCGGTACCGGCGCCGCGCCGGTGGTCGCCCAGCTGGCCAAGGAGATGGGCATCCTGACAGTCGCCGTGGTCACCAAGCCGTTCCCGTTCGAGGGGCGCCGCCGCATGCAGGTCGCACTCAAGGGCATCGAAGAGCTGGCGCATCACTGCGACTCGCTGATCACGATCCCCAACGAGAAGCTGATCACCGTGCTCGGCCGCAACGCCACCATGATCCAGGCGTTCCGCGCTGCCAACGACGTGCTGCTCGGCGCCGTGCAGGGCATCGCCGACCTGATCGTCCGCCCGGGCCTGATCAACGTCGACTTCGCCGACGTGCGCACCGTGATGAGCGAGATGGGCCTGGCGATGATGGGCACCGGCTCGGCACGCGGCGACGACCGCGCGCAGGCCGCTGCCGAATCGGCGATCCAGAACCCGCTGCTCGACGACGTCAACCTGTCGGGTGCCAACGGCATCCTGGTCAACATCACCGCCGGTCCGGACTTCACGATGGCCGAGTTCGACGAGGTGGGCCGCACCATCGAGGCATTCGCCTCGGAGGACGCCACGGTCGTCATCGGCACCGTGCTCGACCCGGACATGCAGGACGAGGTCAAGGTGACCGTGGTCGCCACCGGCCTCAACCGCGCGGTGGTGCGCGAGACCGGTCGCCGTCCGCAGATCGCGGTGGTGGCCAACCCGGCCAGGCTCAACGGCACCACTGGCCTGCCCATCGACGGCGTGGGCGACGGCTTCGCGCCGGCGATCCCCAGCTTCGGTGGTAGCCTGCGTGGCGGCACCCGCGGCAACGACAGCGCCTCGTCGACGCCGCTGGCGGCCGATTTCGGCTCCAGCGACAGCTACCTGGACATCCCGGCGTTCCTGCGCCGTCAGGCCGACTGATCCAACGTTCCTCCGGCTGGCAGGATGCCGGCCGTGGAATCGCGGCGGCGAGCGAAGGCTCGCCATGCGCCCCGTGATTCCGCCCCTTTGGTCCCGGGCCTCCGTGCCCGGGGCATTTTGGCCGGTCGGCCACGCCGACCGGCCGGTTTCCGTGCCAGCCCGTCCCGCCAGCAGCGGGGGCGTTTTCCGTTAAGGTTCAGCCGGTCGCGTGCTAACCTTGCCACCCCCCGAGGTCGGGCCCAGGCTCCCCGCCGGTCGCGAGCCGAATTCCGATCGAATGCCCGATCCCACGACCAGCCGAGGTCGCCCCCTCCCGATGCTGCGCCAACGCACCCTCAAGAACGTGATCCGCGCCACCGGCGTGGGCCTGCACAGTGGCGAGAAGGTCTTCCTCACGCTGCGCCCGGCCCCGGTCGATGCCGGCATCGTGTTCCGGCGTGTGGACCTGGACCCGGTGGTCGAGATCCCGGCGCGCGCCGAACTGGTGACCGAAACGGTGCTGTGCACTGGCCTGAGCCGCGATGCCGGCAAGGTCATGACCGTCGAGCACCTGCTGTCGGCATTGGCCGGCCTGGGCATCGACAACTGCTTCATCGACCTCTCCGCGCCCGAAGTGCCGATCATGGATGGCTCGGCGGGCCCGTTCGTGTTCCTGCTGCAGTCCGCCGGCGTTGCCGAGCAGGACGCGGCCAAGCGCTTCATCCGCATCCGAAAGCCCGTCGAAGTCCGCGACGGCGACAAGATCGCCCGGTTCGAACCGCACGACGGCTTCCGGATCGGCTTTACCGTCGAATTCGATCACCCCGCCATCCCGGCATCGCAATCGCGGGCCGAGGTCGAATTCTCCACGGCTTCCTACGTCAAGGAAGTCAGCCGCGCGCGCACCTTCGGTTTCATGCGTGACCTGGAATACATGCGCGAGCGCAACCTGGGCCTCGGCGGCTCGATGGACAATGCGATCGTGCTCGATGAGTTCCGGGTGCTGAACGACGACGGCTTGCGTTACGCCGACGAGTTCGTCCGTCACAAGATCCTCGATGCAGTGGGCGACCTCTACCTGGCCGGCCACCCGATCATCGGCGCCTACGAAGGCTTCAAGTCCGGCCACGCATTGAACAACAAGCTGGTGCGCGCCCTGCTGGCCGAACGCTCGGCCTGGGACGAGGTCACGTTCAGCGACCAGGACGCGGTCCCGGCGGGCTACGGCATCCCGGCCCCGATCTGAACCATCCCCGGCCCCGCACGGGCCGCGCTACTCCGGCAGGGCGCAGTCCTTCGCCTGCCTCCACTGGGCCGATGTCCGGACCAGACGCCCCGACCAGGCGCCCCGGCTCGCAGCCAGGTCCGCCAGCCTCCTTGCTTGGTTCATGCCGCTCCCGCGTGGTGGCGATCTCAGGCGGTCGGTACGCGGCTGGGCGAACGCTCATCCCGCCGGATGCGTGTGCGCACTCGGGCGCGGAACCGCACTTTGAGCGATTCGTCCGATCACACGGTCTGGGCTGGGAACTGGTGCCGGATCGACGGCGGATTTCCCGCGTCATGGGGTGGGCATAACGCCGATTGCGGCGTACCGAACGCCCATCGAACGAGTGGGAAAAACGCGCTTGGGCGCGCGTGCGCGGGCGCTCGAATGATCTGTGCGCCTCGTCACGGAGGTGAATGCACTGTGATTCGTTAACGAAAATTTAACGAATAATTTCTTAAATGTTACCGACCCTTTAACAAATCAGCGGGTTGGCGCCATTAGGATTGCCCGTCCCCGATCATCCGGAGGCCGTGGCTAGAACGTGCCACGCCCGCCGAAACGGTCATTTGCCATCGCCGGGCTCCTTGGGTACAGGGGGTTTCAACGATGCCAAGGCGGCCTGCAATGCTTGCTTTGCAGACGCTGACAAGGGGATGGCTTTCCGGTTCGGCTGCGGTTGTGGCTGCGCCGGGGAGACAGTGGTCTTGACCACGATCTCCGCCGCAGCAAGCCCGATGGATTGGGCCACGTTGAGCAGTTCCGGAGCCGCAAGCCGAAGTTTGGCGCGCCACACCGGAGCATCGACGACAAATACGAGCCTGCCGCGCTCGAAGTTTGCCAGCCGCGTGTGTGCGGCTAGTGAGGGGGGCAGGAAGGGGCGTAACCGACGGTCCAGCCCGTCGAGCCAAAAGGCTCGCCGGATCGGGTCGCCAGCGGGTTCCGCGAGCAGCGCATCGAGCGCTTCTCGCGGTGACGAGGGGCGGCGCGGGGTGGATCGGGAATCAGACATCGGAAAAATGACCTTCAAGATCAATACGAACAATCCGCGCGTGGCCCGATTGCGTATCGGCACCCCGCAGTCACGGACTGACATCATGCGCCAGATGGTGGCGCAGTTTGGGGCCAACCGCCCCGGCCTCGCCGTCGCCCTGCTGCTGGGTGTGGGCATGGTGGTCGGCGTTGGCGGCGGCCTGGCGATGACCGCCGGCCTGCGTGCCCAGGTTTCCAACCAGCAGGCGCAGATGGAATCCACGCGCCGCGATGCGCAGCGCGAGATCAACGCGCTTGCCGCGCGCCTGGGCGAGCTGCAGGCCGAGGCCAACCGTCTCAACGCGCTGGGCGTGCGGCTGACCCGCATCGGCCAGCTGCAGGATGGCGAGTTCAATTTCGACAAGCCGGTCGGCGTCGGTGGTGCTGGCCCGGTGCAGGACATGCCCAAGGCCGAGCTTGATGCCGGTCTGAGCAAGCTGAAGCGTCAGTTCGCCGCGTCCGGCGAGCAGTTGTCCGTGCTCGAGTCGCTGTTGTTCAACCGCCAGCTCGACATGAATTCCGTGCCGTCGCGCGAGCCGATCGCCAACAGCTACATCACGTCCGGCTTCGGCGGTCGCGCCGACCCGTTCAACGGCGGCCGTGCCAACCACAAGGGCATCGACTTCGAGGCAGACGTCGGCGATCCGGTGCTGGCGGTGGCGGACGGCGTCGTCAGCTACTCGGGCGTGCGCTCGGGCTACGGCAATGTGGTCGAGGTTGATCACGGCAATGGCTACGTCACCCGCTATGCGCACAACTCGCGCCTGACCCGTACGGTCGGCCAGCTGGTGCGTGCCGGCCAGGAGATCGCCAAGGCCGGATCGACGGGCCGCTCGACGGGTGCCCACGTGCATTTCGAAGTGTGGGAGAACGGCCGCGTGGTCGACCCGCGCAATTTCCTCGCGCAGGAATCGCCGCTCAAGCTGAAGGGCTGAGTCGCGGTGCGCGGCCGGGTCCCCCGGTCGTTCCAGCAGTAGCCAGGACGGGTCGCCACGGAAGTGGCGGCCCGTTTCCATATCCGGCGGGCGTCCATCACGAACACCGCCTCCGCTTGCGCCGCAAACCCGGCGCAATCGCGGTCGGCACGCGTCCGTAGCGGCCGCGGGCGCGTGATCGCATGCCCGAAACTGCGCCACCAACGGCGCCGGGCCCTTGATACGCGCTGGAGGGCTCCCCAAGCTAGAATGGCCCGGCCACTGAACAGACCCGACCCCGATCGGGGCGCAAGGCGCCCTGGTCCCGTGTCGGCTGTTTGCTTTCGACGGACTTCCCGTGGTTTGCGGGAACTTGTCGGCGGTAACGCGTTCCCATTGCGTCCTGCCTTGGCGCCCCCTTGTCCCGCTTCGGACCCGTACATGCTCAACAGCCTGCTCACCCGCGTTTTCGGCAGCCGCAACGATCGACTGCTGCGCCAACTGCAACGCTCCGTCACCAAGATCAATGCGTTCGAGCCGGAGCTGGAGAAGCTCAGCGACGCCGAGCTGCAGGCCAAGACTCCCGAGTTCCAGAAGCGGATCGCTGCGGGCGAAACGCTGGACAAGCTGCTGCCCGAGGCATTTGCCGTCTGTCGCGAAGCCAGTCGCCGCGTGCTTGGCATGCGTCACTACGACGTCCAGATGATCGGCGGCATGGTGCTGCACCTGGGCAAGATCGCCGAGATGCGCACGGGCGAGGGCAAGACCCTGGTCGGTACGTTGCCGGTGTACCTCAACGCGCTCGAGGGCAAGGGCGTGCACGTGGTCACCGTCAACGACTACCTGGCGCGGCGCGACTCGGCGTGGATGGGCAAGCTCTACAACTGGCTGGGCCTGAGCGTCGGCGTCGTCTACCCGGGCATGCCGCATTCGGACAAGGCCGCCGCCTATGCCGCCGACATCACCTACGGCACCAACAACGAGTTCGGCTTCGACTACCTGCGCGACAACATGGCGCTGTCGAAGGACGACCGCTTCCAGCGTGCGCTCAATTACGCGATCGTCGACGAGGTCGACTCGATCCTGATCGACGAGGCACGCACGCCGCTGATCATCTCCGGCCCGGCTGACGAATCGCCGGAGCTTTACATCAAGGTCAACCGCCTCGTTCCCTCCCTGACCCGTCAGGAAAAGGAAGACGCCGACGGCGATTATTTCGTCGACGAGAAGGGCAAGCAGGTTCACCTGTCCGAGGAAGGCCAGGAACACGCCGAGGCATTGCTGCGCCAGGCCGGCATCCTGCAGGGCGACGACGACACGTTGTACGCCGGACACAACCTCAGCGTCGTGCACCATCTCAATGCCGCCCTGCGCGCGCACGCGATCTACCAGCGCGATGTCGACTACATCGTTCGCGATGGCGAGGTGGTGATCGTCGACGAGTTCACCGGCCGCACGCTGGCCGGGCGCCGCTGGTCCGATGGCCTGCACCAGGCCGTCGAAGCCAAGGAAGGCGTGCCGGTGCAGCGCGAGAACCAGACGCTGGCCAGCATCACGTTCCAGAACCTGTTCCGCATGTACGGCAAGCTTGCCGGCATGACCGGTACGGCCGACACCGAGGCCTACGAGTTCCAGAGCATCTACGCGCTGGAAGTGATCGTGATCCCGACCCACATGCCGGTGCTGCGCCGCGACCATCCGGATGCGGTGTTCCTCAACCGCGCCGGCAAGTACCGCGCCGTGATCAACGAGATCAAGGACGCCAACGCCCGCCAGCAGCCGGTGCTGGTCGGCACGACCTCGATCGAGGTCTCGGAGATGCTCAGCAAGCAGCTGCGCGAGGCCGGAATCCACCACGAGGTGCTCAACGCCAAGCAGCACGAGCGCGAAGCGACCATCGTCGCCCAGGCCGGTCGTCCGGGCGCGATCACGATCGCCACCAACATGGCCGGTCGCGGTACCGACATCGTGCTGGGCGGCTCGCTCGAGGCCGAAGTGGCCGAGTTCGAGTCGCTCAACGGCGCCCCCCTCGAGGCGGCGACGCGTGCGGACATGAAGGCCGAGTGGCAGCAGCGCCATGACGTGGTCAAGGCCGCTGGCGGCCTGCACATCGTCGGTACCGAACGCCACGAGTCGCGCCGCATCGACAACCAGCTGCGCGGCCGTGCCGGCCGCCAGGGCGATCCGGGCTCGTCGCGCTTCTACCTGTCGCTCGAAGACAACCTGATGCGCATCTTCGCCGCCGACTGGGTGCAGAAGGTCATGGCGCGCATGGGCCTGAAGGAAGACGACATCATCGAAAGCCCGCTGGTGACCAAGCAGATCGCCAACGCGCAGCGCAAGGTCGAGGCCCACAACTTCGACATCCGCAAGAACCTGCTGGACTTCGACGACGTCAACAACGACCAGCGCAAGGTCATCTACTCCCAGCGCAACGAACTGCTCGACGCAGAGGATGTGCGCGAGAACATCGAAGGCATCCGCGAGGACGTCGTGGCCGAGCTGGTGGCGCGTCACGTACCGCTGAACTCGGTCGACGAGCAGTGGGACATCCCGGGCCTCGAGGGCACGCTGCTGCAGGAGCTGGGCGTGAACGTCGCGGTCGCCGATTTCGTCGCAGGCAGCGAGGAGGTCGATGCCGAGGGCATCGCCCGGCATGTGGTCGAGGCGGTCCAGCGTCATTTCTCCGATCGCGAGACGCAGCTGGGCAGCGAGACGATGCGCATGCTCGAGAAGCACATCATGCTCAACGTGCTCGACCAGAACTGGAAGGAGCACCTGGCCCGCATGGATTACCTGCGTCAGGGCATCCACCTGCGTGGCTATGCCCAGAAGCAGCCGAAGCAGGAGTACAAGAAGGAAGCCTTCGAGCTGTTCTCGAGCATGCTCGACAAGGTGAAGTTGGAGCTGGTGACGATGCTGTCGCGCGTGCGCATCCGCAGCGAGGAAGAAATCGCACAGATGGAAGCCGCCGAGCGGGCGCACGCCCAGGAACAGGCACAGCAGATGCAGTTCCAGCATCCGGACATGGGTGGCCTGGGGGCAGACGAGGAGGCCGCGCAGGCCGCGCTTGCCACCGGTGGCGACGACGCGTTTGCCAACGTCGGTCGCAACGACGTCTGCCCTTGCGGCAGCGGCAAGAAGTTCAAGCACTGCCATGGGCAGCTGGGCTGATCTGACAGCACGGCTCCCGCGTTTCCCGGCATCGGGAAGGCGGGAGCCTCCGGTGGCGGCGGTCACCGTTGGACGCCGTGCCCGCCGCGCGGGGGTCCGGAGTCTGGGCGACACCCTTGCCACGTCACGCGCGGAGTCCCGCCGGGAGCGCGTCGCGTGATGACCAGGCCGGTTGAGCCCGTCGCCACGCCCGACCGATCACCGGCCGCGATCGGCCAGGCGGCAACGCGCGTTGTGGACGTCGTGGCCGGGGTACTGCGCGATGCGCGCGGACGCATCCTGCTGGCGCGACGTACCGAAGGCCGCGACCTGGCCGGCCTGTGGGAATTCCCCGGCGGCAAACGGGAGCCCGGCGAAACCCCCGAGGCCGCACTCGTGCGCGAGCTGCACGAGGAACTGGGCATCGAGGTGGACGTTGGCGGGCGCCTGATCGAGGTGCCACAGGCCTACCCCGACAAGCGCCTGAGGCTGGACGTGCGCGAGATCACGCGTTGGCGCGGCACGCTGCGCGGCCTCGAAGGACAGGCGCTGGTCTGGGTGCCGCCACACAAGCTCGAGAGTTATGCGATGCCGCCGGCGGACCGGCCGGTGGTCGCGGCGCTGCGCCAGGCCGATCGCTACCTGGTCACACCCGAGCCCGACGCGGGTGCGGATGCGTGGCTGGCAGGGCTGCAGCGGGCGCTGGACACGGGAATCCAGCGCGTGCTGCTGCGCGCGCCGGGTTTCGACCCGGAACGCTGGCCTGGGTTGGCCGGCCAGGCGGCCGGACTGTGCCGCGCGGCCGGTGCCGAAGTGTTGGTGCACGCCGACGCGGGACTGGCTCGGGAGCTGGGCGTCGGGTTGCAGCTCACCGCGGCCCAGTTGCGCGCGACGTCCGTGCGTCCCCTCGACGACGATGGGGTCCTGGCGGCGTCTTGCCACGATGTCGAGGAGTTGCGCATGGCGCAGGCGCTGGGTTGCCAGTTCGCGGTGCTGGGCACCGTGGCTGCCACGCCCAGCCACCCCGGACGCGTTGGCATCGGTTGGGCCGGTTTTGCCGTCCTGCGTGAAGCGGTTTCGCTGCCGCTGTATGCGATCGGCGGCCTGGGTCCGGACGACATCGCCACCGCGCGCCGCCACGGCGCCCAGGGAATCGCGGCAATCCGCGCGCTGTGGCCCTCGGGCTAGGGCCTGTTAACCCGATGGGCGGATGTCGCGTGGCTTGTCAGCGGTCCGCAGGTGGTGCTGTGCTGCGCCGCAGCCTTGCTGCCTGCAAGGTCAAGCAGCGCGACGCCGGCTTGGGGCCGCTGAGATGCCACCCGGAGGGTCGGGCCTAAGGCCGCGCTATGCGGCGTCATCCTGGTGCGTCCCAGCGCCTGGCTCCGGCGCTCAGGCGGCCGACAAGGCGCGGTAGTGCCGGTCCAGCGCGGCGACGAGCGCGTCGAGCTGGTGGAGCGGGCCGTCATTGACGATCACGTCGTCGGCAATCGCCAGGCGCTGCTCGCGACTGGCCTGGCTGGCGATCATGCGGTCGGCCAGGCCCCCGTCGATGCCATCGCGCCGCATCACCCGATCGCGCTGTAGTTCTGCCGGCACATCGACCACCAGGATGCGCTGGAGCCACGGGTACCGATCGCGCCCACCGCCCTCGGCCAGCAGCGGAACGGCGGCGATCGCATAGGGGCCATCCGCCGCGGCACATTGCGCCTGCAGCTGGGCACGAACGCGGGGGTGGACGATGGATTCCAGCTGGCGGCGCGCGTCCGGAGCCGAGAACACGCGTTTGCGCATTGCCGAGCGGTCGAGCGTGCCGTCGGCGGCGAGTACCTCGACCCCAAACGCGGCAACGACCTCGGCCAACCCCGCTGATCCGGGGGCAACCACCTCGCGAGCTGCCAGATCGGCATCGGCGACGCGGATCCCCAGGGCTTCGAAGCGGCGGGTGACCTCACTCTTGCCGGAACCGACGCCGCCGGTGACGCCGACGCAGTACGCGGCCATCGGTCAGCCCTGCAGGCCCGACAGGCGAAGGTAGCTGCCGATGAGCTGATCGCCCCAGAAGAACGAGACCCAGCCGGCGATCGCGAGGTAAGGGCCGAACGGGATCGGGGTGGCGTGGTCGCGGCCCTTGGTGGCCAGCCAGATCGAGCCGATGATCGCGCCGACCAGCGACGACAGCAGGATGGTCGGCAGGATGCCCTTGAGGCCAACCCACGCGCCGATCGCGGCCAGCAGCTTGAAGTCGCCGCCGCCCATGCCGTGCCGGCCCTTGACCTGCTTGTACACCCACGACACCGACCACAGGCTCAGGTAACCGGCGACCACGCCCAGCAAAGCCGGCTTCGCCGGCATGTACAGATTGTCGCTGCTGGCGATCAGGCCCAGCCACATCAGTGGCAAGGTCATGTTGTCGGGCAGGTACTGCGTGCGCAGGTCGATGCCGGCCAGCGGGATCAGGAAACAGGTGAACACCATCGCGCCAAAGCCCTGCCAGCCGAAGCCGAAGCGCCACGCGCAGAGCACCAGCAGCACCATGGTCAACAGTTCGACGGCCGGGTACTGGATGGAAATGGGGTTGTGGCAACTACGGCAGCGGCCACGCAGCGCAAGCCAGCTGAACACCGGGATGTTCTCGTACCAGCTCAGCTGCCGCTTGCACTGCGGGCAGTGCGAGCGCTCGATCACGATGCCCGGCGGCGGCGGGTCGTAGACCTCCGCCTCGGGCAGTTCCAGCACTTCTCGGCTGTCGCGCTTCCACTCCCACTCCAGCCGCTTGGGCAGTCGCAGGATCACCACGTTGAGGAAACTGCCGACGAGCAGCCCGAGTCCGGCAATCAGCGGATAGCCGATGCCGGGGTTCTGATCTAGGAAAGCCATCTGTCTCGGAGCCGTTCCTTAACCGACCACGGCCGCGAGTTTGAAGATCGGCAGGTACATGGCAATCACCATGCCGCCGACAACCACACCCAGGAACACCATGATCAGCGGTTCGAGCAAGCTGGCCAGTGCGTCGACGGCGTTGTTGACTTCCTGCTCGTAGAACTCGGCCACCTTGAACAGCATGGTGTCGAGCGCACCGGCTTCTTCACCGATCGCGGTCATCTGCACGACCATGTGCGGGAACAGATTGACCTGCTTCATCGCCATGTTGACCGAGTAGCCCACCGCGACGTCGTCGCGAATCTTGAGCACGGCATTCTCGTACACGGTGTTGCCGGTGGCGCCGGCGACGGTTTCGAGGGCCTCGACCAGCGGCACGCCGGCCTTGAACGTCACCGCCAGGGTGCGCGCGAAGCGGGCAATCGCCGAGTTGTGCATGATCTGACCGATCACGGGAAGCTTGAGGATCACCCTGTCGAGGAAGTGCGAGAACGCGAGCGATCGGTTTTTCAACATCACGAACGCGACGATCACGCCGACGATGATGAGCAACACCGCCCACCACCAGCTGACCATGAACCGGCTGAGTTTGACGATCAGCTGGGTGAAGGCCGGCAGGTCGGCACCGAAGCCCTTGAACACGTCTTCGAACTGCGGCACCACGAACACCAGCAGGATCGAGCTCACGATCAGCGCAACCGCGACAACCATCGCAGGGTAGAACATCGCCTTCTTGATCTTGCCCTTCAGCGCTTCAAGGTTTTCCTTGTAGGTCGCGACCGTGTCGAGCACGGTCTCGAGCACGCCCGCGCCTTCGCCGGCTTTGACCAGGTTGCGGTAGAGCTCGTCGAACTGGACCGGATGCTTGCTGAGCGCCTCGTGCATCGACGAGCCGCTTTCGATCTCGGCGCGGACGTCGTTGACCAGCTTCGACATACGCGGATTCTTGTTGCCGTTGGCGATGATTTCCATCGCGCCCACGATCGGCACGCCGGACTTCATCATCGTCGCGATCTGCCGGCTGAAGACGGCAATGTCGAGCGGCGTGACGCGCTTGCCGGCCGCGCCGAACAGCGGCTTGGCCTTGGGCTTCACGATCCTGGGTGTGATGCCCTGGCGGCGGAGTTCAGCGCGCAGCAGGTTGGCGCTCTTGGCCTGCTGTTCGCCCTTCATGACCTTGCCGCGCTTGTCCGTGCCTTCCCATACGAAGGTGCCCATCGGATCGGCGCGGCGAATGGCGGTTTTTGCGGCAGTGCGGGTCGCGGACATGAGTCAGCCCTGTTTAAGCGTTGATCGGGGAAGACGCGCGGTGACGCGCGGTCGCGGCGAGGCGGGTGGGGTAGGTTGACCGGGAACGGGGCATGGCTCAGTCCTTGGTTACCCGGTTGATCTCGGCCAAGCTGGTGACGCCGTTGCGGGCCTTGAGCAGTGCGGATTGGCGCAGGTCACGCACGCCGGACCGTTGCGCCGCATCGGCGATCTGCATGGCGTTGCCGCCGGCCAGCACGATTGCCTGGATCTCGTCGGTCATCGGCATTACCTGATAGATACCGGTACGGCCCTTGTAGCCTTCGGTGCAGTCCGGACAGCCTACGGCTTCAAAGAGTTTGAAGCTGGGTGAGGCGATTTCCTCGGCGCTGTATCCCTCGGCCAGCAATGCGTGCTCGGGCAGGTGAACCTCGCGCTTGCAGTCGTGCAGCCGGCGCGCGAGGCGCTGGGCGATCACCAGGGTGACCGATGAGGTGATGTTGAACGGTGCGACGCCCATGTTCATCAGGCGCGCGATGGTCTGCGGTGCGTCGTTGGTGTGCAGGGTCGACAGCACCATGTGACCGGTCTGCGCGGCCTTGATCGCGATCTCGGCCGTTTCCAGGTCGCGGATTTCGCCGACCATGATCACGTCCGGATCCTGTCGCAGGAAGCTGCGCAGCGCGGCGGCAAAGGTCATGCCGCGCTTGACGTTCATCTGCACCTGGTTGATGCCCGGCACGCGGATTTCGACCGGGTCTTCGACCGTGGAGATGTTGCGCTGCTCGTCGTTGAGAATGTTGAGACCGGTGTACAGCGACACCGTCTTGCCCGAACCGGTCGGGCCGGTGACCAGCACCATGCCGTAGGGGTTGGCGAGCGCCTTCTCGTACAGTGCGCGCTGGTCGTCCTCGTAGCCGAGCTTGTCGATACCGAGCTTGGCCGCACTGCCGTCCAGGATACGCAGCACCACCTTTTCGCCGAACAGCGTCGGCAGGGTGCTGACGCGGAAGTCGATCTGCTTGGACTTGGAGATGTTGAGCTTGATGCGGCCGTCCTGCGGGACGCGCTTTTCGGCGATGTCCAGCTGCGCCATGACCTTGAGTCGCGCCGCGATGCGCGCCTGCAGGTTGGGCGGGACCTTGGTGATCTGCTTGAGCAGGCCGTCGATGCGGGTGCGGACCCGGTATTCGGTCTCGTAAGGCTCGAAGTGGATGTCCGATGCGCCGCGACGGATCGCATCGACCAGCACCTTGTTGACGAACTTCACGACCGGGGTGTCGTCGGTCTTGACCTCGACGCCGGTGTCGGTGTTCAGTTCCTGATCGCCGGCGACATCGAGGTTGTCCATGCCTTCGTCGCTGCCGACGGCGCTGGAAAGCGCGTCGCTGGCCTCGAGCCACAGGTCGATCGTGCGCAGCAGGCGGTCTTCGTCGACCAGGATCGCCTCGACCGTGAGATTCGTCTGGAACTTGATCTCGTCGAGCGCTGCAGTGTCGGTCGGGTCGGCCAGGCCGATGAAGAGGCGGTTGCCCCGCTTGAACAGCGGCAGCACCTGGTGCTTGCGGATCAACGACTCGCTGACCAGCTTGATTGCCGTCTGTGCCGGGTCCATCGCGCCGATGTCGATCAGCGGGACGCCGAACTCCATCGAGTTGGCGGCGGCGAGCTGGGCCGTGCTGACCAGGCGCTTGTCGGACAGGTAGGTGGCGAGCGGCTGTTTCTGGTTGGTCGCGCCGCTCATCGCCTCGCGCGCGGACTGTTCGTCCAGGGCGCCGTCCAGCACCAAGCGCCGGGCAATGCCGGTAATCCCCACCAGGTTGGCAGTGGCAACGGTTGCCATTGAAACCCCCTCGTTTTTCCCCACCCGACTGTACCCCAATCCCGCGCCCCCGCGTGCGGAACGAGCGCACCTTTCCGGAAATCCGCAAAGGCGATTCTGTGCAGGCTGCACCTATCCGGGAAATGGCGCGATCGCCTACCCTGTGGGCCTAGAGGGGGCCCGATGAATATTTCCGTGATTCTGCCTGCGAAAAACGAAGCCGACGGGCTGGCACGGACATTGCCAGCCCTGCGCAGCCAGTGGCCGCAGGCGGAACTCATCGTGGTCGACGACGGGTCCACCGACGACACCGCGCAGGTGGCAAGCGCCTTCGGTGCGCGGGTGCTGTCGTCGCCATACTCGATGGGCAATGGCGCGGCGATCAAGCGCGGCGCCCGCGCGGCCAGCAACGACATCCTCGTGTTCATGGACGCGGACGGCCAGCACGACCCGGCCCATATCGGCCAGCTGCTGGCCAAGCTGGAAGCGGGCTACGACATGGCGGTGGGAGCGCGCGACGCCAACGGCCAGGCCAACCTCCACCGGGGCCTCGCAAACGCCTTCTACAACCGCCTGGCCAGCTGGATGACCGGGCACCGCGTCCTTGATCTTACGTCCGGCTTCCGCGCCGTACGTGCCGACAAGTTCCGCGAATTCCTACATTTGCTGCCAAACGGCTTCAGCTATCCGACGACCAGCACGATGGCGTTCTTCCGCAGCGCCTATCCGGTGGCCTACGTGCCGATCCCGGTCGCCCGGCGGGTGGGAACCTCCAGCCATATCCGTCCGCTGCGTGATGGCCTTCGCTTCCTGCTGATCATCTTCAAGATCGCCACCCTGTACTCCCCATTGAAGCTGTTTGCGCCGATCGGCGCGACGTTCTTCACGCTGGGTTTCGGCTACTACGCGTTTACCTTCCTCACCTTGCACCGGTTCACCAACATGAGCGCGCTGTTGTTGAGCGCGGGAGTGATCGTGTTCCTGATCGGGCTGGTTTCCGAGCAGATCACGTCCCTGACCTACACGCGGCCGCCGGATCGATGAGTCGCCTGCGCGCATTTGCGGCGCTGCTGAAGCGAACGCCCTTGCACCCGCAGTGGCTGTTGGGTCCTCGCCGGCCTCCTGCCGGGTTGGCGCAGTCCAGCGGGCGGGTGCTGGATATCGGTGCGGCGGATCGATGGGTCCAGCCGCACCTTCCGGCAACGGTGGAGTACGTTGCGCTCGACTACCCATCCACCGGGCGCGACTTGTATGCCGCGCGTCCCGACGTGTTCGCCGATGCCGCCGCCCTGCCTTTCGCGGATGCAAGTTTCGATGGGGTCATCTGCCTGGAGGTGCTGGAGCATGTGGCCGCGCCTGCAACGGTTGCCGCGGAGATCGCGCGCGTGCTCAAACCCGGTGGGACGGCGTGGATCTCCATGCCGTTCCTCTATCCGCTGCACGACGCGCCCTACGACTACCAGCGCTACACCGAGTTCGGTCTGAGGCGCGACCTGTCCGGTGCGGGCATGGACGTGGTGGCGCTCGACAAGCCATTGCACGCCATCCGGGCCGCAGGTGCGCTGGCATGCCTGGCGATTGCCGGCTCGCTGCTCGGGCGCTCCGATCGGGTCTGGCTGCTGCCGTTCGCGATGCCCATGGTGTTGCTGATCAATATCGCCGCCTGGTCGCTGAGCTGGTTGTGGCCGGACTGGCACCATTTCGCGCTCGGACACAACGTGCAAGCGCGCAGGCGATGAGCGCACCGGGTTCGACGTTCGCGCTGGCCCGCATGTCGCAGCTCGCGGTGGATGCGGGAGATCGATCGTGACCGGGAGGCAATCCGTGCGACCGCGCCTGCTGGTCCTGACGTCCACCTATCCGCGATGGACCGGTGATCACGAGCCCGGCTTCGTGCACGAGCTGGCACGACGCCTGACCGACCGTTTCGATGTCACGGTGCTCGGCCCGCATGCAATGGGGGCTCGCCCAACGGAAGTGCTCGATGGCGTTCAGGTGCATCGCTATCGCTACGCGCCGGCGTCCATGGAGCGGTTGGTCAATGACGGCGGCATCGTCACCAACCTGCGGCGCAGTCCCTGGCGATGGCTGTTGGTGCCGCCGTTCCTCATCGCCCAGGCCTGGGCCACCTTGCGGTTCATCCGCAAGCTCCGTCCGGACGTGGTGCATGCGCATTGGCTACTCCCGCAGGGGCTGGTGGCGGCGTGTGTGCCGGGAAGGCCGCCGGTACTGGTGACGTCGCATGGCGCGGACCTGTTTGCCATCCGTGGACGGCTGTACCGCGGTTTGCGCAGCTTCGTGCTCGCGCGTGTGGCCGCCGTGAGCGTGGTCAGCCGGGCCATGCGTTCGCGCCTGCGCGACGAGCATCCTGGCGCGGACGCGCACGTCATGCCGATGGGCGTGGATTTCGGCCTGTTCACGCCGTCGCCAGGATCCGAGCCGGCCCCGGCGCGTTCCACCGCGACGATCCTGTTCGTGGGGCGGCTGGTCGCCAAGAAGGGCGTCATCCACCTGATTGATGCCATGCCGCAGGTCCTGCAGAAAGTCCCCGAGGCGCGGCTCGATGTCATCGGCTTTGGCCCGGAACAGGCGGCGCTCGCCGCCCGGGTCGAACACCTTGGGCTGGCGGATCGGGTGACGTTCCTGGGCGCCGTTCCTCAGGCCGCGCTGCCGGCCCACTACCGGGCCGCGGCGGTGTTTGCGGCACCGTTCGTCGAGGCCGCGGACGGCGACCAGGAGGGACTGGGCCTGGTGGTTGCCGAGGCAATCGCCTGCCATTGCCCGGTGGTTGTGGGGGACGTTCCGGCCGTGCGCGACGTCGTCGACGACGACCTGTCCTGGATTGTTCCGCAGAACGACCCCGCTGCCCTGGCCGACGCGCTGGTGGACGTGTTGCGCGACGCCGATGCGAGTGCCGCCAAGGCGACGCTGGCGCGCAACCGGTTGCTGGAGCGCCTGTCCTGGCAACAGGTGGCGGCCGGGTACGCGGATCTGCTTTCGCGGCTCGCGCAAGATCGTTCGGGAAGCTGAGCGGGTTCAGCGCGGTCGACCGAAGTGTCCCGCAATCGTTGCGTCAGCCGCGCGTCGTGGTCAGCCGAAGGCGGCCGCCGCCTGATGGGCGATCCGCTGCCACGCCATCTCCTCGGGGACGGGGGCGATGCTGGGCGTGTCCAGCTGCAGCGACAGCACCCGGGCGAGGTCGTCCGCGTCACCGGGTGAGGCAAGCCGGTCCGCGAGCGCTTGGGCCTGGTGCGGAAAATTGCAGAGGAAGTTGGGCGTTCGCGTCGCGGCAAGCGGTCGACGGCAGAAGAGGTACTCGGCGATCTTGCACGACGCCCCCATGTCCATCAGCGGACTGAGCAGGTACGGCAGGGCGACGACATCGCACGCGTTGAGCAGCCCGGGGATGCTGCGGTGGTCCACCTGGCCGACATAGTGGATCCAGGCCGCGTCGAGCTGCATGTCGTCGCGTTTGCGACCGGCCAGCAGCAGCCGCACGCGCGGATCGTTGCAGTGCAGCTTGCGGACCGCCTCGATCAACACGTCGACGCCGCGATCGCGCTCCATGCTTCCGAAGTAGCCAACCAGGCGCACTTGCTCCGGGGGCGGCAGGGCATTGTCCGATCGCGACCGCGCGAGGTCGGCGGGGGCGAACTGTGCCGGGTCGACACCGTTGGGAACAATCACGGACGCGGCCGATCCGCTGTGCTCGTCGGCAAGACGCTGGCTGGCATACATGACAACGTCGGCGCGATTCACCAGCCACCCATAGGCATCCCAACCGAGGAACAGCCGTGAATTGCCGAACCGGCGATAGTCGTCGTAGGCATCGAACACGAATCGCGCGCCTTGGCGGCGGGCAATCCACCGGCCAAGCAAGCCAATGGCGCTGTCGCCGCTGCCGATCACGACGTCGGGATTGAAGCGCGCCTGCGCGCGCACGATCCGACGCAACGCCAAAGGCGACGCAGCGGGTTCGGCGTACACGTCGAATCCATCGCGTGCGGTGTGATCGCGTCGAAGCGAGTGGTAGTCGAGCAGGTGCAGTTGCACCTGGTGACCGTCGCGATGCCATTGCAGCGGAAGTTGGTAGACACGTCCGAAGCTCTCGGCGAATGCATCCTTCTTGGTGTAGTGACGCTTCGCAACGACGGTGATGCGCATGCCGGGAGTCAGGTGGGACAGTGCGGCAAGCCTATCGACGCGCCACCCCATCCGGCAAGCAACCGCAATGCCGCTGGCCGGCAACGCACAGGCTCAGTAGCATCGCCGCCATGCCCACGTCGCCACTGCTGACCACCGTCATTCCCACCTATCGCCGGCCGCAGTTGCTCCGGCGGGCGATCCTGAGCGCGATCGAGCAGGACGGTGTCGAGGTGTGCGTGCGGGTTTGCGACAACGCGTCCGGCGATGGCACCCGCGAGGTGGTAGCAGGGTTGGCGGCAGAGCACCCGCAGGTCGCGTATCACTGTCACCCGCAGAATGTCGGCGCCGTCGCCAATTTTGCGTTTGGCGTGCGCGACATCCAGACACCCTTCTTCTCGTTGCTGTCCGACGACGACTACCTGCTTCCCCAGTTCTACCAGCGTGCTCTGGCGGGGCTGGCTGCCAACCCTCGGGCGATGTTCTGGGTGGGCACCACGCTCAACGTCGACGCCGATGGCCGCATCTGGGATGCACGCATGGACCGCTGGCCGCGCGACGGCATGTACCTGCAGCCCGAGGGGGCGATGGCGATGACCGCCGGGATGGCCCCGACGTGGATCGGCATCGTGTTCCGGCGCGAAGTGCTCGAACAGCTCGATTTCCTGGATCCGGAAACCCTGGGCCCCTCGGACCTGGACTACACGCTTCGACTTGCCGCTCGTTTCCCGTTCGTCGTCGAGCGTGTTCCTGTGGCGGTGTTCACCCTCAATGCGTCTTCGATCAGCGCCACCCAACCGATGGCGGCGTTCTGGCCTGGCTGGCTGCGGATGTTCCAGAAGGTGCCCCGCTACGAAGGCCTGACCGACGCGGATCGCGACCGCCTGCTGGCCGCGCTGAAGGCCGATGCCCGCAGGATGCTGTTTCGACGCGGCGTGCATGCGCTGGCAGCGGGACGCCGCGATTTTGCGCGCGAGGCGGCCACCGCGTTGGCGCGGGATTGCTCCAGGCGCCTGCCGGCCATGGCGTTGAGGGCATTGGCGGGTGCATGCGAACACATCCCGGGAGTCCAGTCAGCGCTGTCGTGGGGTTATCGCAAGGCCGAGATGCGGATCGTGGCTTCACGCGGCGGATTGCAGCAGCGCTACGGCCACCTGTTACGGGATCCATAGCGCTGACTGACCCAGCGCCGGCCACGCGCCGGACGGCTTGCAACGGCCGGCTTGGCTCAGGCGGACCCAACACCGAACCCGATCCAGCCCCTTCAGCGTCGCGTGATTCGTTGCCAGACGTGTCGGTGCAGGAGCGCCCGTGGACCGGGGGTGGCGATTGCCGCGGCCAGCAGCGACAGCATGGCGACGGCGGCCAACCAGCTGGCACCTGCCCAGTTCCGTTCGACGGCTGGCCATAGCAGCCGGGCCAGCAGCGATACCGCCATGGCCGCCAACAGGGGGGGCATCACGCTACGCAGGTACCAGCCGGTCAGTTCGCCGCGCAGCAGGCGTCGATGCATCAGGGGCAGGCCGAGCGCCAGCCAGGCGAAGTTGATTGCCAGCGAAACACCAGCCGCGCCGACCATCCCGAAGCGGTTGATCGCCACGACGTACAGCGGCGCCCCCACCACGACCGCGATGAGGTTGCCCGTGGCTGCCAACCCGGTCCAGCCATGCGCCAGCTGCAGCGCGAACGGAATGTTCAGCAGGCCGTTCATCGCCGCGCCCGCGAACAGCAGGCTCAACGGCAGTGCGGCCACGGCTGCAAGCGCCGCATCGCCAGTCCACAGCAGCAGGACCGACTGGGCATGCACGCAGATGATGGCGGCAATGGCGGCCACCACCACGGCGACGATCTGACTGGCCAGGTGGTAGAGATCCGAGATCCCTGCCTGATCCCCCTCGGCCGCGAAGCGGCTCAGGCGCGGATAGATCGCATTGAACATCGGCTGCACGAGCCTGCCCAGTCCGGCGCTGATGGTGATGGCGACGGCGTACTGGCCAAACTCGGCGAGCGGGCGCAGGGCGGAAAGCGTGAACCGGTCCATCTGCCCAAGCAGCAATCCCAATGCAGTGACACCAAACACACCAAACGCGAAACGCCTTGCGTCCAGCAGCTCGTGCCAGTTCATGCGCACAGGACCTGCCGCTGGCGGCAGCAGGCGCCACAGCAATGCCGCGCTGCACAGGGTTTGTGCGGCCGCGACGATGGCGTGCCACCACAGGAATCCCGCCAGGCCCGTATCGGTCCAGTACAACACCGGCAGCACGCCAGCGAAGCGCAATGTGGCGAACACCGCGACCAGCACGTTGAGCCGCGGCTGTTGCTCAAGGCCGGACAGGGACGCCGCATAGAAACTGGTTGGCCACAGCAGCGCCACCACCAGCCCCATGAGCTGGATCGCGGATGTCGTCTGGGCAGGACCGAGTTGCGTGGGTTCGAGCCAGTCGCTGGCGATCGCCGTGCTGCCGGCATACAACGCCACGAAGATCGTCAGCGCCATTGGCCACATCAGCCACTCGAAGCTGCGGACCAGTTGCCGGATGCTGCCTCGGCGTTGCGGATCATGGTTGCGTTGCGCCAGTTCGCGTCCGAGGAACACGCCAGCGCCCATGTCCAGCAGCAGCGAGATCGCCTGCAGGCTGAGCATGAAGGCCACCAGCCCGAACCGTTCGGCGCCGAGTTCGCGCAGGTAGGCCGGCACGAACACGATGCCCATCAGCCCGACCCAGGCCTGCCCCGCGTAGTTCGCCAGGACACTGTTGCGCAGGCGCGCCATTGGCGGAGGCGCCGTGCCGCTAGTCGCCGGACGCCGCGCCGCGCCGGGCGACGAGCACCACCGAGTCGAACTCGCCGTTGCTGAACTTGTCGGTGATCAGCAATGCCTCGCCAAAGCCGAGCCGGTTCAACGTGCGCAGAATGGTCGGCAGGTCGTAGACGTGCAACTGCATCGGCGGCTCACCTGCCGGTCGTCCGCGCAGGATGTTTCGCACCGCATTCAGTAGCGGGAACCGGTAACGCAGTTTGACCAGCGCGCGAATCCACCGTGGGGCGGTGCAGGCATAGAGCACCTGCACGGCGATGTATCCGTGCGGGCGCACCTTGGACGCCATCGCCTCGATCAGCCGGTGGCCACGCCGAGGGTCGATGTGCGCGAACACGATGTGCGAGTGCACAAGGTCGTACTCGCCCCGCGCCTGGCTGAGCCCATCGTCGGACCCGATCAGCTCGACGTTGTCGATGCCCATCAGTTCGCAGTTGCGTCGCGCTTCGGCAAGCATCGCCGGCGAGATATCCACGCCGGTGGCGCGATCGCTCTGTCGTGCCAAGGGAATCAGCAGACGCCCGACGCCGCATCCGAAGTCCAGCGACGCTTCCGGCCGGAAGCCCGGCTGGAAGCGTTCGCCGATGGTGGCCAGCAGTCGCTCGACGTGCTCGTCGCCCATCCGGAAAAAGGCGGCCCGCGCCTGGTCGGTCATCCGCTCGGCGCGGAAGGACTCGTCGCTGATCACGCCGAAGTAAGGATCGTTGCGGCCCCAGTTCTCCCAGTCGCGGTCGGTTCCCATGCGTCTTCTCTTGTGTCCGTGGTTTCGATCAATCGCCAATGACGGCGTAGGAAATACGTGGTTCGAAATCAAACCGGCGCACGCGGAGCTTGTTGAGGTCGAGCATCTCCATCACGGCAATGGTCTCGCCGGGGAACGCTTCCTCGTTGAGTTCGTCGAACACCAGCACCGAACCCTTCGGCATGCGCGGCAGGAACTGCTCGAGTGCGATTCGGGTGGGTTGGTAGATGTCGAAGTCGAGGTAGAGGCAGCTTACGACCAGGTGCGGGTAGTCCTGCAGGTACTTCGGAGCCGTCTGGGCGAAATCTCCCGGCACGACTTCGACCTTGGGGAAGTGGTTGAGGAACCTGCTGATGTCGAACAGCTCGACCGCGCGCAGCAGGTCCTCGTAGGCGCCGTCGGCCGCGAAACCGTGCTGCTTGAGGTGCGCGGACTTTCGCTCAGGCTTGCCCTTCAGGTCGGCCGCATCGATGTCGGGGAAGCCGGTGAACGTGTCGAAGCCGATCACCCGGCGCTGGAAGTTGTACGGCTCCAGGATCGCGCTGAGCTTGGCGAAACTCATCAGGCCGCCGCCGAACAGCACGCCGCACTCGACGATCGAGCCCTGCACGTCCTTGATCAGCTTGAAGATCTCGTACCTGGCCAGGAAGCGCGCGAGGTTCTGCCGCGGCACGTACTTGGCGAAGTTCTCGAGCTTCTCGGTGGCCGATCCCGGGCTGTTGGTGAAGTACTCCTCGAGTGCCTCACGCGAGGTGAGGTCGAAGCGGGCCTGCGTCCGCGGGTCGTGCATGGTGGGCGATATGTCGCCGTTTCCGGGGGTGGTGCTGTTTTCGGTCGTGTCGGTCACGGGAGGCCTCGGTTACGGCTGCTGCCAGGCGGAAGGGATCTGGATCGGCGCGAAGTCGCGCGCACGGATGAAGTCGCCAATGGTGCTGCCGCTGGGTCGGCTGTCCACGTTGGGCGCGCCGCGGCCCTGTTCGATGTCGGAACGGTTGAGCGTGCGGAAATCGATGCTGAAGCGCGTGCGACCCGAACGGTTTGCCGCCGTGGCGTGCAGGTGCGCGGCGGAGAACATGATCACGTCGCCCTTGGTGCTGGCGATGCGCAGTTCGCTCTCGGTACTGATCGGATCGGCCGGCAGCGGGTGCTTGCGGGTGTCCTTGTCCACCTGGCTGGTGGCGAGTTGGCGGCCAACACGGCACCACTCGTCGTAGTCGAACTCGGACGAACTGTTGGGCACGGCTTTGGACCAGTACTCGGGGAAGAACGACATCGCCCGTTCGGTGGTCACCGCGAATGCCGGCAGCCACCAGTTCACCTGCGCGGTGGGACTTGCGTACCAGATGTCGCGGTGCGCCTTGTACGCATAGCTGACGCCGGAGCTTAGGTAGTCGCCGTGCGGCACCAGGCGCAGGCGCGGTACGTCGAAGTAGGTTTCGTCGAGGTCGCAGCCGAAGGCAACGAGCACGTCGCGCACCAGTTCCTTGGTGCGCAGGTCGTTGGTGAAGCGTGACTTCAGCGGCCCGGCGCGTTCGATGAACGCGGCCACCGACAGCTCTTCCTGTGCGAACTGCGGGTCCATCGGGGCGAACGCCTCGCTGGCCAGGGAGATGGCGTGGTCGGCGAGCGCGGCAGTCGCCGCGTTGCGGCTGTACAGCAGCAGGTCGCCGTTGAAAACGAGGCGCCGGCGCTCGCTGCAGTCGAGCTCGTGGTTCAGATGGATGCCGATCATGGAGCGTGCCCTTGGGTGCTTTGCGTGTCGCGTTGGGTTGGCCGGTGATGCGCGATGGCGCGGTTACGCGCGCCTGAGGTAGCCGCCGGGGGCCACGGTGACCAGGAGCTTGCTTTCGAGATCGGTGTCGACCTCGAGGTCGAGCGCGGCGCCATCGGCGGCCGTGCGCCCTTCGTCGCCCAGTCGCCGGAGGTACTCGCGAACCGCCGTCCTGGGGTTGTCGCCCGGGCCCCAGTTGCGGTCCGGGTACTGGGATGCCGGCAGGTCCTCGACGACCGTGTCGAACACCACGCAGTAACAACCGCGCGTCACCAGTGGAGCGTAGGCCTCCAGCTCGGCGAGCACGTGTTCGTGGCTGTGGTTGGAGTCGAGACAGACCATCACGCGCTCATGGCGCTGCGCTGCCTGCGCGACCTGGGCGACGATGTCCGGAGCCACCGAAGACCCCTGCAGCATGTCGATGCGACCAGCCATCGGATGGGCAAGGATCGCCTCGCGGTTGTGCGCACGGATGTCGATATCGACGCCCAGTACGCGTCGCCGTGGCGCGCGCGGGTCGAGCGTTTCGCCGCTGGCCAGCGCATCGGTGTAATCGAGCATCGCCAGCAGCGAGGCGCTCAGCACCAGCGATCCACCGTGGGCGATGCCGGTTTCGATGATCAGGTCCGGGCGCGTTGCCCAGACGAGTTCCTGCATCGCCACGATGTCCTGCGGGTACTGGATGATCGGCCGGCCCTGCCAGGTGAAGTTGTACGAGTACTTCGCCTCCACCGACGACTCGGTGAACGCCCGCGCGTCCGCGAGCAGGCGCTGGTTGCCACGCACGTCGCGCAGTCGTTGCCGGGTTTCTTCCTGGAAGTCGCTCATGTCTGGTCCACGGCAATGTAGTTGGGACCCGGGCCGCCCATCGCCCGGATCTCGGAAAGGTAGTTGGAGTTCATCACGAACACGTCGGGTGCGTCACCGAGCAACTTCAGCGCCTCGTGCGGTGCCAGGACGGGCAGGCCGCTGCCGGCGAGGTGGCGGCCCTGCTTGGCCGGATTGATGTCGATCGCCAGCGCCGGGGCCAGGCCGCGTGCCTGCATGTGATGGGTGAACATCACACCCTTGGCGGCGGCGCCCCAGACCGCGCTGCGCGCACCGGGGCGCGTGGCCTGAGCGCACCGATCCAGACTGGCGAAGAACCCCGCGGGCAACGTCACCGGCGGCGGTGCGCCCAGCCCGGGAGCGGCCGGGTCGCGCAGGGAGTCCAGCTCGGCCACCACATAGATGTATTGGCCTCCGAACAGGCTGCCCGACTCGAGCACGCTGCCGAACATGCGCGCGAAATCGGCGCGACGGAAATAGTTCACGTGCTCATAGAACACGTCGAACCAGGCACGCCGCTGCAGGATCCACTCAAGGCACGGCACTTCGATGTAGATGCGTCCGGAACCGCCGTTGGCGTCCCGCACCGATTCCAGGAACCGCATCGGCGCCGGAATGTGCTCGAGCACATGGCGCATCACGATTGCATCGCCCCGCACGCCGATCCCGGGTTCGAAGTGACGGCGGATGATGTGTTCCGAGTCGCCTTCGTACGCCGGGTCGATGCCGCGGGCGTCATGCCCGGCAGCCCGCAACAGGTCGAGGAAGGCGCCTTTGCCGCAACCGATCTCGAGGATGTCCATGGCACCGAAATGGCGGCCGATGGTGGCCAGCACTTCCGAGACATGCGCCTGGAACGCCGGCGAGTGCCCTTGCTCGTTCTGGTAGCTGCCGTCGTAGCTCAGCCGGTCCGGGTCGAACGCGGCGTTGTGCACCCGGCCACTGGCAAGGTCCTGGACCAGGGCGACGTCACCACGTGGGCAGGCCATGGCGGCGGCAGCCGATTCGAACATCTTGTTCTGGTATGCCGGCAAGCCTTGCAGCCGCAGCAGTTCGCGTTCGCTCATGTCGTTTCCAGCAGAGAGTGCAGCCGGCGCGTGCTGCCCCAGAACGCGAAGGGTTCATAGTCAGGATAGGCGTAAACGCCGCGGTTCAGCGCGATGTCGGCGTCCCACTCGCGCAGCCAGCCGCGAACGGTGTCGGTGACCGTCGCCGGGTGGCCGCTGCAGATGTTGACCGTGCCTGCATCGGCATGCCCCAGTGCGATCGCCGCGATATGCGCGGCAGCCGTTTCGATGGGCAGGAAGTCGCGCACCTGGTCGCCGTTCGACATGTCGAACGTGCGGGCGTTCGATGCGACGGCGGCGCGCAGTTGCGCGTAAAGCGAACTCGCTGCCTGGCCCGGCCCGTACAGATAGAACAGCCGCAGCCAGGCAAGTCCGAACCCGCGGTCCTGGCCGCGTTCGACCAGGTGCTGGTGCAACGCGGCCTTGGCCTGGCCGTAGGCGGTAACGGGCGAGGCGCTCATGGCCTCGTCAAGTTCGCCAGATTGCAGCCCGTATTCCAGGCACGTGCCGGCCACGACCAGCCGCTGCAGGCCGGCGTCGAGGCAGGCATCGAGGAAGGCGGCGTGGGCGGGGAACTCGGTGTCGAGATGGTGCGCGGAGTGGTAGTTCGGCAAGCCTCCCCAGGCCAGATGCAGGAGCACGTCCGGGCGCCCCAGGCGTTCGAAAGGGGCCTGGCCCGGCGCGGCGATGTCCATCGCCAGCGGTGTCACGGCGTCGCTGACCGGCGGGTCCGGGCGGCGCGACACCGCGACCACGGCGGCACCGCGCGCCACGAGTTCGCGCACCACCTGCCGGCCGATGAAGCCGCTGGCACCGGTCACCGCGACGCGCACGGTCAATCGATCTCCATCGCAGGCACCGCGGTCGCGAAACGTCCACCCCATTCGCGGATGTACGCCAGTTGCGCGGTGATCTCCTCACGAAGGTTCCACGGCAGGATGAGCACCACGTCGGGGCGATCGTCCCGCAGGTGCTGCTCGGCAACGACCGGAATGCGCGAGCCGGGCAGGAAACGTCCCTGCTTGTGCGGCGACGCGTCGACGACGTACGGCAGCAGGTCACGTCGCACGCCGGCGTAGTTGAGCAGGGTGTTGCCCTTCGCCGCTGCGCCGTAGCCGGCGACCTTGCGGCCGGCACGGCGTTGCTGCAGCAGGAATTCCAGCAGGCCGTCCTTGACCTCGTCTGCCCGGGCCTGGAAGCCCTGGTAGTAGTCGGCCTCGAGCATGCCCGCGGCCGCTTCGCCCGCCAGTACCCGTGCCACGGCATCGGTCTGGCGGTGTGCGCTGGCCTCGGGCGAGGCCCAGACACGCAGTGAGCCACCGTGAGTGGGCAGGACTTCGACATCCCACACGCGCAGCCCGTGCGCGGCGAACACCTTGCACACGGTGTGCAGCGAGAAGTACGAAAAGTGCTCGTGGTAGACGGTGTCGAACTGGTGCTGCGCGACCAGCTGCTGCAGGTGCGGAAACTCGACGGTGAGCACGCCCTGTGGCGTCAGCGCCACGGCGATGCCGGCGACGAAGTCGTTGAGGTCGGGCACGTGGGCGAGCACATTGTTGGCCACCACCAGGTCGGCGCGGCCGCGCTGGGAAACGAAACGCCCCGCGAACTCGCGGCCGAAAAATTCGACGATCGTGTCGATGCCGCGCGCGCGTGCCGCTTCGGCCGTTCCCGCCGTGGGTTCGATGCCAACGCAGGGAATGCCGCGTGCGGCCACGTACTGCAGCAGGTAGCCGTCGTTGGAGGCGATCTCGACCACGAGGCTGTCGGCACCCAGGCCCAGTCGCTCGGTCGCGCGCTCCACGTAGCGTTCGGCATGTTCAAGCCACGAGCGCGAGTAGGACGAGAAGTACACGTAGTCCGGCGAGAACAGCTGTGCGTGCGACTGCACTTCGTCGACTTGCACCAGCAGGCAGTTCGGGCAGGTGTACAACCGCAGCGGGAACCAGGATTCCGGGGCGGTCAGTGCCTCGGGGGCAAGGAACGCGTTGGAAGGTGGCGCAGTGCCCAGGTCGAGGAAAACGTGGCGACGATCGTCCGCACCGGCGATGTCTCCGCCGAGCGTGGTCGCACAGAAGCGGCACTTCATGGATGGATTCCTGGGAAGTCCTGGTCGAGCGGCGCCGCGATTCGATCGCGTTCGGAAACCTGGCTCACCGTCAGCGGCCAGTCGATCGCCAGTCGTGGGTCGTCGTAACGCAGGCCACCCTCGTGTGCGCGACTCCATGACGCCGTGTGCAGGTACAGCAGTTGCGCGTCATCGGTCAGCGCCTGGAAGCCGTGCGCAAAGCCTTCGGGAATGAAGAATTGCAGTGGCGCTTCCTCGGCCAGCTCGACACCGAACCATTGCAGGAAGGTCGACGAGCCGGCACGCAGGTCGACAGCCACGTCGAACACGCGGCCACGTACGCAACGGATCAGCTTGGCCTCCGCCGCTGGCGGGTGCTGGAAATGCATGCCGCGCACGCTGCCGCGTTGGTACGTGGTGGACAGGTTGATCTGCGGGAAGTGCAGGCCAGGGCGCAACGCCTCCAGTTCGGATTCGCAGAACACGCGGACGAAGCGTCCGCGTTCGTCCGAAATCGGCGAGGTTTCGATCAGCGTCAGCCCTGCGAGCGGTGTGGGATGCAGCACCATCGCGCTCATGGGGACGTGGCCCAGTCCAACTTGGCCGCGCGCGCATCGGCGACATAGGCCGACAGATCCGAGTGGCTCAGCACCGTATTGCCTTCATGGAAGGCGCGGTACCAGCCGATGGTGCGTTCCACGGTTTGCGTGGCGTTCCATACCGGGTGCCAGCCGAGCTCGCGCGCGGCCTTGCCACAATCCAGCCGCAGCGTCGCTGCCTCGTGCGGATGCGAATCGTTGCAGGGTTCGTCCCTCACGCCGGGCCAGAGTTCGCGCATCCGCGCCACCAGTCCGGCGACCGGCATCGTGGCATCGGTGGCAGGTCCGAAATTCCAGGGGCCCTCGGCGCGTTCACCGGCCAACAGCGCCTGGCCCAGACGCAGGTACCCCGACAACGGTTCGAGCACGTGCTGCCACGGCCTTACCGCGTGGGGATTGCGCACGCGCAAGGGCGCGCCGGCCATCGCCGATCGCACAAGATCGGGCACCAGCCGGTCTTCGGACCAGTCACCGCCGCCGATGACGTTGCCCGCGCGCGCGGTCGCGACCCTCGGCTGTGATTGTCCGACGCCGCTGAAGAAGCTCTTGCGATAGCACTCCGACACCAGCTCGGCGCAGGCCTTGGACGTGCTGTAGGGATCGTGGCCGCCAAGCGGGTGTTGCTCGTGGTAGCCGTCTTCGGTGGTCTGGTCCAGGTAGACCTTGTCGGTTGTCGCATTGACCAGGGCGCGCACCGAAGCGCAGCCGCGCACCGCCTCGAACAGGTTGACCAGTCCTGTCACGTTGGTGGCGAACGTTCCGACAGGGTCGCGATAACTGCGCCTGACCAAAGGCTGCGCCGCGAGGTGGAACACCATGTGCGGTTGCTCTGCATCGATTGCGGCGCGCAATGCGGCGCTGTCGCGCAGGTCGACTTCGAGGTTGCGCACGCCATCGAGCTGCAGCAGTCCCCAGTGCGAGGGCGTGGTGTCGGCCGGCAGTGCGAGGCCGGTGATCTGGGCGCCCATCTGCTGCAGCCACAGGCAAAGCCACGACCCCTTGAAGCCGGTGTGGCCCGTGACCAGTACGCGCAGGTCGGTGTAGCTGCCGCCAAACAGCGGTCTCAGGTCCATGTTTTCCACGGCGCCGAACCCGTTTGCCAGAGCTCTTCGAGCTTGAGCTTGTCGCGCAGCGTGTCCATCGGCTGCCAGAAGCCGTGGTGGGTGTAGGCCGCCAGTTGGCCTTGGCGTGCCAGCGCCTCCAGAGGGCCGCGCTCCCAGACGCAATCGTCGCCGTCGATGTGGTCGAGCGCGGCGCGTTCCAGCACGAAGAAGCCGCCGTTGATCCAGCTGCCGTCACCCGATGGCTTCTCCTCGAAGCGGGTGATTCGGCCCTCGTTGATATCCAGCGCGCCGAAGCGTCCCGGCGGCTGCACGGCGCAGACCGTGGCCAGGGCACCCTTCTCGCGATGGAAGGCGATCGTCGCGCCGATGTCGACATCGGACACACC
This sequence comes from Montanilutibacter psychrotolerans, assembly GCF_003719825.1. Classification (GTDB taxonomy): domain Bacteria; phylum Pseudomonadota; class Gammaproteobacteria; order Xanthomonadales; family Xanthomonadaceae; genus Montanilutibacter; species Montanilutibacter psychrotolerans. The sequence goes on along the minus strand of NZ_RIBS01000003.1, from coordinate 202,118 downwards.
ATCGCCGTAGGTGAAGCAGAACGGACCGTCGTCGAGGTAGCCCGCGACACGCCGCAGGCGCCCGCCGGTCTGGGTGTCGTCGCCGGTATCCACCAAGGTGATCCGCCATGGCTCGGCGTGCTTGTGGTGCACGTCCAGGCGGTTGTTGCGCAGGTCGATGGTGACATCCGACATGTGCAGGAAGTAGTTGGCGAAGTACTCCTTGATCATGTAGCCCTTGTAGCCAAGGCAGATCACGAAGTCGTTGATGCCGTGGTGGGAGTAGATCTTGAGGATGTGCCAAAGGATGGGCTTGCCGCCGATGTCGATCATCGGTTTGGGCCTGACCGTGGTTTCTTCGCTGATGCGGGTGCCCAGGCCACCCGCAAGGATCACTGCTTTCATGGGGCTATTAGGCCGGAGTCGCTGCACGAGTACCAGACCTCAATGTGCTGGTGATCACGCGCCACGAAGCACGCCCGGAGGTCTCGGTGGTTGCTTTGGCGCACGCGGACTCCCCGCCGCAGTCGTTTGCAGCACGTCCGGCGTCAGGCCGTCCCTCGACGGGGTAGCGTGGGTGCCGGACCGGAGCCTTCCGGCATCGATTCTGGCGAAGTAGTGCCGGGCGAATCGGGGCCAGGGTCGAATTGCCACGGTCGCACAGGGGACGTCGCGGCACGCAAGGGCAGCCACACAGAGCCTTGGGGGGCAGGCGGCAATCCGCCGCGTGCCCCGCCCGCGCCCGACTACGGTGCGTCGGTGCGATTGAGCGCTGCCTTGAAGCGCGGGTCCTGCGTCAGCCCCAATTCGCTGGCGCGTTGCATCACCGCCTTCGCCTGCGCACCGTAGCCACTGCGGATGAGGTCGGCGGCAAGGCCGCCCGCCAGGCTCGGATCGGGCGAGCCGCGGTCCAGCGACCTGACGAACAGACGCGTGGCGAGTGCGTCGTCATGCAGGTAAGTCTGAGCGTAGACGCCGTAATCGACATAGCCCTGCCTGGGCATGAGGGAGCGCCGGAACAGGGTGGACAGCGCCAGCGACAACTGCTTGTCGTCCAGTTCCATTCCCTTGAAGCGATGATTCAGCAGGCCATGGACCGCGCCTTGTTCCTGCGGCCCGATCGGCCGTGTGCGTATCTTCTCGTTGAGCCGGTCCCACCACGCCGCTTCCGGTACCTGCCCACTGCTCGCCGCCATCAGGATCAGGCCCTGCTCCGGCAAAGGTGAGGCGCCGGGGAGGCGCGAGCCGCGTTCGAACTCGCGCACCGCCATCGGATAGAAGCGCGATGTCGTGTCCATGCCCGAGAGGTTCATGAGCTGCTCGGCGTAATCGTTGCTGGCCCGGGCCGATGCGGGGTTGCGCTCCGCCAGTTCGTTGGCGAGCAGAATCTGGTTGCCCCAGGTGGCGCTGCGAACGGCAGTCATCCCGCCGAATGCGACCAGCAGTGCACCCAGCGCCACGTACTTGAGCCCCGGGCCGTCGTGCATCGGGATCCGACGTGCCAGATCGGCCAACGCCATCAGCACGCCCAGCAGTGCGAAGTAATTGCGATGCTCGAATCGCAGTTCCAGGTTGAACACGTTGCTGGTCAGCAGGTGCGCGGCGAAGAACCACAGGATGCCGAGGGATGCCAGCGGCATGCGGCGCCGCGCCAGCCATGCGAATGCGAGCAACCCCAGCAGGAACAGGCCGCCGGCAAGCGTGGTCGCAGGCGACAGCAGTCCGGTCGATATCGGGTAGTTGTCGTAATAGAACGTCAGGCTGCTGGGCAGCGGCAGGAGCATCTGCCCGATATAGGCAGGCAGGATGCGCAGCTGGCTCAGCAGCCGTTCGGCCAGTGTGAAGTCGCGACCGCCCATGTTTCCTGGCGTTGCGTACTGCGGCAGGACCCAGGCCACGAACAGCACGATCGCCGCCAGCAGGCCCGCCGCGTAGGCGATCTTGAGAAACCTGCGGGTCCGCTCGGCTTTCGCGTCGAAGTCGAGCACCGTCAGCTCCAGGCACAGTGCATACACCGGGAACAGCACCGCGCTTTCCTTGCTTGCCATGCCCAGGCAGGCAAGCACCGCCGATGTTGCCAGCCACGGCCAGCCGAGATCGCCATTGCGCTGCGCCGTCCGGCCGCGCATGTAGGCGATCAGCGCAAGCAGCACGAAGGTCAGCGACAACGTCTCCATCCGCTGGACGACGTAAAGCACCGTCGAGACCTGCATCGGGTGAATGGCCCATAGCAGGGCGATCGCGAATGCCGCGACGAGGGGCCATGGTCGCTCCGCGCTGTCACGCGGCAGCGCCAGCACGCGACGCAGCAGCCAGAACACCAGCAGCGCATTGATCAGGTGAACGATCAGGCTGGTCAGCTTGAACGGATAGGCCGACGTGTCGCTGATCAGGTAGTCCAGCGCAAAGCTGATCGTCGCCAGTGGCCGGCCGTAGCCGCCGCCCTGATAGCCCTGCGATGCCGTGACGATCGCTTCCCAGCTCAGCGTCTGCGCATGGATGCGCGTGTTGCTGACGATATTGGGGTAGTCGTCGAAGATGAAACCGCCGCTGAGACCGGGCCAGTAAACCAGTGCGGCCAGTACGGACAATGCAAGCGAGTACAGCAGGGTGGATCTACGCGACAGCGTCATCAGTTCACATTCCAGCGGCCATGGACCGCAGTGTAGTTGCGCGATCCATGGGCCGTATGTGGCGGACGTTCCGGTGTCAGGCGCAACCAGCCGGCTTGTGCTTGTCGGCGATTCCGGCGCTGGTGATGCAGCTCCAGCTGCCGTTGCTGGCGCGGGTGATCTCGATCAGCTCGCCGTTGACCTTCGGATTGCCCGCCAGTTCACAGCGGATGTGGCCGGTAAGGCCGGGGGCCATCGTGAGGTTGGTGCAGCGGGGGGTCGTACTTTGCAGGCCAATGTCCTGAATGTTGAACGTCGTCAGGCTTTCGGTGATCACGAGCGATTCGAAGCTGGACTTGCCGCTGGTGATGTCCGACAGCCCCGCCGTGACCTGGCTGCGGGCCACGTAGTCTTGATAGGCGGGCAGTGCGATCGCCGCGAGGATGGCGATGATCGCAACGACGATCATCAGCTCGATCAAGGTAAAGCCCTGCTGCCGTTTCATGGTGGATCCCCTGTGTTGATAACCATAGGTCAAAGCAGAGAGCGTGCCAGACCGGCCACATGGGCCCGGATGGCCGACAAGTGGTCGGGTATGGGCGGTGAGTGGCTTGATCTGGCGTCAAATTCGCCTTCAATCTGCCCGGACGGACGTGGGCGCGTCGTGAGGCGCGGGGCGGAACCTGACGCGTCGGGTCGTGGTTGGCCCCTGCAATTGCGGGCTCAGGGGCAACTCTTTCCCCGGTGCGCGCGCGTCGGGGCTTCTGTTGTGTTGGCGAGGGGGCTCGTCACGTAGTGACCGGCACTACGGAACCCCATGCCCGAGGCGCGATGTTGCCGTAGCGGCGCGGCATGCCTGCCCGAGTGCGGCGCGCGGCCCGGCATCTTGTCCCGGTATCCAGCGCAGCGCGGCTTTATTGCCCGAACCACTGGGTGAAGAAACCAAAAAAAAGCCCCGACACAAGGCCGGGGCTTTCCCTCAAGCGAGACTACTGCAGATTAGGTGCAGTTGCCCGGCTTGTACTTGTCGGCCAGGCCGTTGCCGGTCGAGCAAGCCCACACGCCGTTGGTGGTGCGGGTCAGGATGATCGTCTTGGCGAGGACCTTCGGGTTGCCGGCCAGCACGCAGGTGATGGTCTTGTTCTGGTCCTGGCTGAACGCAGCACCTTCGGTCTTGATCGACGAGCAACGCGGGGTCGCGTTCTGCAGACCGATGGCGGCGGCGCTGGAGGCGAGCGTCGAACCACGGTTGATCAGCTCTTCGAACGCGGTCTCACCGCCGCGGATGTCGGCCAGGCCAGCCGTCGCCTGCGAACGGGCAACGTAGTCCTGGTAAGCCGGCAGCGCGATGGCGGCAAGGATCGCGATGATCGCGACAACGATCATCAGTTCGATGAGGGTGAAGCCTTGCTGATTCTTCTTCATGGTGTTTCCCCTAGGAGTGGTTGACATCATCACGTACGTCCGGCCCGGCGTTATCGGTCCTTCGGCAGCCGTGCGTCGAAGCACGTGCAGAGATGAATACGCACAAGCCATGCCAAGACCGGCCAGCGGCCTTGTAACGGGAAACTGGGAGGGGGGTCACGTTAAGAATGTGGCACAGGAATTGGCGAGGTGACAAATATGGTCACCCTGTCGGAAAAGGTGACAAATTGGGTCACATCTGGCGCAGCCCCCGGGTTCGAGGGCGCTTCGGAGCCAAGCCGCGCGCTGCGATTGTCGGCACGCGTAGCGATGGGCGCAGATGCCAGTTGCCCGATGCAATGCCGTGCCGTTGCTTCCGGCTACAACTGCCAACTCGGTTGCTCGGCATCGCCACTGGCTCAAGTATCCTGCCGTCCAAATGGGGAGGGGTGAGATGTCGAATCGCAGGATCGGCCTGGAGCGTACGCTGCTGGCCTTGTTTGTCGCTTCCGGCTTTGCCGGACTGGTGTATCAGTCGATCTGGTCGCATTACCTGGGACTCAGCCTTGGCCACGCTGCCTATGCGCAGTCGCTGGTGCTCGCGATCTTCATGGGCGGAATGGCGTTGGGGGCATGGGCCGTCAGCCGCTTCGGCAGTGGCTGGGGGCGCTTGATCCTGGCCTATGCCTGGGTGGAGATCGTGATTGGCCTGGCCGGACTGGCGTTCCATCCCCTGTTCGAGATGTACACCACCTTCTCCCAGGACACCGTCTACCCGGCGATGAGCTCGGAAGCGGCGGTGCGCGCCTGGCAGTGGGGCAGTGCGGCGATGATGATCCTGCCGCAGAGCATTCTGCTGGGCATGACGTTTCCGCTGATGAGCGGCGGCTACCTGCGGGTGGCGCCCAGGGCGGATGGCGAAATCCTTGGCGGCCTGTACTTCACCAACAGCATTGGTGCAGCCATCGGCGCGCTCGCCGCAACCTTCGTCCTGCTGCCGGCCGTTGGCATGCCCGGCTCGGTGATGGTTGCCGGCCTGGTCAATCTCGCCGTTGGCGGGTTGGCTTGGGTGGTGGCCAGGCACGCGGACCAGGCTGCCCCGGTGCCGGTCGCACCTGTCAGTTCGTCCACGGCCGATTCTTCCAAGGCCGATTCTTCCAAGGCCGATCCTGCTGGTGGCGCGGCCCGGCTGGCGCCTGTGCTGATGCTGGCGGCGGCAATCACCGGCGCGACCTCGTTCGTCTATGAGATCGGCTGGGTGCGGATGCTCAACCAGGCGTTGGGCACCACCGTGCACTCGTTCGAGTTGATGCTGGCAGCATTCATCCTCGGCCTCGCGTTCGGTGGCTGGTGGATCCGCAATCGCAGCCAGCGTCTTGGCGACGCGATCGCCTATGCCGGCTATGCCCAGATCTGGATGGGTGCGGCGGCGCTGGTTTCGCTGCCGGTGTTCGGTCAGAGCTTCCGCTGGGTTGCCGGCCTGATGGCCGCCCTGCCGCGTGATCCATCCGGCTACGCGATGTTCAGCCTCGGCAGCGGGGGAATCGCGCTGCTGGTGATGTTCCCCGCGGCGTTTTTTGCCGGCATGACCTTGCCGCTGTACACGATGGCACTTCTGCGCCGCGGCGGCGGCGAGGCAAGCATCGGTCGCATCTATGCGGCCAATACGCTGGGTGCGATCGTCGGCGTTGTGGTCGCGGTGCACGTGCTGATTCCGATGCTTGGCCTGCGCCTGGCGGTCACGATCGCGGCGCTGATCGATATCGTGTTGGGCGTGGTGCTGCTGCGCTTCTATGCCGAGCAGGTGCGCAAGCCGCGTTACCTGGCGGCGGTCGCGGTTGCCGTGGTCGCGTTCGCAGGCAGCATGCTGCTTGGTCGCGTCGAGCCGCGCGCGCTGGTTTCGGGTGTGTTCCGTCACGGGTTGGCTAGCCTGGGAGGCGACGCCACCGTGCATTACCTGCGTGACGGCAAGACCGCGACGGTCGGCTTCTTCAGTGTCGGCTCGGTGGGCACCATCGCCACCAATGGCAAGCCCGATGCGTCCATCGAGATCGGGACGGACCAGGTGCCGACCGATGACGAGATCACGATGGCGATGGCCGCGGCGCTGCCGCTGGCGACCCATCCGGATCCTCGCAAGGTCGCCATCATCGGTTGGGGCTCCGGCTTGAGCACCCACACGATGCTGGGTAGTCCGCTGCCGGAGGTCGTCGACTCGATCGAGATCGAGCGGGCGATGTACGACGGCGCCCGCATGTACGGTCGCCGTGTGGCCCGGGCGTACAACGACCCCCGTTCCAGGATCCATATCGACGACGCCCGGACGTACTTCTCCACCGGGCAGCGGCGTTACGACGTGATCATCTCCGAACCGTCCAACCCCTGGGTCAGCGGTGTCGCCAGCCTGTTCACGTCCGAGTTCTACGAGTTCATGCACCGCCACCTCGAAGACGACGGTATCGCCGTGCAGTGGCTGCAGTCGTACGAGCTCAGCGACCCGCTGGTGGCGACCATGGTGTCGGCCCTGGTGAACGAATTTGACTATGTCGATGCCTACCTCACCAATACCTCGGACATGCTGTTCGTGGCCAGTGGCAAGCCGATTCCCGCCATGGATGCCAAGCGGCTTTCGGGCGAACCCCTGAAGTCCGAGCTCGCTCGGATTGGCATCCGCAGCGGCGCCGACCTGCAGGTGCGTCAGATCGCCTCGCGTTCGACGCTACAGGCCTACGTCGCGATGGAGCAGGCGGTGCCGCATTCGGACTTCTATCCCACCGTATCGCTGCAGGCGCCGAGAACCAGATTCATGCATGAGCGTGTGGTGCTCCTGGAGGCGTTGACGGGCGTCGGGATGCCGCTGCTGGAAATGACGGGCGGACGTTCCCCGTTGTCGATTGCCGACGATGTGACCGAGAACAAGAGCAGTTTCGGCGCCACCGACCACACCAATGCCCGCAGCCTGCGCGACGCGATGAACGGCGGCACCGGCGAAGGTCTGCGGGCACGGCGCAAGGATCTGCTCGAAGCGGTCAAGGTGTTGCGTGGCCTGTCCGCGAGTCCGGTGGCGTCGAAGGACATGGAGCTGTGGATGCGCGCTGTTGCCGGTGTGGCCGACTCGTCGATCGGCTATCTGCCGGCTGATGACCACGTGGGCATCTGGCTGCAGCCGGAATGGATCGACCTGAAGGCGCAACCGCCGATGGTGGTTGCGGTGATGGACGCCTACGCGGCGGCTGCCCGGAGAAACGGTCCGGCGATGCGCGAGACTGGATTGCAGGCGCTGCAGCTGGTCGGGAATTCGGCCCCCAGCGTCCTGCGCGAGCAGATGCTGGTGATCTCCATCCTGGGTGCTATTGCGCAAGGCGATCGCAAGGGGGCCGTCGAGATCGAGAGCAAGCACGGCGCCAACGTGGCGTCCGAACGACGCTATGCGCTGGCGCGTAGCTTCCTGTTGGCCTGGAACGACGTGGCTCCCAGTCCCTGATCGGCCCAACGAAATGCGGCGCCTGGTGAACCAGGCGCCGCAACGGCAGTGATCAGCGAAGTCAGTGGCGCGATGTGGCGCCAGGCAAATGCCGCGCGGCTTCAGTCGATGCCGAGCTTCTTGAGCTTGTAGCGCAGCGCGCGGAACGTGATGCCCAGTGCCGCCGCGGTGCGGGTCTTGTTGTAGCGGTTTTCCTGCAGCGCGTGCTGGATGGCGGCGCGTTCGATCTCTTCGATGTAGGACGGCAGCGCACTGGTGGCGGTGTCGCGGGGATCGAGCGTGCGCGGGTCAACTGCCGCCGCGGGTGCCGACGGCTGCGGCGCGGCGACCGCTGCGGGCGGGGATGCCATGGGGGCGGTGCTGGCCACCACCGGCAGGTGCAGGTCGCCGGCATCGAGGTAGTCGCCCTCGGCCAGCGCCAGGGCGCGTTCGAGGATGTTTTCGAGTTCGCGCACATTGCCCGGGAACGGGTAGCGGCGCAGGGCCTCGACGGCGTCGTCGCCCAGTCGTGACACCGACCGGCCCTGGTGCCCGGCAAGGCGCTCGAGGATCTTCGCCGACAGCCCGGGCAGGTCTTCGAGGCGCTCGCGCAGCGGCGGCACGCGCAGCTCGATCACGTTGATGCGGTAGTAAAGGTCCTGGCGGAATCGGCCATCGGCGACCATCGGACCCAGGTCCTTGTGGGTCGCCGACAGGATGCGCACATCCACCGTAACTTCGGCGTTGGCGCCCACCGGACGGATCGACTTTTCCTGGATCGCGCGCAGCAGCTTGACCTGCATCGCCAGTGGCAGCTCGGCGACCTCGTCGAGGAACAGCGTGCCGCCGTCGGCAGCCTGGAACAGGCCGGGCTTGTCGACGTGCGCACCGGTGAAGCTGCCCTTCTTGTGGCCGAAGAACTCGCTCTCCATGAGCTCGGCGGGAATCGCGCCGCAGTTGACCGGCACGAACGGGCCGGTGGACCGGCCGCCTTCGGCGTGGATCGTACGGGCGACAAGCTCCTTGCCCACGCCCGATTCGCCGGCGATGTAAACCGGTGCCTGGCTGCGTGCAACCTTTGCGATGGTCTGGCGAAGCTGCGCCATGGCCTGCGACTGGCCATACAGGCGGGACGCCACCGCGTCGGCTGCCGCGGCCGGCGGCGGCGATTCGCCGAGATCAAGCGCGTGGCGGACCAGATCGCGCAGTACCGACAACTCGACCGGCTTGGCGACAAAATCAAAGGCGCCGGCCTTGAGCGCCTCGACCGCGGCTTCGACGTTGCCGAAGGCGGTGATCATGGCGACCGGGGTGTTCGGGTGGTTCTGGCTGATCTCGCTGATGAGATCGATGCCCGAGCCGTCGGGCAGGCGCATGTCGGTCAGGCAGAGGTCGTACCGGTTGCGCTGCAGGTGGTTGCGCGCCTCGGTGACGCTCGATGCGGTGTCGCAGCGCAGGCCCATGCGGCCCAGTGTCATGACCAGCAGCTCGCGGATATCGCGCTCGTCGTCAACTATCAGTGCGCTGCGGGTTTCGGCCATGTCGCTCACGATAGCGGAAGGGCGCGTTACGGCCAAGCGGTGCAACGTGCCGCGGTCACACGGTGCGGCCGCGGCGTTCCTGCGTGGGGGGCGGCTTGGTCGGCTGGGTGGGCGCGGAGAACCGGATCCGGAAGCAGCCGCCACCGCCGGGCAGGGGTACGAAATCGAGCATCGCCTGATTGGCGCGGCACAGTTCGCGTGCGATGTAGAGGCCCAGGCCCGTGCCGTGGCTGGAGGTGGTGAAGAACGGCCGGAACAACTGCTGGGCAATGCGGTCGGGAATGCCCGGACCCCGGTCGAGCACCTCGACCATCGGCATCAGCTGCTTGTCGATCTGCACGTTGACGGTGATTCGCGCCGGCTCACCGGGAATACGGCCATACAGCAGTGCGTTGTGCACCAGCACGGTCAGCACCTGGTGCAGCTGGCGTGGATCGACCAGCACCGCGATGTTCGGCTGCCCGGCGGTCACCCGCAGGCTGTCGAGCTCGATCGGGTGGCCCGCCTGGTAGTCGTCGATGAAGTGGCGCGTGAAGCTGACCAGTTCGACGTGCTCGGGCTTGGCCGGCTCGCGGCGGGCCAGGCCGAGCACGTTCTCGACGATGCCGTTCATGCGCGTGCCCTGCTGGCGGATGATCTCCAGCAGGCGGCGGTCGGCCGGGCGGATGTCGTGGGACTCCTCGAGCAGTTGCACCGAGTAGCTGATCGCCGCGAGCGGGTTTCGGATCTCGTGGGCGAGGCTGGCCGAAAAGCGGCCGAGCGTGGCCAGGGTCAGCGATTCGGCCTTGCGCGAGGCCAGCGAGGTGTCGTCCAGAAACACCAGGGTCTGGTCGCTGCCGGCAAGCAGGCGGGTGAAGCGCGGCACCACTTCGGGCTGGTCCGGGGCGATCTGCAGCGGATTCTCATCGCTGCGACCATCGCTGCGCCATTGCGCGAGGCGGCGCGACAGCTCCGGCAGCGCGATGGCCAGATCGCGACGCCCATCGCCGGCATCGCCGAGCAGCAGGGTGGCGGCTTCGTTGGCCAGACGCACGTGGTTGTCGCCATCAACCAGCAGCACGCCGGTGCGCAGGCGGCGGATGATCAGTTCGTTGACCTCGACCAGGTGCGCGGTCTCGGCGCCGCGGCGCTCGGCGAGGTTGTAGCTTTCGCGCATCTCGCGACCGAGCACGCTGGTCAGGGTGGCGATGGCCAGGTAACCGATCGCAAACATCACCGGCTCCACCAGCGAGCGCGTGTCGGGCTCGCCCGCCATGACACTCCAGCTGAACTCGCCGACGAGCCCCGCCACCGCAATGAGCACGATCCCCAGGCCGTAGCGCGTGCGCAGCAGCAAGGCCGCCGCGCCGATGTTGAACATCAGCATGAGCGAGATGCCGGTACCCGCGACTGGCAGGGCGTGGATCGCCAGGATGCCGAACAGCAGGTCGATGCTGACCCCCACCAGGGCCTGGGTGCGCAGCTCGCCGCGCCGGCCGAACACGAACAGCAACAGCGCGGCCAACAGATAGCCCGACGCCAGCACCGCGGCCAGGCCGGGATGGCGGGGGACGCTGAGGTAGTCGACCACCGGGCCGAACACCACGAACACCAGCATCGTCGCTTCGAGCAGCCGGTACAGCGTGTAGAAGTACAGTTCGCGCCGCAGTACGCGGTCGGCGTCGGCTACCTCGGGGCTGGCGAGACGTAACGGCAAGCTGGCGTCCTTGGCGGTGTTTGCCCGGGAGTATAGGCAGGTTGCGCGCGCTGGCTACCTCGCGGGCCGCTGCGTGCGGCCCCCAGAGGCCCCGCCGGCGCGGCCGCCGGACCCCGGTTTTGCCCGTACCCCCCCCGATCGGTGACAATGCCCGGCCCCCCGCACCCGCAACCGCCCGCCGGATGCCGCTGCGTGGGATGTCTTCAACTCCCCTCGGTGACGCATGAACTTTCACGAATACCAGGCAAAGCAGCTCTTTGCCGACTACGGCATCGCAGTGCCGGTCGGTGTGGTTGCCCGCACCCCCGACGAAGCCGTCGCAGCCGCCAAGACCATCCCGGGTGACCTGTGGGTCGTCAAGGCGCAGATCCACGCCGGCGGCCGCGGCAAGGCCGGCGGCGTCAAGCTGGCCCGCTCGTACGACGAAGTGAAGCAGTACGCCGCCGCGATGCTGGGCACCAGGATGGCGACCTACCAGACTGCCGGCGTCGAGCTGCCGATCGATTCGGTGCTGGTGTGCGAAGGCACCGACATCGCCAAGGAACTGTACCTGTCGGTGCTGGTGGACCGTTCGACCAAGTCGATCACCTTCATCGCCTCGGCCGAGGGCGGCATGGACATCGAGCAGGTCGCCGCCGAGAAGCCGGAAGCGATCCACTCGCTCAACGTCAACTACGTGCAGGGCCTGCAGGCGTTTGAATGCCGCAACCTGGGCTTCGCGCTGGGCCTGGACGCCAAGCAGGTCGGCCAGCTGACCAAGATCATGCTGGGCCTGTACAAGCTGTTCAACGAGAAGGACCTGGCGCTGGTCGAGCTGAACCCGCTGGCCATCCTCACCAACGGCAACCTGGCCGTGCTCGACGGCAAGATCGATTCCGACGACAACGCCTCGTTCCGCCATCCGGAACTGGTGGCGATGCGCGACATCCGCCAGGAAGACGAGACCGAGGTGCTGGCCAGCCAGCACGACCTCAACTACGTCACCATGGACGGCAACATCGGTTGCATGGTCAACGGCGCAGGCCTGGCCATGGCCACGATGGACGTCATCTCGCTCAACGGCGGTTCGCCGGCGAACTTCCTGGACGTGGGCGGCGGCGCGACCAAGGCGCGCGTGACCGAGGCGTTCAAGCTGATCCTGTCGTCGGACAAGGTCAAGGCGATCTTCGTCAACATCTTCGGCGGCATCGTCCGCTGCGACATGATCGCCGAAGGCATCATCGGCGCGGTCAAGGAAGTCGACGTCAAGGTGCCGGTGATCGTGCGTCTGGAAGGCACCAACGTGGATGCCGGCAAGGAGCTGCTGAAGAACTCCGGCCTGGCCATCATCCCGGCCGATGACATCAACGACGGCGCGAAGAAGGCCGTTGCGGCCGTCGCCGGCAAGTAATACAGGACGAACACATGAGCGTTTTGATCAACAAGAACACCAAGGTGATCGTCCAGGGCTTCACCGGCTCGCAGGGCACCTTCCACGCCGAACAGATGCTGGAATACGGCACCCAGGTCGTCGGTGGCGTGACCCCGGGCAAGGGCGGCACGCAGCACCTCGGCCTGCCGGTCTTCAACACCGTGGCCGATGCGGTCAACGAGACCGGCGCCGACGCCTCGGTCATCTACGTGCCGCCGCCGTTCGCGGCCGATGCGATCCTCGAAGCGGCCGATGCCGGCATCAAGGTCATCGTCTGCATCACCGAAGGCATCCCGGTGCTGGACATGCTGCGCGTCAAGAACGTGCTGAACGGTTTCGACGACGTGGTGCTGGTCGGCCCGAACTGCCCGGGCGTGATCACGCCGGGCGAGTGCAAGATCGGCATCATGCCGGGCCACATCCACATGCCGGGCAAGATCGGCATCGTGTCGCGCTCGGGCACGCTGACCTATGAAGCCGTCAAGCAGACCACCGACGTCGGCCTCGGCCAGTCGACCTGCATCGGCATCGGCGGCGACCCGATCAACGGCACCAACTTCATCGACGCGCTGAAGTGGTTCCAGGACGACCCGCAGACCGAAGGCATCATCATGGTCGGCGAGATCGGCGGTTCGGCCGAGGAAGAAGCGGCCGAGTTCATCCGCCAGTACGTCACCAAGCCGGTGGTCGGCTTCATCGCCGGCGCCTCGGCTCCGAAGGGCAAGCGCATGGGCCACGCCGGTGCGATCGCCTCGGGCGGCTCGGGCACCGCGGAAGGCAAGTTCGCCGCGATGGAAGCAGCCGGCGTCACCACGGTGAAGTCGCCGGGCGACCTGGGTGCAGCGATCGCCAAGCGCCTCAACGGCTGACAGCCAGTGCGCCCTGACGGCCTCCGTTGGCGGAACTGACGTTCCGTTGGCGGGGGCCGTTTTCGTTGGTAAATAGGGTGTGCTGGCTGCCACCGGGCAGCCATCGGGCAGATCGGCATGAGTGAACTGAAATACCGCCCCGAGATAGACGGCCTGCGCGCGATCGCCGTGCTGGCGGTCGTGGTGTACCACGCCAGCGCGGCCTGGTTGCCCGGCGGTTTCGTTGGCGTGGACGTGTTCTTCGTGATCTCGGGCTACCTGATCACGTCGCTGTTGCTGCGCGAATGGAAGCGCCACGGACGCATCGACCTGATGGCGTTCTATGCGCGACGCGCTCGTCGCCTGTTGCCGGCGGTGTGGGTGGTGATCGCAACGAGCGTCGCCGCCGGATCGGTGCTGTTTGCACCGGGGCGCGCACTCGACGGGGTGGCGGACTCGGCGATCGCCTCGTTGCTGTTCGTGGCCAACCTGCATTTCGTGCGCATCACCGGCGGCTATTTCGATGGCCCGTCCGGGGAGATGCCGCTGCTTCACCTGTGGTCGCTTTCGGTCGAGGAGCAGTTCTACCTCGTGCTGCCGTTGCTGCTGATCGCGGTGCTGCGCTGGCGCGGCCCGCGCGCGGTGCCGGGCACGCTGGTGCTGGCCAGCCTGGCGTCGTTGCTGCTGGCCGAGAACTGGCTGCAGATCCGCGCATCGATCGCGTTCTACCAGATGCCCGCGCGCTTTTGGGAACTGGCGGCCGGCGGCCTGGTTGCGACGCTTGGCGTGCGCGGCCTCAAGGCCTGGGCGCCGCCGACTCTGCTGGCGACCGGGTTGTTGCTGGTGTTGCTGGCGGTGGCCTGGGGGCCTGGCGAGCACTTTCCCGGTGTGGGCGCGCTGCCGGCGGTGGCAGGCACGTGGCTGGTGCTGTGGGCAATCCATGACGAAGGGGCGCTTGGCTTGCCCGGTGTCGTGCTGCGTTCGCGGGTGATGGTGTTCTTCGGGCTGATCTCGTACTCACTCTACCTGTGGCATTGGCCATTGCTGGCGTTCGAGCGGATGCTCACGATCGGTCCCGCCAATCCGTGGGTTCGACTGGGCTTGTGCGCGTTGGCCGTGGTGCTGGCCTGGCTGAGCTATCGCTTTGTCGAAACGCCGTTCCGGCGGTCCATGCCCACGCTGCCGAAGCCGCGCGTGGTGGCGATGGGCGCTGCCGGCTCGCTCGCCCTGCTGGCCTCGGTTCTGGCGCTGGGGAAACTGATGATCGGGCCGCCGCCCGATGCACTGGTGTCGGCGGCCGAGAACGACCGTCCGGCCAACATGCGGCGATGCCACTACGGGCTCGATGACAGCATCGCCGGGTTGAAGCCGGCCTCCTGCCGCTCCTTGCCCGCGCGCGAGCCGGCACTGGTGATCTGGGGAGATTCCCATGCCCTTGCCTGGCAACCGTTCGGCTGGGAAGTGGCCAGCGCCGCAAACCAATCGGCGATCGGATTCACGCTCGACTCGTGCGCGCCGATCAGCAACTTTGCGACCCGGCGACCGGACTTTCCTGGGCATCGGGAGAAATGCCAGCGGCACAACGCACTGGTTCGGGACTATCTGCGCCAGCATCGCGTCGATACCCTCGTCATTGCGGCGCACTGGCTGGCGTACTTCCAGGATCGGCCGACCCACGCCGGCGAGGTGTTCCAGTCACCGGCATCGATCGCAACTGGCCTGGAGCAGGCGGTCGCGGAGGTGGCGCCCCGGGTCCGCCGGGTCATCCTGATCGAGCCCTCGCCGGCTCTGCTGGAGCGCGCGCCAAAGTGCATTGCCGCCGGTTTGCTCGACCGGTGCGCGATGCCGCGCGACATGTTCGACCACCAGGCGGCGCCGGCACGGCGGGTCCTGGCGAACATCGCGGCCAGGCACGACAACGTCGAAGTGCTCGACCCGCGCGACTTCTTCTGCAACGAGGTCGAGTGTCCGGTGCTGAAGGACGGCTACGCGCTGTTCTGGGACGACAACCACGTGTCATCGACTGCCGCGCGGGCGTTCGCACGCGCCTACCTGCGGGAACCCGCGCGCTGGTCGTTGTCCGGTGGCGGCACCCCGGGCGCCAACGCGCGCACCCTGCCGGTCCAATGAACTCGGCACGATCGTGCCGACGGCGGCGCCGGCGCCAGCGCCGGTGCTTTCTGAAACAATGCCGGCCTGCATGACACGCCCGCTGCCACCGCGACGACATTCGCGGCGGCCCTCCGGCCCGGTGCACCAGGTGCCGGGCGCAAAATCAGGTTCGCAACATGTCGACACAACTCCGCATCGCGCTTGCCCAGTTCGATTTTCCCGTGGGCGATGTCGCTGGTAATGCCACCCGGATCGCGGAATTCATCGCGCACGCGCGCGACGAGTTCGGCGCCGACATCGTGTTGTTCCCGGAACTGGCGTTGTGCGGCTATCCACCCGAGGACCTGCTGATACGCCCGCGCTTCCTGGCCGATTGCGAACAGGCTTTGCGCGGAATCGCGTCCGGCGTGCGCGGCATCACCGCCGTGGTGGGCTGGCCGCAGAGCGCCGGCAGCGTGGTCTACAACGCCGCCAGCGTGCTGCGTGACGGCACCCTCGCGCACACCTACCGCAAGCGCGAACTTCCCAACTACGCCGTGTTCGACGAACGCCGCTACTTCGATGTCGATCCCGATCGCGAAGACTGCGTGTTCGAGGTCAAGGGCGTGCCGGTGGGCCTGGTGATCTGCGAGGACCTGTGGTTCGCCGAACCGCTGGCCAGCACGGCCCGTGCCGGCGCGGAACTGGTGCTGGTGCCCAACGCGTCGCCGTTCGAGCGCGACAAGCACGCCCAACGAGACGGTTTGCTGGCGCAGCGCGTGGCCGAGACCGGCGTGGCGCTGGCGTACCTCAATACCGTGGGCGGGCAGGATGCGCTGGTATTCGACGGCGCGTCGGTGGTTGCCGATGGCGACGGCACCGTGCACCCGGCCGCTGCGGCATTCACCGATCAGTGGCTGGTGGTCGACTACGACGCGGCGACCCGCCGATTCACCGCGCTGCAGTGGCAGGAAGAGGGTGACGAGAGCCGCGATGCGCTGGCCTGGCGCGCAATCGTGCGCGGCACCGGCGACTACTGCCGGAAGAACGGGTTCACCAAGGCATGGCTGGGGCTGTCGGGCGGCATCGACTCGTCGCTGGTGATGGCCGTCGCGGTGGATGCGCTGGGCGCGGAAAACGTCACTGCGGTGCGCATGCCATCGCGCTACACCGCCGACCTCAGCAACGACCTTGCCGCGCAGCAGTGCGCCGCGCAGGGCGTGCGCATGATCACCGTGCCGATCGAGGCGCCGTTCCAGGGGTTCCTGGACACGCTGGCGAGCCAGTTCGAAGGCCAGGCGGTCGACGTGACCGAGGAGAACCTGCAGTCGCGCACGCGCGGCGCGCTGATGATGGCGCTCAGCAACAAGTTCGGCGGCCTGCTGCTGACCACCGGTAACAAGAGCGAGTACGCGGTCGGCTACGCGACGATCTACGGCGACATGTGCGGCGGCTACGCGCCGATCAAGGATCTGTACAAGACCGAGGTGTTCGCGCTCGCGCGCTGGCGCAACACCGTGGGCGGTACCGCGACCCACGGCGGCCTGGTGATCCCGCAGGCGGTGATCGACCGCCCGCCATCGGCCGAATTGCGCGAGAACCAGAAAGATCAGGACTCGCTGCCGCCGTACGACGTGCTGGACGCGATCCTGCTGCGCCACGTCGATCAGGAGCAGTCGCGCGACGAGATCGTCGACGCCGGTTTCGACGCGGCCACCGTCGATCGTGTCCTGCGACTGGTCCGGATCAGCGAATGGAAGCGCCACCAGGCCGCGCCCGGTCCGAAGGTTTCACGCCGCGCGTTCGGCCGCGAACGGCGCTACCCGATCAGCAACGGCTACCACTAGCCGCCGGCAGGCGGGATGCCGCCGCCCGCCCGTGCGACTGCGCCTGAAACGACAACGCCGCCCCGAGGGCGGCGTTGTCGTTTGGCGCCGGGATGGACCGGCAGGGCGGCCTGCACTGCAGGCGGTCCCGGTTCAGTCGTTGTCGAGCGCCGACTTCTCGCCCGCGAACGGGTTCAGCTTGCGCCAGTTGCTCGGGTAGCCGCGTAGGATGGGTTGAGCGTAGCGATACCCATCGCACGCCATGGCAGCCGATGCGCCAGCTGCAATCCCGAGGGCGCCGTGGGTCGGCCTGACAGATTCCGCAGTCGCCAGGAGTGCTGCCTTCGCTCCCGCCTGGATCCCGGTTGATGGGTATCGCTGCGCTCAACCCATCCTACTTCGCTAGTCGGCATACCGGCAGGCGGGATGCCGCCGCCCGCCCGTGCGTCTGCGCCTGATACGACAACGCCGCCCCGAGGGCGGCGTTGTCGTTTGGCGCCGGGATGGACCGGCAGGGCGGCCTGCGCTGCAGGCGGTCCCGGTTCAGTCGTTGTCGAGCGCCGACTTCTCGCCCGCGAACGGGTTCAGCTTGCGCCAGTTGCTCGGGTAATCCGGCCAGTTGCCGCCGAAGTACGGGTGGTTCGGCGAGGTCTGCTGCAGCAGGGTCTTGGCGTCGCCGGCCAGGGTCTGGTTGCCCAGCTTGTCGTAGGCCAGCGCCATCGTGGCGATCGCATCGTCCTGGTAGGCGGACTGCGGGTAGGTGTCGAGCAGGTACTTGGCGCGGTTGGCGGCGGCCACCCACGCGGTGCGGCGCAGGTAGTACAGCGCGGTCTCGAGCTCGTGGCGGGCGAAGGTGTCGCGCAGCGCGGCCATGCGGTTGCGTGCTTCGGCGGCGTAGCGGCTGTTGGGGTAGCGCTCCACGACGATCGAGAAGTCGTTGTAGGCCTGGGTCGGGGTGGCCAGGTCGCGACGGCTCGGGTCCAGGCGCCAGACCTTCTGCAGGAACACCGTGTCGCGGTTGGAGTTGGCCAGGCCGCGCAGGTAGTACAGATAGGCGATGTTGCGGTGGGTCGGGTAGGTGCGGATGAAGCGGTCGATGCTGCTGACCGCGTCCTCGTGCTTGCCCGCCTTGTACTGGGCGTAGGCGGTTTCGATCAGCGCCTGCTCGGTGTGCGGGCCGTACGGGTACTGGGCGACAAGGCGCTTGTAGGTGGCCTCCGCGCCGGACCAGTTGCCGTTGGTCATCGAACGATGGCCCTTGGCGTACAGCTCCTCGACCGGGGCGCCTTCGTCCGCGTCCTTGTCCTTGAACATCTTGCCGAAGCGGGCGCAGCCGGAACCGGCAACGGTGACGATCAGCAGCAGGGTCAGCAAGCGCAGCGGGACGGAACGGAAGGTCATGGCAGGTTTCAACGGGCGCCGAGGGCACGAAGCGCCGATAATAGCAGCCCCGCGACGCGCCTCCTTGAATACCGCCTGCCCATGAACCAGTCCGACCTCCCCCTGCAGGCCATCGTCCCCGACAGCTCCGCCGGGCGCCGCTTCGACGCGGTGCTTGCCGAACTGTTCCCGGACTACTCGCGTTCGCGCCTGTCGGCGTGGATCAAGTCCGGGGACGCCCTCCTGGACGGCCACGAAGCCCGCCCGCGCGACCCGGTCCGCGGCGGCGAAACGGTGACCCTGGCCGTGGTGCTGGACATCCAGACCCACTCCGAGCCCGAGGACATCTCCCTGGAGGTGCTGTACGAGGACGAGCACGTGATCGTCATCGACAAGCCCGCCGGGCTGGTGGTGCATCCGGGCGCGGGCAACCCGACCGGCACCCTGGTCAACGCGCTGCTGCACCGCGACCCGTCGCTGAACGCGCTGCCGCGCGCCGGCATCGTCCATCGCCTGGACAAGGACACCTCCGGCGTCATGGTGGTCGCGCGCACCTTGCCCGCGCACACCGCCCTGGTCGAGCAACTGTCCTCGCGCGAGGTCCATCGCCAGTACCTGGCGGTCGTGGTCGGCGCGCTGGTGTCGGGCGGTACCGCCCGGTTCGCGATCGATCGCCACCCCCGCGACCGCATCCGCATGGCGGTGCGCGAGGACGGCCGCGACGCGGTCACCCACTACCGCCTGCGCGAGCGCTTCCGCGCCCACACCCTGCTGGAGTGCCGCCTGGAAACCGGTCGCACCCATCAGATCCGCGTGCACATGCAGCACCTCAAGCACCCGATCGTCGGCGACCCGCTGTACGGCGGCCCGCTCAAGCTGCCCAAGGGCGCGACCGATGCGCTGATCGAGTCGCTGCGCGGCTTCAAGCGCCAGGCGCTGCATGCCGAGACCCTGGAGTTCGCCCATCCCATCACCGGTGAGCCGGTGCGCTGCAGTGCGCCGATGCCGGCCGACATGCAGGCGCTGGTTCGGACCTTGCACGACGACACCGCCGCCGCGGCCGAAAAGGCGCGCTGAGCCCATGGCCGCGTGGCTGGACGCCGACTGGCCCGCGCCGCGCGGCGTGCGCGGGCTGACCACGCTGCGCTACGGGGCCGGTGTGTCGCAAGCGCCCTTTGACAGTTTCAACTTCGGTAACCGCAGCACGGCCGATGGCGACGATCCGGCCGCGGTCGATCGCAACCGCGCGTTGCTGTGCGAACTGGCCGGGCTGCCTGCCGCGCCGCGCTGGCTGCGTCAGGTGCACGGCACCACGGTGCGTCGCTTCGACGGACCCGACGCCGACGGCGTGGACGCCTGCGATGAACCCGAGGGCGACGCGGCGGTGACATCGACCCCGGGCGTAGTGCTTGCGATCCTCACCGCCGACTGTCTGCCGGTGCTGTTCTGCGCCGACGACGGCAGCGAGGTTGCGGCCGCGCACGCGGGTTGGCGCGGACTGGCCGACGGCGTGCTGGAGGCCACGGTGGCGGCGATGCGCACGCCCGCCGATCGCGTGATGGCCTGGCTCGGTCCGGCCGCGGGGCCGCAGGAATACGAAGTCGGCGTGGATGTGTACGACGCTTTCGTTTCGCGCGACTGGTCCGCCGGCGCGGCGTTCGTCAGCACCCGGCCGCATCACTGGAAGGTCGACCTCTACGCGCTGGCGCGTCGGCGACTGACCGCCGCCGGACTGGAGCCGGCGCGCGTCCACGGCGGCGGGCTGTCCACGATCGCCGAGCCGACGCGATTCTTCTCGCATCGCCGCGACCGCCGCAGCGGGCGGTTGGCGTCGCTGGCGTGGATCGATCCCACGCGCGGTTGATGCCGCCTTCACGACCCGCTGGCGGCCGACGGGCTTCGCCGACAGATTTCCCCCATCTCCGGAAGGATCCGATGACGCATTCCCTGCTGACGAGTCTGTTGCTCGCCACTGCCATGCTGCTGTGCCCACGCGTCGCGCTGGCCTGCGACGACGCCACGCTGGCCAGCGTCCTGGGCGCGGCCTACCCGCGTTCGAGCGTGCACGACGACGGCCTGCAACTGCGCCTGCACGACGGCTCGCGCGTGATCGACCTCGCCCAGGTGCAATGCAAGGCGTGGCCGGCGCAACCGGAACTGACGCTGCTCGCGGTGACGCTGCTCGAACCCTCGGCCGCGGTCGAGGAGGCCGAACAGGGCCAGCCCATCGGCGTGGCAGACCTGGAGGTGCTGGTGGTCGACAGCGCCACGTTGGCGGTGCGCCATCGCCATCGCGAGAACGGCGTGTTGACCTCCGATGCGATCGGCGTCACCGGTCTGAACCTCGACACGGCGTTGTACCGGCTCGGCCCGAAGGTGCTCGCCTTCGGCGTGCGCATCGCGCGCACCGGCGCATCGCGTGCCAATCCCTTCAGCATCGAGAGCCTGCGCCTGTACGTCGTGCGCGATGGCGCGCTGCAACCGGTGTTGCGCAACCTTGCGGTGGGCCGGGCCAGCGGCGAATGGGACACGCGCTGCGTTGGCCGGTGGCGCGACATCACCCGCACCGTCGCAATCGGCGAGCCGGGGCCGTCGGGCTGGGCCGACCTGCTGGTCTCCGGACAGGTGGTCGATTCCGTTACCGCCGAAAAGGGCGGAGAGTGCGACGAGTCCGAGCACCACGAATCGCAGCAGCAGGTGCGTCTGCGGCACGATGGCGCCAGCTACCCGGTACCCGAGGACTGGAGGGGGTTCGATGACCACTATCTCTGAGTTTCCGTCGGCGCATCCGGCGTCGACGCTGTACCAGCGGGTGCTGGGCAATCGCTACGACGAGCTGGCGCCGGGATTGCGCTGCCTGCACGAACGCGACGGACGCCACGTCTACCGCGGCAAGGTGGACATCGTGCGCGGCGACGGTCTGCTCTCCCGCCTGTGCGCCTGGGTGACGCGATTGCCACCGCGCGGACGGGGGCCCATCAAGGTGGAGATCATCGCCGGCGACGGGCGCGAGCAATGGACGCGCCGCGTCGGCACGCATTCGATGCGCTCGCGGCTATGGGAACACGATGGGCTGTTGTGCGAGCGGCTCGGGCTGGTCACGTTCGGATTCCGCATGGCGGTTGCCAACGATCCCGAGCACGGTCAGTTCATCGACTGGCGCGTGGCCCGCGTGCGCGCACTCGGCATCCCGTTGCCGCTGTCCTGGTTTTCCGGCGTTCATGCGCGCGAGTACCTGCGCGATGGCCGCTACCGGTTCGATGTCGGCGCGTCGCTGCCCATCGCCGGGCGGCTGGTGCACTACAAGGGCTGGCTCGATGTCGAGTGAGGCGCCCGATGGCGCCGCGGCACGTGCATCCGCCGCGCGCACGGGCGGCGCGACCATCGTGTTCGATGGCGTCTGCGTGCTGTGCAACGGCTGGGTGCGATTCCTGCTGCGTCACGACCGCCACGGCAGGTACCGGTTTGCGTCGATGCAGTCGGTCAGTGGCCGCGCCCTGCTCACCGCGCACGGGCTGGATCCGGACGATCCATCGTCGTTGCTGCTGATCGAGCACGGCCAGCCGGGTGTCCTCGCGCGCGCCAGCACCGATACCGACGCAGTGCGCCGGGTGCTGGCGGGCCTGGGCGGCGCGTGGCGCGTGGCGCACGCGATGGCGCTGATGCCGCGTTTCGCGCGCGACGCGCTGTACGTGCGCGTCGCACGCAACCGGTACCGCTGGTTTGGCCGCCGCGATGTCTGCGCTCTGCCCACGCCGGAGCAGGCCGTGCGATTCCTCGACTGAGGCGCAGCCGGGGCTACAGACAGGCACGGCTACAGCGCAGGCAAGACCCGCAGGCTGGTCTCGACCGAGAGGCCGTCGAGGGCCTGCAGGAACTCATCGAGCGTGAACAGGTCCACGCAGGCTCGCGCGCCGCCGCCCGGCAACGCGCCGCGGGCGAGCTTGCGGGCCAGAATCACCGCCGCGGTGGCCGGCACCTGGGGGCCGTCGCCATCGTGCGCCAGCAACGTCCACTGCAATCGCAACGGCCGGCCCGCCAGGTCGAGTCCGCGCAGTTCGATCGCCATCACCCCGGTGTCGCTGCCGGCATTGATCCACCGCTGGCTGATTGCGAGCAGGCGCTCGGCGAACGGCGCCAGGCTGCGCAGCAATCGCGCGCGCACCGCCCAGCTCGCCAGCCACAGGCCCCAGTGCATTCGGCGCAGCTCCAGGCCGGCGCGGAAGTCGCAATCGCGCAATTGCGGGTAGCGCGCGGAAAGTACGTCCAGGTCGGGCACTTCGCAACGCGCCAGCCAACGCGTGCCCGCGCCGCGCACGCGCAGACGACGCAGCGATTGCCAGCCGTGCACGCTGGTCCAGCGCCCGTCGCGCAGCAGCCGGTACGGCTGGCCGACGTAGCCGAGGATCGCGCGCGTGGTGGCCAGCCCGCGATCGGTGCGATTGCCCGGGCTGATCGCCGCCTCAATCGAATCCAGCCGCGAGAACTGCGGCAGCAGGTGCTCCACCACTGCCGTACTGAGTCCCGGCACGCTGCTGGCGCCGGCGATCACCCAACGCCAGGCGGCTTGCGCGGCGGCATCGAGTGCGTCGATGCCCCGCACGAATTCACGGCCGTCGGCGAGGTCGACGTAGTGCGCGCCGCAGGCCAGGCACGCGCGGGCGACGCGGTAGTCGCTGCCCTGGAACGGCCCGGCCGTATGGATCACCAGGTGCGGCGCCAGCGCCGCCAGCCGATCGGCGAAGTCGGGTGCGCCGAGGTCGATCGCGACGGCTTGCAGGCCGGCCAAGGCACCGTCGGCGAGCCGGTCGACCAGTCGCTGCGCGGCATCGACGTGCCGCCCGGAAACCAGCAACAGCAGGTCCGCATCGCGCGCGAGCGCGGCGACGATGCGTTGGCCGAACTGGCCGTAGCCGCCCAGGACGAGGATGCGGAATATGGGCATGCGTCGATGGTACGCAAGCGGTCACGTGGCGACGGCGAAGCACGCGCGGTGCGCCCCACGGTATCGAGGGCAATGGCGAGTGCAATGCCAAGCGTCCGACCGGAGGAGGCAGTCGCGCCCAGACGATCGCGCCGAGGAAATCGCGCCGCGACAATCGCGCCGTTGGCACCCGCCGCGGCAAAGCCGGACGGGGCACCGCCTCCGTACACTCCGCCAAGGCGCCCCGGCGCCCGCAAACGACCCTGCATCCCGCCCGCGCGCCGTATCGTGCGTGGAACCACCACCCGCCCCGGAACCTCCGATGCCCCCTTCCTCCTCGCCGCGCTGGTTTGTCGCCGGCGACATCAACGGATTCTTCGGCCTGGTGGTCGACAACCTGTCGATCCTCGGCTTCATCGCCGCGGCCCTGGTGGGCATCTTCGGCTTCCCGGCCGAGGTGGTGTTCGCGCGGATGTTTCCGGGCACGGCGCTTGGCGTGCTGGTCGGCAATCTGATCTACACGGTGATGGCGCGACGGCTCGCGCAACGCACGGGTCGCGACGACGTCACCGCCATGCCGCTTGGCCTGGATGCACCGACCAGCATCGGCATGGCGCTGCTGGTGCTGGGACCGGCGTTTGTCGCGTTCAAACAGCAGGGCATGGACGTGGCCGCCGCCGCGATCGCCACCTGGCAGCTGGGCATGGCGTCGCTGGTGGTGATGGGCCTGCTGAAGTTCGTGCTGTCGTTTGCCGGCGAGGCGGTGACGCGGCTGGTGCCGCGCGCCGGCCTGCTCGGGTCGATCGCCGGTATCGCGCTGGTGCTGATGGGATTCCTCCCGCTGGTGGAAGCGTTGCGCTCGCCGGTGGTCGGCTTCGTGACGCTGGGCCTGCTGCTGTACGTGCTGGTGGCGAAGGGGCGCCTGCCGGTGAAGTTGCCCGGTGTTCTCGTCGCGTTCGTGTTCGGCACCGCGCTGTACTACGCGCTCGGGGCGATGGGGTTCGGCGCAGCGGGCTTCGCGTGGCCGCAGGCGACGTCGCTCCAGGTGGTGCTGCCGTGGCCGTCGCTGGGCTTCATCGACGGTCTGCGGTACACCGTGCCCTACCTCCCGCTGCTGCTGCCGTTCGGCCTGTTGATGGTGGTCGGCGGCATCAACGTCAGCGAGAGCGCGCGAGCCGCCGGCGACGATTACCGCACGCGCGACATCCTGCTTGCCGAAGCCTTCTCGACGCTGGTTGCGGGCGTCTGCGGCGGCGTGGCGCAGACCACACCCTACATCGGCCAGCCCGCCTACAAGCACATGGGCGCACGCAGCGGCTACACGCTGCTGACCGGCCTGTTCATCGGCATCGGCGGCATGCTCGGTGTGGTGTCCGGGCTCGTGCAGTGGCTGCCCCTGGCCGTGCTGGCGCCGATCATCGTCTACGTCGCGCTGGACATCACCACGCAGGCGTTCCGCGCAACGCCGCCCCGGCACACGATGGCCATGGTGCTCGGCTTCCTGCCATCGGTGGCGTACATGCTGTCGATCAAGGTCGGCAATCCGGCCTGGATCGCGTCAGATCGGCTGGCGGCGCTGATGTCGGCCAGCGACGGCCACGGCTTGCCGGAAATGGCGGTGATCGTGGCGTTGGGCAACGGCTTCATCATCACCGCGATGATCTGGATCTCGGCCGTGGCGGCGATGATCGACGGCAGGCTGCGACGCGCGTCGATGTTCCTGATCGTCGGCGCGGTACTGGCCTTGTTCGGTGTGATCCACTCGGTGCACCCGCAGGGCGGCATCTACCTGCCGTGGATGCTGGAGGGCTTGCCGAGGCAGGTGTCGTGGCAGTTCGTGGGGGCGTACGCGGCGCTGGCGGCGCTGCTCGGGTTGCTGTCGCTGCAGGCCCGCCCGATCCTTGCCGACGACGTCGCCATCGCCGACTGACGATCATCCCTCGCGCAGTGCCCGCAGGTAGTCGCGTCGCCATGCGACGATGTCGTGCTCCTGTAGCTGCGCCATCATCGCCTGCCATCTCTCGCGTCGTTCGGCCAGCGGCATGGTGACGGCCATCTCGATCGCATCGGCGACGCCGTCGATGTCGTAGGGGTTCACTATCAGTGCCTCGTGCAACTCGCGCGCGGCGCCGGCGAACGACGACAGCACCAGCACGCCGGGGTCTTCCGGGTCCTGCGCGGCGACGAACTCCTTCGCGACCAGGTTCATGCCGTCGCGCAGAGGCGTCACCAGGCCGACCCGCGCCAGCCGATAGAAGCCGGTCAGCGAGGCATGCGGGTAGTTTCGGTTGACGTAGCGCATCGGCGTCCAGTCGGCGTCGGCGTGGCCACCGTTGATGTGACCGGCCAGTTGTTCGAGTTCGCCGCGCAGCGCGCGGTACTCGGCCACGCCGCTGCGCGAGACGGGGGCGATCTGCAGGTAGGTGAGCTTGCCGCGCTGGCCGGGATGGCGCTCGAGGTAGCGAGCGAACGCGCGGAAGCGTTCGGGCAGGCCCTTGGAGTAGTCGAGCCGGTCGACACCGATCGCCAGTGCGCGCCGCGACAGGCTGGCAGCGAGTCGCCGGACACTTGCCTTGCTGATCGCAGCCGCCGCCTGCGAAGCGATCATCGGCGTGTCGATGCTGATCGGAAACGCCCCCGCGCGAAGGCGATGGCCGCCATAGGTTTCCAGCACGCCGCTCCTGATCACACGTCCTCGCCCGAACAGGCGCACGTAATCCTGGAAGCGTTCCAGGTCGCGTGTGGTCTGGAACCCGATCAGGTCGTACGAGGACAGGTCCTCGAACAGTCTTGCGTGATCGGGCAGGGCGGCGAGCAGGTCCGATGACGGCATGGGCACGTGGAGGAAGAAGCCGAGCCGGCAGCGCACGCCGTGCACGCGGAGCTGCTGGGCCATCGGAATCAGGTGGTAGTCGTGCACCCAGATGGTGTCGTCGGTGTGCAGCAACGGCACGAGCTTCTGCGCGAACAGCGCGTTGACGCGTCGGTAGCCGGCGTGGGTTTCGCGGCTGTAGTCGACAAGGTCCATGCGGAAGTGCAGCAATGGCCACAGCGTGCGATTGGCGAAGCCGTCGTAGTAGTCGGCATGGTCGCGGTGCGACAGGTCCATCGTCGCGTAGTGGATGTTGCCGTCGTGCCGCTCGCGCAGCTGTCCCGAGGTTTCCGGGTCGATGCGTCCGCTCCATCCGAACCACAGCCCGCCGCTCTCCCGCAGGGCGCCGTGCACGGCAACGGCAAGCCCGCCGGCGCGGTTTTCGTCGGGCAACGTGACACGATTGGAAACTACGACCAGTCGACCCATGCGCGTGCTCCGTGCGTGCTCATGCGGCGTCCTGCCACGGTCTGCTCAATCGCATCGCGGCGATGATCAGCCCGACATGCGAATAGGTTTGCGGGAAGTTGCCCCAGGCTTCGCCGCCATCGAACTCGAGGTCTTCCGACATCAGCCCCAGTGGGTTGCGCCGGGCCAGGATGCGTTCGAACATCGCGCGCGCCTCGTCGATGCGGCCGATCGCAGCCAGCGCATCGATGTACCAGAACGTGCAGATCGTGAAGCTGGTCTCCGGCTCGCCGAAGTCGTCCGGGGCGATGTAGCGGAACAGCGCATCGCCACGCCGCAGCGCACGGCCGACCGCCTCGACCGTCGCCACGAACCGCGGATCGTCGGCAGCGACGAAGCCCAGGTCGGCCAGCAACAGCAGCGAAGCATCCAGGCGACTGCCGTCGAGCGACTCGACGAAGTGGCCCAGCCGCGCGTCGTAGGCATGCTCGAGGATCTTGGCCTGCATGGTGTCGGCCCGGTGGCGCCAGTGCGCGCTGCGGTCGGCCAGGCCGAGCTGTGCGGCGATCCGCGCGAGCCGGTCGCACCCGGCCCAGCACATCACGCTGGAGTAGGTATGCACCTCGGCGCGGCCGCGGAACTCCCACAGTCCGGCATCGGGCTGGTCGTACAACGCGTGCGCGCGCTCGCCGTGCGCTTCCAGTTGCTCGAACGTGGCGACGTCGCCGGGCCGGTTCAGGCGCTGGTCGAAGAACAGTTGGGTGGATGCGAGCACCACGCTGCCGTAGACATCGTGCTGGCTTTGCAGCCATGCCAGGTTGCCGCGCCGGACGGGCCCCATGCCGCGGTAGCCAGACAGGGAAGGGACGACGTCCTCGGACAACTCGCGCTCGAAGCCGATGCCGTACAGCGGCTGCATCTTGCCGTCGGCACTGGCGATGTTGAACACGTAGCCGATGTAGCCCTCCATCGTGCGCGTGGCGCCGAGCCGGTTCAGCGCACGCACCACGAATGCCGCATCGCGCAGCCAGCAGTAGCGGTAGTCCCAGTTGCGCACGGTGTGGGCCGCCTCGGGAATCGAGGTGGTCATCGCCGCGACAATCGCGCCGGTCTCCTCGTACTGGCACAGCTTGAGCGTGATCGCGCTGCGGATCACCGCGTCCTGCCATTCCAGCGGAATCGACAGGAAGCGAACCCATTCGCGCCAGTAGGCGATGGTGCGCTCCTCGGCGTGGCGGACGAATGCCGCCACCGGTCGGGTCAGCGATTCGTCCGGCCCGAGCACGAGGTGCAGCTCGCGGTCGAGCACGAACGGCGAGGCATCGCGCACCAGCCGCACCGGCACGTCGCTGGTCAGGCGTAGCGTGAAGCCGGGCACCAGGTAGCGGATGTGGTTGCTGCCCCAGGTGATTTCCGGCTGCGTCGCGCCGTAGTCGGCCAACGGCCGCAGGCGCACGCGCACGCGCGGACTTCCCGCCAACGGACGCACGCGTCGCAGCAGCATCACCGGTCGGTAGAAGCGCTCGTACTGGTGCCAACGCGGCGCGAAATCGGTGATTTCCACGGCGCCACCGTGGCGGTCACGCAACACCGTTCGCAGCACCGCGGTGTTGGCCAGGTAATGCTGCTCGGCAGTGACGAAATCTTCCAGTTCGATCGCGTAGTCGCCGCCCGGGTGCTCGTTGGGCGACAGCAGTGCGCAGAACACCGGGTCCCCGTCGAACGCGGGCACGCAGCCCCAGACGACGCGCGCGTGCTCATCGACAAGCGCGGCGATGCTGCCATTGCCGATGATTCCCAGGTCGAGGTTGGCCGTCATCCGTTCACCGGGCCTGAGGGCGCCAACCGCAACGCCACGTCGCGCAGCCAGGTGCGGGTCGCGTCCGGATCGTGGAGTGCGTGGTGCGCCGCGGTCGGCGTGCGCTGGCCGACCAGCACCGAGTGGCCACCGTGCGCGTTGATGGCGACAAAGCCCTGTTCGTCAGTGAGGTCGTCGCCGACGAACACCGGACGCCGGTCCAGGAACTGCGGATGCGACATCAGCGCGAGGATCGCGTGGCCTTTGTCCGCGCCGTCGGGGCGCAGTTCGAAAACGTACTTGCCCGCTTGCAGGTGGTAACCGGGAAGGCCGATCAGCGCCGAGGTCGCGAATTCGTGCAGCGGCTCTTCGGCGGCAGGCGAGCCGCGCCAGTGCAGGGCCAGCGTGGTGCCTTTGTCCTCAAGCAGTGCCCCGTCGAACTTGTCGACCAACGCCTGCGCCGCGTCGCGGACCAGGGCCAGTCCCGGTGGTGGCTGACCGGTGCTGGCCCACTCGCCGCCTTCGCGCAGTTCCAGGCCATGCAGGCCGGCCGCGGGCAGTTGCAGCGGTGCGAACAGGGCGTCCAGTTGGGCCAGCGGACGCCCGCTGACCAGCGCCACCGCACCGTCGAGCGCGATGTGAAGTCGCGAGAGGGTGTCCAGCAGTTCCGCCGGAACGCGCACTGCCTCGGGGCGATCGGCGAAATCGAGCAGGGTGCCGTCCACGTCGAGCAGCAGCGCCCAGTCGTGCAGGGCGGGCGGCGGAGGCGGTAAACGTGGCAGGTCGGCGGCCATGCACGGAATCTTGAACGAGCGCATGTAAGCATCCGGTGCAGACGCCGCGGCCGGTCCCGCGGCCTGGCGGCCAAGCGGGCCGTGCGCCGGGTCCGCTTGAATCGGCTGCCCCGGGTCCGCATTTCAGGAGGCATCGCGGCCTCGGGCCGCACCACATTCCGAGGGATTCCCGATGCGGATGGACAAGCTCACTTCGCGCTTCCAGCAGGCGCTCGCCGATGCGCAGTCGCTTGCGTTGGGGCGCGACCACAGTCTGATCGAACCGGCCCATCTGCTGGCCGCATTGCTGGAGCAATCCGGCGGCAGCACGCGGCCGTTGCTGTCGCAGGCCGGGGTCAATGTCCCGTTGCTGCGCGAGCGCGTGGGCGAAGCGCTGGAGAAACTGCCCAAGGTCTCCGGCCAGGCCGGCAACGTCAGTCTCGGCAACGACCTGGTCCGCCTGCTCAACGTCAGCGACACGCTGGCGCAGAAGCGTGGCGATGCGTTCATCGCCAGCGAGTGGTTCGTGCTGGCCGCGCTCGACGACGGTGGCGACGTGGGTCGCGCGCTCAAGGCGGCCGGTGCGAACAAGGCCAGGCTGGAAGCCGCGATCGAGAAGCTGCGTGGCGGCGAGACCGTGCAATCGGAAAACGCCGAGGAGCAGCGCCAGGCGCTGGACAAGTACACGATCGACCTGACCGAACGCGCCGAGAGCGGCAAGCTCGATCCGGTGGTTGGGCGTGACGAGGAGATCCGCCGCACCATCCAGGTCCTGCAACGGCGCACCAAGAACAACCCGGTGCTGATCGGCGAACCCGGCGTCGGCAAGACCGCGATCGTCGAAGGCCTCGCCCAGCGCATCATCAACAACGAAGTGCCCGAAGGCCTGCGCGGCAAGCGCGTGCTGTCGCTCGACATGGGCGCGTTGATTGCTGGCGCGAAATTCCGCGGCGAGTTCGAGGAGCGGCTCAAGGCCGTGCTCAACGATCTGGCCAAGAACGAAGGCCAGGTCATCCTGTTCATCGACGAGTTGCACACGATGGTGGGGGCCGGCAAGGCCGAAGGCTCGATGGATGCGGGCAACATGCTCAAGCCCGCCCTCGCGCGCGGCGAACTGCATTGCATCGGCGCTACCACGCTCGACGAGTACCGCAAGTACGTCGAGAAGGACGCCGCGCTGGAACGACGCTTCCAGAAGGTCTTCGTCGGCGAGCCGACGGTGGAGGACACCATCGCGATCCTGCGCGGGCTGAAGGAACGCTACGCGGTCCACCACGGTGTCGAGATCACCGATCCGGCCATCGTCGCGGCGGCCACGTTGAGCCATCGCTACATCGCCGATCGGCAATTGCCCGACAAGGCGATCGACCTGATGGACGAGGCGGCGTCGCGCATCCGCATGGAGATCGACTCCAAGCCCGAGGAGCTCGATCGCAAGGAGCGTCGCCTGATCCAGCTCAAGATCCAGCGCGAGGCGCTGAAGAAGGAGAAGGACGCCGAATCGAAGCAGCGCCTGGCCGATCTGGAATCCGAGATCGCCACGCTCGAGCGCGGTTTCAACGACCTGGTGGAAGTGTGGAAGGCCGAGAAGGCCGTTCTGCAAGGCGCGACCCGGATCAAGGAGCAGATCGAGCATGCGCGCCTGGAGCTTGAGGCGGCACAGCGCAAGCAGGACTTCGCGCGCATGAGCGAGTTGCAGTACGGCACGTTGCCCGAGCTGGAAAAGCAGCTGAAGGCCGCGCAGGAGGTGGAGACAAAGGGCTTCACGCTGCTGCAGGACAAGGTGACTGCCGAGGAAATTGCCGAGGTGGTCTCGCGCTGGACCGGTATTCCGGTCAACAAGATGCTCGAGGGCGAACGCGAGAAGCTGCTGAAGATGGAGGACGTGCTGCACGGCCGCGTGGTGGGCCAGCAGGAGGCGATCAAGGTGGTGTCCGATGCGGTGCGGCGCTCGCGAGCGGGCCTGTCCGACCCGAACCGCCCGAGTGGTTCGTTCCTCTTCCTGGGCCCGACCGGCGTGGGCAAGACGGAGCTGAGCAAGGCGTTGGCGGAGTTCCTGTTTGACAGCGGCGACGCGATGGTGCGCATCGACATGAGCGAGTTCATGGAGAAGCACGCGGTCAGTCGCCTGGTCGGCGCGCCTCCGGGCTACGTCGGCTACGAAGAGGGCGGCTACCTCACCGAGGCGGTCCGGCGGCGTCCGTACAGCGTGATCCTGCTCGATGAGGTGGAGAAGGCACACCCGGACGTGTTCAACATCCTGCTGCAGGTTCTCGACGATGGCCGCCTCACCGATGGCCAGGGGCGCACGGTCGACTTCCGCAACACGGTGATCATCATGACCAGCAACCTGGGCAGCCAGATGATCCAGGACATGGCCGGCGACGATTCACCCGAGTCCTACACGCAGATGAAGGCCTCGGTGATGGGTGTGGTGCAGTCGCACTTTCGTCCCGAATTCATCAACCGGCTCGACGACATCGTGGTGTTCCATGCCCTCGACCGCGAGCAGATCCGCGGAATCGCGCGCATCCAGCTCAAGGGCCTGGAGCGGCGGCTTGCCGATCGCGGCCTGAAGCTCGTGCTGTCGGACGACGCGTTGGGCCTGCTGGCCAACGTCGGCTTCGATCCGGTGTACGGCGCACGGCCACTCAAGCGCGCGATCCAGCAGCAGCTCGAGAACCCGCTCGCGCAGCGCATCCTCGCCGGCGAGTTTGTCAGCGGCGACACCGTGCAGGTGGACGCGGCGGGCGGGCAGCTGGTGTTCGGCAAGGCGTAAGCGACCTTCCAAAACATCCGCAATGCGCAACGGCCCGGTTTCCCGGGCCGTTGCCATGCGCGTCGCCTGGCGGCTGCGATGAGCGCCGAGCCGATCGATGCCGCGGGCGACGCTCACGGGTCCGCAGCGACCTACTTGCAGAACACCTTCTGCGTGCTGTGGCCGGAGTCGTCGTTCTCGCCATCGGTCAGCCGGCGGCGTACGCCGAGCGACACGACGTACGCACAGCTGGGCCAGGTGGAGACGTTGATTGCCTGCGAGCCGAATGCACCGCGCGGCGCAGTGCCCGACGGCAGCACCGGAAATGCCGGTGCCGGCGTGGCCGCCGTGCTGATGCCGATACTCCAGGCCGCGGTCAGCTCGTGGTCGACGGTGTACAGCAGGGTGATCGCGTTGGTGATCTTCGAACACGGTGTGCCGCCGCCGGAGAACTCCAGCAGATCCAACTGCATCACGTCGAGCCAGTTGTTGACGTGCATGCGGTCCAGGCTGTTGCTGAAAGCGGCCGGCCCGGTCGCTGGAGCGGCCTCGAACACGATGCGCAGGTCGATGCCGTGCCGCGGGCTCGACACCGCGTTTCCGGCACCGTCGCCCGGCGCCTGCGCGGCGGCCTGCACCTGGGTTGTGTCGAAACGCACCAGCGGGCCGTAGAAGCCGCCGTCGAGGCCGTTCGGGTCGACCGCGATCCAACCGTCGGTGTCCGGCACGATGACGTGCGCGGGAGGAGCTCCCCACGGCGTGCCCGGTGGCAGCGCCGGTGGCGGTGTCGGGTCCACCGTGGCGCCGGCACCCTGCAGCCGGATGGTCTGGAAGGTGTAGACCGGACCCGTGCCGAAGATGTCCCACAGGATCAGACGCGAGCCGACGTTCACCGGATGCACCAGGGCACCGGTGATCGGTTCCAGCGTGCCGGGTGCGGCGAGGTCCTCGTACCGGAAACGGTAACGCGCCGGCTGCCCGCCGATCTGCTTCGGACAGAAGCCGATCAGCTTGGTTGCCCCGAAGAACCCGTAGCCCGGGCCGCCGTGGCCAAGCACCGCACTGTTGGTGAGCCCGGTGGCGGCAACGACGTCGCCGTAGATGTGGAAGTCGCCGACGTGGGTGAACCAGGGCGTGTCGAACGGAGGCTGCTGGGTCACGTCCACGCACAGCGACACGCAGAAGCACGGCCCGACGTTTTCGCGGTCGGGCTGACGTGCACGCGAGGACGGTTCATCCAGCAGTACCGTGCCGCCGCTGCCTTCGATCCGGAAGTAGATGTCCGGCCCGCCGGCCCATTCGATGTTGATCAACGGTGAGAACGGCGTCTTGCGGAAATCGTCGACGGTGTAGTCGATGCGGAACCGGCCGGCGGCGTCGGTGATTGCATCACCCAGCGCGTCGGGCTGCCACCAGTCGGCATCGAACGCCGCCACCTTGACCCCGGCAACCGGCGACTTCTCGTCGCAGATGCGCACCGTGCCGCAGATCGTCCAGGCGCCGAACAGTGCGCGGAACGGACACCACCACCGGTACGGAATCACGTAGTCGAGGCGCTGCATCGCCGTGCGTATCGCCTGCGGTTCGGCCGGGTTGATCGTGGCCAGGTGGAACTGGCGCGGACGCGGCGGCACACCGGGTGGAACGCGCGGCGGCTTCTGGCGCGGCACGTTGCCGCAGTACACGTCGATCTCGAACGCTTCGCCGCCGTAGTTACTGGCACGGTCGAGATCGAGGATGAAATTGCCGTCGGCGTCGGTGGTGGCTTCGACGAGCAGCAACGGCGCCTTCGCCTGCACCTCGTCGTCATCGAGAATGCGAAGCGACTCTTTGATGGGGGCTGCGGCGAGTGCGGCGATGTCCGGGTCATTACGCAGGCGATAGGCGCGAACCTGCACGTTCGACAACGGCTCGGGGCAGTCGTCGCAGATCATGCCGTCGAGGCGGCCGTGGAAGGCGTACTTGCTCATGGTGGAATCTCGGGCGTGGGGGACCGACGGACGCACGATGGCAATCCGGGGTCAGGGTCGTGACGTAATCGCCGGGCGGCGTTTGCAGCACCGGTCGCGTCGCGGTGGTAGCGGCGGACGCGTTCGGGCTGCGCGGACCGGCGAAGTTGGCTGATGCGCTGCGCCCACCTCCCTGTGGCGGTGATGGACACGCTGGGCGCTTGCTGCTCCGTTCGAATCGGGACGACGACGGGGGAGCGGTGCGGTGCGTCGTCCCTGGCGCGTCGTCACCGTTGCCAGCGCGCAAGACGTTGGCGATACCGGGAGCGCATTCCAGGTGGGTGCCGGATGCTGACCGGCGGTGGGATGCGACACCACGGCATCCGACCTGCGCCGGCATGTCCGCGGCGCCGCCATTCCGTGGCCGACAGCGCATTCCCTTGTCTCAAGCCAACGCACCGCAACTGTGCATGAGGCCATCGCATCCATCGCGTCGCGCGCGCGACGCGTTGGTGTCCTGTGTCCGGCTGGGGACGCGTGCCGATGCGTCGCACGCAAAAAAACGGCCCGCGATGCGGACCGTTTTCCTGGGTACTGCCAACGCCGTGCATCGCACGGCGCGAACGGTCAGCCGATGGTCAACTGCGCGCCATCACCATCCGTAGCCGACCTTTGCGTACACGAACGCCCCGTTGAAGCCGAACGGCGACGACGCGCTGTACGGAAGCTGCCCGCCGGTGGAGTTGGCGAAGATCACCTCGTCGGGGTACTCATCCAGCACGTTGTCGGCGCCCAGCGTGAAGTCCCAGCGATCGAGCTTCCAGGTTGCAGACAGGTCCAGTGTCCACTTCGCGGCAAATGTCTGGTCCAGCGCGGGCGTGGCGCCAAGCACCGAGAACCGGCCGAAGCGCGTGGCGTTGGCACCAAACGTCCACGCACCCGCGTGCCACACGCCACCGAGGAAGAACTTGTCGCGCGGCGCGCCGACCGTGAGTCGACCCACTTCGGTGCGTCCGAAACGCACGGCCGTCGGGTCGATCGCCGCCAACGCCGCGGGGTTCGCCGCGATGCGGTCGATCTCGGTCTTGTTGTAGTTGTAACCAGTGGTCCAGTCGATGCCGCCGTTACCGAATTTCATGTTCCAGGTCGCGATCACATCGACACCATCGGTGGTGGTGTCGATGGCATTGGTGAAGTAGCGGCCGCCGCCGACATCCGGGAAGCCGTTGTTGTTGAGGTAGTTGCGCACCGCTGCCGATGTGAGGTTCTCCGACAGCGCGATCCGGTCCTCGATGCGGATGCGGTAGGCGTCGACGGTGATGTACAGGCCATCGAACGGCTGCACCACCAGGCCAAGGCTGGCGTTGCGCGACTCCTCGGCGCGAAGCGGCTCGGCGCCCAGCGCGATCGCCGCCGGGTCGTTGACGCGGAACGTGCGGATGTCGAACGGCACCGTGCCAACGCCGGGGACGCTGATGAAGTTGGTCGCCGTGGACTGGAAGAACTGCTGCTGCAGCGACGGTGCGCGAAAGCCCGTCGACAGCGTGCCGCGCAGCGCGATCTGATCGGTGATCGCCCAGCGCGCGGAAACCTTGCCCGAGCTGGTGTTGCCGAAGTCGCTGTACTGCTCGGTGCGGCCCGCCAGGCCCAGCGACACCCGCTCACCCAGGTCCGCCTCGACATCGGCGTACACCGAATAGCTGTGGCGGTCGAACGCGCGCGCGTCCGCGGGACGGAAACCGGGAAACACCTGCGACCCGGATGGCGCCGGTGCGCCGCCGGGCAGCAGCACGCCGCCGTTGAGGTAGGAGTTTGGTTCGCCGGCGTGCTGGGCGAAATCCTCGCCACGCCACTCGCCGCCAAACGCGAACGCGATGGGGTACTCCAGCCAGTCGACGTCGATCGCCCGGGTGAGATCGAGGTTGAGCACGTGCTGGGTCACTTCCAGTGCACCGGCCTTGAAGCGCGTCTGCGACGCCGCACCGAAGCTGCGGTTGAGCGAGTTCTCCACGCCGAAGCTGAGATCGCTGTGGCCATAGTTGTAGCTTAAGTCGATCCCCAGCCCGCCTGCCGTTTCACTCTTCATGCCAACTACGAACGC
This sequence comes from Montanilutibacter psychrotolerans, assembly GCF_003719825.1. Taxonomy (GTDB): domain Bacteria; phylum Pseudomonadota; class Gammaproteobacteria; order Xanthomonadales; family Xanthomonadaceae; genus Montanilutibacter; species Montanilutibacter psychrotolerans. The sequence goes on along the minus strand of NZ_RIBS01000003.1, from coordinate 166,284 downwards.
GCGGTCTTCGGCGATGTTGCGGATCCTTGGCAGGAAGCCATCGGGATAGATCTGCGGAACGTTGCGCGAATCACCGGCGGGTCGGTAGAAGCCGTTGGACAGCGCATCGCGCCTGCTCGCGTTGCCGAAGGAATAGAACGACACGCCTTCGGCCGGCGCGAAGCGCGTGTTGTAGGACACGGCATACTGCTCGATCTCGGGGTCGCCCTGGCGTTGCACGACGCGGCCGGGCGGTGCAGAGGTCGCAGTGGGCGTGCCGATGAACGGACGGGCGCGATCGGTCTGGTCGTTGTGCAACGCCTGCGCGGCCAGGTGCACGGCGCCACGCTCGCCCAGCGCAAAGCCGCTGTTGCCCGAAACCTGCCAACTCTCGCCGTCGCCCGCGCTGTGCTGGCCGACGCGCGTGGCGATGCTTCCGCCATGGTCGGCGCCCTTCAGCACGATGTTGATCACGCCTGCGATCGCGTCCGATCCGTACTGCGCCGATGCACCATCGCGCAGTACCTCGACCCGTTCGATAGACGCCATGGGGATGGCATTGAGATCCACCGGGGAAGAACCGCGGCCCTGCGTGCCGTTGAGGTTGATCAGCGCCGTGGCGTGTCGGCGTTTGCCGTTGACCAGCACCAGTACCTGGTCCGGCGCGAGACCGCGCAGCTGCGCAGGCCGCACCGCGTCGGTGCCGTCGGAGATCGCCGGGCGCGGAAAATTCAACGACGGCAGCGCGCGCGACAAGGCGGTCGCCAGTTCGGTGGTGCCGGTGGCTTCCAGTGTCTCGGGACTGATGATGTCGATCGGCGATGCCGATTCGGCGACGGTGCGATCGGTGACGCGCGTGCCAGTGACGATGATCCGGTCCAGCGTCCCGGTTTCATCCTCGGCGGCCTGGGCATACGCAGTGGGTGCAAACAACGTGGCGGGTGCGGCCAACGCGGCAAGGACCGCGAGGCGCAACGGGTGGTTCGACATGCCTGATCTCCTTATCGGCAGCCGCAACGGCGACCGTGGCCCGAGTAGAGCCGCAGTCACCACACCCTCCAGCCCGTCGCATCGGATAGGTTGATGGAGCGCACACAATGCGTGTGCGACTCGACACGCGAGGGGCGTGTCTCACGCGCGCGGCGTCAGCCTTCGGCCAGTCCTTGCGGCGCGGGTGCCGGGCGGTACACGCCGATCGCGAAGCCCGGAGCGTCGAAGTCGTAGCTGCCCGGCAGCGGGAGCGACGGTGACTGCGAGGGCTCGTGCAGCGCCGCTTCGCCGTACTTCAGCTGCGCGCTGACAAGGCAGCTGCCGACCGCGATCCGCGTGATGCAGCCGTTGCGGATCGTGCACGCCGCGCTGTCGAGCTGCGCCGTCAGCACGAGGGTGAAACGCAGGTTCAGCAGTTCCCGCCCGGCCACCGCCAGCGACAGCACCGGGTGCACGGTCAACGGGAACTTGCGCTTGCCCAGGCTCAGAACTTCGTCGGTGTCTGGCGGGTGCTTGCTGGCGTCGGTGTACTCGTACAACTTCAGGCCCTTGCACCAGCCTTGGGCGAGCACGCCGAAGAATTCCACGTCGAGTGCGTCGACCAGCGCCTTCGACGCGCTGCCGCGGATCAGCCCCCAGGCGTAGCTGGATTGGTGGCCGTCACCGCGTTTGCGGATCTCGTGCTCCACCTGGTCCTGGAAGCGCTCCAGCGACGCGGGCAGCAACTGCTTCAGCATCAGTCCACTCATGGCCGGTCTCCTGGTGAACCGTTGTCGGGTTGCCCTGGTTGCCCTGGTTGTCGTCGTCGTCGGCGGCGACATCGCGCAATTCGATCCAGCACCGCAGCTGCAGATCGGGCGCGCGGACCGTGCCCGGCACCGCGCCATCGCCGGACTCCACCGCCTGGAACTGCAGCGTCGCGTCGACCTTCAGGCGCATCGGCCACGGCCAAGGCTTCCAGTACCGGCGCCAGGCGAGGAGGCCAGCGGAGGCGGCCAACGCGCTTGCGGCGGCGAGGATCCAGGGCGGCCAGGGCAGGGCGGGGTTGGGATCGGGATCGGCCGGCCTGTCCGCGTTCGTGCCAGGCGAGGTCCCGCGCCCGTTCGTGTCGACCGGTGTGATGTCACTGGCCGGCCCGGGGCCGGACGCCGGCGGCGGCGTGGGCATGGGATCCGGCAATGGGTCGGGCAACGCGTCGGGCAATGGATCGGGCAGCGGCTCCGGAACGGGATCCGGGGCGGGGCCCGATGGTGGCGTCGGTGTCGTCGGCGCTGGCGTTGCGACGGCAACCGGCGGCGACTGCGCCAGCGTTACGTTGACTGCGCTGTCGAGCACCGCCTCGCTACCCGCGGCTGGCTGCTGGGAATGCACGCGGCCGGTGCCGCCGGGTCGCTCGACGGTCGCCTGTGATCCCAGCGAGAAGCCGGCACGGGCCAGTTGCGCGCGTGCCTGCTCGACGGTGAGCGCGCGCAACGCCGGCACCCGGTTGCGCCCGGAGGCGACGGCGTAGTCGACGAAGCTGCCCACGCGCACCACGGTGCCGGCGTCCGGCGCGCTGCGGATCACCCGGCCGCGCGGCAGTCGTGAGGGCTCGCTTCCGATCGCGCGCGGTCGCAGGCGTGCTCGTGCCAGCAGCTGTTGCGCGCTGGCTTCGGTTTGCCCCGTCAGCGGCGGCACCGTGGTGTCCTGCGGCGGTCGGCGGAGATCCAGATCGATCGCGTCGCCGAGTCGCACGCGCGTGCCGGGGAGTGGCCGCTGCACGATCACGATGCCGACCGTTCCCTCCTCGTGCACCTCGCCGATCGTGCCAACGGTCAGCCGGCGTTCGTGCAGTTCGGCCACCGCCTGGCCTTCGTGCATGCCCTGGACATCGGGAACCACGACGAACCGATCGCGCGGTGCCGGCGTTGGCGTTGTTGCGGTTGGGGACTGCGACGCGTCCTGAGTCGGCGGCGCCGGCGCGGCGGAGGTCCAGTAGTCGACCCCGCTCCCGACGGCGACCACTGTGCCGGAGACGGGGGCGGTGATTGCAATCGTCCCGGGCGGATGGTCGGACGCGCGTTCGCCGCGATCAACGCCGCGCAGGCCGCTTGCGACCAACAGGCGTTGCGCCATGGCGGTGGTCATGCCGACCACCCGGGGCACCGTCGTGCATCGGGTTGCCGCGCCTTGCGCATCGCGGCATCGGCGGACGTCGGTGCCGCCCTGTGGGCCCGTCGGTGCCGCCTGGTCCAGCGCGGTGGCCTGCCACCGGGTCAGCCGCGTCGGGGTTGTGTGCGTCTGCGAACAGGGGATTGGCGCGCCGTTGGCATCGCGGCACGTGGGCGGTGAGGTGGTGTCGACCGGCTGCGTGGTGACGGCCTGGCGTTGCAACGTCGTCGATGACGACGCCCGTGGGCGATCCTGCGCCATGGCGACCGGCAGCAGGGTCAGCAACCACAGGGTCGCTGCCATCAGCGCAATCGGGATGCCCCACGCGGCAGATGGTCGCTGCCGTACCACCGCCCAACGCCACCAGGCCGGTGCGACTCGAGTGCAGGTGATGGCGCGCATGCCTCCTCCCTGGCGTGGCGGGGCATGCAGGCGCAGCGGGTGCGCGCCGAGGCCGCGCCGACGTACACGGCGACCTCGCCCTCATCCCCTGTTGCAACGCGACCATCGCGGGGTATCGGACAGCGCGGACAGCGCCGCGCATCGGGGAACCGTGTGACTTCCGATACCGCTGCAATCACCGCGTGGGAAGCCGCTCCCTTAGCTGGCGTGCGCATCCCGGCGCGCTTCCAGTGCCTCGATGCGCGCTTCCAGGGCGGCGATGCGATCTTCCAGCGCACCGCGTGACGGGCCCGCCGCCGTCGCGGACGCGGCAATCGCCGACGCATCCGGTTCGCCGCAAAGCAGGTGTGCGTACCGCTCGCCCCGCTGACCGGACTGGCGTGGCAGCACGGTGACCAGCGCCGGTTCGCGCTGCGCGAGGCGTTCGAGCGCGTACTGCACGTCGTCGGCGGAGTCGAACTTCGCCATGCGGTCGCTGCGCGCCAGCAGCTCGTGCGCGGTCTGTGGCCCGCGCAGCATCAGCAGCGCCAGCAATGCCGTCTGCGCGCGCGTCACGCCGAGCACGGCGGCCATGCGGTGCTCGTAGCGTTCGGCCCGCGCGCTGTGCTGCGATTTCACCCAGCCGCGCGGTTCGAGTTGACGCAAGGCGTGTGCGGTCTCGCCGGGCTCGAGTTCCATCGTCGGCTCGCGCGCGGTCTTCTGGTTGCAGGCAACCACGATCGCGTTGAGCGTCAGCGGGTAGGTGTCGGGTGTGGTCGCTTCCTTCTCCACCAGGCAGGCGAGGATGCGCGCCTCGGTGGTGCTGAGTTGCGCGCGTTTGCTGTCGTTGTCGTCCATCGGGATGCTGGTCTGCTGGTAGGTGGAAGGGTCAGGCGATTGCCGGCGGCAGGTGGCGGTTGCCGCGATAGTGCGGTGTTGCCATCACCATCTCGGCGATGCTGTGGGCGAGTTCGCGTTCGGCCAGCACTGCTGCATCGGCACCGTGGGCGAGCAGGTGGCGGACCTCGGTCTCGCTGTGCGCGCGCGCCAGGATGGTCAACGCCGGATTGAGCTTCTTGAGCCGTTCCATCGCCTCGCCGGCTTCCAGCGGTTGCGGGATCGCGAACACCGCCATCGTGGCCTCGCCTGGCGACGCCTCCAGCAGCACGCGCTCGTGCACGGCGTTGCCGCGCACCACGGGCAAGCCGGCGGCGCGTGCCTGGTCGGCGCGGTCGCCATCGTCCTCGATCACCACCACCGGTACGCCGCGCTCGTGCAACAGCTTGGCCAGGTGGCTGCCGACCCGTCCGAAGCCGACCACGATCGCGTGGCCGGCGATGTCGATCGGCTGCGGTGGCGGGTCGTCGACGGGCATGCCCTTGCTGACGGCATGGGCATCGGCGCGTGCCTGCCACTTGTCCAGCGCGGCGAAGATCAGCGGGTTGGCGATGATCGACAGCAGTGCGCCGGCCAGCACCAGGTCACGGCCCTCGGCGGGCAGTACGTCGATGTCGACGCCGATGCCGGCCAGGATGAAGGAGAACTCGCCGATCTGCGCCAGACTGGCCGAGATCGTCAGCGCGATCGAGTTGCTGCGGCCGAACGCGCGAACGATCGCAAACGCCGCCAGCGATTTTCCGATCACGATCACCAGGAACGTGGCCAGCACCGCCAGCGGGTTGTCCAGCACCACGCTGGGGTCGAACAACATGCCGATCGACACAAAGAACAACACAGCGAATGCGTCGCGCATCGGCAGCGAGTCGGCGGCCGCCTTGTGGCTGAACTCGGACTCGTTGAGCATCATGCCGGCGAAGAACGCGCCGAGCGCGACCGACACACCGAACAGGTAGGTCGATCCGAATGCCACGCCCATCGCGATCGCCAGCACACACAGCGTGAACAGCTCGCGCGAGCCGGTCCCGGCAACGCGCTCGAGCACCCACGGGATGACGCGCCGGCCGACCACCAGCATCACCACCACGAACGCGGTGAGCTTGCCCAGGGTCAGCAGCAGCGACGCGCCCAGACTGAGGTCGCCGGCGCTGGCGGATTTGCCGCCCAGCGCGCCGGCCAGCGCCGGCAGCAGGACCAGCGCGATCACCATCGCCAGGTCTTCGACGATCAGCCAGCCCACCGCGATGCGGCCGCGCTCGGATTCCAGCAGGCGACGGTCTTCCAGCGCGCGCAGCAGCACGACGGTGCTGGCCACTGACAACGCCAGGCCGAATACCAGGCCGGCGCCGTGGCTCCAGCCCAGCGCCAGCGCCAGGCCCCAGCCCAGCGCGGTCGCCACGGCGATCTGCACCACCGCGCCGGGCACCGCGATCGTCTTGACCGACATCAGGTCGCGCAGCGAAAAGTGCAGGCCCACGCCGAACATCAGCAGGATCACGCCGATCTCGGAAATCTCGAATGCCAGGTTCTCGTCGGCGACGAAGCCCGGCGTGAATGGCCCGATCACGATGCCGGCAATCAGGTAGCCGGCCAGCGGCGACAGCTTCAGGCGATTGGCTATCGAGCCGAAGATGAAGGCCAGTACCAGGCTGGAGGCGAGCAGGGCGATCAGCGGGGTGTGGTGTTGCACCGCCGGTCCGGACTGGGCGGCGGGGTTGGATGCGAGCAGGGCGATCAGCGGGATGGGGAACTCCATCGGGTCTCCGTTCTGGGACGCTCCGGGGACGGGCGTCGGGGGCGGACGGCTGCCAGCGGGCAGCGAAGGGATAGTGCAGGCGTCGCGATGGCGGGTTGCGGTCGCGGCCCCGGGATCGGGGCCGGCGGAAAACCGCACGCAGATGGCGACATGCCCGATGGTAACCGATGCCCAGCGCGCCCCAGCGCCGATTTCGACGGCCATCGCCGCCGCCGCGCGTCGCCTATCCGCCTTGGCACGAGCCCCGGAGGAGGGCTGGTGCCGGCATCGCTGTTAGACTGCCCGGCCCGACCGCCCCCGGTCGACGTGTGCCCCGCCCTCCGGCGGCCACCGTCGCCACCGACGCGTGTCCGTTGCCGCCGCGGGTCTGCCGGCGCGGCACCACCTGGAACCTGCTGATGATTGCCTTTCGTGACTTCGCCCTCCGCCGCGGCGAGCGCCTGCTGCTGTCCAACGTCGACCTGACCATGCATGCCGGCTGGCGCGTGGGCGTGATCGGCCGCAACGGCACCGGCAAGTCGTCGCTGTTTGCGGCCATCCAGGGCGAGGTCGAGGCCGATCGCGGCGACCTGGACATCCCCAATCGCGTGCGCATCGCCAGCGTCGCCCAGGAAACGCCGTCGCTGCCCGATCCGGCGCTGGACTTCGTGCTGTCCGGCGACGCCGCCGTGCATGCGGCGATCCAGGCCGAGGCCAATGCGTTTGCCAACGAGGACTGGGAGGCGGTTGCCGAGGCCCATCACCGCCTTGAAGAACTCAACGGCTACGACGCCGCTGCCCGCGCGGGCAAGCTGCTGCACGGCCTGGGTTTCTCGGCCGACACCCACCAGCGCGCGGTCAGTGAGTTCTCCGGCGGCTGGCGCGTGCGCCTGAACCTGGCGCGCGCGCTGATGACGCCCAGCGACCTGCTGCTGCTGGACGAACCGACCAACCACCTCGACCTCGACGCGGTGCTGTGGCTGGAACAGTGGCTGCTGAAGTACCCCGGCACGCTGCTGCTGATCTCGCACGATCGCGAGTTCCTCGACGAGGTCACCACGCACACGCTGCACCTGCACGGCGGCGGCGCGAAGATCTACACCGGCGACTACACCGCGTTCGAGCGCCAGCGTGCCGAGCACCTGCGCCTGCAGCAGATCACCCACGAGAAGGTGCAGGCCGAGCGCGCCCACCTGCAGAGCTTCATCGACCGCTTCAGCGCCAGCGCGGCCAAGGCCAAGCAGGCGCAGTCGCGCGTCAAGCGCCTGGCCAAGATGGCCAACACCGAGGCCGTGCGCGTCGAGCGCGCGCTGCACATCGAATTCCCGGCACCCGGACGCCTGCCGCACGCGCTGTTGCGCGTCACCCACGCCGACTGCGGCTACCGCAACGGCGACGAAACCACCACGATCCTGCACGACGTCGGCTTCATCCTCGAAGCCGGCGACCGCGTCGCGCTGCTGGGCCCCAACGGCGCCGGCAAGTCCACGCTGGTCAAGTCGCTGGTCGGCGAACTGGCGTTGCTGTCGGGCGAGCGCGGCGGCCATCCTGACCTTCGCATCGGCTACTTTGCCCAGCACACCGTCGAATCGCTGCACGAGGGCGTCAGCGCGATCGACCACCTGGCCGAGATCGCCCCGGGCGTGGGTACCCAGCAGCTGCGCGACTTCCTGGGCAAGTGGAATTTCCCGGGCAACCGCGCCTTCGAATCGGTGGATGGCTTCTCCGGTGGCGAGCGCGCGCGCCTGGCGCTGGCGCTGATCGCGTGGACGCAGCCCAACGTGCTGCTGCTCGACGAGCCCACCAACCACCTCGACCTCGACATGCGCGAGGCGCTGGCCGAGGCGCTGGCCGAATTCCCCGGCGCGATCGTGATGGTCTCGCACGACCGCCACCTGATCGGCCTGGTCTGCGACACGTTCTGGCGCGTCGCCGACGGCACGGCCGTGCCGTTCGACGGCGATCTGGACGCCTACGCGGTGTGGCTGCGCACGCGCGACAACAGCAACGACGGCAAGGGCATCGCCAAGCCGGCCGCGACCGCCGCCGCTGCGGCCGCTGCCGCGCCTGTGGCCGCCGCCGCATCGCCGGCGCCGGCCGCCAGGAAGTCCAAGGCCAACCCGCACAAGCTGGCCAAGGCCGAGGCGCTGGTCGCCGAACTGGAAGGCAAGCTGGCCGCGCTCGAAACCGAGCTGGCGGACCCGTCGCTGTACGCGGCTGGCGGTACCCGCGCGGCGGATGTCGGTCGCGAGCGCGACCGCCTCGCCGCGCAGCTGGCCACGGCCGAGGCCGACCTGCTGGCGCTGTACGACGCGGCCTGAGTCATCCAGTGCGGTGTCGCTGACGCCCGTCTGACGGTTGCGCGGCGTGTGCCACGCGGGCCCCGGTGGATGTCGAGCCAGCGCCGCTCGCCGGCGTCGGCGAGCTGGGCGAACCGCGGGCCCGGTAGTTCGGTCATTTTTGCCAAAATGGCAAAAAAGGGTATATTTCCACCTGCGCCCCCAGGCGCAGGAGCGAACCGTGGCCCTGCCTCTCAATCTCGATTCGATCGAGGATCTTCCCCGCACGCCGGCCTCCGATGTGAAGAAGCTTGGCTGGCGCGGTGTCATGAAAGCTGTCAGCCGCGAAGGCAAGGTCGTAGTGACCAATCACAACGAGCCCGAAGCGGTGATCCTCTCGGTCGAGGAGTACGGCACCATCGTGCGCGCCCTGCATGAGGCCGAATCCAGGAACGCGTCGGCACTCGATGCGCTTCGCCACCGCTTCGACGAGCGTTTGGCGTCACTACAGGCTGCAGACGCCGGCACTCGCCTCCGTTTGCTGATGCGTGGTCCTGCCAAGCTCGGCGGTAAGGTCAAGGCCGGGGAGAGTCATTGAAGGCGCGCCCCGTTCTCTTTGTCCTCGCAGGGGTAAATGGCGCGGGCAAGAGTTCGATCGGCGGACATTTGCTGGAGCGGGATGGGCTGGCATGGTTCAACCCCGATGCGTTTGCGCGTGAGCTCATCGCCGAAACCGGCTGTGACCAGGCCCAGGCCAATGCGATCGCGTGGCAGGAAGGCATGCGGCGTCTGGATGAGGCCGTCGCCCGTGGCGCACACTTTGCCTTCGAGACCACGCTGGGTGGCCGAACTGTTCCGTCGAAGATCAAGGCAGCCGCCAAGACGCATGACGTGATGATCTGGTTCTGCGGCCTGTCATCGCCAGAGCAGCACATCGCTCGCGTCAGTGCTCGAGTGGCTGTGGGCGGGCACGGCATTCCCGAGGGCAAGATCCGCGAGCGTTACCCTGTTGCGCTGGAAAACCTGATTGCGCTCATGCCGTACCTGGCGCACCTGCAGGTGTACGACAACAGTGTCGACGTTGCGCCGGGAGAAGCGATTCCGGACCCGTTGCTGGTCGCGGAGATGGCTTCGGGCAAGCTCACCTGGCCGGACGACGTGACGTCGCTTGAGCGGACGCCGGAATGGGCGAAGCCACTACTGGAAGCGGCGCTGTCGATGTGAGTGGCCAGTTGTGTAGAACCGCCTGAGCGATGCCAGCTAGCGGATCGAGGTCAACGCCACCTGCGGGCCCATCACGGCGCGGCCTTCGATCTCGACCTCCACCGGGATGTCGCCTTCGGCGCGCACGCTGACATCGACAAAGCCGCCGCGGCCGTTCGCGGCCTGCTGGCGCGCGCGGAAACGCGTGAACCCACCGACCGTGAGCAGCAGGCCGTGGCGCACGAGGTAGGCGCCGAGCGGCCCGTTGGCGTTGCCGGTCACCGGGTCCTCTTCGATGCCGATCGCCGGTGCGAACATGCGCCCGTGGCAGAGCGCGTCGTCGTCGTCCGCGCTGTCCAGCGTGAACACGTAATAGCCATTGCTACCCACCAGCGGGCTCAATTCGGCCAGCTGCGCGAAGTCGGGCCGCAGCTCGCGCAGCCGGTCGCGTCGCTCGATGCCGAGCAGCAGCTTGCCGTGGCCGGTGCTGACGAACTGCAGCGGGCACCGGAAATCCAGGTCGGTGATGCCCACGCCCAGCGCCGCCATCACCTCGGGAACCAGCTCGGGCGCGAGCGGCTCGCGGAACTCCGGCCGGTTCTGCCGGATCCGCACGGCGATCCCTTGGTCATCGCGCACGGTCTCGATGCGTTGCACGCCGGCACCGCTGAGCTGGTGGATCACGCCGGTGTGCCCGCTGGCGCTGGCCAGCACGAAATGCGCGGCGATGGTGGCGTGGCCGCACACCGGAACTTCGACGGTCGGAGTGAAGAAGCGCAGCTGCAGGTCGTGGTCGGGCCCGGAAGCGGGCAGCACGAAGGCGGTTTCGGAGCATCCCAGCTCCGCGGCGATGGCCTGCATCTGTGCCGGATCCAGTCCGGCGGCATCGGTGACCACGCCGGCGGCATTGCCCTGTCCGGGCGTGGTGGTGAACGCGTCGACGCGGTAGGCGTGCAGTGGCATGGAGGGGCCCGTGCGGAGTCGTTGCCGAGTATAGGCATCCGGCGGCGGTTGACACCGGGTGGCGGGCATGGGGTGCGCCGGTTTCGTGGCCCGGTCGGGCGCGAGGCGAGGGTGGGGCGCCTGGGGGCATCGGGTCTGGGCGCCGGGGCCGGGCTTGGCGGTGGTTCACCTTGATTCCGGCAGCAACGCCCCCATCTGGTCAGGCTGGTCCACCGCCGAACGAATCTCCACCATGCCGATCTACGCTTTCGGGTGCGCCGCCTGCGGCCACCAGTTCGACCGCCTGCAGAAGATGTCCGACCCGGATCCGGTCGATTGCCCCGAATGCGGACAGTCGGAAGTGGGTCGGCAGCTGACCGCGCCGCAGTTCCGCCTGGCCGGCGGTGGCTGGTATGAAACCGACTTCAAGAAGGACGGCGACAAGAAGCGCAACCTCGCCGACGGCGGCAGCAGCGCCGGTGCCGCGAAGCCCGCCGACAGCGGCGCACCGGGCAAGCCCAAGGCCGACCCGGCACCCGCGCCCGCCAGCAAGCCGGTCAGTCCGTCGGCCTGACGACCGGCCGCTCTGCCGGTCACGATCTGCAAAGCACGATCTGCCAGGCACGACCTGCCAGGCACGAGCCGCCCACCGCCCATTCCATTGCGACCGGCGACGTTTGTCGAGTCATCGCTCTCGACCGGCTGAACCGCGCCCGCGCGGCCCGGCTGTCGCGTCGCCAGACCGGACGGCGCGCTGATTGTCGAGCCGTGAACGGCCGGCGCGCGGTCGGGTAAAGGCAGGCGCCGGTCCACGCGGCAGCACCGAGGTGCTGCCGCTGGCCATACCGTGTGGAAAGTCGGGTGCCTCAGCGCGCGCCGAACCGGCCGCTGCAATGGTTACTGACCCACACGGCGTTGCCGTCGTAACCCCAGGTCCGACCTTCGATGCACGGCTCGTTGGAGAGTTGACGGATCAGGTGCGGGCGGCCAAAGCGGGAGGCGTCCCAGTTGCAGCGGTTGCCGCGGTTGGAGTGGCTGCTGCAGGTGATCTGGTAGTCACCGTTGCCGCCGCCGGGGTAACCGCCGCCGGCATAGTCACCGTCGTCATATCCGCCGTCGCCGTTGCCCTGGAACTCGGCACGGCAGCCGTTGGACACCCAGATCGCGGTGGACGAAGACTGGCCCCAGCTGTGGCCCTCGATGCACGGCGAATTGGACAGCCGGCGCGACACCGTCGCCCGGCCGTAGCGGGGTGGCCACGGGCAGGTGATGCGCCGGTTGTCGTGACTTTCGCACGTCATGCGGCCCGTCTGGCCGTGGCCGTTGCCGCCGCGTCCCTCGCCGAAGATCGCGCGGCAGCCGTTGTTCACCCAGACCGAACCGTCACGCGCGCCCCAGCTGTTGCCCTCGACGCAGGCGCGGTCGGACAGCTGCCGGACCATCACGGCGCGGCGCCGGAAGCCAGTACGGCATTCGCGGTAGCGGTTGTCCACGCTCTCGCACTGGACCTGGTCGCGGTTGTTGCCACCCGACCAGCCGCCCTGCTCGGCGAACACCGCGCGGCAGCCGCGATCCACCCACACCATGCCGTCGCGCGCGCCCCAGTTCTGGCCTTCGTTGCAGGCGCTGTCGGACAGCTTGCGGACCATCACGGCGCGGCCACGGAACCCCGTGCGGCACTCGCGGTAGCGGTTGTCCACGCTTTCGCACTGGACCTGGTCGCGGTTGTTGCCGCCCGACCAGCCGCCCTGTTCGGCAAACACCGCGCGGCAGCCGCGATCCACCCACACCATGCCGTCGCGGGCGCCCCAGTTCTGGCCTTCGTTGCAGGCGCTGTCGGACAGCTTGCGGACCATCACGGCGCGGCCACGGAACCCCGTGCGGCACTCGCGGTAGCGGTTGTCCACGCTCTCGCACTGGACCTGGTTGCCGCTGCCGTAACCGTAGCCGCCCTGGTCGTAGCCCTGATCGCCGTACTGGCCGTTGCCGGCGGCGACCACGCGGGCGATCTCGGTGGTGATGCGGGCCAGATCCCAGCCCTGGCCATCGACCTGGCCGAGCAAGTAGCCCAGCTGGTTGGCGTCGATGCTGCGGCCGCCGGACTGCTGCGCGAATGCCTGGGTGATGGCCTGGGCCTGGGCCTCGCGCGTCATGCCGCGCAGGTTCTGGTTGGCGGATTGGGCGCTGGCGATGCCGCAGACGGCGACCAGGCAGGCCAGCAACCATCCGCGCAGTTGTCGTCGCGGCATGGCGTGGGTGGCGGTGGGGAACGGTTCCGATGGCAATTGCGGCATGTTGGCTTTCCCCCAAGGACGTGGCGGAGCGGTGGTTTCAGCGGTGCGCGTGACGGCGGCCACAATGGCTCGCGCAGTAACCCGCCGCAATGGTTAAGGCCGCGTGTTTCCGCCGTGGGTTGGCGGCCGTAAAGGAAAGGCGCCGCCGGCCCCGACCAACCCCCGCGGCAGACCCGCTAAACTGTGCGGCCCTGCGCGTGCGGATCGTCCCGACCGCCCGCGCCAGCATCCGTTCCGGAGTTTCCATGCGTACCCACTATTGCGGCCTCGTCGACGAGAGCCTGATCGACCAGACCGTGACCCTGTGCGGCTGGGTGAACACCACCCGCGTCCAGAGCCACGTGGTCTTCATCGACCTGCGCGACCACGAGGGCGTCGTCCAGCTGGTGGTCGATTCCGACACCGCCGAGCTGTTCAAGGCCGCCGCCGCGCTGGGGTACGAGGACTGCGTGCGCATCACCGGCGCGGTTCGGCTGCGCCAGGCCGCGAACGACAAGATCCGCAGCGGCAAGGTCGAGCTGCTGGCCAGCGCGATCGAAGTGCTCAACAAGGCCGAGCCGCTGCCGTTCCACGCCCACGAGAACCCGGGCGAGGACGTGCGCCTGAAGTACCGCTACCTCGACCTGCGCACGCCGGACATGCAGCGCAAGATGCGCACCCGCATCAAGCTGGTGCAGGCGCTGCGTCGTTACCTCGACGAACGCGGCTTCCAGGACATCGAAACCCCCATCCTCACCAAGGCCACGCCCGAGGGTGCGCGCGACTTCCTGGTGCCTGCGCGCATGCACGAGGGCGAGTTCTACGCGCTCCCGCAATCGCCGCAGCTGTTCAAGCAGATCCTGATGATGGCGGGCTTCGACCGCTACTACCAGATTGCCCGCTGCTTCCGCGACGAAGCGCTGCGCGCCGACCGCCAGCTCGAGTTCACCCAGCTCGACATGGAGTTCGCGTGGGTGTCCGAGCGCGACGTGCAGGATCTCACCGAGGAGATGATCCGCTCGGTGTTCCGCGAGGTGATGGGGGTCGAGCTTGCCGCGCAGTTCCCGCGCATGACGTACGAAGAGGCCATGCGCCGCTTCGGCTCGGACAAGCCCGACCTGCGCATCCCGCTGGAGTTCACCGACATCGCCGAGCTGGTCAAGACCTGCGAATTCAAGGTCTTCACCGACTGGGCCAACCACGAGGACGGCCGCGTGGTCGCGCTGCGTGCGCCGGGCGCCGCGTCGCTGTCGCGCAAGCAGATCGACGACATTGCCGCGCATGCCGCCAAGCACGGTGCCAAGGGCCTGGCATGGATGAAGGTGGACGACCTGGCCAAGGGCCTGGAGGGCGTCACCTCGCCGATCGCCAAGTTCCTGGACGACGCAACGCTGACCGCCATCCTGGCCGCCACCGGGGCCGCCAGCGGCGACCTGGTGCTGTTCGGGGCCGCCAGCTACAAGTCGGCCAGCGACTTCATGGGCGCAGTGCGCATCAAGCTTGGCCGTGACCTGGGCCTGGTCGCCGACGGTTGGACGCCGCTGTGGGTTACCGACTTCCCGATGTTCGAGTGGGACGAGGAAGAGGGCCGCTACGTGGCGCTGCACCACCCCTTCACCGCTCCGGCGGTCGACGATGTCGCCGACCTGCGCGCCAACGCCAGGACCGCGGTCAGCCGCGGCTACGACATGGTGCTCAACGGCAACGAGATCGGCGGCGGTTCGATCCGCATCCACAACTCGGCGATGCAGTCGGCGGTGTTCGAGCTGCTTGGCATCGGCGCGGAAGAGGCCGAGGGCAAGTTCGGCTTCCTGCTCGATGCGCTCAAGTTCGGCGCGCCGCCGCACGGTGGCATCGCGTTCGGTATCGACCGCATCGCCGCGTTGATGGCCGGCACCGAATCGATCCGCGACGTGATTGCGTTCCCCAAGACCACCACCGCGCAGTGCCTGATGACCGGCGCGCCGTCGCCGGTGCCGGACAAGCAGTTGGCCGAAGTGCACGTCTCGGTGCGCCCGAAGCTCGCCCCGACGGCCGACGGCACGGCCGGGCAGGGCTGAGCCATGGCGCTGGCGATCCGGCGCGCCACCGTGGCCGATGCGCCGACGTTGTCGCGCATCGCCACGCAGACGTTCACCGAGACCTTCGGCCACCTCTATCCCGAGGCTGACCTGCAGGCCTTCATCGCCGACAGTTACTCGGTCGAGAAGCAGGCGGTGATCCTGGGTCATCCCGATTACGCGGTGTGGTTGCTCGAAGACGATGGCGTGGCAGTCGGGCACGCCGCCGCCGGGCCCTGCGGCCTGCCACATCCGGACGTGGCCGCAGGCGACGGCGAACTGAAACGACTGTATGTGCTGCCGAGCGTGCAGAACGGCGGTTGGGGCGGGCGCCTGTTCCAGGCCGCTCTCGACTGGCTGCAGTCCGACGGTCCGCGCACGCTGTGGATCGGCGTGTGGTCGCAGAACCTCGGCGCGCAGCGGCTCTACGGCCGTCACGGCTTCGCGCACGTGGGCGACTACGAATTCATCGTCGGCAATACGCGCGACCACGAGTACATCCTGCGGCGCGGCCCGACGATGGAGCCGTCGACGTGAGCACGCGTCGTGTCGTGCTGGTGCACGGCATCTGGAACATGGGCGCGTGGCTGCAGATGCTGGCCGCGCGCCTGCGCGGCAGCGGCTTCGAGCCGGAAATCTTCACCTACGCCAGCGTGTTCGGCGGCCCCGATGCAGCCGTCGCGCGTCTGCGCGAATCGCTCGCACGCTCACCGTGCATGGTGGTGGGCCACAGCCTCGGCGGGCTGATCTCGCTGGAGGCCCTGCGCCTGCAGCCGGACCTGCCGGTGTCGCGCGTGGTATGCCTGGGCTCGCCCCTGCACGGCAGCGTCGCCGCGCGCGCGGTGGCCTCCCGCGGCTGGACCGCGCCGGCCCTCGGGCGCAGTGCGCAACTGCTCCAGAGCGGGCTGCCGGAGTGGAATTGCCGGGCGCAGGTGGGCATGGTGGCCGGACGGATTGCGCACGGACTGGGGCGGTTGTTCGCCCAGTTCGATGGCGATTCCGACGGCACCGTGACCGTCGACGAGACCCGCGTTCCCGGGCTGGCCGACCACTGTGTCGTGGCGTCCAGCCACAGTGGGCTGGTATTTTCGCCCGAAGCGGCGGCGCAGGCGGCCCATTTCCTCCACCACGGCCGCTTCGCGCACGACCGGCTGGCGTAACCCGGCGCATGCGCCCGATTCCTGAACATCCCGCGGTGCACGCCGGGCAGGGTGTGCGTGAACCGGGTCGATGCCCGGCGCGCGGTCCAAGTTCGCGTAAAATCGCCGCCTCGCCATTGCCTGGTTCTGGAAAAACGTATGGGTAGGGGACCGTCAATCGCTGGCCGCAAGAACGCCTCGGACGCGAAGCGCGCCAAGGTGTTCACCAAGATCATCCGCGAGATCACCGTTGCCGCGCGCGCCGGTGGCGGCGATCCGGGCGGAAACCCGCGCCTGCGAAGCGCCATCGACAAGGGCCTGTCGGCCAACATGACCAAGGACGTGATCGAGCGTGCGGTCAAGAAGGCCACCGGCGAGCTGGAAGGCGTCGAGTACGAGGAGATCCGCTACGAGGGCTATGCCCCGGGCGGCGTGGCGGTGATCGTCGACTGCCTCACCGACAACCGCGTGCGTACCGTGGCCGACGTGCGCCATGCGTTCGGCAAGTTCGGCGGCAACATGGGCACCGAAGGCTCGGTCGCCTTCATGTTCAAGAAGCTGGGCGTGCTGAGCTTTGCGCCCGGCGTCGACGAGGAAGCGATCACCGAGGCCGCGATCGAAGCCGGTGCCGACGACATCGTGGTCTATCCCGACGACGGCGCGATCGACGTGCTGACCTCGCCGGATGCGTTCGAGGCGGTCAAGGCGACGCTGGTGGGGGCGGGCTTCGTCCCGGACCTGGCCGAAGTCACCTACCGGGCCGACAACGACATCGCCGTCGAGGGCGACACCGCCCAGCAGGTGGTCAAGCTGCTCGACTGGCTCGAAGACATGGACGACGTGCAGAACGTCTACTCCAACGCCGACCTCGGCGCCGATGCGTACGCGTAACGCCCTTCCGACTGCCGCGCCGTGACCCGCATCCTCGGTATCGATCCCGGTTCGCAGCGCACCGGCATCGGCGTCATCGACGTGGCAGCCGACGGCCGCTGCACATTCGTGCATTGCGAGGCGATCAAGCTGCTCGATGCCGCCGACTTCCCGTCCCGGCTCGGCCTGCTGTGCGAGAACCTGGAGCGCGTGCTGGACGAGTGGCAGCCAGGACAGGTCGCCATCGAGACAGTGTTCATGGACAAGTCGGCGACATCGGCGCTCAAGCTCGGCCACGCCCGTGGCGCGGCTCTGGCGACCGTGGTGCGCCGGCACCTGCCGATCAGCGAATACGCACCGCGCGTGATCAAGCAGTCGCTGGTCGGGCGTGGCGCCGCCGACAAGGAGCAGGTGCAGCACATGGTGCGCCTGCTGCTCAATCTGCCCGGCGTGAAACTGCAGGCCGACGCTGCCGACGCACTGGCGGTGGCATTGACCCACGCCCACATGAGCGCGACCGTCGCGCGCACCGGCGTGGCCATCAACCAGTTGCGCAGGCGCGGCACGTGATGGCCCAGGTCGTCGCATGCGGCGTCGCCGTGGTGGGGTGGAGCGCCTCGCCCGCCGTTGATGGCGTGGATCGCGCCGCACCCGCAACCGCATTCCACCGCACGCAAACCGCCGGCCGCCCTGGCCTGGAGAGCACGCCATGATTGGACGTCTGCGCGGCAACTTGATCCACAAGCAGCCGCCGTGGCTGATCGTCGATGTCAACGGCGTCGGCTACGAGCTCGAAGCGCCAATGAGCACGTTCTACGACTTGCCCGAGCTCGGTCGGGAAGTCTCGCTGTTCACCCATTACGCGCAGAAGGAAGACAGCGTTTCGCTGTACGGCTTCCTGCGCGAGGGCGAGCGCCGCCTGTTCCGCGACGTGCAGAAGGTCACCGGCATCGGTGCGAAGATCGCCCTGGCGGTGCTTTCGGGGGTGTCGGTGGATGAGTTCGCGCGCATGGTCCAGGCCAGCGACGTGACCGCGCTGACGCGCATCCCCGGGATCGGCAAGAAGACCGCCGAACGCATGGTCGTGGAACTGCGCGATCGCGCCGCCGACCTCGCCGGTGCAGGCGCCACGCTCACCGCCGGCGGCACCGTGTTCGATCCGCAGGGCGAGGCCGTGATCGCGTTGCAGCAACTGGGTTACAAGCCGGCGGAAGCCGTGCGCATGGCGCGTGACGCCACCGCGGCTGGCGACGACGCCGCCACCATCATCCGCAAGGCGCTAAAGTCCGCGCTTCGCTGAGCCCACGGCGGCCACCCCGCCCAGAGCAGACGCTTCCATGACCTCGTTCAACACTTCCTCCTCCGCCCCGGTTCCAGGTGCGGGCGCACCGCATTCCGGTCACGGCAAGCAGGGCCTGCCCGGGCTCGTGGTCGGCGCGATCGGCGTCGTCTTCGGCGATATCGGCACCAGTCCGCTGTACACCCTGAAAGAGGCGTTCTCTCCGCACTTCGGGCTGGTCGGCAACCACGACACCGTGCTGGGCATCCTGTCGCTGGTGTTCTGGGCGCTGATGGTGGTGGTGACGCTGAAGTACGTCTCGATCATCACCCGCGCCGACAACGAGGGCGAGGGCGGCATCATGGCGCTGATGGCGCTGGCCCAGCGCACGCTCGCCAAGGGCGGTCGGTCGGCCTACGTGGTCGGCATCCTGGGCATCTTCGGTGCCTCGCTGTTTTTCGGCGACAGCGTGATCACGCCGGCCATCTCGGTGCTGTCGGCCGTGGAGGGCCTGGAGGTTGCCGCGCCCGCGCTGCATCGCTGGATCGTGCCGATCACGGTGGTGATCCTGCTGGGCGTGTTCGTCGCGCAGCGGTTCGGCACCGAGCGGGTGGGGCGCATCTTCGGGCCGATCACCTGCCTGTGGTTCCTGTCGCTGGCCGTGATCGGCGTCCACAACATCATCGACATGCCGGAAGTGCTGAAAGCGCTGAACCCGGTGTGGGCGATGCGCTTCTTCATCGATCATGGCGGCCATTCGCTCTTCATCCTCGGTGCGGTGGTGCTGGCCGTGACCGGTGGCGAGGCGCTGTATGCCGACATGGGCCACTTTGGTGCCCGGCCGATCCGCTACGGCTGGTACCTGGTGGTGCTGCCGGCGCTGATGCTGAATTACCTGGGCCAGGGCGCGTTTGTGCTGGGCCATCCGACCGCGGTGAAGAATCCCTTCTACGAGGCCGTGCCCGAGTGGGCGCTGATCCCGATGATCGTTCTGGCGACGATGGCCACGGTGATCGCATCCCAGGCGGTGATCACCGGCGCGTTCTCGGTTGCGCGCCAGGCCATGCAGCTGGGCTACGTGCCGCGCATGCACATCAAGCACACCTCCAGCGACACCATCGGCCAGATCTACGTCCCCTACATCAACTGGCTGTTGATGCTGATGGTGATCGCGGTGGTGCTGGTGTTCCGCACCTCCACCGCGCTGGCCACCGCGTACGGCATCTCGGTGGCGACCACGATGCTGATCGACACGCTGCTGCTGGCGCTGGTGGCACGTACGCTGTGGCCGAAGTGGCGCAAGTTGGTGCTGCCACTGTGCGTGCTGTTCTTCATCGTCGACCTGGGCTTCGTGATCGCCAACGGCGCCAAGTTCTTCGACGGCGCGTGGTTCCCGGTGGTGCTGGGCCTGGCCGTGTTCACGGTGCTGCGCACCTGGCGGCGCGGCCGCGAACTGCTGCACGCCGAAATCCGCCAGGAAGGCATCCAGCTGGGGAGCTTCCTGCCGGGTCTGATGCTGGCGCCGCCGGTACGCGTGCCGGGCACCGCGGTTTTCATGAGCAGCCAACTTGGCGTCGTGCCGCACGCACTGATGCACAACCTCAAGCACAACAAGGTGCTGCACGAGCGCAATGTGTTCCTGACGGTGGAGACGCTGACCGTGCCCTACGCGCCGCGGGACTGCCGCTTGCGCATCGAATCGATCGGCGACGACTTCTACCGCGTGCTGATCCGCTTCGGCTTCATGGAAACGCCCGACGTGCCGCTTGCGCTGATGCGCAGCTGCGATGCCGGGGGGATCCACTTCGATCCGATGGAAACCACCTATTTCGCGAGCCGCGAAACCATCATCGCCAGCCATCACCGTGGCATGCCGTTCTGGCGCGACAAGCTGTTTGCGTTCATGCACCGCAACGCGGCGCCGGCGACCGGCTTCTTCCGCATTCCGGGCAACCGGCTGGTGGAGCTGGGCGCGCAGATCGAAATCTGACGTCGGAAGGCGCCGGGACGGGCGCCGGAGTGTGTGCCTGCCGCCAGGCGGGGCCGCGCTGTCTGCTACCGAACCGCCGGGCGTGGCGCGTAGCCGCCGATCGCACGCCCCGCTGCCCGCCCACCGCACGGGCGGCCGGACGTGGCCCGGCGGGCCTGGGCGAGCGCTTCCCGCATCGCCCTGTGCCACGCGGGGCCCTCGTGCGACCATAGCGGCATGACCGATGACCGCCTGATCACCACCGCCTCGACCCGCGAAGACGAAGCGCTGGAGGCCTCGATCCGTCCCAAGCGGCTCGACGAGTACCTCGGCCAGCAGGCAGTGCGCGAGCAACTGGGCATCTACATCGAGGCCGCAAAGGGCCGCGGCGAGGCGCTCGACCACGTGCTGATCTTCGGCCCGCCCGGGCTGGGCAAGACCACGCTGAGCCACGTCATCGCCAACGAGCTGGGCGTCAACCTGCGCCAGACCTCGGGGCCGGTGATCGAGAAGGCCGGCGACCTGGCCGCGCTGCTGACCAACCTGCAGGCGCACGACGTGCTGTTCGTCGATGAGATTCACCGCCTGTCGCCGGTGGTCGAGGAAATCCTCTACCCGGCGATGGAGGACTTCCAGATCGACATCATGATCGGCGAGGGCCCGGCCGCGCGCTCGATCAAGCTCGACCTTCCGCCGTTCACCCTGATCGGTGCGACCACCCGGGCCGGCCTGCTGACGGCGCCGCTGCGCGACCGTTTCGGCATCGTCCAGCGGCTGGAGTTCTACAGCGTCGACGAGCTGACCCGCATCGTGCGCCGCTCCGCGCAGATCCTGGGCATCGCGTGTGCGCCCGAGGGGGCCGCCGAGATCGCCAAGCGTTCGCGCGGCACGCCCCGCATCGCCAACCGGCTGCTGCGCCGCGTGCGCGACTACGCCCAGGTGCGGGCCGGCGGCAACATCACCGCCGAGGTCGCCGACGCGGCGATGGCGATGCTCAAGGTGGACCAGGAAGGCTTCGACGAACTCGACCGCCGCATGCTGCGCACCATCATCGAATCCTTCGACGGGGGCCCGGTCGGCGTCGAATCGCTGGCCGCCGCGCTCAGTGAGGAACGCGGCACGCTCGAAGATGTCATCGAGCCGTATCTGATCCAGCAAGGCTATCTGGTGCGCACCGCGCGCGGCCGCATGGCATCGGCCAAGGCCTACCGGCACATGGGCCTGAAGCCACGCGGCACCGGCGCGGACATGTTCGATGAAGTACCCGCGGGAACCGGCACCGGCGAGGGGCTCTAGGTTCGCCGGGCGGCGCGTTGCGGCCGGCGCGGAGGTCCGCGCGTGGCTGCGGTGGCCGTCGAGGCGAGCACCCCGCAATGCCGCCGGCACGCCGGTCCCCACGAATTCCGAGCGGCGTCGCCGCGTCATCCGTCCCCATTCACGGGCTTACTTAAACCGATGTTCAGCCATCCAATCCGGATTTACTGGGAAGATACCGACGCGGGTGGGGTGGTCTACCACGCGCAATACCTTGCGTTCCTCGAGCGTGCACGCAGTGAATGGATGCGCGCGCAGGGACATGGACAGGACGTCCTGCGGCAGGAGCACGGCCTGGTGTTCGCGGTCCGTGCGATGGGCCTGGATTTCCTCGGGCCGGCGCGACTGGACGACGCGCTCGAGGTCACGGTGACGCTGATCGAATGCCGCCGCGCCAGCGCGGTGTTCGCGCAGCAGGTGCGTCGCGGTGACGAAGTGCTGCTGACCGCCAAGGTGCGGGTTGCCGCGCTCGATGCCGAGGCCTTCAAGCCGCGTCCGATCCCGCCGTCGCTGTACGAACAACTCAAATCACTGGAAACACCGGGCGCTTAGACTGTCGCCCCGTAGCGTCCGCCCGCCCCGCGTGGCGCGGACAAACTGCCGAACAATGCCCGTAGAGGGCACGGAGAACCACGCATGCTGTCACCGCTGATCGCCTTGCAGGCCACCACCGTCGAGGCCTTGCCGGAAGAGGCCGCCACCACCGTCGAACAGCTGGCCGTCGCGGCGGCGACGTCGCCCGCCGCGGAGAGCAGCCTCAACCTGATCGACCTGGTGAGCAAGGCGAGCTGGCCGGTGCAGG
This sequence comes from Montanilutibacter psychrotolerans, assembly GCF_003719825.1. Taxonomy (GTDB): domain Bacteria; phylum Pseudomonadota; class Gammaproteobacteria; order Xanthomonadales; family Xanthomonadaceae; genus Montanilutibacter; species Montanilutibacter psychrotolerans. Next base: position 144,021 of record NZ_RIBS01000003.1, on the reverse strand, counting down.
CGATCATGGCGCTGCTGGTGATCGCCTCGCTGTTGTCGTGGGTGATCATCTTCCGCAAGTTCATGGTGATGCGCCGCGCCAAGCGCGAGGCCGACCAGTTCGAGGAGCGCTTCTGGTCCGGCGCCGAACTGACCAAGCTGTTTGCCGGTTCGACCGAGCGCAACCGCGCCGTCGGTGGCATCGAGGCGATCTTCGAGTCGGGCTTCCGCGAGTTCAACCGCATCCGCCAGCGCAAGGGCGTCGACAGCCGTTCGCAACTCGAAGGCGCCCAGCGCGCGATGCGCGCCACCACCTCGCGCGAGATCGACGGGCTCGAACACAACCTCGAAATGCTCGCCAACATCGGTTCCACCTCGCCGTACATCGGCCTGGTCGGCACGGTGTTCGGCATCATGGTGACGATGCACACGCTGCACGCGGCAAGCCACCAGATCGGCATCAAGGACGTGGCGCCGGGCATCTCCGAGGCGCTGCTGGCCACCGCGATGGGCCTGTTCGTGGCCATTCCGGCGGTTTGGGCCTACAACCGCTACGCGACCGCGGTGGAGCGCATGGCCGTGCGCTATGACGCGTTTGCCGAGGAGTTCTCTTCGATCCTGCAGCGCCAGTCGCACCTGGACGAGACCTGAGGCGAGCCGCCCACCCGGGCACGCACGTCATCGCGCCGCGCGACCAGGCCGCCTTCCCGGGGCACTGGGCAGCGGCACGGCGCTGAACCGCACGAACACAGAGGTACGCCATGGCCGCCATTTCCGGACGCCGCATCCGCAAGCGCAAGCTCAAGGCCGACATCAACGTCGTGCCCTACATCGACGTGATGCTGGTGCTGCTGGTGATCTTCATGGTCACCGCGCCCTTGTTGAGCCTGGGCGTCGACGTCGACCTGCCCAAGCAGAACGCGCGCTCGATCGACGTCAAGAAAGACCCGGTGGTCGTCTCGGTCGACAAGGACGGCAACTACTTCCTGGCCGTGGAGGCCGGACGCAACGAGGCCGTGACCAGCCAGATGCTGGTCGCCCGCGTGCGCGCCATCGCCGAGCAGGACCCCGAACTGCGGGTCTATGTCGCCGGCGAAGGCCAGGCCAGCTACCAGCGCGTGCTCGACGCCATGGGCATGCTGGGCCGGGCCGGCGTGGCCAAGGTCGGCCTGATGACCCAGCCTGAGACGGGTGGCAAGTAATGAGGGAAACCCGCGCCGATACCGCGCGTGCCGTCGGTCTCACGGTGCTGTTGCACCTGGTGCCGGTGGCCGTGTGGCTGATCGGGTGGCTGATCGCCCTGCTGTGGCCCCGGCCGATGGCGACGGCTTCGGCTGGCTCGCCTGTGGAAGCGGAGATGGTCGCTGCCAGTGATCTGTCCGCGGCGATGCGGCGCACCCTGCGCGATCGTCCCGATCCGATTCCCGACCCGCTGCCGGAACCCGAGCCCGAAGACGCCGATCCGCTGCCGCAGCCCGAACCCGAGCCCAGCCCGCAGGACTCCCCGACGCCGCAGCAGAACACCGCGCAGGACTTCATCCCGGTGCCGGACCAGGAAAGCCAGGAAGCCGTGGTCGACCAGGCCACCCCACTGCCTGCCACGACCACCACGCCCCAGCCCGAGAAGAAGCGCCAGGAGCAGGTGGACCTGAGCCAGCTCGAACGCCAGCAGCAGGCCGAGGCGCGTCGCCGGCTGGCCGAGATGAATGCCAGCCTGGAGCGCGACAAGCAACTGGCCGACATCCGCCGCCGTCGCGCCGAGGCCGCGCGCCAGGCGGAGATGGCCGAGGCGCGGCTGCAGCAACTGGCCGACGCGCGCGCCACCCAGGCATCGCGCAGTACGCCCGCGCAGGCCGGCAACAACGGCACCGACACGGGCCTGGCGGCGCGCTACCGCGACGCGCTGACGCGCGCGATCCTCAGCAAGTGGGTGCGTCCGGACAACGTCGCGCTCGGCGCGCGTTGCAAGCTGATCATCCGGCAGTTGCCCGGTGGCGAGGTCGCCGACGGCGGTGTCGAGTTCTCCAGCCCCTGCGCCTACGACGAGGCCGGCAGGAAGTCGATCGAGGCCGCCGTGCTCAAGGCCCAGCCGCTGCCCTTTGCCGGCTTCGAGCCGGTCTTCCAGCGCACCTTGATCCTCAACTTCGAGGCGCAGGAGCGCTGACGTGGCCTCCCACGGGACGACCGGACGCCGCGTGGGCCCGGTCCCGTCGCGCGACGGGTGCGTCGCGTGGACCGGTCCCGCTGCCCTTGCCGGGAGGCGGTCCGGGCGCGGAATTATCGATTCGCGACAGCGTCGCGCCGGCGTGTCACGGGCAGCGGGTAAGATGAACGGGGTTGCGCCAAGGCGCCTGCGACCGGTGATGCCATCGGTCCGGATGCGCCTGGGCAGGGCCCGGGACGGATGTCGGCGCGATCGGCGTGTGTTGCGCTGGCCATGACCTCGGACGGCCAGGCGGTTCAGCCGTGAGCCAGCCTTCACTGTCTAACTGTTAAGAAAGCCCCCGATCCGCAAGGACTGTTCGAATGGATGTAGCGATGAAGCGAGTTCTGCCCTGGCTGGCCAGCGTGTTGGCCCTGATCCTTCCGTTCGCCGCCGCGGCCCAGCAGCAGGGGCTTGAGCTCGACATCGTCGGCGGCAACGCCTCGGCGACGCCGATCGCGGTGGTTCCCATGCCCTACCAGGGCAGCGGCGCCGCGCCGGCCACCAACGTGGCCGAGGTGATCACCGCCGACCTCAACCGTTCCGGCCAGTTCCGCGGCCTGCCCGAGGCCAGCATCGCCGAGCGCCCGACCCGTGGCAGCGAGGTCAACTACGCGACCTGGCGCGCGCTCAACCAGAACTACCTCGTGGTGGGTCGCGTGCTCGATGCCGGCGCCGGCAGCTACCGGCTCGAATACGAGTTGTTCGACGTGGGCACCCAGGAGCGCATGCTCGGATTCGCCCTCACCGCGCGCGCCAACGCCATGCGCGACGTCGCCCACCAGGCCGCCGATGCGATCTACGAAAAGATCACCGGCGTGCGTGGCGCGTTCTTCACCCGCATGGCCTACGTCACCGCGACGGGCCTCGGCCGCGATGCGCGCTACGCGCTGATGGTTGCCGACGCGGACGGCTACAGCCCGCAGACCGTGGTGCGTTCGACCGAGCCGCTGCTGTCCCCGTCGTGGAGCCCGGATGGGACGCGCCTGGCCTATGTGAGCTTCGAGGGCGGTAGTTCCTCGATCTACCTCCAGAGCATCAACTCCGGCGCGCGCGAACTGGTTGCCAAGTTCCGCGGCATCAACGGCGCGCCGGCGTTCTCGCCCGATGGCCGCCGCCTGGCGCTCACCCTGTCGCGCAGCGGCAACCCCGAGATCTACGTGATGGACCTGGGCAGCCGCGCGCTGACCCAGCTGACCAATCACTTCGGCATCGACACCGAGCCGACCTGGAGCGCCGACGGCAGCACGATCTATTTCACGTCCGACCGCGGCGGCAAGCCGCAGATCTACCAGGTCGGCGCGGGCGGCGGCGGCGCCAGCCGCGTCACCTTCCAGGGCAGCTACAACGCCAGTGCCAGCGTGTCGTTCGACGGCAAGAAGATCGCCACCGCCCAGGGCGCCGGAAACAACTACCGCATCGCCATCATGGACCGCAGCCTCGGCTCGGACCGCTGGGACACGCTGTCCCCCGGCTCGCTCGACGAGTCGCCCAGCTTCGCCCCGAACGGCAGCATGATCATTTATGCTGCGCGCGAAGGGCGCAGGGGGGTGCTCTATGCCGTGTCAGCCGATGGCCGGGTGCGTCAGCGCCTGGTACTGGCTGACGGCGATGTCCGCGAACCCTCGTGGGGGCCTTTCCGCCTGCCCCGGTGATCACGGACGCGCGAGCCGCTCCACCGTTCAGACCGCTGACCGACCACCCGTTTCGACCATCCGCTTCGAAGGTTCGTGACCGATCCGTCGCCACGACCAACCGGTCCGGCAATCCGCCGGAACGCCTTTCCGGACTGGCCCGCCAGCCCGGGATGCAGGTCCAGCCAGTAGATTCGATCAACCGATCCGCTCCGTTGGCACGAACAATTCGAAGCAATCCGCTGCACCCTGTCCCACGCCATTGACGACGAGGAACTACCATGACCACCACCGCGCGCATCCTGCTCATCGCTCTCATTGCCACCGGCGCCGTTGCGTGCCGGAAGGACGTGAAGCCCGTCGAGCCGGCTGATACCTCCGGAACCACCACCCCGGGCACCACCACTGGCCCGGTCGCTTCGGGCGCTTATGGCCCGGGCGATCTCGATACCGATGCCTGCCTGCGTCAGCGCGTGGTGTACTTCGATCTCGACCAGGACGCGCTGAAGCCGGAATTCCAGGCCATCGTCGGTTGCCACGCCAAGTACCTGCGTGACCGCCCGTCCTCGCGCATGACCCTGGAAGGCAATGCCGACGAGCGCGGCAGCCGCGAGTACAACCTGGGTCTGGGCGAGCGCCGTGGCAACTCGGTGTCGTCGGCCGTCCAGGCCAACGGCGGCTCGGCCAGCCAGATCACGGTGACCAGCTACGGCGAAGAGCGCCCGGTCTGCACCGAGTCGAACGAAGACTGCTGGGCGCGCAACCGTCGCGTCGAGATCATCTACACCGCCAAGTAATCCAGCGGAGCAATACCTGTCGTGACGATGCGCAAACTGCTAGTCCCGGCGACGCTCGCGGCGGCCCTCGTGGCCGCCGCACCGGCGTACGCCCAACGCGCGAGCCTGGCCGACCGCGTCGCCGTGCTCGAACAGCGCGCCGCCGCCAACCAGGCGAATGTCGACCTGCTCAACCAGGTCAGCCAGCTCAAGACCGAGGTCCAGGCGCTGCGCGCCCAGATCGAAGAACTGCAGCAGGCCAACAACCAGCTCAAGCAGACCGCCCGCAGCCAGTACATCGACCTCGACGGGCGCGTGAATCGCCTGGAGGGCGGTGACACGGGCGCCACGCGTGCGAACGTTCCAGTCGAACCGCCTCCGGCGCCGCCGTCTGCCGCGGTGGACACCGCCCCGGCCGCGCAGGACACCGCGCCGACCGTGTACGGCGATGCCGGCGCGGTGGCGATGGGTGCGGGTGAGCGCGAGGCCTACGACGCAGCGTTCAACACCCTCAAGGGTGGCGACTACAGCGGCGCCGCGCGCGAATTCCATGCCTTCCTCGACCAGCACCCGAACGGCGCCTACGCGCCCAACGCGCTGTACTGGCTCGGCGAGAGCTACTACGTCACCCAGAACTACCAGCTCGCGCTGGGCCAGTTCCAGGCACTGCTCGAGCGCTATCCCACCCACGACAAGGCGCCTGGCGCGCTGCTCAAGGTCGGGCTGTCGCAGCAGGGCCTTCGCCAGACCGATGCCGCCGAGCGCACGCTGTCGGAAGTGACCACGCGTTATCCCGGCACCGACGCTGCGCGCGTCGCGGCCGACCGGCTGAGCGCTCTGCAGCTCGGCCGCCTCCAGCGGTAGGTGCGACGATGAATGCCGTTCCGGACGAGGCGGCGCAGGCGTCGCCCGACCGCCTGCGGCTGACCGAGATCTTCCTGTCGTTGCAGGGCGAGGCCCGCGCCATCGGCTGGCCCACCGTGTTCGTGCGCCTGACCGGCTGCCCGTTGCGCTGTCAGTACTGCGACACCGCCTACGCGTTCCATGGCGGGCAGTGGCACGACATCGACGCCATCCTGGCCGAGGTCGCCAGCTACGGTGCACGCCACGTCTGCGTGACCGGCGGCGAGCCACTCGCGCAGAAGCGCTGCATCGGCCTGCTCAAGCGCCTGTGCGATGCCGGCTACGAGGTCTCGCTGGAAACCTCCGGCGCGATCGACATCAGCGAGGTCGACCTGCGCGTGTCGCGCGTGCTCGACATCAAGACCCCGGGTTCGGCCGAGGTGCACCGCAATCTGTGGAGCAACCTGGCGCTGTTGACCCCGCACGACCAGGTCAAGTTCGTCATCTGCTCGCGCGAGGACTACGACTGGGCGCGCGGCATCGTGGCCGAGCACCGCCTGACCGACATCTGCGACGTGCTGTTCTCGCCCAGCTTCACCCAGATCAAGCCCAGCGACCTGGCCGACTGGATCGTGGCCGACCGGTTGCCCGTGCGTTTCCAGCTGCAGTTGCACAAGATCCTCTGGAACGACGAGCCCGGCCGCTAGCGCCAGCTCCGTGCGGTCGCCCACCGCGGCGCGGTTGATGCGCCTGCCGGGAGATCGCGACACAGACCGCCCGGTCGCCCTTCCCGTGACACCCACCTGCATTCACCACCGAGTCGCCCATGAAACCTGCTGTCGTCCTCGTTTCCGGGGGAATGGATTCCGCCGTCGTCGTCGCCATCGCCCGCGAGATGGGCTTCGCCGTGCACGCGCTCAGCGTGCGCTACGGCCAGCGCCACACGTCCGAACTGGAGGCAGCCGATCGGGTCGCCACCGCGCTGGGCGCGGTGGCGCACAAGACCGTCAATGTCGACCTGCGCAGCATCGGCGGCTCGGCGCTGACCGACGAGTCAATCTCCGTGCCGACCGACGAGGACGGCCACGCCATCGGCAGCGACGCGGTCAAGGACGCAATCCCGGTGACCTACGTGCCGGCGCGCAACACCATCATGCTGTCGGTCGCGCTGGGCTGGGCCGAGGTACTGGGCGCGGCGGACATCTTCTGCGGCGTCAACGCCGTGGACTACTCCGGCTACCCCGACTGCCGGCCCGAGTTCGTCGCCGCGTTCGAAGCGCTGGCGAACCTGGCCACCAAGGCCGGTGTCGAAGGCGCCGGCCTGCGCGTGCACGCGCCGTTGCAGCACTTGAGCAAGGCCGACATCGTCCGCGAAGGCCTACGCCTGGGCGTCGACTTCGCGCAGACGGTCTCGTGCTACCAGGCCGACGCCGACGGCCGCGCCTGCGGCCATTGCGACGCCTGCCGCCTGCGTGCCGAGGGCTTCGCCGCGGCCGGCGTGCCCGATCCGACGCGTTACGTGAACCCGCCTGCACGACAGGGCTGACCGACCGGGCCGGCTGCGCTAGAATGCCGGCCCCGGCGCAAGGCCGGGCGACGATGGGTCGTTAGCTCAGTCGGTAGAGCAGAAGACTTTTAATCTTTTGGTCGAAGGTTCGAATCCTTCACGACCCACCATCCCGCATCAAGCACCTGGGCCGACCATCGCGTCGGCCTTTGTCGTTTCTGGGCTGGCGTAACCCGGCTTGATCACAAGGCACTGAGTTGCCTTTAGCGCGACTCGCAAGCGCCGTACTCCCGTTGATTGCGCTGTATCGGGCTGCCGCGCCTGCGGGCCTTGGCTGGTTCGCAAGTCGACACATACGACGAGTCGATACTGACCCAGGGCGGTGGCGACATCGCGCCTAGAGCAACACCGTATAAGCACCTACGCGCCCGCTTCGGCTTAAGCACGTCCGAGTGCCGCTTGCCGATCAAACACGCCTCCGTGATTGTCGTAATGTTCGGGTCGGAGATGTCTAGTGAACCCGTGGCGATTCAGTCGGCGCGTTCGGTTGCGGCAACCAATGGACGGATCCACACGTACGGCTAGAAGGGGCGATGCGTTGCCCGCAAAGGTGCTGACCATCACCGGTGAACAATCCCTCCCAACGTCCGCTTGGAAATGCCCTGGCGTTCCCGAAAGTGGCCCAGCTGCCGCCCCCGGACCTTGAATCATGAGGCACTTACCATGGCTTTTTATCGTCCTTCTAGCGACGGCAAGCTGCGCCATTGAAAACGGAGGTCGACGGCAAATGAGCATCCCGAACCCGGCACAACGTCACGCACTGCTCGCTTTAGCGAATGGCGAAGTGACCATCAACCTAAGCGAGCTGGAGCAGATCAAGTCCGCCTTGATTGCGAAACTTCGCAGTAGGCCCGAGAACGCGGATTTCGCTGCCCTCGCGGTAGAAGCCGCATCGGCAAACTGTTTCATCGCCGAGGACGGCATTGCCAACATCGGTCCTTGGACGCTTGAAGTCCGATCCGGTGAAGCCGTTCTCGTCAGAAGTTCACCGCGGCGGCCGGTGATGATGATTCCCGTGGCTTACTTGGAACTCAGCGAAAGCATATGGATTGTCCGAGACGTTGTTATTTCGAGCCTTCACATTCGCTGACTCGTGCGCACACGATTTGCGATAGCGCTTTTGGCGGCCGCCCTCGCAGGGGCGACATCCATGACCGACAATGAAAACTACCTCTTGGCCGCACAGCTTCGTGCGGGAGAGTTCCGCACAAGTCGAGATCCGGAGTTGCTGGTCCTCGCGTACCGGGCCATTTCACAAGTAGTCCCGTCCGACGAAAGTGCGCCCGATACGAAAGCCGCTATTCAAACCAAGGCTCTTCACGCTTGGCTTGGTCTGTTGGATCTGGTCGACCGGAATATCGACCCGAACTTTGATCCGAATCAGCGGGTGTTCCGTCAAGTTTCCCCGCCAGAACAAGGCGATGTGGTGCTGATGCCCGGAGCTGATCCTTCGCTCATCACGGATCCGGTTGCTCGCAAGAAGTACGAAGAAGACATCGCTGCGAACGACGAGAAGCTCGCCAATATCCGCCGACAGACCATCTTGCGACGCATTGAGAGCGACCTCGCGGAAGGGGCCGTCGGGGCAATTTGCAGTCACTACCGCGCCATGCGCAGCAAGGACGCTCTGCGCAACGCGGTCAATGAACTGATCTCCGCCCCTGAGCGCAAGACAACGCTGCTGGACGTGATTGAGAAGCTGGACTGAGATGGTGGATGGGGGATGTTCCGCCCTTGCAGCCCAACCTCAGAATGTCGACGGTACCGGGTCGCTCCACGATCCCGAACGAATCTCACGACAGGCTGGCCGCGAGGCCGGCCTTTTTGTTTGCCCGGCGCGCGGGCGTGCGGGCAGCCGGGCGAGGTGCGTCGGCCCGCCTCAGCCGGCGTCGAACAACTGCTGCAGCACGGCCTCGCCGTAGTGCTCGAGTTTGCGGCTGCCGATGCCGGCGATGTGCGCGAGCTCGTCCAGATCGTCCGGCGCGGCTTCGGCGATCGCACGCAGGGTACTGTCGTGGAAGATCGTGTAGGCGGGAACGTTCTGCTCGCGCGCCATCTGCGCCCGCCAGGTTCGTAGCGCGTTGAAGCGCTCCAGCGCGGCCGGAGCGAGGTCGGCGGCCACCAGGCTGGCGACGGTGTCGCGCTTGCTGCGTCGGGGCGTCGGCGCGGGTTCGCTGCGGAAACGCAGTTCGCGCTCGCCGCGCAGCACCGGCGCCGCGGCCGGGGTCAGGAACAGCGCGCCGTGGCGCTCGACATCGGCCTCCAGCAGGCCGTTGGCGACCAGCTGTCGGAACACGCTGCGCCACTGGCGTTCGTCCAGGTCCGTGCCGATGGCCCAAGTGCTGAGCTTGTCGTGGCCGTGCTGGCCGACCTTGTCGCTGCGCACGCCGCGCAGCACGTCGATCATGTGCGCCGCGCCGAACCGCTGACCGCTGCGGTACACGCACGACAGCGCCTTGCGCGCGGCCAGCGTGCCGTCCCAACTCTGCGGCGGATGCAGGCAGTTGTCGCAGTTGCCGCAGGCGCCCGCGTGCGGCTCGCCGAACCAGCCCAGCAGCGCCTGGCGACGGCACTGGGTGGATTCGCAATAGCCCAGCAGCGCGTCCAGCTTTGCCAGCTCCAGGCGCTTGCGTTCTTCGCCGGCCTCGCCCTGCTGGATCATCTGCCGCAGGCTGACCACATCACCCAGGCCGTAGCAGAGCCAGGCTTCTGCCGGCGCGCCATCGCGGCCGGCACGACCGGTTTCCTGGTAGTAGCCCTCGATCGACTTGGGCAGGTCGACGTGGGCGACGAAGCGCACGTCGGGCTTGTCGATGCCCATGCCGAACGCGATGGTGGCAACCATCACCACGCCGTCCTCCTGCAGGAAGCGGCGCTGGTGCGCGGCGCGCGAGGCCGCGTCCATGCCGGCGTGATAGGCCAGCGCGTCGATCCCGGCCTTGCGCAACTGCTCGGCAACGCTGTCCACGCGCTTGCGCGAGAACCCGTAGACGATGCCGCTGTCGCCACGGTGCGCGGCCAGGAAATCGAGCAACTGGCGCGTGCCGCCGTCCTTGTGCACCACCCGGTAACGAATGTTGGGGCGATCGAACGAGCTGACGAACTGGCGCGCGTCGTCCAGGCCCAGCCGCTCGGCGATTTCGCGTCGGGTCGGCGCGTCGGCGGTGGCGGTGAGGGCGACACGCGGGATGTTGGGCCAGCGCTCGTGCAGCACGGTCAGCTGGCGGTATTCGGGGCGGAAGTCGTGGCCCCATTGCGAAACGCAGTGCGCCTCGTCGATGGCGAACAAGGCGATTCGCGCCCGGTCGAGCAGCGCCAGCGTGCGCGCGCCGAGCAGGCGCTCGGGGGCGATGTAGAGCATTTCCAGCTCGCCGGCCAGCAACTGCCGTTCGACCTCGGCGGCGGTGGCCGCATCGAGCGTGGAGTTGAGGTAGGCCGCGCGCACGCCGAGCTGGCGCAGGGCCTCGACCTGGTCCTGCATCAGCGCGATCAGCGGCGAGACGACGATGCCGCAGCCGTCGCGCAACAGCGCCGGCAACTGGTAGCACAGCGATTTGCCGCCGCCGGTGGGCATCAGCACCAGTGCGTCACCGCCGCCGGCGACGTGGTCGACGATGTCCGCCTGTTCGCCACGGAACGCGGGGTGGCCAAAGGTGTGGCGGAGCAGGTCGAGGGCGCGTTGACTCATCCGCCTAGGGTACCAAGCGGGTCAAGCGCGGCGCTCCGTGCGGTGACAAACGCCGCGCCGTTCAGCTAACGCCAGGGGCAGGGCATCGGCCGGGGGCGCAACACACCCCGCTGGGCATTGCACCGACCGTGCAGGAGCGGCAAACAGCTCCTGCCGGGGTGAGCGAGGGCCGCGACGGGGTTGGGACGGGCCAATCGATGCCCAACCACGCGTCGCGCGGAACCCCGGGGGTTACTGCAGCAGCGAGCGCAGCATCCAGGCGTTCTTTTCGTGGATGTTCAGGCGCTGGGTCAGCAGGTCGACGGTCGGGTCGTCGCCGGCGTCGTCGGCGATGGACAGCACCTTGCGCGCGGTGCGGCAAACCGCTTCGTTGCCGACCACGAGCTGGCGCACCATCTCGCGCCAATCGGCGGCTTCGGTCAGGCCCGGCTCTTCCGGCAGCGAGGTCAGGCGGATGAACTCGGCGTACGAACCCGGCGCGTTGAAGCCCAGTGCGCGCGTGCGCTCGGCGATGTCGTCCAGGGCGGTCCACTCTTCGGTGTACTGGCCTTCGAACATCACGTGCAGGGCGTTGAACATTGGCCCGGTGACGTTCCAGTGGAAGTTGTGGGTCTTGAGGTAGAGCGTGAAGCTGTCGGCCAGGAAGCGGGCCAGGCCCTCGGCGATCTTCTTGCGGTCGCCCGCGCCGATGCCGATATCGATCAGCGGCGCCTTGCTGCCCGCCGCCGCAGGCGAGGCAGCCTGGTCGAGCGTGGGCGCGGCCTTGGATTTGGCGGGCTTGGTGGTCTTGGTCTTGGCCATGCAGGTGTCTCCGTGTAGGGCGAAGCGGTGGCTCGGGAAGGTTCGTGCAGTCCGGCAGCGCGGTGACGTGCGCGCGTGCGCGCATCGTGCAAGGGCTGTGGCCGAGTTTGCGCGACAATAGCGCCGCGGCCGTTGCCGTGTGAACCGGATGCTTGAGCTGCAACCCGCATGAACCCTATCGACGCCAACGCTAAGACCGCGTCACGACGCCGTCGTCGCAAGCCGCCCAATGCCAATGCACCGGACGCGCCCGCAGGCACGCCCACGGCCCCGGCTGGCCGCGAAACCGGCAATCGCCACGCCGCTGACACCGGCGCCGCGAAACCCGGCGGTGACGCGACCGGCAAGGCGCGTGGCGCCGAGCGTGGCCCTGCGCGTGATCGTGCGGCCAATCGCGCCGCCGGTCGCCCGGCAGAACGCGCCGCCAAGTCCGATGGCGAGCGTGGACAGGCGCGTGAGCGCAAGCCCGCCGCAGTGGCCATCAGCCCGGCGCGCCAGGCCGAACTGCAGCGTGCGCGTGCTGCCATCGACGGCGGACAGAGCCGCGATCGTGGTCGCCTGCACGGCCTGTGGTCGCGTTGGAGTGGCAAACCCGACGACGCCCAGGCCGAAGGCGCGTTCGCCCAGGCGCTGGCGCTGTCGGTGGCCGCACGCGCGTCGCGCGCCGCGGCGCTTCCCAACGCGCCCGTCGATCCGGTGCTGCCGATCGCGACCGAGGCCGAGCGCATCGTCGAGCTGATCCGCGCTCACCCGGTGGTGGTGATCGCCGGCGAGACCGGTTCGGGCAAGACCACCCAGTTGCCCAAGCTGTGCCTGGCCGCCGGTCGTGGCGCCGCGGGCATGATCGGCTGCACGCAACCGCGCCGGATCGCCGCGCGTGCGGTGGCCAAACGCGTGGCCGAGGAACTGGACACGACGCTCGGTGGCGCGGTGGGCTACCAGGTGCGTTTCAACGAGAACGTCGGCGAGCGCACGGCGATCAAGTTCATGACCGACGGCATTCTGCTGGCCGAGATCCAGTCCGACCGTTGGCTGAGCCAGTACGACACGATCCTGATCGACGAAGCGCACGAGCGCAGCCTCAACATCGATTTCCTGCTGGGCTACCTCAAGCAGCTGCTGCGCAAGCGCCACGACCTCAAGGTCATCGTGACCTCCGCGACGATCGACACCGAGCGTTTTGCCGCGCATTTCGACAATGCCCCGGTGGTCAACGTCGAGGGCCGCGGCTACCCGGTGAGCGTGCGTTACCGGCCGCTGGAAGGCGAGGGCGAAGACGCCGGCGAGCGCAGCGTCAATGACGGCATCGTGGCCGCCTGCGACGAGATCACCCGCGAGGACCCGCGCGGCGACGTGCTGGTGTTCCTGTCGGGCGAACGCGAGATCCGCGACGCGCACCAGGCGCTCGAACGACGCAAGTACCGCGAAACCGAGGTGCTGCCGCTGTACGCGCGCCTGTCGGTGCGCGACCAGGACCGCGTGTTCAATCCCGGCGTCAAGCGTCGCATCGTGCTGGCAACCAACGTCGCCGAGACCTCGCTGACGGTGCCGCGCATCCGCTACGTGGTCGACCCGGGCCTGGCGCGCGTGAAGCGCTACAGCCCGCGCGGCAAGCTCGATCGCCTGCACATCGAACCGATCAGCCAGGCCAGCGCCGACCAGCGCAAAGGCCGCTGCGGACGCATTTCCGAGGGCACCTGCTACCGCCTTTACGACGAGCCCGATTTCGAGTCGCGGCCGCGCTTCACCGACCCGGAGATCCGTCGCGCCGCGCTGGCCGGCGTGATCCTGCGCATGCTGTCGTTGGGCCTGGGCCGGATCGAGGACTTTCCGTTCCTCGAACCGCCCGATCCGCGCGCGATCGCCGATGGCTGGCAGCAGCTGGGCGAGATGGGCGCGGTGGACATGGCCGACGACGCGCGCGAGCGCAAGCTCACCGCGATCGGCCGACAGATGGCGAGGCTGCCGGTGGACGTGAAGCTGGCGCGCATGCTGGTGGCCGCCAACCAGCACGGCTGCCTGCGCGAGATGCTCGCGATCGCGTCGTTCCTGGGCATCCAGGAGCCTCGCGAGCGGCCAGCCGACCAGCGCGCCGCGGCCGACAACGCGCACGCCGAATTCGCCGATTCCAAATCCGAGTTCGTCGGCATCCTCAAGCTCTGGGATGCGTACCAGACCGCGCACGAAGAACTCACCCAGTCCAAGCTGCGCAGCTGGTGCGAGAAGCATTTCCTGGGCTTCCTGCGCATGCGCGAGTGGCGCGAGCTGCATCGCCAGCTCAAGCTGATGGCCGACGACCTGGGCTGGCAAGCCAACGGCATCGCCGGGGAGATCGACAGCGGCGCCTACACGATGCTGCACCGCGCACTGATCGCGGGCCTGCCCACCCAGATCGGCCACCGCGCACAGCCGGCCGACAAGAAGGGCGGTGGCGGCTACGACGGGCCGCGCGGGCGCAAGTTCCAGTTGTTCCCCGGCTCGCCGCTGGCCAAGAAGCCACCACCGTGGGTGCTGGCCGCGACCCTGCTCGACACCGAGCGCGTGTGGTCGATGACCAATGCCGCGATCGAGCCCGACTGGGCGATCCAGGAGCTCGAACACCTGCTCGCGCGACGCCACCACGAGCCGCACTGGGCGCGCTCGCAGGGGCGCGTGGTCGGCAGCGAGCAGATCAGCCTGTTCGGCCTGGTGCTGGCGCCAAAGCGGCCGGTGCACTACGGCGCGCTGTACCCCGAGGAGAGCCGCGTCATCTTCGCCCGCGATGCGCTGGTGACCGGTGAGATCAACACTCGCACCGCATTCGTGCAGCGCAACCTTGCCACGCTCGCCAAGGCGCGCGAGGAAGAGGCCAAGCAACGCCGCGCCGGCGTGGTGGTCGATGAGGAGTGGATGGCGCAGTGGTACCTCGACCGGCTGCCCGCGCACGTGCACAACGCGCATGCGCTGGACGCCTGGTACGGCAAGCTCGACGCGCCGGCGAAGGCCGCGCTGGAGTGGTCGCTGGCCGACCTGATGATCGGCGACGAGAGCGAGGCCGCGCGTTTTCCGGCGTGGATCGCGCTCGGCGATGCGCGCCTGGCCGTGCAGTACCGTTTCGACCCCGGTGCCATCGACGACGGCATGACCGTCGCCGTGCCGTTGCACCTGCTCAACGCGCTGGATCCGGTGCGTCTGTCGTGGCTGGCGCCGGGCTTCGTTGCCGACAAGGCCGCGGCGCTGATCCGCTCGCTGCCCAAGGCGCAGCGGCGCAACTTCGTGCCGGCGCCGGACTTCGCGCGCGCCTTCCACGAGGCCTACGCGCAGGGCGATGCCGACAGCTTCGCCGGCACGCTCGCGCGCTTCCTGCGCAAGGTCACCGGTGCCGAATTGAACGCCACCGAGTTCGACGAAAGTACGCTGGAGCCGCACCTGCGCATCAACCTGCGGTTGTTCGACCGCGACGGCAAGACCGTGCTGGCCGATTCGCGCGACCTCGACGATCTGCGCCAGCGCTTCGGTACGCGCGCGGCGGCGGCATTCGCGGCCAAGGCCGCCGACGGCATGGCGCGCAGCGGCCTGGTGGCGTTTCCCGAGACGCCCATCCCGGCGTCAGTGCCCGGTGCCGGCGGCGTGCCGGCCTATCCTGCGCTGCACGACGACGGCGACAGCGTGTCGTTGCGCGTGCACGCCGAGCGGGCCGTCGCGCAGCGCGAACACCCGCGCGGCGTACGCCGGCTGCTCGCAATCGCGCTGGCCGACAAGCTCAAGCAGGCGCGCAAGCAGTTGCCCGTGGCGGCCAAGACCGGCCTGCTGTACGCGGCGATCGAGTCGCAGGCGCCGCGTCGCGGCGGCGAGGCGGAAAGCCTGCGCGACGGCGACCGGCTGCGCGCGGACCTCGTCGACGGCGCGTTTGCGGCACTGGTCGATCAGGGGCTCGACACGGTCCGCGACAACGGGGCGTTTGCCGTGGTTCGCGATCAGGTCGGCCGGCAGGTGTTCGGCGAGGCCATGGAGCGCCTGCGACAGGCCGAAGCCATCCTGACGGCCGTTGGCGAAGCCCGCGCCAAGCTCGAATCGCCACTGATGGGCTGGGCCAGTGGCAACCTCGACGACATGCGCTCGCACCTGGCCACGCTGACGCCGCCGGGCTTCCTGCGCGACGTGCCGGCCAGCGTGCTGCGCGAGTACCCGCGTTACCTCAAGGCGCTGGCATTGCGTGGCGAACGCGCGCTGCGCGACCCGGTCAAGGACCAGGCACGCATGCTGGAGGTCAAACCGTTTTCCGATGCGCTGGCCGTGGCGCTTGAGCGCGGCGATCAGGCCGAGGGCTGGCAGGCGCTGCGGTGGGAGATTGAGGAACTGCGCGTGCAGTTGTTCGCGCAGGAACTGGGCACGCGCGGCGCGGTGTCGCCGAAGAAACTGGCAACCCGGCTGGCGCAGCTGCGTTGATGCGCGACACGCGGCGGCGCGGGTTGAGACAGGCCGCTGGCTGATAGGGAGGCAGCGCGGCTTCGTTCGCCGCGCTCCTACCCGTTGGCCCTGCCCGCGGGGCCGGCTTACTTCGTGCGGCGGACCTTGGCGCGGGTGTTGTAGCCCTTGACCGCCATGTACCAGGCGTTGCCGATGCCCGGGGCGATGCTGACCTGCGGCGCATCCAGGCGTACGCCGGCCAGCGACGCGTCGTCGGTCTGCTCCCACATCTGGCCGTTGTCGAGCGTCCAGGTACGACCGCGACCAAAGCCACGGAACTCGCCGTCGATGCGGCCGACGATGGGGTCGTCGGAGCCGAAGCTGAGGAAGCCACGGTTCTCGGTCTCGACCTTGTCCTTGGCCAGGCTGGCGGCCTTGGTGGTTTCGACCTCGAGCGTCTTGTTGAGCCAGGCGTTGAGGTTGGCCAACTCCTGGGTGCTGAGCTTGTCCAGGCCCGCGGCGCGGAATTGCTCCGGGCTCATCTGCTGTTCGATCGGCTGGTCGGTGGCCTGCTGCGCCATCGCCGCCGGTGCGAGCAGCAGCAACGCGGCCAGTGCCAACGGACGCAGAGCGGTGCGGCGAAATCCACGGACGGCGTGACGGTGCGCGATCGAAAGCATGGGGTGTTCCTCCGGACGGATGCTGGCTAGTGTAGTCATTCCCTCCAACCGCGCTACGCACGGCGCGACCCAGCACACCCGCATGATCACGACGCCGTCAGACGCACTCGCCACCTTGCTCGCGCACCCCGCGGCAGCCGCGCTTGCACCGTCCCTGCGCGACGCCTTGCGTGCGACAGGCGACGATCCCGGCGCAGTGGGCGGCGTCGATCCGTTGCCGGTGCGGCTGGCCACGCTGGACGCCTTGGCGAGGCTGGATGCCGATGGCGACAGCGTGGCCGCGGCCATCCTGTATGCATTGCCTTCCGTGCACGAACGCCTCGGCGCCGGCTTCGACAAGGCACACCCGGCGGTGGCTGCGCTGCTGGATGGCCAGCGCGCGGCCGGACAGGTGTGGGCGCTGCACGCCGAGCATCGTGGCAAGGCCGGCAGCGAGGGACTGCGCCGGCTGCTGCTGGCCATCGTGCGCGACATGCGCGTGGTGCCCATCCTGCTGGCGCGCCAGCTGGCGCGGATGCGCCATGCCGATCTGTTCGACGACGCCCAGCGTCGCGAGCTGGCCGAACTGACCCGCGACATCCACGCCCCGTTGGCGAACCGACTCGGCATCTGGCAGCTCAAGTGGGAGCTGGAAGACCTCGCGTTCCGCTACCTCGAGCCGGACACCTACAAGCGCATCGCCCGTCTGCTCGACGAGAAGCGGACGATGCGCGAGCGCTACATCGACCAGGTCAAGCGCACGCTGGCCGAGGCGATGGCCGCCCAGGGCGTCCGGGCCGAGGTGGCCGGTCGCCCGAAGCACATCTACAGCATCTGGAAGAAGATGCAGCGCAAGGACGTGCCGATCGGCGAGCTGTACGACCTGCGCGCGGTGCGGGTGCTGGTGGACGACGTGGCGGCCTGCTACGCAGCGCTGGGCGTGGTGCACGCCACCTGGGCGCCGGTGCCCAGCGAGTTCGACGATTACATCGCCCGCCCCAAGCGCAACGACTACCGCTCGCTGCACACCGCCGTGGTCGGGCCGGAGGGCAAGACGCTCGAAGTGCAGATCCGCACCTTCGACATGCACCGCCAGGCCGAGCTGGGCGTGGCCGCGCACTGGAAGTACAAGGAAGGTTCCGGTGGCGGCGCGGACGCCGCGTTCGAACGAAAGATCGCCTGGATGCGCAAGCTCATCGAGGCCGGTGCCGACGGTGAGGCGGCGCTGGCGGGCGAGCTGGGCACCGAACTGGTCGAGGACCGCGTCTACGTGCTGACGCCCAAGGGCGAGGTGATCGACCTGCCCTCGGGTGCCACGCCGCTGGACTTTGCGTACCACGTGCACACCGAGGTCGGGCACCGCTGCCGCGGTGCCAAGGTCGACGGTCGCATCGTGCCGCTCGACCACCGCCTGCGCAGTGGCGATCGCGTCGAGATCATGACCGCCAAGACCGGCGAGCCGCGCCGCGACTGGCTGGTCGCGGCCAACGGTTTCCTGGCCAGCGCGCGATCCCGGGAGAAGGTGCGCAACTGGTTCCACAAACTCGATCGCGCGCGCAACGAGACGGCAGGCAAAGAGCTGCTCGACAAGGAACTGCGCCGGCTGGGCGTGCTCGGCGCCGACCTTGCGCCAGCACGCGAGCGCTTCAATTTCGACAGCGACGGCGAGTTGTACGTGCACGTCGCGTTGGGCGACCTGGGCCCGCACCAGGTCGGGCGCGTGCTGCTCGAACACGAGCGTGCCGCCACCGCGCCGCCGCCTTCGGCCGGCACTGGCGGCCACGGCGCCCTGCCGACTCCCGGGTCGCGCAAGCCGCCACGCAAGGCCAGCGACTTCACCGTCGAAGGCGTCGGCAACCTGCTGGTGCAACTGGCGCGCTGCTGCCAGCCGCTACCCGGCGAGCCGATCGCCGGCTACCTCACGCGCGGTCGCGGCGTCAGCGTGCATCGGCCCGATTGCGCGGCCTACCAGCGTCTCGCCGTCTCGCAACCGCAACGCGTGCTGCCGGTGGAGTGGGGGCGTCTGGGTGGTGGCTACGAGGTGGACGTCGAGGTGCTCGCGCTGGACCGCAAGTGGCTGCTCAAGGAAGTCACCAACGCGATCGCCCAGGGCAACGCGCATGTCGCCAGCATCCACAGCGAGTTCGAGCGCAATGCCGCCCAGGTGCGCATCCGCATGCGCCTGCGGGTGGCCGACTACGGCCAGTTGTCGACCCTGCTGGGCAAGCTGTCGGCGCTGCCCGGTGTCGAACATGCGCACCGTCACTGAGTGCCCGCGATGACATCGTCGACACGTCGCGCGTCTATGCTGCTGCGGTGACGCGCGCTCCTTCGACCCAACCCCCAGGCCCCACCGCATCGCGAGCGCGCAGGGCGCTGGCGACACTGCGCCGGATTGCCGGGCCGCTGGCGCACTGGCCGCGGCGATGGACCCGCCGCGGGCTGCTGGCGGGGGCGCTGGCGCTGCTGGCGTTGGCGCTGGTGCTGGGCCTGTTGCGGCGGCCGTTGTCGGACTGGCTGTGGCCCGATACGCGCGGCCAGCAACTGCGCCACGACGCAGCGGCGGCCCTGCGCGAAGGCCGACTCAGCGCGGCCGACGGGACCGGCGCGCGTGAGTTGTACGCGGCCGCCGTGGCGCTAGATCCCGACCGCCCGGACGCGCGCGATGGCCTGGCGCGCGTGGGCCGCGCGGCGCTAGTGCAGGCAGAAACCGCGCTGGCCGATGGCCGTATCGACGATGCCCGTTCGGCGCTGATGCTGGCGCGCGAGCTGCAGGTGCCGCGCGCCAAGGCCGACACGCTGGCCATGGAGCTGCGTCGCCGTGAAGCCGCGCTGGCCGGCATCGACGGGCTGCTCGAAAGCGCCGCCGCGGCGCGCGCGGCCGGTCGCCTGGAGGGGGCAGAGGACGCGGCGTTGCCCTTGTACCAGCGTGTGCTGGCGTTGCAGCCAAACCACACCACGGCGCTGGAAGGCCGCGAGGACATCCTGGCCGACCTGCTGCAGCAGGCGCGGAAACGGCTTGCGCGCGGCGAGCTTGTCGAAGCGGCCGGGCAGATCCGCCAGGTGCAGGCGGCCGACGCCGGCCACGTCGACCTGCCCGACGCGCTGTCCGACCTCGTCGGGCGCATCGAGCAACGCCGGCGCCGTGCCGACCGTGACCTGCGCGGCCAACGGCTCGGACCCGCGCTGGCCGGTTACCGCGAACTGGTCGCGATTGCGCCCGACGACGCCGAAGCCGCGCGCGGTCTGGCCGCCGTGGCGAGCGCGCACGCGCGTCGAAGCCAGCGCCTGGCCGCGGACTTCCAGTTCGATCTCGCCCTGGCGGCGCTGCGCGAAGCAGAAGCCGCCGACGCCAGCGTGGCCGAGGTAGCCGTCGCGCGCGAGCACCTGCAACGCGCACGACGTTCGCAGGCGCAGCTTCGCGACGGCCGGCTCGACCGTGACCAGCGCGCTCGCCTTCGCCAGCTGCTTCACGAAGCCGCGGCGGCCGAGGCACGTGGCGAGCTGCTCGAGCCGCCGGGCGAGAGCGCCTTCGATCGTGTCCGCGCGGCGCGTGCGCTGGCCCCGCGTGACCCCGACGTGCAGGCGGCGTCGGCACGGCTGCTGCCCGCCGCGCGCACCTGCTTCGAAGACGCCCTGCGCGGCAACCGGCTGGTTCGCGCGCGAGCCTGTCTGGACGCCAGCGCGGTGCTGGAAGGCGAAGGTGCCAGGGTGCAGGCGGCGCGGCGACGACTGGCCCAGCGCTGGATTGCCGTCGGCGACGAGCGTCTCGGCGCCGGCGAACTGCAGGCCGCGCGCGTCGCGCTCGACGCGGCGCGCGCGCTGGATCCCGACGCCGCCGGCCTGGACGAATTCGCCAGCCGCGTGCAGGCGGCGACGCTGGGCGACTAGCACGACTCGCGAAGTAGGATGGGTTGAGCGCAGCGATACCCATCAAGCCGGGCTCCGGCCGGGAGCGAAGGCAACAAATCCTGGCGAATGCCGAAACTGCCACGCCGATCCGTCCCGCCCTCGGGATTGCAGTTGGCGCATTGGCGCGCCATGGCGTGCGATGGCGTGCGATGGGTATCGCTGCGCTCAACCCATCCTACGAGGGCTCCGCGACGGCCGGCACCACCCCGATTGAACAAGCTGCCGCGAGATCACAACCAACCCGCCTAGCGTGACCTGGGCGCGAGCGCTTCGCGGTTACGCGCTAATCACCTGCACGCTCACGGCGCGGCGTCGGCGCCACCCAGCACCACGCGCCGTACCACCTCGCGCCCGGCGTCCAGCGAGAAGTGCCGTTCGACGTTGGTGCGGCCGCGATCGGCCAACCGCTGCCATAGGGTTTCGTTGCGGTACGCGTGCAGCAGCGCATCGGCGAATTCCTGCGGATCGTCGGCCACCAGCACGTCCTCGCCGTCCACCAGGTGCATGCCCTCGACCGCGCAGCGCGTGGCGATCACCGGTTGCCCGTGCGCCATGCTGAGGTTGACCTTGCCCTTGACGCCGGCGCCGTAGCGCAGCGGCGCAACGGCCAGGCGTACGCCTTCCATGTACGGCGCGAGATCGGGGACGTGGCCGTGGACGATGACGCCGGGACGCTCGCCCAGCGCCAGGATCTCCGCCGGCGCGTCGGCGCCGATGCAATGGAAGCGCAGCGCAGGCTCGCCCTGCAGCACCCGCGGCCATGCCTCGTCGACGAACCATCGCACCGCGTCGACGTTAGGCGGATGGCGGAATCCGCCGACAAACACCACGTCGTGCCGTTGCGCGAACGGCAGGCCCGGGCCGGCCGGCTGGTGCAGGTTGGAGAGGATGTCCACGTGCGCCTGCGGCGTCTCGCGTGCGAGCAGTTCGCGCTCGATCGCGCTGACCACCAGCGTGGCATCGCTGCGCGCGATCACATCCAGTTCGAGCGCGCGGGTCCGCTCGGCGACGCGCATCTGCGTGGTGTCGCCGGAGAGTTCGGCGCCGCGGCGTTCGCGCAGGTAGTGCAGATCGACCGTGTCGAACACGACGCGTGCCTGCGGCGCATGCCGGCGCAGCAGCGGCAGCAGCTCGCGCAGCACGTAGTGACGGCAGCCGATGACGCTGTCGAATCGCGATCCGTGTTCGCGCAGCCAGGCCGGCAGCGCCGTGGCGTACGGCGCATACCAGGTCTCGACCCCCATTCGCTGCAGCGCTTCGGTATGGCCGGCGACGTGGCCGCGGTCGGCGGCGATGAACACCACGTGCGCGCCTTCCTCGCGCAGCAGGCGCATCAGATTGACCAGGCGCAGCGAACCCGAATCGCGATCCGGCTGCGGGGTCAGTGCGTCGATGACCAGCACGACGCGTCGGTGGCGGTGGTCGGCAAGCGCCACGGGGGCGGTGCCGTGCTCGGGATGCGTGGCCAACTCGGCCTGCCAGCGTTGCGCGAACGTCTGCTGGTTGCGCACTTGCCACGCCTTGACCCCGTGCCGGGTGTCGGTGCCGGTGGTCACGCCTTCGACGTGGAGCACGCGCGAGAACGGCTGCACCAGCACCTGCAGGCCCTGTGCGCGCACCTGCATGGCCAGGTCGGTGTCCTCGTAGAACGCCGGCGCGTAGCGCGTGTCGAAGCCGCCGACGCGCTCGAACAGGGAACGCGGCAGCGCGATCGCCGCGCCCGAGCAGTAGTCCACGCGGCGCACATGGCGGAAGGCAGGGTGGTCGGGCGATTGCAGACGGCCGAGTTTGTCGGCCGAGCCGTCCCGCCACACCACGCCGCCGGCTTCCTGCAAGCGGCCGTCCGGGTACAGCAATTGGGCGCCGACGAGTCCGGTGCCGGGGTGTTCGTCGAACGTCGCCAGCAAGGTGTCCAGCCAACCCGGCTGGGGGGCGGTGTCGTTGTTGAGCAGCACCAGGTAGTCGCCGCGGGCGAGCGCGGCGCCGTCGTTGCAGGCGGCGATGAATCCGCCGTTGGCGGCGCGGCGGTGATAGCGCAGGCCGGCGACCTGTTCCAGGCAGGCGCGCGTGTCGTCGCTGCTGCCGTCGTCGACCACGATCACCTCGAAGGCAACCTCGGGCGGGTGCTCGGCCAGCGCCCTCAGGCAGCCCAGCGTGTGGGCGAACTGATTGAACACCGGGATCACGATGCTGGCCCGCGGCGCGTCGCTGGTCGGCAGCGCGAACGGCGCGAACGCACGCGCCTGCGGCACGTACAGCATCGTGCGCTGCGCCGGCGGAACCCGCTCGAACTGCTTGCAAAGCCGTTGCCAGGTGGGGCCGAGCCCGCGCGTGCGCAGGCTGCCCACTCCGCGGTGCAGCAGCCCGGTGGCGCGGTCGAACAGGAAACGCAATTCGGCCGCGTTCAGGCGCATGCGTTCACCGCCATGCGGGGTGGTTCGTGGAGGAGGCGCCGCGCGGCGGTCGCTGTTGGATCATGGCCATGCTGAAGGAACCCGGTGCCGGCGCCGGAACGGCACGGGAGGGGCCGTCCGGCTGCGTTAGACTCGGCGCCACGAGGGCGCAGCCCTGTCATTGTCCCATGCCGTGGCACGAATCGATTACGACGAAGACGACAGCTCCGACGACACCCCCCGACCGCAGTGGCGGCGACGGCTGGTCACCTGGACCCTGGCTGCGGCCGGCCTGGGGCTCGGATTCCTGATCCCGTACACGCTCTACCTCAATCACGAGGTGGGCGAGCGTTTCGGGCAGCTGCGCTGGCAATTGCCCACGCGGGTCTACGCCCGTCCGCTGGAACTGGCGCCGGGTCTGGCGCTGGACGCGGCCACGCTGAAGACCGAACTCGACGCGGCCGCCTACCGGGAAGGCGATGCCACCCGTGCCGGTGGCTACAGCCGTCAGGGCAGCCGCTGGACGATCGCCAGCCGCGGCTTCAACGACGTCGACGGCGCCGTCGCGCCGCGGCGCATCGAGGTGGTGCTGTCGGGCGGCAGGGTTGCCAGCCTGCGCGACACCGCCGGCGGCAAGCGCGCACTCAAGAGCGCACGGCTCGACCCGGCGCGCATCGCCACCTTGTACGGGCAGAAGCAGGAAGAACGCCGCCTGGTGCGCATCGAGGAAGTGCCCGAACTGCTGGTCACCGGCCTGCAGGCGGTCGAGGACCGTGATTTCGGCAGCCATTTCGGCATCGACATCAGCGGCATGGCGCGCGCGGCTATCAAGAATGTGGGCGCAGGCCGCGCCAAGCAGGGCGCCAGCACGCTGACCCAGCAGCTCGCGCGCAGCGGCCTGCTCGGCATCGGCCAGGAGCAGACCTTCACCCGCAAGGGCAAGGAGATCCTGTACGCGATGCTGATCGAGGCGCGCTACGACAAGCGCACCATCCTCGAGACGTACTTCAACCAGGTCTATCTCGGCCAGCGCGGCTCGCAGGCCATCCACGGCGTGTCGGCCGGCGCGGAGTTCTGGTTTGGTCGCGACCTGCGCGACCTCAGCACCGAACAGATCGCGTTGCTGATCGGCATCGTGCGCGGGCCGTCGTACTACGATCCGCGCAAGCACGAGGCGCGCGCGCTGGAGCGCCGCAACTTCGTGCTGGGCGAGATGCTGGAGACCCAGCTGATCGACCAGGCCGAACACGACCGCGCGGCCAAGGCGCCGCTGGGGATCAGCAAGACGCCCGGCAGCACCACGGCCAACCGCTTCCCGGCCTACGTCGACCTGGTGCGCCGCCAGTTGGCGCGCGATTACCCGGCCGATGCGCTGGCCGGCGCCGGTCTCAGCGTGATGAGCGGCATGGCGCCGTCCGCGCAGGCCAACGCCGAGGGCGCGGTCGCCCGCACGCTCAAGGGACTGGAGAGCAAGCGGCGTCCGCCGCTGCAGGCCGGCCTGGTGGTCACCGACGTGCACAACGGCGAGGTGCTGGCGGTGGTCGGCAGCCGCGAATTTGCCGAGCACGGTTTCAATCGCGCCGTCGAGGCGCGCCGTCCGGTGGGTTCGCTGCTGAAGCCGTTCGTGTACCTGCTCGCGCTTGCGCAGCCGGAGAAGTACTCGCTGGCCAGCTGGGTCGACGATTCGCCGGTCACCGTCACGCTGGGCGGCGGCAAGCGCTGGAACCCCGGCAATTCCGACGGCCGCAGCCACGGCTCCGTGCGCCTGATCGACGCGCTCAGCCAGTCGTACAACCAGGCGATGGTGCGCGTGGGCATGCAAGTCGATCCCGAGCGCATCGCCGACCTGATCCGCACGCTCGCCGGCATCGACACCGAGGCGCGTCCGTCGCTGATCCTCGGCGCGCTCGACCAGAGCCCGTACGCGATGGCGCAGCTGTACCAGTTCCTCGCGTCCGGCGGCGAGATCCAGCCCCTGCACGCGGTGCGTGGTGTGCTGGACGGCAACGGTCGCGCGGTCAACCGCTACGACAAGGACCCGGCCCCGGCACAGGAAGGCGACGCGATCGCCGCGCGCCTGATCACGATCGCGCTGCAGCAGGCGGTCTCGCAGGGCACCGGCCGACAGCTGGTTGCCGATGGCCTGGGCAGGCTGTCCCCGGCCGGCAAGACCGGCACCAGCAACGACGGTCGCGACAGCTGGTTCGCCGGCTGGACCGGCGACCACCTCGCGGTGATCTGGGTCGGTAACGACGACAACAAGACCACCGGCCTGTATGGCGCCACCGGTGCGATGCGGGTGTGGTCGGCGATCTTCTCCCGACTGCCCAGCGCGCCGCTCACCGTTGGCGACAAGGGCCTGGACTGGCAATGGACGGTCGGCACCGGCACCACCGACGCCGGCTGCGTGGGCGCACGGCGCTTTGCGTTCGTGGCCGGATTCGCCCCCGCGTACACGCCATGCCCCGCGCCGCAGCCGGTCGAAATGCTTGATGGCGAAGGCGAAGGCGTGGCCGGCGACCCCGGCCGATCCGGCGGTGGCTGGCGCGAGTGGTTCGGCTTTGGCCGCGACGACGATCAGCGCGATGCCGATCCGGAGGCCGATCCGGCGCGTCGTACGCCGCCGTCGGCGGAAGACCAGTAATGTCCGCGCGGCGCCTGCTTCGGGTCGTCGCCGGTGCGGCGACCATCGCCGCGCTGGGCGCGTGTGCAATGTTTCCGGCGCAGCCCGATGTGGCCGATTTCGACGTCGCCGCGGCCGTGGTGCTGATCCGCGCCGCCGGCTCGGCCAACACCGCCGAGCTCGACGTGCAGCCGCTGCGCAATCCCGAAGTCGAGGACCTGCGCGAACAGGCCCAGCAGCGTCAGCAGCGCGGTGACCATGGCGGCGCCGCGGCACTGCTCGACCAGGCCATCGCCCTCCATCCCGATGACCCGATGCTGCTGCAGGAGCGCGCGGAAGCGGCCCTGCTGCTGCGCGACCTGGCGGGCGCGGAAACCACCGCGCGGCGCGCCTGGCAGATCGGCACGCGCGTCGGGCCGCTGTGCCGTCGTCATTGGGAAACCGTGGTGCAGATCGCCCAGGCCCGGCGCGAC
Organism: Montanilutibacter psychrotolerans; assembly: GCF_003719825.1. Taxonomy (GTDB): domain Bacteria; phylum Pseudomonadota; class Gammaproteobacteria; order Xanthomonadales; family Xanthomonadaceae; genus Montanilutibacter; species Montanilutibacter psychrotolerans. The sequence continues at coordinate 118,082 of NZ_RIBS01000003.1, read as the reverse complement.
GCCGAACTGGCGATGGCCACGCGCCACCGGTCCGCGCAGCCCGTCGATGGCGGAGCGCGCGTCGCCCTGGACGAGGCGCGCCGACAGCGCGACGCCTGCACCGTCAACGCCCCACCGCGTTACTGACATGCCCGCGCAGACCGTGGGCAGCCGGCTCGGCGTCGCCAGCCGCGCCGCGTTGAGCGAAGGCGGCGACCTCGCGAACGCGATCCCGGCGTTCGCGCCGCGCGCCGCGCAGCAGGACCTGGCCGCTGCGATCGCCGATGCGTTCGACAGTCGCGGCGTGCTGCTCGCCGAGGCCGGCACCGGCACCGGCAAGACCTTCGCCTATCTCGTGCCCGCGCTCCTGTCGGGTCTCAAGACGATCATCTCCACCGGCACCCGCGCGCTGCAGGACCAGCTCTACCACCGCGACCTGCCGCGCGTGCGCGACGCGCTCGGCACTGGCCTGAAGACCGCGCTGCTGAAGGGCCGCGCCAACTACCTGTGCCACTACCGGCTGCAGCAGGCCAAGGGCGAGGCGCGATTCGGCAGCCGGGAGATGGCCGCGCAGTTCCAGCGCGTGGTGGCCTGGTCCGGGCGCACGCGCCTGGGCGACCTGGCCGAGCTGGAGGCGCTGGCGGACGATTCGCCGCTGCTGTCGATGGTGACCAGCACCGCGGAAAACTGCCTGGGCAGCGAATGCCCGTTCTTCGGTGACTGCTTCGTGGTCCAGGCGCGCCAGCGTGCGCAGGCGGCGGACATCGTGGTGGTCAACCACCACCTGTTGCTGGCCGATCTGGCGCTCAAGGAGGAGGGCTTCGGCGAGATCCTGCCTGGCGCGCAGGCCTTCGTGGTCGACGAAGCGCACCAGTTGCCCGAGCTTGCGGCGCAGTTCTTCGGCGATGCGATCAGCGCGCGGCCCCTGGTCGAGCTGGCGCGCGACGCGCTGGCCGAATGCAAGAACGCGTCGGGCGCGCTGGCCGTGCTGCAGGAGCCGGCGCGGCTTCTCGAACAGGCAGTGCGCGACCTGCGCGCGGCCATGGACGAGCTGCCGGTCCGCGGTACCAGGCTGCGTGCCAGCGAGGACGTCGTGGTCGAGGAGGCGCTGGACGCCCTGATCGCGGCCCTGCGCGGGTTGCACGCCGCCCTGCTGCCGCTGCGCGTGGCAGCCCCGGGTTTCGACAGCTGTACCGCGCGTGCGCGCGATTTCGAAGTCCGTCTGCAGCGCTGGCGCGGTGTGGCGGTGATTCCCGAGGACGTGGGCGAGGCGGATGACCCGGTCTTCGGTGACCCCGCGGACGGCAGCGTCGGCGGGGAGACTGCTGGCGAGGTGACAGGGGACGAAGCCGACGACGCCGACGGCGCGGACGGGCAGGGTGATGCGGCGGCGACCGAAGTCGCCGGCGCCGGCGCAGACGACGACAGCGTGCTCTGGTACGAACTCACCGCGCGCGGCTTCCGGCTCAGCCGCACCCCGCTCGATGTCGCCGGGCCACTGGCCAAGCACCGCGCGCGCTCGCAGGCGGCGTGGGTGTTCACGTCGGCGACGCTGGCGGTGGGCGGTCGCTTCGAGCACTTCGCGTTCAAGCTCGGCCTGTCGGTGGGGCGGGAGAATTCGCCGCCGACCCTGCTCGCACCGAGTCCCTTCGATTGGCAGAGCCAGGCGCTGTGCTATCTGCCACGCGGCCTGCCCGACCCGTTCGTGGGCCACTACAACCAGCGCGTGGTCGAGGCGCTGCGGCCGGTCCTGGAGGCGTCGGGCGGGCGCGCGTTCGTGCTGTTCGCCTCGCACCGGGCGCTGCGCGAGGCCGCCGAACTGCTGCGCGGCGGGCCGTGGCCGCTGTTCGTGCAGGGCGAGGCGCCGCGTCCGGTGCTGCTCGAGCGCTTCCGCGCTTCCGGCAACGGCGTGCTGCTGGGGGCCGCCAGTTTTCGCGAAGGCGTCGACGTCGCCGGCGACGCGCTCAGCGTGGTGATCATCGACAAGCTGCCCTTCGCCGCGCCCGACGACCCGGTGTTCGAGGCGCGCCTGGATGCGATCCGTCGCCACGGCGGCAACCCGTTCCGCGACGAGCAGTTGCCGCAGGCCGTCATCGCGCTCAAGCAGGGCGCCGGGCGACTGATCCGCAGCGAGACCGATCGCGGCGTGCTGATGCTGTGCGACCCGCGGCTGCTCAGCAAAAGCTACGGAAGCGTGTTCCTGAACTCGCTGCCGCCGTTGCCGCGCACGCGCCAGATCGAGGACGTGCAGGCCTTCTTCGCGTCCGCCACTGGCGAGCCGATACCATTGCCGCCGGCGCTGCCTGGCGCCGTGGCCGATGAGGAATTCCGATGAGCGACAGCAAACCCCGTGTGCACGGACTGGGCGGCGTCTTCTTCAAGGCAGACGACCCGGCCGCGCTGTCGCAGTGGTATGCCGATCACCTGGGCATCCCGATGGAAGGCTGGGGCGGTGCGGTGCTTCCGTGGAACCGGGTGGACACCGGCGAACGCGCCTGCACGGTGTGGTCACCATTCAGCGCCGACACGCGCTACTTCGAGCCCAGCACCAAGCCTTTCATGCTGAACTTTCGCGTGGATGATCTCGATGCCACCCTGGCCGCGCTGCGCGCGGAAGGCTGCAACGTGCTCGACCGCGGCGAAGACAGCGAGCAGGGACGGTTCGGCTACGTGGTGGACCCGGAGGGCCATCTGATCGAGCTGTGGCAGCCCCGGTCCGAAGCGTCGGCGTTCTCGTCGTCGTCCACGGAGGCCTGACCGCCGCACGCGCGGCGCTGCGATCTCCACCGCCGCGAGCGTTCCGGGGCGGGCCGTTTCACCGCATTTTCTTTCCTCTTTCCGACTGATCGCCCATGAAGCTGCTTGCATTCGAAACCGCCACCGAGGCCTGCTCCGTGGCCGTCTGGGTCGACGGTGAGGTGCGCGAGCGCTTCGAGCTCGCCCCGCGCCGGCACGCGGAACTGTCGCTGCCCTGGGCCGGGGAACTGCTTGCGCAGGCCGGCATCGCACGATCGCAGCTCGATGCGATCGCGCTGGGCCGCGGGCCGGGTGCGTTCACCGGCGTGCGTCTGGCAATCGCCATCGCGCAGGGCATCGCGCTGGCCCTCGACCGCCCGCTGTTGCCGGTGTCGACCCTGGCGGCGTTGGCGATGCGCGCGGCCCAGCCGGCGATGCCCCAGGCCCACGGCACCGCTCCGGGTACCGGCCAGCGCGTGTTCGCCGCAATCGATGCGCGCATGGGCGAGCTCTACACCGCCGCCTACGAACTGCGCGATGGCGATGCGATCGCGCTGGATCGCGAGGCCCTGTTGGCGCCCGATGCCGCGGCCTTGCCGGACGCGCACAACGGCTGGCTTGGCGTCGGCAGCGGTTTTGCCGCTGCCGATGGCGCCCTGGCGACGCGGCTGGCGGACCGCTTCAGCGCGATCGACGCCGGCGCCCTGCCGCACGCGGCCGACGTGGCCCGCCTGGCCGCACTGGCCTGGCAACGCGGCGAAGCCATCGCGCCCGAGCGCGTCGAGCCCGCCTACCTGCGCGACAACGTCGCGCTGACGATCGTCGAGCAGCAGGCGCTGCGCGATTCGCGCGGGAGATAGCGCGGCGTTGCGACGACGGGCGCGTCGTGCGTCGTCGATACCGCCGCGAGTCGAGACTACTCGTCGATCAGCTCGCCGCCCGGCAGGAAGCGCCAGGTGCGCACCACGTTGAGGATGTCCGGGTTCTCGTCGGTCCGGGGCAGCGGCGGATAGGGTTCGGCCAGCCGGGCGATCCGCAGTGCCGAGGAATCCAGCAGCGGGATGCCGCTCGAACGCACGATGTCGGCGCGCTCGATGGTGCCGTTTCGGTTGATGCCGATGTTGATCACCACCACGCCGGCCAGCCGGCGGCGCCGCGCCTCGTCGGGGTAGTTGAGGTTGCCCACGCGCTCGACGCGCTTGACCCATTCGGCCAGGTAGCCCGCCCAGGCGTACTCGGTGGTGCTGGCGGAGACGAACTTGCGGCTCGGACGCTTGGCGTAGCGCTCGGAGCGCAGGTGGATCTCGGCGGCCATGCGCGCCATCGCCATGTCGTGCTGGACCCGTTCGCGTCCGCGCGGCAGGGGCACGTCGCTGGGCGGCGGGGTGGCCTGGGCGGCGCTGGTGACGGTCCGGCCACTGGCGCTGCTGACCACGCGGGCCTGCGGCGGCGGTTGCCGGTCCGGCGATTGCGCGCGCAGTTCGCGCGGCGCGATGCCGTCGGTGGCCTGCGCGGCCGGACCGGACTGGGGTTCGCGCGGACGGGTGCTCTTGTCGTGCTCGCCGCCGCCCTGGTTGCTGGCCTGGGCCAGGAACTCGGCCTGCTTGGGGCTCAGCGCGGACTTGGTCTGGGTGAGGATGACGTCGAGCGTGGGCACCACCGGCGCGGCCGACTCCAGGGCAAAACCGACGCCCAGGATCAGCAGCCCGTGCACCAGCAGCGACAGCACCATCGTCGCGCTCAGGCGCTGGCTCTCGCCGATGCCGGGTGTCACGGTGGCGTTCATGCCGCGACGGCGGCCCGCGCTTCGATCGCGTCGAACAGTCGCGCGGCGATGTTGAGGCCGAACTGGGCGTCGAGCTCGCGCACGCAGGTCGGGCTGGTCACGTTGACCTCGGTGAGGTAGTCGCCGATCACGTCCAGGCCGACGAACAGCATGCCGCGGCGCTTCATCTCGGGACCGACCTGGGCGGCGATCCACCGGTCGCGTTCACTGAGCGGGCGGCCTTCGCCGCGGCCACCCGCGGCCAGGTTGCCGCGGAACTCGTCACCCTGCGGGATGCGCGCGAGGCAGTAGTCAATCGGCTCTCCGTCCACCAGCAGGATGCGCTTGTCGCCGGAGGTGATCTCGGGGATGTAGCGCTGCGCCATGGCCAAGCCGTGACCGCCGTTGGTCAGCGTCTCCAGGATCACGTTCAGATTGGGCTCTCCAGCGCGGGCGCGGAAGATCGAGCGCCCGCCCATGCCGTCCAGCGGCTTCAGCACCGCCTCGCCATGGAGGTTCACGAAGGCCTTGAGCGCGGCGTTGTCGCGACTGACCAGGGTCGGCGGGCAGCATTGCGGAAACAGCAGTGCCGCCAGCTTCTCGTTGTAGTCGCGCAGGCCCTGTGGGTCGTTGACGACCAGCGCGCCGGCCTGCTGGGCGAACCCAAGGATCTGGGTGTCGTGGATGAACTCCGAGTCGACCGGCGGGTCCTTGCGCATCAGCAACACCTGGCCGGGGCCAAGTCGCAACTGTGACGCATCGCCCAGATCGAACCAGTGACCTGGGTTCTCCTGAACGGTCAACGGGTGCACCCGCGCCTCGGCGTGGCCGTCGCGCAGGCCGAGCCCGCCGGGCGCCACGTAGTGCAGGCGGTGACCACGACGCTGAGCCTCCAGCAGCATGGCGAAGGTAGTGTCCTTGGCGATCTTGATCGACCCGATCGGGTCCATCACGACGATGATGTCGAGCGGCATGGCCACGCAGGTGGTTGAGGGACGCGCGATGTTAACAGGCAAGCGGTGCCGCGCTTGGCGCACAGTGCACGTATTCAGCACATAAGTGACGAAAAATGCTGCTTGACAGCATGCGCGCCGCTTGGAATAAAGGCATCCTCGCGATGTGCCGACAATCCGGCTCGACGCTCGCTCCTGGGGACAATGGAAATGGTTGACGAGGGTCGCAACGGCAGCCTCGATGGTTTGCGGGTCATGGTGATCGACGATTCCAAGACGATCCGCCGTACCGCTGAGACGCTGCTCAAGCGCGAAGGTTGCGAAGTGGTCACGGCCACGGATGGTTTCGAGGCTTTGGCGAAGATTGCCGACCAGCATCCGCAGATCATCTTCGTGGATATCATGATGCCGCGGCTGGATGGCTACCAGACCTGCGCACTGATCAAGAACAACCAGGTGTTCAAGAGCACCCCGGTGATCATGCTGTCGTCGAAGGACGGCCTGTTCGACAAGGCGCGCGGCCGCATCGTCGGTTCCGAGCAGTATCTCACCAAGCCTTTCACGCGCGAGGAACTCCTCGGCGCCATTCGTACACACGTAAACAACGCCTGACCGGGGGGTAAGGCATTCAATGGCTCGCATTCTGCTGATCGAGGATTCACCGACCGAAGTCGCGGTCATGACCCAGTTGCTCGAACGCAACGGGCATGACGTGCTGGCGTCCGCCAGCGCCGAGGACGGCATCGACGTGTGCCGCCGCGAGAAGCCCGATCTGGTGCTGATGGACGTGGTCCTGCCCGGCATGAACGGGTTCCAGGCCACGCGCGCGCTGTCGCGCGACACGGACACCAAGGCCATCCCGGTGCTGATCATCAGCACCAAGGGCATGGACACGGACAAGGCCTGGGGCATGCGCCAGGGCGCAAAGGACTACATCGTCAAGCCGCCGCGCGAGGACGAACTGATCGCGCGCATCAACGCCCTTCTGGGCCCCTGAACGGGAGCGTGCGATGGGCATGACCCCATTCGATGTGCTGGTCGACTACGAACGTCGCAGCCTCACCCACGTCGTTGGCCTCCCCGAGCAGCTCAATGCCCCGGGGCTCTGGCGCGGCGTGGGTTATCGCATCGGCGCGCGCCGGCTGGCGTCGGCGTTCGACGAGGTGCTCGAAATCCTGCCGTTGCCGCCGGTCACCGCTGTCCCGGGCGCACAGCCCTGGATGCTGGGTCTGGCCAACGTGCGCGGCAACCTGTTGCCGATCGTCGACCTCAAGCAGTTCCTCGAAGGCGAACGCACCGTGCTGCACGAAAGCCAGCGCATCCTGCTGGTGCGGCAGCCCGGCGGTGACGTCGCGGTGCTGATCGACGAGCTGTACGGCCAGCGCAGCTTCACCACGCCGCAGCAGATCGACGAGGAGCAGGTGGCTGCCGAGCACCTCGCCGAGGGCCGCTACGCCAGCTTCATCGACCGGGCGTATCGCCTGGACAACCATCCCTGGGGTGTGTTCAGCCTGGATCGGCTGGCACGCACGCCCGAATTCCGACAAGCCGCGGCCTGACGGCCTGCGTACCCGCAGTCGTCCTGCAACCTGCCAACCAGCACGCGCAACACACTCGAGGTCGAACCATGAGCAGTCAGATGAATACCGCCGCGGGCAAAGCTCGCAACCTGGGCGTCAACACGTGGCTGATCGTGCTGGGCGTCTCGGTGCTGATCTTCGGCCTGAACACCGGCTTCGCGACATTCAAGGCCGCGCGCCTGGGCGGCGCCAGCTCCTCGGCATCGGATCTGCAGGTGCTGTCGCAGCAGCTCGCGGTGCAGTCGCGCGAAGCGGTCGGCGGTGACAAGGACGCGTTCGCCGCGTTCAAGTCCACCAAGGAGCAGATCGACGAGCACGTCAACGGCCTCATCAACAACTTCGGCAGCGAGATCGGTGTTTCCGGTCCCATCAAGACGGTGAGCGACACCTGGTCGCCGCTGTCCAAGAGCGCCGATCAGGTGATCGCCAGCGAAGCGGCAGCACTCGGCCTGGCAGGCAACGCCAAGAGCTTCAGCGACCGCGTCCCGCAGCTGCAGGCACGTCTGGACGAACTGGTCCGCGCGATGTCCTCCAGCGGCTCGCCGTCCTCGCAGGTCTACATCGCGCTGCGCCAGGTGGTGCTGTCCTCGGCGATGGCGCGAAGCATCACCGAGATCCAGGCAGGTGGCGCCGGCGCGGCGGCGGCGGGCGAAACGCTCGGCCGCAACGCATCGGTGTTCGGCAACGTGCTGGCCGGCCTGCGCAAGGGCGACTCGTCGGGCGGCATCACCGCGCTGGGCAATGGTGGCGCGATCGCCGCGCTTGGCCAGGCCGAGGCGCAGTGGGCGGAGATGAAGAAGGACGTTGACGCAATCAACGCCAGCTCGCAGAACCTGTTCAAGGCGCAGGCTTCGGCGCTGCAGATCACCCAGGGCGCGGGCAAGCTGCTGGGCGACAGCAAGACGCTGTTCGACTCGTTCTCGTCGTTTGGTTCGGTGCGCAGCACCAACCCGGTGGGCCACATCCTCGTCAGCATCCTGTCGGGTATCGCCGCACTGGCCGCCATCGCCGGTTTGCTGTTCTCGCTCAACCGCGCGCAGCAGCAGCGCTACTCGACCACGAAGGAACTCAACGACCGCAACCAGGAGGCCATCATGCGCCTGCTGGACGAAATGGGTTCGCTCGCAGAGGGCGACCTCACCGTAAAGGCGACCGTCACCGAGGACATGACCGGCGCGATCGCCGACTCGATCAACTTCGCCGTCGAACAGCTGCGCAGCCTGGTACAGACGATTACCGACACCTCGGTGCAGGTGGCGTCCAGCGCACAGGAAACGCAGGCCACCGCGACCCAGCTCGCCGAGGCCGCCCAGCACCAGGCGCACGAGATCAACTCCGCGTCCGACCGCATCAGCGAAATCGCGGCCAGCATCAACCAGGTGTCGAAGAACTCCGCCGAGTCGGCCGACGTGGCACAGCGCTCGGTGCAGATCGCGACCAAGGGTGCCGGCGTGGTGCGCCAGACGATTCAGGGCATGGACAACATCCGTGACCAGATCCAGGAAACCTCCAAGCGAATCAAGCGACTGGGCGAAAGCTCGCAGGAAATCGGCTCGATCGTTGAACTGATCAACGACATCTCCGAACAGACCAACATCCTGGCGCTGAACGCGGCAATTCAGGCGGCATCGGCCGGTGAGGCGGGCCGCGGCTTCGCAGTGGTGGCCGACGAAGTGCAGCGACTGGCAGAACGCTCGTCCAACGCGACCAAGCGAATCGAATCGCTGGTCCAGACGATTCAGTCCGATACCAACGAAGCCGTCAGCTCGATGGAGCAGACGACCTCCGAAGTGGTCGCCGGTGCACGACTGGCCGAGGACGCGGGTACCGCGCTGGGTGAGATCGAAAAGGTGTCGTCGGACCTGTCCAGCCTCATTCAGGGCATTTCGACCGCGGCGCAGCAGCAGTCCAGCGCGGCATCCAACATCACCGAAACGATGAACACGATCCAGTCGATTACGGCCCAGACCTCGCAGGGTGCGAGCCAGACGGCCGCATCGATTGGAAACCTGGCACAGCTCGCCGCCGACCTGCGTCGTTCGGTCGCCGACTTCAAGCTGCCGGCTTGAGCCGGAGTCCGCTAGTCCGATGAGTACGCCGAGGATGGACCGTCACGTCAGCCGCCGTCGCCAGCGACGTGCCCCAGCCGTGGCGAGAGGTTTGCGATGACCGTGATGCGCGACGCGATCGATACCACCACGCTCGGCTGGATCAAGCCTGAGCTCGACGAAACCCTGCGCCAGGCGCGTGAGGAGATCGAGGCGTTTGCCGAGAATCCCTCCGACACCGCGCGCATGCGCGTGTGCGCCAGCCATCTGCACCAGGTGCACGGCACGCTGCGCATGGTCGAGCTGTATGCCCCGGCGATGGTGGCCGAGGAAATGGAACGCCTTTCGCTGGCGCTGCTGCGCGGCGAAGCCGGCGAGCGGGACGAAGCCTGCGCGGTGCTGATGCGCGGTGCGGTCCAGTTGCCCGACTATCTCGAGCGCCTGCAGGGCGGCCACCGCGACATTCCGATCGTGCTGCTGCCGCTGCTCAACGAACTGCGCGCCACGCGCGGCGAGCCCGGCCTCAACGAAAGCGTCCTGTTCGCGCCCAACCTGGACCGCCCGCTGCCGCAGAACCTGCCGGCGCCGTCGGGTGCCGTGGTGTCGTCGCGTACCGCCAGCCCGCACCTCACGGCACTGCGCGAGTCTCTGGCCAACTGGCCTGAAGACGGTTCGCCGGCCGATCCCGCGCGTCTTGCGACGGCGGTCGATGGACTGCTGGCCGAAGTGTCGGTCGAGCCCCTGCGGCGCATGCTGTGGGTGGCCACCTCCGTGGCCGGCGCCTTGCGCGACGGCGCATTGCCGGCAACCCGCGCGCTGCGCCAGGCCTTTGGTGGCGTCGAGCGCGAAGCGCGCCTGATGCTGGAGGGCGACGATTACAGCGCCCGCATGGAGCCGACCGCCGAGCCGACCCGCCAGCTGCTCTACCACGTGGCCCACACGCCCGGCGGCCATCCGGCGCTGGACGATCTGCGCGAGACGTTCGACCTCAACGCCGAGCTGCCCAGCGAATCCGAGCTCGAGCACGCGCGCGGCAGCCTCAGCGGTCGCAACCGCGCGCTGCTGGACACCGTGTCGGCGGCCATCAAGGAAGACCTGCTGCGCGTCAAGGATGCGCTCGACCTGCACCTGCGTACCGGCAAGACCGACGTCAGCGAACTGCGCCCGCAGGTCGAAGCACTCGGTCGCGTCAGCGACACCCTGGGCATGATGGGCCTGGGCATCGCGCGTGGCGTCGTGCTGCAGCAACGCGATGCGATGCACGAGATCGTCGCCGGACGTCGCAACGCCGACGAGAGCGCACTGCTCGATGTCGCGGGCGCGCTGCTTTACGTGGACGCGTCGCTGGACGAACAAGTCGCACGCCTGGGCCTGCCCGACGACAAGGCCGACGAAGACCTGCTTGCGAGCGAATCGCGCAAGGTCCTCGAGGTGGTCGTGCGCGAGGCCATCGCAAACTTCAGCGATGCGCGCCAATCCTTTGTCGCCTTCGTCGAGACCAACTGGGACCAGACCCAGCTCGCCGAAGTGCCGCGCCTGCTGGACGAAGTCGGCGGTGCGCTGCGCATCCTCGAACTCGCGCGCCCGGCGGACTACCTGCTTGGCATCAAGCGTTACACCGAGGTCGAACTGGTCGGCAACGGCCGCGTGCCGAACGGCCCGCAGCTCGACACCCTCGCTGACGCGCTGGCCAGCATCGAGTACTACCTCGAGGCCGTGCGCGAACGTCGCCCCAACCGCGAACGCATCCTGGACATCGCCCGCCAGAGCCTCGAGACGCTTGGCTACTGGCCGGTGCCGATGGTGGCGGCGCAGGTGATTGCGATGGACGCGCTTGCCAGCGCTCTGCACGTCGTCGCCCCCCAGCCCGAGCCCGAATTCGAACTCCAGACGCTGGATGGCATCGACCTGCAGTCTGCGGGCATGGGCGTCATGGACGTCCCCGAGCCGGCCCCGCTGCCGCCTGTCGCGGACCCGGTGGTGGTCGCCGAAGCGCCTGCTCCCGTGGCATCGCCCGTTGCCGAGGCGGCGGCCCCGCCGGTTGTCGAACCGGTCGTCGAGGCTGTGGCCGATGCAGCGCCGATCGCGCCGATCACCGGTGGCTTCGAGCACAGCGACGACATCGATGACGAGATCCGCGAGGTGTTCCTCGAGGAGCTCGAAGAGGAAATCGCCAATCTGGGCGGCATGCTGGCGCCGTGGCGCGCCAACCCGGAGGATGCCGAGCAGCTTCGCTCGATCCGCCGCGTGTTCCACACGCTGAAGGGCAGCGGTCGTCTGGTGGGCGCCAAGATCCTTGGCGAGTTCAGCTGGAAGATCGAGAACATGCTCAACCGCGTGCTCGACGGCACGCGTCCGCCGAGCCCGGCGGTGCTGGCGATTGTCCAGCTCGCACACGACACCCTGCCGCAGTTGCATTCCGCGCTTGCCGGCACCGGTGCCATCCAAGCCGATCTCGACGGGATCGGCGACGTCGCCGATCGCCTCGCCGCCGGAGAAGAAGCCACCTACGTTGCCCGCGCGCCGAGCGCAGCACCGGTTGCGCCGGTGGTTGCAACGCCAGTCGCGCCGCCGGTCGCTGCCGAGCCGGCGCCAGTCGCACCGTCGATTCCCGTGGTCGAAATCCCGGCCCCGGTGGCCACCACCGTCGAGGTCGTGCCGGCGCCGTCGGACGATCTCCCAGGCGTGCCCGCCTCGGTCGAGGCGGTGCTGTTGGAAATCCTGGGCAGCGAGGTCAACGGTCACCTTGCGACCATCGAAGGCTGGCTGGATGCCAATCGCGTGTCGCCGCAGCCGGCCAACGAAGGCCTGCAGCGCGCCATCCACACGGTCAACGGCGCGTTCGCGATGACCGAAGTGCCGGTGATCACCGAGATCACCGCGCCGACCGAGGTCTACGTCAAACGCCTGCTGGCCTCTGGTAAGCCACCGAGCGCCGAAGGCATTGCGGCAGTGTCCGCGGTTGCGGTCGCGATCTCGCAGACGCTGTCCGCGTTGCAGACCGCGTCGCCGCGCGTGCCGGTGTTCGCCGGCCTGGCGGAGCGCATGGTGTCGCTGCGCAACAGCCTGCCCGACGCGCGTTCCCACGCGTCGATGCCGGCCGAGTTGGACGTCGAGGCTGAAGTCGATGCCGGGATGCTGGCCGATGTGGCGACGAGTGGCCTGACTGCGATCGACCTGAGCGCATTCGCGGGCGACGGCGGTGGTGCCGAAGCCGCACGCCTGGAGGCCGAACGCCGCGACGCCGAACGCCTTGCCGCGGAACGTGCCGAGGCCGAACGCGTTGCGGCCGAGCGTGCCGAAGCCGAGCGTCTCGAAGCCGAGCGCGTTGCCGCCGAGCGTGCCGAAGCCGAGCGTCTCGAAGCCGAACGCGTTGCCGTCGAGCGCGCCGAAGCCGAGCGTCTCGAAGCCGAACGCGTTGCCGTCGAGCGCGCCGAAGCCGAGCGTCTCGAAGCCGAACGCGTTGCCGCCGAGCGCGCCGAAGCCGAGCGTCTCGAAGCCGAACGCGTTGCCGCCGAGCGCGCCGAAGCCGAGCGTCTCGAAGCCGAACGCGTCGCCGCCGAGCGTGCAGAAGCCGAACGCCTCGAAGCCGAGCGCATTGCCACCGAGCGTGCCGAAGCCGAGCGCCTCGAAGGCGAGCGCATCGCCGCCGAGCGCGCCGAAGCCGAGCGCCTCGAAGCCGAACGCCTTGCCGCCGAGCGCGCAGAAGCCGAGCGCCTCGAAGCCGAACGCCTTGCCGCCGAGCGCGCAGAAGCCGAACGTCTCGAGGCCGAACGCCTCGAAGCCGAACGCGCGGTGGTCGAACAGGAGGCACTGCCGGATGTCGCCGCGGTCGATGCCGAACAGACCGAAGCCGAGCGCGCTGCCGAAGCCGAGCGCCTGGAGTACGAGAAGCTCGAAGCCGAGTACGCCGAGGCCGAGCGCCTCCAGGCGGAGCAGGCCGAAGCGGCTCGCCTCGAAGCGGCTCTGCTTGAAGCCGAACGCGTAGAGGCCGAGCGTCTGGCGGCAGAGCGCGCCGAAGCCGAACGTCTCGAAGCCGAGCGTCTGGCGGCAGAGCGCGCCGAAGCCGAACGTCTCGAAGCCGAGCGTCTGGCGGCAGAGCGCGCCGAAGCCGAACGTCTTGAAGCCGAGCGTCTGGCGGCAGAACGCGCCGAAGCCGAACGTCTCGAAGCCGAGCGTCTGGCGGCAGAGCGTGCGCAAGCCGAGCGTGCCGCTGCCGAAGCGGCCAGGGCTGCTGCCGCTGCCGCGCATGCCGAACACGTCGACGCCGCGGTCGCGACCGCTCTGGCTGCCGCCTCCGCGCACGCAGACAGCGATCCGAACGAAGCGCTGGACCTGGGTGATCTCGATCCGGAACTCGTCGACATCTTCGTCGAAGAGGGCGTGGACCTGCTCGATCACTCCGACGGCCTGCTGGCGCAGCTGCGCCACGCACCGGGCGAGCGCGAGACGATGGTCGGCCTGCAGCGCGACCTGCACACGCTCAAGGGCGGCGCGCGCATGGCCGGCATCATGGCCGTGGGCGAACTTGGCCACGCCATGGAGACGCTGCTCGAAGCGGTGGTCGAAAACCGCTGCGAGCTCGGCCGCGATGGCGTGCCGCTGCTCGAACGTGGCTTCGACCGACTGCACGCGATGGTCACCCGCGTCGGCGAACGCCGCGCAATCGGCATGCCGGAAGGCCTGATTGCCGAGTTCAACGCGCGTGCGCTGGGCAAGGTCGCGCCGGCTCCGGTCGGTCACGAACCGGCCCAGCCCGTGCCACTGCCGGCGCTTACCGAAGTCGACGGCGTCATCGTCGAGGCGCCCGCGGTTCCGCATGCGCTCAAGCCGCTGTCGGCACCGCTCAACGACGGCGTGCACGAAGACGAGGACGACATCGGTGTCCGTGCGCCGCAGGAACAGGTGCGCATCCGCGCCGACCTGCTCGATCGCCTCGTCAACTACGCCGGTGAAGTCGCGATCTACCGCGCCCGCCTCGAGCAGCAGCTCGGCGCGTTCCGTGGCGCGATCGCGGAAATGGCGGCAACCAACGAGCGCATGCGCGACCAGCTGCGCCGCCTCGAGATCGAGACCGAGGCGCAGATCGTCGCGCGCTACCAGCGCGAAGGCGATGTCGCCGACCAGGCGTTCGATCCGCTCGAGCTGGACCGCTTCTCGAACCTGCAACAGCTGTCGCGCGCACTGTCCGAATCGGCGGCCGACCAGGGAAGCCTGCAGGTCACCCTCGACGACCTGACCCGCCAGTACGAAACCCTGCTGCTGCAGCAGTCCCGCGTCAGCTCCGAGTTGCAGGAAGGCCTCATGCGCACGCGCATGGTGCCGTTCGACGGCCTGCTGCCGCGCCTGCGTCGCGTGGTCCGCCAGGCCTCGGGCGAACTGGGCAAGCACGTCGTTCTCAAGCTCGACGGCACCCAGGGCGAACTCGACCGCAACGTCCTGGAGCGCATGACCGCGCCGCTGGAGCACCTGCTCCGCAACGCGGTGGCGCATGGCCTGGAGACCCCGGAAAGGCGTCGCCAGGCCGGCAAGGCGGAAGAAGGCACGGTGCGCATCGCGGTACGCCGCGAAGGTTCGGAAGTGGTGCTGCAGGTTGCCGATGACGGCGCCGGCCTCAACCGCGAGGCGATCCGTCGCCGCGGCGAAGAGCGCGGCCTGGTCACCAGCGACGCGGTCCTCAGCGACGCCCAGCTGGACGCGCTGATCCTCGAACCCGGCTTCTCCACCGCCGACGCGGTCAGCCGCCTCGCCGGTCGCGGCGTCGGCATGGACGTGGTGGCCAGCGAAGTCCGCCAGCTTGGCGGCACGCTCGACATCCACTCCGAGCCGGGCAAGGGCGTGCAGTTCACGCTGCGCCTGCCGCAGACGCTCGCGGTCACCCAGGCGGTGTTCGTGCGCATCGGTGAGACCACCTACGCCGTGCCGATCGCCTCGGTACGCGGCGTGGGCCGCATCGCCCGCGAAGATCTCGAAGGCGAGAACCCGACCTACCGCTACGGCGGCGAGGACTACACGGTCAACGATCTCGGCCTGCTGGTCGGTCATGCCGCGGCGAAGGCCGAAGGCCAGCTGCAGATGCCGCTGCTGTTGATCCGCTCGGGCGACCTGCGTGCCGCAATCAGCGTCGACCACGTGATCGGCAACCGCGAAATCGTGGTGAAGCCGGTCGGCCCGCAGGTGGCATCGGTGCCGGGCATCTTCGGCGCGACGATCATGGGTGACGGCCGCGTGGTCGTGATCCTCGACATCGCCCCGCTGGTCCGCCGCCAGGCTCAGCTGCCGCGCGACGTGCGTCCGGCCCCGGTAATGGTCGAGCAGCGCCGCGTGCCGCTGGTGATGGTGGTCGACGACTCGGTGACGATGCGCAAGGTCACCGGCCGCGTGCTCGAACGCCACAACTTCGAAGTCGCCACCGCGAAGGATGGTCTCGACGCGCTCGAGCGCATGGTCGATACCGTTCCGGACCTGATGCTGCTCGATATCGAAATGCCGCGCATGGACGGTTACGAGCTGGCCACCGCGATGAAGGCCGATGCGCGCCTGCGCAACGTGCCGATCGTGATGATCACCTCGCGAACCGGTGACAAGCACCGCCAACGCGCCATGGACATCGGCGTGGAGCGTTACCTCGGCAAGCCGTACCAGGAGCCGGAACTGATCCGGAATGTGTTCGAACTGCTAGGGATCAGCCATCGCCATGACGGATAACCCCAAGCGCGTTGCCCTGCTTGCCCGCCCTGGCGCGGCAAGCGAGCGGTTGCGCGGCGTGCTGGCGGATGCCGGCGTGGAGGGCGTGCTGGATGCCGATCCGACGACGCTCGATTCGGGAACGCTTGCTGCGTCCGGTGCCGAGGTCGTGCTGGTCGCGCTGGACGCGGCCACCGAGGAATCGCTGGCCCGCTTCGAGTCCGTGCTCGGCGACCCCGCGATCAATGTGATCTACGAGGAAGCCGACCTGATTGCAGCCCGCGAGGGCTGGGACGCGGCACGCTGGCAACGCCACCTGGTGGCGAAGCTGCAGGGCCACGGCGATGTGCTGCCGCCCGGTCGTGATGGCGGCGACACCGTGTCGGCCGCGGCATCCAACGGAAACGGTGCAGCAGCCAGCGCGGTCGCTCCGAGCAGTGCCGCCCCAAGCGTTGCTGCCCCCAGCGTTGCCGCCGTGAGCGCGCTCAGCGCCCCGTCCAACGACGCCGCAACCGCCGTCCAGGCAACCGGAGCCAACGCCGCTGCCGTGCCGGTGCCGGCTGCTGTTGTGGCTGCCCCGGTCGCGCCCGAGCCGTCGCCTGCAGCTGAGGTACCGCAATCCCAGGCAAGCGATTTCGATCCGATTGCCGCGGAGTTCTCCGCACAGGACGAAGCCGCCGTCACCATCGTCGCCGCACCCCTGGAGCCGGTGAGCCCGTACGCGGACGCCGCGTCGGATTCGGATCTCGTGCTGGCATCCACGGACGGCGGGTTCGACCCGGTCGCGGCCGAACTGTCGGAGCATTTCGGCGATGACGCGCTGTCCGGCGCCACCGCGATCGAGCCGCCGCTGCTGGACAGCTACATCGACGCCGGCGAAGGCGGGGTGCCCGCCGATGCCGGTTACGTGGTGGCGCCGATGGAGTTTGACGACGGCGACGGATCCGGAAGCCCGGCATCCGAAAGCACCGTCGCGGTGATCGCACCGCCCGCGCTGGACGACTCTGCCGCCGCCGGCGACGTTGCCGCATCGGCCGAGGAACCCAGCTACCCGGGTTTCAGCATCGAATTCTCCACCACCTACCCGCGGCCAGATCCCGAGGGCACCGAAGAGCCTGTCGTGGACTACGACACGCTGTTCGGCGGCTCCGCCGACGAAGCGGCGGTGGTCGAGAAGCCCGCCTATGTTCCGCCCACCGGCGGTTCGCGTTTCGGTGAGCTGAGCCTGGACGACGGCAGCAACGCCGTGGCGTTGTCCGACACGCCCAAGGCGGCCGATCGCTTCCGCGACGACCTGGCGCAGCTCGACGAACGCATCTCCACCCTGACCCTGGTCGACGACACGCCCAAGCGCGGTCCCGAGCAGCCGCGCGGCGCCGTGCTGGTGCTCGCCGGCATCGGCGGTCCCGACGCGGTTCGCCAGCTGCTGGGCTCGCTGCCCAACGATTTCCCGCGTCCGGTGCTGGTGCAACAACGGCTCGACGGCGGGCGTTACGACAAGCTCGTCGCGCAGATGCAGCGCGCAACCACCTTGCCCGTGCGCCTGGCCGAACCGGGCCTGGCGGCGATCGCCGGCCTGATCTACATCGTGCCGGCCGAGCTGGGTATCACGGTCACCGTTGAAGGCATCCGCTTCAACGAGGACGGCGGCGACATCCTGGCGGCGCTCCCGGCGGCGGACAGCGCGGTGCTGCTGCTCAGTGGCAGCGACGCGACGCTTGTCGATACGGTCATGAACTTTGGCTGGGCCGGCGCGATGGTCGCCGGCCAGTCACCCGAAGGATGTTTCGACGCCGCCGCGCCTGCCGCGCTGGTGGCACGCGGCGGCAAGTCCGGGCAACCGGCTGAGCTGGCGCAGAGGCTGGCCGAACGCTGGTAGCGGAGGACAGATCGATGGGCAAGAACAAGAAGGGCAACAAGTACGGCCGTCCGCAGGGCGGCGGTGGCCCGTCGCGGGATGCGGCATCGAACGTGGGCAACGCGGACCAGCCGGAGGATGTCGAAGCCGGCTCTTTGGACGACAACGATCACGAGGATCCCGATGACGGGACCTCCGAAGTGGAGCTTTCAGACGTGGATTCACCGGGTACCGAAACGGCGGTGAGCGCCGACATCGACCACCTCGCGTCGCCGACGCTTGCCGACGATTTCGATGCCGGTGACGATCCGGTACGCATCGAGATCGCAGACGCCAACGGAAGCACCGGGTCCCATGCCGTCGACACCGGCCTTGCCGGCATCGAAGGCGACGTCCGCGGCGTGCTGATCCAGATCGCCGGCACGCGCCTGCTGTTGCCCAACGCGACCATCGCCGAGGTGCTCTCCTACGCCGAACCCGACGCGGTGGAAGGCACGCCGGACTGGTTGCTGGGCCGCATGCGTTGGCGCGGTTGGCAGCTGCCGATGGTGGCGTTCTCGCGCATGCTCGGCATCGCCGCCAGCGAGACCGGCGGCCTGGGCAGCAAGGTCGTGGTGTTGCGTGCGCTGGGCGGCAATGCCCAGGCGCCGTACTTCGCGATGCTGACCCAGGGCTTTCCGCGCCTGGTCACGGTGTCGCGTGACACCTTGATGGTGCTGGACGATGGCGGTGCGTTGCCAGCGGGTGTCCAGGCACGCGTGCAGCTCAGCCAGGACGAGGCCTTGCTGCCCGACCTGATCGCGGTCGAAAGCATGATCAACGAGGTTCTCGCCCAGGCCGCCGCCGCGGCCGCCTGAGCGATCGATCACCGTCGGCGCGCAGCGCGCGTCGACGGACGGGCCGGCGCCTTCGTGCCGTCATGGCGCGCATCACATCGCCCTGCCACTGCGGACGCCACGTTGCGTCACGTCGCCGCGTCTTTGCGCGCCGCACACCGGCCTTTCCCGCAAATCCCGGCGCAATTGCGGCGTTGCAGCGCCCCATTCGCCGACGAGGCCGGTTCCTGGGCACGACGCGATTCCCGGGCACGAGACGATCCCCGGCATCGGGAAGGCTCACCCAAGGGTGGAATCGCTCAGGCGAGATCGCCGAAACGTGCCTGCAGTGCCGCGATCGCCGCCAGCCCGGCGGTTTCCGTGCGCAGGATGCGCGGGCCCAACCGCAGCCCCTGGAAACCGGCCGCAATCAGCTGCTCCCTGTCGAGCGGCGACCAGCCGCCCTCCGGGCCAACGGCAAGCACCACCGGCGCGATCGGATCGATGGCCAGCGTGGCAAACCCCAGCGCTCCCTCCGGATCGAGGATCAGGCGCAAGCCATCGGCGGGCAGGGTCGTCAGCGCGTTGGCCAACGCCAGTGGCGTGGCAACCCCGGGGACCGTCGCCCGGCCGCTCTGTTCGCAGGCCGATGCCACCACGCTGCGCCAGTGCGCCAGGCGCTTCTCGGCGCGTTCGGCGTCGAGCTTCACTTCGCTGCGCTGCGAGTGCACGGGGCGCACGTCGGCAACGCCCAGCTCGGTGGCCTTCTGCAGCACCAGGTCCATCTTGTCGCCGCGCGCGATTCCCTGCAGCAGCACAATCTGCAGCTTCGACTCGCGATCCACCGGGCTGGCCTCGCCTATGGCGACGCGAAGCTCGCGCTTGCTGCTGACGGTGATGGTTGCCGCGTAATCGTGGCCATCACCGTTGAACAGCACGCAGGCATCGCCGACGCCGAGCCGCAGTACGCGTGCCAGGTGGGTTGCCGGCCCCTCGGGCAGGGCGATCTCGCTGCCGGACGCCAGAGGCGAGTCGACGTGGACGCGGGTCAAGCGCATGCGCCGTGCTCCTGGAAGGCTTCGTGGACGGCGGCATCGATTGCCGCGCGGGTCGTATCGGCGAGCAGTCGCAGCGCGTCCTCGTCGATGCAGTACGGCGGCATCCAGTACAGGATGTCGCCCAGCGGACGCAGCAGCACGCCGCACGCCAGTGCGTGCCGGTACGCGCGCAGGCCGATGCGCAGCGCCGGATCGAAGGGCGTGCGGTCGCGGCCATCCCGGGCCAGCTCAAACGCCACGATCATGCCGGTCTGGCGCACGTCGCCCACATGCGGATGGTCGGTCAGCGGCGCGGCCAGTTCGGCCATGCGCGCGGCGGTGTGGCGGTTGCGGGCGATCACGTCGTCGGACGCGAAAATCGCCAGCGCCGCCAGCGCCGAAGCGCACGCCAGCGGGTTGCCGGTGTAGCTGTGCGAATGCAGGAACGCCTTCTCGCGCGAGTCGTCGAGGAAGCCGTCGTAGATGGCCTGGGTCGCCAGCACCGCGGCCAGTGGCAACGCGCCGCCGGTCAGGCCCTTGGACAGGCACAGCAGGTCGGGTGCAACGCCGGCCTGCTCGCAGGCGAACATCGTGCCGGTGCGACCGAAGCCGACGGCGATTTCGTCGAACACCAGAAACACACCGTGCTCATCGCACAGCGCGCGGGCCAGCTGCAGGTACAGCGGGTGGTGCATGCGCATGCCGCCGGCGCACTGCACCAGCGGTTCGAGGATCATCGCGCAGATCTCGCCACGGTGACGCTCGAGCAGAACGCGCAGGCCGTCGGCGGCGCGGTGCGCACAGTCTTCCGGGGATTCGCCCGGGGCGCCGAGGAAGGTGTCGGGCGAGGGCGCGAATACGGCCTCGGCCAAAAGCGGGGCGTACACGCGCCGGTACAGCGGGATGTCCCCGACGGCGAGCGCGCCGAGCGTTTCACCGTGGTAGCCGCCTTCCAGCGCGATGAACTTCGTGCGCCCCTCGATGCCGCGGTTGCGGAACCAGTGGAACGCCATCTTCAGCGCGACCTCGACACCGGCCGAACCGTTGTCGGCGTAGAACACCTTCGCCAGCGGCGCGCGGTCGGGCTCGCGCGGTGCGATGGCGAGCAGCTTCTCGGCCAGCTCGACCGCCGGTGCGTGCGAGCAGCCGGCGAGGATCACGTGTTCGAGCGTGCTGGCCTGGCGGGCAATCGCCGCGGCCAGGCGCGGTTCGGCGTGGCCGAACAGGTTGGTCCACCAGCTGCTGATCGCATCGAGCGTGCGGCTGCCGTCGAAACCGATCAACCAGGCGCCTTCGCCACGCGCGATCGGCAGCAGCGGCAGGGTGTCGGGGTGCTCGCGCATCTGCGTGCAGGGGTGCCACAGCACCGCGAGGTCGCGCTGGCGCCATTGCGCTGCGAGGGAGGTGCCGGCCGGCTCTGCTAGCATCGGCGGATCGTGACGTGTGTTCTGCATCCGCCCATTATCGCCCCTCAGACCATGCCTGCATCCTGCCGCGGCACGGCTCCGGTCGCGGCCCGCGAGGTCCCG
Source organism: Montanilutibacter psychrotolerans (assembly GCF_003719825.1). Lineage (GTDB taxonomy): Bacteria > Pseudomonadota > Gammaproteobacteria > Xanthomonadales > Xanthomonadaceae > Montanilutibacter > Montanilutibacter psychrotolerans. The sequence continues at coordinate 97,095 of NZ_RIBS01000003.1, read as the reverse complement.
CGATGAGCCGCAAGCTGCCCACCATCCACCGCATCACCGAGCACGACGCCGGGCCGTACCGGATGGAGCAGCTCGACCTGGAGTTCAGCAACGGTGAGCGCCGCCAGTTCCAGCGCCTGCACGGCCGCGGCCATGGCGCGGTGGTGGTGGTGCCGATGCTCGACGCCGACACGGTGCTGCTGGTTCGCGAGTACGCGGCCGGCATGCACCGGTATGAGCTGGGCCTGGTGAAGGGCCGCATCGACGAAGGCGAGACCGCGGTGCAGGCCGCCGACCGCGAGCTCAAGGAAGAAGCCGGTTACGGCGCGCGATCGCTGGTGTTGTTGCGCTCGCTGACCCTGGCGCCGACCTACATGAGCCACGAGGCGCAGCTGGTGGTGGCTCGCGACCTGTATCCCGAGCGGCTGCCCGGCGACGAGCCCGAAGAACTCGAACTCGTCCCCTGGCGCCTGGATGCGCTGCACGAGCTGATCCTGCGTGAAGACTTCTCCGAAGGCCGCAGCATCGCCGCGCTGTTCATCGCCCGCGAGTGGCTGCAGAGCCAGTAGGGCGCCAACCCATTCGCACGAGCGTCCTGCACCATCCCGGCGCGACGCGCCCGTCCCCCCACCGCAAGGCATGATCGCAACGATGACCATCACCCCAGAACTGCGCGAAGGCGCGATCGCGATCGCCCAGGCCGCCTCCGCCGCGATCCTCGCGGTGTACCAGAGCGACTTCGCCGTCGAGCACAAGGACGACCGCTCGCCGCTCACCGCGGCCGACCTCGCCGCCCACCATTGCATCGTCGATGGCCTGGCGCAGCTCACGCCGGACATCCCGGTGCTGTCGGAGGAGTCGGCCGAAATCGCCCCAGAAGTGCGCCGCCAGTGGACGCGCCTGTGGTTGGTCGATCCGCTCGACGGCACGCGCGAGTTCGTCAAGCGCAACGGCGAATTCACCGTGAACCTGGCGTTGATCGAGAACGGCGAGACCATCTACGGCGTGGTCATGGCACCGGTCACCGGCGTGCTCTGGCACGGCGGCAAGGGGCTGGGCGCGTTCCGTCGCGATGCCGCCGGCGAACAACCGCTGCGGGTCCTCGAACCGGCCGTGTCGCCGCTGCGCGTGGCCGCCAGTCGTTCGCACCGCGACGCGCGGACCGAAGCCTTCATGCAGCGCATGGGCGAGGTCGAGGCGATCGGCCTCGGGTCCTCGTTGAAGTTCTGCCGGCTCGCCGAGGGCGGCATGGACGTGTACCCGCGTTTCGGACCGACCAGCGAATGGGACACGGCCGCGGCGCAGGCGGTCCTGGAAGGCGCCGGCGGCGCCGTGCTCGACCCGCAGGGCCGACCCTTCCGCTACAACCAGCGCGACAGCATCCTCAACGGCGATTTCATTGCCCTGGGCGATACGTCGCTGCCGTGGCGCGAATGGCTCGGCGCGTAGCGCGCCTGCCAATGCTTCGATCCCCCCGGCGTCCAGTCGTCACCGGCCGGGGTCCTGCGACAGCGGCTCCCACGAGAGCTGCCCTGCGACACCCTCCTTGCGACAGTCTCGAATGAACGACCGGCCCCACGACATGCAGCGTCTGCTCACGATCATGGCGCGGCTGCGCGATCCGCAGGGCGGTTGCCCGTGGGACGTGCAGCAGAATTTCGCCTCGATCGCGCCGTACACAATCGAGGAGGCCTACGAGGTGGCCGATGCGATCGACCGCGGCGACCTTGACGACCTGCGCGACGAGCTCGGCGACCTGCTGCTGCAGGTTGTGTTCCATGCACAGATGGCCAGCGAGCAGGGTGCCTTCGGGTTTGCCGACGTGGTGGCGGCCATCAGCGACAAGATGACGCGCCGGCATCCGCACGTGTTTGCCGGTGCAATGGTCGAAGATGCCCAGGCGCAGACCGTCGCGTGGGAAGAGCACAAGCGCGGCGAGCGCGAAGCCGCCGGCGTGGCCGATACGTCGGCGCTGTCGGGCATCGCGCGTGGACTGCCGGAATGGCAGCGCGCGCTGAAGTTGCAGAAGCGCGCCGCGCGCACCGGTTTCGACTGGCCCGACGTCACCCCGGTGTTCGCCAAGCTGCACGAAGAGATCGACGAGGTGCGCGCCGAGTTCGCCGCCATCGCGGCCGACCCCGCCGATGCGGCAGCGCGCGATCGGCTGGAGGAGGAGATCGGCGACATGCTGTTCGTCTGCACCAACCTGGCCCGCCATGCCAAGGTCGACGTCGGCAGCGCGCTGCGCCGCGCCAATCTCAAGTTCGAGCGCCGCTTCCGCGCGATGGAGGCGCTGGCGCTGGCCGACGGCGTGGACTTTGCGACGCTGTCGCTGCAGGCGCAGGATGGCTACTGGGAACGCGTGAAGGCCGCCGAGCGCGACGACCCGGGCAATTGACCGGCGGTGGGCCGGCGGCACGTCGATGGTGCCGCGACGGGAGGCAGGGACGATGCAGCGCTACACCAGCTTTCGCGAGTTCTATCCGTTCTACCTCGACGAACACCGCAACCGCACGTCGCGACGGCTGCACTTCATCGGCAGCTGCGGTGTGCTGTTGCTGATGCTGGTGGCGCTGGCCACGCGCAATGCCTGGTGGCTGCTCGCCGCGCCGGTGTGCGGGTACGGATTCGCGTGGGTCGGGCACTACTTCTTCGAGAAGAACCGGCCGGCAACCTTTACCTACCCGCTGTACTCGTTCGTGGGCGATTGGCGGATGTTCGCCGACATCGTCACCGGGAAGATCCGGTTCTGAGACGATCCGGCCTGACGTGGCCGGCGGCGACCGGGCGCCCGGCACGGCACCCCTGTCTGCGGTCAGTCCAGGAAGATCAGCCACGCCGCCGCGACGATCAGGCCAAAGCCGGCCCAGTGGTTCCACTTCAGCGGCTCGCCCAGGTACCAGGCCGAGAATCCGGCGAACACCAGCAGCGTGATCACTTCCTGCATGCCTTTGAGCTGCGGGGCCGAGTACACCGCGCTGCCCATGCGGTTGGCCGGCACCATCAGGCAGTACTCGAAGAACGCGATGCCCCAGCTGACGATGATCGCCAGGGTCAGCGGCGCCGACTTGTACTTCAGGTGCCCGTACCAGGCGAAGGTCATGAACAGGTTGGAGCCCAGCAACAGCAGGATCGGGTAGACGCGGTCGGGATTCATGGCAGGCGGTCGGGCGGGCGGAGATGACGGTAGGACAGCCTACCGGAGCGGCCTTCACGCAGCCGCAACCGCGCGCAGGGCAGCTTTCACGAAACTGAAGTCGTGGAGACAGGTATGCAGGGTGCACGTGAGGGCGGATTGGTCCTGATCGTCGAGGACAACCGGAACATCTCCGAAATGGTGGGCGAGTACCTGGAAGGCCGCGGGTTCGAGGTCGACTATGCCGCCGATGGCCTGGACGGATACCGGCTTGCCGCCGAAAACAGCTACGACGTGATCGTGCTGGACCTCATGATGCCGCGCCTGGACGGCATCGAGGTCTGCAAACGCCTGCGCGAGGAGGCGCGCAAGTCCACGCCGGTGCTGATGCTGACGGCGCGCGACACGCTCGACGAAAAGCTCACCGGCCTGTCTGCCGGCGCCGACGACTACCTCACCAAGCCATTCGCCATCCAGGAGCTGGAGGCGCGCCTGCGGGCGCTGATCCGGCGCGAGCGTCGCCAGGTGGGCGGCGAGGTGCTCAAGGTGGCCGACCTGGTGCTGGATCCGACCAGCCTGCGCGTCACCCGCGGCGGCACGGAGCTGCAACTCTCGCCGATCGGCCTGCGCCTGTTGACCATCCTGATGCGCGAGTCGCCGCGCGTGGTCAGCCGCCAGGAGATCGAACGCGAGATATGGGGCAACGGGCTGCCCGATTCCGACACCCTGCGCAGCCATCTCTACAACCTGCGCAAGACGATCGACAAGCCGTTTGACCGGCCGCTGCTCCACACCGTGCAAAGCGCCGGCTACCGGGTAGCGGACATTTCCCAGCCGCCCGACTGATCGCGGCCGGTATGGCGCACGGGCTGCCTCGCAGGATCAAGATCGCGTTTGTCAGCCAGGCGCTGATTGGCAGCGTGCTGATCTCGCTGTGCATCCTGCTGGCCGGCCTGCTGGTGCACCGGTACGTGGTGGCCGATGGCATGCGCACGGAGGCGGCCGCGTTCTGGGCCGGTTACCGCGACGACCCCGCCTACCCGCTGCCGCACACCTCGACGATGCGCGGCTACCTCCAGCGCCCCGGCACGGACCACCTGGCCGACCTGCCGGGCTTCGATGGGCTGGGGCCGGGCATACACGCCGTGGTCGGCGCCGACCGCTACGTCTACATCGAGGACACCGCGCAGGGGCGGCTGTACCTCACATACGCCACCGGCCTCGTGGCCCGCGCGATCGTCTACACCGGGCTGGTCTCGTTGCTGTTGTCGCTGCTGGCGACGTACCTGATCTCCTGGCTGACCTACCGCAACTCCAAGCCGCTGGTGGTACCGGTGAGCTGGCTGGCCAACGTCGTCAAGCAATGGGATCCGCGCGATCCCGACGTCAACGCGATCAACGCGGCCAACCTGCCGCCCGGTGCCAGCGAGGAAGTCCATCGGCTCGCGCGCGCGCTGATCGGGCTGGCCGATCGTGTTGGCGACTTCGTGCAGCGCGAGCGTGACTTCACCCGCGACGCCAGCCACGAGCTGCGCACGCCGCTCACCGTGATCCGCGTCGCCACCGATCTGCTGATAGACGACCCCGAGACCAGCCCGAAGTCGCTGCGTTCGCTCGCGCGGCTGCAACGCGCGGGGCGCGACATGGAGGCGGTGATCGACGCGTTCCTGATTCTCGCCCGCGAGGCCGACGTCGAACCGATGCGCGAGGAGTTCGAGGTCCGCGATGTCGTACGTGAGGAAGTCGAGCGCATCCGCCCGCAACTGCACGACAAGCCGGTGTCGATCGAGGTGATCGACAACGGCGGGCCGCACCTGTTCGCACCCCCGCACGTGCTCAACGTGATGCTCGGCAACCTGCTGGGTAACGCCGCGACGTTTACCGAGCACGGCACCATCGAGGTGCGTCTGTATCACGATCGCATCGAGGTGCAGGACTCCGGCATCGGCATGGGCGCGGAAGATCTGGCCCGTGCGTTCGATCCGTTCTTCCGCGCCGAAGTGGGGCGTGGCAACGGCAACGGCATGGGCCTGTCGATCGTGCGTCGCCTCGGCGAACGATTTGGTTGGCCGGTGAGCCTGACCAGCGCCCCGGGTGAGGGCACGGTGGCGACGATTTCGTTCCGCGGTTGAGGCGCGCGGTTCGACGGAATCTCCTGCTGGGCGACCCACGCATCCGCTTTCACGCTCGCCGATGGACAGCCCGCGGTGCGCGTGCGCCAATGAGCGACTGGGCCGAACGCGCGCGACGCGTTGCTAAGCTGCCTGCCACCTGAACGCGCCTGTCAACCGATCGCCGGTGCAGGCGTTGTCGCCCTATCGCCACCAAGTCGATCCCGATGACCGCAGCCCGTCGCAACGCCCCCGCCGCTTCTTCACGCTCTGCCTGGCTGCGTCGCGGCGCGACGGCGCTGGTGGTCGTCGCCCTCGCCGGCGGTGGCTGGTACTGGTGGAGCCATCGTACGGCGGCCAACGCCGAAGCGGGCTGGCGCACGGCCACCGTCGAGCGCGGCGACATCCGCGTGGCGATCTCGGCCACCGGAACGCTGGCGGCGATCTCGACGGTGGATGTCGGCAGCCAGATCTCCGGCCAGGTGCTCGACGTCCTGGCCGACTTCAACGATCGCGTGCACAAGGGACAAGTGATCGCGCGCATCGACCCCAGCACCTACCAGGCGCAGATCACCCAGGGATCGGCGGCCATCAGCAGCGCGCGCGCCAGCCTCGCCACGGCCCAGGCCGGGCTGCGAAACGCGCAGGCCGACTACGCCCGCAAGTCGCAACTGGCCGGCCAGCAACTGGTCTCGCGTAGCGATGCCGACCTGGCGCGCACCGCGCTCGATCAGGCGCGCGCGCAGGTCGACGTCGCGCGGGCGCAGATCGCCCAGCAGCAGGCGTCGACCCAGACCACGCGACTCAACCTCGATCGCACCGTGATCCGCTCGCCAGTCGACGGCGTGGTGCTCACGCGCACCATCGAGCCCGGCCAGACCGTCGCCGCCAGCCTGCAGGCGCCGGTGCTGTTCCAGATCGCCGAGGACCTGGTGAAGATGGAGATCGTGCTGGCGATCGACGAGGCCGACATCGGCCAGGTCAAGGTTGGCCAGCGGGTCGCCTTCAGCGTCGATGCCTTTCCCGATCGCCAGTTCCGCGGGCAAGTGCAGCAGGTGCGTCTGTCGGCCACCAACACCAGCAACGTGATCACCTATCCGGTGGTGGTGGCGGTCGACAACGCCGACCAGGTGCTGCTGCCGGGCATGACCGCCAACGCCGAGATCGAAGTCAGCCGGCGCGATGATGTGCTGCGCGTGGGCAATGCCGCGTTGCGCTACAAGCCCGCCGACGCCGATGCCGACGCGCAGTCCGCCGGCAACGGCCGCAATCGCGGTGGCATTGCCGCCGACCTGCCGCGCGTGGCGCAGGCACTCGAGCTGACGGCCAGCCAGCAGGCGGCGTTCGACGCAGCGTTGGCGAAAATGCGCGAGCGTGCGGCGGCCCGCACCGTCGGCGCGACGCCGGCCGGTGCCGGGCCCTCGGTGTTCGCGGGCGGGCCGCGCATGGGCGGCAACCGCGGCGGTGGCAGTGGCGAGAGCGGCAACGGCGGCGCGATGCGCCAGCGCATGCTCGAACGCGTCAACCAGCAGTTCGCACAGTTCGAGGCCACGCTCGACGATGCCCGCAAGGCGCGCTGGCAGGCCGAAGTGGCGGCGCTGCTCGGCGCACGACGTGCACCGTTGTACAAGCTGGTCGATGGCAAGCCCCAGGCCGTGACGGTGCGGGTCGGCGTCAGCGACGGCAGCTGGACCGAAGTGTCGGGTGACATCGCCGAAGGCGACGTGGTGGTCACCGGCGGCGGGCGAGTGACCAAATGACCGAATCTGCGGTGATCCAGACGCGCGCGCTGGGCAAGGTCTACTCGCCCGGCAGCGAGGCCGAGGTGGTGGCGCTGGCGGGCGTCGACATGCGCATCGAGCGCGGCGAGTTCGTCGCGATCATGGGCCCGTCCGGTTCGGGCAAGTCCACCCTGATGAACATGCTCGGCTGCCTGGACACGCCCAGCAGCGGCAGCTATCACTGCGACGGCATCGATGTCGCCATGCTCGATGCCGAGCAACGCGCGGTCCTGCGTCGCGACAAGATCGGCTTCGTGTTCCAGGGCTTCAACCTGCTGCCGCGCATGAGTGCGCTGGAAAACGTGGCGATGCCGATGGCCTACACCAGCGCTCCGCGCGGTGAGCGTCTGCGTCGCGCGCACGAGGCGCTGGCCGCGGTCGGCCTGTCCACGCGCGAGGGGCACCGGCCAAGCGAGTTGTCCGGTGGCCAGCAGCAGCGCGTGGCGATCGCGCGTGCGTTGATCAACCGCCCACCGATCCTGTTGGCCGACGAGCCCACCGGCGCACTGGACAGCGTCACTGGCGAGGAGATCCTCGCGCTGTTCAAGCGCCTGCGCGACGAGGACCACACCGTCGTGCTGATCACCCACGACCCGGAAGTGGCCCGACACGCGGACCGCATCTTCCTGATGCGCGACGGCGAACTGCACGAGCAGGCCGTCGGCGGGCCGGCGCATCCTGCCGCGGAGCCGGTGCGATGAACCTCCTGGAAGTGCTGCGCACTGCCACCTTTGCCCTGCGCGGCAACTGGCTGCGCAGCGCACTGACCTCGCTGGGCGTGATCATCGGCATCGCCGCGGTGATCGTGATGGTGTCGGTCGGGCAGGGCACCCAGACCGAGATCGACAAGCTGGTGTCGGGGCTGGGCAGCAACCGGCTCGACATCGGCGGTGCCGGCGGCTTCGGCGGCGGCGGTGCGCGGGTTGCCGCGGGCAGCCGCTATGCGCTCAGCGAATCCGATGCCGAGGCGATCGCCGAGCAGATCCCTGAAGTGCAGTACGTCGCCGCATCGCTGCGCGGCGGCTCGCAAGTGGTGTACGCGGAGAACAACTGGTCGACGCAGTGGCAGGGCGTGCAGCCGGACTTCTTCGACATCAACGGCTGGACCATCGAGACCGGCGAAGGCTTCCAGCCGGGCGACTACAGCGGCGGCAAGTCGGTGATCCTGGGCGAGACGGTGCGCCGCGAACTGTTTGGTGACGACGAGGCGATCGGCCAGACCGTGCGGCTCGGACGCGTACCGTTCACCGTGGTCGGCACGCTCAAGTCCAAGGGGCAGGGCGGCTTCGGCCAGGACCAGGACGACCTGCTGCTGGTGCCGCTGGAAACCGCGCGACGCCGATTGCTCGGCGCGACCGGCGTGCCGGCAGGCGCGGTGCGCGACATCGCACTGGGCATCGCCAATGCCGATGACGTGGACTACGTGCAGGGCGAGGTCGAGGCGCTGCTGCGTCAGCGCCACAAGATCCAGCCCGGTGCCGAGGACGACTTCGCCGTGCGCAACATCGCCGAGGTGATCGCCGCGCGCACGGCCACCACCAAACTGATGTCCAGGCTGCTCGGTGCGGTGGCGTCGATCTGCCTGATCGTCGGCGGCATCGGCATCATGAACATCATGCTGGTGTCGGTGACCGAGCGGATCCGCGAGATCGGACTGCGCATGGCGGTGGGCGCCGGTCCGCGCGACATCCGCCGGCAGTTCCTCGCCGAGGCGATGCTGATCTCGCTGATCGGCGGCGTGCTGGGCATCGCGATCGGGATCGTGGTGGCGCTGCTGGTCGGCAAGTCCGGTCAGTTGCCGGTGGTGGTCAACGGCGAGGTGGTCGGCCTGGCGGCGGCGTTCTCGATCGTGACCGGGTTGTTCTTCGGCTACTACCCGGCGCGCAAGGCCTCGCAGCTCGATCCGATCGAAGCCCTGCGGCAGCAGTAGCGCGCTGCCCGGCCGGGCACCGCGACTGCACCCAACCGCCAGCGCAGCATGTCGTGCACTGCCACGCGCCGTGCGCCCGGCGCTATGCTCGGCCGATGCACTCCGGAGCCCGCCATGCGTCGAACGTCCACCCCGTTGCTTGCCGCCGCGCTCGCGCTCGCCGCCATGGCTGCGCACGCTGAGTCCGCGCCCGCACCGGGCGGTGCCGCCGTGCCGGGCAAGCCCCGGATCGCGCTGGTGATCCACGGCGGCGCCGGCTACGTCGCGCCCGCATCGCTGACCGAGGCCGATCGCCGCGGCTTCCATGCCGACCTCGACCGCGCGCTCGACGCCGGCAACGCGATTCTCACTGCCGGTGGCAGTGCGCTCGATGCGGTGCAGGCTGCGGTGGTGGTGATGGAAGAGTCGCCGCGGTTCAACGCCGGCAAGGGCGCGGTGTTCAACGCCCAGGGCGGGCACGAACTGGACGCGTCCATCATGGAAGGCCACACCCGCCGCGCCGGTGCGGTGGCCGGGGTGACCACCGTTCGCAACCCGGTCGTGCTGGCGCGCGCGGTGATGGAATCCAGCGCGCACGTGATGCTGGCCGGCGCGGGCGCCGAGGCGTTCGCCGACGGCCGGCCAGAGATCGAACGCGTGCCCAACACCTGGTTCGACACCGAGCATCGCCGTCGTGGCCTGGAGAAGGCACGCCAGGAGGAGGCCTCGGGACAGGCAAGCCGGGGGCACGGCGATGGCGACGGTGCGCCGGCGTACTTCGGCACCGTCGGCGCCGTCGCGCTGGACGCGCAGGGCCACATCGCCGCCGCAACCAGCACCGGGGGCATGACCAACAAGAAGTGGGGTCGCGTGGGCGACTCGCCGGTCATCGGCGCCGGCACCTGGGCCGATGCGCGCTGCGGCGTGTCGGGCACCGGCTGGGGCGAGTTCTACATCCGCAACGCGGTCGCGCACGACATCTGCGCACGCGTGGCGTATCGCGGCGACAGCCTGACGGTGGCGGCCGAGGAGGTCGTCAATGCCATCGTGCCCGCGCACGGCGGCAATGGCGGCGCGATCGCGTTGGACAGCGACGGCAACATCGCCATGCCGTTCAACACCGGTAGCATGTTCCGCGGCTGGATCCGACCCGACGGCACGCGCGGCACGGCGATCCACGAGGCGGAGTGACCTGCGTCGGCGCGCGGCGTCCGCACCGTTAGGTGGCAGGTCGGAGCGGCACGTGACCCGGCCATGCCGGGCGCTGCGCGCAGTGGTCGGGCGCGCCTGGGCTGGGCCGCTGGGCCACCGTGCCGATCCGGGGCGTTGCCTTGGCGCGTTGCGGGCCCAGGCCTTGCCGCAAGCGTCCTGCGGACGGGCGGTAGGGGCTTCGGGGCGGCGGCGCGGCGGCTGTGGCAAAATCCGGGGCCCTGTCGCGGCCGTTAGGTCGTGCCGGGTGGGCGGCCTCTAGGTCCGTCCCGATCGGCAAAGCCCGGAGAACCAAGTCCCATGGTCAGCGTCGCGCAATTCCGGAACCGCCCGTTCATGCCGTCAGACCGTGCCGGCGCGGGCTTCCGCGTCGAGGGCAACTGACGATGGCCGACGCGTTCGGACACATGCCGCGCGGCCCGGGGCGCATCCTCAAGGCGGCGCAGTGGTCGTGGCAGGGCCTGCGGGCCGCATGGCTGCACGAATCCTCGTTCAGGCTGGAGGTCTGCCTGTTCGTGGTCCTGGCGCCGCTGGGTTACTGGCTCGGGCAGACTCCGGTCGAGCGGGTCCTGCTGATCGGCTCGGTCCTGCTGGTGATGAGCATCGAGCTGTTGAACTCGGCGATCGAGGCGGTGATCGAACGCTACGGCCCGGAGTTCCACGAGCTTGCCGGTCGCGCCAAGGACATGGGCTCGGCGGCGGTGTTCGTGCTGATGATGAACGTGCTGCTGTGCTGGGGGCTGATCGTCGTCCCGCGCCTGTTCTGACGCGCCGCCGCACGGCGCGTTGCTGCACCACCTGCTGCGGGTCCTCCGCAGCCATGCCGCGCCAGGCCATGCCTGCGCGGTCCGCGGCCGACGGACGTCGCCCGCCACCCTGTCAACAACCAAGGAATACTGCTCGTGATTGAAATGCTGACTGATCCGCAGACCTGGATCACCCTGGTCACCCTGAGTGCGATCGAGATCGTGCTGGGCATCGACAACCTGGTGTTCATCTCGATCGCGGTCAGCAAGCTGCCGCTGGCCCAGCGCGAAACGGCCCGGAAGTTCGGCATCGCGGTCGCCTGCATCAGCCGTATCGCCTTGCTGCTGACGCTGGCCTGGCTGGCCGGCCTGACCCACGACCTGTTCCGCTTCCTCGGTCAGGGCATCTCGGTGCGCGACCTGGTGCTGATCCTGGGCGGCGCGTTCCTGCTGGTGAAGGGAAGCATGGAGATCAAGGACCTGATCATCGGCGAGGCCGACTCCGAGGACGTTCACACGCGTCCGGCGGCGTCGTTCATGGCCGTGATCGCGCAGATCGCGGTGATCGACATCGTGTTCTCGCTGGACTCGGTGATCGCCGCGGTCGGCATGGCCAACCAGACCATCATCATGGTCGCGGCCATCATGTCCGCCGTCGCGGTGATGCTGCTGGCGTCCAAGCCGCTGGGTCACTTCATCGACAACAACCCGACGATCAAGATGCTGGCGCTCGCCTTCATCGTGCTGGTGGGTGCGTTCCTGGTTGCCGATGGTTTCGAGCTGCACATTCCGAAGGGCTACATCTACGGCGCGATGGGCTTCTCGGCCGCGGTGGAGTGCCTGAACCTGTGGGCCAAGCGCCGCGCCGAACGGCGCATGCTGCCGGGCTGAGGCGGGGCGCACCTGCGGGAGCGGGCGTCGTGTTGCGGCGTGCGGTTTCACTCGTTGCTCACGCGCTGCTCCCGCCCGTTGCCGTCTTCTTCATTGCACCGCCCGCCCGCGGGTGGTGCAATGCCGCGTACCCACTGTCCAGGAGATCGTCATGCGTAGGGTCTTGATGTCGCTGCTGCTGCTGTCGCTGGTCACGATGCTCAGTGGCTGCGGTTACAACAGCATCCAGCAGAAGGACGAAGCGGTCGGCGCCGCCTGGTCGCAGGTGCTCAATGTCTACAAGCGACGCGCCGACCTCGTGCCAAACCTGGTGGCGACGGTGAAGGGCTATGCCAGCCACGAGCAGCAAGTGCTGACCCAGGTCACGCAGGCACGCTCGAAGGTGGGCAGCATCAACGTCAATGCCGACGATCCGGCGTCGGTCCAGCAGTTCGAGCAGGCGCAGGGCGAACTCAAGAGCGCGATCGGGCGCCTGCTGGTGGTCAGCGAAAACTATCCCCAGCTCAAGGCCGACCAGAACTTCCTGCAATTGCAGGCGCAACTGGAAGGCTCCGAAAACCGCATCGCGGTCGAACGCCAGCGTTACATCCAGGCGGTCCAGGACTACAACACCTACGTGCGCTCGTTCCCGCAGAACCTCACGGCGATGATGTTCGGCTACAAGACCAAGCCGAACTTCACGGTCGAGAACGAAACGCAGATCCAGCAGGCGCCGGCCGTCGACTTCGGCCAGCCGGCTGCGCAACCGCAACCGCAACCGGCTCCGGGCAACGGCTGATCCGTCGCCACGCCGACGGCCCGCCATGAAGCTGCGCCGCGTCTTCGCCCTGCTGATCCTGTGGTGCGCCTGTGCGTTGGCGCAGGCGCAGGGACTGACGCTGGCGCCGATACCGCCGCTGACGTCGCCGGTGATCGACACCACGGGCACGCTCGACGCCGCCACGCGGCAGGCGCTCGAGCAGCAGGCCGTGGCCTTGCAGCAGCGTAAGGGCAGCCAGCTGCAGGTGCTGGTGGTGCCTACCACCCAGCCCGAGGACATCGCGCAGTACGCCGTGCGCGCGTTTGACCAGTGGAAGATCGGTCGCAAGGGCGTCGACGATGGCGTGCTGCTGGTGGTGGCCAAGGACGACAGGCGCGTGCGCATCGAAGTGGGGTACGGCCTCGAAGGCGCCATTCCGGATGCGACCGCGATCCGGGTGATTTCCGAGTACCTGGTGCCAAAATTCCGCGGCGGCGACTACGCCGGCGGCATTCGCGACGCGAGCGCGGTGCTGATCAAGCTCATCGACGGCGAGCCGCTTCCGGCGCCGATGGTCGAACACCGCACGTCCCGCGGCAAAGGCTCCAGCAACTGGCTGGTGGCGCTGTTTGCCGCGTTCTTCATCGGCAACCTGGCGATGGCGGTTTTGCGCAAGTTGCCACGGCTGGTCCGCGGGCTGGTTGCCGCCGGCGCCGCCGGCACGGTGGCAGCGGTGATCGGCACATCGTTGATGATCGGCGTCGTCGGCGGGGTGATCGGATTTTTCTGCGGCCTCGCCAGACCCGGCACCGGGCGTTTTGCGCGCGACAGCGGCTGGGGCAGTGGTGGCTTCGGCGGCGGTGGTTTCGGTGGCGGTGGTGGCGGCTGGTCCGGAGGTGGCGGTGGCGGTGGCGGCTGGTCCGGTGGCGGTGGCATGAGCGGAGGCGGTGGCGCCTCCGGCAGCTGGTGAGCGGGAGGGCTGATTGATGCGCCTGTTCAAGCACCTGTTCGCGCCGTCGGCGCAACGCATGTTCCCGGCGCACAGCCTCCAACGCATCGCCGCGGCGATCGCGCGCAGCGAGGCCACCCACACCGGCGAGATCTGCTTCGCGGTGGAAGCCTCACTGTCGCTATCGGCAGTGCTGGCCGGGCGCGATGCGCGCGAGCGGGCAGTCGAGGCGTTTGCGCAGTTGCGCGTATGGGACACGCGGGCCAACAACGGCGTGCTGATCTACCTGCTGCTGGCCGATCATCGCATCGAGATCGTCGCTGACCGCGGCTTCGATGGCCTGGTCGATGCGGACCAGTGGCGCGGGGTGTGCCATCTGATCGAGGAGCACCTGCGTGCGGGCGAGCCCGAGGCGGCCGTGCTGGGCGGCGTCGAAGCGATCTGCGCCCTGCTCGGCGCGCACTTCCCGCGCGGCGAAGGCGACCACGACATCAACGAGCTGCCGGACCTGCCGCACATCCTGAGTTGAGCGTCGCCCCGGCGCCGTCACGGGAGCATCCGGACGGCGGGCTCGGGCACAATACCGGCCTCAGTTCTGTCCGGAGTCGCCTCGCGCATGTCCGTCCTGCACCAGATCGATCCGATCGCCCTCGACCTCGGAACCTGGAACCTGCCGGTGGTCGGCCAGGTGCATCCGCAGGTCCACTGGTACGGGGTCATGTACCTGCTTGCGTTCGGTGTGGCCTGGTGGCTTGGCAGTCGCCGGGCGCGTGCCGGCCGCCTGCCTGGCATCAACGAGCAGGCGTTCGCCGACCTGTTGTTCTACGGAATGCTGGGCGTCGTGCTCGGCGGCCGGTTGGGCTACATCCTGTTCTATGCCTTCTCCGACGTGCTCAAGGACCCGCTGATGCTGCTGCGGATCTGGGAGGGCGGCATGAGCTTCCATGGCGGCCTGCTCGGGGTGATGTTTGCCGGGCTGTGGTGGACGCGAAAGCACCACGTGAATTTCTTCGACGTGATGGATTTCATCGCGCCGATCGTGCCGCCAGGGCTGGGCTTCGGCCGCCTCGGCAATTACATCGGCGGTGAGCTGTGGGGCAAGCCCACCGACGCTGGCTGGGGCGTGGTGTTTCCGCGCGCGCCGGAGTTCGAGGGCTGGTCGATCGAACAGCTGCAGGCGCAGTTCGCCAGCGGTGCGCTCGACCGGTTCGCTCGCCACCCCTCGCAGCTATACCAGGCGGCGCTCGAAGGCCTGACGATGTTCGTGGTGCTGTGGTGGTTCTCCAGCCGCCCGCGACCGCGTTACGCGGTGTCGGGAATGTTCGCGCTGCTCTACGGCTGTTTCCGTTTCCTCGTCGAATTCGTGCGCGTGCCCGATGCCGAGCCGGGCTACATCGCGTTCGGCTGGCTGACGATGGGCCAGTTGCTCAGCACGCCGCTGATCGCGCTGGGCCTGTACTGGCTGTGGCTGTCGCGCCGCTCGCCGACCCTGCAACCGCAGGTGCCGGCGCCGGCGTCGGCCGAGTGATGCGCCGCGTGCGTGCCTGGCACGGACTGGCGCTGGCGGCAGTGCTGATCGCCCCCGCGGTTGCCGCCACCGGGCACGCCGGTGGTGACAGCGCGGCCGCGGCCGTCGCTGTCGAGGGTGAGAGTGAGCTGGCGGCGCGAATCAATGCGGTCATCGCCCAAAGCCACGGCGGCCGCTTCAGCGGCGTGGTGGTGGTCGCAGACGGTGACCGCGAGGTGTACACCAGCGGGCACGCCGGGGCGTCCGAGGTGCTGCCCAACGCCGACACCCGTTTCGCGGTCGGATCGATCAGCAAGCAGTTCGCTGCGGTGCTGGTGCTGCGAGACCTGGATGCCGGTCGGCTGCGCCTGGACGACACCCTCGCCAGGCGCCTGCCGGGGCTGGACGCGCCGTGGGCCGGGCAGGTGCAGCTGCGTCACCTGCTGAGCCATACCTCGGGCATCCGCGACACCGGGCAACCGCTGGCCTCGCTGCCTGGCAGCACGTTTGCCTATTCCAACATCAACTACCAGCTGCTCGGGCAGGTGCTGGAGGTGCTGCACGACCGGCCTTACGCAACGTTGGCGGCCGAACTGTTCGCCCGTTGCGCGATGGCCGACACTGCCATCGGCGACGGCACCGACCTTGCGCTGACCGGTGCAGACGAGCAGCCCGACGGCAGCCTGCTGCCGGTCGCGCACGGGCCGGGTCCCGAGCAGGCCGCCTCCGGCGGTGCGGTGTCGACGGCGCGCGATCTGGTGCGCTGGAACCACTGCCTGTACCGGGGTGACCTGCTGAGCCCTGCCAGCCTGGCGCTGATGACCAGCGCGCACGCGCAGCGTCCGGCGCATCGCTGGGGCGAGGTGGCGTACGGCTACGGCCTGCAACTGGCCCAGCCCGGCGGCATCGTGGAGTACAGCCATGGCGGCTGGGTGCAGGGCTGGATCAGCAGCCTGATCTATTACCCGTCACTGCAACGCAGCGTGGTGGTGCTGGAAAACCGCAGCTGGCAGGGTGATCTCGCGCTCGCGCTGGCGCCGCACGACCAACTGCGCGACCTGCTGCTCGCGCACCCGTCGGCCGCGGCAGCCCCGGTGTCCGCTGCCGCTTCCAATGGCGTTTCCCTTTCCGACTCCCAGGCCCGCTGACATGCGCCAGTACCTCGACCTGCTGCGACACGTGCTCGAGCACGGCAGTGAAAAGTCCGATCGCACCGGCACCGGCACCCGTTCGGTGTTCGGCTGGCAGATGCGCTTCGACCTCAACGACGGCTTTCCGCTGGTCACCACCAAGAAGCTGCACCTGCGCTCGATCATCCACGAGCTGCTGTGGTTCCTGCAGGGCGATACCAACATCGGTTACCTCAAGGACCACAAGGTCGGCATCTGGGACGAGTGGGCCGATGCCGACGGCGAACTCGGCCCGGTGTACGGCAAGCAATGGCGTCGCTGGGCCGGCGCCGACGGCGTCGAGATCGACCAGATCCAGTGGGTTGTCGACGAGATCGGCCGCAATCCGGATTCGCGCCGGCTGATCGTCAGCGCATGGAACGTCGCCGAGTTGCCGCAGATGGCGCTGATGCCGTGCCACAGCCTGTTCCAGTTCTACGTGGTCGACGGCAAGCTCAGCTGCCAGCTGTATCAGCGCAGCGGCGACATCTTCCTGGGCGTGCCCTTCAACATCGCCAGCTACGCACTGCTGACCCACATGGTCGCGCAGGTGTGCGGGCTGGGGGTTGGCGAATTCGTGCACACGCTCGGCGATGCGCACATCTACGCCAACCACTACGAGCAGGCCCGCGAGCAGCTGTCGCGCACGCCGCGCGCGCTGCCGCGTCTGGTGCTGAACCCCGCGATCGACAGCATCTTCGGATTCCGATACGAAGACATCGCCATCGAGGGCTACGATCCGCATCCGGCGATCAAGGCGCCGGTGGCGGTCTGATCGGACATTGCCCGCGAGGGCGAACAAACACACACAGGGGCGTTGCAATGCAATTTCGAAACACGTTGTTGGCGGTGGCATTGGGTCTGGCCGGCGTGCTGGGCCCGGTGTCGGCGGGGGCTACGCCATCCCAGGCGAGCGAATCGCCGGCGGTCGGGTCGCCTGCCTACGAGGCGCTGCTGGAGCGCTACTTCCAGGCCACCATCGCGCGCGAGTTGGGCGCCACGAAGGTGGACGAGCAGGTGGAAGGCTTCAAGACGACGATGCGCGCCAAGCCCGAAGCGCAGAAGTGCCCGGCCTTGTCGACGGCCATGGACGAGCTGGCGGACGTCGACTTCCGCAAGCTGCTGATCGACTACCTGAACTCCGACGCCCTGCACGCCACCATCAAGCAGGGGCTGCGCAAGCACCTGACCCATGCCGACCTGGAGGCATTCCTCGCGTTTGCCGAAAGTCCCGCCGGCCGGCGCTACCAGGAGCACAGCATGGCGGCGACCCGCGAGGCCGAGGCCGCCATCGAGGCCAGTACCGAACAGATGGCAAGCTCGCCAGAGTTCACGGAGTTCTTCGGCTCGATGGTCACCCGTCTGGTCCCGTTGGCGATGAAGTGCCCGAAGTGAGCGCACGCGCGGACACCCACACCGGCGCAGCGCGGCCATGACCGAGCTGGTGCTGGTAGCGGCGATCGATCGCGCGTTTGCGATCGGTCGCGATAACCAGCTGCCCTGGCGGCTGCCCGACGACCTCAAACGCTTCAAGGCGTTGACGCTGGGCAAGCCACTGCTGATGGGGCGCAAGACCGCGCAGTCGCTCGGGCGCGCGTTGCCCGGGCGACGCAACCTGGTGCTGACTCGCTCGGGAGCGGTGCCGTTCGCCGGCATGGAGCCGGTGGCCTCGGTCGAGGCGGCGCTGGCCATCGCGCACGAGGACCGTGCCGACACGTTGTGCGTGATCGGCGGTGGCGAGGTCTATGCGTTGTGCCTGCCACTGGCCACGCACATGCACCTGACCCACGTGGACACGCGGGTCGATGGCGCCGATGCGTTCTTTCCGCGGTTCGATCCCGACGCGTGGGACATCACCGCACGCGACGCGCATGCCGCCGATGCGACGCACGCCTGCGCATTCGAATTCGTGGACTACCGGCGCCGCACGCGCGCCTGACCCGGCGCGGTTACTGCCGTGTCGCGCCGGCGGGGGTTGCATGCGCGCCGGAAGCTGCGGACGGTAGTGCCCGGTGATGCGCCAGGCGTGCAGCACGTCTTCCTCGCGCGTGCCGGCGCCGATGTTGTGGATCACCAGCGGGGCCCCACGGCTACCGCGCCGGTCCGACACCACGCCGATGTGCGGAAGGTTGCCGGGCAGCATCCAGGTGACCAGATCGCCGGGCTGGAACCGGGCCGGTTGGGCCCCGCCCAGGCGGACCGGACCCCGTTGTGTCGCGTCCGGCGTGCGATCAGCGGCCGCCGCGTCGGCGCGTGCCAGTTCCCAGCCCTGGCGTGCGAACCAGCGCTGCAGGTTTGGAACACGGCGGTGGTCGATGTTGCGGTCCGGCCCGCGCAGGCCCCAGGTCTGGGGGTAGGTGCTGAAGTTGGCGCGCAGGTCCTCGTGGACCGCGCGTTGCAGGTCCAGGCCGAGCGGACGCAGGGCCCGGATGACCACGTCGGTGCAGACGCCGCGGTCGGCGGGAACGTCGCCGCCGGGATAATCCAGCGACACGTAGGCCGGGTCGTAGCGAACCGTCACGCCGACCTGCGCGCGCGCGGCGGACACCAGCGGTGGCGAGGGCTCGACTGCCGCGGCGGGCAACGCTGCCCGTGGCGCGGACTGCGCGCGACGGTCGATCTGTTGCGTGGCATTGCTCCGATCCGCCGGCGCGCATGCCACCAGCACGCCCAGCGCCATGGTGACAAGCGCGGGAAGCGTGCCGGCCAATGACCGCATGACGATCAGGCGCCCTGGCGTCGGGTCGGCTGGTTCTGCGCCGGCGTCGGTGGACGACGCGGACGCGGCGGCTGCGCCGGCACATCGCGGCCGGGCACCTGCACCACGCGCAACTCGTCCGTGTCGAGCTGCAGCGCGGTGAGCTTGCCACCCCACACTGCGCCGGTGTCGATGGCGTGCACACCGTGGCCAATGAACAACCCCAGCGTCGACCAGTGCCCGCACACGATCTTGAGGTCGCGCTCGGCGCGGCCGGGCGCCGCGTACCACGGGTACAGTCCGATCGGCTGCGTGCCGGGGCTGCCCTTGTCCTCGAACGCGATGCGCCCGCGCGGCGAGCAATAGCGCAATCGCGTGCAGATGTTGATGATCGCGCGGTGGCGGTCCATGCCGCCCAGTCGTGGGTGCCAGGCCGGCCCGTCGCCGTACATGTTCTTGAGCAGGCGCTGGTACTGCGGGCCGTGAAGGCGCTCTTCGACCTCGCGCGCATGGCGCTCGGCCAGCTGCGTCGTCCACTGCGGTGCCAGTCCGGCGTGCACCATCATCCAGCCCAGACCGCGGTCGACATGCACCAGCTTCTGCATGCGCAGCCAGCCCAGCAGCTCGGCGCTGTCGGGTGCCATCACGATGCGCTGCAGGTCGGCGTTGACCTTGCGCTGCTCTTCCTCGCGACGCTCGCCGATTGCCAGCAGCGACAGGTCATGGTTGCCCAGCACGGTGACGCTGTGCTCGCGCAGCGAATGCACCAGCCGCAGGGTTTCCAGCGACTGGCCCCCGCGGTTGACGAGATCGCCGCAGAACCAGATGCGGTCCAGGGCGGGGTCGAAGCGGATCTTCTCGAGTAGGCGCTGGGTCGCGTCGTAGCAGCCCTGGAGGTCGCCGATGGCCCAGACACTCATGCGTGCGGTGCCATCAGTGCAGGGTACGCGGAACGGTCAGCGTGAACGCCGGGACCGGCGCATCGAAGTGCGTGCCATCGTCGGCCAGCATCGCGTAGCTGCCGCACATCGTGCCCAGGTCGGTTTCCAGCACTGCGCCGGAGGTGTACTCGAAATGCTCGCCCGGCCGCAGCCACGGTTGCTCGCCCACGACGCCTTCGCCTTCGACCTCCTGCACCTTGCCGTTGGCGTCGGTGATCACCCAATGCCTGGCGAGCAGGCGCGCGGGCACCGTGCCGCAGTTGCGGATGTTGATGGTGTAGGCAAAAACGTAGCGGTCCTGCTCGGGTTCCGACTGGTCGTCGAGATAGCGGGTCGCGACGTTGATGTCGAATGCGTAGTCGGTACGGTGGTCCATGCGCGGCAGTTTACGTGTTACGGGTGAGGCTGAAGTGGAAAATCGCCGCGTCGTGCAAGCGGCAGGCACAGGCATCGGGCGCGTCGGCATGCGCGCCGGCGCGGGTCACGGCATGTCGTCCGGGTCATCGGCCAGCCCGGTGATCTCCAGGCTGTTGGCCAGGCGCACGAAGTCGGCGACTTCCAGCTGCTCGGCACGCGCATCCGGACGCACGCCGGCGGCCTCGATGGCCGCGCCGTCGCAGACCTGCGACAACGCATTGCGCAGCGTCTTGCGACGCTGGCCGAAGGCGTCGCGCACCACCCGTGCAAACGTGGCGCGATCGCGCACGCCGATCGCATCGGCAGGCAGCGGCACCATTCGCACCACGGCCGAATCCACCTTCGGCGGCGGACGGAACGCGCCGGGCGGAACGTCGAACAACGGGGTCACCCGGCAGTAGGCCTGCAGCATCACGCTCAGGCGGCCATAGATCTTGCTGCCCGGTCCGGCGGCCATGCGGTCGACGACCTCCTTCTGCAGCATGAAGACCATGTCGCGGATCGCCGCGGCGTGCTCGAGCGCGTGGAACAGGATCGGCGAGGACAGGTTGTAGGGCAGGTTGCCGACCAGGCGGATCTGGCCCTCGCCGCCGGCGATCGCGCTGAAGTCGACCTTGAGGACGTCCCGGTGGATCACCTCCAGCGTGCCGTGCGCGCGTGCCGCCTCGGTGAGCGGAAAGATCAGGTCACGGTCGAACTCGATGACGGTGAGTTCGTGGTGGCGATCGAGCAGCGGGAAGGTGATCGCGCCCTGGCCCGGGCCGATCTCGACGAGGCGGTCGCCGGGTTTCGGATTCACCGCCAGGACGATGCGGTCGATGATCCCGCGATCGCAGAGGAAGTGCTGGCCGAGACTCTTCTTGGGCGGCTCGCTGAAATGGCTGGGACGGGTCATGGTGGGCCTGTTGTTGCGGAAGTCGGACGTGGATCGACGCCGTGCCGGCGGGAAGGACGTTGGGACGCGAATCGCCCCGGACCGGTTGCGGGCTGGGGAGTCTGGACGCGAATCGACGAGGATAGAAGGCGTTGTGGGCCGATCCATCGACATCGATCCATGGCAACCGGTTGCGTCCTGGAGGAAGTGTCCACCGACGCAAGTGCGTCGGGTCGGTCACGCCCGCTGAGCACGGCCGAAAGTGGGATGCGCCCGGCGCCGGTACGGTAAAGCTAACGGTTGTCGGCCAGGTTCCGCAAAACGCTCGCCGCCGCCGGAGTGCCGCGGCCGTCCGGGGGCCGCGATACGGTCCGTTCCGCGGCAAGGCGCGGCCCCCGCGTGTGTCGGCCGCGATGGGTGCCGACGCGTGTCGAGAGGGCGGATGTCATCGCGGGGCCGCGTGGCCGGCGCGCCGTCGTTGCTCGGCCATCTGTGCGCAGGTCCGGGCCGCGGCAAACAGGCTCGAGGGATCGGCGGTGCCGTGGCCGGCCAGTTCGAGCGCGGTGCCGTGGTCGACGGCGACACGCGGGTAGGGCAGGCCCAGGGTCAGGTTGACGGCCTGCTCGAAGCCGCTGAACTTCAGCACCGGCAGGCCTTGGTCGTGATACATCGCCAGCACCGCATCGAGGCCGCTCAGCTTCGCCGGCAGGAACGCGGTGTCGGCGGGCAACGGCCCGACCAGGCGCATGCCTTCCGCGCGCAGCAGGGCCAGCACCGGCTCGATCACCTCGATCTCCTCGCGGCCAAGGTGGCCAGCCTCGCCGGCATGCGGATTGAGGCCCAGCACGGCGACGACCGGATCGACGATGCCGAAGTCCCGCCGCAACGCGGCGTGGGTGATGCGCAACGTGCGCGTCAAACCGTCGGGCGTGATCGCATCGGCCACCGCGCGCAGCGGCAGGTGGGTGGTCGCCAACGCCACGCGCAGGTCGGGGTTGGCCAGCATCATCACCACCTCGCAGCCGGCCTGGCTGGCCAGCAGTTCGGTGGTGCCGGTGTAGGCGATGCCGCCGTCGTTGATCACGGCCTTGTGCACCGGACCGGTGACCAGGCCATCGAACTGGCCCTGCAGGCAGCCCGCGGCGGCCCGATGCAGGGCGTCGATCACGGCAGCGGCATTGCGCGGGTCGGGGTGGCCGAACTCCGGTGGCGAGGCGTTGGGGACATCGACCAGCGCCAGCGTGCCGGGCCCGCCATCGGGCGCGGCGGCATCGGTCAAACGCAGCGGCAGGCCGAGAGCGGCGGCGGCAGCCAGCAGGCTGCGTCCATCGGCGAACGCGATCAGCCCGTAGTCGCGTGGCTGCTGTGCCAGTCGCACGCACAGCTCCGGGCCGATCCCGGCCGGTTCGCCAGGCACCAGGGCCAGGCGCACGGCAGTGCCACCGGGCAGGTCATGGCGGCCGGGGGAGGTGGATGCTGGAATCAGGCTGGGAGCGGTCATCGGCGCTGTCCGAAGGCCTTGCGGTGAAGGCTGGCACGCGGCGCAGGCGGACGTCGGCGGCCCGCGGGGCATGCCCGGGCGAAGCAGGCACGGATCGAGGCAGATGGCATCGCATCGCGCGTCATGCGCGGGACTCGGGGCGGTGCCAACACGGCCTCGAACCGTCGCATCGACCGGCACGCGTGCGTGCGGGGCGATGCCTGGCGGTTGCCACGGCCGGGATGGCCGGCCGTGGCGAAACGATCAGCCGCCGCTGGCGTCCGAGGCGGCGTCGGTGACCGGAGCACCGTCGGCGCCACGCACCTCGACGTAGGCTTCGCCGCGCAGTTCGAGCAGGTAGCGGTTCCATTCCTCTTCGAGCTTGCGACGGCCGATCTGCTCGCGCACTTGGGCGCGGCGGTTGTCGCTGCCGACGTCCTGCTGACGGCTGCCAAGGCGCTCGATGACGTGCCAGCCGACCGGCGTGCGGATGGGCTGCGAAACCTCACCGTCGCGCAGGTTGGCGACCACCGTGCCGAAGTCGGCACCGAAATCGTCCAGCCCGAACCAGCCCAGCTCGCCGCCACGCGACTGCGAGTTGAGGTCTTCGGATTCCTGCTTGGCCACTTCGGCGAAGTCGGCGCCGCCGGCGATGCGCGCACGTGCGGTGTCGGCCTTGGCCTTGGCCTGGGCGTCGGTCATCGTCGGGGTAACGCGCACCAGGATGTGGCGGGCGTGGTACTGGGTGACCAGGCTCGGTCCGGCCTGCGAGGCGTCGCGCACCTCGACCAGCTTCAGCAACTGGAAGCCGCTGGGTCCGCGCAGCGGCGCGGTGACTTCGCCGGGCTTGAGGTTGCGCATGATCTGCGCGAACGCCGCCGGGATTTCGTCGAGGCTGCGCCAGCCCAGGTCGCCGCCTTCCAGCGCGTTGGGGCTGTCGGAATAGCGGACGGCGGCCGCGTTGAAGTCCATCTCGCCCTTGTCGAGCAGGGCCTTGATGCCGTCGATCTTCTTCTGGCCCAGCGCGATCTGGTCGGCGGTCACGCCCTCGGGCAATGCCACCAGGATGTGCGCCAGGTGGTACTGGGCGCCGGCGTTGGCCTGCGCGGCGACCGCGGCATCGACCTCGGCGTCGCTGATGGCGATCCGGGTCTGGGCGAAACGCTGGCGCAGGCGCTGCGACAGCAGCTCGTCGCGGATCGAGCCGCGGAAGTCCTCGAACGAGGTGCCGTCACGGGCAAGCTGCTCGCGCAGCTGGTCGACGCCGACGCGGTTCTGCTGGGCAATGCCGGCGATGGACTGGTCGACTTCCTGATCGGTGACGCGCACGCCGGTGCTGGCCGCGCGGGCGGCCTGCAGCTTCACGAGGACGAGGCGCTCGAGCACCTGGCGTTCCAGGATCGCGCGGGGCGGCAGTTGATCGTTGCGACCGGCGTACTGGGCCAGGATGTTGTTGACGGCACGGTCCAGCTCACTGCGCAGCACGACGTCCTCGTCGACCACCGCAGCGATGCTGTCGATCGCCTGCAACTGCTGGGCATGGACGGACGCAGCAAACAGCGCGCCAGCGAGGAGACACGCGAGTAGTTTCTTCATAGGGTCGGATCGGGGGAGTTGTCGGCTTCGCCGGCGGTCACGGAAGACGGCGGCACGAGATACAGATCGTCACGATCGTAGCCGAGGATAGCACGGCGCAAAACGCGCTCAGTGTTCTGGCCAGCCGAGCCCAGACCCTTCAGTTCGAACTCGACCTGCAGTGAATTGTTCAGCTCGCCCGTGCGGTTGCGCAGGTAGCGGCGGCCGACCAGGCGCACGGCCAGGCAGCAGCTTTCCCACTGCACGCCGGCGATGGTTTCCAGCGGCTTGTGGTCCAGCATCGAGTAGTAGTGGCGCCCGACCACGCTCCAGTTCTGGTTGATCGGGTACAGGAACGAGAAGTCGGCCTGTTCGGTCAGGTCACGGCGATAGCGGTAGCTGAGGTTGACCACGCCGGCTTCGCCGATCAGGTAGCGCGCCCGCAGGCTGGCCAGGTCCTGGCGACGGAACTTGGGGTCCCACTGGTAAGTGGCGGCGATGTTCCAGCGATCGCTGGGGCTGACCGAGACCTCGGCCACCCAGGCCGACTTGCCCTTCTCGATGATCTGGCCGCCCGGTGCGGTGGTGACGCGGCTGTCCTCGAGGTAGTGGATCTGGCCGAGGCTGGCGGCCAGCCGCTCGCGGCCATCCGATTCGCTGATCAGACGGCTGGTTACCGCCAGGGTGAGCTGTTCGGCATCGGTCTGCCGGTCGGCGCCGGTGTAGCGGTTGTCGCGGAACAGCTGGCCCCAACTGAACGTCATGTCGTTGGTGTCGAACAGCGGCTGGTCGTCCTGGTTCTCGTACGGGACGTTCAGGTAGTAGAGCCGCGGTTCCAGCGTGTGCAGGTACGAGTCGCCACGGATCTGGGTGTGACGATCGAAAAACAGGCCGGCGTCGAGCGAACTGATCGGCAGGCTACGGACCGGAGCGTCGTCGTACAGGCTGTCGACCAGGCCGGCCGGGATCGGGTTGGGGCGGCCGTTGGCGGCGCGGCCGGCAATCACCTGTGCCTGCTGCTGGGCGAGCTGGGTGGCCAGGCCGCGATCCAGCTGGTACGCGGTGTAGCGCCAGGCCAGTTTGGGATTGATAAACCAGGCGGCGCCTTCCAGCGGCATGCTGATGTACGGCTTGAGGTCGACGCGACTGCCTTCGCCCTTGACCTCGAACCCGGCGGCGTTGCGCAGATCGGAGGTGTGCTGGAAGCGCACGGCCTCGGCGTTGATGCCAGTCTCGAACCAGCGGCCGAATGTCCGCGTCCAGTTGGCGTACGCGCGCGGCAGCCGGTTGTAGCGCAGGCTTTCCTCGGTGAGCGTGTAGTCCGTCAGGCGCTGGTGGTCGGCCATCAGGCCCAGGTCCCAGCCGCGACCGCGGCCGTACAGGCCCACCGAGCTCTGCACGGAATAGTTGGAGATGCCGTAGAGGCTGTTGCTGAAGTCTTCCAGGTAATGCGTGTCGCTGATCCAGCCCAGGTTGGCGCGCGCGTACCAGCTGCGGCTGAAGTTGTGCGAGGCGCGGATCAGGACCTGGCCGCGGTTGCTTCCGGGCAGGGTCGCGCCCGGACGCGGGCTGCCGTCGGGACGGTTGAGATAGCGGTCCGGATCGTTCTCGGGCAGCTTGTCATCGGGCATCCAGTTGCCCGAGACCAGGCCATTGCCCTGCGGATAGAGCCAGCGGAACTCGCCGCCCAGCATCGCGCCGCGCTTGCTCATGTAGCGCGGGTTGAGGGTGGCGTCGTAGTTCGGCGCGAGGTTGAGATAGATCGGCTGCTTCCAGTCGAAACCGTTGCGTCCCGACAGCGCGATGGCTGGGTACAGCAGGCCGGTACGGCGGCGGTCGTCGATCGGGAACATCAACCACGGCACGTACAGCACCGGCACCTTGCCCACGCGCAGCACGGCATTGCGGGCGACGCCCATGCCCTCTTCGGTGTCGATGTCGATGCGGTGGGCGCGCAGTTCCCAGGCGCGCTGGGAAGGCGGGCAGGTGGAATAGGTGGAGCCGAGCAGGGCGCCCTGCTTGCCCTTGAGTTCGATGCGTTCGGCACCGCCGTTACCGCGACGCTCGGTCAGCTGGTAGCGCAGGTCCTCGATCTGGTGCTCGTCGGTGTTCTGGTCGCCCGAGGCGCGGTTGGCGACGATGCGCATGCCAGAGTCCTGGTAGCGCACGTTGCCCTCGGCGACGTACTTGCCGGTGTCCTGGTTGAAGGTCAGCTTGTCGGTGCCCAGGAACTGATCGCCGCGGTTGAGCGCGACGTTTCCCTGGAACACCGCGTCTTCCTTCTGGCCGGCCAAGGCGTCGCCGGCGATGTCGGTGGGCTGCTCGATCCGCTGTTCCGGCGTGCCGACCGGATCGGGCGCGTCGCCGAAGGTCGGCACCGCGTCCTCTATCGGGCACAACCCCCAGTCGTCGTTGTCGTCGGCGGCATAAGCCGGCAACGCAAAGGCGATGCACAGGGGTAACGGAAGCAAGCGGAGGGTATTGCGCACGCGGGCACCGTCGACGGAAGTTCGTCGCAAAAAACGGGCCGCTAGCTTGCCCCATCCCCCCGGTGCCGGCAACGCGAGGGGGGTTGGCTCGGTCGGGCCATTCATTTTTACGCTGCCGTCATCAGGGCGCATTCCATGGGCAAGGGTTCGATCGGGAAACGCGACGAACCGTGGCGCGAGCAGTCGCGCCCGAGCAATACGCGGTATGTCGGTGTTGCGCAACCAGGCGTGCCGTCATGGGGCGCTACCGGGCCCGTCCATTGGGCGTCGCGCGGGTGTGGCAGCGACGGGCACGCAAGCCTGAGCGCTCGCTGCCGCGCTGCATCCGGGCCGTGGCGTGCCTTGCCGACTCGGGCGCGTCAGTCGTCCAGCAGGGCCGTCACGTGCGCGACGCTGGATTGGGCCAGCGCCGTCAGGTCGTAGCCGCCTTCCAGCATCGAGACCAGGCGGCCGCCGGCATGGCGGCGCGCGGACGCCACCAGCTCGGTGGTCAGCCAGTGGTAGTCGTCGGCCTCCAGCTGGAGCTGGGCCAGCGGGTCCAGTCGATGTGCGTCGAACCCGGCCGAGACCAGCACCAGCTGTGGGCGGAACGACTCCAGCACCGGCAACAGGCGTTCGCGCCAGACCTTGCGGAAGCCTTCGCCGCCCGTGCCCGGCGGGAGCGGGGCATTGACGATGTTGCCGACCCCGCGTTCGTTGGCGTGGCCGGTGTCGGGGTACAGCGGAAGCTGGTGCGAGCTCAGGTACAGCACGCGCGGGTCGGTGTCGAAGATCGCCTGGGTGCCGTTGCCGTGGTGCACGTCGAAGTCGATCACCGCCACGCGCGCCAGGCCGTGCTTGTCGCACGCGTGCGCGGCGGCCACGGCGATGTTGTTGAACAGGCAGAAGCCCATCGCCACCGTGGCCGTGGCGTGGTGTCCGGGCGGACGCACCGCGCAGAAGGCGCGACGGGTCTGGCCCGACAGCACCGCATCGACCGCAGCGACGCCGGCGCCGGCGGCGCGCAGCGCAGCCTCGGCCGAGCCAGGGGCCAGCACCGTGTCGGGGTCCAGCGACATCGCCCGGTCGGGTTGGGTGTCCAGCACCAGGGCCAGCAGCGCGTCGTCGTGCACGCGCAGCAGCTGGCCACGGGTGGCGCGCGGCGCCTCGCACCACGGCAGCAACGGGAAGGCCTCGCGCAGCGCGCCGGTCACCGCCTTCAGCCGGGCGGGCTGCTCGGCATGCGTGGCGCCGGGCTCGTGGCCGATGCAGGCCGGGTGGGTGTAGCAGCGCAGGATCGATGCCGCGGTCATTGCGGCGTGCGTGGGCGCCAGGCCATGTTCATGTAGCAGTCGCCGCGGGCCAGCTCGGACAGCATCTGCTGCAGCCGCAACAGGCGGGTGTCTTCGCTGCGCGCGCGCAGGATCCAGCCGATGTAGTCGTTGCGCTGGTGCGCGGGCCGCGCGTCGTACGCCGCGCGCAGGCCGTGTTCGGCCAGTGCGTCGTGCACGCGCTCGGGCATCGCGTGCAGGTCGCGGTGCAGGGCCGTGCTGGAGGGGAGTCGGGTGGCCATGCTCAACCCTTGCGGCGCTCGTGGTTCCACAGGACTTCGCCGTTGCCGTCGGCACGTGCCAGCACGCGCGCCAGCACGAACAACAGGTCCGACAGGCGATTCAGGTAGCGCACCGCTTCCGGCCGCACGGGCTCCAGCCGCGACAACGCCACGGTGTCGCGTTCGGCGCGACGGACCACGGTGCGCGCAACGTGACAGCGCGCCGCCGCTTCGCCACCGCCGGGCAGGATGAAATCCTTGAGCGGCGGCAGGGGCGCGTTGAAGGCATCGAGCTGCTGCTCGAGGCGTTCGACGTCGGCATCGAAGATCGCCGCGTGGCCGGGGATGCACAGCTCGCCGCCCAGGTCGAACAACTGGTGCTGCACCGAGGTCAGCAGCTCGGCAATGCCGGCGGCGGCCTCGGGCAATTCGCAGGCCAGCACCATGCCGATGCAGGAGTTGGCCTCGTCGACGGTGCCGTAGGCATCGACGCGCAGCGAATCCTTGCCGACACGGCTGCCGTCACCCAGGCCGGTGGTGCCGTCGTCGCCGGTGCGCGTGTAGATCTTCGAGAGGCGGTTGCCCATTCCGGTCAGGCGGTGTGTGCGCGCAGCGACGGCAGGCGGTTGCGCAGCAGGGCAAACACGCCAAACAGCAATGCCGAATACATCAGCGTGCTCAGCACCGTCCACTGGAAGAACGGGATGCCGGCCACGTACGCAGCGGCCAGGCCGGCGGCGTTCCTGGCGTACATCGGATCGGACAGCCAGGCGCCGAAGTTGGTCACCAGGAAGAACAGCACCGAACCCAGCAGCGAATAGCCCAGCACGCGCGAGCTGTTGACCCTGCCGCGCAATGCGAAGCCAAGCAACGCGCTCAACGCCACGCACAGGTAGACCAGCCAGATGCCCGCGCTGGAGAACCAGCTGGCGTACAGCCCGCCGTTGAGGGCGGCCAGCACCAGGTCCGAGGCCAGCAGCGCCGCCAGCGGCACGATCAGGGCCCAGCGACGCGAGGCGAAATAGGCGCCACCGAACAGCGCGATCGCCTCGACCGGCGAGAAGTTCGGCGGGTGCGGCAACACGCGGCTCAATGCGGCGACGGCGATCATCGCGATCAGCAGCAGCGGGCCGGCGGTGAGCGGGGATTCGGAGGCGGGGCGATTCATGGCGGCGTGTCTTTTGAAGATGGCGGGCCGCGTCGGCGTCTGCGCATGCAGGGCCGGCGGGAGCCGGTAGCATAACGCAATGCCCGATAGCCCCCTGTCCACACAATCCCCTCCCGCGGGTGCCCCCACCACGCACCTCCCGGCCGTGACGCACGACGTGCTCGTGATCGGCGGAGGCCTGGTCGGCGCCAGCCTCGCGATCGCGCTCGAGCGCCTCGGCGTGGACGTGGGCCTGGTCGAGGCCGCGCCCCCCGGCGCCCTGCCGGCGGTGTTCGACGAGCGCAACCTCAGCTTCGCCGAGGCCACCGTCAACGCGCTGACCGCGCTGGGCGTCATGCAGAAGCTGCGCGCGCCGTGCGGGGCGATCGAACGCATTCACGTCAGCCGCCAGGGCGACTTCGGCCGCAGCCTGCTCGACGCCCGCCGTCATGGCCGCAGCGAGTTTGGCCGGGTGGTGGTGGCGCGCGACTTCGGCGAGGCACTCGAGGCCCGCCTGGCCGAACTGCCCCGCCTGCGACGCTACCGGCCGGCGCGGTTCCTGGCGATCGAGGGCGACGAGGGCAGCCATCGCGCGATCCGGATCGCCGGCGGAGATGGTGATGGCGATGGCGAGCGCGTGCTGCACGCGCGCCTGCTGGTGGCCGCCGACGGCACCCGCAGCAGCGTGCGCGATGCGCTGGGCATTGAAGTGGACGAATACGACTACCACCAGACCCTGTTCGTGACGCGGCTGCGCACCGAGCGCGCCCCCGACGGCACCGCCTACGAGCGCCTGGGCGACCACGGCCCGACCGCGCTGCTGCCGCGCGGCGACCGGCAGTACGGTCTCGTGCACGGCGTCGCCAGCGACGAGGCCGACGCGGTGGCCGCGCTCGACGACGCGGCATTCCTGGCACGCGTGCAGTCGGCGTTTGGCTGGAAGGCCGGGCGCTTCCTCGCCTGCGGCCAGCGCAGCATCTACCCAGCCATCCGCGTGCTTGCCCGGCGCAGCACCGCGCGCCGAGCGGTGCTCATCGGCAATGCCGCGCAGACCATCCACCCGCTCGGCGCACAGGGCTTCAACCTGGGGCTGCGCGATGCGTTGACGCTGGCCGAGCTGATCGAACTGGGCCGTGCAGCCGATGGCGCGTTCGACATGGGCGGCGAAGCGCTGCTGCGCGACTACGCCGCCCGCCGCAGCGAGGATCGTCAACAGACGCTGGCGTTCTCCGACAGTCTGTTGCGCGTCGGAGCCAACCCGGCGCCGCTGATGCGACCGCTGCGCAGCGCCGGTTTGTTCGCGCTCAGCCGACTGCCGTCGGTGCAGGCGGCGCTGGTCGGGGGCGCATTGGGCTACCGCGGGCACGTGCCCGCGCTGTGCCGGGGGAGGCAGGCATGAGTCGCAGGGACCTGTTCGACATCGCCGTGGTCGGCGCCGGTGTGGTCGGCGCGGCCGCGGCGCTGGCGTTCGCGCGCGATGGCCTGCGCGTGGCGCTGGTCGAAGCGCGCGAGCCGTCGCCATGGCGTGGCGACGCGCCCGATCTGCGGGTGTACGCCTTTGCCCCCGACAACGCCGCGCTGCTCGATGACCTGGGCGTGTGGCCGGCGGTGCGCGACACGCGCGCGCAGCCCTACCGCGCGATGCGAGTGTGGGACGCGGCCGGCGGTGGCGAGATCGCCTTCGAGGCAGATGCCTTCGCGCGGCGCGAACTGGGCTGGATCATCGAGCACGGCCTGCTGGTCGACCGCCTCTGGGCCGCCTTGCCGGCGGCCGGCGTGCACCTGCACTGCCCCGATCGCGTCGAGGGTCTGACCCAGGACGACGACAGCGCCACCGTGCAGCTCGAACACGGCGGCCGACTGCGCGCGCGACTGGTACTGGCGGCCGACGGCGCCGACTCGCAACTGCGGCGTCTGGCCGGCGTGCAGACCTTCACCCACGACTACGGCCAGAACGGCCTGGTGGCCTTCGTCGACACCGAGCGGCCGCACCAGGACACATGCTGGCAGCGGTTCCTGCCTGGCGGGCCGCTGGCGTTCCTTCCGTTCGATGGTGGCCAGGGTGCCGCCGGCGCTGGCAGCGATGGCCGCACGGGGCATTGCAGCTCGATCGTCTGGACCCTGCCCGAGGCCGAGGCGATACGCCTGCTGGGTGTCGACGACGCGCAGTTCATCGACGAACTCGACCGTGCGTTCGACGGTCCGCTCGGCACGATCCGTGCGGTGTCCCGACGCGCCGCCTTCCCGCTGCGCCGCCAGCTTGCCGAAACCTGCGTGGCCGGGCGCGTGCTGCTGATCGGCGACGCCGCGCACGTCGTGCACCCGCTGGCCGGGCAGGGCGTCAACCTGGGCCTGCGCGATGTGACCTCGCTGCGTGCCGTGCTCGCCGACGCGCGCCGTAATGGCGCCGAGACCGCCAGCCCCACGCGCCTGGCGCGCTGGGCGCGGCAGCAGCGCAGCGACAACGCCGTCTCGGCATACGCCTTCGATGGCATCAATCGCCTGTTTTCCAACGACGCGCTGCTGCCCACCCTGCTGCGCGGTCCGCTGCTCGGCCTGGCCGGCAAGCTCCCGCCGCTCACCCACGCCCTGTGGAAACACGCTGCCGGCATCTGACAGCCACACGATGGGGAGGGCGAATCGACGCCCAACCACTGCAGAAGGCCGGCCGACGACCGACCGGCCGATGGTGTCGATGGTGATCTCCGCGCGCACTGTCTCCGAGTCGCTGCCGCCGAACGCAACGAAGCCCCGTGAAGGGGCTCCGTTGCCTTGTGCAGGCGGTATCAACCGCCGTTAACGCTTAGCGAGCCGATGCACGTCCCGCGGATCGGGCGCACCATCCAGTCCGCACCAAACAAGCGCTACATCCAGCCCTTCAACTCGTCCTTGGTCAGACGACCGTTGTGGTCGTTGTCGACCGCCACGAACTCGGCTGTCAGCGTCGCGTTGGTGCGGACCTCGCCGCGCGTCAGCTGGCCGTCCTGGTTACGGTCGAGCGCGGTGAAATCGATCTTGTAGTCACCCACCACCGAGTCCGGCGGACTGGAGGTGAAGGTGACCGGCGCCTGCGTCGCGGCCATCGGCATCGGCGGGCTAGCCGGAACGATCGGGGTGGTCGGCTGCGGCGGCATGGTGGTCGCCTGCTCGGTCGCCTCGGCGGCAAGCTGAGCGCGCGCCGTGGCGTCGGTAGCGGCCGCGCTGGCTGCGCCGGCAACCGAAGCCGCCTCACGCGCCTCGACCGCGCCAGCCACCGGGTTCACACCGCTCTCGGCGGCCGCTTCGGCACCTTGCGCCACGTGCGATGCGTTGACCGCCTCGTTGCTGGC
The DNA here is from genome assembly GCF_003719825.1 of Montanilutibacter psychrotolerans. GTDB lineage: Bacteria > Pseudomonadota > Gammaproteobacteria > Xanthomonadales > Xanthomonadaceae > Montanilutibacter > Montanilutibacter psychrotolerans. The sequence continues at coordinate 64,488 of NZ_RIBS01000003.1, read as the reverse complement.
CGCCTCGGCGTCCATCGAAGCCTGGTCGGCGGCAGCCGCCGTAGCCTCGGCCGTCACTGCGCCTTCGACGGTGGTGGCACCGGCGTCACGCGTGCTAGCGGCGGCCTGCGCCGCGTCCTTCGCCGTGTCGGCATCCTCGCGCGCGGCCTTGGCATCGGCCACGGCCATGTCGGCCTGCTCGGCGGCCTGATGCTCCGCGGCCGTCTTCGATTGCGCCAGGGCATTACCGCTGGAGGCAAGAACGGCCAGCAGCGCCAGGGTCAGTACGTGGGTCTTGGTATTCATCTGTCGGAATCCTCTCGGGGCAATGGGAACGTCAGGACCGTAGAGGCCGAACAGTCAAACCGACGTAAAAGTGCGAAACGGCGGCTGAATCCGGCCGCCGGAGGCCGGCCAGACGCAGGTCGGCGCGCGGCGAAAGCCCCGCGGCGCAAGGTTGTCCGCGCGCCACGCCAGACCTGAACCGCAACAACTGGATTTCCCCACCTGAGCCGATGCGGCCCGCGATCGCGCCCTTGGGTTGCGTTGACGGAACACCCGGCACCGCGAAGCCCGCACCGGACACGCGGCGATTTCGCTTCGATCCAGGGCGGCGTAGGCGCCACCAGGTGATGTCATGCCGGATCGCTCCTTCGGTCCGCATTCGTTGGAGAATGGGCGGCCCCCTTGCATGCGATAACCGGCACATGAGTGATCTCACCGATTTTGAACGGCGCGTACTGGATGCCTGCCTGGCCGGGGATGACCCCAAGCTTGCGGTGCTTCGCCTGCAGGCCGAGGTGGCGTCTGTTGCCGGGCGGGAGCACACCGGTACCGGGGCGTACATCACCCTGGCGGTTCCGCCGACGGCCCCTGTGCTGGAGCCCGGCGCCATCGTCATTGGCGACGTGGACCTGAAGATCGCCGGCGTGCCGGAAGGGGTTGCCACGCTGCTCTACGCGTACGAAGGGACGCTTCGGTTCATTGAAATCGCCGCCTATGAGGGCGAGTGGCCCGAGGACCCGGAGATCCTGGGCATTGGTTACCTGCAGGAGATTCCGATCGCGGGCGATGCGTACTCGCTGGTGCCCGTCGACACGCGTCATGCGGAAACCGTTGCGCGTTCCCTCTCCGTGCGCGGGGCGCCGGATGACACGCAGTCAGCCATTCCGCCTGTCGATCCCGGCGCGGCCGGGTAACACGTCATTCAAGCCGGCGCGCCTTCGCGCCACATTCCAGGCGTTGGCCGCACATGGACTTCATCATTCGACAAGCCGTTGAAACCGATGCCCACGCGATCAGTGGCCTGGTGACAGGTTGGGCGCATCACTACCTGGAAGACCCCGACTTGCCGGAGGCATCGTCGTTTCTTGCATCGCTGACCCCGGCTTCCACCGCCGAGCGCATTGCAACGGGCGAGTTCAAGTATTACGTCGCGTTGGACGATCTTGGCGTGTGCGGGGTCATTGCCATTCGCGACACGTCCCACCTCTACCATCTCTTCGTGCGCGGCGACGCCCACGGCAGGGGCATCGCCCGCGCCTTGTGGGAACACGCGAAAGCGCTGTCCGGCAGCACCCGTTTCATCGTGAATTCCTCGCTGCCCGCGGTTCCCGTGTACGAGCGCTTCGGATTCGTCGCCAAGGACACTCCCCAGTCGGCCAGGGGGTTGACGTTCGTGCCCATGGCGTACGACGAGGCAGCTGACAGCGCATGTGCGCCGACGGCGCTTGGCGGATTGGCTTGATTCAGGCGTTGGCCTGCAATCACAGTGGTAGCGACACCCTTCAGAAGACTCGCTCCGTGCACACACGCTTTCGTTGGGCCGTCAGGCTGCTGCTGTCTTACCTGCTGGCCAGCGCCGCGCTGGCAGTATTCGTCAAGTGGCCGAACCTGGACGGCAATGCCCATGTGCCATTCAGCGGTTTTCCGGAGTTCCTGGTCTGGTCTCCGATGGTTCCGTTTCTGGCGCTGGGCGACCTTCCGCAGCGGCCCGTCTCGGGGTTGTTGGATCTGTCGGTGTTTCTCGCGGTCTTCGTGACCAGCGCCTGCCTGTTGCTGCGCACGAAGAAGCGCTAGCAGGTGGCGCGATTGGCGGTTTGTGATGCCGGCTACCGCGGAGCCCCCGTAGGATGGGTTGAGCATGGCGATACCCATCGCGCGCCATGGCAGCCGACGCGCCAGCGGAAATCGCGAGGCTCGGCTGGATCGACCTGACCGCTACCGCTTCGGCGTTCGCCAGGAAGTGTCGGGTTCGCTCCCGCCTGGATCCCTGTTGATGGGTATCGCTGCGCTCAACCCATCCTACGATTGCGCATGGGAACCAGCGATCGGTTCACATCGCGTGCGGTTGAGGCTGGACAAGCGGTGCCGCCCCGGTCGCCAATACACGAATGGACAGAATTGAAATCGCCCCCCAAGCCCCAGGCCCGGACAGTTTGAATCGGGGCGACCTGTTCTGGATTGATCCGGACGAATCCAGGGGGTCGGTGCCGGGCGTGCCGCACCCGCACGTCGTGGTCCAGGACGATGTCTTCAATCGGTCGCGGATCAGCACGGTGGTGGTCTGCGCGCTCAGCTCCAACCTGGGGCGGGCGCGCGAGCCCGGCAACGTGTTGCTCGCGCCCGGGGAAGGCAATCTGGCCAAGCAAAGCGTCGTGGTGGTGTCGCAAGTGTCGTCGCTGTACAAGTCGCGTCTGGGCGAGCGCATCGGATCGCTTTCCAGCGAACGCGTGGATCAGATCCTGGCCGGCTTGCGCTTCCAGCAGGCGTCGTTCTTCGGCCGGCGATAACGGTACGCGGCATCGGTGTCGCGGACCTGCCCGCGTGGGACTCTGGACCGGTTGATGGGTATCGCTGCGCTCAACCCATCCTACGTCGGTCCGTCGCGTCGTCGGCGATGACGGCGCGATCGTTCACCAGCAGCGTGCGTCAGGTGGCGCGCCGGTTCGCGGCTTGGCACCATGGGCCATTGGCATCAGGAGAGCGCAATGCAGCCGAAAGCACACGCACGAGTGAATCGCGAGACCTGGATGCACGCGCTGATCGCGGTATTTGTCGTGCTGGGTGTCGTTGCCAGCCCGGTGTTCTTCGCCGGTGCGTTGGCCTGCCACGGGCTGTTGCTGGTCCGGCGCAACCCGGCCCAGGGCATCGTCACCGCCGTTCTCGGCGTGGTGTTTTTCCTGGTGGTGCTGGGCTACGGCGTGGGCAAGGACATGGCGCTGCGCGATAACGCCCGGGCGTCGGTGCCCGTCACCCCGATGGGTGACTGACGACACGCGGTTGCTGTCGTTGTGGGCTTCGCCCTGCATCGATAGGCGCGCACACAGGAGTCAAAGGCCGAGACCCCTCGGCTGGGGCAGGTCGACGCTGGCAGCGCGCGCCGTTCACACCTTCTCGGGCCGCGCTTCCCTAAATCGCGCTTCCTTAAATCGCACTTCCTTAACAAGCACCGGGAAGAGAATGCGGGTGCCGCGCTCCGGCCCCCGCCGGCATGCCCCCGCTGCCGGTTGATCACGCGATGGATCGCTCCTGGTGGAGACCTCGCTTATGAAACGTCCGCATACCCTCGTCCTGCTGGCCATGCTGCCCTGCGCGCTGGCCGCGGCGCAGACTCCGCAACCTGCCGAGCCGGCAACCATGCCGGCATCGACGCACGTGATGATCAAGGCGTCGGCCGTGCCATGGGGCGACCCGCCGCCCGGACTCGGGAAAGGTGCCCAGACCGCCGTGATGAGCGGCGACCCGGGGCAACCCGGGATGTACGTGATCCGCATCAAGGCGCCGCCGGGCTTCAAGGTGGCCAAGCATTGGCACCCGACGGACGAGCAGGTGACGCTGATCGAGGGCGACCTGATGTTCGAAATGGGCGATGGCGCGGACCAGCACTCGACCACCCTGGCGCCGGGCGACTACGTGTTGATGCCTGCCCGCATCCACCATGCCGCCTCCACCGTGGGCGGTGCGGTGGTGCAGATAAATGGCCAGGGGCCGTTCGAGATCAACTACGTCGATCCCAAGGACGATCCACGCAACGCCATGCCGGCTGCCGACGCGACGAAGTAGCGTTGAGAGCGGGTCGCATCGTTCGCCGGTCGTAACAACGGGTCGGCAAGTCGTTCGCGCACGCGCGAACGGTGCGGGTCGCCCGCGCCAGGCGTACGCCTGGCTCAGCGCGGCGCGACGGTCGCGTAGACGGTGATCTCTTCGCGGTCGTGATACAGCTGACGGGCACGGATCGTCATCTGGCGATGGCATTGGTGTTCGAACGCTTCCAGGCAGATGCGCGTTTCTTCCCAGCGCTTCTTCATCGGCAGTTTGAGGTTGAAGATCGCCTGCCGGCACCAGTTCTGCTGGAACCACATCGCCATGCGGTCGGCAACGCGGCGTGGCTGCTCGACCATGTCGCAGACCATCCAGTCGAGCGTGCGGCGGGGCTGCCAGAGAAAGCCGTCCTCGCGCAGGTGATCGATCCGGCCGCTGTCCAGCAGCGCCTGGCGCAGCGGGCCGTTGTCGACCGACGTGACCTTCATGCCGTGGCGCATCAGCACCCAGCTCCAGCCGCCAGGTGCGGCGCCAAGGTCGGCAGCCTGCATGTTGTCGCGCACGCGCTGCTCGCGTTCGTCGTCGTCGAGGAAGGTCAGCAGCGCCTCTTCAAGCTTCAGTGCCGAGCGGCTGGGCGCGTCGGGATGCATGCGCAGGCGCGGGATACCCAGCGGCCAGGGCGAGCCGTCGGCGGGATCGCCGATGGCGACCACGGCGTGGTCGCCGGCCAGGAACGCGATGTGCAGGCGCGGCCGCGTGATGTCGTCGCGCGCGGTCAGCCAGCCGGCCTTGCGCAGCGCCGGACGCAGTGCGTTGCCGAAGCTGCGGGCCAGTCCGGCCAACGGCTTGCCCTCGTCCGAGTCGGGGTGCTCGACCCACAGCTCGCCGAAGGTCGCCAGTGCGCGGCCGGTGGTGATCTGGGCTTCCAGCGCGGCGACGATCGGGGCGATCCGGTCGCGCGGGTCGAGGCCGCGCAGGTCGGCGATGCGCAGCAGCTTCTGCCGGGCGAAGATCAGGTCCGCGAACGGCAGCTTGCGCGACAGGCCGGCCGCGTCTTCGCAGATGAATTCGACGTGGCCGCTGCCACGCTCGGTGCGCGCATAGCCGGGGAAGCCGGCGAGCGCCGCGCGTTCGTTGAGCTCGGCGGCGAGGTCGGGCTCGAAGCCGGCGCGGCACCAGCAGAACAGCGCGTCGGCGTTCGACGCATTGGGGATCGGGGCGTCAGGGTTCATGACGATGCTTCCGGTGACGCCGGCTTTTCCGGCTGCGGTGAAGGCGGGAATGCGGCGCGCCGGAAGAGCCAGCGCGCGATGTGGCGGCCGTTCCGGCCCGCCGGGTTCAGTATGTCGCGCCGCCGAGTTGGCCGTAGTTGCGCAGCACGTCGCAGGCGCTCTCGCGCAGGACGTCGCACCGCACGGCGATGCCGCGACGTTCGAGTTCGCCGATCCAGTCGGCCGGTAACGGGCCTTCGTCGAACTCGGTCAGCGTCTCCACGTCCTGGCTGCGCGCACCGATCAGCAACCGATCGATGCCGGCCCAGACCGTGGCGCCGTAGCACTGGCAGCAGGGCTGCGACGAGGTGGCCAGCGTGATCGGGCCGTCGGCCACGCCCGGCGCGGACTCGTTGAGGCGAGCGCGCTGGGTGCGTTGCTGGGCAAGCATGTAGGCCATCATCTCGGCGTGGGCGACCGAGCAGTTGTGCGGCAACACGCGGTTCACGCCGACCGCGACGATGCGGTCGGCGGCGTCGAACACCGCCGCGCCGAAGGGTCCGCCGCTGGCGGCATCGACATTGCGGCGGGAGAGTTCGATGGCGAGGGCCACCTTGTCCTCGTCGGAGGGGTAGGCGACGCCGGTGTCGACCGCTTCGTGCACCCAGGCGGGCAGCGTCAGGTGGACCTGGGCATACAGCATCAGTGGACCTCCATCGCCGAGCCCTTGCCCTGGCATTCGTGGTTGACGCACTGGCAGCTGGTGATTTCCTCGAACCCGCAGATCGAGGCCATGCCGTCGCGCGCGCACTTGGCGGTCACGCCTTCCGGGTCCACCGGCGCGTCGACGTGCACGCAGGCCGGCTTGGCTCCGCAGCAGCTGCCGACGTTCTTGATCGTGCATTCCGAATCGGAGTTGCACGCCAGTGTTCCGGACGCCGGTGATTCCGGCGATGCCGGCGGCGTGGGCTTCGCTGGGTCAGCGGCGCGCTGCGGAGGGACCGCGTCGCCCATCGAACCGATGTCGCGCGGCGTCATCGCCGGATCGGATGCGGGCGGTTGCGATTCCTGGGGCGGCGTATCGGTTGCCGGCTTGGCGGGCGGCGGCACCTCTTCCTGCGCGGTGCCGATGGCGGTGTTGGCAGAGGCCGCCGGCGGGCCGGACTGGGTGCAGGCAGCCAGAGCGAGCAGCAGCGACATCACGGCGGCAACGACACGCGTCTTGCGACTTGCGGGAGTGATTTGCACAGGCATGTTGGCTCTCCTGGTGGTGGCAGTGCACGTGCTGGGCCACCCGTCTGTGCCGGGTAACGGCACGACGGGTGGTGCATCGCCGCCGGATCTCCGGCGGCGTGGCATGGCTGGCGACCGCGCCGGACGCGCGCTTCCGTCAGGCCTTGCCGGCCCAGGTGTCACGCAGGGTGACGCTACGGTTGAACACCGGGGCGTCGCTGCGGTGGTCCTTGCGATCGGCGACGAAGTAGCCCAGGCGTTCGAACTGGAACGACTGTTCGGCGTTCGCGCTGGCCGCGGCCGGTTCGACATACCCGGTGACGGTGCGGCGCGAATCCGGATTCAGGTAATCCTGGTAGGTCTTGCCGCCCTCGTCGTTGTCCGGATCGGCAACCACGAACAGGCGGTCGTACAGGCGGATCTCGGCGGCCACCGCGTGCGGCGCGCTCACCCAGTGGATGGTGCCCTTGACCTTGCGGTTGGCGCCTTCCATGCCCGGACGCGATTCCGGGTCGAGCGTGCAACGCAGCTCGAGGATCGCGCCGTCGGCGTCCTTGACGACCTCGTCGCAGCGGATGATGCCGGCGCCGCGCAGGCGCACGTCGCCGCCCACGGTGAGGCGCTTGAAGCCCTTCGGCGGCACTTCCTCGAAGTCCTCGCGCTCGATCCACAGCTCACGGGAGAACGGCACGCTGCGTTCGCCGAACGCATCGTCCTTGGGGTGGTTGGAGAAGGTCAGCGTTTCTTCGGTGCCTTCGGGCACGTTGGTCAGCACCAGCTTGAGCGGATCGATCACGGCCATGCGGCGCGGCGCGGCGGCATCGAGGTCATCGCGCAAGGCGCCTTCGAGGATGGAGATGTCGAGCAGCGAGTTCTGCTTGCTGATGCCCACGCGATCGACCATGAGCCGCAGCGCCGACGGCGTGTAGCCGCGGCGGCGAATGCCTTGCAGGGTGGGCATCCGCGGATCGTCCCAGCCGCTGACCAGGCCGTCGTTGACCATCGCCAGCAGCTTGCGCTTGCTCATCACCAGGTAGTTGAAGTTCAGGCGCGAGAACTCGATCTGGCGCGGCTTGCTGGCTTCCAGCGGCAGGCCCTTGTCGGTCAGCGGCTTGAGCAGCTCGGGCGAGTGTGCGAGGTCGACCCGGTCAACACACCAGTCGTAGAGCGGGCGGTGGTCTTCGAATTCGAGCGTGCACAGCGAGTGGGTGATGCCCTCGCAGGCGTCGCTCAGCGAATGCGCGTAGTCGTACATCGGGTAGATCGGCCAGGCGTTGCCGGTGTTCTGGTGCTCGACCTTCTTGATGCGGTACAGGGCCGGATCGCGCAGGTTGATGTTGCCGCTGGCCATGTCGATGCGGGCGCGCAGGGTGCGCGCGCCGTCGTCGAACTCACCCGCGCGCATGCGCCGGAACAGGTCGAGGTTCTCGTCGACCGTGCGATCGCGGAACGGCGAGTTGCGGCCTGGCTCGGTGAGGGTGCCGCGGTAGGCGCGCACGTCTTCGGCCGAGAGGTCGCAGACGAACGCGTCGCCCTGGCGGATCAGCTTCTCGGCGGCCAGGTAGAACACCTCGAAGTAGTCCGAGGCATGTCGCAGCTCGTTCCACTCGAAGCCGAGCCAGCGCACGTCGTCCTGGATGGCGACCACGTACTCCGGGTCTTCCTTGGCCGGGTTGGTGTCGTCCAGGCGCAGGTTGCAGCGGCCGGCGAATTCGCGGGCGATGCCGAAGTCCAGGCAGATCGCCTTGGCATGCCCGATGTGCAGGTAGCCGTTGGGTTCGGGCGGAAAACGGGTCTTGATCGCGGCATGCTTGCCGTTGGCGACGTCCTCGCGAACGATCTGGCGGATGAAGTCGTTCCTCACGGTTTCGGTCGCGGCGGCGACAGCGGTGGGGTCGGGCATCACGCTGGGGATTTCGGTCGACATCGGGGACGGCTCGGATCGGGCATTGGAGAACACGGGAGTCTACCGTAGCGGCCGTTGCGGGCGCTTCGCGGCGACGGCTTTCCTGTCCGGGCCGGGGCGCCTGGTGGGGCGCGAACCCGCCGGCGGCCACCCAGGCCTCACGCAGCCTCCAGCGTGCCGGGGCGGCGCCCGGACTTCCGCCGTGCTGCCATGCGGCGCATGATCGCCGTGCGTCGCGCAAGCTCGCGCGACACGACTTCACGCTTTCAAGTTCACGCCACTCATGGCCACGCCATCGCCTCCGGGCCGATGGCTGGGCCGACAACGGAGGCCTGCTTGCACGAGATCGAATCCCGGGTTCGCGCGATCGCGGACTACCCACGCCCCGGCGTCGTGTTCCGCGACCTGTCGCCATTGCTGGCCGATCCGCAGGGTCTGGCGCTGTGCATCGACGCGCTGGCCGAGCCATGGCGTCACGCCCGGCTGGACGCGGTGTGCGGCATCGAGTCGCGCGGCTTCATCTTCGGCGCGGCGATTGCGCACGAGTTGGGCTGCGGCTTCGTGCCACTGCGCAAGGCAGGCAAGTTGCCGCCGCCGACCTACGGCGTCGACTACGAGCTGGAATACGGCATCGCCCGGCTGGAAATCGCCAAGCAGGCGTTGCCGGTGGGCGCGCGCGTGCTGGTGGTGGACGACGTGCTGGCCACCGGCGGCACGCTCGAAGCGGCACGCTCGCTGCTCGAACAGGTGCAGGCCGATGTGGTCGGCGGTGCGGTGGTGGTGGAGATCGAGCCACTGGCCGGTCGCGCGCGCTGGCAGGGGACGTCGCCGCTGCGGGCGTTGGTGCGCTACTGATGCGGGTGCCACGGCGTATGCTCGGGGCGAGGTCGTCGATCGGCCGCGGAGCACACCAATGAAAGTCGTCTACGAAGCCGCCAATCTGATCGACGCCCACCTGGTGCGACACGCGCTCGAGGCCGCGGACATCCCGGTATTCCTGCGAGGCGAGCAACTGCTGGGTGGAATGGGCGAGCTGCCGTTGTTCGGCGTGGTGGCGGTCTGCGTGCCGGATCTGGCCTGGCCGCAGGCGCGGGCGATCGTCGAGGCCATGCCGCTGGGCGAGGCACCACAGGAACGCGATGCGGACGACCCCGGCCTGGCCGGTGAGGGCTGGCTGCCGGCGTGAGGCGACACGGGCCTGGGCCGAGGGTTTCAGCGCCCCGGTGAGGGCTGGAGGCTCGCAGGTCGGTCTGGCGCTGGGGCGCTGCGTTGGTTCCGGCCGTGCCTGGAATCGTCCAGCCGCGTGCGAACGCGCGAGACCAGCCGAATCCGTCCCGGCGGCGCTACGATTCCCGAGTTCCGTTTCTCGCTTGCGCGACCCACTTCTTTCCCGGACTCGTCATGCCCACCCTCGTCATTGGCAACAAGAACTACTCGTCGTGGTCGCTGCGTCCCTGGCTGTTGCTGCGCGTGTTCGACATCGCGTTCGACGAGCATCGGCTGTCGCTGGATACCCCGCAATTCCATGCCGAAGTTGGTCGCTGGTCGCCGACCGCGCGCGTGCCGGCGCTGCACGACGAGGGCCTGGTGATCTGGGATTCGCTGGCGATCTGCGAGTACGCCAACGAGCGTTGGCTCGATGGGCGCGGGTGGCCGGCATCGCTGCCGGCGCGGGCGATCGCGCGTTCGGCGGCGGCCGAGATGCATGCCGGCTTCGGCGCGTTGCGCGAGCAGTTGCCGATGAACTGCCGGCGACGCCCGGACGGCTACCGCTGGGACGCCGCTGCCAGTGCCGATATCGCGCGCGTGCAGCAGCTGTGGTCGCAGCTGCGCCAGGCGCACGGCGCCGGAGGGGAGTTCCTGTGCGGGTCGTTCGGCATCGTCGATGCGATGTATGCGCCGGTGGCAGTGCGGCTGTTCGACTACGGCGTTCCGCTGGAAGCCGAGGCGGCGAACTTTGTCGACGCGCTGCTGGAGCTGCCGGCCATGCAGGAATGGCGCGCGGCCGCGGTGGCCGAATCCGAGTACCTGGAGACCACCGACGCCATCGGACGCGCGAGCTCGTGATAGGCGTGACGTGATCGGCGTGTCCTGATCGGCGAGTTCCTGCCCCGCCGTCGGCCCGGTGGCGGACGGCCGATGCCGCGCCGCCGCTACTGCGTGGCGCGGCTCAACGAGCAGACATAGATCACTTCGCAGGCGCCGTCGCCGGTGTCGTCGCGTCGGGTCGAGCTGCGCCAGTGCCAGCCGTCGGGCGCCTGCGCTTCGACCAGCCATCCGTCGATGCGCACGCGGTCGCCGGCGCGCACGTCCTTCAGGGCGTCGGCGGTGGCCTGGTCGGCCGGAATCATGTGCATGTTGGCGCTGGAACTGGCGATTTCGTACGGAGGCAGCGGCGGCTGGTTGGCCCAGCGGTAGTTGTACCAACGCCCGGACTGGCTGATCGACAACTGGTCGAGCACCGCATCCTCGCGCATGCGGCCCCAGCCGAGCGCCAGGTCGGTGGGTGACAGGTCGGCTTCCCGGCCCAGCGAATAGTCCTCGCGCGACAGCACGCGCGCATCGATGCTGAAGCCGGCCAGCGGCGTCAGCGTGGCTGCCTTGAGCAGAAACGGCGACAGCGAGGACGGCACCGGGCTTTGCAGTGGTTCCGCTTCGTCGCGCAGTCCCGTCGGCAGGCGGCAACCCGCCGTGGTTCCGGCGATGGCCTGCGGCACCCGTGCCGCGCGCGGTGATTGGGGAGAGAACCACCAGCCCGCCACGGCGAGCAGGCTCAACAGGATCAACCAGGTGCGTCCGCTCATGGGGGGGCATCGAATCGGGGTGGTGCCGCGGTGGCGTGCTGCGTGCAGGCCACGACGCGGCGTGGAGTGGCGATCATCTCGCGAAATTCCCATCCGGCACAGCCATGCAGGCCGAACATGCAGGTCGAACATGCAGGTCGAAGCGGCGGGCAGGCAACGCTGGCGAGTGTGAGGCGACTGGATCACGCCGCTGGCCAGGCCGGCTGGACGACCTGTGCGGATCGACGTGGTGCGCTGTGCGGCAGGGGTTGCCCGGCAGGCCCGCCCGGCACGGTTTCATCCGGTACGGGTTCGCCCGGCCTGGCTCACGCCGGTGGCGTGGCGCGCTTGCGCCTGGTCACCGGTCGGGGTGCCTCGAGCAGGGTCGAGGGCAGCGCACGGAACTCCCCGGCCAGCTGCGCCAGGAATCCGCCCATGGCCGAGCTGCGCCGCCAGACCATCGCGATACGGCGGTGCGGGGCCTGATCGTTGAATCCCAGCAGGTGGATGTCGGCCGAGGGTGGCACCGGCGGCTGCACCGCAAGCATCGGCAACAGCGTGATGCCGACGCCTGCGGCCACCATCTGCCGCAGCGTCTCCAGGCTGGTGGCGCGGAAGCCGTCGCGCTCGTCGGCGCCGGACAGTCGGCACACGTCCAGGGCCTGGTCGCGCAGGCAGTGGCCTTCTTCGAGCAGCAGCAGGTGCTGGTCGTCCAGGTCGCGAAGGTCCAGCGAGTCGCGTGCGGCCAGCGGGTGCTGGCGTGGCACGGCCAGCAGGAAGGGTTCGTCGAACAGCGGCTCGATGTGCAACTGGTCGTCGTGGATCGGCAGCGCGAGCAGGCCGGCGTCGAGGCGACCGTCGCGAAGGCGCGCGAGGATCTGGTCGGTCTTCTCCTCGACCAGCAGCAGCTCCAGGCGCGGGAAGCGCTGGCGCACGCGCGACACCACGTGCGGCAACAGGTAGGGGCCCAGTGTGGGAAACAGGCCCAGCCGCACCGTGCCCGCCTCGGGGTCCTGGCTTCGTCGCGCGATCTCGGACATCTGCTCGACGTCGGCGATGACCTTGCGCGCGCGGTCGGCGATGTCGTGGCCCACCGGGGTCAGCATCACCCGGCGTGGGGCCCGTTCGACCAACGACACGCCCAGCTCGTCCTCGAGCTTGCGGATCTGGGTCGACAGGGTGGGCTGGCTGACGAAGCTGGCCGCGGCCGCGCGGCCGAAATGCTTGTGGTCAGCCAGGGCAACGAGGTACTTGAGGTCGCGCAGGTTCAAGCGGTGGAACCTCCATGGCTAGTGCGTGCGAAGCGGCAGTGCGGGGTCCTTTGCGGACCGCCGCCGTGACCGGATGGGCTTGCGGCGTCCTCGTTGCTTTCAGCCGGCACGCTGCAGGTAGCGGCTCAGGCCGCGGCCGACACCCGCACCTGCTCGGCGGGTGCCGAGCTGCGGATCAGGTGATCGAACGCGCTCAATGCCGCGGTCGAGCCGGCACCCATCGCGATCACGATCTGCTTGTACGGCACCGTGGTGGCGTCGCCGGCGGCGAACACGCCCGGTACCGAGGTCTGTCCGCGGTCGTCGATGATGATCTCCCCGCGCGGCGACAACTCGACCGTGCCCTTGAGCCACTCGGTATTGGGCAGCAGGCCGATCTGCACGAAGATGCCTTCGAGTTCGATGCGGTGGCTGTCACCACCGACGCGGTCCGTGTAGACCAGTCCGGTGACCTTCTGGCCATCGCCCAGTACTTCGGTACTCAGTGCGCTGACGATCACCTCGACATTGGGCAGGCTGCGCAGCTTGCGCTGCAGCACTTCGTCGGCGCGCAGCTGGCCATCGAACTCGATCAGCGTGACGTGGCTGACGATGCCGGCCAGGTCGATCGCGGCCTCGACGCCGGAGTTTCCGCCGCCAATCACCGCCACGCGCTTGCCCTTGAACAGCGGGCCATCGCAGTGCGGGCAGTAGGCCACGCCCTTGTTGCGGTATTCGGCCTCGCCCGGGACGCCCATCTGCCGCCAGCGCGCGCCGGTGGACAGGACCACGCTGCGCGACTTCAGGCTGGCGCCGTTTTCCAGTTGCACTTCGATCAGACCGTCGGCACCAGCCGGCACCAGCTTGCTGGCGCGCTGGAGGTTCATGATGTCGACCTCGTAGTCGCGCACGTGCTGTTCCAGCGCCGCTGCCAGCTTCGGGCCTTCGGTGTGCGAGACGGAGATGAAGTTCTCGATCGCCATGGTGTCGAGCACCTGGCCGCCGAAGCGTTCGGCGGCGATGCCGGTGCGGATGCCCTTGCGCGCGGCATAGATTGCCGCGGCCGCGCCGGCGGGGCCGCCGCCGACCACCAGCACGTCGAACGGTGCCTTGCCCCGGATCTGCTCGGCGGCACGCGTGACGGCACCGGTGTCGAGCTTGGCGACGATCTGCTCCAGGCTCATGCGGCCCTGGTCGAACACCTCGCCATTGAGGTAGACCGTCGGCACCGACATCACCTGGCGCGCCTCGACCTCGTCCTGGAACAGCGCGCCGTCGATGGCCACGTGCTGGATGCGCGGATTCAGCACGCTCATCAGGTTCAGCGCCTGCACCACGTCGGGGCAGTTCTGGCAGGACAGCGAGAAGTAGGTCTCGAAGCGATAGTCGCCATCGAGGTTGCGCACCTGTTCGATGAGCTCCTGCGACTCACGCGACGGATGACCGCCCACCTGCAGCAGCGCCAGCACCAGCGAGGTGAACTCGTGGCCCATCGGGATGCCGGCGAAACGCACGCCGATGTCGCTGCCGACGCGGTTGATCGCGAACGACGGCTTGCGCGTGTCGGCGTCGTCGCGGTGCGCCAGGGTGATCTTGGGAGACAGCGCGGCGATCTGCTCGAGCAGGGCGCCGAGTTCGCGCGACTTCTCGCCGTCGTCGAGCGAGGCCACCAGTTCGATCGGCTGGACCAGCTTTTCCAGATAGGCCTGCAACTGGGTCTTGAGGTTGGCATCGAGCATGGGGACGGTTCCAGCAAGGGAAGAGGGAGGGCGCAAGGGCGCTTGCAGTAGCGGCCCGGACCGGGGGAAGGGTCGGGGGAGGGAGCCGGGTTCCGGCCCGGCCGGGCCGCTGGTGCAAGCGTCCGCGACGGCGTCGCAAGGTGGCTCGGGGCGACGGTCGCCCGGATCCGGTGGTTTCGTGACCCGTGACGGCACCGGATGGCGGTCGGGGTCGCGATTCCGATCCCACCGGCCCGAACGAGACTGACTGGTCCGGGTCGGTGGTTCGGTTTCCTCTATCGGTCAGGCCGGGTCAATCGGGTGTGATTGGCCGGCGGGAGACCGGGTGTTGCCGATCGGTGGGGGAGTCCGATCGTCGTGCACCTGCCGCGAGGCATGCGGGGGCATGCTCCGAAAGGCAGGTCGAGCGATCAGATCTTGCCGACCAGATCCAGCGACGGCGCCAGGGTCTTCTCGCCTTCCTTCCACTTGGCCGGGCAGACCTCGCCCGGGTGCGAGGCGACGTACTGGGCGGCCTTGACCTTGCGCAGCAGTTCGGAGGCGTCGCGGCCGATGCCGCCGGCGGTGACTTCGACGATCTGGATCTTGCCCTGCGGGTCGACGACGAAGGTGCCGCGGTCGGCCAGGCCCACTTCCTCGATCATCACGTCGAAGTTGCGGGTGATCGCGCCGGTCGGGTCGCCGATCATCGGGTAGTTGATCTTGCCGATGGTCTCGGAGCTGTCGTGCCAGGCCTTGTGGGTGAAATGGGTGTCGGTGGAGACGGAGTAGATCTCCACGCCCAGCTTCTGGAACTCGGCGTAGTTGTCGGCCAGATCGCCCAGCTCGGTCGGGCAGACGAAGGTGAAGTCGGCCGGGTAGAAGAACACCACCGACCACTTGTTCTTCAGGTCGGCGTCGGACACTTCGACGAACTTGCCATTGTGGAAGGCGGTCGCCTTGAACGGCTTGACGTCGGAATTGATCAGGGACATTCGGAGGAATCCTCTGGTTGGGGATGGGGTGGGGTTGGGGTACGTCGGCAATGCTAGGGGGGAGCGATAAATCAATCAAATCGATTTATGGGATTGAATAGATAGGCTATGCCTATCGATGGGCGCCGGCCAGGGGCGGGCCGGGGCGTCGATGCTAGCCATGCCAGGTGTTGCCCCCGTGTCGACAAGCCCGTGCAGTCATTGGCTGCGCGGTACGATGCCGCGTTCTGCCGATGGAATCCGCCGATGCCGCGCATCGATGCCCTGCTGCGCGATGCCCGCCTCCGATTGCCCGACGGCGTGGAGGCCGACCTGCTGCTGGCGCACGTGCTGGGCTGTTCCCGGACGTGGTTGTTCACCCATGCCCAGGACGAGCTGGACGCCGATACCAGCGCGGCGTTCGCGGCACTGCTCGAGCGCCGCGAGCGTGGCGAGCCCGTGGCCTACCTGACCGGGGAGCGCGGCTTCTGGCGCTTCGATCTGCAGGTCGGGCCGGCCACGCTGATCCCGCGCGCGGAGACCGAGCTGCTGGTCGAACTGGCATTGGCCCGCCTGCCCAATGTCGGCCCGATGCGGTTGGCCGACCTGGGGACCGGCAGCGGCGCCATCGCGCTGGCGCTGGCGTTCGAGCGGCCGCATGCGCAGGTGATCGCCACGGACATGAGCGGCGAGGCGCTGGCGATCGCCAGCAGCAACGCACGGGCGCTGTCGCTGCACAACATCGCGTTCCGCCAGGGCGACTGGTTTGCCGCGCTGACCGGCGCACGCTTCGACCTGATCGCCAGCAACCCGCCCTACATCGCCGACGACGACCCGCACCTGGCAGAGGGCGACCTGCGCTTCGAGCCGGCGAGCGCGCTGTCGTCGGGCATCGACGGCCTCGATGCGATCCGCCTCATCACCGCGCAGGCACCGGCGCACCTGCTGCCTGGCGGCTGGTTGCTGATCGAGCATGGCTTCGATCAGGGGGCCCAGGTGCAGGCGCTGATGCGAGCAGCCGGGCTGGTTGGCGTGGAAACCGTGCGCGATCTCGAACTGCGCGATCGGGTAACGCTGGGACACCTGCCCAGATAGCGCTGGCTAAACGGCTGCGGTCGCAATGGCAGGGAGATAAACTCGCGGCCTCCTTCGCTTCGGGTCCGCAAGATGCGCACGCTTTATCCCGAGATCCAGCCTTACGACGTCGGAACGCTCAAGGTCGACGACCGCCACACGCTGTACTACGAGCAGTGTGGCAATCCCGATGGCAAGCCGGTGGTGATGCTGCACGGCGGTCCGGGTGGCGGCTGCAGCGACAAGATGCGTCGTTTCCACGATCCGGCCAAGTACCGCATCGTGCTGTTTGATCAGCGTGGCAGCGGCCGTTCGACGCCGCATGCCGACCTGGTCGACAACACCACCTGGGACCTCGTCGACGACATCGAGACGCTGCGCACCCGGCTCGGCATCGAGCGCTGGCAGGTGTTTGGCGGTTCCTGGGGATCGACGCTGGCGCTGGCGTACGCACAGGCCCATCCGCATCGGGTCACCGAGCTGGTGTTGCGCGGCATCTTCATGCTGCGTCGCTGGGAGCTGGAGTGGTTCTACCAGGAAGGCGCCAGCCGCCTGTTCCCGGAGGCGTGGCAGCAGTACCTGGCAGCGATCCCCGAGGTCGAACGCCACGATCTGATCAGCGCGTTCCACCGCCGCCTGACCTCGGACCAGGAGGCCGTGCGACTGGCCGCCGCCCAGGCCTGGAGCGTATGGGAAGGCGCGACCAGCTTCCTGCACATCGACGAGGACTTCGCCAACAGCCACGAAGACCCGCAGTTCGCGCTCGCGTTTGCGCGCATCGAGAACCACTACTTCGTCAACAGCGGCTTCTTCGAGGTCGACAACCAGCTGTTGCGCGACGCGCCCCGCATCGCCGACATCCCCGGTGTGATCGTGCACGGGCGCTACGACGTGGTCTGCCCGGTGCAGAATGCCTGGGACCTGCACGAGGCATGGCCGAAGGCCGAGCTGGTGATCACGCCGGCGTCGGGCCATTCCGCGTTCGAGCTGGAAAACATCGACGCCCTGGTGCGTGCGACCGACCGCTTCGCCTGATTGCCCGCGTCACGTGCGGCGCCAGCAAGAGGTCGCTCGCACGTGCGGTTTCGCGAGGCCGGGGTGGCGCTGCGCCTACCCCGGCCGATGCGCCGCAGGAGCGACGCGGCGTTCGTGCCGATCCGTTTTCCCGTGCCGCCCTGGACCGTGTGACCAGGCGCGCTAACGCCTGACGCAGGCGAGGGCGACCGAGGCGTCTCAGCGCGCCGGCGACCCGTCCGGGTTGCGCTCGACCATCCACAGCCCGGCCCAGAGCTTGAGGTCTAGCTCGAACCCCTCGGCCTGGCGGGCCACCAGCCATGCCGGTGCCTGTGCGAACGGGACCTCGTGCACGACGATGTCCTCGCCATCGACGCCGCCGCCGTTCCCTACCCGGCGCAGCCCGGTCGCCCGCACGAAGGCCACCCGCTCGCTGCTCATGCCGGCCGACGTCGGGCCGGTCATCAGCACTTCCACGTGTTCGGGCTGCCAGCCGGTCTCCTCGACCAGCTCCCGGCGCGCGGCATCCTCGAGGGTGTCCTCGCCGGCCTGGTCGCCGACCAGTCCGGCCGGCATCTCGATGGTGCGCCGGCCCAGCGGCACGCGCAGCTGTTCGACGAACAGCAGCCGGTCGTCCGGGGTCATGGCGATGATGATCACCGCCATGCCGGTGCCGTGCGTGCGTTCGGCGTACTCCCAGCGGCCGCGGCGCTGGATGCGCAGCCAGTTGCCCTGGTACAGGGTTTCGACGCTCTGGGCGGCGATCAGTGCGGATTCGATGCGGCTGTCCATGGGGGTCCTTGCAGCCGTCGGTCGGGCTGCGGTGTCGATGCTAGGTGGCAGACGGTGACGGTGCGAAGTCGACGCCGGCCGCTTCGTGCAACCGGCGCCGGGTCATCGGACCGAAGCGTAACGCTTCGCACAGGGTGCCCAGGGCGCCTGCGTTGGCGTTGCCGCGCGCGAACTGGTCCTGATGGCCCGACAGCGGCGCGTCGCAGGCAATCGTGGTCAGCTGGCGGCACAGCAGGGCCTGGTCCCGGTGCGCGCGCAGCTTGGCCGCGGTGCTGGCGGCGCCGCGCAGGCGCAGGAACGGGATTTCCTCGACCCGGGCCAGCACCGCGTCCAGGGTGTCGAAATGGGCCAGCAACGCCGCCGCGGTCTTCGCGCCGACGCCGGGCACGCCGGGGATGTTGTCGACCGCGTCGCCACACAGCGCCAGGTAATCGGCGATCTGGCGCGCCTCCACGCCATGCCGCTCGGGCACGCCGGCCGCGCTCCAGCGCTGGTTGCGGGCGTAGTCCCATTGCTCGTCGGCGTCGACCAGCAACTGCGAGAGGTCCTTGTCCGCCGACACGATCACGCCGCGGAAGCCTTGCGGGCGCATGGCCACCAGCGCACTGCCGATCAGGTCATCGGCCTCGTACTCGCCATGGGCCAGCACGGCCAGGCCCATCGCCTCGCACAGCGCCTTGCAATGGACGAACTGGCGCTTGAGCTCTTCCGGGGCGGGCTCGCGATTGGCCTTGTAGTCCGGGTAGATGCGGTTGCGGAAGCACGAGTCCAGTGCCTCGTCGAAAGCGACCACGATGTGCTGCGGGCGCGCCCGTTCCAGCAGTTCGAGCACGAAACGCGCAAATCCGTGCACGGCATTGCTGGGCCAGCCTTCGGCGTCGTGGAACTCGTTGGGGATCGAGTGCCAGGCGCGGAAGACGTACATGCTGGCGTCCACCAGGTAGACCGGGCGGGCAGCGCCCGTCGCAGGCGTGCTCATGCCGGCGCCCAATCGCTGAGCAGGGCCCGTGGGTCGGGGCGTTCGCGTTCGGGGGCGGCCAGTTTCGGCGTGCCGATGTGGATGAAGCCGGTGACGTGCTCGTGCTCGGCCAGGCCGAGCCAGCCGCGCACTTGTTCGTCGTAGGCCAGCCAGCCGGTCAGCCAGATCGCGCCGAAGCCCAGCGCGTCGGCCGCCTGCAGCAGCGAGAAGCACACGCAGGCCGCGCTCGAATGGCGCTCGGACTCGGGAATCTTCTCGTCCGGGCCAAGCTGGGCGATCACCGCGACCACCAGTGGGGCGTGTGAGAATCGCATCCGGTCCTTGTCGATGACCGCCTCGCTGGCGTTGGGGTCGCGTTCCAGGCTGCGGGCGGCCAGTTGCCGGCCGAACGCGTGGCGGGCCTCGCCCTCGAACCGGATGAAGCGGAACGGGACCCGTTTTCCGTGGTCGGGCACCCGCACGGCCGACTGCAGCATGCGCAAGAGCGTGGCCTGGTCAGGGCCGGGAGCCTGCAGCTGCTTGGGCGGGGTGGACCGGCGATGGTCCAGCGTAGCCAACGGATCGGCGACGCCGTCCGTCTGGGGGAGTATGTTTGGTGACATCGGTCACACTGTGATGGCAAAAGACTGACGTATCTTGCCACTGTGCTGCAGCGTACATGGACGGTAGTAGACGCATGACGTCACGTCTGTCTGGGGAAGTTACCGTGTCCAATCAAACCGTCGGTTCCGTCCGCGCGGTACGCGCCGATCCATTCCGCGTACTCGAGGAGATCAAACGCCTCGCCGTAGAACAACTCGGCAACCTGCCGGGGTCCCTGTACGAACCGACCGAGGCGGCGCTCAACGCCACCCTCGCCGGTACCGACCAGGCACAGCAGTACCAGGACCATGCGGCCCTGTGGGTGCTGCGCCAGCACCATGCCTCGCACGTGATGCGTTACCGCCAGCACGTGGCGCAGGGCTTCGACGATTTTCGCGCGCTGCGTATCCGCAGCCGCGGCGAACTCCCGCTGGGGCTGGTCGATGAGACCCAGCTGGAGTTCCACCTCGCCGGCCAGAAGGTTGGCGACGCAATCGAACAACGTTTCATGCGTCAGCTGCAGTTGCTCGACTCGCGCCTGCACGGCATGGCCGACATGCTCGGCGTGCCGTTCGCGGCCAACCCGATCGGTCCGGGCAGGCTGCTGGCGGCATTCATCGAGACCTTCGTCAGCGAACAGATCCCGGCGCTGCTGCGCGCTGAGCTGTTCCGCCAGTACGAGCTCGAGCTGACTCGCCTGCTGGGCGAGATGTACGACCGCGTCAACGCGCTGCTGGTCTCCAGTGGCTTCGATGTCCCGGGGCAACCGGGGCACGGCAACGAAACCAGCGGGCGCGGAGACGTCCGTGGAGACGGCAATCGCCAGGGAGGCAACGGTGGGGGAGCGGATGGCATGGGCGTAGCGGCAGGTGCCGTCAGCGGCAGCAATGCGGGCGGTGGTTCGCCGTGGACGGGTGCCGAGATTCCCAACGCGGCCGATCTGGGCGAACTGCGGGGCCTGCTGCGCGCATGGCGCGAAGCCCGCGTGCGTGGCGAGTTGCCCGAAGGCGTGGTCGATGCGGCCAGCCGGCGGGCGCCGGTGGGGCGCCGCGAACTGCGCGTCGACGAGGTCGTCAGCGTCGCCTCGCTGTTGCAGCGCGAACCGCCCGATACGTTTGCGCGCGCGCTGGCCGGCAACGGCAGGCTGGGTGAAGCCATCCGCGAGCGGCTCAACGACGGTTCGCGCCGGCTCGGCCTGAACCCCGAGCAGACCCGCTTCAGCAACGACGAGGAAGACGCGATCGACATGGTCGCGCTGCTGTTCGACTCGTTGTTCCAGAACCATGATCTCGAAGAACGCGCGCGCCGCCTGTATGCGCGCCTGGTGCTGCCGTTCGTGAAGCTGGCGCTGACCGACGGCGGGCTGTTCGAGGTGCACGAGCACCCGGCACGCCGCCTGCTGGATGTCATCACCGAGGCCTGCGCCGGCAACAACGCCGAGACGCCACAGGAGCGCGAACTGCTTGACCGCGCCGCGCTGCTGTCGCAGCGCGTGGTGGCGGAGTACAACCAGGACCTGGCGGTGTTCGAGCTGGCCCATGCCGAGCTCGATGGGCTGCTGCAGCAGCAGCGCCGCCGCATCGAACTGCAGGAAGAGCGCGCCGCCAAGACCGTGCTCGGCCGCGAACGCCTCAACCAGGCGCGCGAGCGCGCCGACAGTGTGGTCGCCCGCCGCCTTGCCGCGCCGCCAGTCAGCCATGCGGTCGCCGAGTTCCTGTCGACCTCCTGGCGCCACCACCTGGTGCAGACACTGCTGCGCGATGGCGCGGGCCCGGGCCGCTATGTCGAGGCCGTGTCGCTGGGTGACGCGCTGGTGACCGCCGACCGCCTCTCCGCGGACGGCCGTGGTCGCGAACTTGCCGATCGCCTGCTCGCGCTCGAGCCGGCCATTGTCGAATGCCTCGCCAGTTCGGGCCTGGACGACAGCGCGGCCCAACACGGCATGGCGTTGCTGGTGAAGACACTGGCGTGGCCCGACGCGCCGCGCGACCTGCATCCGGCGCCGCCGTCCTCGGTGATCGAGGACAGTGTCGAGGAAGCACGGCAGTGGCTGGTCGAGGGCGCGGTGTCGCTGGCACCGGACCCGACGTGGATGGAGCGCCTGGCCGCGCTGCAGCCCGGCGACGGCCTGCAGCTCACCGATCGCAATGGCGACATCGTGGCCACCAAGCTCGCCTGGACCAGTCCGCTCACCGGAAGGATGTTGCTGGTCAACAACCGCGGCTTGCGCGTGCTGGTTGCCTCCAAGGACGAGCTTGCCGCGCTGGGTGTGGTGGGCCGGTTGCAGTTCGGTGGCGGGCGCAACGCGTTCGAGGAAGCGATGCGTCACGTGCGCGAACAACTCGACAACGAAACCCGACCGGCCTGACATCGCCGCGACCGCAGTCATTCGTTAGGATGCCGAAACCCGGCACGGAGCGAAGGCATGGCGGCAGACACGGCAAGTGAGGCAGCGGCAACCTCGTCAGGACAGATCGTCATCGTCGGAATCGCCGCGGAGACCGCGGACGGCGAACGCCGCGTCGCGCTGACCCCGGAAACCTGCAAGAAGCTGGTCGCCACCGGTGCGCGCGTGCGCATCGAGCGTGGTGCAGGACGCGGCGCGGCATTCACCGACGCCGCCTACACCGACGCCGGCGCTGAGATCGTCGCCGATGCCGCCGCCGCCACTGACGACGCCGACCTGGTGCTGTGCGTGCAACCGCCTGCGCCTGCACGCATCGCGGCGTTTCGTGAGGGCGCAACCCTGGTCGGCCTGTTGGCGCCGCAGGCCGATGCCGCGCGCGCCGAGGCGATCGCCGCGCGCGGATTGCAGGCCTTCCCGCTCGAACGGCTGCCACGCACCACGCGCGCGCAGGCGATGGACGTGCTCAGCTCGCAGGCCGGCATGGCCGGCTACAAGGCGGTGCTGATCGCCGCGCAGCTGGCGCCACGGTTCTTCCCGATGCTGACCACCGCTGCCGGCACGATCCGTCCGTCGAAGGTGTTGATCGTGGGCGCCGGCGTCGCCGGCCTGCAGGCGATCGCCACGGCCAAGCGCCTGGGCGCGCAGGTCGAAGGTTTCGACGTGCGCCCGGAGACCCGTGAGCAGATCGAATCGCTGGGCGGCAAGTTCCTGGACCTGGGCGTCAGCGCCGCCGGCGAGGGCGGTTACGCGCGTGCGCTGACCGACGCCGAACGCGCCGAGCAGCAGCGTCGCCTGGGCGAGCACCTGCGCAACATCGACGTGATCGTCTGCACCGCGGCGGTTCCCGGGCGGCCTGCGCCGAAGATCGTCAGCGCGGCGATGGTGGCCGGGATGAAGCCGGGCAGCGTGATCGTCGATCTGGCCGCCGAGACCGGTGGCAACTGCGAACTGACCCGGCCGGGCGAGACCGTCGACCACGACGGCGTGACCGTCGCCGGCCCGCTGAATCTGGCCAGCCTGGGCGCGGTGCACGCCAGCGAGATGTACGCCCGCAACGTCTACAACTTCGTCAGCCTGCTGCTCAAGGATGGCGGGCTGGCGTTCGACTGGAGCGACGAACTGCTGGCCAAAACCGTATGGCCGGAGCGCCCCGCGGACCCGGTGGCCGCCGTCGGTTGACGCAACGCAACGCAACGCGACTCCCGCCATCCGCACAGCCGCGGGGGCGGGTCGAGCATCGCGAATCCTCGCCGCGATGGGCGGGGGCCTGGCAACCTGTACCGATTCGCCGATTCGCCGATTCGCCGATGCGGCCCGCGACGGGCGGCGTTCTCCACGCCTGCCCGTCGGGCCACGGTTCAATTGCGCGGGTGGCGGCGACGCGGATGCCCGGAGTCCGGGGAGCGCGGCGGATTGGCTTCGACCCAGGCCTTGCGTTGTTCGGGGGTCATGGCACGCCAGCGCTGGCGCAATTCGTCGCGTTGCGCCGGCTCGAGCTCGCGCATCTTTTCGAACAGCGCGCGGAAGTAGACGCGGTTTTCCGGCGACATGTGTTCCCAGCGGCGCATGCCGCGATGGGCGCGGTGCCGCTGGTCGGGACTCATCTGCTGCCAGCGGCGCGCGCGTTCGAGCATGCGGGTGCGTTGCGCCGGCTCGGCGTTCCAGCGCTCGCGGACCGGGGCGATCAACTGATCGCGCTGGGCCTGGGTCAATTGTTCCCAGGCGGGCAGGGTGGCCGGGTCGCCGGCGAACGCCGGCGCGGCGGCGAACAGCAGGGTCAGCAGGGTCGTGCGCAGTAGCGCACGGGTCGGGGTGCGGGTCGATGGGGTGCGCATGGCATTCACTCCTGGATCGAGGGAAGGGCGTCGTCGCTGGCGGCGAGCCACAGGTAGAAGTCAGGGTTTTCGTCGAGCGCTCCGGTCGCACTGCCAAAGTCGCCGGTGCGCTCCGTTCCCGCGACGGCCGATGCCGGCGCAGTGGCGGAGGGCGAATCGACGCGTTGCAACTGCAGGCCGATGGCCAGCGCGAACACGCTGGCGCAGCCGGTGGCGAGCAGCCAGCCGAACGCGCGTCGCGCACCGCTTCGCCGTTGCGCCACCTCGCTGCGCGCCTGCCGCAGGCGGGCAAGCGTGGCTGGCGGCAGGCTGGCGAGCGCCTGCCCGTAGCGATCGCGCACGGCCCGGTCGAATTCGCGGTCGGCGTCGTCGTTGCCGGGTGCGTTCGGTGCGTTCGATGGTGATGGATCGTGTTTCATTGCCAGTCCTTCAGTTGCTTCTGCAGCGCGGCGCGAGCGCGCGACAGATGGGTCTTTACTGCGCCTTCGCCACAGCCCATCACCCGCGCGGTGGTGGCGACGTCCAGCTCTTCCAGGATCCGCAGGCTGAATGCCTCGCGCTGGCGGCGCGGCAACAGCGACAGCGCGCCGGCGAGGCGGCCGTACGCCTCGCGACCGTCGTGGCTGCGCGACGGATCCGGGCCGGCATCGGACCATTCGACGGCATCGCCGTCCTCATGCACCGGCGCCGGCAGTAGCCAGCGCAGGCGGAAGCTGCGGCGCCGCTGCAGGTCGACGATGCGGCGGCGCAGGATGCTCCAGAACAGCGGCGTCCATTCCGTCGCCGGCCGGTCGGCATACCCGAGCATGCGCAGCATCGCGTCCTGCACGGCATCGAGCGCGTCGTCGCGCTGGCGCAGACCCAGCTCGGCGAAGCGGAACGCGCGCGGTCCGATGCCGGCAAGGAACGCGTCGAGCGACGCCGGTGGACCGGGCACCTCGTCGGCCGCGTGGGTCGCGCGCGCGGTCTGCGGGTCGTCGTCGGCATCGGTGGCCATGCGTTGCAGCATAGGCCCCGGCCTCAGTGCCGGCGGTCAACGCGTCGGTCGAACCGGCGATCGAACCGCTCGCCGCGGCGCTCCCAGTGGCGCGCAACGCGGTCGGCGCGGCGGTCCAGGCGGCGCTGCGCGCGTTCGCCGCGACGTTCGACGCGGGCGGCAGCGCGGTGATGGCCGTGCGCGGCCAGCACGGCCGCGCGGCGGTCGCTACGGGCTTCGATGCGGTCGCCGCGGTGCTCCAGTCGGTGCGCGATGCGCTCGCCGTGGCGCTCCATGCGCCGTTCGACGCGGTCGCCGTAGTCGCCAGCGACGGCCGAGCCGGTGGCCATCAGCAACAGCAACCCCAGTCCCAGGACGGAATTCAGTGCGGTCTTCATGCGGCGTTCCTCGGTGATGGGTCGGCAGCGACCCTGCGAGCACCGAAAACGCCCGCCCCCGTGACCGGTTGACACACGATGCATCGCATTCATCGACGGTTATGATCGGGGGCACCAATGGACTCGGCCGGGTAACGACGATGGGTGATGGATTCGTGGCGCTGTACATCTTCATGCTGGCGGCGATCGCCGGCCACGTGATCATCTCGAGGGTGCCGGTGATCCTGCACACACCCTTGATGTCGGGTTCCAACTTCATCCACGGCATCGTGCTGATCGGCGCGATGGTGGTGCTGGGCCATGCCGACACCACGCTGGAAAAGGTGGTGGGTTTCATCGCCGTGCTGCTGGGCGCGGGCAACGCCGCGGGCGGCTACGTGGTGACCGAGCGGATGCTGGAGATGTTCAAGCCGTCGCAGAAGCCCGGCGCGGGCAAGAGCGGAGGCGCGGCATGAGTGCCGATGTCGCCGTCGACGCCGTCGGCAATGCACGCGTGCTGGCCGCCTCGGCCAGCTACTTCGTCGCCGCCACGCTGTTCCTGCTGGGCCTGCAACGCATGGCCTCACCGGTGACCGCGCGCAGCGGCATCCGCTGGGCCGGCGCGGGCATGCTGATTGCCACCGCCGCGACCTTCCTGCTGCCCGGACTGGACAACCTGGCGCTGATCGTCAGCGCGCTGGTGATCGGTACCGCGGCGGCCTGGATCTCCGGCAAGAAAGTTGCCATCACCGACATGCCGCAGATGGTCGCGCTCTACAACGGCATGGGCGGCGGCTCGGCGGCGGCGATCGGCGCGGTGGAACTGCTGCGTTTCTCGTCGCTGGGTCAGGCGCCGTCGAAGGTCGGCCTGGTATTGGCGGTGGTGGGTGCGGCGATTGGCGCGGTGTCGTTGTCGGGTTCGGTGATCGCCTGGGCCAAGTTGGACGGCCGCCTCGATCGACGCGTGGTGTTCCCGGGCCAGCAGCTGTTCAACCTGGCCGTGTTCGCGGCGATGCTGGTGGCCGGCGCGATCGCGGTGCACAGCCTGTCGATGCCCGCGATCATCGCGTTCTTCGTGCTGGCGCTGGCGCTTGGCGTGCTGATGACGCTGCCGATCGGCGGCGCCGACATGCCGGTGGTGATCTCGCTCTACAACGCCTTCACCGGCCTGGCGGTCGCGTTCGAAGGTTACGTGCTGGGCAACGAGGCGCTGATCATCGCCGGCATGATGGTTGGCGCGGCCGGCATGCTGCTGACGCGATTGATGGCCAAGGCGATGAACCGCCCGATCAGTGGCGTGCTGTTCTCCAACTTCGGCGGCGGCGGCGAGCAACAGGAGATCAGCGGCAGCCAGAAGCCGATCGAAGCCGGCGACGTGGCGGCGATGATGGCCTACGCCGAGCGCGTGGTGATCGTGCCCGGCTATGGCCTGGCAGTGGCTCAGGCACAGCACAAGGTCTGGGAGTTGACCCAGAAGCTGATGGAGCGCGGGGTCAAGGTGAAGTTCGCCATCCATCCGGTGGCCGGCCGCATGCCCGGGCACATGAACGTGCTGCTGGCCGAGGCGGGCGTGCCGTACGACCTGATCGCCGACATGGACGACATCAATCCGGAGTTCGCCAACACCGACGTGTCGCTGGTGATCGGCGCCAACGACGTCGTCAACCCGGTGGCCAAGACCGACCCG
The DNA here is from genome assembly GCF_003719825.1 of Montanilutibacter psychrotolerans. Taxonomy (GTDB): domain Bacteria; phylum Pseudomonadota; class Gammaproteobacteria; order Xanthomonadales; family Xanthomonadaceae; genus Montanilutibacter; species Montanilutibacter psychrotolerans. The sequence continues at coordinate 37,667 of NZ_RIBS01000003.1, read as the reverse complement.
GCCAGCCCGATCTTCGGCATGCCGATCCTGGACGTGGTCAATTCCCGGAACACCATCGTGATCAAGCGCGGCAAGGGCACCGGTTTCGCGGGCATCGAGAACGCGCTGTTCTACGCCGACAACACGCGCATGCTGTTCGGCGATGGCGCGAGCATGGTCAGCGCGCTGGTCAGCGAGCTCAAGGCGCTGGACGGCGGCGGGCATTGACCGAACGCGCGATCCATCCGCAACGCCGTAGGATGGGTTGAGCGCAAGCGATACCCATCGACCGTGGTCCGGACGGTCGAGAAGGCGACGCCTCCGCGCGGTTGTCGGTAGTGCCGGTGTCGTCGCGTCCGCGACGTCCGGTCGCAACTCCGTAGGATGGGTTGAGCGCAAGCGATACCCATCGACCGCGGCCCACAAGGCCGAGGCCGAATGGTGTTCGCATGTGCTCCCGAGTTCACGATGGTGGGCCTGGGCCCACCCTACGAAGTTGTACGAGGCTGCACGCGACCGGAGGCTCGGGCGGTCACACGGGCGAACGCGCGCTGCACGCACCACGCAATCGGCAGTCCAACCAAGACCATGTGCACGACGATGCTGCAGACGATCCAGACCGGATCGGTGACGGGTTTGCCGGGCACGGCCGACAGCGGCAGCACCACGAGATTCATCACCGCATACAGCAGCAATCCGTACAGCGGTCCGTGCAGCCAGACGTGGCCTCGCAAGCGCGGCCAGGCAAGCGCCGCCATGGCATAAGCCGTCGCCATCGCCGTCGTCATGGCCAAGTGCAGGGCCAGGCCGAGCGCGGCGCTGGCGGCCCCGCCGGCGAAGGCGCCCTTTCCCATCAGGCCGGCGGCAATGCTCTGCAGGATGCGCTGTGCGGGCACGCCCTTGAGCGCCCAGAAGCCGGTTGCGTAGAACAGGTCGAGCGCGCCGGCCAGCAGGCCGGCAGTGACGGTCCACAGCAGCAGGTGGCGAGGGGTGCGGGTCATCGGGTCAGGTCCTTTTGCGGGGTGGATGGGCCCATCAACGACGACCCATCAAAGGCGATCTTTCGGGGCGATCCATCGGGGCGATCGATGGAGCACGATCCCATGGCGCGAGCATCGGGCACGCTTCGTCGGACACGTTCCATCGCGCACCATCCGCCAGATCGGATTCGCTTGCACCAGCGCGCGTGTCCACTCCCGACGGCGCCATGAGCGGTGGCGACAACCACCGCCGGGACGCGCGTCGCGCCCGGCGACGCCGTCGCTGCCCGGGCGCGGATCCGCTGGCATCCGCGCCCGGCCGTGCCGTTCATTCCGTCGAGCGACGCAGGGTGCGACGGATGGCCGCCGCACCCTGTTCAACCAGTTCGGCCACCGGCCCGGCCAATGCCTCGGGCAACACGTCGGTGATCCAGACCATGCGGGTGCCGCCGTCATCGCCAGCGAACACCTGCATCGAGGCGTTGTGATGGCTCGCCTGCCCGCCGACCCAGGCCCAGCACAGGCGACGCCGGGCATCGTCGAGACTGACGATCAACTCGCGCGCCACCAGTCCGTTGGCGAAGGTCACCACGCGTGCGTCGGGCTCGGCGACGGTGTCGACCAGCACGCCGGGAACCAGACGTCGGTGCACGGCCGTGTAGTCGCGTACCGCCGCCCAGGCATCGCTCGGGTCGATATCCAGTTGCAGTTCCCGGTGGATGCTGGCCATCACGTTGCCTCCCGTTATCGGCCGTTACGGCAGACAGATCTGCCCGACCATCGTGTCGGTGACGTTGACGCCACCGTGCTGGCGGCCGCCGAACTGGAAGTAGCCCGTCGCGCCAGCGTAGGCGCCGGTGCCGCCGGTGAACTCGGCGAAGCCGGCGAACATGCGACGCTTCGGGTCCAGCGCCTGGGTGCTGGCAATCAGCGTCTCGCGTGCGGTCAGGGTACCGCGAGCGGTGGTGATCACCGACACCGAACTGAACGAGTTGGTGCGGCCGGGTTCGGGCGTGGTCGACGGGCTTGCGGCGTAGCTGTCGAAAGTGGCGTCGATGGTGCCGCGCAGGCCGTGGTTGCCCTCGATCAGGCCGCTGGTGCAGAAGAACGTGGGACAGCCTTGCGGCGCCGGGGTATCGATCACCTTCACGTGGAACGGCTTGCAGCCGCGCGCGTCGGCGTTGCCTGCGGCAAGCAGAGCGAAGGTGGCGCAGGCGAGCAGGAGCAGGGCGGGCGTTTTCATCGACATCATCCTTGTGGTGGTTGGTGGTTGGTGCGGGTGGGTGTGGGAGCGCGGGTGTCGGGGCCGCGGGCCGGCTGTGCAGGTCAAGTCGTGCCGGTCATGTCATGCAAGGTCACGCGGCGTGGGAGGCGGTCTCCCTTGCGCCGTGGCGGGCCTGGGTGGTGGTCACGCCGAAGGAGTGCTTGAAGGAGCGGCAGAACGCGCTCTGGCTTTCAAAGCCCAGGCGTTCGGTGATTTCGTGCACTGGCAGCGCGGTGCCGCGAACGAGCTGCCAGGCGCGCTGGTTGCGCAGACGGTTGGCGAACTCGTGCGGGGTTTCGTCGAACACGTCCCGGAAGACCTGCTTCAGATAGCCCGGCGAATACCCGGTGGCATGCGCCAACTGGGCCAGATCGAGGCGCGCATCCTGGTGGCAGCGAAGCAGGTGTTGCACGTGCAGCAATCGCAACAGGGTGCGCAGGCGACGTTCCGGCGTGCGCCCGCTGCAACGCGACAGCCGCTGGCGTTGATCGTGCTGCCAGTCGAGTACCGCCGAGCACAGCGATCCGACGCGACGATCGTGGCCGTCGACGGCATCGCCGTCGGCGTCGCGAACGAGACCGACGAGCCGTCGGAGCAACGGGCGCGGCGTCGGGCCATGCATCGGCAGCAGGGCGATGTCGTCGGCACACATCGCCGCGGGCAAATGGCGCTGCCAGGCGGGCAGCGGCCCGGCGATACCGAGCCACCAGCCGTCCGAGCGCGTTTCGCATTGCAGCCAGCCGCCGCGCCAGGCCTGCATCGCGGTGCGGGTCAGGTCCCAGTGGCTGTCCTGGGCCTGCAGCCTGAAGTGGCCGGCCAGCGGAAGCCACAAGGAGAACCAACCCGCGGGCACGTCCACGCACGCGCCACGGCCGGAGACTCGCAGCAGGTGCAATCTCTCGCCGAGTGCCGATGCCAGGTCGACGTACCGGGAGCCATGCAGGTTGTGCCGTTGCAGGTCCATGTGGGTTCTGCCAAGTGGCCTTCGCTGGCCGGTGAGGCAAAACTAGCCAGCCGCCCTGCGCACCTGTAGCGCCAATCCGCGCCGGTTCGATGGAGCCAATCGCGGGAACAAAAAAAGCCCGGCCTGGGCCGGGCTTCGATGAGCGTCATTTCAACAACGTCCCTGACATCCGGCCGCCGCGGCCGGGTTGCCAGGGACGCCCTGGACGATCAGAACGTCTGCGAGTACCGCAGGTACACGAAACGCCCCGGCACGTCGTACTGCGGGTCGAACGAGTTGGCCGCGGCCTGGCGCGCGATCGGCGGATCCTTGTCGAAGACGTTGTTGGCACCAATCGTGATGCGCGCGTTCCACGGCGCGTTCCAGAACACGCTGACGTCGTGGTAGGTGGTCGCACCGATGTGGTGCTGTGCCTGCGCACGGTTGATGATCGTGTCACCGCCGCCGACGCCGTCCCAGACGCCGTTGCCGTTGGCATCGACTGCCACGGCGCGGGTGCGGTCGGTATCGCTGCACAGGTAGCCGTAGCCGTAGTCCTCGAACGCCTGGCAATCCTCTTCCTGCGACGAGTAGTAGCGCACGTTCCAGGTGGCGCCGAACTGGCCGAGCTCCCAGCGCGTGCCCAGCGTCGAACGCAGACGCCAGTTGTTGCTGCCCGACCTGCCCGCGTTGTACTGGCCGACGGTGTTGCCGCCTTCATTGCCGTTGAGCGCCTCGCCGATGCGTGGGATCTCGTAGATGTCTTCGCCGAACCGTCCGTCACCGTCGAGGTCGTGAACCTGGCGGTCGATGTAGCTGCTGTGCCAGGCGAGGCTGAAGCGGCCCAGCGACGTTTCCGGCAGGCGGTAGCCGAGGGCGAAGTCGTAACCCTCGACCTGGCTGCTGCCGAAGTTGTTGTTCGTGGCGTTCAGGGTGGAGATGTCGCCGGAACCATATCGCCTGATGCGGTCGCACAACGCCGGGCTGCCATTCAGGATGCAACCATGGAGCACCTGACTGGCGCTGTCGGTGCGGATCGTGTTTTCGAGGCGAATGCGCCACCAGTCCAGGCTCAGCTCCAGCCCATCTGCCCAGGACGGCCGGTAATCCAGGCCCAGGTTGGTGCTGGTCGAGGTTTCCGGCTGCAGGTCGGGGTTGCCGCCGACCGTTACGCGGATCTGCGGATTGCTTTGCACATAGCCGCCGACCGGCACGCCCTAGGCGATGCAGCGCTGCTGTGCCTGCACGTTGAGCCGCGGGAAGTTGGAGACGTTGCAGGGGTCGCTGATCGTCGGGAAGCTATCGGCCGCGCCCTGGAACAGTTCGTTGATCGACGGAGCGCGGAAGCCCTCCGACCAGTCGCCGCGAACGGTCAGATCGTCCATCGGCTGCCAACGGAACCCGAACTTGCCGTTGATCGTCTCGCCGAAGTTGTTGTACTTCGAGCGCCGCGTGGCGACGTCGATATCCAGGCGCTTGGCGAACGGCAGGTCGGCAAGCAACGGGATGTCCAATGCCAGCCAGGCGTCCACGCTGTGGACATGGCCGGCGGTCGACGTGCGCGGGCTGCCATTGGTGGAGCCGGAATTGACCAGCTCGTCGGGCATGGAGTAGCCGTACTCGTTGCGACGCTCGGCACCAAGTGAGAGGCGCAGCGGTCCGCCAGGCAGTTGGAACAGGTCGCCCGAGAACGCGATATGCCGGCTGTGCTGGTGGATCTGCATCTCCTCGTTCGCGGTGTAGCTGATGCCGGCGAGCATTTCCGGTGTCACGCTGCCGGCGCCGAGCAGGTTCAGCGGAACGCAGTTGGCAATGACCGCGGTCGGCGTCCCGCATCGGGCGATTCCATCGGCATCGCGGAACGACGGGCCCAATGCATCGCGCAGGGCGTTGTAGTTGATCAGACCCTCGATCGTGGTCTCGTTGCGGTTGCTGGCGTACGAATACCCGGCGCTGATCGCGAAGGCGCGATCACCGACCATGAAGTTGCTTTCCAGGGCGACGTTGAACGCCATGGTGCGCACGTTCTGGCTGTTGCGGTACCCGCTGCCTTCGCTGAAGCGACGGGTGATGTAGGACACGTCCGAACCGAACGGGTTGTAGACGCTGTCACGGCTGATGAAGACCTGGCGCGCCAAATAGCCCGCACCGGGTGCCGTGCCCAGGGCGAGCGGCAGCGCCGCGCGCAGCTGCTCCGACTGGCGCCGGTTGTAGCTGACGTCGGTGCGCAGGCGCAGCCAGTGCGTGAAATCGAACGATGCGCTGGCCAGTGCCGAGTGCCGTTCCTGCGGGCTCAGTAGATGGTTGCCTTCGGTCTGGTTGTAGTGGTCGGCGGCGTAGGAGTATCGCCGCGGCGCGCTGCCGACGCCGTCGTAGGTGAAGGTGCCGGGGGTGCCGTCAAAGCTGGTCTGCAGGCTGCAACCGAACCCCCTCGATGGGTCGTAGCCACCCGGGCACAACGCGAATCGGCCATTGGGGGGCGTCGCGCTGGAGTTGAGCAGGGGCGCGCCATACAGCGGCTCGCGGGAGATCCGGCGGTCGCCCGCAATCACCGGCTGCTCGTCCACGTATCCCAGTGCCAGCATCGCCGAGAAGCGGTCCCCGTTGTGGCCCATCAGCAGGTCGTAGGCGCGGCGTTCGCCATCGCCCTGGCTGAACGCGCCCGCGTAGGCGTTCGCCTCGAAGCCGTCGATGCCATCGCGCATCACGATGTTAATCACGCCGCCGATCGCACCAGAGCCGTACAGCGCCGCTGCACTTCCGGTCAGCACTTCGATGCGTTCGACCGCGACGCTGGGAATGCTGTTGAGGTCGGTCGCGCCATCCAGGGCGGTGCTGCCCACCCAGCGCCGGCCATTGACCAGGACCAGGGCGCGGTGGGAACCGAGGTTGCGCAGGCTGACCCGCGTCTCGCCGGAGATGGGGCCGGCGAAGGTGGTGTTGGCCGCCGAACCGTGCATCGGCAGGTTCTGGATCACGTCGCCAATCGAACTCAGACCCTGGGCGAGGATCTGCTCGCGATCGATCACCAGCAGCGTCTGGCCGGTGACACGCGTGCCGATGCTGTGGTCGGACGATTCATGTCGATCGGTGGCGACGGCTTCGCCGGCATCGGTTTCGGACTGGGCATGGGCCAGACCGGCAGGGAGCGCGGTGGTCGACAGCACGGCGGTGGCAAGCAAAGCATGGTGAACAGCGCCGCCAAGGGCAGCGCGGGGGAAATTGTCGGTCATGGGAGTCCATCGCGGGGGCCGACCGGACCTGGTCGGGCGCGGGATTATCCGCGCATCGGCTGTGCTTTGCAGTCGCGGCGCCACATCGACTGCATCGAACACGAGGTGCACGGAGGTCGGTCGCGCGTTGACGGCTCACGGTGGAAAATCCGTCGACGGCCGCCGACGCGTTGATCCGGTAGATTGCGGCGGATGAATGACGGAGCGTGGTGATGCATTTCGAGCTGGACGGGCGTGGCACCCTGAACGGGCAGCTCATTCGCGCGTTGAAGGGCGCGGTGCTGGCCGGGCGGATCGCCGCCGGCACGCGCCTGCCGGCGACGCGGATGCTGGCGCGCGATCTGGGTGTGTCGCGCAACACGGTGCTGGCGGCCTACGAACAACTACGAGCCGAGGGGTTCCTCGATGGCCGGGTGGGTTCGGGCAGCTACGTCGCGCCGCCGCTCCAGCTGGTGCGATCGGCGCCGACCGCCGTGGCCTGGCCCGCCGGCACGTCGCCCGCGCAGACGGAGTTCGCGCGTCGGGCGCGCCTGTACCATCACCACCTGCGCCAGCCGGGGCGGGCGATTCCCGGGGTGCGTTATGCGTTCCAGTACGGCGTGCCGGTGACCAATCCGGCGCTGACCAGCGCTTGGGCACGCGAGCTCTCGCACGCGGCGGCCTACACATCGCCCAGCTATCCGATGACCCAGGGTCTGCCGATGCTGCGCGAAGCGGTCTGCGACTACCTCGCGCGCCGACGCGGCGTGCTGGCGTCGCCCGATGACGTGCTGATCGTCGACGGTACCCAGCAGGCGGTTGCGCTGACCGCGCGGGTGCTGCTCGATCCTGGCGACGATGCGGTGGTCGAGGAGCCGCACTACAACGCGATCCGCGAAGTGCTGCAGATCCACGGCGCGAACGTCGGCACCGTCGCGGTCGACGACCAGGGACTGAAGTGCGATGAGTTGCCCGCCGTGGCACCGCGACTGATCTGCGTGACGCCGTCGCACCAGTTTCCCAGCGGCGCGCTGATGTCGTTGCCGCGCCGGCTGGCGTTGCTGGACTACGCGCATCGCCACGACAGCTGGATCCTGGAGGACGACTACGACGGCGAGTTCCGTTACGACGCGCAGCCGCTGGCCGCGCTGCGTTCGCTCGACGATGCCGGTCGCGTGATCTACGTCGGCAGCTTTTCCAAGGTGATGTTCCCGTCCTTGCGGCTGGGCTACCTGGTGGTACCGGCCAGCCTGCGCGACGACTACATCAACGCCAAGTGGCAGGACGACTTCGGCTCATCGGCCATCGAACAGGCGGCACTGGCGAAGTTCATCGCCGATGGCGGATTCGAGCGTCACCTGCGGCGCACCGCCAAGACCCTCAAGGAACGTCGCGCCGCACTGCTGGCCGGTTTGCGAGAGTGTGGCGAGGGGCGCATCGAGATCGCCGATTCGCGCGCAGGCATGCACCTGGTGGTGTGGCTGACCGGCAAGACCGAGGCGCAGGGCGAGGCCTTCATCCTGCGCGCGCGCAGCCTGGGCCTGGGGCTGTACCCCATTGCGCCGTACTACCTGGACCCGCCAGACCGTGCCGGCCTGTTGCTGGGCTTTGCGAGCCTGTCGGTGGCCGAGATCGGCGAAGCGGTGCGGCTGTTTGCCGCTTGTCTGCGCGAAACCGCCTGACGTTGCGCCGCGTGGTGCTCAGCGCGCGCCGAGCACGCCGGCCAGCGCCAGCGCCAGCACGATCCAGAACAGGTCGAGCACGCCGTTGGCCAGCTGCGCCAACGTCCAGGCGTGGTGCAGGCCCAGCCTCAGCACCGATTCCCATGGCATCAGGCCGATGTCGCCACCCAGGTGGGCGGCGATGATGCCCCAGTTGGCCAGCAGCACGATCGCCAGGGTCGCCAGCACGGCTGCCAGCGCGCGCGGCATGCCGCCCGGGCGGGTTCGGTCGTTGCTGCCCAGGCGCAGCATCCACACCATGTCGAGCGCGCCCAGCACGGCCAGCCAGCTGAGCTGACGGTCGCTGTAGATCGCCACCAGCACCCAGAACGCGGCAAATCCGCAGGCGCTGAGCAGCAACAACGACCAGGAGAGCCAGGGACTGGAACCGGGGTTGCGCCGAGCTGGCGCAGACGGGTTGGTGGGCACGGGGGTGTCCGGCGGGAGGCGGGCAAGCCGCACAGCATAGCGATCGCGTCGCGGTGCCGTGCGTTCGTTAGAATGCAGCCCCTTGTGCTGGCCGCGTGGCCGCCCAATCTACTGGTTATTCCCCGGGCCTCCCCAGCATGTATTCCCGCAGCAGCGAACCCGTCCGTTTCGAGCGCGATTGCGCCGCCGTCCTCGTGCCGCAAGGCGAGCAGGTCAACCTGCCCGCGGGCAGCGTCGGCTACATCACCCAGGCGCTGGGCGGCAGTTGGACGGTATTTGTCGAAGGCAACCTGTTCCGCATTGCCGGCCGCGACGCCGACGCGATCGGCAAGGAGCCACCGGAGCCCCTCGAACTGGCGCCAGGTGCCGACGACGAGGCCGTCGAGCAGCTCGTCTGGCGGCAGTTGCGCACCTGCTTCGATCCGGAAATCCCCATCAACGTGGTCGATCTGGGCCTGGTTTACGAGGCCACCGTCAGCGCGCACGAGGAAAAGCCGGGCGAACGCGTGGTGGCCATCCGCATGACCCTCACGGCGCCGGCCTGCGGCATGGGCGACATCCTGGTGGCGGACGTGCGCGACAAGATCGAGATGATCCCGACCGTGGTCGAGGCCGATGTCGAGCTGGTGTTCGACCCGCCGTGGAACCGGAACATGATGTCCGAGGTCGCGCGCCTGGAGACGGGGATGTTCTGACATCGCGCGTCGGCCGCCCGCCGCGGCGCCTGTCGTCGTCGGGCATGCCGCCGCCCACGGGGTCGATCGCGTTCAGGCGTTCCGCGCTAGCCTGCGTCCAGGGCCCGCCAACCACGGCGGTGCGAGGCAGGAGTGGGACATGCATCGATTGGCAAGCGCGTGGAGAGTGGCGATGGGCGGACTGCTTGGGCTCGGACTGGTGGCCTGTGCGGCCGCGGGCGGCGTGTCGGGCGGCGTTGACGCCCCGGATGGCGACAGTGGCAGCGGCGGCTCCGGCGAAAGCACGGCCATCGTCGGAACGCTCAATGGCGACGGCCCGTTCCAGCAGTTCATCGTGAAATACCGCGGCGCCAGCGCCCCCGGGCGCGACAGTGCCCAGGTGCCGGCACGATTGGCCGCCACCGCGCCGTCGCAGGGCCTGGCATGGCAACGCCGCCTGGGCGTCGAGGCCGACGTGTTCAGGACCGCCCGGCCCCTCGATCGCGCACAGGCGCAGGCGCTGATGCAACGGTTTGCCGCCGATCCCGACGTCGAGTACATCGAGGCCGACGGCGTGGTCACCCACCAGCCAGTGCTGGGCTCGGGGCAGCCGCTGCGCTGAAATCTCTGCGCTGACACCTCTTCGTTGAAGCCGCTTCCCGGCTTGAGATGCCCAGACCCCGGCCCCGGCCGGGGTTTTTTCGTTGCCGCGACCGGTCGGGTGGGGGAAGGCGGCTGCGCCCGCGTTCCGGATGCTGGTCCGCGCGTTGCGACGGCAATCGCCAGCGGCCCCGATCGCGGTCGCGGCGGCGTTGCGATGGTCAGGAGTGGTAGTCGCGACGCCGCCGTGCCGTGGGTCGGGCAGCGGTATCGGCAGGCGTGGGGTCGGGCGGCCGCTGGCCCCGGATCGACCGGATTGTGTGCCGTTGGTCCGGGTTTGCCCGGTTGCGACGGGGGGGGATGCCTGCGGCTGCGTTCCAACTAGTGGCCTTTGCGGAAACGGACGCGGCCTGCGGTCGGAATCGGGTATGGGGGTGCATGTCGTGGCGTGACGGCAGGAGTGGCCGTTGCGGCATCGCGTCCCGGTACCGCCGATTGCATCGGGTCCACGAGCAATCGCCCTGTCCAGCCGGGAGTGATCGGCCGCGATGGGGACGCGGATGCGGCGCGCAAGCATCGCGTCCGGGCCGGAACGACGGCGCTTGGCGCGCCTTGCCGACTTACCCCAAGGACACCCCCATGCAAGAAGCAAGTCCGTACCGCATCCGCAAGCAGGCTCTCGCAGCCGCGACCGCGCTGGCCCTGTCGGCCGGCCTGTTTGCCACCCCGGCGTTCGCCGCCGGTCGCGTGAATCTCAGCGGCATCGAGGCCAGCCACGGCCATGATCGCTTCATCGTGAAGTACCGCAGCGGCAACGCCAGCCTCGCCAACGTGCGCGCGTCGCTCGGTCGCGTCGCCGCGACCCGCTTCGGTGGCAACGCCGTGTCGCTCGGCCACACCCGCCGCCTGGCGATCGGTGCCGACCTGGTGACCACCTCCCGCAGGCTCGATCGGGTGCAGGCCGAAGCGCTGATGCGCCAGATCGCCGCCGATCCGAACGTCGAGTACGTCGAGATCGACCGGAAGCTTCGGGCCACCATGACCCCGAACGACCCGTTCTACGCGAGCAACCAGTGGCATTACTTCGACGCCGTGGGCGGCATCAAGGCCGACAAGGCCTGGGACGCTACCAAGGGTGCGGGCGTGGTAGTGGCCGTGATCGACACCGGCATCACGTCGCACACCGATCTCAACGCCAATGTGCTGCCGGGTTACGACTTCATCAGTGACGCGGAAACCGCGCGCGATGGCAACGCCCGCGACAACAATCCCGCCGACGAAGGCGACTGGTACGCCGCCAACGAGTGCGCCGACGACGATCCGGCGTCGGACTCGAGCTGGCACGGCAGCCATGTCGCCGGCACCGTCGCCGCGGTCACCAACAACGCCAAGGGCGTTGCCGGCGTGGCCCACCAGGCCAAGGTCGTTCCGGTGCGCGTGCTCGGCAAGTGCGGTGGTTACACCTCCGACATCGTCGACGGCATCATCTGGGCATCCGGCGGCACCGTCTCCGGCGTGCCGGCCAATGCCAACCCCGCCGAAGTCATCAACATGAGCCTGGGCGGCGAAGGCAGCTGCAGCCTGGCCACCCAGAATGCGATCAATGGCGCGGTTGCTCGTGGCACCACCGTGGTGGTCGCCGCCGGCAATGACAACGCCGATGTCGTCGGCTTCAACCCCGGCAACTGCAGCAACGTCGTGTCGGTGGCCTCGACCACCCGCACCGGCGCGCGCTCGAGCTTCTCCAACTACGGCGCCAAGGTGGACGTGGCGGCCCCGGGCAGCGAGATCGCCTCGACGGTGAACCAGGGCACCACCGTTCCCGCCGCCGAGGGCTACGCCCTGATGTCGGGTACCTCGATGGCATCGCCGCACGTGGCCGGCGTGGTCGCGCTGATGCAGGCCGCGGCGGGTTCGACGCCCAAGACGCCGGCGCAGATCGAAGCGATGCTCAAGAGCACCGCGCGCGCCTTCCCGGCAACGCCGTCGCAGGTCATCGGTGCGGGCATCGTCAACGCCGAGGCCGCCGTGGCGGCGGCGAAGGTCGCGCCGATCGGAACCCCGATCACCAAGGGCGTGCCGTTTGCCGTGGCCAGGGGCTCCAGCGGCGCGTTGACGCTTCGCATGGACGTTCCGGTGGGCGCGACGAACCTGGTGTTCACCACCACCGGCGCCAACGGCAATGCCGACCTCTACGTTCGCCGCGGCGGCGTTCCGGACACGGTCCGGTTCGACTGCAAGTCGGCGCAGGCCGGCAGCGTGGAGCGCTGCACGATCGCCGCGCCCGCGGCGGGCACGTACTACGTGCGGGTCTACGCGACGTCGGCGTACACCAACCTCAGCGTGCTGGGCGACTACGCCACCCCGGTGGTTGTGACCTACAGCAGCTCCACCGCGTTCCCGGTCCCGGACATGGGCCAGGTGGATAGCCCGATCGTGGTGAGCGGCCGCACCGGCAACGTAACGGCCAGCGCGGTGGTGACGCTCAACGTCACCCACACCTACCGCGGCGATCTGAAGATCGACCTGGTGGCGCCGGACGGTTCGCTGTACCCGATCAAGTCCAGCAGCGACAGCGACAGCGCAGACAACGTCATCGGCAGCACCAAGCTGAACCTGACTTCCGAGGCGCTCAACGGCACCTGGAAGCTGCGGGTAGCGGACGGTGCGGCGGGCGACACGGGCAAGCTGAATAGCTGGAGTATCAAGTTCTGATGTGGTAGGCACTGCTGCGTTTTGCCCCAATCCCGGCTTCGGCCGGGATTGGTCGTGCCTGCGATTTATGAACGTAAGTCCGCGTGATTTCACGGTTTTTTTGGGAATGACGTTGCAATTCCGTACGATCGAGTATGGAGAACTGGGAGTGCGCTCACAGACTTTGCCGAATTTGCTGCGGTTGCAGCTTGATTCAGGTTGAAAGGTCGAATAGCGTCATGGGACTGACGCAATACGTCAGTTCCCCGTGCTTCCCGATCCGCGTGCCGCATTCGGTGCCACCCGGAGCGAAGAGGTGCGGTTCCGCCGCAAATTGCGGCTTCCAGTTCGAGGTTTCGCATCGATGTCCCAGATCCTGTCGCGTCGCGTTCGTGTGCACGCTCTTGCTGCTGCCACGGCGCTTGTCCTGTCCTCGTCTTTCGTTGCCGCTCCGGCCTTCGCCGCCGGTCGCGTGAATCTCGCCGGCCTGCAGTCGCAGCCGACCCACGACCGCTTCATCGTCAAGTACCGTGACGGCAGCGCGCAGCGCGCCAGCGCCACGGCACTCCAGACCTCGCTCAAGTCCGCGGCGACCGTCGCCGGCGGTGGCCGCGCCGTCGCACTGCGCGCCTCGCACCGCATCGGCACCGGCGCGGATGTGGTCCGCTCGGATCGCAAGCTCGATCGCGTCCAGGCGGCCGCACTGATGCGCCAGATCGCCGCCGACCCGAACGTCGAGTACGTCGAGGTCGACAAGCTCAACAAGCCGTTCCTCACCCCCAACGACACCAACTTCAGCCAGCAGTTCGGCTTCGGCACCGGCGCGGGCGGCACCTACGCGACGCAGGCCTGGGACGTGACCAGCGGTTCGGGCACCGTCGTGGCCGTGCTGGACACGGGCATCACCAACCACAGCGACCTCAACGCCAACGTCCTGCCGGGCTACGACTTCATCGTCGACACGTTCGTCTCGCGCGACGGCAACGGCCGCGACGCCGACGCCAGCGATCCGGGTGACTGGTACGCCGCCAACGAGTGCGGTGGCACCCACCCGGCGTCCAACTCGAGCTGGCACGGTACCCACGTCGCCGGCACCGTTGCCGCGGTGACCAACAACGCCAAGGGCGTCGCGGGCATGGCGTACAGCGCCAAGGTCCTGCCGGTGCGCGTGCTCGGCAAGTGCGGCGGCTACGACTCCGACATCGCCGACGCGATCATCTGGGCGTCGGGCGGCACCGTCAGCGGCGTGCCGGCCAACCCGACCCCGGCCGAGGTGATCAACCTCAGCCTCGGTGGCGAAGGCGCCTGCGGCACCACCACCCAGAGCGCCATCAACAGCGCCGTGTCGCGTGGCACCACGCTGGCGATCGCCGCGGGCAACGACAACGCCAACGTCTCGGGCTTCTCGCCGGGCAACTGCGCCAACGTGATCTCGATCGCGTCGGTCACCAACACCGGTGCGCGTTCGAGCTTCTCCAACTACGGCGCGATGATCGATATCGCCGCACCGGGCTCGAGCATCATGTCGACGCTCAATGCAGGCACCACCGTGCCGGCCGCCGAGTCGTACGCTTCCTACAGCGGCACCTCGATGGCGACCCCGCACGTGGCCGGCATCATCGCGCTGATGCAGTCCGTCGCGACCACGCCCAAGACCCCCGCCGAGATCGAATCGATCATCAAGACCACGGCGCGCGCGTTCCCGGCAACCCCGTCGCAGGTCATCGGCGCGGGCATCATCCAGGCCAAGGCCGCGGTTGATGCCGTCAACGGCACCCCGCCGCCGCCGACCGGTGGCGTGTTGGCCAACGGCGTTCCCGCGACCGGCCTGTCGGCTGCGACCGGCGGCTTCGTGAAGTACACGATGGTGGTGCCGGCTGGCGCGACCAACCTGACCTTCACCACCTCCGGTGGCACCGGTGACACGGACATGTACGTCAAGCTCGGCAGCGCGCCGACCGACACCGTGTACGACTGCCGTCCGTACAAGTCCGGCAACGCCGAGACCTGCACGTTCGCCGCTCCGGCCGCGGGCACGTACTACATCAACCTGAAGGCCTATGCGGCGTTCTCGGGCGTGAGCCTGGTCGGCAGCTACACCACCGGTGGCGGTGGCGGCTCGCAGACCTACAGCAACGCAGCGGACTTCACGATCGCCGACAACGCGACCGTCGACAGCCCGATCGCCGTGTCCGGCCGCACCGGCAACGCCCCGAGCAACGCCTCGGTGACCGTGGCCATTGCGCACACCTACCAGGGTGACCTCAAGGTCGACCTGGTGGCTCCGGATGGTTCGCTCTACAACATCCACAACCGCACCGGCGGCAGCGCTGACAACATCAACAAGACCGTCACGCTGAACCTGTCGACCGAAGCGCTCAACGGCACGTGGAAGCTGCGTGTCAACGACAACGCTTCCGGCGACACCGGCAAGATCGACAGCTGGTCGGTTACGTTCTAAGCACGTTCCAAACGCCGTACCGCCCCCGGCAGTTGCCGGGGGCGTTCTGCTTGATCGACACGCCGCACGATCGACGCAGGGCCGATCCGTCCCCCGGGACATGACCGGACTTCGTTGCAGTGCGAACGGCCAGGTCGCCCCCGCGGCCCAGCCCGTAAACGAGCGAGTACAGACACCATGCTGCCGCGCTTCGCCAACTCCGTTGTCCGCCTGGCCCATCGCACCGTCGCGCTGACGGCCCTGCGCATGCCATCGCCCGGCACGCGGCCGGCCCCCCTGCGCATTGCGCTCGGCACGCACGCCGTCGCACCCGCCAGCCGTAAACCCACACCGACCTGGAACCGACGCGCAGGCGCCTGCCGGAATCACCGGCTGCGACAGCGGGGGTGTCGAATGTCGACCTGATCAACGTGACCGGTCCGGTGGGGGAGATGTCCCATCCACCGACCGGTAGCAGCAAGGCCCTCGTTGGCGCCTGGACAGGCAGCGACGATCGGCCGCAAGAGCTACGCGTCATTGAACGTGCACGCAGGACACCGGCTGCAGGGGCGGCCGAGTGGTGCAACTCAGCGACGTAGTGGAAGGATCGGCAAGGACGCCGTCGACGGCAACCGCGCCGGTTCGTGCAGGGGAAAACGAGATCGCCATCCTGGCGATCACTCATCCAACCATTCAAAGGATTTTGATAGGTATGCACTCCAATAACCGCACCCGTTACCTGATTGCACTCACTCCGCTCTCGCTGGCGCTGGCCATGGCCTCCGCGAATGCGGCACAGCGCGTCGACCTGCAGAAGCAGGACGTCGCCCGGATCAACACCCAGTACCGCGCGGCAAGCGCGGCGGTGGGCCGGCCGGCGCTCGCCGTCGACCGCCACGCCGAGGCCATCTCGCTGGAAGGCGAGTCGCGCCTGCAGGTTGTGCGCGCCGTCACCGACCGCGCCGGCAACCGCACCTACCGTTACCAGCAGACCTTCCGCGGCATTCCGGTGTTCGGTGAAAACGTCATCGTCCGCGAAGATGCCAAGGGCAACCTGCGCAACCTGTTCGGTCGCTCCATCAGCGGCCTTGCCGCCGAACTGCCGGCCACCGCGCCGCGCATCCAGAAGGCACAGGCCCTGGTCCTGGGCAAGCGCGCCGCGCTCGGCTCGCGCATCGGTTCGATGCGCACCGAGAACGAGCTCAGCCGCCAGGTCGTCTACATCGACGACGCCGACCGCGCGCACATGGCCTACCTGGTGTCGTTCTTCGCCGACACCCCGAACGGCGGGGCCCCGACCCGTCCGCACATGCTGATCGATGCCAATAACGGTCGCGTGCTCAAGCGCTGGGACGCGCTGGCGCATGCCAACGGTACCGGCCCCGGCGGCAACACCAAGACCGGCCAGTACGAGTACGGCACCAACTTCGGCTACCTGGACGTGGCGCAGAGCGGCACCACCTGCACCATGAGCAACACCAACGTGAAGACGGTGAACCTCAACCACGGCACCAGCGGCTCCACGGCGTTCTCGTACACCTGCCCGCGCAACACGGTGAAGACCATCAACGGCGCCTTCTCGCCGCTCAACGACGCCCACTACTTCGGTGGTGTGGTGTTCAACATGTACAACAGCTACGTCGGCACCGCGCCGCTGTCGTTCCAGCTGCAGATGCGCGTGCACTACAGCAACAGCTACCAGAACGCGTTCTGGGACGGCACCGCAATGACGTTCGGCGACGGCGGCAGCACGTTCTACCCGCTGGTCAGCCTGGACGTGTCGGCGCATGAGGTCTCGCACGGCTTCACCGAGCAGAACTCCAACCTGACCTACTCGGGCCAGTCGGGCGGCATCAACGAGGCGTTCTCGGACATGGCCGGTGAGGCCGCCGAGTACTTCATGAACGGCACGAACGACTTCCTGGTCGGCGCGCAGATCTTCAAGGCCACCGGTGCACTGCGTTACATGGCCAACCCGCCGCAGGACGGCAGCTCGATCGGCCACGCCAGCGACTACACCAGCGGCATGGACGTGCACCACTCGTCGGGCGTCTACAACAAGGCGTTCTACCTGCTGGCCACGAAGACCGGCTGGAACACGCAGAAGGCGTTCCAGGTGTTCGCCAAGGCCAACCAGGACTACTGGACGGCCAGCTCCACGTTCAACCAGGGCGCCTGCGGCGTCGAAACCGCGGCCACCGACCTTGGCTTCACCAAGGCCGACGTGACCGCGGCGTTCACCTCGGTCGGCGTGAGCTGCTCCGGCGGTGGCGGTGGCGACAGCCCGGGCGGTCCGCTGACCAAGGGCGTTGCAGTCACCGACCAGCACGCCGCGCAGGGCAACTCGGTCAACTACACCCTGGTTGTTCCGGCCGGTTCCACCAACCTGACGTTCACCACGTCGGGCGGCACCGGTGATGCGGACATGTACGTGAAGTTCGGCAGCGCGCCGACCGACACGGTCTACGACTGCCGTCCGTACACCGGCGGCAACGCCGAGACCTGCACGTTCGCCGCACCGCAGGCTGGCACGTACTACGTGCGTCTGAAGGGCTACTCGGCGTTCAGCGGTCTGACGCTGGTTGGCAACTACACCACCGGCGGTGGCGGTGGCCAGACCTACAGCAACACGAGCGACTACGCGATCGGCGACAACACCACGGTGGACAGCCCGATCACCGTGTCCGGCCGCACCGGCAACGCACCGAGCAACGCCTCGGTCACCGTTGCCATCGTGCATACCTACCAGGGTGACCTGAAGGTCGACCTGGTGGCTCCGGACGGTTCGCTCTACAACATCCACAACCGCACTGGCGGCAGCGCTGACAACATCAACAAGACCGTCACGTTGAACCTGTCGAGCGAAGCGCTCAACGGTACGTGGAAGCTGCGCGTCAACGACAACGCCGGTGGCGACATCGGCAAGATCGACAGCTGGTCGGTCACGTTCTGATCCAACAAGTCAGTTGTTGCACCATTGGCCCCGGCTTCGGCCGGGGCTTTTTTATGGTGCGTCGTCCAACCGGGGCAGAGGCGCGCGCCGACCCGGCGAATGCGCCGATATCGAGCGAATGGCTGTCGAGACGAAGGATCGGCGCCAGGACTCGTAGGGCGCATTAGCCGAAGGCGTAATGCGCCGGATGGGACGCGCGACGGAGATCCACCTCGACATCAACGAATCCGGCGCAATGCCCTTCGGTTATTGCGCCCTGCAGGATCTGCCCGCGCACCAACTCGTAGGGCGCATTAGCCGAAGGCGTAATGCGCCGTATGGAACTCAGGCCAGAGGCTCGAAGCGGTTGGCTTCGACGTTCTTGCGGACCTTGGCCGGATCCCAGATGCGGCCGTTCATGGCGATGTAGACGCCCGGCGGCAGCGATTGCACGGCGCCAACGGCGGTGCCGATGTTGAATTCGGCATCCGAACCACGAAAGCGTGCCGGGTTCAGCGCGCCGGTCAGCACGATGGTCTTGTCGGTCAGCGAGGCCAGCACCTTGGCGGTCTCGACCATCGAGTCGGTGCCGTGGGTGACCAGCACGTGGCGGGCGTCCTGCGCGGCGATCGTCGCGCGAAGGAGCTCGCGATCCTCGGCGGTGATGTGCAGCGAATCCTTGCGGATGATCGGGATCACGCTGTAGCGGAACGCGACACCGAGTTCTTCGAGGATGCGGCCGATCTGCGGATCGCCGACCTGGAAATCGGACTTGTCGTCGAAGTAGATCTTGTCGATCGTGCCGCCGGTGGTGACGATGCAGAGCTGGTCCATCGAGGCTGGTCGGTCGTGTCGGGAGGCCGGGATTATAGGCGCGATGGCCGCGGCGGCGTCGGCCGTTCTTGCCGCCAGGCCACCGATCCGGAAAACCCCGGAAATCTCAGCCGCGGCGCTTGCCGAACTTGGCGGCCAGTCCGGGCGCGTTGGCGGCGAACACGATCGCCAGCGACAGCAGGACTTCGGCCAGGGCATAGAGGCGTTCCGGCGCGCTCGACCAGGCCAGCATCACGCCATGGCAGAACCAGCCCAGTGCCAGCACGCCCGACCAGAAGGCGGCATGGCCGCGGCCGAACCAGGCGCCGAGCGCCAGCAGCGCCGGCGGAAGCGCGAACACCAGCATCGCCGCCAGCGCATGCGTGCCGGCGGCGAACCAGGCGACGAACAGCGCCACCAGCGCCAGCAGCGAGGCGACCAGGGCAATGCGGGCCTTGCGGCGCACCGATGCCTGGGATTCCGACAGGTCGTTGGCGTTCATGCGGCCAGTTTCGCGGCAATCGTGGCCAGGCGACGGCCGAGGGCCCGCGCGAGCTGGGCCTCATCGTCGCAGAGCGTCGGGTCGTCGCCGGTGCCTGCGACGTGGCTGGCGCCGTAGGGCGTGCCGCCGGTTCGGGTGCTGCTGAGCAACGGTTCGGTGTAGGGAATGCCGGCCACCAGGCAGCCATGGTGCAGCAGCGGGATCATCATCGTCAGCAGTGTCGACTCCTGGCCGCCGTGCATGGTGGCCGTGGAGGTGAATACCGCCGCGGGCTTGCCGACCAGGGTGCCGCTGGCCCATTCGCTGCCCAGGCCGTCCAGCCAATGCTTGAGCGGCGCGGCCATGTTGCCGAAGCGCGTCGGGCTGCCGAGCGCGAGCCCGCAGCATTCGACCAGATCGCGCGCCTCGACGTAGGGCGCACCTTCGTCGGGCACCGGCGGCGCGGTCTGCTGGGTTACCGCGGCAACCGGCGGCACCGTGCGCAACCGCGCCGACATGCCCTCGACCTCGCCGATGCCACGCGCCACGTGCCGTGCGAGCCGCGAGACCGAACCACCGCGGCTGTAATAGAGCACCAGGATCTCGGACATGGCCGGGGCGTCGTTGCGAAAGGGCGCACAGGATAGAGGAGCGGGGGAGATTCGGGGTTTGGGACTCGGGGTTCGGGGGTCGGGACTCGGGACTCGGGACTCGGGATTCGGGATTCGGGATTCGGGATTCGGGACTCGGGACTTGGGACTTGGGACTCGGCAGCCGAGTTTCGAGTAGCTCCCTTGCTCGAAAGCTCGGGCGCCGCTGCAGGGCCTCTCGCGTTGCGGGGCTCCCTGATCGCCCATGCACCAGCCCCGGCATGTGTACTGAACCGAGGGCTTCGTCTTCGACCCTCACCTCCCCAACCTGCATCCGAACCCCCGAACCCCGAGTCCCGGGTCCCGGGTCCCGAGCCCCGAGCCCCAACCCCCGAACCCGCCCATCAGTTACCCTCGCCCCGATGGAGCCACTAGACACCCTGTATCGCTGGAGCGAACGCCTGCGTGACCGGGCCCGGGTCGGAACGTTCTTCCGATTCCTGGCCAAGCGCTTTCTCGCCGACAACCTGTTCCAGGCCGCCGGCGCGCTGTCCTACACCACGGTGTTCGCGCTGGTGCCGCTGTCGATGGTCGTGTTCGGCGTGCTGTCGGCGTTTCCGGTGTTTGGCGAATGGAGCGATCGCCTTAGCGATTACATCTTCTCCAACTTCGTGCCCAGCGCGGCGCGCTCGGTCGAGGCGTACCTGCGCCAGTTCTCCGCCAATGCCGGCCAGCTCACCGGTGCCGGCGTGATCGCGCTGGTGGTGTCGTTGCTGATCACGCTCAACGGGGTCGAGGCGACGTTCAACCGGATCTGGCGCGTGAAGTCGGCGCGGCCCAAGCTCAGCCGCTTCCTGGTGTACTGGACGGTGCTCACGCTGGGCGCCCTGATGGCCGCGGCCAGCCTGGCGATGTCGGCCAGGTTCTTCGCGATGTCGGTGTTCGAAACCCAGGCCGGGCATGTGCTGCAGAGCCTGATGCTGCGGGTGGCGCCGATCGTGATCGAGCTGGTGGCATTTGCGGCGATCTACAAGGTGGTGCCGCACCGCACCGTGCAGTGGCGTTATGCAGCTGCCGGCGCGCTGCTGGCCACGTTGCTGTTCGAGAGCGTGAAGTCCGGCATCGGCCTGTACCTGGGCAGCTTCGGCTCCTACTCGAAGATCTACGGCACGCTCGCTTTCGTGCCGATCTTCCTGCTGTGGATCTACCTGAGCTGGATCGCGGTGTTGCTGGGCGCGTCGCTGGCGTCATCGATCTCGGCGTTCCGTTACCAGCCGGCCAGCCTGCGCCTGCCAGTGGGTTACGAGATCTATGGGCTGTTCCGTCTGCTTGCGCGCTTCAACGAGGCGCGCGCACACGGGCGCGGTCTGCACAGCGACGACATCCAGCGGCTCGAGCCGATCCTCACCGACGGGCTGGTGCAGGAAATGCTGGCCCAGCTCAGCGCCATCAACGTGGTGATCCGCGCTGAGGATGGGCAATGGCTGCTGGCCCGCGATCTCGACGAGCTCAGCCTGGGCGAGCTGTACGAAGCCTGCCAGTTGCGCATCCCGGTGGCCGAAGCACACCTGCCGTGCCGGGACGATGCGCTCGGGCGCTCGGCCATCCAGGCGCTCGATGATCTGCGCCTACCGCTCCGCGACTTGCTCAAGCGTCGCGTCGCCTCGATCCATGCCGAAGAGGACTGACCATGCCCGTTTTCCTGCCGCGCCTGCGCTCGCTGCTGCCACTGATGGCGACGCTGGCGCTGGGTGCCTGCGATGCCTCGACGCCCGTGACGGCATCCGGCGATACGCCGGCTGCTCCGACCGGCACATCGATCGGCGAATCGGCGGCAACGCCCGCCAGCGATGCGCCCGCCAGCGACACGCCTGATCTGCGCATCGCCCTGCTCGACGGCGGCAACTACGATCTGGCCGCGCACCGCGGCAAGTGGGTGGTGGTCAATTTCTGGGCGACCTGGTGCAAGCCCTGCCTCAAGGAAATGCCGGAGTTGTCGGCGCTGGACACGGCGCGCGATCACATCGAAGTGCTCGGCCTGGCCTACGACGACATCGAACCGGCGGCGATGCGCGAGTTCCTGCAGCGCCGCCCGGTGGCGTATCCGGTTGCCATCGTCGACACCTACGATCCGCCCAAGGCGTTCGACACGCCGCGCGGCTTGCCGATGACCTACCTGATCGGGCCCGACGGGAAGATCGTCGACAAGGTGCTCGGCCCGGTCACGGCCGAGTCGATCGAAGCGGCCATCGCCAAGGCCGGCGGGCGCGCGCCCGGGGCGAAGCTGGAAGTGCCCGCCGGTGGCGCGTCATGACCGCGGCGCGATTCATCGTGGGTGGCAAGGTGCAGGGCGTGTGGTTCCGCGCGTCCGCCCGTGACCAGGCGCTGGCGCTGGGTTTGCGTGGTCACGCCCGCAACCTGGCCGACGGCCGCGTCGAAGTGCTTGCGGTGGGAAGCGAGGCAGCGATCGAAGAGCTGATCGCCTGGTTACGTCAGGGGCCGCCGCTGGCGCGTGTCGACGAACTCGAACGCTTCGACGCCAACGAGGACGAGGCGGGCGAGGACTTCACGATCACCTGATCACCGCGCCGCATCAACCGCTGATCGGGGTGTCACCGAACGGACGACACCGGGCTCAGTCGACCGCGGCGTTGGCGATCGGCTTGAGGCGTCGGTAGCGCTCTTTCTTCGGCTTGCCCGGCAACGGTTCGAAAGTGATTGCTTCGGATTCGACACGGGTGTCGGGCAGGCGGTCGAGCAGGTCGCGGATCAGCGTGAGGCGACCGCGTCGCTGGTCGTTGAAATCCACCAGCGTCCAGGGCGCGACGTCGGTGTGGGTCGCGGCGAGCATCGCCTCGCGTGCGCGGGTGTAGTCGTCGTAATGGCGGCGCGCCTCGACGTCGACCGGCGACAGCTTCCAGCGCTTGAGCGGGTCTTCCAGTCGTTCGGCGAAGCGTGCTTCCTGCTGTTGCTGATCGCAGCACAGCCAGTACTTGAACAGCACGATGCCATCGTCGACCAGCAGTTTCTCGAACGCCGGTGCCTGCCGCAGGAACGCCTCGACCTGCGCCTGGCTGGCGTAGCCCATGACCTTCTCGACACCGGCACGGTTGTACCAGCTGCGGTCGAACAGCACGATTTCCCCGGCCGCGGGCAGGTGCGGCACGTAGCGCTGGAAATACCACTGGCCCTGCTCGCGTTCGGACGGCCGGGGCAGTGCCACAACGTGGCACTGGCGAGGGTTGAGCACGTCGGCGATCGCGCTGATGACGCCGCCCTTGCCGGCCGTGTCGCGGCCTTCGAACAGCACCAGCACGCGCTGCCGCGTGTGCTGGGCCCATTGCGCCATCGCAACCAGATCGAGCTCCAGCGGTTCAATCAGTTTCTCGTACTGCTTGCGCTTGAGGCCGCTCATGGCAGGTCGTTCACGCCTTGGCCTTGCGCCGGGCGGCGGCCTTGCGCGGGGCACGGGGCGCGGACTTGCGCGGCGTGCCGGCCATGCTGGTGGCGACTTCCAGCAGAGCGCCCTGTTGGCGGCTGTCCAGCGCGCGGTAGGCCGCCAGCAGTTCGTGTTCGCCCGCGGTGCGTGCCGGATCGAGCGAGCTGGCCAGCTCCGCCAGCAGGGCGCCGGCCGGCACGCCGAACGTGCGGGCCAGCGCATCCAGCTGATCCTTGCCGGGCAGCTTTTCGCCCTGCAGCCAGGCGCTGACGGTGGCGACGCCAGCCCGCGGAATGGCGGTGGCGATGTCGGTGGCGTTGAGGCCGCGGGCCTTGGCAAGCAGTCGCAGGGTGGTTCCCAGTGGCATGGCAGTGACTCCGCGTGTGATCAGTGCGGCCAAACCCGAGGTGTCGTCGGCGCGCGGTGGCATGGCTCAGCGTTCGCGCAGGCGCGGTCGCAGGGTGGCGAGATTGCAGGGCTTGGTGCGCGCGTCAAGTTGTGCGGCGACGATGCGTTCCCAGGCGGTGCGGCAGGCCGAGGTCGAGCCCGGCAGGGCGAACAGGAAGGTGCCGTTGGCCAGGCCGGCGAACGCGCGCGACTGCAGCGTCGACGTGCCGATTTCCTCGAAGCTCAGCGAACGGAACAACTCGCCAAAACCCGGCATCTGTTTGTCGAGCAGCGGCAGCAGGGCCTCGGGCGTGGAGTCGCGGCCGGTGAATCCGGTGCCACCGGTGACGAGGATGCCGTCGATGGTGTCATCGGCGATCCATTGCGACACCTTCGCACGTAGC
The DNA here is from genome assembly GCF_003719825.1 of Montanilutibacter psychrotolerans. GTDB lineage: Bacteria > Pseudomonadota > Gammaproteobacteria > Xanthomonadales > Xanthomonadaceae > Montanilutibacter > Montanilutibacter psychrotolerans. The sequence continues at coordinate 13,685 of NZ_RIBS01000003.1, read as the reverse complement.
AGGTAGCGATCGTCGCGCAGCAGGGCGCGGTCGGCCAGGCGGTGGCCGGCCTGGGTGAGTGCGCTGACGAGGTAGTCGCCGGAGCTGTCGTCAGCCGCGGTGCGGCTGTCGGAAACGGTGAGCACGCACAGGGCGAGCGGAATGAAGTGGGGGTCTGCGGTCATTGGGCGAGACTAGCGCAGGCGAGGGGGAATGGCGCCTTTCGCGCCCAGCCAGTACGCACCGACGCGCCCCGCTATCCGCGCGGGTCGGCGTCGGGGTGGCACGGCCGTCCCGCCATCGACCCCACCGCCGTCGCGAAGTCGCGCGCGAAGCCCGCCATGTCGAACAGGCCGCTGTCGTCGCGATGCTTCGCCAGCTCGGCACGCAGCGTCGCCAGGGCCGCCGGGTCGCGGCCGAGTTCGATCGCACGCGCGACGAACGCCGCGTCGTCCCCGACGTTCATCCCGGCCATGCCCAGGTGGTGGTTGAGGCTGCCGGCGACGCGCGCGGCAAAGGTTTCGCCGGGCACGGTCAGCACCGGGCAGCCGGCCCACAGCGCATCGGAGGCGGTGGTGTGTGCGTTGTACGGGGCGGTGTCGAGGAACAGGTCGGCGTGCTGCAGGCGCGCCAGGTAGTCGGCGTGCGGCTGCTTGGCCATGAACACCAGCCGCGAGGGCTCCACTCCTTGGGCCTGTGCGAACGCACGCAGGCGCGCATCCGCCGCGCCGGGGCCGGACAGCAGCCACAGCACGCTGCCCGGCACGCCGCGCAGTACGGCCAGTGCCCGCGCCATGCTGGCCGGATTGAGCTTGTAGCTGTTGTTGAAACAGCACAGCACCACCGCGTCGTCGGGCAGGCCGCAGTCGCGACGGGGCGGTGGCGGCGGGATGGCCCGGGCTGTGTCCGACGGCTGGAAGCAGCGCGGCAACCGCGTGACCTTCTCGCTGAAATGCGCTGCCAGCGACTCGGGCAGCACGTAGGCATCGGCCAGCACGTGGTCGATCCACGGCGCCCCCGACGTGCCCGGGTACGCCAACCAGTTGACCTGCACCGGCGCCGGGCGCATCGCCAGCACTTCCGGCGCGCCGCCGCCGCCCCAGCCGCGCAGGTCGAACAGCACGTCGATCGCCGCGTCGCGGATGCGCGTGGCGACCTGCGTGTGCGCCAGGCCGGCGACATCGTGCAAACGTGTTGCCGCGCGCAGGCGGTGGCGGATCGGGCTGTTGTCGTCGCGGTTGAGCGCAAACAGTTCGATCGCGATGCCGCTGACGTGCTTCAGCGCCTCGAACATCGCCACGGTCAGCAATCCGGTGGGATGCGCGCCGAAGCCGTTGGACAGAAAGCCCACACGAATCGGCGCGCCCTCGACGCGCGCAGGTGGGGTCAACTGCGGCAACGCGCCGATCCGTCGTTGCACCTGCGTCGCCCGAAGTCGCGCGCACTGCAGCTGCTCGGCCGCGCTGGCGTCCTCGCTGAGGAAAGCGAAGGGTTCGATCGCGCTGTCGCCGCGCCGCACGGCGGCACGAACCTGCGCCGCCAGCGCATCGATTCCGCGCCAGTCGCAGAGCTTGCGCCGCCAGGCCAACAGGTAAGCGGCCAGTTGCGGCTCGTGCGGTGCGCATGCCCAGGCGTGCTCATAGGCATTGGCGGCGGCTTCCGCCTCGCCTGCATCCTCGAGCGCATGGCCCAGCCAGACGGCGAACCCCGGGTGCTGTGGCGCTTGTTGCGATGCCGCCTGCAGGCTGGCCACTGCATCGCGATGGCGACCCTGCATCGATTGCGCGCGTCCTAGTCGGGCCAAGGCTTCCGGGTGGCCCGGCCGCAAGCCCAGCGCGCGCCGCGCCGCCGCCTCGCCGGCCACGGCATCGCCGGCGTCGAGCTCGTGTTCGGCCAGCACGATCCAGGTCATCGCGTTGCCCGGTTCGCGCTCGACGGCGCGACGAATCTCGTTGCGCGGATCGTTCATTGCCGGTCACGCCCGCGCGGGATCACCGGTTGGCCGGACGCGGTCGTGCGCGGGCCGGTGCCTCCGCACAAGCTCATCGGTGCATCCGCGCGCTGGCGGCGGCAATCGGTCACGACGGCGGAAACGCCAGCGAGTACCACTGGCTGTTGTCTTCATGCCAACCGGCGCCGCGGTACAGCGCGCGGGCCGGAGTGTTGTCGCGGCTGGTTTCCAGGCTGATACCGGCGGCGCCGGATTCGCCTGCGTAGTGCGCGCCTGCCTCGAGCAGTGCGCGCGCCACGCCCTGGCGTCGTGCCGTGCGCTCGACGAACAGATCGTTGAGCACCCACGTGCGCGCGGTGCGCACCGAGGAGTAGGCCGGATAGAGCTGGGTGAATCCGGCGGACTGCCCGTGGAGCGTGGCGAGCAGTACGACGGAGGTCTCGGTCTGCAGGCGTTCGTGCAGGAAGGCATGCGCGCGCGGCAGGTCGCTGGGCTGCTGGTAGAACACGCGGTACGCGTCGAACATCGGGGCGAGCGTGTCCAGGTCGGCCAGCGTCGCGCGGTGGATCGCAAGGTCCATCGTCCCTCCCGGGAAGTGAGTGCAGCGGCCGATTCTAATGAACTCGGCCGCCTGGCTCGGGCACCTGACTGCCCCGATGAGCTCGCCCGACGAACCCGGTCAGTGCGCAGGTGTGGGTGAAGCCGCTTTTCGACGCCGCGCAGCCGCGCAGCCGCGCAGCCGCGTCAGTCGTTCTGGGTCAACCGTGCAAGCTCGTCCGCCTGATGCTCGTGTTCGAGGCGTGCGATCAGCGCATCGAGGTCGCCGGTGATGACGTTGGACAGGTCGTACAGGGTCAGGCCCTCGACGCGATGGTCGGTGATGCGGCCTTGCGGGAAGTTGTAGGTGCGGATGCGTTGGCTGCGATCGCCACTGCCCACCTGCAGCTTGCGGATCGATGCTTGCGCCGCAGCCGCCTTGGCCGCCTGCGCGTCGGCCAGCATCGCCTGCAGCCGCTTCATGGCCTTGTCGCGATTGGCGTGCTGGCTGCGCTCGGTCTGGTTTTCCACCACGATGCCGCTGGGCAGGTGGGTGATGCGGATCGCCGATTCGGTCTTGTTGACGTGCTGGCCGCCGGCACCGGAGGAACGGAAGGTGTCGACCTTGAGGTCGGCCGGGTTCAGCTCGATCGGCTCGCCCTCGGGCTCCACGGCAATGATCGCCACGGTGGCCGCCGAGGTATGGATGCGCCCCTGCGATTCGGTCGCCGGCACGCGCTGCACGCGGTGGGTGCCGGATTCGAATTTGAGTTTGGAGTAGGCGCCGCGCCCTTCGACGCGCGCGATGATTTCCTTGTACCCGCCGTGCTCGCCGTCGCTGGCCGACTCGACCTCGACCTTCCAGCCCTGGCGTTCGGCATAGCGCGCGTACATGCGGAACAGGTCGCCGGCGAAGATTGCCGCCTCGTCACCGCCGGTGCCGGCGCGCACTTCCAGGTAGAGGTCGCCGTCGTCGCGCGCGTCACGCGGGATCAGGTGGGCGAGCAGCTCGATGTCGAGCTGTTCCAGTCGCGCCTGGGCCGCGGTGATTTCCTCGTCGGCCAGCTCACGCAACTCCGGGTCGGCGCGCATCGCCTCGGCCGCAGCAAGGTCGGCCTTGGCCCGCGCCTCGTCGGCCAACGCGTGCGAGACAGGCTCCAGTTGCGCGAACTCGCGCGAGTACTTGCGAAAGCGCCCGGCATCGCCGATCACGACCGGATCGGCGAGCAGGCGCTCGAGCTCCTCACGTCGTTCGGCCAGGGCTTCGAGCTTGCGGCGCAGGGTAGGGGTCATCGGGGGAATGGCGAAGAGGAAGGAGAGGGCGTCCGCAGGGCGCGGACAAGAACGCGGACGTAAAGCGCCGAGCGGGCGTGGGCGAGTGTCGCTAACGCCGGGTCAGCTGCGCCATCGTCTCAATGGCCCGCGGGTGGCTGGCGCCAGGCCCGTGCACGCCGCGCCTCACCATGGCTATTCACCGTCCCCGGCACCAAACAGCTTGTCGGCGGCGCGCGCAAGGTCGGCGTTGCCGGTCAGTGCCGCCTCGCGCAGGGCGATGGTCGGTGCATGCAGCAGGCGGTTGGTCAGGGTATGGGCGAGGAACTGCAACACCTCGTCAGGATCGCCGCCGGCAGCGAGCTGCTGCTGCGCCTTGGCCAGCGCCTCGGCCCTGGCCGACTCGCCGTGCGCACGCAGGCGTTTGAGCGGCTCGGTGCGCGTGCTGGCGGCCAGGGTCTCGACAAAGCGCTCGACCTGCAGCTCGACGATCGCCTCGGCCTCGTTGGCGGCTTCGCGACGACCGCGGCGGTTGTCCTCGATGGCGCGTTCGAGGTCGTCCACGGTGTACAGGAACACGTCGCGCAGCTCGGCCACATCAGCGGCGATGTCGCGCGGCACCGCGAGGTCGAGCAGCAGCATCGGACGGTGGCGGCGCGTGGCCAGCGCCGCGGCGACCTGCGGCTTGCGCAGGATCGGTTCGCGGCTGGCGGTGGCCGACAACACGATGTCCGCTTCGCCCAGGTGCTTGTCCAACTCGCTCAACGGCAGCGCCACGCCGGCGTGGCGGGTTGCCAGGTCCTGGGCGTGGGCCAGCGTGCGATTGGCGATCAGCAGCCGCTTGGCCTTGGCTTGCACCAGGTGACGGGCGGCCAGTTCGATGGTCTCGCCGGCGCCCACCAGCAGCACGGTCGAATCCTCCAGGCGTGCGAACGATTCCTGCGCCAGGCGGACCGCGGCCGACGCCACCGACACCGGATTGGCGCCGATGCGGGTATCGGTGCGCGCGCGCTTGGCGGTGGTGAACGCGTGCTGGAACAGCCGGTCGAGCTGGCTGCCCAGGCTGCCCGAGGTGCGCGCGGTGGCCCAGGCGTCCTTCACCTGGCCCAGGATCTGCGGCTCGCCCAGCACCAGCGAGTCCAGCCCGGTGGCCACGCGGAACAGGTGGCGCACGGCATCGGCACCGTGATGGCGGTACAGGTAGTCGTGCAATGCCTGGGCCGGTTCGACGGACAGGCTGCCGCCATCACCGGGATGGTTGGCCAGCCAGTCGGCGAGTGCGATGCCGTCGTCGTCGGTGACCGCATACAGCTCGGTGCGGTTGCAGGTCGACAGCAGCGCCACTTCGCGCACGCTGGGCAGGCGGCGCAGCGCATCGAGCGCTGCGGGCACCGCGTCGCCGGAAAACGACACGCGCTCGCGCAGGCTGACCGGCGCGGTCTGGTGGTTGAGGCCGAGGACGAACAGGCTCATTGCGGGACGGGATTTCCGTTCAGGCGCTTGCGATAAGCTGCTGGCTGCCGAGGCCAGACATTCTACCGGCCCCCGGTCCCGCGGGCTCCGCTCGGTCGCAATGTGCCGTTCAGCCCTTGCCCAGCCGTCCCGCCACCCAGGTCATGCGCGCCCGATGAGTCCGAAACCCGCCTTGCTGCGTCCGCTTGCCGTCGTCGTCCTGTCGCTGCTGCTGGGCGTGCCGGTAGTGTCTGCGGCCGCCGCGGTCCCGGCCGCCCGCTCCGGCCAGGCCGGCAACGATCCGGTCACCGGTTCACTCGAGCCGTTGCTTGCCGGCGAGTTCGCCCTGCAGGCCGGTCGTCTGGAGGAGGCCGCACGCTGGTACCTGCAGGCGGCACGCGCTGCCGACGACATGGTGCTTGCCGAACGCGCCACGCGCATCGCGCTGCTCGCCAAGCACGACGGCCTGGCCGCCGACGCGCTGGCGCTCTGGCGCAGGCAGGGCGGTACGGGCAACTCGCTGCTGGCGGCGGACGCGGCGTTGTCCCTGCGTCGCAACGACGAGTCGGGGGCGCGGCGCAAGCTGTCGGCCTTGCTTGCCAGCCCAGGCGACGACGGCTGGCGACAGGCGCTGGGCGTGGTCAGTTCCGGTTCGCGCGATTCGCAACAGGCTGCACGCCTGGTCGAGTATCTGGTCGAAGGCGATCGCATGCCGCCGGTCCTGCTGGCCTGGATCGCGTTCGGCGGCCTGGCGCAGCGTCTCGAACAACCGGCATTGGCCGAACGCATCGTCAACGAAGTGGTCCGGCGCTTCCCCGGTGAGCCGCGCGTGGCACTGCTGCGTGCCAGCCAGTTGCGCGAAGCGGGCAAGCCTGACGAGGCCCGCGCCGCGCTCGCGGCGATCAGTGACCAGGCCGAAAGCAACGCCATGCTGCGCCTGTCGATCGCCGACGAGTACGACGAACTGGGCGACCTGGCCCGCGCCGAGCAGGTACTCGCGCGCGGACCACAGGACGACCAGACCTATGCATTGCGGGCGTCCCTGCTGGCGCGCGCGGAAGACAACGCCGGCCTGGCCTCGCTGTACGAGGCACTGGCCCGCGACGGCGCGCGCCCGGACCCGCGACGGCGCCTGCTGCTCGGGCAGATCGCCGAGTTCCTGAAGCGATTCGACGAGGCGCTGGAGTGGTACCGCGGTGTCCCTGGCGGCCCCCAGAAGCAGTCCGCGCGACTGCGTGCGGCCAACGTGCTGCACGAACTCAAGCGCGGCGACGAGGCATTCGCCGCGTTGCGCGAGCTGCAGGCCGACGCAGCCGTCCCCGACGAGGCGCGCCAGGGCGCGTACCTGCTGGAAGGCGAGCTGCATCAGCGCGACAACGACGATGCCGGCGAACTGGACGCCTATGCGCGCGCATTGGCGGCATTCCCCGACGATGCCGGCGCGCTGTACGCGCGTGCGTTGTACTGGGAACGCCACGACGACATTCCGCGTGCCGAGGCCGACTTCCGCAAGATCCTGGTGAGCGACCCGGACAGCGTCTCGGTGCTGAACGCGCTGGGCTACACCCTGGCCGACCGAACCACGCGGTACCAGGAGGCGCTCGAACTGATCGACCGCGCCCGCACCGCCGAGCCCGACAACGCCGCGATCATCGACAGCTACGGCTGGGTGCTCTACCGGCTGGGCCGCCACGAAGAGGCGCTGGTCGAGCTGCGACGCGCGTTCGCGCTGCGCAAGGATCCCGAGATCGGCGCCCACCTGGGCGAGTTGCTGTGGGTGCTTGGCAAGCAGGACGAGGCGCGCAAGTACTTCGACGAGGCGCTCAAGCTCGATCCCGAGAACCGCTCGCTCAAGCGGGCAATGGAGAAGGTTGGCGCATGAGGGCGTGTCGATTGCCGTTCACGGCCCGTGGTGTCGGCCTGACCGTTCGCCGCCTGATGCGCGTCGGCCTGCTGGCGAGCTTCGCGCTGTTGCTGGCGGCATGCGCCGGCCGGGCGACCCGCACGTCACCACCGGCTGCGCTGCCCGCGTTGTCGGTCGCCGAGCAGGCAGTGGCCGATGCGCGCCAGGCCGAGCGGGAGCTTGCGCTGCAACAGGATTCGCAATGGTCACTGGTGGGGCGGATTGCCGTCGCCAGTGGCCGCAATGGCGGCAGCGGGCGTCTCGAATGGGCGCAGCACGGCGGCCGCTTCGAGGTATCGGTAAGCGCGCCGGTGACTCGCCAGAGCTGGACGCTCGGTGGCGATGACGGTGGCGCGCGACTGGACGGCCTCGAAGGTGGGCGCCGCGATGGCCCCGACGCGGCGCAGTTGCTGCGCGAGGCCACCGGCTGGGACGTGCCGGTGCCGGCGCTGGCCTACTGGATACGTGGCGCCCGCGCCAGCGGCTTCGGTCCCGCGCGGCTGGACTATGGCCCCGACGGGCGTCCGGTTCGGATCGAACAGGCCGGCTGGACCATCGACTACCGCTGGCCCGAACCCGGTGACGGGGTGGCGACGGGGGCCGAGTCGGCCGTGCCGTTGCCCAGTCGCATCGACGCCCGGCGCGGCGAGGCCCGGGTCAAGCTGGTCATCGACGCATGGGGCGTCGACGGCTGAGCCGAACGGTGGCCGGCACCCGCAGCCGGCTGTCGTCGTTCGATGGCGGGCCGTGCCGGGGGTTTGCGGACGGCGGCCGTCGCCCGTGGCCCGGACGCCCCGTCCGGATCGACACCCACACCCCATCACTCCCGACCCGCCTGAAAGCGAGCCCACCCCGACATGACCACCACCGACCCGTCCGCCGCCACCTGGAGCAGCTGGCCGGCACCGGCCAAACTCAACCTGTTCCTGCGCATCACCGGGCGCCGGGCCGACGGTTATCACCTGCTGCAGACCGTGTTCCGGATCCTCGACTGGGGCGACACGATCCGCCTGCGGGTTCGCGACGACGGTCGCATCGTGCGCCATGGCCCCTCCGTTGCCGGCGTCGAAGAAGCCGACGATCTGGTGGTTCGCGCCGCAAAGATCCTGCAAGAGGCCAGTAATTCGCATAAAGGCGTCGATATCGTCGTCGAAAAGCGAATTCCGGCCGGGGGCGGCTTCGGCGGCGGGTCGTCCGATGCAGCCACGGTACTGGTCGCCCTCGACGCACTCTGGGGAACGGCATTGGGCGTGGACCGCCTGGCCGATCTGGGCCTGCGGCTGGGCGCCGACGTCCCGGTGTTCGTTCACGGTCGGAATGCCTGGGCGGAGGGGGTGGGCGAGCAGCTCAGCCCGGTCGAGCTGGCGCCGGCGTGGTACGTGTTGCTCGACCCCGGCGTGCACGCGCCGACGGCCGCCCTGTTCAGCTCGCCTGAATTGACGCGGGATGCCTCGCCCGCGACAATGCGCGCCTTCTTTTCGGGTAAGCCGCTCGGGAACGCATTCGAGCCGGTGCTGCGTGCGCGTGAATCCGCCGTCGAGGCGGCGTTTGCCGCGCTGTCGCAGGTCGGACACGCGCGCCTGACAGGCTCCGGCAGTGGTTGCTTCGTCGAATTCGCCTCGCGCGAGGCGGCGCAAGCTGCCCTGGAGGCGTTGCCGGCAGGCCACAGGGCCTGGTTGGCGGCGGGCGTCGCGCGTTCACCGCTGCACGTCGCCCTCGAAGAGATGGTCGCCGGCCGCCAGTAGGTGGCGCCGGTCCAGCGGTGCCTGCACGGGCGAGCAAAAGACCAACCAGTTTTCCGCAGGGGCGTCGCCAAGAGGCCCAAGGCACCAGGTTTTGATCCTGGCATTCGTAGGTTCGAATCCTACCGCCCCTGCCAAGCAACATCCGCCATCCGCTAGCCCCTCAGCCCGCCACCGCTGGAGTTTTCCCGTGCAGACCGACCGCAACCTGCTGGTGTTCAGCGGTAACGCCAACCGCCCGCTCGCCGATGCCGTCTGCAAGGAGCTCGGGGTCCGGCCCGGCAAGGCACTGGTCAGCCGGTTTTCCGACGGCGAGGTGCAGGTCGAGATCGAGGAAAACGTGCGCCGGCAGGAAGTGTTCGTGATCCAGCCGACGAACGCCCCGACCGCCGAGAATTTCATGGAGTTGCTGGTGCTGGTGGACGCGCTCAAGCGCGCCTCGGTCAGCAACGTCACTGCGGTGGTGCCGTACTTCGGCTACGCCCGCCAGGATCGCCGCCCGCGCTCGTCGCGCGTGCCGATCACGGCCAAGGTCGCCGCCAAGATGTTCAGTGCGGTCGGCACCGACCGCGTGCTCACCGTCGACCTGCACGCCGATCAGATCCAGGGCTTTTTCGACATCCCGGTCGACAACGTCTACGCGTCGCCGCTGTTGCTGGCCGACATCTGGCGCGCCTACGGCACCGACAACCTGATCGTCGTGTCGCCGGACGTGGGTGGCGTGGTGCGCGCTCGCGCCGTGGCCAAGCGCCTCGACGACGCCGAGCTGGCGATCATCGACAAGCGCCGCCCGCGCGCCAACGTGTCCACGGTGATGAACATCATCGGCGACGTGGAAGGCAAGATCTGCGTGCTGGTGGACGACATCGTCGACACCGCCGGCACGCTGTGCGCCGCCGCTGCTGCCCTCAAGGCGCGTGGCGCGCTCAAGGTGGCCGCGTACTGCACGCACCCGGTGCTGTCCGGCGCGGCGATCGACAACGTCAACAAGTCGCAGCTCGACGAACTGGTGGTCACCGATACCATCCGCTTGTCCGACGCAGCGCGTGCCTGCAGCAAGATCCGCCAGCTCAGCGTCGCCGAGCTGCTGGCCGAAACCATTCGCCGCGTCGCCTTTGGCGAGTCGGTGAGCTCTCTGTACGTCGATTGAGTTTCACATCCGACTTCCCTGGTCGCGGGGGAGTCTCCAGTCGCCGCGAGGCGACATAACGCAGTAGAAAGTGAGTAAATCGAAATGTCCGAACATATCCTCAAGGCCACTGGCCGCAGCGTCGAAGGCAAGGGTGCGAGCCGCCGCCTGCGTCGTGCCGCCAGCATCCCGGCCATCGTCTACGGTGGCACCGCCGCGCCGCAGCCGATCCAGCTCGACCACGAGAAGATCTGGCTGGCCAGCCAGAACGAGTGGTTCTACGCGTCGATCATCAGCCTCGACATCGACGGCAAGGTCGAGAGCGTGCTGCTGCGTGACATGCAGCGCCATCCGTTCAAGCAGATCATCATGCACCTGGACTTCCTGCGTGTTGATGCCAACCAGACGCTGCGCGCCGCGGTGCCGCTGCACTTCCTGAACGTCGAGAAGTCGCCGGCCGGCAAGTCCGCTGACGTCGTGGTCACCCACGAGCTCAACGAAGTCACCGTCAGCTGCCTGCCCAAGGACCTGCCGGAGTTCATCGAGGTCGACTTGGCCAAGCTCGCCGTGGGCGACATCGTCCACCTGTCGGAGCTGAAGCTGCCCGCCGGCGTCGAGCTGCCCGAGCTGAAGCTGGGCAAGGAACACGACGTCGCGGTGGTCATCGCCAAGCACGGTCGCGTCGAGACCGAGGAAGCTGCGGTCGACACCACCGAAGTGCCGGCCGTCAAGGCGGCCAAGAAGGACGACAAGTAATCGCGTCCTGACGACCTGCCCGCTCCGGCGGGCAGGTCGCCGCGCGAATCCGCGATGGAAGGCTTGCGCCTTATCGTCGGGCTGGGCAATCCCGGACCCGAGCACGCCAGGACCCGGCACAACGCCGGGTTCTGGTTTGTGGATGCACTGGCGGAAAAGCTGGGCGGGCGTTTTGGCCTGGAATCCAAACTGTTCGGCGAGACCTGCAAGGTCGAGATCGCCGGCCAGCCGGTCTGGCTGCTGAAGCCAGCCACCTTCATGAACCTGTCCGGCAAGTCGATCACCGCGGCCCTGCGCTACTGGAAGATCGAACCGGAGCAGGCCCTGCTGGCGCACGACGAGCTGGACCTGTCGCCGGGCACGGCGAGGCTCAAGTTCGACGGCGGCCACGGCGGCCAGAACGGCCTGCGCGACACCATCCGGCTGCTCGGGCATGCGAAATTCCACCGCTTGCGGGTTGGAATCGGCCATCCCGGACACAAGGACAAGGTCACCCCGTGGGTGCTTGGCCGCCCGGGTCGCGACGACGAGGCCGTGATCCTGCGCGCCATCGACGAGGCGATCGACGTGCTGCCACTGGCGGTGCAGGGCGATTTCAACGAGGCAATGAAGCGGTTGCACACCAGCAAGGCCTGACGCGGACGGTCGTCGGCCTGCAGAGAGTCAATAGGAAAGGGCGGCCCGCGGGCTTTTCTTTACTCTTCACTCTTCACCTTTGGCGGTCTTCAGATGGGTATCAAGTGCGGCATCGTCGGTCTTCCCAACGTGGGCAAGTCGACCCTCTTCAATGCCCTGACCAAGGCTGGCATCGCTGCCGCCAACTTCCCGTTCTGCACGATCGAGCCCAACGTCGGCGTGGTGCCGGTGCCGGATCCGCGCCTGAACGCGCTGGCCGAGATCGTCAAGCCGCAGAAGTGCATCCCGACCGCGGTCGAGTTCGTCGACATCGCCGGCCTGGTTGCCGGCGCGGCCAGTGGCGAAGGCCTGGGCAACAAGTTCCTGGCGCACATCCGTGAGGTCGACGCGATCACCCACGTGGTGCGTTGCTTCGAGAACCCGGACGTCATCCACGTCAACAACAAGGTTGACCCGCTGGCCGACATCGACACGATCGACACCGAGCTGGCGCTGGCCGACCTGGATTCGGTCGAGAAGGCGCTGCAGCGCGCCGAGCGGACCGCCAAGACCGGTGACAAGGACGCCAAGGTCCGCGTCGAGGTGCTGGCCCGCGTTCGCGCCGGCCTCGATTCGGGCAAGCCCGCGCGTGCGCTGGAGCTGTCCGAGGACGATCGCCTGGCCCTGCGCGACCTGTTCCTGCTGACGCTCAAGCCGGTGATGTACGTGGCCAACGTGCTCGAGGACGGCTTCGAGAACAACCCGCACCTGGACGCCGTGCGCGCCCGCGCGGTGGGCGAGGGCGCCGAGGTGGTGCCGGTCTCGGCCGCCATCGAGGAGGAGCTCAGCCAGCTCGATGACGCCGATCGCGACACGTTCCTGGCCGATCTCGGTCTCGACGAGCCCGGCTTGAACCGCGTGATCCGCGCCGCCTACAAGCTGCTGGGCCTGCAGACCTACTTCACCGCTGGCGTGAAAGAGGTCCGCGCCTGGACGGTGAGAGCGGGCTCGACCGCGCCGCAGGCCGCCGCCGTCATCCACACCGATTTCGAGAAGGGATTCATCCGCGCCGAGACGATCGGCTACGACGACTACATCAAGTACAAGGGTGAAGCCGGCTCGCGCGACGCGGGTCGCCTGCGCCTGGAAGGCAAGGAATACCGCGTCCAGGAAGGCGATGTGCTGCACTTCCGCTTCAATGTTTGACGGATATTTGCGAGGGGCTTGCAGTTCGTCTGCAAAAAAAGTGAAAATGACCGCTCGGACGCGTTGACAACCCTCGTTTCTCACCCCAGAATTGCGGGCTCTTTGGAGGGATACCCAAGCGGCCAACGGGGGCAGACTGTAAATCTGCTGGCTTACGCCTTCGGTGGTTCGAATCCACCTCCCTCCACCAGCTTCACGCTAGTCGCAAGACCGGTGGAAGAGTTGGAACTGCAAGACCCGGTCGCCTTACCAGCTTCCGGCGCACCACCCAAGCAGGTCAGTCCGGCGCGGGAGTAGTTCAACGGTAGAACCTCAGCCTTCCAAGCTGATGGTGCGGGTTCGATTCCCGTCTCCCGCTCCATTGAACGCCGCGACGCTGTACTTGCTGGAACAATCTGCTCACGTAGCTCAGTCGGTAGAGCACCTCCTTGGTAAGGAGGAGGTCGAAGGTTCGATTCCTTTCGTGAGCACCATATTCAACGCACGGCAACCATCGAGAAGACGTCATGGCCAAGGGTAAGTTTGAGCGCACCAAGCCGCATGTGAACGTGGGCACCATCGGCCACGTCGATCACGGCAAGACCACGCTGACCGCGGCACTGACGAAGGTGGGCGCCGAGCGTTTCGGTGGCGAGTTCAAGGCGTATGACGCGATCGACGCGGCGCCGGAAGAGAAGGCTCGTGGCATCACGATCTCGACCGCGCACGTCGAGTACGAATCCCCGAACCGTCACTACGCCCACGTTGACTGCCCGGGCCACGCCGACTACGTGAAGAACATGATCACGGGTGCGGCGCAGATGGACGGCGCGATCCTGGTGTGCTCGGCCGCTGACGGCCCGATGCCGCAGACGCGCGAGCACATCCTGCTGTCGCGTCAGGTCGGCGTGCCGCACATCGTCGTGTTCCTGAACAAGGCCGACATGGTTGACGACGAAGAGCTGCTCGAGCTGGTCGAGATGGAAGTCCGCGAGCTGCTGAGCAAGTACGAGTTCCCGGGCGACGACACCCCGATCATCCGTGGTTCGGCCCGTCTGGCGCTGGAAGGCGACCAGTCGGAGATCGGCGTGCCGTCGATCCTGCGACTGGTCGAGGCGCTGGACAGCTTCATTCCGCTGCCGGAGCGTGACATCGACAAGCCGT